>JBNKVS010000042.1:0-12273 GCA_050299315.1 Polyangiaceae bacterium
TCGTTGGTCTGCCCGAGCTCTGGGCGCGCTTGCGGCTCCACAAGAACCGCTCCCTTTGGTCGCGCATTCACTGCCGCGTCGCCATCGACGACCCGGCGCCCGAAGACACCGTCGAGTACGTGTCGTACCGGCTCCGCGCCGTCGGCACCGAGCGGCAAATCTTCACGTCCGACGCACTCGCCGTCCTGCACGAGGGCACGAGCGGAATCCTGCGTGACATCGACCGCGTCGCCGGCAACGCCCTGCGCACGGCCGTCCGACGCAAGCTCCAGGAGGTGGACCGCTCCCTGGTCAGCGCTTTCTTCGTCGACGAGAATTGACCCGCGACCGCCCCACCGGTCGCTTGCCCCCGTGATGCCCATCGGAGCCGTGCACCCGGCATGAGCCCCGATGGGCATCACGCCGTGGTGGCTACGACGCGCGCTCCACCGTCGTCGCGATGGGCATCAGATAGCACGATCAAGCCGCCATCAGATTACGTGGTTGGTAACACAGGCCAAGGGCATGCTGACCGCGAGCGGCGCACGCGCCAGCCCCTGTTTGGGCTTCGTTCCGCCTCCAGCCGCGTCGCTCCCAACGAGCCCATTGTGTACTGCCTTGAAAAACTCACGGTTCCCCTCGTCGGTGAATGGTTTGGGCCACAAAGTCGCTCCACCACGCCGCCGCCGGAGCGGCACCTACGCGGCAACCTCGTCTCCACAGTGGCCTCTCGAATTCGGCGACGCGCCACCCCCGCCCGTCGCATGAATCGTCCGTCGTGCGCCCCACCTTGACGGCGGTTCGCCAGATTTGTCGCAAGCAGTGACACCAATGGCCACTTCAGGGGTCATTCGCACAGAGAGCACCCAATACCGAACGCGGCGAGCGCCTTTTCCGAGGTTCGTGCACCTGAACCTGTTCTCACGCTCGAGAGCCGCCCCGAAATTCGGAGTGGCCCATGAGTTTATCAGCGCAGTGACGATTTTTCTGCAACACTTCTGCACGCAGCACGTCGACCCCAAGACCCCTCGCGCGTCTGCGCGAACAACGACAGATTGGGAGATCCATTCATGCACGACGATCGGCGAGCAAATGCATTTGCGGTGCGCGTGGCCGCGGCCACACAGGCACGCGACCGAGTTCATCCAACTCATGCAGCAAACGGTGATGAGCAGCGATTCGCCAGCGCCAACTACGCAATGAGCTTTACCAAGGGCCTAGAGCACGATCGCCACACCGGTCTGCTTTCGCGAAGCGAAGACTTCGGCTACTTTCGTCGCGCAATCGACGAAGGGTTCATCGACGCCTTCACTTCCCAAGTGCGGGCCGCTCCCCGGATGGCACGCAAGTGGGAAGCCCCAACGGCCGGCGTGGCGTTCGACCTGGAAGGGCCAGACGCCCAAGCCGTCACGATGGCGCCCGCGCCCGCCCTCGGCTCACACGAGCTCGCGTACGAGATGGCCGAGGTCTACGAGCTCGGCCTGCTGCGAGACGTTCCGCTTTCCGACCTGTCCGCAGGCAGCGCGAGCACACCCGTCAACGAGGCGGTTCAGCGACTCAACGACTTGGCCTACGCCAAAGCAAGCTACCCAGGAAGACCCCGCCTCCTCGATGGCGGTAGCGTCACGGCTCAAACGGCCTTTCGTGGCTCCTCCCCTAGAGTGGAAGTAGGGCCCTACGTTTCCCAGTTTCTGTGGGTCGGCAACGCGCTGCCGGATGGCAGCGACGTGAAGGACGGATACCTGCAGTACGGAGCGCTGCGTGTCGACCAGCGCGTACCGGTGGCCTCCGCAACCGACTACCTCACCGACTGGAGCAGCTGGATTTCAGCACAAGACGGCGTGGACCTGCGCGACGACGCGACGCTGTTTGCCGGTGGCGGAGCCCGCCGCTTCATTACTTTCCCGCGGGACATGGCAACGTACGTACACGACGATGCCCTCTACGAGGCCTACCTCAACGCTTGCCTCATACTCCTCTCGATGGGCACCCCGTTCGACCCGGCGTTCTCGCAACTCTCGGGACAGGGAACGTTCTTTCTCAACTCGCTCAACTCGCCGAACCCCAAGGCTGGCGCGCGAGAAACGCACGAATTGCAGGCGGGCGGCTTCGCACTGTATGGCGGCCCCCACATTCTGACGCTCGTTACCGAAGTTGCCACACGCGCCTTGAAGGCCGTGCGGTTCCAGAAGTTCAACACACACATTCGCCTGCGGCCGGAGGCGCTGGCAGCTCGCATCGAAAAGGCGGAGAAGATCGAACACGCGTTCCCTTACGTGCAGGGCGCTTTCTCAAGGCTCGCCTCGGCACTTGCACCAGTAGCAGGGAAGGTCCGTGACAAGTTCGGGACCGCGCTGCTCCCCATGGCTTTCCAGGAAGGCTCGCCGATGCACCCCTCCTACGGAGCCGGACATGCGACGGTGGCCGGCGCCTGCATCACGATTCTGAAAGCCTACTTCAACACGGATGCGGCCTTCGTGCGACGCACGGTCGGCGGCGAAACCCGCGACACGTTTGCGGTTCCGCAGAAAGGAGACGCTGCCGTACACTACGAGCCTGACGCCAGCGGCCAGAACCTCGTAGCTACGACGGGAGGGCCATTGCTCACGCTCGAAGGCGAGCTGAACAAGCTGGCCGCAAACATCTCGATCGCACGCAACATGGCAGGCGTTCACTATTTCTCCGACTACTATGACAGCCTGCGCATGGGAGAGCAGGTAGCGCTCGGCATTCTGCAGGAGCAGGCCCTGACCTACCCGACGGACCCGTTCGTACTCACCGTTCCGACCTTTGACGGCGAGGTAGTCCGCATCGGCGCGCGCTAGTGCGCTCACACCGACATTGCGTTGCCTGAAAGGGATTCGCTCTTCAGACTCGATAGCGAAGCCCCCCGTAGGCTCCGCCCGATTGGAGCTCGCCGGTCTACCGACCTCGTCGCAGGCAACCAATGTTCACTTTCATCCACTCTTCGATTCGATCGCCATGACCGACCTCGGGGCAGCCTCGGGCTGCGCCCAGCCAGGGGAAGCCTCGAGCGATCCGACTCTCTTCGGCAGAAGCATCGCGGCGCTCACCGTGGATGCAGGGGTCGGTGGGGACACCGGGGTGGCCCGCCCCGACGCATGCCCGACGGCTGACCCCCAGGTGAGCTTCGTGGACGGCCAATGCATCCTCGGCGACGGTCTGAACAACGGCGCCGATCTCGTCACCATGACCGAAAGCCTGTCCCTGTGCGCGGGAGACTACTTGCTCACGGATCAACTGATGGTTGGCACCGACTCCGCGCCAGGCACGGACGCAGGCGTCCAGGAGACGGTACTCAGTCTCGCGCCGGGGGTACTTCTGCGGGATGCGGAGGGGACATTCTTGTCCATTCCACGCGGAGCCAAACTGATGGCGGTCGGAACCGCCGCGAGTCCCGTGGTCCTCCTGCTGACCGGTAACGAAGACGACTCCATTGACTGGACTCAGGCTGGCACGGCTTCATACTTCCCCACCTGCCTCGCCGTGGATGGCGACGAGAGCACAGCGGCGGCCCTTGCCGGGGAGACGGTGTTGGAGAATGTCGCGCTCAACTGCGATCTGTCGGCCGCGGCCGACGACGCCGGCCCCCAAGGACTGTTTGGCGGCGCTGCGGTGCGCGAGATCAGCGTCGTCGCTTCGCCGTAACCCCCTTACAGGGGGCCTGGATGTGAGCGGCCGAGAGAGTTGCGATGCTGGGGCATGGCAAAACTGCAATTAGGGGGAAGGCGGGAGCGGCGCAGCGCCGCAGCGTGGAAAACGGAAGTCGCCGCGTGGCGAGCCAGTGGGCTGAGCGTGGCCGAGTACGCCAAGGCGCACGACTTGCACGTGGGCACGCTACGGGGATGGGCGGGGCGGCTTCGCCGGGCGGACCGAGCCGGGGGCGAGCAGAAGGTCACGGCAGCGGAGCCCTCGTCGTTCCTGCCGGTTCGGGTGTCGGGGTCGTCGAAGGTTGAGGCGAGCCCCTGCCTGTCGGTCGAGATCGTGCTGGGTGGCGGGCGGTCGGTGCGACTGAGCGGTGGGCTTCGGGTCGAGCAGCTTGTCGAGTTGCTGGACGCGGTCGAAGGGAGGCGCGGATGCTGACGCTGCCACCAAGCGTGAAGATCTATGTGGCGACCGAGCCGGTCGACGCGCGTAAGAGCTTTGATGGTCTGTCGGCTCTCGTTCAATCGCAGTTCGGACTCGAGCCACTCAGCGGCCATCTTTTCGCGTTCCTCAACCGCCGCGGACACATCGCTCAGCTCTTGTTTTGGGACCGCTCGGGATTCGTATTGGTAAAAAAGCGGCTCGAGGCTGGGAGTTTTCGCCTGACGAAGAAGCCGGGCGGTGAAGCGAGGCACGTCGAGATCGACTCGGCCGAATTGGCCCTGCTCCTCGAAGGCATCGAGCTCGAAGGAGCCAAGCGCCGCAAACGCTACCGTCACGACGCAACTCGATCGCACGACTGAATCCTCTCACGCTCGAGCACTTTTTTCGTTGCCTCGATGATCGGCGTCGAGCATGACGTGGCACCTCGTCATGTCGCGCGGCGCATCGAAGACCAAGAGCAAGAAGAATCAGAAGCGAGGCAAGCGCAAGGCGTCGCCACACCGCGCGTCGGGTCCGTTGCCCGTGCCCCGAGAGCTGCTTAGCGCGGGCTTCGAGCTCGACGCCGCGGTCGAGAGGGAGCGTCAAGGCCGGATGGAGTCCATCAAAGCCGAGCTGACGCGCATGGTGGCCGACGGGCGAGCAGCCGAAGCCATCGACCAGATGCTGTCGAGCCTGCTCGAGCTCGAGCGGGAGAATGAGCGGCTTTCCTGGCGGGTGCTGCAGGCCGACCGGTACCGCTTCGGCCGCAGCAGCGAGAAGCTGTCGCGCGAAGAGCTCGGACAATTGCTCCTCGCACTCGGTGGCGAGCTCTCGAAGGACGCCGATCCGGGACAGACGGCGGAGACGGCCACCGTTCCCGCACCCGAGGAGCCCGAGCAGTCCGCCGACGCCGAGGAGGAAGACGGCGAGCCGAGCGCCGAGGAGATTTCGGAGGGCGAGCAGCGCGGGAAAAAGAAGAAGAAGCGGCGCCGAGTCCAACGCATGCACGCCGACGAGCGCGTCGAGCGAAACGAGACGCTCCGGTCGCTGTCGGACGAGGAGCGGCTCTGCGACCACTGTGGTCGGCCGAAGAAAGTCTTCGGGCACGTCGAGCACCAAACCTTCCGATTCGAGCCCGCCCGGATCGTGCTCGATGTCGAAAAGCGCGAAAAGGCAGGCTGCACCCACTGTCGCCAGGACGTAAGCGTCGCCGAGCGCTCGAGCGAGCCGGACGTGTCGCGGCGCGTGGATGCCTCCCTGCTCGCCAAGCTGGTGGCGGACAAGACTCGGTTTGCGCTGCCGGTCGAGCGACAGCGCAAGCAGCTCGAGTCGATGGGGCTCTTCGTACCCGATAAGACTTTGGCCTCCTACTGGGCCTACGCGCTCGACCTGCTCGAGCCGGTGGGCGTGGCGACGCTGGGAGCCGTCTTCGCCGACCCCGTCGTTGGCATCGACGACTCGCATCTCAAAACGCTCGACCAGTCCTCGAAGCACGGCGTATTCCGAGGCCACCTGTGGTGCTTCGTCGGCACCGACCCCGAGCGCGGGACCGAGCGGGTGGGCTTTGGCTACACCCCGAGTTGGCAGGCCGAGGAAATCGTCGACTGGCTGGGATCCATCGATGGCCACGTGCAAGGGGATGGCTACGCGGGCTACGCCACCGAATGGCAGGACGAGGACACCGGGCAGACCCTCGTCCTCGTCCCCGAGGAGCGGCGTCTGGGCTGCACCATGCACGTCCGCAGCAAGTTCCACGATGCCTTGCTCGCCAAGGATGAGCGAGCCGCCATACCCTTGAAGTATCTTCGTGAGCTCTACGAGATCGAAGACGACTGCAAGGCGCACGGCCTCGACCCTTCAGCCCGGAGCCAAGAGCGACGGCGGCGCTCGCTGCCGCTGCTCGACGCGCTGGATGCCTGGGTGGACGCCATCCATCCCAAGCTCCTGCCAAAGTCGCCGCTGCGGCGCGCCACGACCTACGCCATCAACCAGCGCGCCTTCGTGCGCCGCTGCTTCGAGGAAGGCCGCTTCGAGATCGACAACGGCCGAACGGAGAGACGAATCCGAAACTTCGCTGTCGGTCGGCGCAACTACCTCTTCACCGGCTCGGTCCGCGGAGGCGAGCGGCTCGCCCTCGCCTACACCCTGGTCGACAACTGCACTCTGCTCGGCGTCGACGCCTACGGCTACCTGCTCGACATCATCCGCAAGCTCGAGGCTGGATGGCCCCTGCGTCGCCTTTCCGAGCTGATCCCCTGGAACTGGGCGGCCACCCGCAAGCCCTGACACCAGAGCGTCGAACAGGCTCAGCTGATGGCAAGATGGGGCCTCGGGCGTCGGCATGACCGGCACCCTGCCAGGCCACGTCCTGCCTCGCTATCAGGCAGTCCATAAGGGGGTTACGCTTCGCCTCCCGCCGAACAGCCGGGGGCAGAGGGGCTGCCGGCGGACGGCTGAGCCCCCCTGCGCTCCCGAAGACCCCCCCGAGAACCGAGCAAGGGTCCCCCCGTGAGTGGCCCTCAGCCTTCGTTGCGGGAGTCTAGCCGACGCTTTCGATCTGAGCATGGGGTGGTGGAAGCGCATGCTCAGCACTGCAGAATACGAATTTGGCGCTACCCTGCGTCTCCGCCGAACGCCTGGATTTCGGCTGCACAAGCGGGGAGCTGCCCGCCCGCCGCCCCCTCTGCAGGTTCCAGTTGCAGAGTGGCTCCAACCGAGCTCGCGGTTTCGAGCAAGAATTGACGAAACGGCGCCAGAGGAGCGGCGGGAAGGTCCCCCTCCCCGAGCACGCAGTTGCGCGTGCGACTGGACGCGTGCAACAGCCCGATGAGTGCTCCCGATTCTGGGGATATCACCGCGCCCCCGGGAAACGAACAGGCCCCGCTTTCGAGTGAGAAGGTTCGCGGAACGAGGGCACGAATTCCCTGCTCGGAGGTTCGATCGACAACGATTGCTGGTGCTTCGTACCTCGAGTAGCTGAGGTCGAATCCCACCAGAGTCGCGGGGGTGTCGACGAGAAGCCCTTTCGTTTCGAGTCGCAACGAAGCCGCGGGCCTGGCAAGGGGCGGCTGAACCTCCAGCACGGCTAGTGCCGACGCGCACGCGGAGCTGCCTTCTGAAAGGAAGATGTCTACGACCCGTGTCTCGGAAAACGCTCCGATCTCATCGAGCACGCGAACTACTGCGGGCGCCATCGAGAACCGGTCGATGAATCTTCCATCCTCGCGAAGGGCCCCACTGGCGGTGTCACACTGGGGGGGCTCGAACCCGGCGTTCGGGTCGTTGGAAACGAGGTGACTCACACAGCCCGGCAACGTGAGGAGCAGCGTTGGCGCAATGACAACGGCGTTGCAGGTTTCGTACGGACCTTCGAGCACCGTGGCAACCACGGATTCGGGTGCTGCGACCCGCGCAGCAGCCCAACAGGCACTCAGCTCCGAACCGGGAGGCTCAGTTGACAGGCAGCCCCCCCAGAGCATCATTGCCCAAACGACCCCGTCGGGGCGGCGAGCCTCCGAAGTGCTCACTGCGAAGCCTCCGACGCGAAGAACTGCGCGGCACACCGATAACTTGCCGGGGACCCCGGCTCCGTGAGTGAGAGAAGCGTTGTATCTATCGGGGAATTCGAATCGGTGGGCAATGAAAACGGCGCTCCAAGCACACGTACCGGGTACGACGCGTCCCAGCAGAAGAGCCAGGCCTGACTGCCTCGCGCGTGATCCGGCCCAAACCACGGAGGCCCCGACGCTCCGCACAGCTGAAACGACGCGCCCTCCGCGATGCGCTCCGCGGCCGCCGCGAGCCCGTCCGGCCCTCCTTCGACGCAGTCCGCACGCGGGTCGACGACCTGCGCAAGGCCATCCAGAATTCCCCCAACACCCGCTGGGTGCCCGCGGCGACGCGAGACGACCGTGGCCAGCGCCGCCTGGTATACTCCGTCGTAAACCAACTCCGATGGGAAAAGCCCTCGCTCCGCAGCCGCGGGGCTCCGCTCGAGAAGGCGGACATATAGCTCGGCAAGAGAGTTGGTGTCGGGGACTCGGTCGGGGGTTACCCCAACGGCCCGCTGCCGGAAGCTTTCGCTTTCAGCGGCCAGCCCGGTGATGGCTCGATCCCCACGGCTACGCGGGCCGAACACGTATAGGGGAGACCATGACTCGCTCCGCATCGCCTCCAGCTGAGCAATTGCAGCGAGTCGCCGCTCGCCTGCCCCCCCTGGATACTCCCCCCCGACGAATACGAGAACGATGTCCGGCTCGTACGCGACGAGGGACTCCAAGCTCTCCCCCCGGCCGGCAGAAGACTCGTCCGGGAGCGAGTAGCGCCGGTACCGAGCCTCTCGAAACAACTCAGCCAGGTCGCGCCCGTCCGCCCGGAGCTGGTCGTCGACGAGCTCTTCGAGAAACGTCGACTCCTGATCCTCTGCACTCAAACTCGCCACCCGCAATGGTCTGGCTTCCGTGCCTTCTGGCGGTGGCCGATCCTGCGCGACTTGCAGTAGATGGGCATATGCCCCGGCCACCTCCTGCATTCGGCCCCCCAAGTACCAAAGGAGCGGCCTCTCCTCTCCTCCTGCAACGGAACCCACCGCCCCCGGCACCAACAACAGTGCGCGCTCGCTCAAGGCCGGATCCTCCTGAACCACCTCCAGCGCGAGGTCTTCCATCGAGGCGACGACTGCCTGCGCACGAAGGTTTTCCACCAGGTGGTCCATACCGGCCAATACCTCCTCGGGGTTGCTCTTGCATAGCACGACAACACTCGGGGGAAGCACGTCGGAGGCGACTCGACTGCGCTCGTTCAACTCGGCAACGGCGAGTTCGGAGGAAAGCCACGTTGCGGAATCTACCGTCGAAGCGAAGGCGCCCACGATCGTCAGGTCTTCGGCCGTGAGCTCCCCCATCGTGACATCGTCATACGCCGTGCTCACGTAGCATTCCTGTTCTTGCGTGGTGAAGCCGACACACTGCGAGCCGACCGCGGAGCAAAGCGGTTTGCGAGGGTCGAAAGCCGCACAGTGCCGGTTGTTCTGGCATCCGACGACACAGCGGCTGTTCTCACAGCGGCGAATTTCACTCTGCCACCCGTCGCAGTCCGCGTGCGTTTCACATTGCCTAATGGACAGATCCGAAAGAAGCGTACAGCCGGCGAACGCCCCTACGAATGCCCCCGCAGCAAGCAGCCGACGTGCGAGGTGCCTCACGGGCCCGCGTCCTCGCGGCCTTGTGCGCATACGGCTAGCCCGATGAGCGTGCGATCCACTTCGAGTTCGGCAACGCGACGGAGATGCGCCGTCACATCCAGGCGCGCAGCGCCGTCCAGGTGAAAGCTCTCTAAAAACGGGGGAACGAACAGCCGAATGAGCAGGTCCGCATCGTCCTCACTCAGCGAGCCTCGCTCCCCTCCCACTGCTGCGACGTTGGCTAATCCAAACACGTTGATCCCCCCAGGTGGCGGCTGAACGAGGTTGCGGCAGCCGGCAATTACCGCAGTGTAGTCATCGAGGTACCCGGTCCAAGCGTTTTGTTGCTCAGTAGACATGGATTCCATCAGCGCAAAGCAGAGTTGCCGCAGCGAAGATAGGAACGCGTCCGTGACCGCGGCAACGCGGGAAGGCATGTCCCCCGCCGCTCCTTCATCACCACACCAGTTCGGAAGTGGCGGCGGCTCAACCGCGGGGGGCGGAGGCCAAGCCCCGCCCCCCGCGTCGACCACGGTAGGACGCATCAAGCTCGGAAGAACCGCTTGGGTCGGTTCACTCTCGGAGCACGCATACGCGCCCAGATGAAGAGCGCCCCACACAAGGGCGCTAGAACGCGCGTGTGGGTGCCCCCGTTGCCGGTCGATAGCCATCACTCAGGGGTCGCAAATCCACACTGACGTACCCGAGTCCACCGTGGAACGGTTGGGGGGGATGCGGTCGCTGCGGAGGCAGGGCTGCCCATGCCAGGAAGCGTTGGCTTGCGTTTTTGCGATGGTGCGCTGAGGAAACACACGCGTTCCGCCAGGGGCGTCGCCTAGCGCAGGGTTAGGCGACGGAGTGTCCGTCGCGGATGGCGTGCAACCGCCGAAGACACCGGCGCACATGAGCGAGGTAATGAATAGCGCTCCAATGCAGCTCGAAGAGACGACGGATGTTAGCTTGGGCTTTCTTTCTCTCATGGTTCTATTCCTGCAAATTTCGATGTACTGAACTCCCTCGTGAGGGCGATCGAGAACAGGCCTTTGGGGCCCACGAGCTCGACCTCCGATAGACGGAACCACGAGCTCAGAGTCGCGCAATAGTTCGACTAACTGCGCTAGACGAAGCTCGAGCCCGAAAGCTGCTCGCCGTTCAACCCGGCGCGTCGGAGCGGGTTCTTCGCGCCCGGGGCACCAGCTCCAACAACACTTCCGACGCGGGACGCGGCCCGCTCAACCGACCGCGCCCTACGCTTAGCGGCGTGAGGTAGACCTGATTGTCCTGCAGGTGCCCGATGAACGCCAAGCGCAGTGCGCGCACGCGCACCAAGAAGGCCCTCGGCGGCAGACCCCGCGTGGAAAGCGCGCCAATCGTTCTCCGAACCGCTCGCATGACCTCGGGCGCCCCGAAGCCGACGCCCTTCCACTGCTGCTTGACGCGAGTCAGCACCACGGTGGAACGAACCACCCCTTTGTAGACAATGGGAACCAGATAGCGACGACCGCGGTGCAAGAGAGGGCGTGGCGACTGCCCAGCGGTGTATGCCCGCAGCTCGTCCAGTCGGACGTAGTACGAGCCGACGGGGTCTCCCACCTCCAGCTGACTTCCATCCTCGCCATCCTCTAGGCCGAACGCCTTGCGCCTTCCCCGAGAGACGGCACCCGAGAAGTCGCGCAAGGCGTGTCGGGCGGCGTCTCTGGCACGCCCGCTCCAGCTGGCGTAGCGCCGATTCCAATATTCGATGGTTCGCTCGACAGCTCTCTTCCCCGCGGCCTGGGCAGCCGCGATGCGAGAAGGGCGACCGGGCGACGCCGCCCCCTGAGCGGACGCCAACGGAACGGAACCCAATACCAAGGGCAGTAAAAGCCCCAACCCCACCATCCAAGCTTTCACCGTCACAGCTCCTCGAAGTCGTAGAAGTCATGCCAGTGAGCGTCGCCTTCTTCCCCCTCAACGTAGGTCTCGTAGTCGATGAGCATCACGGTGCCCACGCAGGGAACGAAGTCGGAGGCCGGGTCGAAGACCTCTACGTAGTGCTTCCCAAGCTTGGAGACACTGAAGCCTGTCGCTACCATCATGTGGCCAGACCCCCCCGGGTACTTCCAGGCAAAGGCCACCGGCCTGCCTGCACTGCAGCTCGGGGGATTCGGGCAGACGTTGTCGATGAGCGTTTCCCAATCGAGCGCTTCCCAATGGGTTCTCGAGTAGGAGAAACCCTCAAAGTCGGGCCAGCCCGGCTTATCGCATTCTCCCTCGCCTTCTCGAGTAGAGTCCGCCGCACACAAGTCACAAGGGCACACCCGGGAGAATTTGGCACTCGCCTGGGAGCACTGAGACACGGCACGGCCGAAATGAGCGGCAACTACTTGGCCGCTAGCGGCCCAGCACCACATCGATGCCTCCTGAGGGTACAACTCAACCTCGAGGCTGACGCTCGTTCCGGGCTCGGGCCAAGAACACGAAAGCGCCAGAGCACCGGCGAGCACGACCAACAAGGAGGAGCGGAGCTCGAACGGCGCCCTGGGGGAGCCCGCCTCCGCAAAGGCAATATCGACGCCCTGCAGGGGACCTGAGGGAAGCTGTCGTAATCTTGGCATAGTACTCCTGATAAATATCGGGTGGCCCCACTCGCGGCGCATCATGAGTCCATTATCGACGCAAACCAGCGTCTGTTGTCGCAACGAAGTCGACTCACAGAAAGCTGTCGAGACGGCCAGGCAGGCCGCCTCGCTCCTTTCCAAGCAGACTGGCCCGTATGCGACTCAGACTGTACGCGGTCACGTCAGCTGATGCCTCAGGCCCAGTTCTCGCTCACGTAGCGTGATGGCTCTGGCGCGCGTGATGGGGCTGCGGCCAGAGCCGCGCGACTGCCCATCGCGTAGCCGGTTTCTTTGGTGATCCGCGCGACTTCGCTAGGAGCCGCAGGCTGCAGGAGCGGAGCATCGGCACGGGGCCGGCTCGCACAAAAGAGTTGAGGGATCCGCTGGTTTTGCCGGCCCCGGATCCCTCGGTGCTCCGAAACG
>JBNKVS010000043.1:0-46740 GCA_050299315.1 Polyangiaceae bacterium
AATGACTATCTGGTGATCGATCCGAACGTGCGGGACGTGGCGATGACGGAGGCGAATATCCGGCTGATCTGCGATCGCAACTTCGGCGTCGGCTCTGACGGGATTCTGTACGGGCCGATTTTCGATGTAGGGCAAGCGTCCCCGCTTGCCAACGGGTCGCGCGAGGACGCGCAACCTACAACTGCCATCCCGCGTCTGCGGATCCTGAACCCCGACGGCAGCGAGGCCGAGAAGAGCGGTAACGGCCTGCGAATCTTCGCCCGCTACCTGTGGGACACCGGCCGGGTCACGACCGAATCCTTCGCGATCCACACGCCCGGGGGCACCTCGACCGCCGTCGTGGACCCGGCGCGGCAGCTCGTGCGCATGACCATGGGAAACGCCAGCTTCCAGAGCGAAGCCGTCGGCCTGGCGGGGCCTGCTCGCGAAGTCGTGGGGGAGACCCTCAGCGCGGCCGGTGAAGAGGTGCGGTTCGTCGCCGTGAGCGTGGGCAATCCGCACTGCGTGGTGCTCGACCGCCCGGTGAGCCCCGAAGAGGCGCGGCGGCTCGGCCCCCACATCGAGCGAGATCCGCGCTTCGCGGGACGAACGAACGTGCAGCTCCTGCAACCCCTCGACGAGCACAACATCCGGATCGAGATCTGGGAGCGCGGCGCGGGCTACACCCTCGCCTCCGGCAGCTCGGCCTCGGCCTCGGCCTGCGCCGCCACCAAGCTCGGCCTGTGCAAGAGCCCGGTCACGGTCCACATGCCGGGCGGCAGGCTCCGCGTCGAGATCGACGCAGCCTTCTTCGTGGTCCAGACGGGCCCGGCAAGCCGCGTCGCGAGCGGCGAGCTCGCGGCAGAGCTGCTCGCGGAGGGCGAGACCGGCTGGCAGCGGTAGCCGCCGTCACTGCGGCGCGGCGGGCCCCGCCCGAACGGGAGCGCGCGGCGGCAGGGCGAGACCCTCACGAGGCGACCGGCACCACCAGAGGCACGGACTCCGGCTCCCCTTCGGCCGGCTCGACTCCGCGCATCAGCGTGACGCGGAACACCGAGCCTCCGCGTGGCCCCGGCGTGACCGCGACCTCCCCACCCATGGCGCCCACCAGATGCTTGACGATCGAGAGGCCGAGCCCGGTGCCGCCCATCTCGCGCGAACGCCCCGGATCAGCTCGGTAGAATCGCTCGAAGATGCGCGCCCGGTGGTGCGCCTCGATGCCGGGTCCGTCGTCGCAAATGTCGATGTGCACCCACATCTGACCCGCGCGCAGCGCTTCCTCGGCGCGAACGTGAACATGCCCCCCCTCGGGAGTGTACTTCACCGCGTTGTCGACCAGGTTGGTGAGAATCTGATCCAACGCGTTCGCATCGGCCTGCACCGTCACCTCCGGGGCGATGTCGGAGGTGAGGGAGAGGTTCTTGCCGCGGGCCAGCCCGGCGAGCCCGTCCACCACCTTCTGAACCGAGGTCGAGAGAACGAGCCGCTGCTGGGCGAACTCGAAATGCCCGGATTCGATGCGCGAAAGATCGAGTAGGTCGCCGACGAGCCGCGCCAGCCGCTGGGCGTTGCGCAAGATCGCGCCGAGAAACTCCGGCCCGTGCTTGGGGTGGCTCATCGCCCCCTCCAGGAGCGTTTCGGCGTTGGCCTGGATCACGCTGACGGGGGTGCGCAGCTCGTGCGAGACGTTGGCGACGAAGTCGCGCCGCACCTTCTCCAGCCGCCGCCGCTCGGTGATGTCGAGCATCACGACCACCATGCCGCCCGTCGTCTTCAGCGTGGTCGCGCGCACGAGCGCCTCGCGCGAGCGCGGCATGGTCAGCTCGGCCTCCTCTGCAACTCTGCCCGCTTGGTGCACGCGCTCGAACCACTCGGCGAGCGCGGGGACACTCACCAGATCGGGAAGGCTCTGGCCCTCCGCCGTCTCGGGCAGGGCCAGCAGCTCGCGCGCGGCCGAGTTGATCAGCGTGATGCGATTGTCGGGGTCGAGGGCGATGACGGCCTCCGTCATTCCCTCCAGGATGGTCTCCAACCGATCGCGCTCACCGCCCAAGCTCTGCAGCGTGAGCTCCAGCTCCCCCACCAGCTCGTTGAAGGAGCCTGCGAGCCTGCCGAGCTCGTCGTCCGAAGAAACGGGCAAGAACCTTCGGGAGCCGTAGCGCTCGGTCACCTGGCGCGCGCTGCGCACGATGCTGCGCAGCGGACGGGAGGCCAGGTGCGAAGCCAGGCCGCTGATGAATATGGCGAGCACCAGCCCGACGGCTCCGGCCACGAGCAGCACGAAGCGCAGCTGGGCGACGGCCACCTCGACCTCGGAGAGGGGCATCGCCACGCGCACGATGCCCCGCCCATCGGGTCGCTCGAACGGCACCGCCACGTACAGCATGCGCATGTCGACCGTGCTGCTGTAGCGCCGGGCGCTGCCGTGGCCGGTGCTGAGCGCCAGCGCCACCTCCGGGCGCCCGGCGTGGTTCTCCATGCGGGGCAGGTCGGAGACGTCGACCTGGGAGTCCCCGACGACCTGCCCCCCTTCCCGAATGATCGTGATGCGGGCGCGGCTCGACTTGCCGAACCGATCCGCCAGCTCATCGGCTACGGAAACGGGCGACAGCGACGGAGCCAGCTCGACCATGTCCCGCGCCATCTCGACCCGCCCGGCCAGCTCGGTGCGAAGGAAATCGTCGAACCAGCTGCGCAGCCGCTGCTCCAAATACACGCCGCTGACCAGCTCGGCGCCGAGGATCAGCGCGAGAATGGTGGTGAAGAGCTTGAGCCGTACGCCCGCCCTCAAGACGACTCCGGCACGACGTCGCGGAAACGGTACCCGACCCCGCGCAGCGTTTCGACGTACTCCCCCGCCTCCCCGAGCTTGTGCCGCAGACGCTTGACGTGCGTGTCGACCGTGCGAGTGGTGATGTCGGCCTCGATGCCCCACACGTCTCGCAAGAGCCCGTCGCGGGTCTGCACCCGCCCGCGGCGCGACAGCAGCGTGGTGAGCAAGCGAAACTCGAGCGCCGTGAGGGTCACCTCTGCCGCCTGCACCCACACCCGGTGGCCGACGGGGTCGACCCGCAGGCACCCGAAAGACAGCTCCCCTTCGGCCCCCGCCGTGGCCTCGCGCGCCACTCGACGCATCAGAGCGCGCACCCGGAGCATCAGCTCCCGCACGCTGAACGGCTTGACCACGTAGTCGTCCGCTCCCGTCTCCAGCCCGACGACCCGGTCGCTTTCCTCACCCTTGGCGGTCAGCATCAGCACCGGAATGGTTCGCGTACGCTGGTCGGCTCGCAGCTGACGACAAACATCCAGACCAGAAATATCCGGCAACATCCGATCCAGGAGAATTGCATCGGGGATCGGCTCGGTCATGGCAAGCTCCAACCCTTGCCGGCCGGTCAAGGCCCGCCGAGTCTCATACCCTTCGCGCTCGAGGTTGTACTCGAGATTGGCAACGAGGTCGGCCTCGTCCTCGACGACCAAAATCAGCCTGGACATGTTGCCACGGACTATACCCGATTCGGCCCGGGCGTGGGCGCCGGCGGATCCTCCCGAAAACGATACCCAACCCCACGAAGTGTCTCGATATATTCTCCAGCGGCCGTCAGCTTCTGGCGCAGCCGTTTCACATGGGTGTCGACGGTGCGCGTCGTCACGTCCGCTTCGATTCCCCACACGTCCTGCAGGAGCCGCTCGCGCGTCTGCACCCGGCCCCTGCGCGAAAGCAGGGTTGACAGCAGGCGAAACTCCAAAGCAGTCAGCACCACCTCGCGATCGTCCACCCAGGCTCGATGCCCTGCGCCGTCGAGGCGCAAGCGCCCGAATGTTTGCTCGCCTTCGGTGGCGTCGTCCTTCCCACCCCGGCGAACCACGGCCCTCAGCCGCAGCATGAGCTCGCGAACGCTGAACGGCTTGACGACGTAGTCGTCGGCGCCCACTTCGAACCCCACCACACGATCGATCTCCTCGCCCTTGGCGGTGAGCATCACGACGGGGACGTTCTGCGTGCGAGGCGTCGCTCGCAGCTGCCGACACACCTCGATGCCCGAGATATCGGGCAGCATGAGATCGAGCAGGATCACGCTGGGGACTGGGTCCGCCTTCGCGGCTTCGAGGGCCGCCCTTCCACTCATCGCGGTGCGCGTCGTGTATCCTTCCCGCTCGAGATTGAACTCGAGGGTCGTCACGAGATCTCGTTCGTCTTCGACGAGCAGCACGACTCCAGACATGGGCGCCTGCGTACCGCTACCCTGTGACAGCTGAGTGACACGTTGGGTACAACACGCCCCAAAGGCCTCCGGGGCGCTACGCTCGTCACGAGGAAGCCATGGCGGCCGACCGCCTTCCGAGTGCCCCTGACCGGGAGCCACCAGCAGTTCACAGACTTGTCACAATCTCCGGGCCGGGATCCTGGCATCTAGTCGCCGTTCGCTGTCGACGAGTCCGACTCGCCGTCGCTTCATCTGTTGCACCGGGAGACACGTAGGGGTCACGTCGCAACCCCACGGTCACCCAGGGAGGGGCCGTTTTCACTCAGCGAGCACGAAAAATCCACCGCGGAGTCAGCCGAGCCGAATGGAAGGAATCTGCGAATGACCGCTCGAACCAAGTTCAACCGCGCAAGGCTGCGCGGCGTCGCGCTCTTGGCGCTGGCCGCTGCCGCCTCTCCCGCCCTCGCCGACACCGTGGAGAGTCTGGCCCAGCGCCTCTCGTCGCTGCGGGGCGAGGTCGAAACGCTGTCGAGCGAGCTGGCGACACTGACGGCCGACCAGCGCGACGAGCTGCGTTCCCTCTCTCGCCAGAAGGTCAACCTCGAGCTCGAGCTCAAGAAAGAGGAGACGAGGGTCCAGAAGCTGCGGTTCGCCGTCTCCGAGAAGCGCGACGCCATCGCCGAGACGAAGAACCAGGACGCCGAGCTCGAGCCCCTCTTCCATCGCCACCTGGCGGCCATTCGGCAGTTCGTCGAGACGAGCCTCCCTTTCCGTCGCCCGGATCGGCTAGCCGCTCTGGAGAAGCTCGAAAATCAGCTGAGGACGGGCCTGCTCAGCCCCCCGCGCGCCGTGTCCCGGCTGTGGACGTTCGTCGAGGACGAATTCCGTCTCACACGAGAAAATGGTCTGTACCAGCAGACCATCGAGCTCGAGGGGCAGGAGCAGCTCGCCGACGTGCTGCGCATCGGCTCGGTGATGCTGCTGTTCAAGACCAACGATGACTCGGTCGGATACGCCGAGCGCGAGGAAGGCGCGTACGTCTATCGCCTCGTCACCGATCCGGCCAGCAAGAAGCGACTGCTCTCCCTGTTCGACAGCTTTCGCAAGCAGATCCGCGTCGGCTACTTCCAGCTCCCCAACACCCTCGCGGACGACACCGTGGTGGCCCAGTCGGAAGGCGAGGCGCCCGCCGCGCCCCCCCGAGCCGCCGAGACCCAGGAAGGTGCCGAATGAAACGCCCGTCCACACGAGGCAAGGGCCGCCGGGCGGCCGCCTCCCTCATCGCCCGAGTCGGTGCGGTCGTCGTGCTTCTCGCCGTGGCCTATCGGCCCGTGGCAGCCGCCGAGGGAGATCTCGATCAGGCCTACAAGCGCGAGTTCGCCTTTCTCGAGGCCGAGCAACACACGCTGCAACAGCGCATCACGGAGCTGAAGGCGGAGCACGCCAAGAGGATGGCGACCGCGCGGGCCGAGCTCGATGCGCTGCAGGCCAAGGTCATGAGCACCGCGATCGAGGCGGACCGCCTTCAGGAAGGGCTGCTCAACGTCGAGCGCGAAGTCGACACCGTCAGCGAGGGGTCCGACGTGATCGAGAGCCTGCTGACCCAGATCGACGCGGCGCTCGAGAAGGCAGGTGAGAAGCTCCCCGAGCTGCCCGAGGACGAGGAGGCACAGCGAGCCGCCCAGGTGCAGCAGATCGAGCAGGGCTTCGCCCGCGCGGTACCGCTACTGCGGCGGGCCGGGACGATCCGCAAGACGAACGGCTCGTACTTCGCCGAGAGCGGCCAAAAGGTGATGGGTCCCATTTTGCGCATCGGCTCGGTCGCGGCCTACGGTCTCGACGATCAGGCGCCGGGCGCGCTGGCGCCTGCGGGCGGCGGCAAGCTCAAGATCTGGCCGGAGCCCGGCGGCAAGCTGACCGCCAGCGCGTGGTCTGGCGCCTCGTCGGCCCCCGGCGAGCTGAACGTCTTCCTCTTCGAGTCTCTCGAAAGGCGTGCCGACAAGCGCGCCGAGAAATCGGTTCGTGAGGTCATCGACAGCGGTGGCATCATCGGCTGGGTCATCGTGGTCGGCGGCGTCGTCGCCATGATCCTGGCCCTGCTTCGAGTACTGCTCTTGGCTCCGAGCTCGGCGAGCGGCAGCCGCCTGATGGGCCAGCTCGAGCCCCTCGTCGAGGCCAAACGCTACGACGAAGCGATCGCGTTGACGCAGAAGTCGTCGGGAGCGCTCGCCCGCGTCCTGGCCGTGACCCTGCGCGGCCTGGGGCGCTCGCGCAGCGAGATCGAGGACATCGTGGACGAGGCGGTGTTGCACGAGCAACCCAAGCTCGACCGGTTCGGTAGTGCGATCTTCGTCATCGCCGCGGTGGCGCCCCTGCTCGGTCTGCTCGGCACGGTGACGGGCATGATCGCCACGTTCGACATCATCACCGAGTTCGGCACCGGCAACCCGAAGCTGCTGTCGGGTGGCATCTCGATCGCCCTGGTGACCACGGAGCTCGGCCTGGTCGTCGCCATCCCGGCGCTCGTGCTGGGGAATCTGCTCAACGGCTGGGCCGAGAGCATCAAGGGCGACATCGATCGCTCGGCGCTGCACATCGTCAACTTGGCGCTCGGCGCGAAGATCACCAACCGTCCGACCGAGGGGCGCCCTTCCTCCTCGCGGCCGGTCGGTGAGGGGGCGCTGGCACCGTCGTGACCGTCGGAACCTTCGTCGAAGCGCTCGCCACGTACTTCGAGCAGGGCGGATTCGTGATGCCGCCGCTCGCGCTGGCAACGCTCGCCCTGTGGTACGCGCTGGGCTACCGCATCGTCACCCTGCGGCGCGGCAGCCCGCGCAGCGCGCGCGCGCTGCTGCGCCGCTACGCGCGGGGCTTCGATCGCAAGCCGCGAGGGATCATCGACACGGCCGTCGTGTGGGGGCTGGAGCTACGCTTGAAGAATCCGGGGCTGGCCACCCGCCCACTGCTCGACGACGCGTTCGGAGAAATCCGAAAGGAGCTCTCCGGCGGCAAGAGCGTGATCCGGAGCATCGTGTCGACCGCGCCCCTGGCGGGGCTGCTCGGCACGGTCGTCGGCATGATCGAGACGTTCGACTCGCTGGGTGACATGGCCCTGTTTTCGCAGTCCGGCGGCATCGCCGGAGGCATTTCCCAAGCACTCTTCACCACGCAGATGGGCCTCGCGGTCGCCGTGCCGGGCATCGTAATCGGCCGAATTCTCGACCGGCGCCAGGCTCGGTTCGAACAGGAGCTGGAACAAATCAAGGATTGGCTCGGGAGCCCCGAGCCGCTCACCGCGGAGGCGACATGAAACGACGCCACAAGTCGGAGGAGAACCGAGACATCGACATCTCGCCTCTGATCGACATGGTCTTCATCCTGCTCATCTTCTTCATGGTCTCGACGACCTTCGTCAAGGACATGCAGATCGACATCGAGCGGCCAGGCGCTTCGACGGCTACGCGCTCTTCGAGCAAGTCCCTGCGAGTCAACATCGACTCGAGCTCCAACATCTACATCGACAGCTCTCCCGTGCGACCTTGGATGGTCCAGAGCCGGGTTCGCGGCTTTCTCGAGAGCGCGGCGACCAAGTCCGTTCTCGTCGTGGTGGATCGGCGAGTGCCCGCGGACAAGCTCGTCGAGGTGGTGGATCAGTGCCGCCTCGGGGGTGCCACGAGCGTCGGCGTCGCCACGCTCAAGGAGGCGGGTTGAGGGCCGCGCACCTCGCCCCGTAGCAGCGCCACTTCTTTTACTTCGAACCCCAAAAGGAACGCCATCATGAGAGGAATGTCACGCCACGCGATTGCCCTTGGCTCGATGTGCATCGGGAGCACCGCCGTGTTCGCGGTCGTCTACGCGATGAACGCGGCGGAGCAGCCCCCGGCCATGCAGGCCGAGAGCAACACCGTCGAGTTCAAAGTCGAGCGGAAGAAGCCGCCGAAGCGAGAGCGCAAAAAGGTCGAGCGCAAAGAGGTTCGACAGCTGCGTTCGGCCCCGCGGGCTCCCATGCCCAACCTCGCGGCGTCGCTCTCCGGTGCCAGCTTCGACCTGCCGACCTTCACCGCGGGCGGGCTGGAGGAGGTCAGCAAGGATCTCCTCGGCGACACGAACAAGAAGATGGTGATGACGGAGGGGGCGGTCGACAAGGTGGCCCAGCCGCTGCGCCGCACTCGGGCCGAATACCCCGCCAAGGCCCGCAAGCTCGGCATCCAGGGGTACGTGAAGATGAGCCTCTTCATCAACGAGAGCGGCTCCGTGGAAAAGGTGCAAGTACTGGACGCCTCACCGCCCGGCGTATTCGAGGAGACGGCTCAGAATGCGATTGCCTCGTGGGAGTTTCAGCCTTCGGAATACCAGGGCCAGCCCGTGGCGGGCTGGGTGACGCAGACCGTTCGATTCGAGCTGACGTGATGCCGATGCGACGCCGAGCCAGCTTGCTCCACGCGCGGCTGCTGCATGGCGCCAGGCGCATGGCGCTCGGCGCCGCTGTCGTGGCGACCGTCGCGGTCGTGGCCCTCCGGTCGCCCTCCGCGGCCCTGGCGGCGGGCGAGGGCGAGGGCGAGGGCGAGGAGGTCAACCTCGTCGATCTGGCGGCGAAGATGATCGCCGATGGCCACTACGACCGCGCGGAGCAGCTTCTCTCCGAGGTCGATCCCGAAGCGGAGCGCGTGGACGAGAAGAAGCTGTACACGCTGCAGGGCCTCGTTTACCTGAAGAAGCAACTGTTCGCCTCCTCGACCGATGCCTTCGAGAAGGCGGTTTTGGCCGGGCAAACCGAGCCCGTCGTGCAGCTGTATCTCGCACAGGGCTACTTCGGGTCTCAGAAGTACGAGAAATGCCTGGCGGCACTGAGGAGGGCCGGGGCCGCGGCGCAGGTCCGTGAAGGGTATCTGATGCGAGCCCAGGCGCACTGGGAGCTCGGGCAAAAGGCCGAGAGCTTCGCGGCGCTCCGCGAGGGCCTGCAGAAGCTGCCGGGCCAGCCCGACCTGACCCGCATGAAGATCTTCCGTCTCGTCGAGCTGCAGCTCTACCAGGAGGTGGTCGATCTGAGCCACGGCTACCTCGCTCGACCAGACGTTCGAGCGGACGACTTCGTGGCGATCGGAGAGGCCCTGCGCGCTGGTCGGCAATTCCAGCAGGCACAGCTGTTGCTCGAGCGGGCGCGGCTCCGCTTCCCGGCGAGCGAGCCCATCGCCCTGCAGCTGGCGCACAGCTACCTGGACAATCAGAAGCCCACGGTCGCGGCGATGATCTTCGAAGACACCGCGCGCCAACAGCCGAAGTACTACCTCGAGGCGGCCGAGCTGTTCAAACAGGCGCGGCGAACCGAGCGCGCCCTGCGCAACAACGCGCGGGTTCCGGATCAAAAGGCGAAGTTCAAGCAGCGCCTGAGCCTGCTCCTGAGCCAGGGGCACTTCGAGCAGATTGCCGCCATGGGCTCCGTTCTGTCACGTCTCGGCCTGCTTGCCGACGAAGACGTTCGATACGCTCTCGCGTTCGCCTTCTTCAACACCGGTCAGTTCGATCGGGCCGAGAACCACCTGCGTTCCATCACGAATTCCCGACTCTTCGAGGCTTCGCTGCAGCTGCGCAAAGCGATCGAAACCTGCCGCCAGGCGGGTTGGGAATGCCAACAGTAGCTCGCCCATGCTCACCGCTCGCTTTTCCGCGCTGGTCCTGGTTTTTGGAGTGGCCCGCTCGGCCCACGCCCAGGCCGACTCGGTGCCGCCAAACGGCGCGCCCACGGCGCCTCTCCCCGCCCTGCCCGCCGCGCCCGACGGGGCGCCTCCCCGCCAGCTCGCCGCGAACGAGCCGGTAGAGCTGGCGCAGCTCGGGCCCGAGCCCGGCGTCGAGCCGCGACCCACCACCGAGGCGGTGAGCAGTGACGGGGGCCTGGACGACTCCAGCGCCCCCCAAGGGCAGCTGCATGTCGTCGTGTTCATCAACGGCCAGCTGGGGAGCCACTCCGGCATCGAGGTCTCCGCTCCCGGTCGACCCCCGGTGCGCACCAACACCGACGGCGCGGCGCGCGTGCAACTGGGCGAGGGCAACCAATGCATCAGTGTCGGGATCCCTGCCAAGCTGCGCCCCGGCTCCGAGGGGGGCACGCTGGTCCACACGATCTGCAACGTCTCGATCGTCGAAGACGAAAGTACCGAGGTGCTGATCACGCTGGATCCCGCGGGTGAGAAGGTCCTCACGGTGGACCGCATGGCCCCCGGAGAGGCGGCAGCGGCCCGCGAGGCGGCGAAGAAGTTCCAACAAGACCTGGCGACCAAGCCCAAGGGAATCGTCACGGGTCTCCTCCAATCCTTGGACAAGCAGACGCCCGTGGCGGGTGCGCGCGTCTTCGTTCGCGGCGTACCGGTCGAGACGACCTCGAGCTCCGATGGGCGCTTCCGGCTGGAGCTGCCGGAGGGCACGTACCAGATATCGGTCATTCACTCGCGATTCGCCACACAATCTCACAGCGACGTCGTCGTAGCCGGGGACAAGGTCACACAGCTCGAGATGGAGCTCGTCCCGAGCTCTGCCGAGCTCGCGGATTTCGTCGTCACCGCGCCGTACATCAAGGGGGGCGTCGCCGCGCTCATCAACGAGCGGCGCGAATCCTCCAGCGTCACCGACGTGATCGGCGCCGAGGAGATGAGCCGCGCGGGGGCTTCCACCGCCGCCGGAGCCCTCTCGCGAGTCACCGGCATCAACGTGGTCGGCGGAAAGTTCGTGTTCGTGCGCGGCATGGGCGATCGCTATTCCGCCACGCTGCTCAACGGGCAGTTGATCCCCAGCCCGGACCCGGAGCGCCGCGTCGTCCCGCTCGATCTGTTCCCGACCCAGGTGCTCGAGAGCGTGCTCATCCAGAAGACGTTCTCGCCCGACATGCCCGCGGAGTTCGGTGGCGGCATGGTGCAGCTCCGTACGCGCTCGTACCCCGAGGAGGCGACTCTGCAGGCGACCGCCCAGCTCGGATACAACTCGCAGACCAACCTGCGCGACGGCTTCGTCTACCGGGGAGGTGGACTCGACTTCCTCGGTACGGACGACGGCACTCGAGCCTTGCCCGACGGCGTGCGCAACGCGGGGGACCTACGTCGCGAGACGCGTTTCGAGGAAGGCTACGACGACGAGGAGCTACAGCAGTTCGGGCGTTCGATGCCGAACAACTGGAACGTCTACCGACGCACCACCCCCATGGATGGCAAGTTCACGATCACGGCGGGTGATAGCTATGAAATCGGCAACGTACCCGTCGGCTTTCTCGCCTCGGGCCTCTACAGCAGCTCGTTCGATCGCGCGCTGACCGAGAACCGGCGCTACGTCGTCAGCTCCGCGGCGGAGGGCGGGTTGCAGCTCACGGACCAGCTCGACGTCGAGGGGCTTCAGCAAACGATATCGAGCGGCGGCATCCTCGCCATTGGATCGGAATATGCAAAGGGCAACGAGGTCAAGAGCACGACCCTGCTCTTGCGTGTGACGGACGACCGCGTCGATCAGGTGACGGGCTTCGACGACAACCTGGGCCGACAGGTGCGCGCCTCTCGCCTGCGCTTCATCGAGCGCCAGCTGCTGACGGAGCAGCTCACCGGCCACCACACGTTGTCGGGGCTCTCGGACGCCGAGCTGGACTGGAGCTATGCTTTCGCCGTCGCCAACCTGGATGACCCCGACCGGCGCGAGTACTCGTACAGCGGCGGGGGCAGCATCGACGCACAGGGCGCCCCGTTCGAGCTCGCCGGCGATCCGGAGCGCATCTACACCGAGCTGGCAGATCGGGTCCACAACGCGAACCTCTCCTGGAAACAGCCATTCGGCGTCTGGAGCGGCCTGCAGGCAAACGTGAAGGTCGGCGGCCTCTTCATGTACCGCGACCGCGAGTCGGACATTCTGCGCTACCGAGCGACTCGCCCAGGGCAGCGCGTGCGCAGCGAGACGCTGGGGCAGCAGTCGCCGGAGGCGATTCTCGTTCCCGAAAACTACGCCCCCGACGGGGTCGTGCTCTCCAACATCACGGACGAGTCCGACACGTACATCGCCGATCAGCGGATGCTCGCCGGGTACGTGATGACGGAGGCGCCGATCACGGAATCGGTGGAGGTGATGGCCGGGGCGCGGGTGGAGCGCTCGGAACAGAGCGTCACCACGACCAGTCGCTTCAATCCCGACGACCCGACCGACGCCACCCTCGAGACCACCGACGTGCTCCCGGCCGCAACCATGACGTGGCGCATGAACGAGGAGATGGCGCTGCGCGGAGGCTTCGGGCGGACCGTATCCCGGCCCGAGTTCCGAGAGCTCGCGGACGTTCCCTTCTACGACGTGACCAGCAACACGGCGTTCTCCGGCAACCCGGAGCTCGAGCGGGCCACGATCGACAACTACGACCTGCGCTGGGAGTGGTACTTCTCGACGAACGAGCTGTTCTCCATCGGTGGCTTCTACAAAACGTTCGACAAGCCCATCGAGATCATCGCCGAGGGCGGTGCCGGCGACGCGTACACCTGGGCCAACGCCACGAGCGCAACGAACTTCGGGCTGGAGCTCGAAGGTCGCCGCCAGCTAGGCTTCGTCGCCGATGCCCTTTCGGACGCCTTCGTGGCATTCAACATCGCGCTGATTCAGTCTGACGTGGACCTGAGCGGCACGTTTGGTCGCGCCACCTCGACCGCACGCGCCTTGCAGGGGCAGGCCCCGTACGTCGTCAACGCACAGCTCGGCTACGACGACACGATCGAGGGCGGCTCGGGACTCGTCGCAACCCTGCTCTATAACGTGACGGGCCCGTGGATCGCACAGGTGGGCGTCTCCGGCGCACCGGACATCTTCGCGGAGCCGGCGCATCGCATCGACTTCAACGCCTCTCAGCAGCTGGGCGCCGGCCTTCGTCTGTCGCTGAAGGCAACGAACCTGCTCGATCCCGAGCAGACGCGAACCCAGGGAGACCGCGTGACCCAAAGAACACGCTCTGGCCGCAGCATCTCGATGGGTTTGAGCTGGTCGCTCTAACACCGATGGAAGGTCCGACTGCCATGGCAAATGCTAGCGATTCTCCGAGGTCGACCTCGACTCGTGCCTCTGGTTTCGGCTGGGCGCTGGCCTACCTGGCCGCAGCGAGTTCGGCGGC
The DNA here is from genome assembly GCA_050299315.1 of Polyangiaceae bacterium. Lineage (GTDB taxonomy): Bacteria > Myxococcota_A > Polyangia > Polyangiales > Polyangiaceae > SZUA-265. Next base: position 13,309 of record JBNKVS010000043.1, read on the forward strand.
GTGCGGCGACGAGTGCACGGCCTACGACTACGCGCCGCCGTCGGCACGCTTTCGAATCATGGATGAGCGCAAGGACGAAGCGCTCTGCGACCCGGACCTCGAAATCACGGCCGACCGAGGTCGCCCCATCCCGCTCGAGGACCTCTGCGAATGGTGGCTGCCGGAGTGGATACCCGAAGAAGGCGTCGAGGAGGGAGCCGACTCCGTCGAGGTCACCCTTTCGCTTTCCGGGTACGCCGCACGAACGGTCACCCTCCCCGTGAGTCGCGACGGGTGCGGAGAAATCCAGCAACCCGCGACGGTCGAGGTTGGCCTGCGACCGGACTGAAATTCGACAAGCCCGGACCTGAACGAGTCTCCCACGGCGCCAAAGGCGTTTCACGATCGCGGTGGGACACCGCGCCGAGCTCGCGAAATCGGGCTCCCGCGATAGCGACCAACGACCAGCGATGTTTCCCACTTGTCACTCACGTTGCTGGGGAGTGGGGCTAGACCTGCCGGAAAATTTCCGGTGCTCAAGGAAAGGAATGCTCCAATGAAGCATGCGACACTCACTTCGCTCCTCGGGGCTTGTACCCTGCTGCTGGCCTTTGCCTGCAGCGACGACGAAAACGTCATCGACAACACGCCCGGAGGCAGCGGCTCCGGGGGCGAGGGCGGCGGGGACGGCGGGGACGGCGGAACCGCCGGCATGGGCAGCGGGGCGGAAGGCTGCCCCGAGCACCCCGCCATCACCACGCGCGGCGATATCTGCGAGATCAACTCCTCGCTCGACGAGCCGATCACCGAGGACCTCACGCTGGATCCCGATCACACGTGGCTGATGGTCGGCCCGGTCATCGTCGGGGACGACGCGGACGAAACGGTTCTGACGGTCGAGCCCGGCACCACCGTGTTCGGCAACGAAGATAGCTTCATCCTGATCCAGCGCGGCTCCAAGATCATGGCGGATGGCACGGCCGACGCTCCGATCGTGTTCACCAGCTCCAACGAGGTCGGCGAGCGCCGCATCCAGGACTGGGGTGGGCTCGTCATCAACGGTCGAGCACCCATCAACGTGGCCGACGGCAACGACGAAGACCCTGGCTCCGCACCGGGCGAGGCCGACACGGGCCGCTTCGGCGGCGAAGACGCGAACGACGACAGCGGCGTTCTGCGCTACGTACGCATCGAGTTCGCCGGCAAGGACGTCGACCCGGAGAACGAGCTGAACGGCATCGCATTCCAGGGCGTCGGCAGCGGCACGACGGTGGACTACGTGCAGATTCACATGGCCTTCGACGACGCCGTGGAATTCTTCGGCGGTACGGTGGGCGTGAAGCACCTGGTGCTCACGGGTATCAACGACGACAAGATCGACTGGACCGATGGATGGCGGGGCAAAGCCCAGTTCGTCGTCTCTCAGGAGCTCGACGACAGTGGGCAGCAAAGCGACGACCCGCGCGGCATCGAGGCCGACAACGAGGAGATGAACAACGAGGCTGCGCCCATCTCGAGCCCGATCCTGTCGAACATCACGCTGATCGCTCGCGACGGCAACGACCAGGACGGCATCCGCCTGCGGCGCGGCACGCAGGGTCGAATCTGGAACAGCATCGTCGTGGGCTACGGCCCCTGCCTGCACGTGACGGAGCCCGCGACCGAGGCGAACGTGACCTCGGGTGACCTGGCCGTGCGCAATCTGGTGCTCAATTGCGCGAGCGTGACGGACGGCAGTGACGCCGAAGCGGCGCTCATCAATGACGCAAACGTCCTCGAAGCCGACGCGATGCTCGACGCATGGATGCCGATGGAAGGCTCCCCGGCGCTCGGCATCGGCGACGGTCCCGACGACAGCTGGTTCGACTCCGTCGACTACGCCGGCGCGTTCGACGGGGAAAACGACTGGACGGAGGGCTGGATCGAGACGGCGACCGAGTAGGCTCGAACGCCTGCCGGCACATCCGGGCCGAGCCACACGTGCCGTGTGCGCTCGGCCCTGGTCGTTTCGCCCCAAGAGCTCCAGGAGCCACCGGTCAATCGGCACCAAGCCCCCACGCGGGACTACACTCAGCGCAGGAGCTATGACAAGGTCGGGGCAAGGTCCGGGTGCCGGTTCCGGGCCGACCCCCTGGCGCCGGGTAGCGTTTCCGCACCCTTCGCCAGCCCACCGGCGACCCCGCGGGTGTCTCATCTGGCCGGACGATGTCCTCGAAAGGGCGAAAACAAGGGAGAAACATGGATGCTGCTAGGGGCGGGGGGTCAATAACGCACTGGGCTATCGATATCAGGCTTCACGCGCTCACGGCCCCCCGGAAACCAGTGCCGCCATCGGCGGGACGCCCTTCGCGACGGGAGGCTCCCGAAGCCCAGACAGGATACAATCAATGACTGGCGAGACAGCCGGAAGGGGAACTCCGCAGCCCCTCCTCGTCCCCGAGGCGGACGAGAAGCGAGGTGGCGGCGCGCTCGGCACCCGAACGCAGGCTCCCGTACGGGCCATTCGGCCGACGGCGCCGTCGCGGGAAGCGACGGCGGGAGAATCGATCCGATGGGCAGCCAGCGCATGAGCCGTGCGGGCGCGGCCGGGGCTGGCTCGCCGCCCGTCGACCTCGAAGGGAAGCTTCCGGGGCGGAGCGACCTCGACTCGGGCCCGGTTTGCTTCGCGGAGAGGGACCCGATGGAGGATCGAGGCGCGGCTCGTCGCGCCAGAGATGCTCATCGTGAAGTTGGTCAGGATGGCTGGCGAGAGCATGCGGACTTTCGGGGCGCCGTTCCCCCCAAACCAGCGCGTGAGAGCCCGTCCTGCGAGGGGGACGATGAAAACGTTCCCCGCTCCTGCGAGGTGGCCGGCGAGCGAGCCAACGTCTACAACCCCCACAGCACGCAACGGAACAAACGGTCTTCGATGGCAGCAAGCAGATCCAATGACGAGGCCTTGGCCTCGGCGCACCCTGGCGACTCAGGTCGAGAGCCCTTCGGGGAAGAGCCTTCGCCCGAGACGGTTCCGAGCGAAAGCGGGCTGGAGCCGATCGCGCAGGCGCCGGTCGAGCCGATCGCACGAAGCGAGGGGGGCGCCGGGGATGCTTCCGAGCCTCTCGCGGAGGACCTCGAGCTCGCGCCGGGGGATCGCGGGCCGCAGGCCCACAGTGCCGTGCACGAGCCACCTTCCTCCGGCACCCGCCGAGGCTTTTGGATGGGCCAAGTCCTGGACGGGAAGTACAGGATCGACAGGCTGATCGGAGAGGGCGCGATGGGCATCGTGCTGGCGGCCACGCACCTGGGCCTCGACGAAGTCGTCGCCATCAAGTTGATCCGCGCCGATCTACAGCGCGTCCCCGGCACCCTCTCTCGCTTTGCCAAAGAGGCGAAGATCGCCGCGAAGATTCGCAACGAGCACGTGTGCAAGCTGCTCGACGTGGGCGAGAGCGAGGAGATCGGCCCCTACATCGTGATGGAGTACCTCGAGGGCCGCAGCCTGGGTGACATGGGAGACGCCCAGGGTCGACTGCCGATCGATCGGGCGGTGGAATACGTGCTGCAGGCGTGCGAGGCGCTCGCCGCCGCGCACAGCTTGGGCGTCACTCACCGAGACATCAAACCCGAGAACCTCTTTCTGACGAGGCAGGGCAACCTGGAGGTCATCAAGCTGCTCGACTTCGGGATCTCCAAGGCAGCCCTCACGGGTCACGTGTTCGGCGACGATCTATCCCTCACGAAGACCTCCTACGTGGTCGGCACGCCGCTGTACATGTCACCGGAACAGGTCCGATCGGCACCGAACGTGGACTATCGAACCGACATCTGGTCGATCGGAGCGGTGCTCTACGAGCTGGTAACCGGAGAGACGGCGTTCTCTGCCGCAAGCGTCACGGAGATTTGCGCCAAGATCATCGAGCAGCCAACCCCTCGCATCGCCAACCTGCTGCCGCACGCGCCCGCCGCGCTGCAACCCATCATCGGCCGGTGCCTGGAAAAGGATGCCTCTCGAAGGTACCAAACGGTCGCAGAGTTGGCCGCGGCGCTGGCTCCTCTCGCTCCTCTCAACGCCCGCCTCTACGCCGAGCGCTCGTCCTCGATCTTGCGCGGTTCCACCCTCGACTTGAGGGCGCGCCTACCCCCGGGCACCGACCCGAGCGAGCGGACGCCTGGCGCGGTCGGGAGCCAGTCCGCGGCGAGCCTGGAGCCCACCCCGGCCTGGCACAGGGCGTCGCACCCGCGGTCCTGGGGAGTCGGCGCGGCCGCCGCCGCGCTGGCCCTGGCGCTGGCCCTGGCAGCGTGGCTGTCGGAAAGCGAACGCGCCCCGTACGAGGGTTCCTCCCCGTCCTCTGCGAGCCCTCCGGTCACGTCGCACCGGTCCCGGCCGCTCGAGGCGTCCAGCGGCGAGCGGCCGGCCGTCGCCCACCCGAACGCTGCCAGCCAGGGCGGTGCGAGCCAAAGCCCCGGGCGGCTCTCGCGCGCCGGGAGGGGGCCCACCGCGGCTCCCCCTGTGGCCGGCCCAGGCACCCCCCGGCCCGGCCCCGAGGACGCGCCTTCGGAGGTCGACGAGGGGCTCGCGTCGAACGATCGGTCGGGCGCCGAGCCCGCGGCGTCCGCTGGCGCCAACGAGCGAGTCGCCACCCCGGCGCCGCGTTCGGATGCGCGGACCGCCGGCGCGAAGCCGCGGGCAGCCACCTCTCGGGCAGCTACCTCTCGGGCAAGGACGCACTCGGTAGCCAGGACCCAGAAGCCCTTGCGGGCGAAGGCCGCCCCCCGCAGCCGCGCCACCTCGAGCTCGGCCGTGGCGGCTGCGCGCCGGCCCACCGACGAGAGCCCGGCTGCCGCGGCTCCCAGCGGTGCTGCCAGCTCTGCGGAGCCGGACCGAGACAAACGCAACGTGCGCCTCATCGAGGCGGCGCCCAAACCTCCCAGTCGCAGGCTCCGATTGATTGGAGTCCCCTCTCGACAGGCCCCCGACCGATGATCGCGCCCAACCCTCTTCACCCCCGGGGCACCAGCGTCCAGCTGGCCCCATTCCGCTCGCAGTCGATGCGAGCCCTCCCCGCCGCCGCTCTGCTCCTGTGTGCGGTGGCGGCTTCGCCGCGGGCCCGGGCACAGCCCCCCGAAGCGGCTTCGACCGCGCCTTCCCCCCCGAAGTCACTCACGGTGGACGAGCGGGTGACGAAGCTGAACGAACAGGGTGCGCGCCTGTACGAGCGGGGGGAGTATCGGCGGGCGCTCGAGCGCTTCATCGAAGCGTACGCCGTCGACAACGACGCGACGCTCTTGTTCAACATCGCCCATTGCTACGAAAAGCTCGGCGACACGCAGGCCGCCCGCGAGAAGTACGAGGCGTTCCTGAATGGCTCGGGACCCGAGGCCCCGGGTCGCGGGCAAGCCCGAAAGCGGCTCTCCGCACTTCGGAGGGCCGCCGCCGCACCGCCCGCCGTGAGGAGGCGCGAGCCGGTCGCCATGGTCAGCGGCGGCGCGGCGCCGGCGGACAGTGAGGCGTCCTGGATCGAGCAGGCCACGCCCTGGGCGTTGGTCGTGAGCGGGATCGCGCTGGGGACCGCGGGAACCCTGTACTTCATCTCCGGCGCTCAGGACCATTCGAGCCTCACGGGCCAGAGCGCCTACGACAATCCGAGCCGGGTCTCGCCCCTCACCCGCGCCGAAGCGAGTGAGCTCGTGGACGAAGGCACACGCAAGAAATACGTCGGCGGGGCGGGGTTGGCGCTCGGTGTGGGTCTGCTGGCCACGTACGTCGGGGTCTACTTGTTGGGCGGCGATGAGGAGGCACCGGCGGTCGGCGCCGCGCTCGAGGGCGATCGCCCGACCGTGACCATTTCGGGGACGTTCTAGCCATGCGGTACCTCACCAACCCAGCGGCTCTCGATGCCGGGCAGTCCGGTCGCGGGCAGTCCGGTCGCGGGCGTTTCCTGGCGCCATCGCGACCGAAGGGGAGCTTCGACCCCGCGCCCAGCGTGAGCCGGCGAAGGCGCCCGCCCAGCCACGAGGGCCATCAGACCAGACGGGGGCCGAGTCGCTTCGCCTTCGGGTCGCCCTTCGCGCTCGCGTGCGCCGCCCTGGTCGCGTGGGGGAGCGGTTGCTCCGAGCCGACGCTCGACGGCACGCGCTTCAGCTGCATCCAAAGTGACGATTGCGCCGCCGAGGAGGTGTGCGCCCCGCTGGACGGGGTGATGGCGTGCCTCCCCGCGTCCGAGGCGGTCATCCGAATCGGCATGAGTGGTCCCTTGCAGGGGCCCAGCGAAGATCTAGGCACCGAAATGCGGCGCGGTATCGAAGCGAAGTTCGAGGGCGTGAATCGCAGCGGCGGCATCTTCGGCCGCCCCCTGGACCTGACCAGCCTCAACGACAACTACGATCCGCAAGAAGCCCTCGAAGCGACGCTACGCCTTCTGGACGTGCGAGAGGCCATGCCGGAAGGCGAGCCCGACCGGCGCGGGCCCAACGGAGTGTTCGCGTTGCTCGGAAACATCGGAACGCCGACGATGCTGGCGACCGCGCCGGTGGCGAACAAAAACGGCGTGCTGTTCTTCGGGCCGTTCACCGGAGCCCAGACCTATCTGCGGGACGGCACGAACTCTCCGTACGTCTACAACTTCCGCGCGGGCTACTACGACGAAACGGAAGCCATCGTCGACTACATTGCCAACGAGCGCATTCCCCGAATCATCGAGAACCCCGAGGTGGACTACCGGCGCATTCTGGTCTTCGCTCAATCCGACAGCTACGGCGAATCCGGCTACCGCGGCGTCGAGCGCGCCTACAATCGTACGGTCAGCCCCCTGCCGGAGGCCAACGCCATCCAGCTGGTCGAATACGACCGAGAAGACGTAGACAGCACGAGCCCTTCGATCGCGGCGGCGGAGAGCTTCCTGTTGGGCCTTCTGGCGAACAACACCGATAGGCAGTCCGCAGCCATCGTGATGGTGGACACCTACCAACCCGGCAACAAGTTCATCCGGGACATGAAGGATTGGATCAACGCGGACGCGGACCGAGCGGCTCGCCTCGACGTACTCTTCGTGAACGTTTCCTTCGTGGGCGCTGACGCGCTCGCCGAGAGCCTCACGAGCGCGCCCGCTACGTACACCGACATCCTCGACGCCTCGCGGCAGCGAAGCTACGCCGAGGGAGTGATGGTGACTCAGGTGGTTCCCGACTACCGATCCCAGGCTCCCGGTGTGGTGGCCTATCGCAACGACATCGACCGCTACGACGACGCCGGCTACAGCTTCACCTCCCTCGAAGGGTACCTGGTGGCGAGCCTTTTCGTCTCCGCCCTGGAGCTGAACGGCCCCGATCTCACCACCGAGAACCTCCGGGTGACACTCGACCAGCGCGTGCGAAATCTCGACCTCGGCATTGGAACCACCCTGAACTTCAGCCCGGACGATCACCAAGCCTCCCGCACGGTGTGGGGCACGGCCCTCGCAGCGGATGGGACCTTTACGGTGCCCTTCGTGTGGGACCCCCAGAGCCGAATTCAGAGCAACTGACTCCCCTTTCTCGCCCGTCTCCCCGGCCACGCGGCGCGCGTCCGAGGCGACGCGGCAGCCCATGAAACCGCGAGCGGGTGGCGACACAGGCGGTCGGCCTTGACGACCCACCGCACGTCCGTTAGCCAACCAGTACGGCGCACGGCCCTGGCTGCGGCGCGAACGCGCTCGGTGTGGGCGCCTCCTCCCCAGTCTACGACCGACCTCCGCGACGGCTCCCATGAAGTACACGACCCTCCCCCACTCCGACATCCGCGTCTCGACCATCGCCATGGGCTGCTGGGCTTTGTGCGGCGACGAAAACTGGGGCCCCCAGAGCGAGGCGGATTCGATCGCCGCCGTCCATGCGGCGTGCGAAGCGGGCATCAACTTTTTCGACACGGCGCCGGGCTACGGCGGCGGCCTCTCCGAGCAGCGCCTCGGCAAAGGCCTCGCCGATCGGCGTGACCAGGTGGTCGTCGCCACCAAGGTGAGCCCCGATCGTCTCAGCGCGCGAGGCGTGAAGGAAAGCGTCGAGAAGTCACTGTCCGATCTCGCGATGGACTACGTCGACCTCGTGCAAATCCACTGGCCCAGCCGCGAGGTCCCGCTCTCGGAGACGTGGAGCGCCCTCGAGGATCTGAAGCGAGAGGGTAAGGTGCGCCAGCTGGGCGTTTCGAACTTCGGCCGGGAGGACCTCGCGGATCTGCTCGCCGTGGGGGCTCCGTGCATCAATCAGGTGCCCTACTCCCTGCTCTCTCGCGCGGTGGAGTTCGAGATCGCGCCGGCTTGCCTCGAAGCGGGCGTCGGCCTGCTGTGCTACAGCCCGCTGCTGTGGGGCATTCTGACGGGAAAGTACCAGCGCATCGAAGACATCCCCCCCAAGCGTGCGCGCTCTCGCCACTTCGCCAGCAGCCGCGGCTACGGTCGGCACACCGAGCCAGGTTGCGAAGCGGAGACGTTCGAAGCGTTGGCGGCGATTCGCCGCGTCGCAGCCCGTGTGGGCGCGCCGATGGCGGACCTCGCCGTCGCGTGGCTGCTACACCGCCCTGCCGTCACCAGCGTTCTGGCGGGAATTCGAAACCCGGAGCAGGCGCACGCAAACGCCAAGGCGGCGAGCCTGAAGCTCGACGCCGATACGTTGGCGGAGCTCGACGCGGCCACCGAGCCCGTGAAGGCGGCTCTGGGCAAGAACCCGGACTTGTGGCAGAGCGAGCCCAATGGCCGCTTCCGCTGAGCTCCGCCGGCGAAACTCGCCCGGTGAGCAGCCCGAAGTCGCCCCCCGCGCCGCTCGCCCCCCCTCGGCCGCCGCCCCCCGCCAGCGGAGCGAGGCCGGGGCAGTCGCGAGAGAGTGAGAAGGGGTCGCACGGCCAGCGAAGGCTCGCCTCCCGTCGTGGCGCCCCCTCGGCGGGGCGCATCCATCCTTCGATTGTCGACGAAGCGCGGGCGGGTTAGGCTTGCTCGGTGAACAGCTCGGGCCGCCGCGGCGGAAACTTCGCGTCTGCGTGCCAATCGCGAGCGGGGGAAGGCCCCGTCGAGGCCCCCTCCTCACGCCCCGGGCCTGGTGGGGGGACGCCGCCCGCCTCCACGAGCGCCGCGCCTGGCGCTTCGCGGCGCGTCGACGCGGCCGCGAGCGGCGGAGCTCTCGGCTGGGCCCGCAGCCGCGTCGTCGCCGCCGCGGTCGTGGCCGCAGTGGGGTGTTCGGGATCGCGCGGGTCGTCGAGCACGCCCGCCGACTACGACCCGAACGTGGCTCGGTACCGCCTCTTGCTGCGCCACAATCCCGTCGACCCGGGTGAGGCCTTTCGCTGCTACGGTCGCTGCCAATCCGAGAAAACGCCGCAGGGCTATCTCAGGTGCCTCACCGAGTGCCCGGCATTCGAGGTCGATCAGGGCCTCGCCTGCAAGCCCAGCGAGGTCCCCCCGATTGCGGCGTGCATCACCGCGCGGCGGCTCGACATCCAAAAGGACGAGCTGGCTCCCGGCTACGTCGTCGTGGCGACCATTCTGTCCATCGCCTTGGTCGTCTCGGCGGCGTCCGCCTGTGTCTCGTCGATCAACTGCGGTGGCAACTACTACTACGTCCCCTTGGGCAGCGCCGGGCCGCCGGTTCTACCCTTCTAGTGCCCCGTCCGATGAGTCGTAATCACTGATTGCCGGTCGCCGCGGGAAGAGAGGCGTCTTGCCTCGAGCGGCGGACGGGGCACGTCGGCGCCGAAGGCGCCGCAGAGAAAAAGGGGTGCCGTGTCCAAGACGAGCCCCTGGTTTGTGATTGCGACTTCGCGGACACGGCACTAACCCCCAAACAAGCGCTAATCTCACGCCAGCGCTTGTTTTGCGGGCTAGCGCTGCAGCCGCTCGGCTTGCTGGCGCCGCAGCTCGAGAAACGCGCGGCACGCCGCCTGCGTCTCCTCCCAGGGTCGGCTTTGCTGAGTGGCGAGGTGACAGCGCAGCTCCGCGACCGCGGCGACCTCCGCGTGACCCGCGAACAAAGGCGCCGCCACGGTCGCGGCCTCGTCCAGGCGCCCCGCCGCGCTCAGGCGGCGAGCCAACGTGAGCCGCTCAGCGTCCTGCTCGGTCCAGGCGGAGCCCATGCCCGACTCGCTCGCCGCGTCCGTCGCGCCCGAGAGCCCTGGGGGCGGCTCGGGCGGCGAGGCGGGCGGCGGCGAGGGCAACGCGGAAGCCGCCGGCGGGGAAGCGGCAGGCACGGGGACCTGGGGCTGCCAGCGCGGCGCCACGGCGGGCTGCGCCCGCTCCGAGGGGCTGGAGCTACCGTAGCGCCGGGCGATCTCGGGCGCCATCTGCGCGACGCTGGAGGGCGCGAAGCGGGCGTGGGACGTCGAGTAGCTCGAGCCCATGATGTCTCGCCCCGCAGCCGAGTGCCCAGCGCCCAGGCAATGGCCGATCTCGTGGGCGAGCACCACGGCGGCGCGGTGCCGTCGCCGCTGTGCGTACAGGCCGCTGCGCTCCGCCGCGGAGAGCTTGGGCAGAGCGCGCTCGATCGCGTCGAACTCCAAGGCGTCGTTGGCGCCGCGCACGACCAGGTGGCGCCCGTATCGGCGCGCCACCCCCAAGCGGCGAAACGGAGTGGGCAACAGCGCGCGCGCGCTCACCAATCCCACGACGAGCTCACCGGGCGCCGCCGGGTGGCGCGCCTGCAGCGCCAACAGCGCCTGCCCGAGATCGTCTTCTTGCTGCTCCCACAGCCCACCGAAGCGCACGTCCAGAGCGAGGCGCACATCGCGCTCCAGGATCCGGCTCGCCGCCTCCGCATCGGAACGAAAGCGCACCTGCCAGTCGACCCCCTGAGCCACGTAGCGCGGCGTCGCGTAGACGACGAGGGTGACTCGGCGCACCTGTCGGCTGCGAACCAGGCGCGTGCCCTGGGGATGCGTGTCGGTCCGGGCGGGCTCGAGCCGCCTCTTGGTGGCCTCCTGCCGCGCCTGCTGGCGGCCCGCTCCCAGCCACCGGGAATCGACGAAGCAACTCGTCAGCGCCAGGCTGGCCAGCAGGGGAAGACGGGCCGCGCTCACGCCGACTCTTTTCGCCTCGGCGCGCCCCGACTCGCCAGGTGCATCACCTCGGAAACGAGCCGCTGCGCCGAGAACGGCTTGGCGAGATAGCTGCAGCCGCGGAGATCGACGCGTCGACGCCGCAAATCGGCCTCGAGGTAGCCGGAGCAGATCAGCACCTGGCCCCCGGGGCGGAGGCCGCGAAACCGGTCGATCAGCTCCGGAGTTCCACCACCCGGCGTGATGGCGTCCACGCACAGCACGTCGGTCTGACGAGCGTGCTCCTCGAGGGCTGCGAGCGCCTGGCGAGCCGAGGCAAAGGCGATCACTTCGTGCCCGTGAGTGCACAGCGCGCGGACCATGCTGCGGCGAACGTCGGGCTGGTCTTCGACCAACAGGACCGTGGCCGACCGCGCCGCCGCGGCGGCAGGCGCCTCGCTCTCGGCGAGAGCCTGCTGCGGCTCACACTCCGGCAAGTAGACGTGAAAGGTCGCCCCCACACCCCAGCCGGCGTCTACGCGAACGAACCCTCCGCCTTTCTTCACCAGCGAATGCACCGAGGTCAGCCCGATTCCACTGCCCCCGTCTCCCTTGGTCGTGAAAAAGGGCTCGAACACCTGGGGCAGATCACCCTCGGCGATGCCCTGGCCGGTGTCGCTCACCCAAACGTGGGCCCAGCGCCCCCCTGCCTCGGGGGGGGGGCGGTGCGCCGGGATATCCCGCGGCTCGACGCGCTCGCACCCGATCGTCAGGGTGCCCCCGTTGGGCATCGCGTCGCGCGCATTGATGCCGAGGTTCAGCAGCACCTGGTCGAGCCGCGCGCGGTCCACCCGCACCCTGGCGGCCCCCCGGAGCTCCCGCTCCACGACGATATCGGCGGGCAGCAAGCGGGAGAGAGACCGGGCGAAGTCCCCGATGGCTTGCCCCAGGTCGACGACCTCGCGCCGCGCGGCGCCCTTTCGACCAAAGGAAACGAGGCGGCGAGGCAGCTCGCTGCCCGACGAGGCCGCTCGCTCGATGGCGACCAGCCCTTCGAGCAAGGCGGGTTGGTCGACTTCCTCGCGCAGCTGGCTCGCCCACGCGAGCACCACTTGCAGCGTGTTGTTGAAGTCGTGCCCCACGCCGGCTGCCAGCCGGCCGACGGCTTGAAGCCGCTGTGCGTCCTTCAGCTTTCGCCGGACCCGGTGAAGCTCGGCCTGCGCCGAAGCGCGGCGCTCCTCCTCCTCGCGCAGCCGATCCAGCGCCGAGAGAGCCTCGGCGTGGGCGGCTTCGATGCGGCGAACGACGTGAGCGCCGACGACCGCGATCATGCTCGAGACGCAGGCGTATTCCAGCGCCGCCCGCGGCCAGCCCCGAAAACTGGTGCCGAGAGGCGCCGCGCCCCCCAAGTCCAGCTCGAGGAACCAACCGATACCGAGCACTTCGGCCGTCGTTGCCGCGAGGGTCACGACGAGGCCGGGCAGGCCGAGAAACAGTCCTCCGCACAGCACGGCGAACGCCAGGAGGAGCACGACAGCCGGCGCCGAGCCGTAGAGCGTGGAGGCGAGCCCGGCCAACACCATCAACACCGCACACATCGCGGCGGCGCGCACCTGCGGAGGCCACGCTCTGCGATACCGGACCAAGACCAACATTCCGTAGACCCCGAACAGGCCACCGTACGGCCACAAGGGGGTTTCGCCCTGCTCGATGCGCAGGCTGGCGGCGTCCCAGGCAGCCAAGCCGGCGAGCAACCAACCGACGCGCACGGCCCAGACCAACACGGCGTGCAACGCCACTTCACGCCACCGGCCAGCGGACTCCCAATCGACCACGCCTTCGCTTATACCGCATCTGCTCGACGTGCAGCAGTCGCTCGATCGATCGTCGCCTGACGGATTGGGTACTCGTGGCGGGAACGCGCGCAGATTGTTGCACCAAAGCAACATAGCCGCGCCGGCGCTCGCCAGCCGCACGTGTGAGCCCGTGTAGGGCAACGAGCGACCCTGGCGACGAGCCGCGCCGGCGGCCCGCGAGGCGCCGCACGTCCTGCACAATGCGCCGGCGGAAATGGGGGAGTCGACGGCCAGCGCAGCGCGCGAGGCGATGGCCCGAAGAGCACCGCCCCGGGCCTTGCCGAAGGGCGCTGCGCGGGCAGCCGTCGCGTCCGAGCCGGCGCGGGCGTCCAGCCCACGCCGCGACGCCGCAAGAGGCCACCGCCCCGCACTCGAAAGCCCCCAGCCGTGTCGCGGCGGATCGCGCCGACGGGCGCCCGAGGGGCCCGGAGTCGGCGCCCGGTCGTCGACTCCGGGCGCGGAACTGCCCCCCACACCCCGTCGCCGTTGCCAGACCAAGCTCACCGCCCCCGCGCCGGTGGGCTCGCGCCGGCCGTCCCCGTCGCCCCCGACCTGGGCAGCGAGCTCTCGGCAAGTCCGCGCGCAGGCGGGAGCGCGAGCGCTCGCTCTCGCAACGACCGAACCGCGCCCGCGCCCCGTCGCAGCCGCCGAGGCGCCCTCGCATGAGCCCGGGGTGGGCTTCGCGCGCGCCCTGGACCGGGCCGCGGGAGGGTGCCGGGCGGCCTGTGAACCCCGGGCGCCGTGCCGCTGCCGCGGCGGAGGGCTCCGCTCGCTGGCTTGCTCGCCGCACACCGTGAAACTTTCCAGAGAAACACTGGGCCGCCTCGGGATCCGGCCGGGATCCGAAACCGTTTCCACTTCACTATCGGGACAAACAATCTAGGCTGCGGCGCGACTGGCGAGCTCGCGCCCCGACCCGCGCGGCCGTCGCAGCCGAGGATTTGCATGAATTCCGCCCCATCGAAGCTCTCCTTTCGGGAGAAAGCCGGCTACAGCGTCGGCGACGCGTCCGCCAACTTCGTCTTCCAGATCCTGATCATCTTCCAGGCCGGCTTCTACACGGACGTGATGGGGATCAGCGCCGCCACGCTCGGCACGATGCTCCTGCTCGTGCGTCTGAGCGACGCGATCACCGACCCCCTGATGGGGGTCATCGCGGACCGCACTACGCACCGTTGGGGAAAGTTTCGCCCCTGGCTGCTCTGGTCCGCCCCCGCCTTCGCGGTTCTTTTTTGGGCAGCCTTCACCGTGCCCGGCGGCCTCTCGGGGTCGGCACGCGTGACCTACGCGGTGGTCACGTACACGTTGCTCATGATGGCCTACACCATGAACAACGTTCCGTATTCGGCGCTGATGGGCGTGATGACGGGCGACCCCGACGAGCGCACGAGCCTCGCCTCGTATCGCTTCGTGGCGGGTATCGGCGCGGCCTTCGTGGTGCAGGGCTTCACCTTGCCGCTGGTTCAGAAGTTCGGCGCCGGAGACGACGCCAAGGGCTGGTCGGTCACGGTGGGCCTGTACGCGTGCCTGGCCGTGGCTTTTTTCGTCATCACGTTTGCGAGCAGCAAGGAGCGAATCCAGCCGCCCGCGGGACAGAAAGCGGACATCCGCCGCGATCTCGCCGATCTGAAAGGCAACGTGCCGTGGTTCGCGATGTTCGGGATGGTGCTGTTCGTGTTCGTCACCTTGGCGCTGCGCGGCGGTTCCTACTACTACTACTTCACCTACTACGTCAGCGGGGAAGCGCTCGCCGACATGCTCCGCGACCTCGGCCTGGTCGCTTCCCCCGACGCCGTGGCGAAGGGCGGCGTGGGGCTGTCGCTGCTCGACCTGTTCGGCCTGGTCGTGAAGCCCGGCGACGACGCCTCGAAGGTCGGCTTCAGCCTGTTCAACATGGTGGGCCAGTTCGTGAACATTCTCGGGATCCTGGCCGCCAAGCCCCTGGCCTCGCGCTTCGGCAAGAAGGTGGTCTTCTCCGTCGGCCTGAGCGGGGCCGCCGTCGTGCAGTGCGGCTTTTTGCTGACCTCGCCGACGAGCGTCGGGGCGATGTTCTTGCTGGCGATTCTCTCCAGCCTCGCCTACGGGCCGACGATTCCGCTGCTGTGGGCGATGATGGGGGACACGGCCGACTACTCCGAGTGGAAGATGGGCCGGCGCTCGACGGGCTTCGTGTTCTCCGGCCTGGTCTTCGCCTTGAAGGCGGGCCTCGGCTTCGGCGGGGCCATCTCCGGGTGGCTGCTCGCGGCCTACGGCTACACCCCGCAGACGGCGCGGGCTCCGGAGGTGCTCGAAGGCATCCGACTGATGGCGAGCGTGTACTCCGCCCTTCCCTTCGGGCTCGGAGTGCTGTGTATGATGTTTTACCCAATCGACAAGGAACTGAATCTCCGCATCAGCCGAGAGCTGGTCGAGAGGCGCCGGGCCGAGCTGCCGGAGGCTTCTTCGGCAGCTCCGTCTGCCGCGCAATGACCTCCCCGTGCCTCGCGCCGCCCCTCACCCCATCCCGTATCAAGGCAGCAAACGGCGCCTGGCCGAGCGGATCCTCGCGCGCTTCCCGAGCCGCTTCGAGCGGCTCTTCGAGCCGTTTTGCGGGTCGGCCGCGATCAGCCTGGCGGCCGCGGCGCGCTGGCCCGATCTCCCCATTCGGCTCAACGACAGCTTCGAGCCGTTGGCTGCGCTGTGGCGCACGGTCATCGAGGACCCGCACGGCCTGGCGCTGCGCTACGAGGAGCTGTGGCACGGGCAGGCCCAAGCCCCCACGGCCTTCTACGAGCGGGTCCGGAGCGATTTCAATCAGCGCGCCGAGCCGGGCGCGCTGCTCTACCTTTTGGCTCGGTGCGTGAAGAGCGCGGTGCGCTTCAACCGTGCAGGGCTCTTCAACCAATCTGCGGACAAGCGGCGCCTCGGCACGCGTCCCGAAACGATGCGCGCCAGTTTGCTCTCCGCGTCGGCACTCCTGGCCGGCAGAGCTTCGATCAGCTCGGTGGACTACACCCAGGCACTGGGCCCCGCCGGCGTTGGTGATCTGGCGTACCTCGACCCTCCGTACGAGGGAACCAGCCGGGGGGCAGACCGCCGCTACCATCAGCCACTCAGTCGTGGGCGCCTCGTCCAGTGCCTGCACGAGCTTCGCGAGCGCGGTACGAGCGTCATCGTCAGCCTCGATGGGCGAAGCGGGGACAAGCGCTACGGCACGCCCCTTCCGGCGAGCCTCGGGCTGGTTCGGCTCGAGCTCGAAGCGGGGCGCTCCTCGCAAGCGACCCTGCACGGCCGCAGCCAGACCACCGTGGAATCGCTCTACCTCTCCGCCGACCTGGCCCGGGAGCTCCCCGCCCGCGAGCCCCAGCTCGCCGCGGGCTCCTGAGCCACGAGCAGCCCGGTCGCCGAAGAGGCCGTCCGGCGGCCCAATGCGCGATTCGGCTCAAAGCTCGCCCCGTCGGGGGCCCTGTGAAAATCGCCGGGCAGATTTCGCCTTGGCTCCCCGGCGGCATGTGGGTCTGCATGGCTCCCAGTGCCCGCCCGCGGTTCGGCGGCGGCTCCGCGGCGACGCCGGGCTGGACGAAACGCAGGCCGCCCCGTCCGGCTACCAGGGGCCTCCCGACGGGAACGGCGGCGAAGCGTTCGAAGCGCAAGGCGTGAGCCGCGTCGGCTACCCAGCGTTCGAGATGCGAGATGGCCCCCGCGGCGTGCGCGGTGTGCTGGGCGAGCCGTCGACGATGTTTCCCGTCGCCGAGGTGCGGGCCGCGAGCTTCGACCTGGATCTCGAGCGCCACATCGGCCCGGTCATCGCCGCCGAGATGCGCGCCATGCGCGTGGACCTGATGCGGGCCCGGACGCTCAACGTCCTGCGCCACCCCGGCTGGGCCCGGGCCCAGGAGTTCGCGCGTTGCCAGATTCATCGTCGAAGAATCGGATCCGGCGTGCGCCGTGGCCGCCGACGACGACGTGAGCCGGGAGCCGAACGCGGAGAACTCACACCTGCTCACGACGTGCTGCGCAGCGACCCTTCGGGACCACGGCGGGGGCTTTGGTTGAACGGGCTTCGTGGTTTCGGACTGGAAGGCCACCTTGGGCGCCGGGCGCGGCAGGGTAGCGCTTCGCGCCGGGCTGGATCGGCAAACGCCGACGCCGGTTGCTTTCCAGGAGCTGGGTACGGCCAACCTCGAGGAGATCGAGCGCTCCGCCCGCCGCATTCTGCGGGCGCGCGCGACGTTCGGGCAGCTCACTCCCCAGTACGTGCAGCAACGCGGGCGGCCGCAAGACGACCCCCTCGCGGAGCGACCGGCACACCGCGACCTCACGCGGGGAGCGGCCGAAAGAGGCGCCGTTCCGTTGAAGAACGGCGGGGCTCTGCCCCTCGGCACGACGATCGGCCCGCTCGGCAACCCGGACCTGTCGAGCCCACGGGGGGCACCGAGTTCATCGAGCTCGACAACGAGTGCCCCACCCTTCGATTGCACATCGGCTCGAACCTCCAGCAGTCCGACGGAGGCCGCAGCGAACGCTCGCAAGGGCCGCGCCGCCCGGCCCCGGACGGAAGCACCGACAGACTGCGTCGCGAGGCCAACCGCGCGCGGCCGCACCCTCTTGCCGCCCCGTGCGCCGCCGCGGGGCCGCGGGCCATAGCAGCCTCACTCCCCGCTGGATTTTCTGCCCTTCCCGAAGAACACTCTGGTCGAGTGACGATATTCGACGCCAACCTGGCCGTCTCGCCGAACGCAACCCTCCGGGCCGACGTTTGCATCGTCGGCGCGGGCGCGGCTGGCATTACGCTGGCGCGCGGCCTCGCGCAGGCGGGTGTTTCAGTTCTGCTCCTGGAGGGCGGCGGCGTGCTATCCTCGGCGGACTCCCAAGAGCTGTACGAAGCGGAAGACGCGGGCAGGTATCGCGTGAGCGTCGCCAGCTGTCGCCAGCGCTACCTCGGCGGGAGCACCAATTGCTGGCAAGGATGGTGCCGCCCACTCGACCCGGAGGACTTCGAGTCGCGCTCCGCAGGCCTTCCCGGGTGGCCCATCGGCCCCGCGGAGCTGCGGCCTTTCTACGCGCGCGCCCAGCGCACGCTCGCGGTCGGCGCCCTGCAGTACGACGGAGCCTCCCTGTCGGCAGCCAGCGGCCTGCCCCTGCTGCCGCTCGACCCCGCGCGGGTGGGGCACGTCGCCTACCAGTTCAGTCCCTACCTGGTGCAACGCTTCGTCCCCGCGTACCGCACGGAGCTCGAGGAGCTCGAGCGCATCGCGCTGTACACCAACGCCAACCTCCTTTCGGTGCGGCTCGCGGAGTCGGCAGAGAGGGTCGGCCACCTGAGTTGCTCGACGCTCACGGGCATCCCCTTTCGCGCCGAAGCGAGCGACTACGTGCTGGCCCTGGGCGGAATCGAGAACCCGCGCATGCTGCTCGCCTCACGGCAAGACGTGACCGTGGGCCTCGGCAACCAGAGCGGGCTCGTGGGCGAGCACTTCATGGAGCATCCGCACCTGTACCGCTTCGGCGCGATCGCCCTGCGCCGACAGGTGGACACGCGCGCATACACCGGTGCATTCCGGGCGGCGACGGCCGACGAATACTCCACCGAACGCGTCGACACCTCCACGCGCCTGGCCCTGGCCCTCCCCCGCACGGTTCGGGAGAGCGAGGGCCTGGTCAATGCTTCGGTCAGCATGGTGAGCTACCGAGAAGAGGATCGCGGCGAGCTCGGTAGCCTGGGGCCGGAGCACGTCAGCGCCCTGCTTTCGGGCTCCCCCGCCGTGACCCTCTACCACCTCAACGTGCGCACCGAGCAGCGGCCCGCCTCCGGTAGCCGCGTTCGGCTGCGGGACGATTCGGACGCGCTCGGCGTGCCGCGCGCGCGCGTCGAGTGGAACGTGCCCGAGAGCGATCTGCTGGAAATCCATCGCACGCTGGAGCTGATCGCGCGGGAAGTGGGGCGCGCGGGCATCGGGCGAATGTTCATTCCCGAGATTCCCGTCGAGCAGTGGCTCGTCTCTCCCGGATGCCACCACATGGGGGCCACGCGCATGGCCAGCTCGCCCGAGCACGGTGTCGTGGATGCGGATTGCCGAGTGTTCGGCGTCGAGAACCTCTTTCTCGGCGGCTGCTCCGTGTTCCCCACGGGCGGCTTCGCCAACCCGACGCTCACGCTGGTCGCGCTCGCCCATCGCCTCGGCGATCATCTGCGCGGCCGCTGGGAGGGCGATCGATGAAACACTCGCGCCGAGGCTTTCTTCGACGGGCCACCGGCCTGTTGGGTACTGTGGCCCTGCCCGGCTGCAGCGGCTCGGACGAAACGCGCTTGTCGTCCGGGCAAGGTCTGGAGCCCGAGGAGCCCCAGCCGCCGCCAACCCAGACCCTTCGGCAGGCCGTCGCCGCCTACTTCGGCACCGCGGGCTTGGCCGCGGCGCGGCAGGTGGGGGATCGCTATCTACAGCTGGTGGAGGGCTCCGAGCCGCCGGAGAGTCGAAGCTCTCTGCGCCGCGCCCTTTCCGACCTGCAGCTTGCGCTCGACCCCACGATGGCCCCCGAAGGGCACGTGATCTGGCTGCGGCAGCGAATGGATCGAGATTTCGAGGCGGAGCGAATCGTCCGGATCGATGGCTGGCGCCTCGCGCGCTCCGAGGTCCTGCTGGCCACGTGGGCCAGCCAGCTCGACGACGCCCCCCTGCAGCCCGACGCCGGGTGAGGGCCCGGCGCCCCGTTGCGGGCTCGCGGTCACCGCCCCGCCCCCCGCCGGCACCGGGCCATCGTCTGCTCGGGGCGGGTCGCCCGCGCTCGAAGCCGCCGCGCCCGCCGAAAACGAGCCCCCGCCGGCGAGGAGG
Source organism: Polyangiaceae bacterium (assembly GCA_050299315.1). Classification (GTDB taxonomy): domain Bacteria; phylum Myxococcota_A; class Polyangia; order Polyangiales; family Polyangiaceae; genus SZUA-265. The sequence continues at coordinate 32,928 of JBNKVS010000043.1, forward strand.
AGCCCGGGCGAAGCCGGATCCTCGGCCCCCTCGCCCCAGCCTCCCGCCCACGCCGATTCGACCCGCGCCGCGTCGGGCGGAGGAGTACGATTGCGTTGGCCATGCAGTTTCGGGAGCTTTCGGTCCGTCGCGACGGCGAGGAGATCGCCGAGTACTTGGGTCGCCTGTACTCGGAGCTGTTCGGGCCCCAGGCAGTCCTTTCGGACGCTGATTTCGCCTCCGTCATCGAACAGTGGCGACGGCAGCCGAACGCCCACTGGAGCTTCGTGGCCGAGCGCGACAACGGGGAGGTCGCCGCGTTCTTCAACCTCGCCGAGTCGCTGGCCTTCTTTGCCCAAGGCCGCTACGGCATCCTGAACGAGCTGTGGGTCGCCCCCGCCGAGCGCTCGCGGGGCGTGGGCAAAGAAGTCATCGCGCACTGCGTCCGCTTCGGGCGGAGGCGAGGCTGGCGCCGCATCGATGTTTCGGCGCCGCCAGACGCACGCTGGGACCGCAGCTTCGCCTTCTACCAGAAGCGCGGCTTCTCGCTGACGGGGCGCAAGCTGAAAATCCTGATCGACGACGAGCCCCGCCCCTGAGGTGCCGAACGGGCTCCGGCCACGAGTCGCGTCACGACGAGGGCGCGCCCTCCCCGGGCGGGAAACCCAAGCAGGGCTTGCCGAGTGTAACCGAGGGAGTTACAAGCTGAGTGGGCTCGCCGCATGCAAGATGAGAAATCGTTCGCCCGCTCCTCGGTGAGCCCGCACGATCGCGCCCTTCCGGGCCTCGCGAGCGAGCCGGGGGCAAAGCCGAAGTCCCCGCGCTTCATCGCGCGGCAATTGGCGCTCGGCTTCGGCTCGGTCAGCGCGATCGCCGTCTTGATGTGCACGCTGCTCCTGAGCGTCATCCACGAGGTGGCAGGGCTCGTCGACTCCATGCGCCAGGACGAGAGCTCGATACGGCAAGGCCTACAGCTGGCGACGGCCGTGCGGGAGCTTTCGATCCACATCGCCCACGCCATCATCGACGCCGACGACGCACACCGGAGCGATTACGAGAAGTGGCGAGCCCGCGTGGAAGCGCGAATTCAGACGCTCGCGAGCCGCCTTCCGACCGAAGAGCACGCCCGACTCGCGCGCCTCGGCGAGACGACCGAGCAGATGCACGCTCTACTGATCGGCTCCGCGCTTCCCGCCGCAAAGCTCGGATACTTGCGCGAAGCGCGCGAGGTCCACAGAAAGATCGAACGACTCTCGACGCGCGCCGCCGCCGACGCGGACGCGATCGCCGAGGCCGCCACCAGCGAGATGGCACACGCCCACGATCACGCCACCGCCTCCACCCGGCTCGGTTTGCTGGGTGGGGGCTTGTGCGCCCTTTTGGTGGTCGCCCTCTCGGTGCTCTTCACGCTGCGGCTTCGCACCGTGGTGCTCAGGCCCCTGCATGCGCTGGCGGAAGCAGCTCTTCACTACGGGCGAGGCAACTTCGCCTACCGGGCGGGCCAGGTCGGCAAGGGAGAGCTGGCGGCGGTGGGCGACGCCTTCGCCCACATGGCCGACGAGCTATCGCGCCGCGAGCGGCGCCTGCTGCGCAACGAACGCATGGCCGCCATCGGGCAGCTGGCGGCGGGCATCGCCCACGAGCTCAACAATCCCATCGGCATCATTCGCGGCTACCTCAAGACCATGAGCCCCGAGGAGAACGCCGAAACGCTACGGGAAGAGCTGGCCATCGTAGACGAGGAAGCCGGCCACTGCCAGCGCATCGCCGAGGACCTGCTGACCTATGCGCGCGCGGAAGAGCTTTCGCTTTCCCCGCTGCCCATGGCCGTGTTCCTTTCCGAGACGGCGAGGCGCTACGAAGTCTCTGCGGCTGCCGCCACCGTGTTCGTCGAGGCGCAGGAGGGAATCGCGATGGCCGACGGCGCGAGGCTGCGGCAGGTCTTCTTGAATCTCCTCAGCAACGCGGGGCACGTCTCCCCGCCCGGCGCGGCCACCCGCATCCGCGGCAGCGCCGATGGCGATCGCTACGTCGTGGAGGTGTCCGACCGGGGCCCCGGCGTCACGGACGAGGACAAATCGCGCATCTTCGAGCCGTTCTTCTCCAAGCGCCGGGGCGGCAGCGGCCTCGGGCTCTCCGTCTGCGAGGGCATCGTGCGCGCCCACCACGGCAGCATCGAGGTCCTCGACGCACCCGCCGGGGGTGCCGTCTTTCGGGTGTCCCTCCCGCTCGCCCCCACGCCGAGCGCGTCGGCTAGCGGAGCGCCCGCATGACCCCGAAGCTGCCGACGCTGCTCGTCGTCGACGACAAGAAGAACATGACCCGCCTCATGGCCAAGGTCATGAAACAGGACGCGCACGTTCTGACGGCTGACGACGGGGCAGCTGCGCTCCGCCTGCTCGCGAGCCAACCGGTGGACGCGGTGCTGTGCGACCTGAAGATGCCCGACATGGACGGGCTCGACGTGCTTCGCGCCTGCCGCCGGCTGCGCCCCCAGGCGGAGTTCATCTTGATGACCGCCTACGCGACGGTCGGGACTGCCGTAGAAGCGCTCAAAGAAGGCGCCTACGACTACCTCACCAAGCCGTTCGACCCTGCGGCGGCGCGCGCTGCCGTGCAGCGAGCGCTCGCACGCGGTCAGCTCGCGGACCCCGTCGCCCAGGGCTCTCGCGAGGTGCTGCCCGGGGTAATCGCCCGCTCGCGTCCAATGCAGGAGCTCGCGGACTTCGTCCGGCGCGTGGCCGATAGCGACGTGACCGCGCTGATCGTCGGGGAAACGGGCACCGGCAAGGAGCGGCTCTCTCGCGCCATCCACGAGCTCTCGCCCCGGGCGTCGCGTCGCTTCGTCGCCCTCAACTGCGCCGCCGTTCCCGCGGAGCTGCTCGAAAGCGAGCTGTTCGGGAGCGCCAAGGGAGCCTTCACGGGGGCCAGCTCCGATCGAAAAGGCCTCTTCGAAGAGGCGCATGGCGGCAGCCTGTTCCTCGACGAAATCGGCGACATGCGGCCTTCGCTCCAGGCCAAGCTCACCCGCGCCCTCGAGGAGCGAGCCGTCCGCCGCGTCGGCGAGGCGCGGGAGCGAGAAGTGGACGTCCGCTTGATCGCGGCCACCCACCAGGATCTCGAGGCGATGGTGCTAGGAGGCGCGTTCCGCGAGGACCTCTGGTATCGCCTCAACGTGGCGCTGATCCGCATCCCACCGCTGCGGGAGCGCAAAGAGGACATCGAGCTGCTCGTCGTCCACTTTCTGCGCCAACACGCGGAGAGAAGTCGGGGCCACACGGCGAAAGGGCTTTCGAAGGGCGCCCTCGAAGCGCTTGCAGCCTTCGACTGGCCCGGCAACGTTCGCCAGCTGCGATCCGCCGTCGAGCGGGCGTGCGTGGTGGCGCTGGGTGAAACGATCGAGGCCGCGGACCTGCCCCCCGAAGTGCTGCGCACGGAGGCCACCAAGGAGGAAGATCCCTCGCTCGTTCATTGCACCTGGGCGCAGGCCCTCGAACGGGGCCGTACCGACGTCGGCAAACGGTACCTTCGCGCCTTGATGCGCCGGTTCGACGGGCACGTGGCCGAGGCAGCCGCGCAGGCCGGCGTCGAACGCGAAAGCTTCTACCGCCTGCTGAGAAAGCACGGCGTCGACGCCGCCGCGTTTCGCCCTCGCGGCTCGCAGAAATAGGCAGCTGCGCGACGCTCGCGCCCTCGCCGTCCCCTGCCGGAAGGGCGCGGGGGCGACCGCGTCGCGGGACCCAGCTGCGCGCATTCGCTCGCGGACGGCAAGCGATACGTGAGAGCTGGTCGAAGCGATGCAGGCAACGCTGCTGCGCGAAGTACCTGGGAAAAGTTACCTCTTCTCGCAGCCCATCGAGCTGCGCACCAACGAGCTCTTCAACGGGGTGCGAGCCGACGTGGCCATCAAGATCTACGGCGAGGATTTGGACGAGCTCGCGCGCATCGCCGACCTGGCGGGCTTCGTGGCGGAAGCACGGCGCCGAATCGCCTCGCGACTGACCATGCCGCCGGGCTACTTCATCGAGTGGGGTGGGCAGCTCGAGCACCTCGAGAAAGCGTCCGAGCGCCTGGCGATCGCCGTGCCCGCGGCGCTCACCCTGATCTTTCTGATCTTGCTGACGACCTACGGCTCGGCACGGGCTGCTGCCGTCATCTACTTGAACGTCCCGTTCGCGGCCATCGGGGGAGTCTTCGCGCTCGCGCTTCGAGGCATGCCCCTTTCGATCAGCGCCGGCGTGGGTTTCATCGCTCCATTCGGGATCGCCGTCCTCAACGGGGTCGTCATGGTCTCACACATCCGCAGGCTTCAGAGCGAAGGACTGCCGCTCCCGCGCGCGACCCTCGAGGGAGCTCGGGAGCGCCTCCGGCCCGTGCTGATGACGGCTCTCGTGGCCTCGTTGGGCCTGTTGCCCATGGCCCTGGCAACGAGCGCCGGCGCCGAGGTACAGCGGCCGCTCGCAACCGTCGTCATCGGCGGGCTCGTCAGCGCAACGCTTCTGACCCTGCTCGTGTTGCCGGCCATCTACGGCCGCTTCGGCGATCCGACGGCGGCACGGGAGAAGACCGCATAGTGCTTGCTCCAGCATCGCGCCCCGCGATGAGAAGCCACCCGCAGGGCTCGAACGGCCGGGCGAGGCGGCATCCACGGCGGCGCGGCTTCGTTCGGCCTTGCACCGTCAGACCTCGGCACCCCGCAAGCGCAGCGCATTGCCGACGACCGATACGGAGCTGAAGCTCATCGCGGCGGCGGCGACGATCGGGCTCAGGAGCAAGCCGAAGAAGGGGTAGAGAACCCCGGCGGCGATGGGGACACCAGCCGAATTGTAGAGAAACGCGAAGAAGAGGTTCTGCTTGATGTTGCTCATGGTCTTGCGAGACAGGCGGCGCGCGCGGGCGATGGCTCGCAGGTCACCCTTCACCAAGGTGACCCCCGCGCTCTCCATCGCTACGTCGGTGCCCGTTCCCATGGCGATGCCGACCTGGGCCTGCGCCAATGCGGGGGCGTCGTTGATGCCATCGCCCGCCATGGCGACGATGCGGCGTTCGTTTTGGAGCGCCTTGACCTTTTCGGCCTTCTGATCGGGCAGGACCTCCGCCATCACGTCATCGATGCCGAGCTTCTTGGCGACCGCGAGTGCGGTCGTCTTGCTGTCACCGGTCATCATCACGATGCGGATGCCCTCGGCATGCAAGCTGCGGATGGCCTCCGGCGTGCTCTCCTTGATGGGATCGGCCACACCCAAAAGGCCCGCGGGTTGGCCGTCGACCGCCACGAACATCACCGTCTGGCCATCAGCGCGCAGCGCTTCGGCGCGCTCGGCGAGATGGGTCGCATCCACCCCAAGGTCGTCCATCAATGCGTGATTGCCGAGCGCGACCGCCCGCGTTTCGACGCGGCCCTTCACGCCCTTGCCGGTGATCGACTCGAAGCCGGCGGCTGCTGCGAGCGCGGTGCCGCGATCCAAGGCGCCCTCGACGATCGCTTCGCCGAGCGGATGCTCACTGCCTCGCTCCAGTGCGGCCGCCAAGCGAAGCAGAGTCGTTTCATCCATCCCCTCGGCGGCCAGGACGCTGACCAGCTTTGGTTTGCCCTCGGTGAGCGTTCCGGTCTTGTCGACGACCAGGGTGTCGACCTTGCGGAGCACCTCGATCGCCTCGGCGTTCTTGAAGAGCACGCCCAGCGTCGCGCCCTTGCCGGTGGCGACCATGATGGACATCGGCGTTGCAAGGCCGAGCGCACACGGGCACGCGATGATGAGCACCGCGACGGCGTTGATGATCGCGTGGGCCATGCGGGGCTCGGGACCCACGAGTGCCCAAACCGCGAAGGTCACGGTCGCAATCAGAAGCACGACCGGCACGAAATAGCCAGCGACGACGTCCGCCAGCTTCTGGATCGGCGCGCGACTGCGCTGCGCTTCCGACACCATGGCCACGATGCGCGAGAGAAGAGTCTCGGCGCCCACCTTCTCGGCGCGCATGACGAGGCTTCCCGTTCCATTGATCGTGGCCCCGACGACGTCGTCACCAACCTGCTTCTGCACGGGAATCGGTTCGCCCGTGACCATGGACTCGTCCACGTGGCTCTGCCCTTCGATGACCGCACCGTCTACCGGAATTTTCTCGCCCGGTCGCACGCGCAAGCGGTCACCGGGCCGCACGGCCTCCAACGGGACGTCCTCTTCGGTCCCGTCATCCCGGAGCCGACGTGCCAACTTGGCAGCCATGCCGAGAAGCTTCTTGATCGCCGCGTTGGTCTGGCTTCGGGCTCGAAGCTCGAGCACCTGCCCCAGGAGGATCAGTGTCGTGATGACGGCCGCTGCTTCGAAGTAGACGGCGACCTCGCCCGATTCGCCTCGGAAAGAAGGCGGAAAGGCGCCGGGCAAGAGCGCCGCGACCAGGCTGTAGAGGTAGGCGACGCTGACGCCGAGCCCGATCAACGTGAACATGTTCAGGCTGCGATTCTTCAGCGATAGCGCCGCACGCACGAAGAAGGGCCACGCCGACCAAAAGCAGACTGGCGTCGCGAGCGCGAGCTCGAGCCAGACGCGCGACCGCATGGACATCAGCGAAGAAATCGGCTTGGCCGGAATCAGGTCGCCCATGGCGATGAGAACGAGCGGCAAGGTGAGCACTGCGGCAAACCAGAAGCGCCGTCGCATGTCGACCAGCTCCGTGCTCTCTTCTTCGACTCCTGCGGCCGTGCGTGGCTCGAGCGCCATACCGCAAATCGGACAGCCTCCCGGATCTCCAACCGCGATCTGGGGATGCATCGGACACGTCCATTCGGTATGCGTCGTCGCGGCAGAAGGGGCGGCGGGCTCGAGCGCCATGCCGCATTTCGGGCAGCTGCCTGGGCCGTCTTGCCGCACCTCCGGATGCATCGGGCAAGTTCGCGTGGCCCCTGCGGAAGCGGGGGAATTCCGTCCGGGTTTCGAGCCGTCAAGAAATCTCGCCGGGTCCGTGCGAAATTTCTCCAGACACCCAGCGCTGCAGAAAGCGAAGTCGCGACCTTCGCGCTGCAACCTGTGCGGCGAGCTCGGACGCACCGCCATCCCGCAGACCGGATCACGCTCTGCAGCGCTCGCACGCGTCGCCTTTTGCCCGGCCGTTTCTTCGTGGGGTTGCATGGGCTCTTGCATCGCACGTTCCTCTCAGTCCGCAACCCTCTCGCCCGGGCGACCGCAGCGGGAGAAGCCTTCCATCCGCTCATCGAGCGGTTGCTCGCGCCCGGCGAGCCTGCCCGCCTCGTTCGCGACGCGGACGGACGGACGGTAACCGGCCACTGCCATGCCAATGCGGCGAGCGCTGTCGGTCGGCCTCATTGACGCTCGGAAGGCCAGCCTGCCGCGGCGAGCGATGCCGCGAACCGGCGCCCCCCCCCCGCCGCGCGCTGGCAACGGATGCGAGCCGCCCAGGAAACGGTGGTTCGGCGGGTGAATGGTGGGTTTCGAGTCCGCCCGGCCGACACGCCTGATGGTTGCGCCTCTTGCGGAAGTCGTCCAGCGACTCGGCTGGCCCCTTCGCGTCGAAGCGAAGGCCGTGGGACGCATCGCGGGGCGCTTGGTCCAGCCGCGGCGACCCGGGTTGGGCTCGACCAAGTATGAGGGCCAGCGCCGACGATGAAGAGGGGACGACGGTGGTCCTCGCCGTCGCGGCTTCACTCCGGAGGATCGGGACGGCACCACGCTGCGCGGCTGGTCGCTCTCCCGCGCCTGGCCCGTGAAGTTCATCGCCGGCGACTGGGACAACGAGGCCGACGACAACGGCGTCGAGTCGGTCACGCTCACGTACGACTTCCTCGAGCTGGTGAAGTCGCATTGGCTCTACTTCGCGACGTAGGCCGCGCCTTCGCGAAGCAGCGCTCGCCAGCGGCGCCGGTCGGGCTTGGGCACGGCGAGCCACTCCTTGAAGATCCTACCCGCAGGCGCGAAGGGTCGGCCTTTGCCCTGGTCGATGAGCTCGGGGCTCGTCGTGAAGCTTCCCAAGAGCCGAGCGACGGAGCTGGTCGACCAGGGCAAGGGTCAACCGTTCGCGCCCGCGAGCAAGGCGTGCAGGGAGTGGCTCCCGGTGCCGAAACGCGACCGACGGCGATGGCGGACGCCGCTCCGCGAGGGGATAGCTCCTGTGGCAGAGTGATTCGACTGCACAGCTCGAAGCTGGCCGCTAGCAGGACGGTGAGTGCCAGGACAACGCCGCCTTGCCGGATGACTCACCGACCACGAAAAGCAGGTCGCCGCGAACCGGGCGCGCATGATGTCGTGACGGCCGTAGGCTCACTCTTGCTTGGATTGGCCACCGCGTCATAAGTTCGCGTCATGAGCAAGGTTCGTGTTTTCATTGCCTCGTCGCTCGATGGATTCATTGCTGGCCCGAACGACGAGCTCGATTGGCTGGTAGGGAGGGAGGGAGTCGAGGACACGTTCACCCCCTTCTTGCAGCAGATCGGCGCGTTGCTGATGGGGCGACGGACGTACGACGCGATCAGTGGTTTCGACGGCGAATGGCAATACGGGCAGACCCCGGTCGTCGTGGCGACCACGCGAGCCCTGGACCCCACACGACCGTCGGTCAGAGGCTCGAGCGGGACGATTGAGGAACTCATCGCCTCCGCGAGGAAGCTTGCGGGCGCGCGCGATGTCTACATCGACGGGGGTGCCCTGATCCGATCGGCCCTGGACGCAGGCTTCGTCCACGACGTGACCGTAACCGTCGTCCCCATCATTCTCGGACGTGGCATCCCCCTATTTGCGGGTTCCAAGAACAGGCACCCGTTGAAACTCCTCGGCTGTCGTCCTATCGGTGGTGGCCTCGTCGAGCTCAGGTACGGTATCGAGGCGCTCTCGGGCTCCCCGAGCTCGCACCTGGGCGCAGCCGTTTCCCTCGGATGAAGAACGGCTTCTGCGCACCATCAGAGGGAGCGCCGCTCGATCGCTCTCGATACTGATCAGCACGTCATCGACGAAAAGCTGGCTGACCCGCGGGCGTCCTGGCTCGGAGGACGTGAAGTCGAGGGTTGCCTCACGTGTCTCGATCGTGGTCGGGATCCACACGACGAGCTTGCCTCAGAGCCTCGGGTCGACAGGCTCGCTCTCCAGCGCCAGGACACCGAACACGCACTCGTGTACGCGGTAGAGCGGCTCCTTCTCCACGAAGCGATGCAGGGCCTCCAGTCCGAGCGCGAACTCTCGCAGAGCCAACGACCGTTTCGGTCCAAGCCCGCGGGCGCGAAGCCGCTCGATGTGCTCGTCGAGGGTGTACTCAGGGCCGCAGATGATCCGCAGGTACTCCTTGCCGCGGCACTTCACGGCTGGCTGTACGAGGCCCTTCTTGCCCCACATGAGCCACTCGATCGGCTTCACGACCATGCCCTCACCGCCGCGTTCCGTCAGCTTCTCCCACCAGGCGATTCCCTCGGCCTGGCTTTCGGTGCTCGTCAGGTCGACCACCTTGAACGCTGTCTTGTGCAGCATCCCGCCATCGCCGTCGCACAGCTGCGCAAGCGTGTTCATGTGCCAGACGTGATCGCGATCGGCGTGTACGCGCCCCTCCGATGCAAGGAGGTGAAAGGGCGCAAACTCGAGGTCGTCGATGCTCGACACCGGCCAGCAGTAGCGGCGGTAGGCCTGGGCGTACTGCTCGACGCACTGCTGGCGGGCCGAGTAGCGGTCAACGAGGCCCTTCATCTCCACCGAGCGGGACTCCGCGAGTCGGAGCGCTGCTAGCGCCGCGCTCATGCTGGCGCGGGATGCAGCGCCGACGGGTGCGTACTGTGATCGCAACGGTTCCTGGGCCTTCGCAGACCACGGCATGAGCTCCGCGTCGATGCAGAACCAGTGCGACTCGAACTTCTTCCAGAAATCGGCCTTCGTGAGTGCAGCCTGGAGACGCTCGAGAAAGCTCGTCTCGAGCGCGCCGTCATCGAAGAATGGCCGCCCCGTGCGGGTGTAGAGCGCGCCGATGCCGTGACCTCGGATGCCAAAGCGCTTGGCAGCCGCGGCCTCATCCCGACAGACGACGGGCCAGATCCACTCCATCGAGCGCCGCGTCCTCGCCTCCGGCAAGGTCAGCTTCGACGCCGAGCGCACCACCCGGGGCGGGCAAGCCGACCGCTTCTGGGCCATCGCGCTCGCCTGCCAGAAGGAGCGAGGGCCGGCACCGAAGACCGGGACGGAGATCGGGGTCCGGGTGTTGGGCTGAGCCGGGTCGCGCGGTGGGCGACCAGCTTCAACTGGCTGAAATCACGTGGTTCTCGTGAGCACTTGACGCGTAAGAATTCTCTTACGTATTATCCGCTCATGATGACGCAGAGCCAGCCCGAGGTATTCGGCGCGATCAGTCATCCGGCGCGGCGTCGGATGCTTGACCTGCTCGTGGATGGTGATCGCCCCGTGAACGCCATCGCATCGAAATTCGACATGAGCCGCCCGGCCGTGTCGCAGCACTTGCGAGTGCTTCTCGATGCGGGACTCGTCACCGAGCAGCGGCACGGCAGGGAGCGGCGTTACCGACTCGCGCCGGAGCGCCTCGCTCCGGTTCGCGACTGGATTGCGCACTACGAGCGGTTCTGGGACGACCACTTCGACCGTCTCGCGCGCCATCTTGCCGAAGGGACGGAGCAGTGATGCACACCATCCGCCGAGAGCTGAGGTTCCCGCAGTCGCCGGAGACGGTCTGGCACGCGCTCGCGAACAGCGAGGCGCTTGCGGAGTGGATGTACCCCAACGACTTCGAGCCTCGCGTCGGCCATCGTTTCACGTTCCAAATCCCGCCCAAGCCTCAGTTGGCAAACGGCCTCGTCGTCCGCTGCGAGGTTGTGACCTGTGCCCCGCCGAGGGAGCTGTCCTTCACGTGGATCGTCGACGACTTCTTGGATACCCGTGTCAGCTACAGGCTCGAGGCCGACGGAGCTGGGACGCGGGTGTTGTTCGAGCACTCGGGTTTCGAGCAGAAGCAGGCGTTCAAGGGCGCGGAATATGGATGGACGATGATGCACGGCCAGCTCGAAGAGATCCTCGAACAAGGAAACGAACAACGATGAACATTGTCCTTTGGGTTCTCCAGGCAGTCCTGGGCCTCCTCTACGTTGCTGGTGGCTACTACAAGGCGTTCGAGTTCGAGGAACTCGCCAGCCAATTCACGGCTATCCCGCATGGTGGGTGGCGCGCGCTCGGCGTCGTCGAGATGGTCGGCGCGGTGCTGCTGATCGTTCCTGCCGCGACGAAGTGGATGCCGGGTCTGACCCCCATCGCCGCGGGCGTGTTGGCGATCGAGACCTTGTTGATCGCCGGCGTGTACGCCCGGCATTCGGTGAAGCTGACGGCCGAGAACCCCCTCATCTGGAGTGTCGTCATGCTCCTACTTGTCACGTTCGTGGCGTACGGGCGCTACGCGATCAGGCCCTGACATGACGGCGAAGCGACAAGGAAGCGGGTCGAAGAAAGAGACCGAGCGAGGCAGCAAGCTATCGATCTCCTTCGAGGCCAAGTTGCAGGCGGTAGGTGGGCGGACGCTCCTTCGCCTGCCCGACGCGGCGAGCAAGAAGCTCCCTTCACGGGGCCAGGTGGCTGTGTGCGGCGCGATGAACGGGCATCCATTCGAGACGGTCATCGAACCTGACGGAGACTTCGGACATTGGATGCGGGTCGAGGCGAACCTACAAGGAGGCGCCGGGGCCGTTCCGGGTGATAAGGCCAAAGTGGAGGTCGAGCCGACCAAGGACTGGCCGGAACCCCGTGTCCCGCCAGATCTACGAAAGGCCCTGTCGAGCGCCCCGCAGGAAATCAAAGATCTCTGGAAGGCGATCACCCCGATGGCGCGGTGGGAGTGGGTTCGGTGGGTCAACGCGACGAAGAACCCCGGTACACGCAAGCGGCGAGTCGAGGTGAGCATCTCCAAGATGAGCAGCGGGAAGCGCCGGCCTTGCTGCTTCAACCTTGCATCTTGCACCGACCCGGAGCTGTCGAAGAGCGGAAAGCTTGTCCTGGACTGAGCTGCGGAAGCCGAGGAGCCAAGCACTGGCGGACGCATCAGGGAGCAGGCGGCTGTTGGGCTGAGCAGCTTTGCTACTCTATCGCCTTCACGAACCACGATTGTGTCCGCTCATCGAGCGCCTTCAGCACCGTCGCGAAGTCCTCGGGTGCGCGGTCCTGCGCGCCCTGGCGCTGGCGCCACGTGGCCCAGCGCCCCTGGGCTTCCTCGGTCATCCCGTCCAGCACGTTGCCGAGCGGTTGTAGCGGGACACGTCGATACTTGGCGACCGCACGCAGCGCCTCGATGATCTCGGACTCGACCAGGTCGCCCGGCACGAGCATGAATAGGTCGGCGAAGTCGCGCCAGCGGGTGCTCGCACGTCCCCGCTGGAGCGCCGTCACCAGCTTCTCGGCGACGACCACTACCTTCGGATAGGCCAGCACCTCGATGGGCTCGTCTCCGAGGAGCACCGGGATGGCGGTTCGGAGCGGCGCTGGGATCACGGGATCGCCGACGTTGAAGTCCACGCTGAACTTGAGACGTGCGGTCGCGAGGCGTGCTTCGAGCGAGGCGCGAACGCCTGGGTACACGTCATCGTCGCGGATCACTGCTGCCGTGATCGTGTCCTGCAGAAACTCCACGCCATCGTCGGCTTCGACCGAAGTGACATCGACGATCAGGCGCTCGACGGCCGCTGGGTCGTTGTCGGTCTTCAACGCCAGGACGTCCACGTCGCGCGTGGCTCGCCGCAGATCGAACGCGGCCAGAAGCATCCCACCCTTCAGCACGAGCGCGCGATCGTGTCGGGAGCGCACGAGCCGTCGGAGGAAGCTCTCCAGAACATAGAGCTGGAGCAACTCGGCGGTGGCCCTCTTCTGGGCCCAAGCGAGGCGCTGAAGCGCGAGGTAGCGTGAGCCCGCGAGGTCGGCGTGAGTGGGTTTCGATTTCACGAGAGGATCCTGAGCGTCTGCAGCAGCGATGGCTCGGCCTTGGGGAAGTGCTTGGCCATTGCGAGGAGGTCGGCAGGCGTCGCCCCTGGGCGCTTGAGCCACCGCCTCAGAGCCTCGACGGCCGTCTCGTCGCCCTCTTGGTGGCGCAGCCGGAAGGCGTCGATGAGGCTTCGTTCGGCGCTGTAGATGCCGATGGACAGCCCCTCGTCGACTTCGATGGTCTCGCGACCGACGTCGAAGGTGTCCTCGCGGAACCGGTGCCAGCGAACTGGTGCGCGGACCCTGGGCGGGCGCCGTGAGCGTGGCAAAGCGACGTCGATCTCGGGCGGGATGACATCCGTGAGGTCGTGGTGCGACAACGCGGTGGTCAGGCACAACGTCGCATCCGACGCCCGCAGCGCGATCTCGATCCGGTCGAGGTCGGCGGGCGGCGCCTCGGCCTTGCGGTAGAGTCCGTGGCCCAGGCGCTCCAGCGCACCCTCCGCCAAGAGCCCCCGAAGACGACGGTCCGACAGCCCTCGCTCCTGGGCGAGACCGTGGGAGAAGGCATTGGGCAGGGCATCCAGGTTCACGAAGGAAAGTGTGGCCACATACCATGGACGTGGCAACACTTTCCGCCGCCCCGAGGGCCGAGTACGGAGCCATGGCGCGCAGAAAGTCACGGAAATCGTTACTTTCTGCACCTACGCGCTTCGGTACCCCCCGTCCGGGTTCTGTCTGCCTCGCCGATGTTGTCGCCAATCGGCCTGTTGGACGACGCGGACGACATCGCCTTTCCGGACAACACCTGGGGCCCGTGGTCGGTCCTGGGCCGAGCGGCATTGTCCCCGCCAAGCCTATCCCACGCTTTGCCCACCTGGGCGCGCCTCGTGTGCCGCCCGGGAGGCATGCGATGGACTTCACCGATG
>JBNKVS010000044.1:0-19295 GCA_050299315.1 Polyangiaceae bacterium
CCCCGGCCCCGGGCCGCGGCGCCGAGGGGCCCGCCGGCCCTTCGGGAGCCGCGGCGGGGCGAGGTGGCGAGGCGGGGACACAGCTCGCCCCGCCGCGGCTCCGAAGGGCCCGACGGCCCTTCCGGAGCCGCGGCGGGGCGAGGTGGCGAGGCGGGGACACAGCTCGCGCCCAAGGCGAGGGCACCGAAGGCCGCGGAGCGAAGCAGAGAAGATCGTAACGGGCTCACGCGAGCCACGCTACCGCGTTCGACCCGGTCGCGGTTCGACAATCCGCAGCCGCCCGCCCCTGGCAACGCTTCCGCATGGGCGCGCGGCCTGTGGAAGGCCGCGATGGCGACGCCCAGGGCGCGACGAGCAACCGCCCGGGACGCTGCGACGGCGCACAGGGCAGGCGCCTCCCCGCAGCAACTCTCAGGGCTTTCCCTCGGGGGGCTTTGCGTGCGACGGACTGGGCTGCGAGCGACTGACTTGCGAGCCCTCGCGGTCGGACGCCGCGCCCGCCCCCGAATCGCTCGCGCGCTCCACGATGACCCCAGAGAGCACGAGCCGGCCGGTGCGCGGCGCTCGGTTGTACTCGAGGACCATGCCGGGATAGGTGTGGATCTCTTCGGCGCCGTACGGGTGATCGGCGGGCGCCGGCCGCACGCTCTCGGGCTTGCCCACGTACTCTTGCACGGCCTCCGGCAGCATCCCGAGCCGCGCCCCAGATTCGAAGCCACCGCGAAAGAGGCCATAGAGCGCGCCGTCCTTCTTCGAGAACACGCGATTGCGGCCGTGCACCCAGAGCCGCTCGAGCACGCCCTCGCGCAGGAAGAACTCCACCGCCTGCGGCCCGTAGCGACAGACCAACTCCCCCGGCGCCGCGCCCTCGACCTTTTCCGTGCACGGAGCCTGCATATGCCGCTCGATGGTGGCGAGCGTGGCGCCGAAGCGGATCGGCCCGAGCCCCTTGCCAGCGAGCACGCCGAGCACGGGCCCGACGGGGACGCGCCAGCGCGGAATGCCTCCGGGAGCTGCCTTGGCGCGGACCGCAGGCTGGCCTTTGCCGCTCGCCACGGCGCGCTCCCCCCCCGAAGCAGACGCACCGCTCGCCTGCCCCGCCGACTCGCGCTCGCAGCCGGCGCCCACCGCGCTCAGCAACAGCAGCCACTGGGCACCCCGAACGCTCGCGCGCCGCGACGCCCACCGCGCGGGCCTCGCCCCTTCCGTTCGCCTGGCTTCCGTTCGCATCGATTCCTACCGCATCCCTTCCAAACGCCGGGCTCCCGTTCGCATCGATTCAGCTCCCACCGGCTCCGTTCGGGTCGTCGCCCAGCTCCTCCCGAAACCGGCTGGCCACGGGAACCCGGCGCCCGGGGCCAAAGGCCTTGCGCGTGACGATCAGGCCCGGCGCCGCTTGCTTGCGCTTGTACTCCGCGCGCTGCACCAGCGCCACCACCGCGCCCACGGTTTCGGCGGGGATGCCCCGCCGCACGATCTCCCCCGGGCTGAGGTGATCCTCCACGTAGAGCTCGAGCACGCGATCCAGCACCTCGTAGGGAGGCAGCGAGTCTTCGTCTTTCTGGTCCGGCCGCAACTCGGCCGAAGGCGGCTTGACGATGCTCGAGGGCGGGATGCGCTCGCCCCCGCGATTGAAGTGGTGCGCCAGCTGGTAGACCATCGTCTTCGGCACGTCACTGATCACCGAGAGCGCGCCGACCATGTCGCCGTACAGTGTGCAGTAGCCCACCGCAACCTCGCTCTTGTTGCCCGTCGTCAGCACCAGCGCGCCGGACCGATTCGAGAGCGCCATCAGTGTTGCACCGCGCGCGCGCGCCTGAAGATTCTCCAGGCTCACGTCGCCGGCGCCTCCCCCGCCGAGCTTGGCCAGGGCCGGCTCGAGCGCCGTGAGATAGGCCTGGAACACCGGGTCGATGTCGACCACGTCGTAGCCGATGCCGAGATTCTCCGAGAGCTGCCGCGCGTCCGTCAGCGAGCCCTCGGAAGAGTAGCGGCTCGGCATCGCGATCCCGAGCACGTTGTCGGGGCCCACGGCGTCGGCGGCGATCACGGCGGTGACGGCCGAATCGATGCCCCCGCTCAGGCCGAGCACCACCTTGTCGAAACCGCACTTGCGCACGTAGTCCCGCACTCCGAGGACGAGGGCGTCGGCCGCCGCTTCGAGCGCGCTGCCCCGAGGCGCCACCGAGCCGGGCTCCGACGAGTCGGTGTCCACGAGCAGCAGCTCTTCCTCGAATCCCCGGGCGCGCGCCAAAAGGCGGTCGCCGCCGGCGGCCCAAACCACGCTCCCGCCGTCGAAGATCAGCTCGTCGTTGCCGCCGACCTGGTTGGCGACGACCACCACGGCCCCGCACTCACGCGCCACGTCCTGAAAAATCTCCTCGCGGCGCCCCCACTTCGAGCTCGTGAAAGGGCTCGCGGAAAGGTTGAGCACGAGGTCGACGGGATCCCTGCGCAGTTCCTCGATCGGGTCGACCGTGTACCGCTGGGCGACCTCCTGCGCATGCGCCCACGCGTCCTCACAAATCGTGACCGCCACCCGCCGCCCGAGCAGCTCCACGACGACGGTCCGCTCTCCGGGCTCGAAATGTCGCGCTTCGTCGAAGACGTCGTAGGTCGGCAGTAGCTGCTTGTCGGCGTGCGCGATCCGCTCTCCCCGGCGCGCCACGACGGCCCGGTTGCGCAACAGCCCCGCGCGGCTCGCCCCCTGCCCCGAGGCGCGCTGGCGAGCCACCGTGCCAAACACGGCCACCAAGTTCCCCGGCAGCCGCTCGATGAAGCCCTGGGTCGCCCGATCGCATTGCTGTACGAAGCCGGGTCGATCGAGTAGGTCTCGGGGTGGGTAGCCGACGATGGCGAGCTCGGGAAAAACCAAGAGCTCGGCGCCCTGCGCGCTCGCTTCCTCGGCGAGCCGCTCCATTTTGCGTAGGTTTTCCTCGATCGCCCCGACCGTGGGGTTGAATTGCGCTACGGCGACCTTCATGGGAGCTTTCTGTTGT
The DNA here is from genome assembly GCA_050299315.1 of Polyangiaceae bacterium. Lineage (GTDB taxonomy): Bacteria > Myxococcota_A > Polyangia > Polyangiales > Polyangiaceae > SZUA-265. Next base: position 3,000 of record JBNKVS010000044.1, read on the forward strand.
CCTGGACTGTTCGGGGGCCGGCCGGTGGCGCCCTCTCGAGCCGCCGCGGCGAGCCAGATATTTCGAGAATGAGCGTGCAAACCGCAGCGTCCAGCCCCTTGGAGCGGCAGTTCGCGTATGTAACGGGCAAGGGCGGCGTCGGCAAGACGACCGTCACCGCGAGCCTCGCCCTGGCCCTGGCCGAGTCCGGTCGCCGAGTCCTGCTGGCGACCACGGAGCCCGAGCACTACGCGCCCCTCCTGCCCGCGATCCAGGCCAAGACCGACCCGGTGGCCTTGCCGGGTGCGAATCTGTGGCTCGTGGCTCTCGAACCGATGGCCGCCATGCAAGAGTACGGCCGGCTGCGAATTCGCGCCCGAATGGCCCGCCACGCCCTGTTCGGCAACCGCTACGCGCAGGCGTTCTTCTCCGCCGTGCCGGGCTTGCCGCAATGGGCGGTGCTCGGCAAGGCCTGGTACCACACGACCGAGGTCGAGGGCGGGCGCGCCCGCTTCGACACCGTGATCTTCGACGCGCCCGCGACCGGGCACTCGCTTCAGATGCTGCGGGTGCCGCAGGTCATCTCGGAGGTGGCCCCCGCGGGGCTGCTGCGCAGGGACGCCGAGGACGCCAACGCCATGCTGCACGACCCCGCGCGCTGCGCCGTGCTGGTCGTGACGGTGCCGGAGGTGCTGCCCACCAACGAGACGGAGGAGCTCGTCGCGGGCCTTCGCGACGGCTTCGGCATCGAGCCGGCGGCGACGATCGTCAATCGGGTGATCCCCGAGCGCTTCAACGCCGAGCAGCGCCGGACGCTCGCGGGGCTCTCCCTGGCCGGCAGCGACCCGGCGTCGAGCGTGCTGCGGCTCGCGCGCTCGGCCGCCGAGCGCGAAGCCACCCAGGCCCGCTGTATCGACCGGCTGCGGATGCTTGGCCTGCCGCTCTTTCAGCTCCCCCTGGTCGCGGATCGGCGCGGCGAGAGCCCCGCCGACCGCTGCCGGGCGCTGGCCGACTACTTACGACCGACGCCCCGGTACTGAAAGCCGGCCCCCTTGAAGCCGCTGCGCGACAGCACGTTGCGCCCGTCGAACACGAAAGCGCGCCGCATGCAGGAGCGCAGCCGCTCGATGTCCGGGCTCTGGTACTGCAGCCACTCGGTGGCCACGACCAGCGCATCGGCCCCTTCGCACGCCGCGTAGTAGTCCGAGAGCAGCCGCACCTTGCCCGCGATGCCGCGCTCCTCGAGCCACCCCCGGGCCGTGTCGATCGCCTCCGGGTCGCTGCCCACGACGTCGGCGCCCCGCTCGACCAGCGCTTCGATCAACCGCAGCGAGGCCGACTCGCGCACGTCGTCCGTCTTGGGCTTGAACGCCAACCCCCACACCGCGACGCGCGCGCCGGAGAGCCCCCCGAGATCCCGCTCCATGTGCTGGACCATCTGCTGCGCCGGGCGCTCGTTGGCCACCACGGCCGCCGCTGCGACGTGCGTCGGCGCCCCGAGCGACTCGCCCGTCTTCACCAGCGCTCGCAGATCCTTCGGGAAGCAGCTCCCGCCGAAGCCGAGGCCCGGGTACAGGAACTGGTAGCCGATGCGCTTGTCCGCCCCCAGGGCCACGCGCACGTCTTCCACGTCTCCGCCCGCCGCGCAGCACAGCTCGGCGATCTCGTTCATGAAGGAGATCTTCGTCGCCAAGAGCGCGTTGGCCGCGTACTTCACAATCTCGGCGCTCTTCGGCGACATGCGGTGGATGCGGTTGCGTTGCCGATTGAACGGGGCGTACAGCTGCTCCATCAGCTCGTAGGCGCGGTCGTCGTCGGTGCCGACCACGATCCGATCCGGCTTGAGGAAGTCGGTGATGGCCGCTCCCTCCTTGAGGAACTCGGGGTTGCTGACGACGCTGACCGGGTGCTTGGCGCCCTGCACGACGGCGCACACCTTCTCGTTGGTGCCGACCGGGACGGTGCTCTTGAGCACCAGCACCAGTTCGTGCTGGGCGGCCTCGGCCACGGCTCGGGCCACCTCGAGCACGCGGGTCAGGTCGGCCGAGCCGTCCTCCGTCGGCGGCGTACCCACCGCCACGAACACGACCTGGCGATCCTCGAGACTGGTGGGCAGATCGTCGCTGAAGTGGAGCCGCGCCGGCCAGTTGCGCTTCAGCAGAGCCTCCAAGCCGGGCTCGAAGAACGGCACCTCCCCGCGCTCCAGCCGCTTCAGCTTCTCCTGGTCGACGTCGATGCAGACCACATCAGCGCCCGATTCGGCCAGGCATGCGCCGGCCACTAGGCCTACATAACCCGTTCCTACGACAGCAACTCTCATTCGGCCCTCCCTACGAGATGGCGATCAGCGGGGCAATCACCAACGACACGACACTCATCAACTTCACCAGAATGTTGAGCGACGGACCCGCGGTATCTTTGAAGGGGTCGCCGACCGTGTCTCCGACGACCGCGGCCTTGTGCGCCTCCGAGCCCTTCTCGTGCAGGCTCCCGTCGTGCATCGTGAACCCCCCGCCTTCGAAGGACTTTTTCGCGTTGTCCCAGGCGCCTCCGGCATTGCTCATGAAGATGGCCATCAGCACGCCGGACACCGTCACACCCGACAGCAGGCCGCCGAGCGCCTCCGGCCCCATCACGAATCCGACCCCCACCGGCGTCACGACGGCGAGCGTGCCCGGGAGCATCATTCGTCGAATGGCCGCGCTCGTGGAGATGTCGACGCAGCGCGCCGTGTCCGGCTTCGCGTTCCCCTCCAGAAGGCCCTCGATCTCGCGGAACTGGCGGCGAACCTCCTCGATCATGTCCATCGCGGCGCTTCCGACCGCACTCATCGCGAGCGACGAGAACAGGAACGGGAGCATCCCACCGACGAAGATGCCCGCCATGACGATGGGCTTGGAGATGTCGATGCCCGTGATGTTCGCCTGCTGGCGGAAGGCCGCGAACAGGGCCAACGCCGTCATCGCCGCCGAGCCGATCGCAAACCCCTTGCCGATGGCGGCCGTGGTGTTGCCCACCGCGTCCAGCCTGTCCGTCCGCTCGCGCACCGCGGGAACCTGCTTGCTCATCTCGGCGATGCCGCCCGCGTTGTCCGCGATCGGCCCGTAGGCGTCGACCGCGAGCTGAATTCCGGTCGTCGACAGCATTCCGAGCGCGGCGATCGCCACGCCGTACAGGCCCGCCACCGCAGCCGACCCGACCACGCCCACGGCGATCACCAGGATGGGCAGCGCCGTCGACTGCATCCCCAGCCCCAACCCCGCGATGATGTTGGTCGCGTAGCCCGTCTTGCTCTGCTCCGCGATGCCGTTGACCGGCCCCTTTCCCAGAGAGCAGTAATGGCTGGTGATCACGCCGACGAGCACGCCCGTGAAGAGCCCGATGACGGTGGCGTAGCCCACGTCCATGGCCGAGACCACGCCGATCCCCGGCAGCGTCGTGCCCCCCTCGGGCCACATCGCCTTCGCCAGCCCGAACGTCGCCAGCGCCGTCACACCCGCCGCCCCGAAAGCCCCGGCGTCGAGCGCATGCTGGGGGTTGCCGCCTTCGCTCGTCCGCACCGCGAAGGTGGCGACCATGGAAGCGACCGACCCGGCTGCCGCAATCGCCAGCGGCAACAAGAGCGGCCCCAGGTGGCCGTCCTGTTCGACCGCCGAGGCGCCCAAGCCGAGCACCATCGTGCCGACGATCGCGCCCACGAACGACTCGAACAGGTCCGCGCCCATGCCGGCCACGTCTCCGACGTTGTCTCCCACGTTGTCGGCGATGACGGCGGGATTGCGCGGGTCGTCCTCTGGCAGGCCGGCTTCCACCTTGCCCACGAGATCCGCCCCCACATCGGCCGCCTTGGTGTAGATGCCACCCCCCACGCGGGCGAACAGCGCGATCAACGAGGCGCCCATCGAAAAGCCCGTCAGCACGTTGATGGCCACGGCGAGCTCATCGGTGGCAAATACCACTCTCGTGTAGAGGACGTACAGCGACCCGAGGCCCAGAAGCGCCAGCCCCACCACCGACATTCCCATCACGGCGCCGCCGGAGAAGGCGACCTGGAGCGCCGGAGCGAGCCCGCTCCTCGCCGCCGCCGTCGTGCGAACGTTGGCGCTCGTGGCCACGCGCATGCCGAAGAACCCTGCCAAGCCCGAGGCCGACGCCCCCACGACGAAGGAAAGCGCGATGAGCGGGCTGCCGCCCGTGCTGCGGCCGTTCGAAACGGCCAACACCACCGCGATCACCAAGACGAACAGGGCGATGACCTTGTACTCCCGCGAGAGAAAGGCCATCGCCCCGGTGCGAATTTCGTCCGCGATTTCCGTCATGCGAGCCTCGCCCGCGTCCTGAGCGCTCACCCACGTTGCTTTCCAATAGGCAAAGGCCAAAGCGACGATGCCGACGCAGGGGGCGGCGTAAACTAATAGGTCCATGGCAATCTAGACCGACACCCTCACTGCGAGCCACCCACCCCACGTTGGCGACTCGTGCGCACCGAAGAATGCCGTTCGTGGTCCTCTATTCGAAAACGCCCGAGGCGTCGTGAGAATGAACAAAAGGGGCGCGACCTTGATAGTCGACTGCCGGAGCGAAGGGAACTTCGCAGTTATCCTTTTGTTTCGGGCAAGTGTCTCGCTCCAGGTCTCGCGCCCCGCCACGCGGGCCGGGGCGGCTACCCCGCCCGACCTCGGTGTAGGGGGAAGCGCGCCGAGGCAATCCGGTGTAGGGAACTCTACCTTCGACGCCAACCGGACGGGCTGCTCCGGCCACGAAGCGCCGGCGGCTCCCCCCGGAGGCCCGAGCCCGGCCCTCGCCCTGGGTCGTGATAGCCTTCGACGATCGTTCGCCCATGCCCCGAGCCCCTTCCACTCCCGAGCTGATACAGACCCGCCTTTCTCGCGAGGTCGGCAGGCTCGACAAGCAGGCGCCCCAGCGCGTGGCGCTCGCCTACCCGTCGCCGTACGCGGTGGGGATGAGCTCGCTCGGCTACCAGCAGATTTACCGCATTCTTCAGGAACTTCCGGACGTGGCGGCCGAGCGCGTCTTTCTGCCGGACGGCGGGGACCGACCGGGCGCGGGCGAGGTGGAGCCGCCCGTCAGCTACGAATCCCTCACCGGCCTGGCCAGCTTCCCGCTGGTCGCGTTCAGCGTCGCCTACGAGCTGGAGCTGGCCGGCTTGCTGCGGATGCTGCGCGCCGCCAAGATCGAGCCGCTGCGCGAGGCGCGAGGCGAGCGGGATCCGCTCATCCTCGCGGGCGGTCCCTTGACCTTCTCCAACCCCCTGCCTCTGGCGCCCTTCGTCGATGCCATCATCCTCGGGGAGGCAGAGCATGTGGTGGGCTGGGCCGCCAGGACGGCGCTGGAGGCGGGGTCGCGCGCCGAGGCGCTGCGCGCGCTCGCGGATCACGGCAACATCTTCGTGCCCGCTCACCACACCGAGCTGCCCGCGCTCGGCATCGCGGACGACGAGCTGCTGCCGGCCCGCAGCGTGATCATCACACCGGACACCGAGCTGTCGGGCATGTTCCTGATCGAGGCCGAGCGCGGCTGCTCTCGAACGTGCACCTACTGCGTGATGCGGCGCTCGTCGCACGGCGGCATGCGGCGCGTCGAGGCGAGCCGGCTGCTGGGCCTCATCCCGGAGAGCGCCCCAAAAGTGGGCCTGGTCGGCGCGGCGGTGAGCGACCATCCCCAGATCGTCGAAATCGTGAACGCGCTCGCAGACCAGGGGCGCCACGTCGGGCTCTCCAGCCTGCGCCCGGACCGCCTCAAGGAGCCCTTCGTGCGCGCCCTCAAGCGCGCCGGCTACCGCACGCTGACCACCGCCCTCGACGGGGCGAGCGAGCGGCTCCGCTCGGATATCGAGCGCCGCGGGCGCACGCCCCACTACGAAGCGCTCACCGAGCACGCGCGCGCCGCGGGGATGAAGCGCCTGAAGCTCTACTTGATGCTGGGGCTCCCGACGGAAACGGACGAGGACATCGACGAGTGCGCCCAGTTCGTCTCCGAGCTGAGCCGGCGCTTGCCCGTAGCGCTCGGCATCGCCCCCTTCTGTGCGAAGCGCCGCACCCCGCTCGACGGGCAACCCTTCGCCGGCATCGACGTGGTGCAGGCGCGCCTGGCCCGCCTGCGCCGCGGCCTGAAGGGGCGCGCCGACGTGCGAGCGACCAGCTCCCGCTGGGCTTGGGTGGAATACGTGCTCGCCCAGGGGGACGCCGAAGAAGGGCGCGCGGTCCTGCGCGCGGTCGAGCAGGGTGGCGGCTTCTCCGACTACCGGCGGCAGTTCGAAGCCCTGGGCTACGGCGTCCGCGGGCCCCAACATCCCCGGCTCGAGCCGCCGCGCGGCAGGCCGCCACTGCAGACGAGCGTTTCGGAGCGGGCTCGGCGCGGCCGCAGCCTGCCCGTCTCCGGCTGAGCGGCCCCCAACGAGCCGGCTCCGGGAGGCTGCGCTCACCGCCCCCGGCGACCGGCCGCGGCCTGCACCCGGCGCCTACGAGCGCTCGATCGACAGCTTCCGCCGGCGCTCGTGCCTCGCCTGGGCGTGCTCGACGAGCCGGGTGATCAGGGTGCGGTAGGGCACCCCGCTCGCCTCCCACATCCGCGAGTACATGCTGATGGGGGTGAACCCGGGCAGCGTGTTGACCTCGTTGACGTACCAGCGGCCCGTGCCGCGCTCCAGAAAGAAATCGACCCGCGCCAGCCCCTCGAGCTCGAGCGCCCGGAAGACCTCCAGCGCCATCGTCCGGCACTGCTCCGTCTGTTCGGGGGAGAGCGGCGCCGGCACGAGCAGCTCCGCCCCTTGCTCGTCGACGTACTTCGCCTCGTAGGAATAGAACTCGTGACGCGGAACCACCTCCCCGGGCACCGAGACCTGCGCGGCGCGATCGCCGAGCACCGCCGTCTCGATCTCGCGCGCGTCGAGCCCCTTTTCCACGACCAGCTTCTCGTCGAAGCGAAACGCCTCGTCGATGGCCACGAGGAGCTCCTCGTGCGTCTTCGCCTTGCCGATGCCCACCGACGAGCCGAGGTTCGCCGGCTTCACGAAGCACGGAAAGCCGAGCTCCTTCGCCACCCTGCGAGCCAGCTCCGGGCTCGCCTCCCCGCCCGCGCGCGCGACCAACCACGGCACCACCGGCAGCCCCGCGTCCCGCAGCAGCCGCTTGGAAACGTCCTTGTCCATTCCCACCGCGCAGCCCAGCACCCCGCAGCCGACGTACGGCACCCCGGACATCTCGAGCAAACCCTGCAGGCAGCCATCTTCCCCCTGGCTGCCGTGCACGATGGGAAAGAACACGTCGATCGACGAAGCGCCGGGCTCCCCCGCGTGCTGCACCTCGAAGGGTCCCGTCGGAACCAGCGCCCCTCGGCCCACGACCTCGCGCGGCCCGCCCGCGGCCTCCGGCAGGGAGAGCGCGTCCGCCGCCAACCGGTGCCATCGACCCTCCCGATCGATGCCGAGCAGCACGGCCTCGAAGCGCTCCGGGTCGAGCGCCGCAGCAATGCCCCGCGCCGAGCGCACGCTCACCTCGTGCTCCCCCGACCGGCCCCCGAAAATGATACCCACCCGCGTCCTGCTCACGCCGACCTCTACCCGTTGATGACCCGCAGCTGGCGCCTTCCACCCGGCGCCTCAGCCGGCCGCTCTCCAACCCGCTCGCTCCGGCGCGCATGCCGCGCCGCGGCGGCGTGCGGCTCGCGCCCACTGACCGCTTCGCCCTCGATTGCCTGCGTGACCGAAGAATCCAGCAGATGTGTCGGGCAGACGTTGCCCAAGGCCGCGAAGAGGTTGCCCCGCACGTTGGGGTTTTCCGCGTGCAGCTGCGCGATCAGCTCCTTGACCCGCACCCGCTTCAGGTTCTCCTGCGACCCGCATAGGTTGCACGGCAGGATAGGAAATGCCCGCAGCCGCGCGTACTCGGCGATCTCCCCCTCGCTGCTGTAGCAGAGAGGGCGGATGACGACGTTGCGCCCATCGTCCGACAGGAGCCGCGGCGCCATCGACTTGATCTGCCCGGAGTACAGCAAGTTCAACAGCAGCGTCTCCGTCAGGTCGTCACGATGGTGACCCAGCGCGATCTTGGTCGCGCCGAGCTTCTGGGCGGTGTTGTAGAGAATCCCCCGGCGCAGTCGCGAGCAAAGCGAACAGTACGTTTTCCCCTCGGGCACCTTCTCTTTCACCACCGAGTAGGTGTCCTGCACTTCGAAGTGCGCCCGGTACCCCTCCCGCTGCAAGTACTCCTCGAGCACATGCCGGGGGAAGCCGGGCTGACCCTGGTCCAAATTCACGGCCACCAGCGTGAAGTCGAACGGGGCGCGCCGCTGCAGCTCGCGCAGGATGTCGAGCATCGTGTACGAATCCTTGCCGCCACTCAGCCCGACCATGATGTGATCCCCGGGCTCGATCAGCCGGTAGTCGCGACTGGCCCGGCCCATGTCCGCCAGCGGCCGCTTGCGCAGCACCTGTAGTGCGTCGTGTGCCATCGAAGAATTTCCGTCCTACCACAGCCGGCCCTCGCCGGGGGGCGGGCGGCGCAGCGGCTTCATGCCATCGCCCGCCCGGGCGGGCAAGCCCGCCCCCTCGTCAGGTGCCTCGTGACTCTGGACCCCCGTCCGCTTCCTGCTATGCATCGGCCATGAGCCGCGACGAGCCCACCCCCTCGACCTCCTCCAAGCCCTCCCCCTCCGGCGCGCCCGCCCCCGGCGACGCCAAGTCGCCGCTCCAGCAGCTCGGAGCCATCGCCGCGCAGCTGGCCTTCGCGGGCGCCGCCCTGGTCGGCGTTTTCCTGTTCGTGTACTGCGCCAAGAACGACGAGCTGCGCCGCATCTGCACGCCGACCTGCTCGCTCCGCCCGAACTACGCCAACCACAATCGCCTGGCTCCCGACTTCGAGCTGCCCACGCTCGCGGGCGAGACGAAGAAGCTCTCCGACTACCGCGGCAAGGTGGTGATCATGAACTTCTGGACCAAGACCTGCCGTCCCTGCCTGGAAGAGATGCCAGCCCTCTCCAACCTGGCGCAGGTGCTGCAAGATTACCCGGGCGTGGAGCTCGTGACGGTCACCACGGACGAATCGGCTGACGACGCGCGCAGCACCCTGCGCTCGGTCCTCAACCGGGACCCCAACTTCACCACCTTCGTCGACGCCGACAACACCATCGTCGCCGACCAGTACGGAACCAAGCTGTACCCCGAGACCTGGTTCATCGATCCGAAGGGCGTCATCCGCGCCCGCATCGACGGCGCGCGCGACTGGATGGACCCCCTGCACCTCGAGCTGGCGCTCTCGCTCGACGGGCCCCGGACCTGTCCGGTCACCATCGAGCGCCGCGAGCCCGACGCTGCCTACCAGAGCCTCTGCGGCACGATCCCGATCGCGCTCTGACTCGCCCTGACCCGGCCCCCCCCCGGTCCCCGTTCGACCCGGCCCCCGGCCGTCACCCGATCCGACCGGCGGCCCCCGCCGCCGCCTCCCGGCCCGCGCTCGAGTCCCCGCCTCGTGCCGGCATCCACGAGCGCCACCGGCGCGGCGCCCGGCGCTCGAGCGCCCCGCGGGCCATCCGCACACGCCCTGCCCGCACACGCCCTGCCAGGCCGAGCCGCTTCGACCCGTTCTGGCGCGTCGAGCCTTCGCGCCCCCGCCGCCGCCTCGACCCTCGCGCGGCTCCAGCCGGCTCGACGCGGCTCCAGGGCGCCGCGCGCCCTGTCGCTGTCCTCGCGCGAGCTCCCCGCCCGCGGCCCGGCTGCCCGACGCACTGGCGCTCTGCGTCCGCCCCAACCGGACCCCGCCGCCGCACCCTGACGCGCCGGCCCACCTCCCCCCGCCGCGCTACGAAAGTACTGGTGCTCAGCAGGTGTTCAGGTATAGACACTGAACACCTGCTCTCTCCAGACGAGGACCTCTCCATGCCTGTTCAACTCGCGCTTTCGTACTCCCCCCTCGACTCCCAAGCCCCCCGCCCCCCCGCGCCCGGGGTTCCCGCCCGCAGCGAGCTGGTCGAGTCACTCCCGCCGTCGGCCGAGGCGGCGTCGCCTGGCCGGGGTCGGTTTCCTCTGCTCGTCGCGTGCGCCCTCGACGACGTCCCCGTCGATCTTCTCGCCGACCCCGACGGGAGCTGGGACTACGAAGGCTTCCTCGCCACCGCGCGGGAGATCACCGGTGCCCCGGGCGAGGTGGCGAGTGTCCAGATCGGCGCGCTCACCCGGCCCTTCCTCGGCTTCCCCGAGGGCGCTGCGGTCGTCTTCTTCGCATCCGGGGGGCAACCGCGGGTGCTGCTGGTGGACTGCAGCAGCAGCCCCGCGATGCGCCACGCCGCGGCCTGACGGCCTTGCTCGCGCCGACGCGCGAGCCGAAAGACCGCGCGCAGCTCCAGGATGGGCCGCGTGCTGACGCGGGGGCAATACCGGGGGGGGACTCCCGCCGGAGGAGCAGATCAGCGCTTTCATCCGCGCGCCAAGCGCCGTTGCTCTGGACCGTTTGACTCGTCCGGGTTTCTCACGACCTGGTCCCGAGGGTACGATGAGTCGTGGCTTTTCGCCCGGCTGCCCGCCAGCGCGTGCGGGGCAGACAGCAAGTCTGCCTGCGCGCGCCCGGCGGGCGTCTGGACTGAATGTCCACTCCTCCTCCCAGCCTCGGTCCTGTGGTCGTGAGAAATCCGGGCTAGCTCCTACCGCCCCCCGACCGAGCCTCCGCTGCGGCAGCCCCCTCGGCGCCGCCTCCAAAGCGGCGACCCCCAACGCCCAGGCCAGCCGCCACGCCGCTCGGACACGCTCGACGCTTCGCCGTCCCAGCCGCGGCCGCGGGAGCTTCTTCGCCGGTGCGCCCCGCGTAACCCCCGGCCGGCGGCCGGCCCCCGACCGGGGCTCTTCGGCGCCACCCCCTTCGCGGGGGTGCCCGGAGCCTCGAGAGCGGGCTCCCGGCGTCGGGGTAGTGGCGACCGGGCCGCGACGCACGAGCGGCGCCGACCCGCCTCCCCCGGCGTCGGTCGTCCCACCTCGACGGCCATGACCTTGGCGACGAACCCCAAACATGCCAACGGACCCGCCCCCGCGGCGCTCGTCGAAAAGGTACGCCGGCCCGCCCCGCCGGCGCAGCGAGCCCCCCGCGGCGTGCCGATTCTCGGCGGCGCCGGGGGCCTCGCCGGTTCGCGATAAGGCGCGGCGAGCCCCCTCCCCCACCCACGGGCCTCGGCTTCGCAGATCGTCGGTCGGGCAAACCCGTCGCCGCCCGGCCGCGTTCGCCCGAGCTCCCCCGAGCCAAGGTCGCGGGTCCAAGCGACGCCGTCGCGCCACCAAATTCTCACGCCCGCGTCCACAGCGCTCGTGGATTGCGTGCGCCCCGCCGGCACTCGGTTTTCGGTCTCCCGAGCCAACTCGGGCGCGCCTCCCGCGCCGGCCCGTTGGAGTCCGTCTCCAAGCTGGCGGCGCGCGGCACGGCGCGCCTCCGCGCGGGCTCGGGCCATCGCTCGAGCCTCCGAGCCTCGATTCGGCGCGCCCCGGACCCGCGCACCACTCCCCGACCGTCCCCTCGGCGCTCGCCGGGGAACCGCCTCACCAGACCGCGAGGGCCTCCCTGACCTGACGGGCCGCAACCTCCACCGGACCCCGCTGCAGCGTGAGCACCCGCATCCCGGAATCCCTCCAGCCGCCCCCACGCCCAAGCTCGGCCGCGTTCAGGCCCGTCGTATGGTCGACCCGCGCGGCGCTGAACACCAGCCAGTCTGGTCGCCTGCCCTCCGCGCCCATTGCGACCAGGCAAGCTCGGGCCGCGTGCAGGGCGCCCAACTCGTCGCCGACGACGAGCACCCAGGTGGAGGCCCCCAGCGCGCGCGCTAGGTCTAGATTCGTGGCGTCGTCCGACACCGGCGAGAAGGCTCCCCCCGCCGTCTCGAAGATGAGCTCGGCCCCGGGGTGCGCCGCCGCCGCCGCGTCTCCCCACTCCCGGACCCGGTCCAGGTCGATGCGTACGCCGCATTGCCGCGCTGCCGCCGCGGGCGCCACCGGCGCCCCGAAGGCGTACAGCGGGTGCGCCAGCCCGGGCCCCTGCCACAGCCCTGCGCGCTGCAGCCGCGCCGCGTCAGACGCGCCCGTAGAGCGGCTCCCGTCCATCCCCGTCTCGATTGGCTTCAAACCGACCGCTGCCACACCCGCTGCGGCGCGCGCGCGCACGAGCGCCTCCGCAAAGTGCGTCTTCCCCTGACCGGTTCCACAGCCGAGCACCACCCAGCGCGCTCCCTTCGCCGCCCAGCCCCGCGGAGTCGATGACGACGCTCGGCCGTCCCCTGCGCCGCTCCCCGACGCCGCCCCGGCGCCCCCCCCTTCGCAGCCGGAGCCATCGCAGCCCAACCTCGAAGCCCGCGCCGCACCGAGCTCTCCGAGCCCCGGCGCGCCCGCCCGAGCCGCCCGGCCCTCTCGAAGCGCGCCGAGGGCCCCCCCGGGCGTGCCGTCGCCGGCTGCGCCCTCGTCCCTGATGCGCGCCCCCGGCGACGCGACTTCGGGCTTCGACCCTTCCGGCTCCGCCGCGTCCCTCCGGCTGGTGGGGCCACCGATCCCGGCGCGACCCGAGCACAGCCCATCCCCTGCGCCGCCTCCGGCGGGTGGCTCCGACCCCCCGAGCCAGTCGCCGGAATCGGGCCCCCGACCCCCCTCCGAGCCGGCCCCGAGCGGGGCCCCTTCGGCTCGGCGCGACGACTCCCGCCGTTGGCCCCCCCAAGCTCCCTCCCCAGCTACCCCGGGGCCCCCTTCGCGCCCCGCCGCACGCCCATCGGCTTCCAAGCCCTGCTGCGCATGCGCTCCCCCTTCTCCCGCAAGCGCTCCGCCGCGCCGCTCGGTGATGTCGCCGCCCCGCACCTCCGCCCCTCCTTCCCCGACACACGCCGGGGCGCGAACCGGGAAGCCGTGCCCCCCAGGCCCGCGCGCTCCACCCGGCCCCCCTGGCCCCGCGAGGGCCTCGCCCACGTCCGCCCCGGGCCGCGGCTGCGGGCCGCCGCGCGTTTCGCGTCTTCCCCGTCCGTAACGCTCCAAACCCCGGGCCACCGCCTCCGCACACTCCGTCAGCAGCCCGCCCGAGTGCGCGGCGGAGATCGCCAAGCGCAACCGGGAGCGTCCCTCGGGCACGGTAGGCGGTCGAATCGCTTGCGCGCCGAAGCCCCGCCCCCTGAGCTCCTCCGCCAGCTGAAGCGCGTCGGCTTCCTCGCCCACCTCCACGGGGAAGATTGGCCCGTGGCGCCCCTCGCCCAGGCGCACCCCCCGCGCTCCGAGGGCGCGCTCGAAGCCCCGCCAGTTGGCCTCCAGGGCGGCGCGCTCGGCATCCGCGCTGCGAACGGTCTCGAGCCTCCTCCCGGTAAGCGCCGCAAGCAGCGGCGAGGGCGCCGTCGAGAACACCTGCGTCCGAGCTCGATTCCAGAGAAGCGCGCGCAAGGCGGCGCTGCACGCGGCGAACCCCCCCTGACTCCCCACGGCCTTGCCGAGGCCCCCCGTCAATACATCGGGCCGCACTCCCCAACGCAGGCACAGCCCTCCCCCCTCCGGGCCGAAGATCCCGAGTGCGTGCGCCTCGTCCACCACAAGCCCCGCGGCGTGCACGTCGCAAACCGCGCGCAGCGCGCGCAGGTCCGGGCTGTCGGCATCCATGCTGAAGTAGCTCTCGGTGACGACCCAGGCGACGCCTGGGCCTCTCCACGCCTCGAGCGCTCGCGCCACGGCCTCGACGGACAGATGCGGCACGACGGCCACCTCAGCCCGGCTGAGCCGGGTGCCGTCGATGAGCGAGGCGTGGTTCAACGCGTCTGAGACGATGAGGTCGCCTGCTTGCGGCAGCCCGCCGACCACGCCGACGTTGGCCGCAAATCCGCTCGAGAAGAGCAGCGCGGACTCCAGACGCACCCACGTCGCCAGGTCCGCCTCGAGCGCGTCGTGCACTGGACGTCCCCCGCGCAGGAGGCGCGACGCGCCCGCCCCCAGGGGCTGTTGCCCTACCTGAACCAATGTTGCACGTGAAACGGTCTGCGCGCCCAGGCCCAAATAGTCGTTTGAACATAGATCCGCGACCCCCGGATCAGCCACCGCGCCCACCTGCGGCTCCCGCCACCGCCGCGCCTCCTCGAGCTCCGCCACCTGCCCCTTGATCCAGTCTTCCAGGTCCACCACCCCGCGGTCTATCCGACTGGAGCCATCGGACGCCAGCCCACAGCGCGAAACGCGCGCCCGCGGGCGACGGTTGCTGGTCTGAACGCCACGCAGCCACAACCCGCAGCCCACCCAGAGTTCCTCCGGCGGGCTCTTGGCGTCCCGTAGACCGCTCCGGCGCCGAGGGCTGCCCCCGCGTGGGGAGCCCTGTCCAAGCGCTGGGACCCCCGAAGGCCCCGCCCTGACGCCCTCTGGCTCGGACTTCTCTCGCGCGCTTCGCGAGGCCGCCAGGAGCCGCGTCCCTTCGCCCCCTTTTTGCCCGCCGCTCGTCCTCCGGAGCCAGCGAGTCTGCCGGCGCGGGCACGACGGGCATCTCCGCTGAAGATTCACGCGCTGTCTGCGGCCTCCGTCCTGCGCACGTGAGCACTCAGGCGAGTGGTGCGACCCACTCCGCGAATCGGCCCCAACGCGCCGGCGGGGCTGGAGATTCCGGGCCCGGCCCCCCAGCTAGCCTCGGCGCGCCCTTCCCGCGTCCCGGGCTCCTGCTGCCGGGCGACTACCTGGGCGCGCGAGCTCCGGGGCGGCCCGGGGCACGACCGGCGAAGGCCCGGGCCCGAGCTGCGGGCTCAAAGCGGCCCCGCGCCAACCCCCGGCCCAGACGCCGCGTGGGGCGCCAGCCCACGCTCGCCCGCGGTTGGACCGTCCCTCGTTTCCGCCCCGCGCGCTTGCCCGACCTGGCATCTGGCGCCAGGCGCATCATGCCTAGCGTATAGCCGGCAGCCGCGCCCCCTCGTGCGGCAGCCCCGGCGCCCGCAAGCGCGCAGCCGCTACGGGACCGAGGCCACCCCCGAGCGGGAGCGGCCCCAGGACCCGCACGCTCCCCCTCGAGTCCGGCGGGCTGAGCGCGCTGGGAGGCCGCGGGCGCCTCGCGCGAGCGCGCGCGGCGCTGTGCGGGGCGGGCGTCCCTGCCCGCTCTGCGCGCCCGCGCCTCACCCGCTCGCGCTCCGCGCGGGACCGCCGCGCTGCGACGCCTGCCCTGCGGCGCTCCCGGTTCGCGCCTGTTTTTCCCCGTCCCCGGAGAGCGCCTCCTCGGGTGGAGGGCGCCAGCCGCAGCCTTCCCCTGGAGCTCTCCACGCTGGGCGGTCCCTGGGCACGGGCGGGCCCCGCTCGCGCGCCGCAAAAGCCTGGAGATCTGCCTTCGCAAGTCCCGCGACCCCCTCGCGCCGCCGGCCCCTTCCAGCCAGCCCGCACGGCTATCCCGCGGCTGCGGAATCACTCGGACGCAGTCCTTTGAATCGCGAGGCGCGGGCCCGCTATGTGCCCCGCTGCGCCGCCCGCTCCACTGCGCACCCTCTACCCCCGACTTCACCCGTCCTGCTCGCAGAGGTGGGACGAGTCGCGTCCCGTCGCCGAGCTGCCCGGCGGGGCTGCTCCACGCACACCAAGTCTGCCTCCGTGCGCCCGCCTGGCAGCTCAACGGAGGTCTCAGCTCCTCCTGGCACTCCCGCTCCGGCGCTCGTGGGAGGTCCGGGCGGGGCGCCGCCAACCGCCACTCAGGAGCTCGCGAGCGCCGAGGTGCGCCTGCGCCCACCTGAACCAATGTTGCACGTGAAACATTTGGAAAGCCTCCCAGGTGCCCTCGGGCCGCGTCGCGTCTCTTGGCTCGTACCGCCGGGCGCCGCCCAACGCTGCCGCGTCCCGAAGGCGCGCGCTGGGGCCGCCCCACACCTCCAAGAAGGGCGTCGACGCCCACCCGCAACCCCAAGTTGCACGTGAAACGTCACTCACCCCGGCTTGCCTCAGCTGCTCGCTGTGCCCACGCAGGCGGCTCGGCCGTCACCGCTTCAACAACGTCCAGCGCCCCCCGCAAAGCCCGGCCCGGCTGTCCACGCCCCCGCTATCGCCCTCACGACTTCGGCTCTCCGCAGCGGCTCCCACCATTCGCGGGGCGCCAGCCCCCGACCCGCGGCCGCCCCCTCTCTCGCACCCCTTGCACCCCTTGCACCCCTTGCACCCCTTGCACCCCTTGCACCCCTTGCACCCCTTGCACCCCTTGCAACAGGACCACCGGCGCGACCCCTCGCCCTCCTCGCCCTCCTCGCCCTCCTCGCCCTCCTCGCCCTCCTCGCCCTCCTCGCCCTCCTCGCCCTCCTCGCCCTCCTCGCCCTCCTCGCCCTCCTCGCCCTCCTCGCCCTCCTCGC
>JBNKVS010000045.1:0-40113 GCA_050299315.1 Polyangiaceae bacterium
CGTCCATCCCGCGCTCGCGGCGCTGGTGGCGACCTCGGGGGCGGCGTTCGGGCTGGCCCATCGAGAGTCCGTCCCCGTGTGGCCCACCGCGGTGGCGAGCCTCTGCGCCGCCCAGCTGTGCGTCGGCATCGTCAACATCGCGCTGGGCGCTCCGGGGTGGCTGCGGCTCGTTCACCTGCTGCTCGCGCAGCTGTTGTGGATGAGCGCCGTGGTGTGGGCGTTTCGAGCGCGCGCGTCCGGCCGGCCCGCGCCCGCCGCGAGCGCCCGGCGGCTGACGGGCGCGCAGCTCTCTTCGTGAGCCCCGGTTCGGCCTCGCCGCGAGGCACCTGCCCCGAGGCCCCCGCAGAAAAACGCCCGGCGGGCGGCCTGCGCGGCGGAGGCCGGGTCGTCTGGCCGCGCTTGCGCGGCGGCTCGCCCGCCTTCGCGGCGATCAAGTCGATTGCCGCAAGAGCGCCGGGTTCACGCCGGCGGGGCGCCCGCCCTCCTAGAGGTAGAAGCCGCGCCCCGATTTCACGCCCAGCCCCCCGGCGCCCACTAGATTGCGCAGCAGTTAGATTGCGCAGCAGTTAGATTGCGCAGCAGTGGGGCTCGAGCTGGCCCGAATCCGCCCGGACGGCACACGCGGTCGTTCGTGGAATGCCGAAGATGTTGATTCCCCCCCGGAGCACCCCCCCGGGAGCCGCTTTGAGATTCCTACGTGCCACGGACAGCCCGCGTTGAAAGGTCACTCCGTCGCCGAAGGAGCAGAGACCCTTATGCCAAACAACCTTTCTGCGTTCCGGAACGCGATTTTTTCCTTGGCTTCACGCGGCAGATCCACTGCCCGAAGCCAGTCGGTTCCTTGCCTCATGTCTGCAAATGGGTAATCGGTTCCAAACATCACGCGATCGACACTGAGGTAATTCAGCAAGAGATGAAGCAGGTCATCCTGAAAGAAAGCGCTGGTCGTGTACCAGAAATTGTCGTTCAAGTATTGCTCGATGGGTTTGTCCAGTGAATCTTCCGTCACGTCGCTCAGGTCTTCCACGATGCGCTCGTAGAAGAACGGAAGACCCTCTCCCATGTGGCCGATGATGATCTGTAGGTTAGGGAATCTGTCGAACACCCCGGTCATGATCAGCCGAAGAGATTGGGTAACGACTTCCTGGTGCCATCCGTATCCCGAACCACTGAAGATGTAGTCTTGGTACTCATCGTTATATCCTGGCTGTGTGATGCGATAGTAAGTTTCGAAGACTTCATCAGGTGGGAAGCCCGGGTGCAGGTAAATTGGCACACCAAGCGCCTCTGCACGCGCCAGAAGGGGCTCGAAATCCGGGTGGTCGAGGAATCTGTCGCCAATGAATCCGTTAGTCATGGCTCCCACGAAGCCGTCTTCCCGCACGGCGCGCTCCAGCTCGTCCGCTGATGCCTCCGGGTCCTGCAGAGGCAAGGTTGCATAGGCCTGGAACCGACCCGGATAGGTGGCCATTGGGCCATCAGCAATCATCTTGTTGAGGCGATACGCAAGATCGATGCCTTCCTGAGCGGGGAGATCCTGCACGCCCGGCGTATGTGCGGAGAGGACTTGAACGTTGATCCCTGCCTCAGCCATTGCGCTGAGACGGCCAGGGCCTAGCTCGGCAAGACCAGTTTCCTCGAGGTACTCTGCGTGATCCTCGTTGATTGCGTTCAGCGCGATCAGTTCGTCGGTGCTATAGGTCTCTTCCGTGGCGATGAATGGCAGGTCCTCGTCTGGCAATGCGCCGCCCGAAGAGGGGTCGGTGCCTGAAGAGGGGTCGGTGCCTGAAGAGGAGCATCCGGAGAAGGACAAGGCGGCACCAACACCAAGTGCTGTTACGCCACTTCGGAGGTTGCTGTGTCCAAGTTGCTTTAGGGATTCTGCGATCGGTTTCATGTTAGTTTCTGCTTCCGATGTTTGTGCTGTGCGCGTTTGGAGCGAAAAAGTAGGCCTCGCGATCGAAGTTCAGCGCGCCAGAGAACGGAAATGTGAATCGACCGGTACGCACTCAGCCTCAGGAGTTCCGACGCATCGCGCGCATATCCGGCAGTGCGACACCGTCGAGAGACACGCCGAGCGCCTGAGCCGTGCCTGCGAAGATCTCAGCCTCGGTCATTTGACGGCCACGGTCCGGGGCGCCCGTCGCGGGATCGAACCCGTAGGTGACACCGGTGTCGGCGTCGATGCCGCCGAGGAGACGGCCCCCATTGGCCAGAGGCGAAATGATCAGGGCGCCGTCGTTCAAGTCGTGCCCCGTCCCGAACTGCTCGGCGCTCTGTGGCCGCTGCTTGGTACGACCGAAATCGTTCGCCACATAGATCATCGTGCGATCCCAAAAGCTTTGACCGTTGCTCCACTCTTCGCTCTTCAAGAGCCCAATCAACCGATCTGCGACACTCAGCACGCGAGACCACATCAGGGCCTGCACGCTGCGGTGCTCCGCATGGGAGAAGTCGGATGACAGTGGGGGGGGCTACGCTTCCCTCCGGCAACGGGCCACAACGCGTAGGCAGGGTCATACGCGCAAGGATTCCAGCGCTGCGCCGAAGCAAGCGCGCGCTGCTCCGAATCGCACTCGACGAGGTGGCTGGGCAGGCTGGTGGCATCGACATGCAGCGTACCGGCCTGGAGCTCCTCCAAGTTGCTTGCACCGTCACCGTCGGCGTCGAGGGACTCGACGGCGCTCAGTGCAGCGGGGAGCCCATTCAAATACAGCTCATCACTCAGTGGGCGCGGCGTGTCCGGCAACAGCGCACTCTCGACCTGGACTCCGTAGGGGTTCCGAGCCGGCGGAATCGTGTGACACGTCGCACACGGCGCTTCCCCCGAGGTGCACAGCGCCGTCTCCGGGTAGATGCGGCAGAACTCTCGCGGAGCCACCGGCTTCGCCCGCGCGGGCAGCCCCCACCCGACGGCAAACGCCGCCGCGGCGAGCGCCAGAGTAGCCACGAGAGGTCTGGGGCCCGGTGGCCGCCAATGCGGGAAATGAAAGACGCGCGGACGAGCCGCGGAAGCTTGGCGGCACAGGGGCCACGGCTGAGGCTTTCCGCGCGCGGCCGTGGACAGGGCGATGATACACGACGAGTGTTGACGCATCGACGCGTTGTTCCTTTCGCTTGATGTCAGAGTGCTCAGGACTAGAAACGATGATTGCGACGAACCGAGCTGGAACAGCGGCTACAGGCCGAACTCCGGCTCGCCTAGCGTCAGGCTGGGCAGAACACTTGCTCTACTGGAGGGCGTTGGGCGCTCCACACGCGAGCCCGCTGGCAAAGGCAGGCCCAGTCGCGGTGCTCGGGGGTGAGGCCGAGGAGCAGCGCGGCGCCGGTTCGGTGACGCATGAAGGCACGACGATGAGTGCTCGTGCTATCCTTTCGGCTGAGCAAAACCTTCATGCCCCGCGCCGAGGCTTTTTTTTCGACCTCGAGTTCGGGGCACCCAACCGGGACGGAACGCCTCCTCGAATCGAGACGGCTCGTCCACCCCCCGCTTCGCGGGTCGCCGACGGCCCGTGCAACATCAGGGACTTATCGAGGCCTTCAGCCCGCGCGCCGAAATACGACGGCATTTCGCTGAAGGTTCTGGGGACCGGGCGCGGATAGTACAGACCCAAACATGCGCGTTCGAGCACTGCCCCCCCCAACATGCCCGGCCGCGGCCGCTCTGGTCGCGGCCTGGGTCGGCGCCCCGGTGTGTGTCGCGGCGTCGTGCCCGCTGGAGCTCCGGGGGCCGCCATCCGAGCCCTGGCTGCGTGCGAG
The DNA here is from genome assembly GCA_050299315.1 of Polyangiaceae bacterium. Lineage (GTDB taxonomy): Bacteria > Myxococcota_A > Polyangia > Polyangiales > Polyangiaceae > SZUA-265. The sequence goes on from JBNKVS010000045.1 coordinate 3,760, forward strand.
TCGAGCCGTCGAGGCGTTGGCGACGGGTCCGAGCGACTGCGCTCGCATCGAGATCGAGCTCGAACGCAGCACCGATGCCGCTCGGCTGATCTTCGTAACCCGGGATGGCCGGCGCGCCGAGCGCCGCCTCGACCACCCCGGCCAGTTGGTGCCGACCGTCGCGGCGCTGGGTGTCCGAGGGGTCAATGAGAGCTCGACGCCGGTGCTCGAGGACCGTCCCGCGCGCGCCGCTAACGCCGCGCCCCCGGTCGATTCGCCCCCCTCGGAACCCGCCGCGGCGCCGGGCGAAGAGCGAGCGCTCTTCGCGCTGCTCGGTGGAACCCGTGTTGGCGCGGGGAGCCTGTTGAGCCCCGTGCTCGGAGGTGCCGCTGCGCTCGCGATCCAACGCTGGGAGCTCGGGATCCACCTGGCGATCGAGGCGCAGTACTTGGATCTACAGGAGCGGGATGAGCCGAGCTCCGCCGTGAGCGTTGGTGTGACCGTTGGTCGGCGACAGCCTATCTTGGATGATGTCGAGCTCCTGTTTGGTACCCGTTCGATGGTGGCCGCGGTCAGTGACGAGAGTCAGGAGGACACCGGCGCGCCAGACCGGGCGGAGATTCGGCTCGGCGCATACCTGGGTGGCGTCTGGCCTCGCCGGGGGAGCTTGCGTTTCCGCGCGGACCTGGCGCTAGATGTCGTGCCGCACAAGTCACTGGGGGCCCTCGGCACGCCGGTCACTCCTTGGCTGGCCGTGAGCGCCTTGATAGGTGTAGAGTTCGGAGGATCATGATCGCGGTGCCGCATCTGTCGCGACAGGGGGAAAGTGACGCCGAGCTCGTCGTTGCCGTGGCGGCGGGCGACCTGCGTGCGCTCGGAGAGCTCTTCGATCGGCACGCCCCCGCGCTGCGCCGTTACCTGCGTCGCATGGGGATACCGCAGGCGGACGTCGATGATCTGGTGCAATCGACGTTTCTGGAGATCACTCGGGCGGCGTCGAGCTTCGATGCTCGCCGCGCGGGGCGGAGCTGGATCTTTGGTGTCGCGAGCATCATGCTGCGACGCCATCGCCATTTCCTACGCCGGGCGGCGGCGCGCATCAGCGCCCTGGTCATGCCCGAGACCGAGGTCGAGGGGACGCCCGCGGAGCTCTTCGAGCGCGCCGAAACCGAGCGGCGGTTTGCCCGCGCCTTCGCCGCGCTATCGGCGAAGAAACGCGAAGTGTTCGTACTCGTGACGCTGGAAGGCCTGAGCGGGGAGGAGGCCGCGCAGGCGCTCGGGGTGCCCGTCAATACCATCTGGACACGCCTGCATCACGCTCGTCTCGAGCTGCGCGCCGCCATCCGCGTGGAGGAGTCATGAAACGACCGGCGTGCACCCGCGCCCCGCTGGCCGAAGCCCTCGAAGACGGTAGGCTCTCCGGCGCCGAACGCGCCTCTTTCGAGCGGCACGCAGCCAACTGCGCCGAGTGCGCGAGCGAGCTGCGAGAGTTGGCGTACCTGCGTCAGAGCGCGGAGTGGCTGCCGGAGAGCTCGCCGACACCGCTCGAACACCGCCGCCGGCGGCAAGGGCTACTCCTGCTCGCGAGCGAGCTGTGTCATCGTGCTCCAGTTCAGCCGCGGCGCCGAAGGTTCGCCGTGTTCGTGCTCTCCGGCGCGCTCATGGCCGCCGCGGCCATCGGGTTCGGGCTGCGAGCCTCGCGGGCCGGCTCGGAAGCTTCCGCTTCGCTCGCTGCGCCGACGTATCGGCTCGACGCTTCACCGGGCGCGTCTTGGCAGACGATCGAGAAGGGCGCGGCGCTTCGCTTGCGACTCGGGAGCGGGAGCTTCCTGGTCGAGGTCGATAAGCTCACTGCCGTGCAGCGGTTCGTGCTCGATCTCCCTGACGGTGAGCTCGAGGTGATCGGCACGCATTTTGGCGTGCGCGTCGAGCCCGAGGGAACGCGGCGTGTGGAGGTGACGGAGGGGCGCGTCGCTCTGCGATTGCGTGACATGCCGCCGATATCGCTCGGGGCCGGAGAAAGCTGGACAGCCCAGCGCGAGGCAGCGCGGGCTGCGGATCCTCCTTCCGTGCCTGCGGCGGAGCGGCCTTCCTCCCCTCCAGCACTAGCAGCCGCGAAGCCGAGGGAGCGGTCACTGGCAAGGGCGCGGCCAAAGGCGCCGGCCGAGACGAAGCGAGCCCTCGAGCCGCCGTCGGGCGAGCAGGCAGCGACTGCCGGCACGCACGATGACGATTTTGCGCGAGCCATGGCGGCCTTTGGCGCGGGCGACTATGGGCAGGCGGAGCGGCTCTTTCAGGATTTTGAACGCCGTCACCCGGAGGATGCACGCCGGGAGGATTCGACGTTCTTGCGTGCCGTCGCACGCGTGCGCCGGGGCGACGCGGCGGGCGCGCGAGCCACCGCGCGCGAGTACCTCGAGCGCTATCCCAACGGCCTGCGGGCGCCGGAAGCGAAGCGACTGGCTCGACCGAGCAAGGCAGCGGATGGTGGGCCTGCAGCTGGAGGCTGAGCCGGTACGCCTCCCCTTCCGACTCCTTCACGTGCGGGTGCGTTGCACCCACGATGCAGCAACTGACGCTCGGATGACGCGCGCTCGGGTGCTCGAGGAGGCCTTGCCCAGACGCGACCGTCCCGTAAACGGCGAGCGAGTGTTGGCCAGGGAGATCCCGGTAGAGGACGGTGTGGAGGAGAAATGACTCGACGTTCGGCAGCCGCGGCAGCCCTTCCAGGCGTTACGCCACGCGCACGCGCCTGTCTCCGACGACCGCGACGACCTCCAATTCGCCGCCCAGAGCTTTCACCATCTGCCGCATATGCTCGATGCGGTGGTCCTCGCGCCCCTCGCTCCCAAATCCCTTCCGCCCGCGGAATGAACCATCGGTAGAAGCGATCGTCGCCCGTCTTGGCGGCCCCGAGCAGCAGAACTGCGTCACGCACGGGGTCGAAGGCGTATGCAATGCGGATCTGCGCCCCCTGCGCCTTGACGCGCAGCTCCCGCAGCGAGTACGCGCTGCTTTTGAGGGCACTTTGGTGCGGGAATGACAGAAGCGTACCGTGCTGCTCGAGCAGCACGACGCAGTGGATGACCGACTCGCGGTGGGCGCGGATATCGAAATCGCGTTCAAACCTGGGGGAAGGGGGGCACGCCGAAGCGGCTCCAACCCGTCCGCCGGGCTGCAGGGTAGGGGAGAGAATCTCCGTTACACAGCGAAATCGTTTAGAGTTTCACGCATCGCGCCGGGGGGGGGGGGAGACCCCAAAGGTCAGTCTAGGCCTGCTGTGCCGCCAGGTGCATGACGACCGTGGTGCTTGACCGTCCCGGTATGTGCTCGACGAGCAAAAGCTGCCCGCGTCGACCCAACCCCTGCTGGATGCGCTGATTCGATTGGGATCCGTCAAGCGGGGCGAGGTGGCTGCCATCGTGGGCCTCTCGGAGCGGGGGGCCCGAGACACCGTCCAAAGGCTCTCCTCGTTGCAGCTCGTGACCTCCCAGGGTGCACGTGGACCGCTATCGCTCCACTTCCCCGTTCAGGCGCGCACGCGCTGGGGCGGTCCGTCCCCGGCGTGGCAACGGCGCGGCAGGGCGCGCGTGCGAGCCGGCGAATCCGAAGCGGAGCGAGTGGCGAGGGCGCCCCCCCAACACGGACGGCCCCCGTTCGACCACTGGCAGGCAAGAGCGAACCGCGGGGCTCGACGCCTGCTTCGCGTACCAAGCGGGGGCTGGGTGCGTCGCTGGCCCCTGCGTGGCATCGCGCATCGGGGCGGCGGAGCCAGCCAATGGCACGCGCTGGCACAGATTGGCTCGCGACGCAGGGCCCCCGCTGACGGATCTGCTGCGTTTTTCCGCTCGGCACGCTGCTTGCTCTACGATTCGCATGGTAAGCTTCTGTTCATTCAAGGGGGCGACGGCCCGAAATCACGGTGCCACGGCGTTGTTCGAAGCGACGCAACTTCCAAGCTCGGCCGGCCTTTGGCGCGAGTCCGCGGCACGTCGGTGGAGTTGGCTCGGCTGGCTCGCGTGGCTGGCCTGCTGTGTTGCCTGTTCGAGCGGCGAGGAACCGAGCTCGACCGGGCCCGGTGACGGCGGCGAACGACCCGAAACGGGGCGTGGCGAGGGCGAGGGCGGCCCCAGCACGCTCCCGGGGGACGGAGAAATTGCCGGTGCGGGCGCTGCCAGGGACGAGGAGCCGTCCGACGCTGCACCCCGGGATGCTGTCGGCCTGGAGGCATCGGGCCTCCCCGCAGCCACCGACACCGCAGACGGGAGTACGTCGGGGGGAGACGACGGCGTGGCGAGTGGCGAGGGCGGCTTCGAGCCAGGCTCGTTGACGGCGGGCGTTTGGGACGACAATCGCAACTTCGATCACTTTCTGTCCTACCGGGCGGAGCGGCGCGAGGGACCCGACGCCGATACCGTCGACGGTTGGATCGACTTCTCGGAGGCCGAGCATCGAGAGGCCCAGGAGCGGTTCGTGGATCTTTCGCCTCACACCATGCTGGATGTCGCGCTGGTGGTCGATACGACCGGCAGCATGGGGGACGAGCTGAGCTACCTGCAGTCCGAGTTCGACGCCCTGTCGAGCCAGATCGAAGCCGCCTTCCCGAACGCCGAGCAGCGCTGGTCGCTCGTCGTCTACCGGGACACCGAGGACGAGTACGTGGCGCGCTGGTTCGACTTCCGCGAGGATCTCGGCGAATTCCGCCAGCACCTTTCCCAGCAGCAGCCCAACGGCGGCGGGGACTATCCCGAGGCTTCGCACGTGGCCCTCGCGGCCATGAACCAGCTCTCCTGGCGATCGGACGCAGAGACGGCGCGCCTCGCGTTCTGGCTCGCGGACGCGCCCCACCATCTGTCGCAAGCGTCGGCCATGCGCAGCGCGATCCTGGAGGCGCAGGCACAGGACGTTCACCTCTACCCCGTAGCTTCGAGTGGGGTCGACGAAATGACCGAGCTCTCCATGCGCTCTGCGGCCCAGCTCACCGGCGGACGCTATCTCTTCCTCACGGACGACTCGGGCTACGGCGGCCCGCACCTGGAGCCCAGCCTGCCTTGTTACTTCGTGACGCGGCTGGATCACGCGATCCTGCGCATGGTGCAGATCGAGCTGAGCGGCGCCTACTCCGAACCGGCACCGGCTCAGATCGTACGCACCGGCGGCGACCCGCAGGATGGGGCTTGCCTGCTCGAGTCGGGGCAGACCGTCGTCGCCTTCTGACACGCGGTAGCCCGCGCAATCGCCGCGGCCGGCACCGCGAGCGGGCGGCGGCCGGGTGAGCTAGCGCCGGTGCCGCTGTCCTGCGGCGCCTAGATCGGGGTCCCTTGGGTCGATCAGTCGCCGAACCTCCGGCCTCGCCCGGGCAAAATCCCGGATGCGGGGGAACACCTCGCCCCGGGTGCCCTGCCGGCCCTCCAGGTTGAGCTGCAGGGCCTTCGCCAGGGTGCCCTCGGCGATATCGCCCGGCGGGCCCAGCCGCGCGAGCGACGGGTCGCGCAGGCCTTCGAGCTTACCGGCGAGGATGTGTCGAGCGAAGGCGGCGTGTGCCAGGTTGGGGGGCCACAGCAGGTCCAGCTCGTAGGCTCTGCGGCGGGCCTGTAGGATCTCCGGAGTCTGCAGCCTCGAAAGGGCCATGCCAAGAATGTAAACGGCTCGAAGCAGCTGACTGGGCCCGTTGCCACTCTCTCCCGTGGGATCTTCGGCCGCATAGGCGCCGTGGAAGGTGGCGCTATTGAACAGGACGGCGTCCCCCGCTCGAACGTTGGTGACACAGGGAGCGAGCCCGCACTGCTGGAAGGGCCGCAGATCGGCGGCGGAGAGGAGGCGCTCTTCGCCGCTGCGCGGGCCGTGGCCCTTCCCCCACTCGTCGTGCCAGCTTTCTTCGATTTCCCGGACCTTGCGGTGAGAGCCCGGCACCAGCGCCGTCGCCCCCGTGTGGCGGTTCATGTCGAAGAGCGGAACGATGGCATAATACTCGGGCCCTCTCGCTTCGCGGCCCTGCGCCTCACCCAAGTGCGTGTGCATTCTCTGCGCGACACCGAACTTACCGTGCTGCGAGGTCGTCGCGGCCACACGCAGCGCCGCTGGGTTGCCGCTGGAGACCGGCAGGCTCACCGACATGCGGTCGAAGGCCGCCACCAGCTCCGAGTCGTCTTGCGTGCCGTAGGCGGCGTGGAAGGCGCCGATGACGGCGGGCCTCGAGCGCACGTACCACATGGAGTCGCAGTGCGTCGTGCTGGTCATGAGCCCGTCGCCGTGACCCTCTCGCCATGTCGCCGGTTGCCCCCGCCGCCATCCGATGGGCCGCGTTTGCGCCATCTGCCGTGACGCTTCCTCGACTCCGTCCAAATGATTCCAGAGCAGGTCCTCGGCCTGGTCGAGCTCGGTCTGGCTCATGCACCCGCGCACGCACGCGAAGCCATGCTCGGCGAGATGTGCCTGGATCCCTGCGCGGTCCGACGCGTCGAAGCGTCTGGGCGAGACCTCCGGAATTCCCTGCTCCGAGGGGCGCAGCTGCAAAGCCTCGCCCCGGGCACGCTGCGAAGTGGCAATTGGTTCCATGTTGGCCCGATCAGAAAAAGTTCCCGAGGATTTCTCCCGAGGGAAGAGCTCCGTTGTGCCACGACCCTGGCGCCGCGCGCTCGGTTTCGCGTCGCTGCCGACGGGCAGGAAGCCGTTCGCGGTTGGCACCGACGCTCGTTTTCGTTCCTCTTGCAATGTTGCCGCTCTGCAGGACGGACCCACGAGGTGCCATCGCGCGAGCTGGAGAACCGGCCCGAGGAGTCCGCCGCGTCCCACGTTCGCAGGTCCGTGCGTTCACGCGCTCTCGTACGCCGTCGAACTCGCCCACGAGCGGACCGTCTATCTCGGGGAGAGGGGTTGACCAAACCCGCGACTCCATCCCGCGTTGCAGCGGGCGTGACGGCCGCCGAGACGTGACTGTGCGGACACCTTTTCGACCCGGTCGTTTGCACTGACGCGCAGCCGCTGAACGTCGGGAACTCGAGGGGACTTTCTCGTTCGCCAAAACCCTGTCACTACCAGCGCGCTCATGTTGCGCCCCTGTCACGCGACACCGAATTCCATTCGGGATTCCAAAGGGGAACCAGGTGGGGCCATCGAAGCGCCAATCCACCCGGGGAGCAGCCCTGACAGCCTTATCGTCGCGCACCAAAGTCGGCCATTTCGAGTCCCAGGCCAGTCGTCCTTCAGCGTCGTTCGATGTGGCCTGACCCGCGCCACGGCCACTGTTGTCACTGCGGTACCGGCAGGACGCCAGGTACGCCGGCAATCAGCCTATAGCCCAAGGCCGCAAGCCAGATGGCCATCGAAGGAAAGACGAACAGCCCCAGCATCATTCGGTTCTTGGGAGGCTTTGGTCGGCAATGACCCGTACGCCATCGAGTACCAGGGCGACGAAGTCGCAATCCTGATGGCCATGACCGAAACGCACTTCCCCTTGCTGCGCTCCCGCTCTGCGATTGCGGAAGCGTCCATCGACAATCTCTACTACGGCTTGGTCGGCGTAGATCCACTCTCCGCGACCGTCGACGACTTCATTTTCTTCGAGCTCGGCATCGACTTCGACTTGAAGCTGGATGAGTCCGAGCCGGGACGAGCCTGGCAGCTCCGCGTCAATCCAGTAGGCGACCTGGCCATGGAGCGCCAGGACATATGGGTTCGTTGCCGGGCGAAGTTCTGATGCTGCTCGAATTGCATTCGATTTCGCTTCGAGTACGCCCCGCACTCAACCGCGAATCGGCCCCCAGGGGAGAGGTGCCACGACAGAGGAACGCCGTTGGGTTCATCGGTTGCCCCCGCTCGCTCCACGTCACCGCACGCTTCTGCCGTTGGCTTGCTCGCACGCTCGAAGGTGGGGTTTCCGAGGAGCTGCAGTCGGTCGGAGCTCAGCTTCGAGTAGTCGGGCTCATCATCCGCGAGGCCTTGCCGCTCGAAATTCGGATCCCGAGCGACGTGCCGGGCTTTGCTCGGTAGCTCCGCATAATCCAGGTAGAAGGAGAACCGCCGGACTTCCGTCCCCTGGTGTCGCCAATGGCGCTGAAACGCCAGCAACGCGTCTTCGGCCGTTTGCAGCTTCACCTTGTAAAATGTGTCCAGAGGTGAGCTTACCACCTGATGCGCACGTGGTTGCGCGATCACGGCGTCCCGATGCCGCGCTTCGCCGTGGTCGATGACCCGGTCACCACCAGCTCACCCATCGGATACCCCTGCATCGTCAAGCCGGTCGACGACAGCGGCAGCGTGGGCATCTACCGGGCCGACGACGACCGCAGCTTCCGCGAAGCGGTCGCTCAGGTCCTCGGACTCACCGTCAACAAGCGCGGCTTCCGACTGGCGGGCATGGCGCTGGTGGAAGAGCTCTTGGAGGGGACGGAGATGAGCGCAGAGGTCATCTGGACCGACGTCGGTTGGTCCATCCTCGGTCTCAGCGGTCGGCGCAACGCCGGCCCGATCGGCGCCTGCGAAGTCTCGCTAACTTTTCCTGCCGACGTCGAGGAGGCCACGGCTGCCGAGATCTACGACACCGTACACACGTGGTTGCGCACCTCGGGCCTGAACCACGGGGCGGCCCACGTCGAGATCCGCGTCGGCCCTAACGGCGCGCAGCTGCTCGAGATCAATCCGCGCCTAGCGGGCGCCCGGCTCACCGAGCTTATCAAGGTCGCCAGCACCTTCGACCCGGTCGCGTACGTCATCGCGCGGGCCGTCGGCGACAGCCTTCCCGTGCCCCGCTGCTCGCTCGCGCCACGGCGAGCCGCCACCATCGAGTTTCTCGTGTCATCGCGAAATGGCACGCTCCGCGGGATCGACGGTCTGGAGTCGGTCACGCGCATGCCGCACGTCGAGGTCGCTGAGATCACCGCACGGACGCCGATGAAGATCGCTCCCGTGCTGACCAACTACGACTTCCTCGCCTACGTGCTGGCCGTGGGCGCTACACCGGGGGATTCGATTCGGCACGCTCGGGAGGCGCTGGACAAGTTTACCCTGAACGTCGCCTGAGTCTCCCCGGGAGGGTCGGAGTCCGCGGTCGAGTTTCGATCAGCGCCTTGTCAGGGTAAAGTCCTGGCGTGAGCACGTCCCCTGGTTACGACCTCCACATCGAGTCACCGACTACGGCCGAGTATCTGGAGCTGCGCGAGGTGGCTGGCCTGAGCGCGTTCGACCGCGAAGCGGCCCGGCGCGGGCTGGCAGCCTCCCTCCACGCGATCGTCGTCCGCACGCCGGACGGCACCGCGATCGGCATGGGCCGCCTGGTCGGCGACGGCGGGTGCTTCGTCCAGATCGTGGACATTGCCGTCAGGCCCGAGCACCAGGGCCGCGGCCTGGGTAAGCGCATCATGCAGGCGCTGATGGATTACGTGGCCACGGAGCTGCCGACCTCGGTCTACGTGAGCTTGATCGCCGACGGCGAGGCCCAGCGCCTATACCAGAAGTACGGCTTCGAGCGCACCGCACCAGCAAGCGTCGGCATGGCGTACCGCAAGCGCGGCTGACGCCGACGCCCCCGAATCGAAAACTGCCCCCAGCGCCGCAAGACCGCATCCAGCGGTCGGTCCACGCGGTGTGAACTGTATCGTACACTCCGTTTTATCGGGTACACAGATATGTTTTTGAGAACGGTGAGGAATCATGACCCATGAACCGGTTGACCGCATCAACGATGCGTGGCAGGTGATCTACTATCGGATGCACGTACCGCGCACCGATGTGCCGTCGGCCGCCATGCGGGAGAACTGCACGCGGATCGTATTGTCCGTGTAGCTGCCCGTGAGCTTCGGCCGAACGAGGGCCATCAACTCTGTGCCATTGACCGCGGTTTCAGGTGTCGCCGGAAGCACTTGCGGAAGCACGTTCGTCAGTTGTTCCCATAGGCTCGACATGGCCCCGGTACCCCGACACCCACGGTCCCGCGCAGCCCAGCACGTTCGGGCCCCCGCTTCGCCGAGAACCGGTTCTTGAAAACGCCCACCATCGCCGCAGGCGCTTTCTCGAGAATAGCCTCGGTTGGTCTCTTCCTGGCTATGAGCGTCCCGGTGTCTCCAGTTCGGTGCCGACGCGCAGCTTGTCGAGGTAGCGCTGGTACACCCAGGAGCGGTCGCGCTTCTTGCCGGTGGTCTCGACGAGAACTCCGGCTTTCTCCAGTGCCTCGACGGCGCGGCCGGCGGTGGGCTTGCTGACGCCGAGCTGCTTGATGGCAAAGGCCACCGACACGACGGGATACCGTGGCAGGAGCTCGAAGAGACGCACCGCTGCGACCGAGGTTCCCGCGTGATCGAGGGCGCGTCATCGATCGTCGGTGACCAACGTGAAGAGCTCGCGCGCGGAGGTGACCGCCTCGTTGGCGATGGTTGCGACACCGTCCAAGAAGAAGTCGGTCCACCCATCCCAGTCGCCGCTCGTTCGCACCGCGCTGAGACGGTAGTAGTAGTCGCTGCGGTGCCGCTTGAAGAAGAGGCTCAGGTAGAGGAGCGGCTTGGTGAGCAGCTCCCAGTGCTCGAGCAGCAACGTGACAAGCAGGCGACCGATTCTCCCGTTGCCGTCGAGGTACGGGTGGATGGTCTCGAACTGGACGTGCAGAAGCCCTGCGCGCACGAGAGGCGGCAGATCGTCGCCCATGTGGATGTACTTCTCGAGTGCCGACACCAGCTCGCCGAGGGCATGAGGCGGCGGCGGCACGAAGGCCGCGTTGCCTGGACGACTCCCGCCGATCCAGTTCTGCGTGCGACGCACCTCGCCTGGCTGTTTGTCCGCGCCACGAACGCCCTGCATGAGGCGAGCGTGAGTCTCGTTGAGCAGGCGCATGGATAGCGCCAGCCCCGAGGCGTCGGCGAGTTGCGCTCGCGCGAAGTTGAGGGCGTCGAGGTAGTTGCAGACCTCCTCGACGTCGGCGCTCCTTGGGCCCTCGTCGCTTTCGGCCTCGAAGGTGAGCAGGTCGACGAGGGTCGCCTGCGTGCCCTCGATTTGCGAGGAGACGACCTTCCGCCCTCGTACCTCTGATGGGCGTGTACGCGTGCTTTCGGAGCCAGCAATGTCTTCTCGCAAACCAGCCCCACGGAGCCCGAGACGACACCGAGTTGCCGTGTGTCGACAGACGCGACGCCCGAGCTGTTACTCTTACAACCTGGCGGCCAGAGGCTTGCGGCTGAGCATGCGTACGCCCGCAGGGCTCCGTGACCGCACGGAGACGGCTCTGCCCCGGCCGGAGCCCGCGCTCGTCGTGCTCAGCCGTTGAAAGCGGCGAGCTGGGCCGTGCGGGGAACCGCCGGCTCGTACAGCCGCTCGCGAATTCGCTTGTAGTCCGCGCGGGCAAAGAAGGTGCGGTACGCGGATTCGCTCGGGAATCGAATGCAGAAGACTCGATTGATAGCGCCGGTTGCCTCGCTGTGGTGGACTTTGGAAACGGCGAAGTCGTGGGCGAAGGTGCCGCCGGCCTCGTGCAGCAGCGGTGTCATCTGTCGGCGGTACTCGGCGTAGGCGGCCTCGTCTTCCACGTACAGACCCATGAGAAGGGTGTGTGCAGGAGTCCGCTGCGAAGCGCCGGCGCCCTGCGTCGCTGGGTTTTCATCGGGCACGGCTGTATCCTCCGTCCACGGGAAGCAAGGAGCCGGTCACGAACGCCGACCGGGAGAGGTAGAGCACAGCGTCGCTCGTCTCACTGACTTCGCCGATGCGCCCGAGAGGATGAATCTTCGCGTGATCGTCGGCATTCGGTCCGATGAGCGGGGTGCGAATGATACCGGGCGCCAGCGTGTTGACCCGGATGCGATGGGGCGACAGCTCCGCGGCGAGCGAAACCGTCAGAGCGTGAATGCCCCCCTTGCTGGCCATCGCAGCGGAAACAGGCAGGCCAACCATGGCCTGGTCGACGAGGACGGTGCCAACGTTGACGATGGATCCACCGCCCCCTCGAATCATCTCGGGTACGAGCGCCTGCGTCGTGAGGTAGGTGCCCTTGAGGTTCGTGCGGTAGAAGGCATCCAGCTCTTCCTCCGTGCTCTCCAGAAAGGGTTTCACGCCAAAGATGCCGGCATTGTTGACGAGAACGTCGATGCCGCCGAGGCGGTCCCGAGCCGCCTCGGCAATGGCTTTGGCCGTCTGTTGACTGCCGACTTCACCGGCGACCGTAGTGACCCGGTCCGGCGCGCCCAGGCTGCGAGCGACACGTTCGAGGCGGTCCGCGTTGCGCGCGTTGAGCAGGACTTTCGAGCCCTCTGCAAGGAAGCGCTTGGCCAAATCTAGGCCGATTCCGCTAGATGCACCGGTAATGGCGACTCGATCGATTCGATGAGACATGGGGATCGTCTTTCTTCCGTGTGCGGGCGACGCAAGTGCACGCCCGCGGGGTTGGCTGTTGAACGCCTCAGTGGCGCAAGGGCAAGGTAGGCCTTCAGGCCCCAGATGAAAGTGAATCGTTGTCATGGCCTCGATTCCCCGCGGTTATCATTCCAGACTCGGGCTATCGTCCCGCACATGGACTACGACCAAGTGAGCGCGTTCTGTGCCGTTGCGCGCTGCGCCTCCTTTCGCAAGGCGTCTGAAGAGCTGCACAAGACTCAGCCGGCGATCAGCAAGCTGGTGCGCAACTTGGAGGGAACACTGGAGTTGACCCTCTTTGACCGGAGCTCGTATCGGGCCAAGCTGTCCGATGAGGGGAAACGTTTCTATCCGCGAGCCCTCAGCTGGCTGGAAGACAGCGAGCGATTGCGCAGCTATGCACGGACTCTGAGCGGCGGACAGGAGACGTCCGTTGGAGTCGCCGTCGATGCGGCGGCGCCTTTGGCGCCCGTCACCTGCGCTCTTGCCCTCGTGAGGAAAGCATTCCCAGAGGTGGCGGTGCGCCTGAGAACGGAGCGGCTCGAGGGCGCCTTGCACGCGCTGCTGGGAGACGAAGTGGAGCTCGCGCTGTCCCTGGCGCCGGCATCGCGACCGCCAAACGTGGAACACCTGACTTTGCCCCCCGTCTACGTCGTCCCGGTGGTTCGGGCCGACCACGAGTTGGCCTCGCTCAGCGGCAAAGCGTTACACACGGCGCTGCGCAGGCATCCGCAAATCGTGCTTACCGACAGCGCACGCCGCCCCGTAGAGACCTCGCTGAATGTTCTCGAAGGGGGGCTGCGGTGGGACGTGACCGACCTGGACGCAAAGCAAGCCCTGATTGACGCAGGGCTTGGCTGGGGAGGAATACCGCAACTGCGCGTCGCGGAGTTGCTGAACAAGGGTCGCTTGACCGTGCTGGACGTACCGGAGTTCGAGCGCCCAGAATTGGCGTTGCAGCTTCTGCGCCGCCGCGACCGCGCTCGCGGACCCGTTCAGGAGGCGCTCTGGAAGGCACTCGCCAGCGCCCCAACGTAGTCCAAAGGTCGGCCCTTGGCAGCTCCGGACGCCTCAGACGATTGTCTCTCCTCAGTCGCGGGCGATCCACGTCTAGCTGGCCAGCGAGAGGCCGGAACACGGACTGTATCCGGAAGACGCGCGGCGCCGCGCCATCGCGGACCCGTGGACGTATTGGCAGGCCCTGCATCTGGGTCCAGCCGTGCAAGTGCTGGCCTTCGAACGCGCCCTGAAACCGGCCTGGGGAATCGGCCCCACAGAGGACGAGGTTTGCGCCGCCAAGCACGCGGAGGTGGACAAGGGGCTGCCCGTGCTCGAGCAGGGCCTGTCGAACGGTCCGTGGCTTGCCGGTGATTTGAGCTTTGGCCGACTTCGCGGTCGCGTCGACGTTCCCGTGGCGCGAGCTCGCAACCAGCCCATTCAACGCGAGCTCGGCGACGCCCAAGGCCCCGAAAATCCGCGCAATTTCTCGCTATTTGTCCGACGGACCCAACGGTTTCAGTATTCCGACGGGAACTTGCTAGAAGCGCGGTCAGGCCAACGGGGACGGCTCGACCACCGGGGGGCAAAGCATCGAGATAGCCCAGAGCGGCGGCGAAGGGCCTGGCTACTGAGCTCTCGTGCGGAGCGGGACGGGGCGTCGGCTCTGGTCGAGGTCACGCCCGGGGGGGCCTCGTGCCTGGCGCCACGGATTGTCGAGATGCGCGGATGCGGTCCAGCCTTCCTGTCTGCCGGCCTGGTTGGAACCATTCCTTTCTGGACGGTCGGAGGCAAGACCAGCAATGAGCGAGAAACCGGCCTTTGCCGCCGCGCTCGGGAAGGTTCCATTGGGTATGAAAATGCTGTGCCCCAGATCTCCCAGAACTGCTCTCGAGCGTGACTTTCAACGGATTCGCGTCTGGCTGCTGCTTCCGTTCGCCTGGCTTTCGTCGGAAATGGTCAGCCTGTTCGTCGCCTTGATCCCCGCCCCCGTGGCGCAGTGGCGAGCCGAGGTGCAAGTGTTCTTCAGGGTGCTGGCTCTGGCGCTCGTTTGGTGCGTCTTCGTTCCCAACGGCACGCGGCACGTCGGCGCAGCACTGCGGCGCCTCCCCGAGCGGCGGTCGTGGTCGTGGATCCTCCCGGCGGGCGCCCTGACCTACGCTCTACATCTGCTGGTCATACTGCTGTCCCGTGGATTCGTCGCGCCCGGAGCGCCGAGAGGAATCGTCTTGACGATGCTGTCGGTGCTTGCAGTGCCCGTGGTGGAGGAGCTGATCTTCAGAACTTTGTTGTTCGTGCGCTTTCGCATGGTGGTCGGGCCGTCTGCCGCGACCGCGCTGTCGGCCCGCTGTTTGCTGCCGTTCATCCGGAGCACATCGGCACTTTCATGATCGCCATCGTCTGTCAGGCCACATACTTGCGCGTGAGAAGCCTCTGGGCGCCGATCGCGATGCACGCGATCCACAATGGCCTCATCGCCGTACACCAGCGGTGGAGCCCCCTGCGCGAGCTGGTAGAAGCCAGCGGCGACGTGAGTCGCGACGTGGCTGCCCTGGCCGCGGCCCTCGTGGCTCTTCCGTTGATCGCGATCACGATACGTTGTTGGCCCAGTCTGAACGCGCCGTTGGGCGACTGGACCGCTTCTCGGCTGCGTTGACCCAACGCCCCAGCAAGAGCCCGCGGTGGGCAGACACCGAAACGCGCAGAAATCTGAGCAGCCCGAGGCCATCCGTAGCGCGCACGTTCCAATAACGTCCGCCGGATCCTCTGCATTGAGCAGGCTGAAGGCCAAGCTGGCCCGAATCCGCCCGGACTGCACACGCGGTGGTTCGTAAAATGCCGAACATATTGATTCCGCCCCGGAGCGCCCCCCCGGGAGCGGCTCTGCTACCATGGCGAGCGCCTCGCCATACCGGTGCGCGTGGTGATGCCGCGCTTTGCCCCGCTCGTGAAGGTTTCTCAGTGTCGCGCCTGCGGTGCCGAGGTCGACCTCTTTGGAGAGAGAGTCGACGACGCGCGGCAGCGAGCTGCCGAGCTGGCTCGGAGCGAGGGGCTCACGCTCGTGCACGGCTTCGACGACCCGCTCGTCATCGAGGGGCAGGGCACGCTCGCGCTCGAGCTACTCGAGCACCGGGGCGACCTAGAGATGGTGATCGCGCCGGTCGGGGGCGGAGGCTTGCTGGCGGGCATGGCGCTGGCGCTTGCCGAGCGCGCCCCTCACGTTCAGATCATTGCGGTGGAAGCCGCGCATGCGCCCACCTTGACGCGCGCGCTCGAGGCGGGCGCGCCGGCGCCCACGGTCGTCGAGCCAGGTCTGGCAGACGGCCTGGCCGTCGCGAGGCTCGGCACGCATTGCTTCGAGGCAATTCGCGGGCGCGTGGGCCTCGTGGAGCGGGTGGGGGAAGACGAGATCGCCGGCGCCATCATGCACATGATGTGTTCGGAGAAGGCGGTGGTCGAAGGGCGGGGGCCGTCGGGGTCGCGTTTACGCTTCGGCGGCCCGAGGTGCTCGCCGGCCGCCGAGTGGGCATCGTCCTCAGCGGCGGCAACTTGGACCTCAGCCTGGCCGCGCGAATCATCGAGCGCGGCCAGGCGGCGGCAGGTCGGGCTCGCGCGGCGCTCTGCCAGTCATGCAAAAAGCTCGAGAAGGCTAGACCTTGCGAAAACAGCAGTAAACGAATTCTTGCCGAGTTCCGTGGGGAGTTTCGTGTTCCTCGATAGCCGAGCTGAGTAGAGCAAAGGCGCTTCCAAACTGAGCGTGTAGCTCCTCTGCGGAATAGCGTACGACAGGAAGTCCACTGCACTGCTCGGGACCATGAGTGCCGAAGGTTGCCACAATGACGATACCCCCTGGTTTGACGGCCCGGCAGACCTGCTCCACGTACAGCTTTCGTTGCTCTGGGTCCGTCAGAAAGTGGAAGACCGCGCGATCGTGCCAGAGTGCGAAGGAACGCTGGGGCAAGCTGCAAGTCGTTACGTCGCCGACGAGCCAATGCACGTTCCGAGCCCTCGATCCAAGGCGAGCCTTCGCAATCTCGAGCGCTGAGCCAGCCAGATCGAGGACCGTGAGATTGGCGAACCCGTTATCCAGCAGATCATCGACGAGCGTAGAGGCGCCGGCTCCGACATCGATGAGCGGGGCATCAAGCGGCAGACCGGTCTCCAGGATCAGCTTCAGCGAAAGTTGAAGGTGAGGCTTGTACCAGCTGACCGAGGACTCAGCCTTGGAGGTGTACACATTTGACCAATGAGCTGAGCTGTCGAACGTGGCGGTCACATCGAAAGTCTATCATGTGCTTTCTCTGCGTCCCAACGTGAGCCACCCCCGGCGCGACGTTCGCGACTCGGGGCCGGCGGCGGACCGGGTGCACCGCATTGGAACTTGACTGACCGGGTCGGTCAGTTAAAGTCGACGTCGTGGCGCGAGTGGTTCCCCCGGAAAGGTTCGCTCAGCTCGTCGAGGCGGCGACGGCGACCTTCGTTGCGCGAGGGTATCGGCTGACGCAGATGTCAGACGTGGCGCGGACTCTCGGCGTGGCAAAGGGAACGCTGTACGGCTACGTCGATTCCAAGGAGGCTCTGTTCGACGCGGCGGTGCGCCTTGCGGACGGGCATGGTGAGATGCCGACGCCGAGCGACCTACCTTTGCCAACTCCGGCGGCCGGCGCGACAGTTCGATACATTCAGGAAAGGCTCGCGGCGGAGGTGCGAGAACTCGCCCTGGTTCGCGTGGTGTCAAAGGCGTCGACAGACCCGCGGAAGGGCGAGGGCGACGGGGATGAGCTGGAGCACATTTTGAGGGACCTGTATCGTCGAATGTTGCGAAACCGGCGAGCATTGAAGCTGATCGACCGCTGCGCCATCGATCACCCGGAGCTCGCATCCGTGTGGTTCGAACAGGGGCGATACGGGCAGGTGGCCTTGCTGGCCACCTATCTCGAGCGCAAGATCGCGGAAGGCAGACTGCGCGCCGTGCCGAACGTGCAACTTGCAGCTCGCATGGTGCTCGAGACGATCGCCCTGTGGACGATCCACATGCCGTGGGATGCGTCGCCACGCTCGTTCGTCGATGAGGACGTGGAAACAGCGGTTCTCGATCTTCTGGTCAATGCCTATGGCTGCGAGGCAAAGCGGTGATCGCTCGAGCGCTGCGATTCCTCGGAGCGCTGCAGCAGAAACGCGGCCTGCGAAGGTGCGCGTGCGCGCGCGCAGCATCGGCCCAGAAGAATACGGAAACCCGGAACTCGGAAGCCGTGTTCCTGACCGGCCCCGCCGTGCTCCTGACCGGCCCCGCCGTGTCCCCCTTCATCCAGCGGCAGCTGGCATGCCCGCGCCTCATCGCGATTCCGAAGGACGGAAGTCGGTGACCCTACCACGGGCTGTCGCGGCCGATCGCGCTAGCTGGGCAGTACTTGCAGGCGCGTGCTTGCTCGAGCTCGCGGTGCACCTCGCGCTGGTGACCCGGTATGGATATCACGGGGACGAGCTATACTTTCTGGATTGCGGACGCCACCTCGCGTTCGGCTACGTCGATCACCCGCCGCTCGTGCCGTGGCTAGCGCGTGTCAGCGAAGAAGTGGGAGGTGGACTTTGGGCTCTGCGGCTTCCTGCGATAGCGGCTGGTTCTGCAACGCTTGCGCTCACCTGGCTGATAGTGCGCGAACTGGGTGGCGGGTGGCGGGCGCAACTGCTCGCGCTCACGGCGCTCCTCATCGCGCCGGCACAGTTGCGCATTCGAGCCATGCTGAACATCCCCGTCGTGGAAGTGATGCTCTGCACGCTGACGGCCTTCCTCGTCACGCGCGCCGTCTCCCGCCGTGGGCGATGGCTCTGGGTGCTGGCGGGCGGCACGCTTGGGCTGGCGGTACTGGCCAAGCACACTGCGCTCTTCTGGGGCGCAGCGCTAGCGCTAGGGTTGCTGGGGACGTACGGGACCTCGGTATTCGCAAGCAGATGGCCCTGGCTCGGAGCTCTGGTCGCGGCGACACTGTCGCTGCCCAACCTGCTTTGGCAGATGGACAACGACTTTGCGACGGTCGAGTTCATGCGCCGACTCCGCGCACAGGTACTCGAAGTTCAGGGGCGAGCGCTCTTCGCCGCGGGGCAGGTCCTGTACTTTCATCCTCTGGCGGTGCCCATCTGGGGGGCTGGCGTTTGGAGCGGACTGCGTAGAGGGCCGTCCGTCGTGCGCCCGTTTGCGCTGCAGTTCGCTCTGCTGCTGTGCCTGTTTTTGGTCGTCGGGGGAAAGCCGTACTATCTGGCGAGCGCGTATCCTCCCATGCTCGCAGCCGGAGGGGTTGCACTGGAGGCCTGGCTCGGCTCGCGGGTGCGTCTACGCCGCGCGTTCGTGACCGCTTTGACCGCAACGGGAGCTGCCTTCGGGGTGCTGACTCTGCCCATTCTGCCTCTGCAAAGGGTGGATGCGGTCCTGGGTGTCGTTTTGGGCTGCGTCGTGCCGCCCATGGCGTTGACGCATGACTTGCATGGGATGCTTGGGTGGCGCGAGCACGCGGCGGTGGTCGATGCGGTGTTTCGCTCCTTGCCGGAGGAGGACGCGCGCAAGGCAACCGTCATCGCAGGTAGCTACTCGCAAGCTGGAGCGATCAACCAGTTTCGTGCCTCCAGCACCCCGCGCGCCGTCAGCGGCCACATGACGTACTACCTTTGGGGACCCGAGCCCGGTCGAGGCGATGTCGCTATCGCCTACGGCGTTCCCCGACAGCTTCTCGAGCGCCGCTACGAGAATTGCCAAGAAAGAGGCAGAATCGACGCTCCACTGGCTCGGCCCGGGGATGCCAACTTGCCTGTATACCTTTGCGACACGCCTCGCCAAAGCATGGCAGCCTGGTGGCCGAAGCTGCGGCGCTATGGCCACCAGCCACTGGTTGTCGAGCAGAACGCAGTGACCCCGTCTCAACGACCGGACATGGCCCGAGGGCTTGCAGCCCCAACCTTAAGTCCAGCCGCGCCGGCTCCACCAACGTCGGCGCAAAGAACTGAAGCGCGGTCGCCTAGCCCGGCACTGCCAGGCGAACCCCGCTCTTCACCAGCGACAGCAGCTCCGGACCTGTGACGGTGAGCGGACGCGCCGTCACAACGTCACAACGAACGGCAAGCACCGCGTGCCCGAAGGCGCCGATCTCGTCCGAGTAGCGGCCTGCGAAGCCTGCGACGGCGGCCAAGCCGGCCCGAATCCGCCCGGACTGCACACGCGGTGGTTCGTGGAAGGAGTAGGGCGACTGCGGGAGTGCGCGCCGACGGGACGGCACCAGCGCCGTAGCTCATCGACGACCGAGCGCCCCTCGACAGCTGACCAGCGTCGCGAATGGCGAATGGCTTCCCAACAGAGTCTCTCCGCATCCCCGGCCGATGCGCGATTTCGAGGCTCGTCTCCAGGCGCCGTTGCTGGACGGACTACTGTGCAGTACCGATCAACCTCATTCGCTGGAGCGAGTAGAGGCCGAGGGCGAGTCGGGCGCAAAGCGTCCAGAGCGCGCGCCAAACCGATGTGGGTTTGATGCACACTGAATCGCCACCATGAATCGCGCCGGTAGGCCGCTTGCCTGCACTCGCGTGAGCGATCACACTGTTTTCACATAGACACATGACTGAGAAGATGGACGAAGAGCTGAAGCCCAATGTTCCAATACGGGTTGGTGGGTTTCGCATCTACCTCAAGTCGGACTCGGCGGTGCTCTTGGGAGGACGTTTGGCGCTGCAGGACGGCGGTCGCGAGGTCGCCGCGCGGCTCGACGAACTGCACCATCGTGTTGTAACGAGAAAGGTCGGTCACTTCGTCGTCGACGTGCGTGAAGTCGACTTCGTCAACTCTTCGGCGATTCGCTTTTTCGTGGACTGGATCAATAAGGCCAAGAAGAACGACTACCGGCTTTCCTTCAAGATCGACCCTGGCGTAACCTGGCAGCGACTGAGTTTCTCGGTTCTGAAGTCGCTGGCTCCCGAAACGGTCGAAATCCATAGTCTGCCTGCCGAGGTGCTCGAGCATGTTGACTGCGAGTGAGCGCGCATTGCGGCTGGTCCGCAAGCCTGGTGCTGTCGAGGATGCCTGTCGTTTCGCCGAGCTAGCAACCAGCAGCTGCGATGGGGCTTGTCGCGAGGCGGTGACGCTGGCGGCGACAGAGCTTGCCGAAAACCTTCTCAAGTACTGTGAGCGCACCAGGGGGACCTTCGCGGGAACCCTGAGCATCTTGCTCGACGAAAAGCAGGTCTGCATCAGGAGTCACAACGCGGTACTGGCGGACGGCGACGCCGAACACGTCGTGGCGCTCGTTTCGCGAATTCGCGCGACACCTGGTGGGGCGCGGCATCTGTACCGTGAGCGTCTGCGCGAATTGTTCGAGGCCCCCCAGTTGCCGCGAGCACAGCTGGGGTTGCTACGGTTGGCCTATGAGGGCGGCTTCGAATTGAAGGCCACGTTCGAGCGCCCGATGCTTGAAGTCGCGGCGATCCGACCCGCCCTAGGTGCGGAGTGAGAGCCGCATCGGGCTGGTTCGTTTTATTCGTCCCTCTCTCGGTACTGGGTTGTGACGTCCGGGTCACCACGCAACATCGAAACCAAAGGCCCCAAGCGTCCAGGCTCGAGCTCTCCCGCGAGCCAATTCAGGCGCTCGCCGCAATCGACGAACTCGATCCGAGAATCGCCGCCATCGGCAACCAACTCTTCTTCGACAAACGCCTATCCGGCGATGACACGATGTCCTGCTCCAGCTGCCATGACCTCAAAAAGGGCGGCGACGATGGGCTCCGCTACTCCAAGGGGGTTTCAGGCGAAGAACTGGGAGTGAATTCGCCTACGGTGTTCAACGCGGCGCTCAATTTCGCGCAGTTTTGGGATGGCCGCGCAGCGACCCTGGAAGAACAGGCGGGGGGACCGGTCGAGAACCCGAATGAGATGGCCTCAACCTGGCCAGAGGTACTGCGCAAACTGAAGCAGGACCCCGTCCTCGTCGCACGCTTCGAAGAGTCGTTCGTCGATGGGCTGAACGAGGCGAGCGTACGAGTATCGCTCGCGACGTTCGAGCGCCAGCTCGTGGCCACCGGCTCTGCTTTCGATCGATGGCTGGCAGGAGACGAGTCGGCTATCAGCGAGGAGGCCAAAGCGGGGTATGAGGACTTCAAGTCCCTCGGCTGCGTTGCCTGTCATCAGGGGAGCAACGTGGGCGGCAACATGTACCAAAAGGTTGGCGTGCTCGGGGACTACTTTGGGGATCGGGGGAACATCACCCAAGCCGATGCCGGCCGCTTCAACGTGACGGGCCGCGAAAGTGATCGCTTCGTGTTTCGAGTCCCCTCCCTACGCTACGTCGTGCACACGGCCCCCTACTTTCACGACGGCACGCAAGAAACGCTGGAGCAGGCCGTTCAGACCATGGCCACCTATCAGCTCGGTCGCGCGCTCGGGACCGAGCAAGTGTCCCGGTTGGTCGCGTTTCTGACGTCTCTTGCCGGCCCCGCACCGAAGGCAGCTCGGTCAGGAAGACCCCATTGAAGAGCCGAACATGGTTTGCGCTGATGGCGCTCACTCTGCTCTTGGCGCTTGGGGGCTCGGCGGTGTTGTACCAGCGTTCGCGAGGCGCGAACATGGACGCTCACGCGCGCGTGGTCGCGATCACCGGTCAACTTCGGCACGAGCAGGAAGCCCTGGGGGAGCTGGTCCTGGCCGCGCGGTTCGGCTTGCTGAACCAGTACGACGGCTTGGTTCGTACCAGCCAGGCACTGGCGGACACGCATCGAATGCTCGTGAAGGCGGTGGGCGAAGCGGTGCCTTCCGACCCGGAGCTCACGAGTACCCTGAGCGAGCTGGGTGAGGCAGTAGTCGGTATGCGCGACGCGGTTGAACGCTTCAAGGCCGACAACTCGACCCTCAGAAACTCCGTTTACTACGTGCCTGGCGCGGCAGCGCGAGTACGCCGCGGGGACAGGACCGAATCGATGTCCACAGCGGTCGCCAACCGGTCCGCGGCTGTCGACCGTCTTGTTGAGGCGGCACTGACGTACAACCTGATTGGTGACGCGAACTCGAAGCAACGAGTGCGAGCAGCCAGCGCCGAGCTGGAAGCGCAACTGCGAGCCGAGGACAGGAGTCAAGCGTTGCTGTTGCGGCACGCGGAGTTGATCTTGACCAAGCAGCCAGCGGTCGACGCCTGGGTGCGCGCCGTACTCAACAACGATGTGGCTCCTGGCATCGACCGGGTCGCAGAGCGGTACCGGGTCTGTTTCAACGCGATCGTGGCCGAAGCCGGGACCTATCGGCAACTGCTCTACGGCTGGAGTGTCGCCCTGGCCGTCGCCCTGGCTCTGATCGGACTGCAGCTGCGCAGGCTGTATGCTGACCTCGAGCGTCGAGTCAAAGAGCGAACCCGCGAGCTCGATCGGGCGGTCACCGAATTGTGGGGAGAAATGAAACTGGCGCGGAAGATCCAGGAGGCGCTGGTCCCGTCAGCACCGACGCTCGCGGGCTGCGATGTCGCCGCGGAAATGCGAGCCGCCGAACAGGTGGGTGGCGACTACTACGACGTGGTCATAGACGGAGATCGAGAATGGATCCTGATCGGTGACGTCTCGGGACACGGTGTACCCGCGGGTCTCATCATGATGATGTGTCAGACGGCCGTTCGCACAGCGCTGCGCTGCAAACCCGATCTCATGCCGGACGAACTGCTGGCCGACGTCAATCAGGTGCTCACTGAGAACATCTCCCAACTCGGCGAGAACAAGTACATGACCATCAGCGCGCTACGTCGGGACCCCGACGGGACGCTGCACGTCGCGGGTGCGCACCAGGACCTTTTCATCTATCGCGCCGCCCGCAACGAGGTCGAGGTCATTCCTACCGAAGGGATGTGGTTGGGACTTCACCGCGACATTGCGGCCCTACTAAATGCCAAGAGCTTCACGCTCGCTGAGAGCGACGTCTTGTTGCTCTACACTGATGGCATCACCGAGGCGGCCAAGGACGGGCGGCTGTTCGACAACGCCGGTCTACAGCGCGTCCTGGAAGGAGCCAAGAGCAAGAGCGCCCAGCAAATCTTGTCGGAAATCTTCGACGCCGTCTCCGGGCACGAGGTATCCGACGACGCCACCGCACTGGTGATCCGGCAGCTGCGAAGCGACGCCAACCGCGAAGTGGCGTAGGCTATCCCCCGTACCGCGCCGCCTGCACGCGCAGCCGCGCCTGCTCCACCTCTCCGGTCCCCCGCGTGTGCCGTGGGTACTCCCGCTTCGTGAGATCGGATCGCGGCGGTGCCAAGCACCGCAAGGCGTGCGGCGCATCCCGCAGATCCGATAGCTGGCCCGCGCGCCTGAGACGAAATGCCCGGGGGCCGCTGCTCGGAGTCGTTCGCCATCAGATTCTCGTCCGAGATCGTGGCGCCGCCAAGACACCTCGGGCCCCCCGCGTCGCGTCCGCAAGACGGGCTTTCGGATCGTCGTCTAGCGTGGCTGCTCGTGAACGCTCGAGATGTTCGCTCAGCAACCCGAACTTCTGCAAGATTGGCAAGTTCGCGTCCTTGCGGAACAGTCTCAACCCCTCCAGCGGCCCGACTTCCCGTGAGATCAGGTCCAGAGCCAAATGCAACGGAGCCGCACGAGCACATGCGAGGGGCGATACCCATCGGTAACCCACGCCGATCGACGGGGTTTGGTTCTTGACCGCGTGCTCAAGCTGGCCCGAATCCGCCCGAACTGCACACGCGGTTGCGGGAGCAAAGAAGCGCAAGCGCAGCCAGCGGGTTACCCGGCTAGAGTCGAGTGCGAACGCTAGAATCAGCCTAGCCGATCGCGGTCGATGCCGCGGGGGACCGGGCGGCGTGAAGCCGCCGCTCTCTTTTGGTCCTCGGCTTGCTTGGCTTCCGAACCGCGTGTCGTAGCTGCGGACGAAGTCGTCGACGAGGGCGTTGGCGCCATCCACGGTGGAAACACGTCGCAGCCGCAACTCCTTCACGAGCCGGTCTTGGAGCGTCTGATGCGCTCGCTCGACGCGGCCTTTGGCGACGGCCAGCGCGCCTCCACCCACGACCCGGTCGACCTCAGCCAGCGCCTCGACGGCACGGAGCACGTGCGCATCTCCGGGCAACGAGCCGGCTGGGCTTGGCCGGTTGTCGGCGCGCGCCGCGCGATGTAGATCGAGGCCTGTGAGCGTGAGTCATCCGGGCCGTTGTCTCTGTGGGGCCAGTCGTTTCGAGCTGCGCGGCGCCCCCACCGGCACGAATCTCTGTTACTGCACTCAGTGCCAGCGTCAGACGGGTGCGCCCATGCCGGCTTTCGTCACCTGCCTCGAAGCGGATCTCGTGCTCACGGGCGAGCCATTGGCGCGCTTTCGTTCCTCCGAACGCGCGGTGCGCAGCTTCTGCGCGCGCTGCGGGTCCAGCATGTTGTGGAAAGAAGACGGGACCGCGGAGCTCGACGTCTTTCTGGGCGCCTTCGACGAGCCGGGCCGCTTGCCGCCCCCCGAACACGCGCTCTGGACGGCCCACCGCGTCCCGTGGCTGTCTGACCTTCCCGGGATGGCGAGCTTTCTCGCACGGCGCGGTCACCAGTAGTCGGTGCTCGCTAGCAGAGCGGGGCGCGCGGCAACGCGGGCAGGTCAAGCTCCCGGCATCGGCAGGCACTCCCTGATCTCCACCGAGTCTCCGGGGAAGATCGTGAAGTGCGGGTGCCCCTCGAACAGGCGCGCGGCGGCCTCGTGCGTTTCCGCGCAGACGACCAGGTAAGCTGCCCTCACGTTCTTGATGTCCGCCGAGCCGTCGGGCGCGACCCGCAGCGCGGGCGCAATCGGCTCGTCGTCGTCTGCCGAGCGAAAGCATCATGCGGTGGTGGCGTTCGCATCGCGTGCTGAAAGGTCTCGAGGCCGCGCCGGCTGGCGAGGATTGTGCCGGAGCATCCGGGCGGGCGTGCTGGGTCTCGCGGGAGTGCCGAGCATCTGCACAGACACGCACGCGACACGAAGGCGCCCAGCGGGGCAAAGGTTGAGCGTCAACACCAACCCCCCACCCCGGAGGACACGTATGGATCGATACATAGGGATGGACGTCCACGAGAGCGAGCTGCACCCTTTGCACGGTGGGCCCGTCGGGCCGCAAACTGAAGAGCGACGTGGTCGACACCAACGGGCGGTCGCTGGTCGAGTACGTAAAGACGATTCCTCGTCCGCGGCATCTGTGCTTCGAGGAGAACGCGCACGAAACGCGCGTTCTCGCCAGATGCGCGAAATGGGGCGTCATCATGCGCACGGAATGCGGCCTTGCTTGGGGGCAGCGCAAGTCCGTTGACCGGACTCTCCGCTCCCTATCGAACCGAAAAAGTGCTCGAATCTCCCCGCGAAAGTGCCTGTTTGCGGTGAAGTGTGCATCCACGCTTCTCTCCCAGCGAGCTTCTCGACGACGCTCACGAATGAGTTGGCGCGAGAAGTGCAAGGGGGCGTCGGAAAGAGCAGAGTGCCTGCGGGCACCCGAAGCCTGGGAGAGAAGCGTGCGAATTGCAGACGTGATGAACGAAAGTCCTCTGTGGGTAACTCCACAGTCCCCCCTGAGCGAGGCCATTGCGAGAATGAGCGTTGCCCGCGTTCACCACCTGCCGGTTCTGCAGGACGGGCGTGTCGTTGGCATGATCAGCGATCGCGACGTGGGGCAGCTCCCCGAAGATGTGCGCGAGGTCCCAGCGGGCCTCGAGCAGGCGTATCAACGTCTGCAACAGCCGGTGATGGACTTCATGAGCCGGGACGTAAAGACGCTTACCAGTGATCGAGACCTGAGCGACGCGGTGGAGCTCATGCTCGAGCACGGGTTCAGCTCGGTCCCGATCGTGGCTGCTCCCGAAGCCGAGTTGATCGGCATCGTGACGACGACGGATGCTCTGCGGGCCGCCAAGGACCTGCTCTGGGGTTGAAGCCTGATACTCGAGCGCGCGTCGCGCAGCGGCGTGGGGGCGGCGTAGAGCACAGCGCATCGACTCAGCGGTGGCTCGCTGCCAGGGGAACCCAGCGAAGACGTCCGCCGTGAGCCTAGGCAACTTGGGCTTGCTGCTGCCGCCCGTTGACTCGACCGCCGGACGTCTTGAACTGTCGGTCACCCCGAGCTCGACCTTGCCAAGTTGGCCCGAATCCGCCCGGACTGTACACGCGGTGGTTCGCAAAATGCCGAACATGTTGATCCGCCCCGGAGCGCCCCCCCGGGAGCCGCTTTGAAGTTCCTTCTTTGGGTGGGGATGTCAAGGCGCAGCTCTCCCGAGCGACGGAGATCGTGGTCTTGATTTCCGGCGTTCACGGAACCGTTCGGAGAGTGGGTGCAGGTCAGTACGACGCCCTCCACGACGGCGTTGTCGGACCGGAGCGGGGAGCCAGTCCTTGCAGGCGGTTGGGTGATGGGGTTGGCATCGAAGCCGTTTCGTTCTCCAGCGAGAGCGGGAACCATCCTTGTATCTGGGCTTCTGAGAGCCATCGCTTCGTTCGGTAGCTCCGAAGGGGCATGGCTTGGTCGCGGGACCTCCAGCGCGCAGGTGGGGTCAGGAATTTCATGGATGCTCACCTTCGAACCGTGCTCGGATGATGCTCACGTGCCGGTCGTCGTGCAATTTCGATGGTCGCCAGGCGGCGGCGTGCATCGGCTACTCGAGCCGAGGCAGGAGGCCCGATGCGCGATGCCGCGGCCGACTGGATGCGGCGGTCGCGGCAACGGCCTCGCCCGACAGTGACGTTTTCAGGGGCTGGACACCGGCCTCGAGCGCCTTAGACCGGCGGGTGTCGAGTTCCCCGAAGATATCCGAGGGATGGCTGTTCGCGGGCGCGACGACGGCGCTGCACGTGCTCACCGCGCAGGACACGTACGGTGTCTTTCGAGACGAGTACTACTATCTGGCGTGTGGCCGGCACCCGGCGTTCGGCTACGTCGATCACCCTCCGCTCATTGGATGGTTGGCGTGGCTCGTCAACGCCGCCGGAGGGCGCTCCCAGCTGGCGCTACGGCTACTGCCTGCGCTAGTCGCGGGGGCCGCCGTCTACTTCCAAGGCGAGTATGCGCGGGAGCTGGGCGGCAAGCGGTTTGCGCGCGGGCTGTCGCAGATCGCCGTGGCCGTCGCGCCGATTTTCCTGGCCCTGTTCGGCTTCTTCTCGATGAACGCGTTCGACGTGCTGTGCTGGGTCGTGGCCAGCTGGCTTCTGGCGAGGCTCTTGCGTACGCGTGATCTCCGCTACTGGTTGCCGCTCGGCGCCGTGGTCGGGCTGGGCCTGCTCAACAAGCTGAGCCCGCTCTTCTTCGGCGCCGGCGTCGCGGTCGGTCTGGTGCTCACGAGAGATTGGGTGCACCTGCGTCGGCGTCGGTTTTGGATGGCCGTCGGGTTGGCCACCGCGCTGGCGTCGCCCTACGTCCTCTGGCAGGTTGCCAACGGCTGGCCCACGCTGACGTTCATTGCGAACGCGACTCGCGACAAGAACCTGCCGCTCTCGCCGCTCGCCTTTGCGAGCGCCCAAGCGCTGCAGATGAACCCGCTGGTGGTCCCGCTGGCCCTGGCGGGGCTCGCGTGGCTCTTGGGCAGCGCTCGAGCGAAGCCTTTTCGGGCTCTCGGATGGGTCTTCGTCGCCGTCGCGGGGCTTCTCATCTTTCAGCACGCCAAGCCCTACTACCTCGCGCCCGCGTACCCGATCGTCTTCGGCGCGGGCGCCGTGGCGCTCGAGCAGGGCACGGCGAGGCTGAAGTGGCCCTGGGTGCAGAGAGCCACCCTGGCGCTGGTCGCAACGACGGGCTTGCTGCTGCTGCCCTTCAGCAAGCCCGTGCTGCCCGTGGAACGCTTCGTCGCGTACCAGTCGGCCTTCGGGCTGCGGCCCGCCCAAGCCGAACGAGCCGCCCTGGGGCGGTTGCCACAATTCTTTGCCGATCGGTTGGGCTGGAAGCAGCTGGCGGCGGACACGGCTTCGGTGTATCGCGCGCTGCCCCCCGCCGAGCAGCGGATCGCCTGCGTCTTCGGGCAAAACTACGGGCAGGCCGGAGCGCTCGAATACCATCGAGACGAGTTGGGCCTGCCCGCGGTCCTCTCGGGGCACAACAACTACTACCTGTGGGGTCCGGGTGCGTGCAGTGGTCAGGTTCTGCTCGTCGTCGGTGACGTTCGAAAGCGCTTGCTGGAGCTGTTCGAGGAGGTCGAGCTCGGCTCCGTATCGCACTGCGTCGACTGCATGCCCTACGAGAGCGAGCGCCCCATCTGGATTTGCCGCAAACCGCGACGCCCGCTCTCCGAGCTCTGGCCGGAGGTCGAGCACTTCCTCTGAGTATCTGAGTCGCATCCCGCCGCCGTCGCTCGCCTCCGGCTCCGTGCAGCCTCTTCGGGCAGGTCGGAAGAACCCGGATACCCAGAGGGCCTTCGCGCGTGCGCGGGGAGACTCGGCGCGGCCGACCTGCTTCCCGAACGTCCTGAGGCGAGGACGACCTCGACCTGGTTCACAGTGAGACGATCGACCGAGCCCGCCCTCGAGAGGAGCTTCGATGGACGGGAGCCGGGCGGTGCTGGCGTCCCCTCCCTGGCCCTCGCCCGTCGCCTCCCGGCGGCGATTGGTCGCGGCTGTCGCTGCGAGCGGGCGGGTGTCGCTGCTAGCATGAGGCCGGATGGCATTCCCTTTCGTTCCGCGCCCCCCCGCCCGCGGCGCTGTCGGGTTGGCCCGCGCTGGTCGCGGTCGCCGTTTCGCTCAGCGCGTGGCTCGCGCCCCGACCCGCCGTCGCCTGGACGCTCGATTGGAGGGCGCCAGCGGACTGCCCGGGAAAGAGGAGCGCCGAGCTCGAGATCGAGGCGGTGTTGGAGCCGCCCCTGCAGGGCGCGCCGGGCGATTTCGTCGTCGTCGTGCAAAAGCATCGAGGGGCCTACGCCGCAGACATTTCGCGCCGGGTCGGCACGGGCAGTCGGCGGCTCTCGGCTGCCTCGTGCGAGGAGCTGCTGGAGGCCGTCGCCCTTTCGCTGGCCGTGTCGATCAGCGGCGGCGCCACCGGCGAGCCAAACGGTCCACGTTCCTTTCGAGGGGCGCCGTAGTTTCGAGCGGGGGAAGACCCAACTTGCGTCGCTGCTCGTTGAGGGGTTGCAAGATACCCGGGTGGTGCTCCCATTCCTCATACAGCTTGGGCAAGTGGTAGTCGGGCTCACTTCTTCGAGGGGGAAGCTCTCCAGAGCTTCGAGAGTCAGTTCATCGGTCCCCGGCCGGGTCGAGTGGTGTGAAAAGCGCACCGACGGCTTCCGGCGGTCGAAGCGCGCAACTCGTCCGCTGCCGGATCGACCTACCCCTAGGCGGCCGCATCGTGAGTGATACGGCCGCCCGTCTCCGTCGAAAGGAATGAAGAAATGGATTCAATTCCGTCCACCACCTCCCCTGTGGGCCAGTCGAGCGCTCGGCGGCTGTTTCTCACGCTGCTCGGGGAAGCGCTCGCGCATCCCGAGCTCAGCCAGCAGAAAGCCTCGCCGCTCACTACCCCACCCATCGAGGGCTCTCGCGGGATCACCAAACCGGATGAATCAGTCGGGGACCTGACGGTTCGCCCGGAGGTCGAGCGCGCGCTCCGGCAATTCGAACGAGAGTATGTCGGGCTGGTCGCGCGCCACGTCGGAGCGGACCGGGTCGAGGAAGTGCTTCTCGCCCTGGAGGACGCGCGGGCAGGTGTGTATTTGCGAGCACGTGCGCAGAGCACGAAGGCGTTGGCTCAGCTCGGCGAAGAGCTGGAGCGATACATGTGGGGCGTGGTTCATGGCGAAACGTATCGACTCGTGGAGACGCACGCGGGCGAGGCTCCCGTGCGTGCCGAGCCCTTCGACGCCATCGAGCTCGACTGGGGCGCGCTCTGGCAGCGCTGACATGGTGCCTGGACGGCCGCCGTAGATAGCTCTGCCCACGACGCATCCAGGACTCGCCCGCCGAGTGGCTTCGCCGTCGGGGGCCCAGGTGAATTTCTCGCGGCGGGGGACGACCCGCCGCTCACGAAAGTCTCGTCGATTGGGCGGGCGCTCGACTCCCGCCCGGCGCCGCGGCGCCCCCCGTGCTTGCGGCCCCCCCGCTCGAGGTGCCACACTTTGACGATGCCCAGCGACGAGAGCACAGGCGCTCGACCGACGGCGCTCGGCGCCCGCGGGGTCCGGCAATCGCCTGCGGCCGATTGGCAGCAAGTCGCGCTGGAAGTGGTGGAGATTGGGGCAGCGGCCGAGTCGCTGGATGGCACCTTGCCCGATTTGATGAGGCTGCTGCAGCGCCACCTCGGTTTCGACTCGGCGGCGCTCTCGCCACTGTCAACGGCCTGGATGCACACGTGGAACAAGCCGGCGGCCTACGAGCAGCTCTGGAGAAAGCGTGGCTCTCTCTATCTGCAAGAGCTTTCCGGGCTCGTGCGCGTCGCGCTCGGCGGGCGCGGCGTCGCGCAGGACTCGGAGGTGGTCCCGCGTCGCGCGCGGGAGCGGACGGCCTTCTACGATGAATACATCCGGCCGCTGGGAGGGGGGAGCTACGCCTGCCTCGGGTTGAAGGCACCGGGCGCACGCTTCGCCCTGGCGTTGACTCGCCATGGGCGAGGATACTTTCACGAGTCGGAGCTCGACTGGTTGCGCCGCCTCGGACCGGCCCTGGCGCTGTCCGTGCGCGGCCTGGCTGCGCAACTGCCCTCCGAGCCGCCCGCTTTGGCCGCGCTCACGCCACGCGAGCGCGAGTTCTCCCGATACGTGGCGCGCGGGCTGACCAACGGAGAGATCGCCGGCCTGTGCGGGTGCTCTCTAAACACCGTGCGCAACCGGCTCGCCTCGGTGTTTCGCAAGCTGGAAGTGAGCACGCGAGCGGAGCTCGCCGCTCGCATCGCCTCCAGCGAATTCTGACGGCGCGCCCGCCGCCACCTCGAGCAGGGGCGCGGCCCGGGACGCGGCGTCGTCACCGCAGCCCAGGACGTGGGGGGTACAGCCGTACTCTTTCGCGAGCGGGGCGCAATCCGCATCTTCAGGGGCGTCCGCGGAAGGCAGGCAGGCCGGCACCGGTGCCCGCTGCCTCCGCGGCGTTTGATTCCCTCTTCTTCCCTGGAGACGTATGTCCATCTCGCGCCGACTCGCCCTGACCCCATCCCCCCCGCTGGGGTGTCCCGTCCACCGCCCCGCACCTGCGCGCCGCCCGGCAGAATCGGCGCCGCCGCCTACCGTCGCGCCGGCCCACGCCGAACCCGACGCGCGCTCGCGCCGAAGGCTGGCAGAGCTGCCTGGCCCCAGGCGCCTGCCCTGGTTGGGAAACTCGCTCGAGCTCTCGCCCGAACACCTTCACGCAACACTGGAGGGCTGGTCTCGTCGCCATGGCCCCATGTGCGTCTACTACCTGGGTCGACAGCCGGTCCTGCTGGTTTCCGACCCGGCCCTCGCCAAGGCGTTGCACAAGGCGCGAACGGGCTCGGTTCGCCGTATGAGCCGGCTGGATTCGGTGTTCGAGGAGATCGTCGGGCGCGGCCTGTTCACGGCCGAGGGCGACGAGTGGCGGCGCCAGCGGCAGCTGTGGATGCAGTCGCTCAGCCCGCGCCACGTGCGGCGTTTCCTCCCGACCATCGAGGAGATCGTCGAGCGGCTCCGGCGCCATTGGCTCGCTTCGGCGGGGCGACCGCTGGACGTGCGCCGCGATCTGGTCAATTTCACGCTCGACGTGACGGCGACCCTGGCGTTCGGCTTCCCCGTCAACACGCTCGCGGGTCGCGACGGGGAGCTCGGTCTATCGCTCATTTTCCCTGCGATCGCGCGCCGGATGCTGAGCCCGGTGCCGTACTGGCGCTGGCTGTCCACGCGGCGGGACCGCGCGCTGGATCGTGCCATGAAGCGACTGCGTGGGCGGCTGAAGCACACCATCGAGTCGGTGAAAGTGCGCCCCGGGCCCGAGGGAGCCGAGACCTTCCTCGAAGCCTTGATCCACGCGCGCACGGAAGACGGGCAGCCCTACTCCGACGAAGTGCTGATCGCCAACGCGGTGACGATGCTGCTCGGAGGGCAAGACACGGCGGCCAGCTCGCTCGCGTGGGCTTTGCACGTCCTGGCCGATCAACCGCAGCTCGTCGAGGCGGTTCGCCGGGAGACGGAGCGCGCCGCAGGCAGCCCCGCGGCCGCGGCGACCGACGGCAGCCACTTTCCGATGACCCTGGCGCTGGCCAACGAGGTGCTCCGCACCTGGCCCGTGGTGGCGTGGTTTTCGCTGGAGGCGGCGGAGGACTTGGTCGTGGGCGACACGTTCGTTCCCAAGGGCACGCCCATCCACATCTCCACGCGGGCCACCCTCGAGCGGTCTTCGGCGGACGGGTGCCCGCTGCAGTTCGACCCGGGGCGCTATCTCGAGCCCGCGCGGGAGCGAGAAGCCCGAAAGCACGACCTGGCCTTCGGCTCGGGGCCCCGTGCATGCCCCGGCAGGAGCCTGGCGCTGCTCGAGATGCGCCTCGTGCTCTCGATGCTCTGCCAGAGCTTCGACATTGCCCGCGTCGGCGATCGCGCCGCCGTGCGCGAGCTGAATCAGCTCACGATGATTCCGGACGGCCTGCGCGTACGGCTCACGCCGCGCGAGGGCGCGCGGCGTTCGAGCTGACGGGGGCGCGCTTGCCATCCACCGGAGAAGTCGCCCACTCGAGTCGTACTCGGTGACCTCGATACACCCGCAGCGACATGAGAGCACGCGTCAGAGCGTGTTCGGGATCAGTCGAAATACGTCCTCGACGGGCACGCCGAAGCTGTGGGCGATCTTGAGAGCGACGATGGTGGAGGGCACGAACACACCGCGCTCGACCGTGTTGATGGTCCTTCGCGTCACGCCCACCCGCGTGGCCAGATCCTGCTGCGTCCAGTCGCGTTCGGCACGCAACACCTTGATTCGGTTGCCGAGCTTCATGCCAGGTCTTCGGCCTCGTCCCCCGGAGCAAGTCGATTCAAGACCGGAAACGCAGCGATCGGCACGGCCACGGCCAGAAGTTCGGCGGTCGAAATCAGCAGGTTGACCGGCAGCTTCTGCATCTCCCAGAACGCGTGGGCGGTGGCGAGAAAAACTACCAGCACCACGTACCCAGTGTCGAATGCCCGCGAGCGCGCGGCTCGAATGCGCTCGTCGGCAACCAGGGCCTCGCGCAACACCGGGTCCCGGCTGACCAAGCTGGCCCGAATCCGCCCGGACTGTACACGCGGTGGTTCGTAAAATGCCGAACATGTTGATTCCGCCCCGGAGCGGCGCCCCGGGAGCCGCTTTGAAATTCCTACGTGCCAGCGCCCCACGGTGTCTGCGTCGTCAGCGACGCGACTTGAGTTCGTCTTCCAGCTGCAGGCAACGCAACGAGGGGGGCTCCACGTCGAAGCTCTCGAATTGGCAGCTCGTCGGGCCCTCGGCAAAGGCGCCGCACGCGAGGTGCAAAGGCGTCGGGTCCACGCCCCTTGCGACGTGTGCAACCCGACGAAAATGGCTGGCAGAGCTACCGCGCTCGCATGAGCGTGGTTCGCTGGGTGCTCGTCGCGGGCGTACCAATGGGCATCGTGGCGACGGTGCTGTGGTCGGCGGCGTCGTTGGGGATCGGCCTCGTGTTCAGTCTCGTGTTCGGCGTTCTGATGAGCACGGCTACCGATGTTCTCACTGTGCAGATGCACAAGCGACCTAGTTCGCTCGGGGCCGGCGCGTAACACGCCAGTCGGCGCCGTCCCTCGCCGTGCTAGTGTGATCTATCGTACTGGCATGCCGAAGCTGACCAGAGCGTTGCAAGAGAGTGACGAGACGCCGTCTGCCCCGGGAGCTCCACTCGCAGCAGATCTCGGGGCAGCGCCTGCGCCGGCCTTCGACTCTCCGGCAGCGCGAGAGTTCGCGCTGGCACGGCTCGAGGCCAAGGTGCTCGGAGCAGCCGGGGCTTCCGGCGCAGCTCGGCCCTTCGAAGGGCTAGGCAGGCTTCGGCGACGCGGGATGCGGCTGCTCTTGCCGCGTCGCGATTCCGAACCGAGTGATGCAGACACTCTGAAAACTCCCACCCTGCTCCGTCATCAGCAGACGACCGGAGCCGGAGTGGATGAACAGGATCCCGTCCTCGAAGCGAGCGTTCGGAATCGGGTTGCGGCACTCGCAGCGCTTTCTGGGGGGGTGTACTCTGTCGCGGTCCCAGTGGATCTGTCGCTGCACGCCGCCTTCCACACTTCAGGTCTCACCAGTCCCGCCCGCCTGAAGAACGTGCTGATGGCGCTACTGTCCTGGTGGGTATTCCGCGCAGCCAGACGGGCGCAGATCTCGCTCGATAGCGTGGTGCGTCTGGCGTTCTTGCTGGTTTTTGCCGTGGGTATTCATCAGACCCTGGAAAGCCTCCACTTCTTCCAGTCGTCTGCGCTCCCTTACACAGCAGGTTTGCCGCCGGGCGTTGAGAAGCCCAGTCTGATCGACGGGTTGACTTGGACCTGTGTCTTCATGGTGCTCTTCCCGCCCTTCGTGCCGAGCTCGCCGCAGAAGCACTTCCTACTGGCGCTGTCCCTGGCGCTGCCCCTGCTGACGCTCCCGCTGGCTTGGTCCCGGGTCATTGGGCTCGACTACTTCGCGATTATCTCCCCAGAAAGCTTCGCTGGCGTTCCGCTAAGCGTCGCTCTGTGCGTTTTCATGTCAGTGGCGATTCACCGCATCGATAGAGTCTTGCGTGAGGAGCGGCGCCGCTCAAGAGAACTCGGGAGTTACGAGTTGGTCGACAAGCTGGGGCACGGCGGTATGGGAGAAGTGTGGCTGGCGCGGCACAAGATGCTCGCGCGTCCGGCAGCTCTCAAGGTCATCAAAGCCGACCGCGTCGACGCCTCGCCCGAGCGTGCCGCGAGTGCGTTGCGTCGGTTCGAGAGAGAGGCGCGCGCGACAGCCCGCCTGCGCTCCACGCACACGGTTGAACTGTACGACTTCGGGCGTACCGATGCGGGCGATTTCTACTACGTGATGGAGCTGCTGGACGGGATGGACCTCGAAGCGTTGGTTACCCGCTACGGCCCGCAGCCAGGCTGGCGCGTCGTGCGGAGCCTGCGGCAGATCTGCCTCTCGCTGCAGGAAGCCCACGAGCTCGGTTTGATCCACCGAGATATCAAGCCCGCGAACATCTTTCTCTGTCGCCAAGGCTCAGAGCTCGACATCGTCAAAGTGCTCGACTTCGGACTGGTGACGGAAGTGGCTCGGGGTGCTGAAGGAGAAGCCGCAACACTCACACACGAAAACGACGTCGTGGGCACACCAGCGTTCATGGCACCCGAAATCGTCACCGATCCTGGCAATGCCGACCATCGCGCAGATCTCTACGCCCTCGGGTGCGTGGCATACTATCTGCTCTCAGGGCGGCTGCTTTTCGAAGAAAAGACGGTTGTGGGTCTGCTCTCTGCTCACGTGCACAAGCCACTCCCCAAGCCCCTCTTCGACGCTTCGGATGCGCCCGTGCCTGCGGCTCTGGAGGACTTGGTCGTCAATCTGCTCGCCAAAGGGCCAGCGGAGCGGCCGCCTTCGGCCCTGGAGGTACGTCAGAAGCTCGATCAGATCCTGGTGGGCGACGCCTGGGACGACGCTCGTCTGAAGGATTGGTGGGATGCCGCTGGCTCGTCGCTCCCCGTAGGCTGAACCTCCGGCCGAGCTATTCGCGGGAGTTCGCGAGCCTGTTGCAGGGTTTCTTGCTGCGTTTTTGCGTGCTGTTGGCGGGAGTGATTTTTCTGCGAACCGAAAAGACTCGGGCGTCACTTCGCAGGCATGAGACATCCGTCGCGCCTAGCCGGGCTCCTAGTGGGCCTCGTACCGTTCTCTTTTCCGGCGGTCGCAATCGCTCAGCCGCTGAACATAGCCGAGCTGCGCAGTGAATACCTTCCCCCGACCACGCTGGCGGGGGAGCGACCCATGGGGACAACCCCTTGGTCCGATGCCGAAGATGTTCAAGTCCTGAGGGATCCCCTCAGAAAATGCCGAAAATTCTGGAATTCCGCTGCGGTGGGCACGTGATTTGATCGTACGGGTGCAAAGGGGAAGAGTCGGGTCGTTTTTGCGTTGGAGTTGACGCGCAACGCAGGCGATGGGTCGAG
>JBNKVS010000046.1:0-5428 GCA_050299315.1 Polyangiaceae bacterium
CCGCCGAGCACGATCGCAGGGCCCGCAGACGGCGAACGGGCTCCTGCATTCCGGGAACAGGCAGGTCGCGAGGCGATGACCGCGAGTCGACTCTCTCAAGGTGCCCTCGTTCATGATGCGGACACGCTGCGCTCCCGAAGATGTCAATGGAAGCTGGCCAGGTGCACAGGTCCCTGTCCTCGGGCTGCTCAGATTTCTGCGCTTTTCGATGGCTGCCCACACAGTGAGCCAGGGCCGGGAGGTCAACGTCAACGGCGCGCTCTTCGCGGACGGCTGGGAGGCTTTGGTCGGCAATGACCCGTACGCCATCGAGTACCAGGGCGACGAAGTCGAAATCCTGATGGCCATGACCGAAACGCGGGAAATCGTGCCTCGCCTGTCACGAAACTACGTGAGATTTGCCCGGTGGAATAGTGCGAGAACCAACACCCCTCGACTCAACCTCTCCCATACCAGCTCCCTCCGCACTCGACCGCACCGAGGCCATCCTCGCCCAAGCCTCCGCCCCGCTCTCCCTCAAGGCCCCGCGCAGTGCCGCAAAGATGCGCGCCGCCACCGCCTCCCATGCCCTCGCCGTCGACGGCCCACCTGGGCGGGCCAGACGCGGCCGGGCAAGTACAAGCGGAACGGATCGCAGGGGGTAGGGCGGCCGAAGGGCAGGATTGCCGAGTTCCCCGGTCGTGCTGCTGCTCGCTCTGGTTCGGGGGCGATCTTCGCGGCCCAAGGGCCGGTCCTGAGCGTCGGTGACCCAGATGGGCTGGTCGAGACGCTCAGGGGGTGTTTCAGGGGCGGATCTGCCCTGGGAGCAGAGACGTATGACATTGAATTTATTACTAATTCAGGCCAACCGGGAGCTGTTGGCGGTTGGTTTATAGGAATCCAATATCGCTAATCATTGGGGAATCTCCGTTGCGACCGACTCAAAGCCAAGTCGCTAGCTCAAAGAAGGGTTAGTCTTTGAATTAGTACTTTGGGGAATGACTAAATGAAGCTGCCTCGGCGGCCGCCAGACCTGGATTCCGTAGCCGAACGGCTGCTCGCGAAAGGGCGCCTCAAGCTGTTGCTGGGGAAGGGTTCTCCTAGCTTGTCGGACGGTCGCTACCTGCATTGGGAGCAGCTCCGCCACCGGCCGCCGCCAGACGGGCTCACCAGCGAGGAGTGGTGGGCGTCGATTCGCCTCGCGCGACGGTCCCTCAGCCGCCCAATTCGAGCGATGGCGGAGTGCTACGGCCAGCCCTTTGGAGTGGTCCACGTCCCGAGCGTCCAGCGCTCGCTGCACGAGTTCGATCGGAGCAACGTCGGGAACGCGATTCTGTCGGCCCTGGGCAACCCGGACGCCCAGGTCGAATACCAGGTGCGCCAGCTCATCGAAGAAGCCATCAGCTCCAGCGAAATCGAAGGCGCGAAGCCGACGACTCGGGAGCAGGCCCGCCAGATGTTGCGGGAGCGCGCCCCGCCCGTCTCGCGAGACGACCGCATGATCATGAACAACTTGCGGGCGATGGAGCGACTGAGCGAGATCAACAGCAAGAAGACCGTGATCGACCTGGATCACCTCCTCGAGTTGCACTCCATCCTCGGGGAGGACACGCTCGACGTGGAAGGTGCAGCCGGCGAGCTGCGCGGCCCCGAGCACGACGTCACGGTTGCCGATCTGGAGGGCAACGTTTGGCACCGTCCCCCGGACGCGCAGGGACTGCGTGCGCGCGTGGAGGCGCTGCTCCGATTCGCCAGCGAAGACGGCGCGGATGATTCGGAGGAGTTCATTCACCCCATCGTCCGGGCGATCGTCACTCATTTCTGGCTTGGCTACGAGCACCCCTTCCGA
The DNA here is from genome assembly GCA_050299315.1 of Polyangiaceae bacterium. GTDB lineage: Bacteria > Myxococcota_A > Polyangia > Polyangiales > Polyangiaceae > SZUA-265. The sequence continues at coordinate 1,829 of JBNKVS010000046.1, forward strand.
GACGGCAACGGTCGGATGGCGCGGGCTCTCTTCTACTACTGTCTGCTGCGCCATGGCTACGAGGTCGCCGAGTTTCTCTCGATCTCGGGCCCCATAGACCGCAGTCCCAAGGCCTACTACCTCGCCTTTGCGCACGTGGAGCGCGACGACGGGGACCTGACCTACTTCGTGCTGCACCAACTCGGCGTTCTCCACGCGGCACTCACGGACCTGCTCGAGCACCTCCGGCGCCGAGCCGAGCGGCTGCGACGCATGAGCGAGCTCGTCGCGTCGTACGAGACGCTGAACCACCGGCAGCGCTCGCTCCTCGAAGAGGCGATCCGCCATCCCACGCAGGGCCACAGCATCAACGGCCACGCCGGAGCCCATCGCGTGCATTACATGACGGCGCGAAGCGACCTGGCGGAACTCGAACAACGGGGCCTGGTCGTTAGTCGGAGAGTCCGAAAAGTCAAACGCTACTACCCCGTTCCCGACCTTCTGCAGCGCGCCCCGGAGCGAGGTCGAACGCAAGACGACTGACCTGCCCAGGGTTGATCTGACGCACTCCCCGGTCTGCCCGACAACTGGGCCAAGAGGAGCCGCGCGCGGCTACGGTTTTGCGTGGCCGTCGACACACCCCTGCCAACGCGGCGGCACGTCGAGGGGTCGAGTCGGGACCGTTGCCCATGCCCACGGAGGCGACGGCGGCCGGTGTCCCGCTCGATGCTTCACGGACAATCCCCGGCCTTCGCCCACCCAGCAGCGACAGCCTCCGCCTCCGTGCGAAACATCCGTTCGCCCTTGTCGGCGTCAATCTTGACCTTGGCGTAGTTTGGGCAGCTTGGTACGTGGTAGAGCTTCTTGTCACTACCGCTGATGTTCCCCTTGATCGTTGGCTCGCTGGCGGTGGGCGTCGGATCATCGGGCGGACGCTCGTCGCCAGTCGGCGTGCCGCCGATTGAAGCACCGAGCTGAAGCACAATGGACAGTGGGCTGTGGGCTGTGGTCCGATAATACGCTCCGGTGCGCCGCGGCGCCAGCATCGTAGACTTGCTGGGAGAACGACGCGGGCTGCAGGAAGCCAGTGGCCGACTTACTCAGCACCAGGTGGTCAATGAACTGCGGGAAGGCCTGGTTCCAATAGAGCGCTGTTTGCCCTTCCGTGGGCGAGAACAGGAGGTCAAGTCCCTGCGCCGGAGGTTTGCGTGACAGAACGTTGGACGGCTTGAGATCTCGGTGACATCCGTACGTGTGAAGAAAGCGCAAGGCGTCTCCCAGTTGTCGAATGAGCTCATCAAGATCCTTCGGCGCGACGGTCTGTTGCTTGATAGCGGCTGCAAGGTCTCCCCCTTGGCACAACTCCATTGCGAACCACAGGTGGCCGTTCCCCACCGCTGGCCGCTGTAGAACGCGAACTAGCCCTGGGTTCACCGTGCGCGCAAGCTACTGTGCTTGCAGCCAGAATCGAGCTGCGGCCTCGCGCGTCAGGTCGAGAGTTGGCAGATAGGCTTGGAAGACCTTGATAGCTACCTCGTGCGATTTGTCGCTGCTTTCAGCCCGCCACACAGCACCGAAGCCCCCAGTTCCAAGATGCTGTCGAAGGCCTCTACCGTGCCATTCCAACGAAGATAGCGAAGGAAGCTGCGCAGCTGATTGGCGAGCAGGTCGCGTGAGCGTCCATTTGGCGTCTCGACGCAGTCGAGCACGAACGCCAAGACGTCTGAACCGACGAGCTCGGCCAACGGCGTGCCGACGCGATGCCCGTCTAGCCATGCGAGGAACCGCAACGCACCCTTCCGGTAGTTGTGCCGGGTGGAGGCCGCCAGTCCCCGAGCCGTGCGCAAGTGCTCGTCGTACTCTTCCAAGAGCGCGTCGTGTGGTCCCTCTTGTTTCGGTAGCGGCGTCCGGGCCGCGAGTCCCTGTCCGCGAAGGTACGCGAGCAAACATGCCATCACTCGGCCTGCACCATGGTAGAGCCCCTCCGAGCCGAGCTCTTCAGCGACAAAACGTGCGGTCAACGCTTCGTCGATTGCCGCGACATCGGCAACGCCCACCGCCTCCAGGAAGCGGCTGAACCCTCCCGCGTGGAGCCTGGCTCCACATAATCGCCAGCTCCACAGAACTCTCACTCGTCCTCGTCGGTCTGCCCGAAACGCAAGACCGGCTGCAGCTGCGAAAGAACCGCTCCCTCTGGTCACGCATCCACACACGGCTGCACCTCGGCGAGGCGGTCGTCGACGACACCGCCGAGTACCTCGCCCACCGTCTGGAAGGGGCTGGCGCCAAGCCGACCGCCTTCTCCTCAGACGCCATCGCCATGCTGCACGAAGCCTCCAGCGGCCGACTGCGTGATGTCGATCGCCTCGCCACCGAGACCTTGCGACGGGCCGCTCAGCGTAAGCTCAAGGCCATCGACCGAACTCTCGTCCAGGAGGTGGCCTCCGATTGATCCCACCAATGATGGGCATCGCGTCGCTGCCGCGATGCCCATTGCGCGCCTTCGCTCAGCGCCACGATGGCCTTCGATGGACGCGCGGCCAACTACGTGCGCTGGAATCACGGAGACGCGCGCATCTACGCGCCCTCGCTGCACACGCGCTTCGCCTCGCGGGGCAGCCGCCGATCGGGGGGCGATGCACCCGTGGCCGAGGCTCCCGAGCTCGCCAGCGAGCAAGCCGAGCTCGGCGCGAGCGCCGCCCCGGCGGACGCACCCTCGCGCGGGGGCACGGGTCTACCGGGCGACAGCCCCCTGGGAGAGTGAGCCGTGGCAAAGCTCGAGCTCGGGGCCTACCGGCGCCTCGCGGGAGGCTCGATGGGGCGGCTGAGTCTGCCCCCGCACCATTTGCTGACCCACGGCGTGGTCGTCGGCATGACCGGCAGCGGCAAGACGGGGCTGCTGTTCGTGCTGGTGGAGGAGGCGCTGCGCTCGGGCGTGCCCCGGGAAGCGGGACCGCCTCGAAGCCAGCGGGAGGGGGGGCGCACGGCAGCTCCCCGGGAAGCGAAGCGCTCAGCGCCGGGCGAGAGCGCGCCCAGCAGTCGCTGAGCGCCGCCATCTCGCTGCTGCTGCGCCTGCTGGGCCGCGAGAGCGATCCGGCGCGCAGCCGCGAACACGTGCTGCTCTCGGTGCTGGCGGAGCGACGACTGGGCGCCGGTGAGTCCGCGGATCTGGCGACCCTGATCCGCGACCTGCTCGATCCACCGCTACAGAGCGTGGGCGCCCTGCCCGTCGATGGATTCGTTTCCGCGAGCCAGCGCGGCCAGCTCGCGGCGGCGCTCAACGCCTTGCTCGTCGCGCCGACGTTCTCCAGCTGGCGCCAGGGCGTCTCCCTCGACGTGGGCGAGCTGCTCACGCCGCGCGGCGGGCGCGCGCCGGGCGTCGTCTTCAGCGTTGCGCACCTCGAGAGCGAAGAGCGTGCCCTGGTGCTGAGCCTGCTGTTCGACGAGGCGCTGAGCTGGGTGCGAGGCCTCTCCGGCACCCGCCGCCTGCGCGCTTTGATCGTCATCGACGAGGCGTTTGGCTTGCTCCCCCCTCACCCATCCAATCCCTCCACCAAGGCCCCGATCGTCGCGCTGATGAAGCAGGCTCGCGCCTACGGCGTGGGCGTCGTCGTGGCGACC
>JBNKVS010000047.1:0-57036 GCA_050299315.1 Polyangiaceae bacterium
GCTGGATTCATCACACTGATCGCGACTGCCGCTACGGTAGTGATGAATACCTGGCCGAGCTCAAGCGCCTTGGGGCGCGCCCGAGCATGAGCCGCAAGGGCGACTGCTGGGACAATTCGGTTTCAGAATCCTTCTTCGCTACCTTGGAGAAGGAACTGCTAGCCACCCAGCCCCTGCAAAGCCGTGCGACGAAGAGGCAGCAAGTGGCGGACTACGTTGAAGGCTACTACAACCTCGTCAGGCTTCACTCGTACCTCGACTACGCGTCGCCCATCGAATTCGAGACCAACACACCGCGCTGATTCAAGCAGTCAAATCTGTCCGCCAAATCGGGGCAACTCCATGGCGCGCGCTCTCCCTCTCCCTCTCCCTCTCCCTCGCCCTCTCCCTCTCCCTCTCCCTCTCCCCGACGCCTGAGATGAAGCCGCTCGGTGCTGAGAGCGAGAGGGCAAGATCGAACCCCGAAAGTCGTGGGGGCATCATCGAAAGCCATTCTTGTGAAAAGCCGAAAGGGGAGGCACCGGCTACCACCAGACCCTTGCCGGTGTCGCGATTGCTTCGAGGTCGGTGGTGCGCTCGTGTCGTGATACCGTCGTGTGCCAGCTCCAACGCGAGCGGATGAGGCCGCCGTCGCCATCGACGGCGTCAGATGCATCGTCGAGGCAATGCTCGCTAGCACCTCGTGCTGGCGCGACGGTTCGAACGACCCAGGCGGCTGGCCCTTGCCGCTAGGCCCTCCTCCTTCACGGGCCTCGACCTTCGACACGTGACCAAAAACTCGGGACAGCCTGCGATGAAGGCAATCGTCATCGGGCGATTCCGCGGCCTGTCGGATTTGGGGCGCCAGCCGCACAGAGGGAAGCTCGTTGCCGATGGGGGGCGTCGTGGTGGCACTCGAGAGCAGTTCACCGCCGGGCCGAGGGGCGGCCAATCGGGCTTGTATCGACCCGTTCGGGCAACACGAGCCGCCCGCCAAGAACGCGTGGCCGCCGACGCAGCCCTCGCGTTCAACCGGGCTCGGCGCTGCGCTCAAGAAGAGTTGAGACAGGGGCCGTCAGTCACGCCCGCTCGGGGTGGCACGGCGCCATGCCGCCGCCTTCCGGGGCCCGCGCTCACCCCCCCCGCCGCAGCGCCTCGATCCCCGGCAACTGCCCCCCGCCGAGTAGCGTCAACAGCGCGCGCGAGCCCGTGCTCGCCAGGTCCGCTGCAGCGGCCAGCGCCGGCTCCCGCAAGCAGAGCTTCCGGAGCGCGCCCCCCACGAGCAGGCTCGGGCCGCGGCCGCGCCCCGCCCCTTCGAGCAGGCTGCGCGTTGCCGTGCGCCCCGCCTCGAGCTCGACGCGCCCGCACGGGCCCCAAAGCAGGGCGCCGCCCGCCTTGGCGATCTCCTCGGCGAGCTGGGCTTCGCTCTCGGGGCCGATGTCCTCGACGGTGTCGCGAAGCGACGCAGTCGCCGGAGTGACGACTCGGGCCTCGTCGGCGCCAGCCGCCCGTACGCGCAGGTCGGAGGGGAGCACGAGGCGAATGCCGCGGTCTCGGCAGCGACTCGAAAGCGCCCGCGCCAACGCCAGCTGCTCCGCCTTCGCGCCGGCCGCGGTGGACGCCGCCAACATCGTCGTGGCGGGGCCGCCGGTGAGGCAGAGCGTGTCGAGGCGGGGCAGGAGACTGTCGATGACGGACATCTTGCCGGCCAGGTCGTCGCCGCCGATGATCGCCAGCCTCGGCGCCGCCTCGTGCGCGAGCCAGGCGCGGGCGGCCAGCAGCTCGCGGCGCGCCTGCTCGCCCAGGGCGGAGCGGGCACAGAGCCTCGGTAGGATCGTGGTGGTGGCGTAGCGCTCGTGGCTGGCTCCGAACGCATCTCCCACGTAGCTGTCGACGAACGTGGCGAGGGCGCGCGCGAAGCCTTCGTCGGCGCTCGCCTCCCCGGGGTGGTCGAGCAGGTTGGGGAGCAGGCATATCTGACCCGGGCGCAAGTCGGCCGCGATCATCTTCAGCGCCTCGCCGTGGTGCTCGTCCGGAACCAGCACTTCCACCTGCAGGGATTCGCTCAGCGCCAGCCCGAGCTGCTCGATGCTCTTCATGCCCTCGTCCCGCTCGAGGTCGCCGGTGAGGTGGGTTCCCACCACTACGCGGGCCTGCATTTTCAGCAGCTCGACCAGGGTCGGGCCGGGCTCCGCGGGGGGCTGCGCGCCGGGCTCCGTGGGAGGCTCGCCGCCAGGCTCCGGCTCGACTGCTGGCTGCGTGCGGGAGACGGTGGCCAGGCTCGGATCGGCGCGCAGAAAAACGAGCCGCCCTCGGCACTGCAGATCTTGCAGCGTGCCGAAACCGGACAGGGAGGGTGCGGGCGGCTGAGGCGGGGCGGAAGGGCTCATGGCAGTTGCGGTCTTTGGCCCGAGCGCTGCGCCGAGCGGCATGTCTCGCTCGATTCGACGGCACTCGTACCCCGTTTCCACCGAAACGAGGACCAAAGAAGAAGACAGCGGTTCAAAAGGGGGGCGTGGGCGAATGCGGTGCCCCCAACGCGAGGGGGGCGCGGAGCTCGCCCGTCGACTCGATGGAACCGCTGCACTAGCGACTCGCCCCGCGATTGGCAAGCGCGGCCCCGGCGGGCCGGGAAGGGCTCCCCCTCGGGCGTCCCGAAAACCGTCGGCCGACCTGGTGTTCGGGCTTTCGGAAGAGCGACTCGACGAAAGGGCCCGGGACCTCTCGCGGCGGCCAGCTCTCGCGGCGGCCAGCTCTGCCAGCTCTCGTGGCCGGCGGCTCTCGTGGCGGTCAGCTCTCTACCAGCTCTCGGCGAGCTCTCGTGGCGGCCAGCTCTGCCAGCTCTCGTGGCCGGCGGCTCTCGTGGCGGCCGGCTCTCGGCCCTTCAGCTCTTGATCCGCGCCTGCTCGAGCAACACGTCGTAGCGATAGCCAAATCCGAGGTCTCGATCGGTGACCAGCGTGCCTTCGGCCTCGACCGTGTCGCCCAGCTCCACGGCGTCGGTCGTGACCACCGTCAGGTCGTTGTCGCGCGCCCCTTGGTTGCCCGAACCGTCTCGCAGGTGCAAGTAGGTCTTGCCCAGGATCCCGGGGGTCACTTTGACGACGGTGCCCCGCACGGAGACTCGCTTGCTCTGAAGCTGGCTGCGGCTCGCGTGCAGCTCCGCCACCGTGTGGCCATTTTCAGCGCGCGAGCGCTCACAGGCCTCGAGCTCGTCGACGGGCAGCGCCGGCAGAAGCTGGGCGTGAATGTGCGGGTTGCCTTGGTGGGGATTGGCGCTGGGCGCGTGGGGGTTGTCGCCAGGCTGCCAGAAGGCGTCGTGCACCATGTCGTGCGGCGCGGCTTGGGGGCGTGGGTCGAGCGCGAAGACGGCCGCGTGGGGGTTTTCGCCCGGAGCCGGAGCGGCGGCGGGCGCAGCGGGCTCGGGCTCGACCGTTTGGGCCTGTGCAGCCGCCAGCTGGGCGCGCAGCTGACTGCCCGTCACGATGCGGAGGTCCGTCGCAGCGGCGGCTGCGGCGAGCCCCACGGCCGCGAGGAGGGTGACTGTCGAGAGGGGGTTCTTCATGAGAGTCGATCCTTTTTCGATGAAACGGGGGTCGAGGCCAGTCCTAGAAGCGCGGCCGATAGCTCACGCCGCCCGTGAGGTAGAAAACGCTCACGTCCTCGCCTGCAACGAGATCCGCGGCGAGCTGCAACTGCCAGTCGCCGTCGGGGGCCCAGTAGCTGCGCAGGCCCGTGCCGTGTTCGATGAAGGTGTCGCTGCCGGCCGTGTAGCGAAAGAGCGCCGGGCGGTAATACGCGCTGAGCTCCAGAGCGTCGTCGAGCCAGCGTTGGGAGGCGCTGACGTCGAGCGCGGCCCGGTCCAGCAACGAGCCCGTGCTCGCCGAGACACCCAGACCAATCGTGTCCGCGCCCAGCGTGTCGGGAAGCTGAAGCTCCGCATAGGTGCTCGTCTGGCTCGCCGAGCGCTCGCGGCTGCCGGCGTGCCCCCCCCCGAGCCGCGCAATCCACGATTGTCCGTCGAAGGTGGCGCTCGCGTCGAGAGAGTACCAGAGGTCTCCGCCTGCGCACGTCGCGCCAGCGAAGCCCCCCGGAGAGGCGGTCGGAACGCAAAGATAGCCGCCGGGGAGGTAGGCTGCCAGGTAGCGCGAGCGCTCGGGCCGTCGAACCGAGGCGGAGCCCTGCAGTCGGACGCTCTCGCCCAGCTCGATCGAGAGATCCGCTCCCGCCGCCGTCAGCTCCGTCGTGGCGGCGCCGAAGAGATTGTCCCGGTCGAAGAAGGAAATCTGTGAGTAGGCGCCGAATCGGCCGAACTCGGGAAATCCCTCGACCATCGCGTTGATTCGCTTTTCGTCGAGCGCGCCGAGGTAGCGTGAGCCCTGGACGCCGAGGCTCGCGCGGGTGGCCGAGGAATCGCTGCTCTGGTACTCGACCTCGGCACCGAAGCGCGACGTGTCCGTCTGGGGAGCGCTGTCGAGCGGGTTGGGCACGACTCCGCCGAACGCCGAGAGCGTCCACTGGGGGTGCAGACTCGCCGCGACTCGCGCGCCGTCGAGCATTCCCAGAGTCCGCGACGCGTACCGCAGGCGCCCCGCTGCGGCGTTGAGGCTATCGCCCAGGTAGCTGAGCGAAAGCTGCCGGAGCGTGAAGACCGGGCGAGAGGCGTTCTGTGGGCGAAACTCCAGGTCGCTCGCGTGCCACAGCTCCGCGAAGCCGTCGGCATCGAGGTGCAGCGGAACGCTCGAAAGCTCGTAGTGGAGGCGGGCTCGCAGGCGTGTGCGGCCAATCGCGGCCCCCCCTCCCAGCGGCGCGGTCAACGCGTAGCTTGCGGCGAGCAGCGCGTAATTGTGCGTGAGAACGCGAGTCCTGCCCAGAGGGACGAACTTCGGGTTCTGCTTGCTTGCCGGCAGCTCCGGCGGGGTCCACACGGAGGCGAAGCTGGAGAGCGGGGCGGGCTTCTCTCGCTGAGCGAAGGTTTCCTGGGTGTGGGGCTTCACCCGCGCGAAGCCGCGCTGCCCGACCCGAATCGAGCCCGCTGGCGCGGCGATCACGGCGTGTTTCTCGTTGTGCGCGACGACGGTGCGCGACTTGCCGCCCAGCGTCACTTTGTCGCCGGTCTTCGGCGGCGCGCCTTTGGAGACGCCGAGGTAGGCTCGACCGCCGGCCACCTCCACGACGCGCACCCGCACGCGAGCCCCGCGCCGACGCCCTTGGGCCGCGGCTCCCCAGGCGGGCAACACCAGCGCCGCGGCGAGCGAAAGCGCTGCGATGGCGCGGCTCGGTCTCATCGTCTCATTCCTCCTGGGTGGCACGAAAGGCAGGCCGTGCCGAAGCCAGCGACCTTCTGGTGTTGGCTCGCGAGCCGCACGGCCGAGTGCTCGTGGCAGCCATCGCAGCGCACGGCTGCCGGAGCCGCTGCGCTGGTGTGGCAGCTGGCGCACTCGGCGCCGCGGTGAGCGCCCGTGCGCAGTGGGAAGATGGCTTCGTGAGCCCACAGGGTGGAGGCGGACTTGGCCGTGGCCGTCGGATCGGGCACGCCGCTCGGCGCGAAGCCTTGCGCCACCAGGGCGGCGGGGACGAACGCCGGCACCCAGGCCGTCGGGCGGTGGCAGCGCTCGCAGTCGCGCGGAAACGGGGGGCGGTCCGGATCGCCCGCCACCCCGATGTGCGGGGGGTGGATGTCGGGCCGCTGGTAGTCGTCCAGGTGGCAGGCGAAGCAGTCCGCGGGGGTGCTCGTGAAGGTCCGCTCGTTGGTTCGTTGGTGGCAATCGCGGCACTCCACCAGCGCGTGCATGCCGGTCAGCGGCAGCCGCGTTCGTCGGTGCCGAGCGATGGCCTCCGTCTGCCACCAGTCGCCCGCGTTGTGGCAATCCTCGCAGCGAGCGCCGAGGCGCGCTGCGTGCGGGTCCTGGTGGCAGCTCGAGCACTGTCGCGACACCTGCCGTTCCCCGTCGTGGCAGTCGATGCACGCCGCGATTCGGTGGTCCTGCCTCAGCGGAAATCCCGTCTTGTCGTGGTCGAACCCGGCCCCCTGGGAATTCCCGCCCAGGCTCTTCCAGCCGTCCGGGGTGTGGCAGGCGCCGCAGTCGATGTCTTTCGTGATCGAGGCGTGGCGACGAGCCTTCGCGGTTGCGGCAGGCTGGGCCCAGCCTGCGGCGGCGGCCGCGGTGATGGCCACGAGCAGGAGGGCTCCATGGGCTCTTCGGCGGCGCTGCGGCATCACTCGCCCTCCGTGTGGGGGTTCTTGTGGCAGTCCCGACAGTCGTTGTACGGCAGGCGCCAGAGGTTGGTTTTTCTGCCGTCGCTCAACACCTGCTCGGTGTGGCATTGCTTGCAATCGACCTGGGCGTGCTTGCCGACCAAGGGGAAGCCGGTGCGCTCCTCGTGAGCAAAGCTCTCGACCGCGAAGGTGCGGGTCGTGTGGCACTGCTGGCAAAGCAATACGGGCTCGCTCAGGCGGAACTGTCCGAAGTGAACATCGACGTGGCAACCTTCGCACTCGCGCGGAGCCTCTCGGTAGCTGACGCCGGTGCCCGCCCGGCGATCCTCCTCGGTAGGGGTGTGGCACTGGTCGCAACGAGCTTTCTGGTGCGCGCCGGTCAGGGGCCAGGTGTCATGAGCGATGTTCGGCACGTCCCAGGCCGCCGTCGTGTGGCAGTGGCCGCAGCCACCCTGCGCCATTTCCGTGGTGAATTGGTCTCCGTGCGGGTTTTCGTGGCAGCTCGCGCAGGCCCGCTCTGCGATCTGCCAGCCGAGCCGACCGCGTGCCCGGGGGATTGCCGTCTCGGTGTGGCACGAGCCGCAGGGCGCCGCTTCGTGGCCCCCCTCGAGCGAAAACTCCGTGGTGGCGTGCAGGTCGACTCCGAAAAGCGTCGGCGCAAACCCCTGCGTGTCGTGGCACGGCCCACACTCGCCGGCCTGCCGATCCTGGAATTGCCCCTGGTGCGGGTCGCTGTGGCAGTCGGCGCAGCCGTCGAAATCGAGCTCGCGGAACCGCTTTTGCGTGGGCAGTGATTTGTCGTGGCAGGAGCCGCACGCCACTTTCTCGTGGCGACCTTCGAGGGGGTAGGCCGTGCGAGAATGCGCGCGACGACCGATCGAATCGGGCAGCCCCAGCCAGCGAATGCTCTGGTGGCAGCTTTCACAACGCTTGCCGAAGTTCGCCTCGTGAACGGGGGCGTGACACGAGACGCAGCGGTCGCCCTTCGAAGGGGGCGCCAGGTTGCCCTGGTCGTGGCAGTCGGCGCACTTGGCTTTGGCGTGGCCCGCCCGCAGGCTCAGGCCGGGATGGGCGGAGCGGGCCATGTGCAAGTCTTTCCAACCGCTCTCGCCGTGGCAATCCTTGCAGTCCGTGCCGAAGCGCCCGCGGTGCGGATCCTCGTGGCAGCTCCCGCACGTCGAAAATTCGAGGGGCTGATACTTGGCAGGCTCGCCGTGGCACTTCTCACACTTGACCTTTTGGTGTTTGCCGCGCAGCGGAAAGAACGACAGGTCGTGGTCGAAATCGTCGAGCTTCACCGTTTTCCAGTCGCTCTGCCCGTGGCAGTCGAGGCACTCGTCGCCGAAGCGGCCCGTGTGGACATCGTTGTGGCAGGAGCCACAGTCGGTCGATAGCCCGAAGAACGTCTCGGCTCCGCGCTCGTTCTTGCGATCGTGGCACGTGCGGCAGGCGACCTTGGTATGAGCGCCAACGAGCGCCCAGCCCGCGTCCTGATGATCGAAGGTATCGGGATCCCAGCTGATCAGGTCGTGGTTCTCGCCCCGGTGGTCCACGTGGCACTCCCCGCAGCTCTTTCCCGCAAACTGCAGACCGTGCAGCCCGCGGCGCTCGCGCACGCTCCTCTCCACGTCCTGGTGGCAACTGCCACACTTGTCGTTTTCCACGCGCCGCCCCGCGCTGTGGCACTCGCTGCAGTTTTCGTCGCCGTCGATGTGACCGTGGGCCTTCGCCAGGGGGCCGGGAGAAAAGAACTGAGCTCGCGCCGGCCCCGCGGCGAGCAGGCACGAGAGGGCAACGAGCCAGGCGAGGAAGGCCTGCGCGAGAGGCGAGCCGGTGGCCATTCCCCAACTGCGACGAAAGCGGACGGCCGGGTAAGCCGTGGGCGAAAAAATCTGGCCCGTGGGCGGATCCGCCTTCGGAGAGGGGTTTCGGCCTATTGCGTCATTTTTCGCCGAGAGCGAGCTGGGCTTCATCTTCGATCAGTCGACGCGGGAAGTGACTCGGGCGCCTCGTGGCTCAGCCTGCACCGGAAAAGAGCGTGGCGAAGCCGTAATACCAGGCGATGCCGATGTGCAGCCCGACCACGAGCACCATGAGCAGCGCGGAGAGGCGGTGAACGCCGCGCCACGAGTCCAGGAGCGCCAAGCTCGCCACGGCCCACACTTGGGACCGTGCCTCGCGCCGGCACAGCTTCAGGGCGCCTTCACACCGAGCGGCTTCCGCAGGGAAAAATTGGGTCACGTGCTCGATCGCATGGTCGACGATATCGGAGCGCAAGCGTGCCTCACGACGCCAGCGGGGGAGACGCAATGCGGAGGCGAACAGCGACGGACGAGCTGGCGGCTGGGTGAGGCTCGCCTCGGATAGCTGTTTTCTCAGCCGGGCCCCCATGCCGGGAAACTGCCGATCCAATTCGCTCAGAGCCGCGAGGAATCCCTTGGAGTCGGCCTTGGGAGAGAGCCCGTACAGGTAGCGTCCCACGAGGCCCGTTCCAAGCACGACGGCCATCGAGATCAGCGTCACCAGCGAGGCCGTGCTGCGCGCTTGGAAGGCCGAGTGAAAGACGACCAGCATTCCGCCGAAAAGCCCAGTAAAGACGTGAACGTCGAGCCAGGCGCGCAGCGACCCGACCGAGAGCCGGGCGAAGCGGCGGCGCAGGAGATAGGCGAGGTTGGTCAGGAAGAGAACGGTGGCGGCGATTCCGTAGGCCTGGCCGTAGCTGCTCGACGGGCTGAGCTGGCGAAAGTCTGGATGGTCGACGCGCGAGCTCAAGTCCAGCGCGTAGAATTCCCAGCCGCGAATGGCCAGGGCGAAGGTCCCGGTGGCGAACAGCGCCAGAAGAAAGAGGTGCAGTACCTTGCTCCCCCGCTTGGTCGGTGCCGCCTGGGCGCCCGCCTCCCCCGACGGGACCGCGGCCTGTGCCGCCTGGGCGGGGGGAGCCTGCGGCGGCGCGTTCGACGGCCAAGTGCTCTGGGGAGGAAGGGTGGGCATCTGCGCCCGTGCCGCGGGCGCCGGGAAGGGGGCTTGCATCGGCAGCGGCTGGATGCCGGCCGAGCGCGGCGGCGCCTGCGTTGGCGGAGGCGGCATATGGGCCGAGCGCGGCGGCGCCGGGGGCTGCGTTGGCGGAGGCGGCATATGGTTCCGCGGGGAGACGGGTCCATGGCCCGACGAGGGCGGCACGGGGCCCGCCTCGTATGGTACGGTTGACTGCGGAGCCTGGCCAGCAAACGGAGAACCCTGCCAGTTGCCGGCGATCGAATAGGTCGCAGCGCGTTCCGCCTCCGCCGAGGCGGCGCGTGGAGGCACGGCCCCGGTGACGCTCGCCGGCAGCGGCGGCGGGATCGAGCGCGCCGGGCCGGCCGCACCTCCGCCAGCGCGCGCGCGCGCTGGTGACGCGCCCACCTCGCCGGGCGTTCGGCGCTGCCACCCGCTGTCTGCCGGCATGAGCTCCGGAGGCAGTGGCGGTGGATAAATCCTCCGAGACTGGCTTTTTAGCTCAGGTGACGAGAATTCGGGCTCTTGGAGTCGACGAAGAACATTGTCGGCCATCGCCAGTGCAGTTCCCGTGGGGGCGAAAACCAGGCGCCCCATGTGCGACTATTTTTTTTGCCTGGTCTACGAAAGCCTCGGGAACCAACGCGGTGTATGCAACCTTGCGCATCTACCCGCTGGCTTTCCGCTGCCTTCCCCGTAGCGGTGGCTCTCGGCTTCATGACGAACTGTGAAGCCCCGGTGAGCCACATTCAGATCAACGATCAACAGGAGTGTTCCACCTGTCATCAATCCGAATTTGCCAAGGCCACGGCGCCCCTGCACATGGGAATGATATCGCAGACCTGCGAGGAGTGCCACGCGCAGGAGTACTGGGCCCCGGCGCGAGGGAGTGATCACTCCTGGGCGCTCGACGGCGCCCACACGAGCACTCCCTGTGGGGACTGCCACGTGGGGGAGCCAACCGTATACGAAACGACTCCGACCGAGTGCGTCGACTGCCATGCGGATGCGGCTCGAGAGGTCGTGGCTCCCTCGCACGAGGAATTTTCCACGACCTGTCTGGATTGCCACACCACCGAGGCGTGGACTCCGGCCACGTTGGAGCACGAGTGGCCGCTCGAAGGCGCGCACGCCGATGCCGAGTGTGGCAGCTGCCATGTCGGCGATCCGCCCGTATACGAGGGCACGCCCGAGACCTGTGTGGGTTGCCACGAGGGCGAGCTCGCCGAGGTGGTCGAGCCGTCGCACGAGGAATTCTCGACCGATTGTCAGGATTGCCACACGGTCGAGGCCTTTCGTCCGGCGCTCTTTCCGGATCACGAGTGGCCGCTCGAGGGCGCTCACGAGGAGACGGTATGTGCCGACTGTCACGGGGATCCGCCCGAGTACGAAGGCACGGTGGATACTTGCGTCGGTTGTCACTCGGCCGATCGCGATGCGGCCGAGGAGCCGCCGCACCAGGGGCTCTCCGACGACTGCAGCAGCTGTCACGGCGTGGTGGCTTGGGACGACGCCCTCTTCGAGCACAGCGAGACGTTCGCTCTCGAGGGGGGGCATGGCGAAGCCAGCTGCGCCGATTGCCACACGGGCTCACCGCCCCAATACGAGGGGCTCGCCGCCGATTGCGTCAGCTGCCACCAAGAAGACCTCGACGGCGTCGTCGAGCCGCCCCACGACGGCTTTTCACGCGACTGCAGCTCATGCCACGGCGTGACCACCTGGGACGAGGCGGACTTCGTGCACACCGACTCCTTCCCGCTCGAGGGCGGGCATGGCTTCCCGGAGTGCCAGGACTGCCATACCGGGAGCCCGACGGTGTTCGAGGGGCTGAGTCGCGACTGCGTCGGCTGCCACCAGCAGGACTACGACGGGGCCCTCTTCCCCGGCCATGACGCGTTCCCCACGACCTGCCAGGATTGCCACACCATCGAGGCGTGGACGCCGGCATCCGGCGGGCATCCGGAGAATCGCTTCCCGACGCGCGGCGACCACAACTACGCCTGCAATGAGTGCCACAACCCGAGCCTGGGGCCGATGGGCCAGGGCAACGCGGATTGTGTCGGCTGCCACGACGGGGAGCACACCCTGGCTCGGATGGACCGCGAGCATCAAGGAGAGGTCCGCAACTACCCGACGGGCCCGAATCGATCGCAGAATTTCTGCGTGGACTGCCACCCCGACGGACGGGAGTAGAAACGCCCGCCATGACCATCGGCACGCTCTCGATGGTGCTCGTCTTCGGGGTCGTAGTGATACTCTACGGCCTCTGGGAGCGCAGCGACCGAAGGAAGGAAGGCGCCGCCGCGCAAGTAGCCCAGGACGTTCGCGCGATGGGCGAGGTGGTGGCGGCCAGCCTCAACCCGTTGGTCGATCCGGACCGCTGCATCGGCTCCGGCGCCTGCGTGGCGGCCTGTCCTGAAAAGCAGGTCATCGCCGTGCTCCGGGGCAAGGCCGAGCTGGTCAACCCGCTCGGGTGCATCGGTCACGGAGCGTGCGCCACCGCTTGCCCCGTTCAGGCCATCTCCCTGGTGTTCGGAACCAAGCGTCGGGGCATCGAGCTGCCCGTGGTCGACCAAAATTTCCAGACCAATCAGCCCGGCGTGTACATCGCGGGGGAGCTGGGCGGTATGGGCTTGATTCGCAATGCCATCGAGCAGGGGAAGCAAGCCGCGGATCACATCATCAAGGGCGATCCCAAAAAGGGCGCTGCACCACGGCGCGGCGGCCCGCAAGCGCTCGATGTGATCGTGGTCGGGGCGGGCCCGGCTGGCATCGCCTCGACTCTGCGCTTGATGGAGGCAGGCCTGCGGGTGTTGCTTCTGGATCGCGAGGAGTTCGGCGGCACGATTCTTCATTATCCGCGCGCCAAACTGGTGATGACCGGTCCTCTGGAGCTGCCCGTGTACGGGAAGATCAAAGGGCGAAAAATGCTGAAGGAACAGCTCGTCGAAGCCTGGCAGGACCTGTATCAGAAGACGCGGCCGCCCTTCGTGTCGGGCGAGCTGGTGACGGGGCTCGTGCGAGTTCCCAGCGGGGAATGGATCGTGAAGACGGATCAGACGGAGCGTCTCGCGGCCAACGTCGTGCTCGCTCTCGGCGGGCGCGGGAGCCCGCGCAAGTTGGGAGTACCCGGCGAGGAGCAGGGCAAGGTGACGTACCGGCTGCTCGAGCCGCAGGAGTTCGAGGGGCAGCACGTACTGGTGGTCGGCGGGGGCAACAGCGCCGTCGAGAGCGCCATTGCCCTCGCGGATTTCGGAGGGTGCGCCTCCGTTGCAATCTCCTACCGCCGCGCTCAATTCGCGCGCTGCCGGGCGGAGAACCGGCGGCGAGTGGACGAGTGCATTGCCCAGGGCTCCGTGCAAGCCTTGATGGAGACGGAAGTCGGGGCCATCACGCCCGAGCAAGTCGGGCTGCACGGCCCGGGGGGCCAGGTGGCGCTCCGCAACGATTCGACGATCGTTCAGATCGGTGGCCTGCCCCCGGCCCAGCTGCTCTCCAGCTTCGGCATTGATCTGGTCAAGAAGTATGGGGAGGCCTGAAGGCTTGCATGGCGCTGGCCCCCGCCGTTTCCCCGAAGGCATTGCATTGTCCATTGTCGCGCTCGCGCGAGAGAGAGGTTCGCATCCCATGATTTTCAGCCACCGCCCGCTCCGAGTCCCTGATTCCCTCTCGAAGGCTCGCTGGCTTTCGTGCTTGCCTGGGCTGGGGGGGGGGCTGCTGCTCGCCGCCGCCTGCTCGGCGGCCCCGGCTTCGCAAGAACAGCTTTTTACAGATACCTCCAGGTCGGAGATTCCGGGGGGAAGGCCCGCGCAAAATGAAGCGGCCTCGGCGCCTTCGACCGATTCCGAGCCGCCCGCCGATGGGGCAATGGGCGCTCCTTCCCAGTCGCTGCCGACGGGCGCCGCGTCGTCGGAGCGCGCAGCGGAAGCCAGCCTGCTCGCGGATCCCGCGCAGCCAGACGCCGGTGCTCTCCCGGAGCCCGATGAAGAGCCGGAGGTCGAGCCCGAGCCCGAGCCCGAGCCCGAGCCGCCTCCGCCTCCGCCTCCGCCTCCGCCCGGTGACGACGACGACGACGACGACGACGACGATTGAGTGAAACGGCCGCAAGCCGCGGCCGTCGGGTTCGCGGTCTGCCGCGCTACCCAGGAGTCAGTCGACGGGGTCGGGTCATGCCCTGGTGGCGTCCGCTTCTCGTGGATGAGGGCCAGTGGTGCGCTGCGAGCGCGGAGCTACCAGCCCCAGTGGCCGTTCGTGCAGTGGGCCGGAAATGACAGCTTCGGAACGCCGAACAGGTAGCCCTGCAGGAAGGAGATACCGAGCTCGGCGAGTACCTCTGCTTCTGCTCGCTGCTCGACGCCGAGCGCCACGTAGCCGCAGCCACAGGAGTCGGCGAACTGGCCAATTCGGAGAAGCACTCGCCGGGTTCCTTCGTCGAAGGTCACCGACCTCGCGGCGAGCGCCGGTGTCTTGAAGAACATCGGCTTCAGACGCTCCACCAGGGGCAAGTCCCGAAAGTTGATCCGATCGATGGAGAGGGAGAACCCTGCCGCCTCCACGATCTCGGCGACGGTCTCGGGGCCGAGCGAGGATTGCCCCAACTGGTCCGCCCCGACCTCCACGGTGACTCGCGGTGCGTGCCCCGACAGCGGCTCCAGCATCGCTCTGAGCGCCCGCTCCCCTCGAACGCAGCTGGGGTCCAGGTTGACGAAGAGGCGCGCGTGCTCGGGAATCTGGTGGAGCCAGTCGGATGCCAGGAGCACGAGCGCGTGCTCGAGCTGGTCTCTGCAGCCCTCGCCGGACGCGGCTTCGAACAAGCTCTGGGGCCCCTGGAATGCTGCGTGTCGGCAGCGAACGAGCGCCTCGTACGCGAATGCCTCGTGCGAGGAAGCTCGAACGATTGGCTGTATTGCGAGCTGTACCAGGTCCGCCTCGAGCAGCTCTGCCACTCGCGGGCGGCGCGGTGCAAGCTCGTGGCGCTCGGCCCCGACCCCCATGCGTCAACCAAACGGCAAGGTTGCGGGGGCCTTGAGTTTGTCCGTCGGGGTCGGCGTCACCAGGGCCCACGGCTCCTCCGCGGCGGTGCGAATCCGCAGGTGGGCGGCGGACGCTCAGCCCGCGCCTTTTTCCCCACAGCTCGCCCGCTGGAATTCGGACTCGTCCATTGTGATGCACCGGTGAAACAATGGGCTCGCGTCCCCGCAGTCGAAGAGCGGGCGCAGGATGCTCCGCATCGACCCCTGGCTCGCCGCGAGCGGGGTGCTCGATGGCGAGCCGCGTGGACGTGGCCCCCTGACCTCGCGCACTGAGAATCGCTTTCGTTACCATGAAGGGGTGCGCCGCCAATCCCTTGTCGTTGGGCGCGACGAAAGCTACGATTCGGAGCCCTCGAGAAGAGCAGCCGCCACGCCATCCCGGCACGCGCCGGTTCGAGCCGAGGTGGTCCTTCAACCGAGATTTCGTTTCCGCCGGCCGACATGTTGCCTCCAATCGTGATCGATGCGCCGCCCGGAGAGCCCACGGATTTGGTCGTCGAGGCGTGCACGGCCGCGGCAGGTGACGGGCAGTGTGTCCCGGCGGAGCAGGCGCCCGAAGAACGGCCGCGCGCCGTGGCAATCATTCGCCCCGTGGGCGAGGGCTCGTTCACGATTCACATCGAGCTGGGGTTCTCGAGCGGCTCGGCGCCGGCCGTGTGGGTCCGTCGCGACTTGAGCTTTTCCGCTTCCGATCCCGTCGGCGAGCGTTGGCGCAGCGCGGGGCTGGTGGTGGCGACGTTGGCGGGTCGAGCGGAAGCCGGACAATCCCTCGAGCCAGAGTTGGGCGAGCTGTCGCCCCCGGCGCAGGAGCCGCCGCCGCCCGAGCCCGCCCCGAGCGCCGCCGCGCCGCCCGAGCCCCCGCCCCCACCCCCCCCGGAGGAGGAGGCTCCTGCGGCCCCCGAGGTGGCGGCGGTGGTGGACACGCCGGCCACGGCAACGGTCGAATGGCCCTGGCTCATCGCGCCGCGGCCCCTTTCGAGCCAGTTCGCGTTCCTCGGAGTCGGGGCCGTGCTGGGTGCGGGCTTCCAGGAAGGCACCACTCGTCAGGGCCTGGGCGGCCGGGCCGGCGGGCCGTTGCTCGGCCCGCTCGGGTGGGTCGTCGGCGGAGAGTACTGCTGGCAGGACTCTGCGGCGGCGAGTCTGCAGGTCACCTGGGTGCGGGCCAGCGCAGGGCTCGAATATCGCGTGCTGCTGGGCTCGCACACCGTCGCCTCGGCGGCCGTTCAGGCGGGGGCGCAACGGCTGGCGGTGGAAGCTCGAAGCGGCTCACGACGGGACACGCAGGCGGATTGGCAACCCGTCGCCGAGGCTAGCGTCGGGCTTTGGTGGCAGGCCATTCCCCTGGGGGGCATCTGGCTGCGAGGTGCGCTTTCCACCCCCTGGGCGGAGAGTCGTGCCATCGACGCGCGAGATCAATCGGTCCTGGGGAGCGCCGGTGCGGTCGATCTCACGGGGGCGTTGGGTGTGGGATGGAGCCTGTGAGCCGCTCGCCGTCTCCGGACCCCGTGATTTTCCCGTTGATATCATTAGGAAAAACTGTATTCGAGAATGGCTGCCTGGTGTCGAGCCAAGCGGGTACTGCTTCTGAAGTGGCAGGAACCGCGAACCGATGGCTCGAGCACTGGAAAGAACTGTGGTTACGAGAGCCATGACGAACGAGGCGCATCCTCCGCGTCTGCGCGCCATCGAGGGCGGAGCGGCAACCAGCGTGCGACAGAAGGCCCCACGTTCCGAAACGGAACTAATCGAAGGGATTCAGCGCGGCGACGAACGGATTGCCGTGGAGCTGTATCATCGACTGTTGCCCGCCGTGGAGGGTAGCCTGCTCAGAGTCTTTGGTCGCCGCGAGGTGGACCACGAGGACCTGGTGCAGAGTAGCTTCGAACAAATCGTTCTCACCCTCTCCACGAACCGGTACGCCGGTGCCTGCAGCTTGCGCACCTGGGCCAGCACGATTGCGGCCAACATCGCCCTCAAGTCATTGCGCTCGCGCATTCGCAGCCGCCGCGTGTTTTCGCCCTCCCTCGAGCCCGAGCGGATCGAAGAGCGGCACAGCCTCCTGCCGGATGCCGAGCAGACGGCGAGCATGCGCCAGCGGCTCGGCGACGTGCGGCGGGAGCTGGCCAGGCTGTCGCCGTCGAAGGCCGAGGCGGTGTTGTTACACGACGTGCTCGGTCACGGGTTGACGGAGATCGCCGCGATGACGGGTGTCTCGGTGGCGGCGGCGCAGACGCGCCTCTCCCGAGGTCGGCGCGAGCTGGCGAACCGCCTGGAAAAACTGCCGGGAGGGCAGCCATGACCCGACGCAACGGGAAGGCCTCCGAGGTCGAGCTGCAAGACTTGCTCTCGGAGTTGCGCGAGCAGCCGCTCGCTCGTCAGGATTGGGGCGTCGACGACAGTCGACAGATTCGCGCGCTGGCTGCAAGCTTGAGAAAGGCGCCCGCCAGCACGAAGCGGCGAAAGACGGGGCGCTGGCTGGCCTCTTCCGTGGGGGTTCTGGCCGCGGCGGCCGCCCTCGCGCTCACCGTGCAGTACGGTTTGCCGCGGCAGTGGCTCGGCGGTGAGGTCAGTCAGTCCGTGGCGGCTCTGTCAGTCGTCGAACCGGGCGACGCGCAGCGCGCGGACGCGAGCGGTCGCAAGTTGCTTCGCGCCCGGCAGCCCCTCGGCGTGGGCGACGAGATCGCGAGTGGCGACGAGCCTCTGCGGCTCGGCTTCTCCAGTGGTGCCACCGCCGAATTCGATCCCCACAGCCGGTTGCGGGTGGAGGCGGACGGAAGCGCGGAGCGGGAAGCGCTGTTTCTCGGTCGTGGCGCGGTGGAGGTGGAGGTGCCTCCCCGGCCCGGGCGCGGCGAGTTCGCGATCACGACGCCTACGGCGCGCGTCGTAGTGCACGGAACACACTTTCGCGTTGCGGTGGGAGATGCGGAAGGTGGGCAAGGTACGCGGGTGAGCGTCAGCCGCGGTTTGGTCGCCGTCCACGTCCAGGGGGAGCCCGTCGTCAATCTCGCGGCGGGGGACCACTGGCCCCCCGATTCGGAGCCGGAAGAGAAGCTGGGTGAAGCCGAGCAACCATCGCCGGAGAAGAGCGAGGTCGAAAGCGAGCACCCGAGCCGCGCTCGGTCGAAGGCAAAGGTCCGGCGAAGCAAGAAGAAGCGGCGCAAGGCCGTCCGCTCGGCGCGGCGCCGCGTCAGCGCGTTGGCCGAGGAAAACGCGCTGTTCACGGAGGCGATGCAGCAGAAACAGCGCGGCGATATCGACCAGTCGGTGCGAACGCTCGAATCGTTCCTCGCCCGATATCCCCGTTCCGTGCTTGCGCAGGAGGCCCACGTCGAGCTGTTTCGGAGCCTCGCGGAGTCGGGGCACACGTGGGAGGCCGCGCGCTCGGCCCGGCGTTACCTCTCGCGGTACGCCAAGGGGTACGCGCACGAAGAGGCCCGGCAGCTCGTGCTGGAGAGCCAGTGAGCGGCTGGGGTGAGCCCTCCCGACGCACACCCCGCGTTCGCCGCTGCGTTGCCGAACGGTCGCCACTCGGTCGCACCGGCTCGGTTTCGGTTGGGCAGAGGTCCCGGACGGGGCGCTGCCCTCGCGGGGGTCGTCGCCCCGGCAGCTGCGCGTTGTTGTTGGCGCTCGCCTTCGGCTGCAAGCCGGTCGAGCTGTCCCTGTTCGACCCGCCCACCCCCGATGCTGGCTCTCCCTCCATCCAGGAGCCCCCGGAGGAGCCTCGCGCCGAGCCCGACGCCGCCGAGCCGGAGGCTGTGGCGCAGCCCCCGTGCGTGGACACCTCCGCGCAGAGTGCTTGCGAGCTATGCCGAGCACAGGGCCTGTGCGGGCCCGGTGAGATCTGTCACCCGAACACGGGGCGCTGCGCGGTTGCGTGTACGGAAAACGAGGAGTGCGCTGCTCCGGACGTCTGCAGTCGCAGGCTCTCGATTTGCACGGAGTGCGACGACAGCTCGCAGTGCGGGGGGGCTCGCCCGGCCTGCAACGTGGAGCTCGGTCGCTGCGTTCAGTGCACGGACGAAGCCCACTGCGGGGGGTTGACCCCGGCGTGCGCGCTCGCGACCGGACAATGTGTCGAGTGCGTGGATGATAGCAACTGCCTCGATCCAGACGCGCCCGCCTGCGACCCTCGAGCGCTGTCCTGTGTGCAGTGCCTGGTCGGCGACGTCGACTACTGCGCGACCGTGTCGGGTCGCCCCTATTGCGACCCGGATTTCAGTCGCTGCGAGGAGTGTTTCCTCGATCAGCATTGCCCCGGTGCCGAATGTGACATCGAGCGCGACCCCGGAGAGCGCAACCACTGCGAAGATGAAGATTGAGTGCGGGGAGCCGGGTGGGCTCTGCCTGTCCGAGCCGCCAAGCGCTGCTCCCGCGCGGATGGTCGAAGAGCGCGTGAGGGCTCGGGCGCTCAGCGCGCCGAGC
The DNA here is from genome assembly GCA_050299315.1 of Polyangiaceae bacterium. Classification (GTDB taxonomy): domain Bacteria; phylum Myxococcota_A; class Polyangia; order Polyangiales; family Polyangiaceae; genus SZUA-265. The sequence continues at coordinate 18,649 of JBNKVS010000047.1, forward strand.
GGCTCGGGGGGCGCGAGCTGCTCGGCGGGGCCACCGGAATGCTCACGGCGAACCGCGCCGGGCGGATCGCGAACAGGCGGAAGGGCTTCTCCTTGCCCTTGAGCTGTACGGCGGGGAGCTCCTGGTACTCGAAGCGGTTGCCGATTTCGCTGAGCGTCTCCTCACTGACCAGAATTTGTCCCGCGCCCGCGACGCTACACAGCCGAGCGCTGGTGTTGGCGGTGTCCCCGATCACCGTGTAGGACAGGGCGCGTGAGCTGCCGATGTAGCCGGCGACGACGGGGCCGGTGTGAATGCCGATTCCAATCTCGAGGGGCGCCGTCGTCGCGCTGCGGCGCTGAATGTTGAGTTGTCGCAGCCCCTCGAGTTGCTCGATGGCGCACTGAACGGCGTGGATCGCATCGGTGTGGCCCTTCACCGGAGCTCCCCACAGCGCCATGATGCCGTCTCCCATGAACTTGTCGAGGGTGCCTTCGTACTTGAAGATCGTTTCGACCATCAGCTCGAAGTATTCGTTCAGCAGCTCGACGAGCTCCTCGGGGCGAGCCCCCTCGCTCATCGCCGTGAAGCCGCGGATGTCCGAGTTGAACACAGTGCAGCGAGGCACCAACTGCCCGCCTTTCTGAATCACCATCTCGCCGCTGAGCACCTTCTCGGCCACGTTGGGAGAGAGGAGGCGGCTGAATCGCTCACGATTGACGATCTCCTGCTCCACCTTTTTGCCGAGGATGCTGATTTCGATGAACATCGCGGCCTGCCCGGCGATTGTGGTGACGAGCTCGAGGTCTCGTTCCTCGAAGCGCGCCAAGGTGTGGCTGTCCAGCCACAACACGCCGAGCAGCTCCTCTTCATGCAGCAGGGGCGCCACGATTGCCGAGCTGATGCGGTTGAGAATCATGCTCCGGCCCTTGGAGCCGGCGAAATCCATCGCGGCATCGCGAGTCAGCACGGAAGCGCGCTCCTTCATGACGTGGTTCATGATCGTGGAGGAGACGCTGATCGGAGCGCTCGTCCCGTCGCGCCGTAGGCTCGCCTGGGGCTGCAGCTCTCCGCGCTCGTCCACGAGCATGATCACGCCGCGGTCGGCAGGAACGAAGCGGAACATGCTGGCCAGAATCTTGTCCAGCAGGGTGGGTAGGTCCCGCTCCAGGCAGATCTCCCGTGAGAGTTCGTGCGAGAAGCGCAGTCGCTCGTAGTCGGCGGCGATCTGTGTGGGGTTGTCCGCGAGCTGTGCGAGCGGCCGAAACCCCAGCTTTTCGGCTGCGTTGATTTGTGTCCCGATCTCCCGCGCCTGCTGCCGGACGTCGATGGGCGCGATGGGGTCGCCCAGCAGCGTGCGCGCAGCCTGGCGCGGGCTCATCGGGGCGATGTCCATCGATGGCTGAGTGCCACCGGAAGGGGGGCTGGGCGCCGGCAGCGGAGCGTACGGTTCAGGCGTGGCTTTGGGGAGCGCCGCCTCGTCGTCGTCCTCGAAGCGGGCCGTGGTCGCGCCCAGACCCAGCTCGTCCCCGCTTCGCAACAGGTGCGTGCCGTTGACCCGCGCGCCGTTGAGAAAGGTCCCGTTGAGGCTGTCCAGATCTTGCAACTGCCAACGCGACCCGTCATGCAGAATTCGGCAGTGCTCCTTGCTGACGATCTTGTCGAGGATCTGTATGGTGCTGTCTGGGTGCCTCCCCAAAGAATTGTGCGGCCCCAGTGTTAGGGTGCGCTGGCCCTCGGGCGAGGTGAGGATGAGCCTAGCCATGGGCGCGTTCAGGCTAACCTTCGGACGTGTCGGGGACAAGCGGTGCTCGTTCTGATACCGTCGGTTTCAGCCATGATGCAGAACCTGTTGGCGATCGACCAGGGGACGACTGGTTCGACCGCCGTGGTCGTGAACACTAACGGCGAAACTCTCGCTCGGGAGACCTGCGAGTTTGCGCAGCACTTTCCGAAGCCTGCGTGGGTCGAGCACGACCCGGAGGAGCTCGTCGGCAGTGTCGAGCAATGTGTGCGTCTGGCCCTTTCGAGCGCAGGCATCGCCGGAGAGGAAGTCGCGGCCATCGGGATCACGAACCAGCGCGAGACCACGCTCGTCTGGGAGCGCGCGAGCGGGCGGCCGATTTACCGTGCGATCGTCTGGCAGGACCGGCGCACGGCCAGCCGCTGCGAACAGCTTCGGCAGCGTGGCTTGGAGCTCGAGGTGCAGTCACTCAGCGGCCTCGTGATCGACCCGTACTTCTCGGCGACCAAAATCGGCTGGATCTTGGACGAGGTAGCGGGCGCGCGGGCCCGGGCGGAGAAGGGCGAGCTCTGCTTCGGCACGGTGGACAGCTTCCTCATCCACCGTCTCACGGGCGCCGCGGCGACCGGCGCGCCGCATCGTACGGAGGTCACCAACGCCTCCCGCACCGGTCTGATGAATCTTCGTGAGTTGCGCTGGGATCGGCGGCTCTGCGAGCTGTTCGGTGTGCCGCCCGAGGGGCTTCCGCAGATTTTTCCGACGACTGGCCTGTTCGGGCGGACGCGCGGCTTTTCGGTTCTCCCCGATGGCATCCCGATCACGGCCGCTGCCGGCGATCAGCAGGCGGCGCTGTTCGGGCAGGGCTGCTTGCAGGCCGGGGACACGAAGTGCACCTATGGCACGGGGGCCTTCATCGTGACCAATACCGGGGCGACGCCGATCGCGAGCCGGCATCGCCTCCTTTCGAGCGTCGCCTGGCAGATTGGAGACGAAGTCTGCTACGCCCTGGAGGGGAGCTGCTTCATCGCGGGCGCCGCCGTGCAGTGGCTTCGAGACGGTCTGGGGATCATCGCCAGCTCGTCCGATGTCGAGGCACTGGCCCGCAGCGTGCCCTCGAGCGAAGGGGTCGTCTTCGTGCCGGCGTTGTCCGGCCTGGGCGCACCGCACTGGGACAGCGGCGCGCGGGGCAGCCTGATGGGCCTCACGCGGGGCAGCGCCCGCGGTCACATCGCACGGGCGACGCTCGAAGCGATCGCCCTGCAGGTAAACGACCTGCTTGACGCGATGCGAGATGACTTCGCCGCTGGGGCGGCTGCCGACGGCGGGGCACCCGCCCCGAGTCCCACGCTCGCGGCCGGCGCCGATCCCGGCCAGGGCGACGGGCGTCTCGCCGTCAGACGCCTGTACGCAGACGGCGGAGCCGCCAAAAATGACCTGCTGATGCAGCTCCAGGCCGATCTTTCTCGCGTGGTCGTGCAGCGCCCCGTCGATCTGGAGTCGACGGCGCGCGGGGCGGCCCTCCTGGCCGGGGTGGGAGCGGGCCTTTTTGCTACCCCCAGAGAGGCGCTCGGGCTGGTAGAGCGCCAAGACGCCATGCAACCCGAGATGTCCCGCGAAACCCGACAGGTCCTGCTCGATCGCTGGAGCTGGGCGCTCTCCCGCACCCTCAGCGCGGCGGGGGCGGCGTGACCCAGAAGGAAGCGAAAGAAAAGGGAGAGCAGAAGCGCGTCCTGCGGGATGTCCCCGTGGACTGGGAAGCCCTCGAGGACGCTTTCGAAAACAACGCCCCCGAGGTGCACAGCTACCTTCACCTCAAGAGCGGGGAGGTGCTGCGCGTCGTCGATGGAATTGCAGATCCTCAAATGCACTCGCGAATTGCCGCCGACGAGGCGTACGTTTGCGTCGAGCCCGTGAGCTCTCGCGAGCAGTACCGGTGGATGGAGCGGTTCATCCAGATGCTGAGCCCGGGAGAGCTGAGGGAAGAGCTGACGCTCGCGATCGACGGACGTGGGGCGTTTCGTCGTTTCAAGGACGTGCTGATGGTCAACGCTCCGGAGCGGGAGCAGTGGTTCACGTTTCGGAGTGAGCGTCTGCGCGTGTTCATGACGGCGTGGCTGGATGCTCATGCGCTGCGTCCGGTGCCGCGGACGTCCGTCTCCGCCACCGTCAACTCCGACTCGGAGGCGGCTCCCCTCTCTCAGGATCAGCTCTCCGGCAGACGTAGCCGCAACGCGGAGTGGCTCCGCAAATCCCTCGGGGAGATCGCCTCGACACTGGGCGCCCGCGACTTGGACCGCATTCTGACGTTTGCCGAGTTCGTCAAGGCGCGCCGTGTAACGAGGAGCTACGCCCAGCGGCAAGAGCCGAATTCGGACGTCGAGAGCTCGGCCGGGTCGAGCGAGGGCGAGGCGCAAGCGGAGGCGGAGGCGGAGGCGGAGAAAGGTTCCTCGTGAGCTTTCGGGGGGGAAGCTGGCCGTCGGGCTCGGACCGCCGGTTCAGGCTTGCCGCCTGGCGCCGCGCCGTCGCGGGGCTGATCTACTTCGGGTCCACGCTCGCGTGGGCGCAGGAGCCCGTGCTGGTCGATCGGGTCGTCATACGCTTCACCTCTCCAGACACGGGCGGTGTCGCGCGCCCTCGCTTCGTGTTCGAGCGTCGGTTGGCGCTGTTGGCCCGACTGCAGGCCTTGGCCGATCCCGATTTCCGGCGCAACCCACGAGCGGACTACCTCGCGCGGCATGTGCGGGCGGCGCTCGAGCAACACATCGCCGAGCAGCTGCTTTCGAGCTACGAAATTCGACCCCCGCCCACCGAGGCCGAGCTCGAGGTGCGCCTGCGGGCGGCGCACGTCTCGTTGCTCGAGCGGGTGGGAGGCGCCGGCCAGTTCGAGAGCGCCGTGCGCGCCGAGGGCCTGGGGGTGCACGAAGTCACCCAGCTCTTGGCGGCACGGGCGCGGGCGAGCCTGTACCTCGACAGAATGGTCGCTCCGATGTTGACACCCAGCGAGACGGAGCTCCGGGTCGTGCACCGCACGACACGGACGCCGTTTTCCTCGCAGCCCTACGAGGAGATCGCAGAGCCGTTGAGGCGTTGGTATGTCTCGCAGCGCCTCAGCGCCGCGGTGAAAGCCTTTTACGAGGGGGCGAGGAGCCGCGTGGCCGTTCACTCGACCCTGCCAGAGGAGTTCGTCGAGGCGGCGCGCCCCACCTTCAGCGATTCGCTCTGGTCGAGCAGGGAGCCCCCCGCCCCCGCGGAGCCATGAGAGACAGCGGAGCCATGAGAGACAGCGGAGCCATGAGAGACAGCGGAGCCATGAGAGACAGCGGAGCCATGAGTGACAGCGGAGCCATGAGAGACAGCGGAGCCATGAGAGACAGCGGAGCCATGAGAGACAGCGGAGCCATGAGAGACAGCGGAGCCATGAGAGACAGCGGAGCCATGAGCCACCCCCGATAGCACTCTCCCCGACAGCGTGGGCCGCTGTCGGGTGGCTGCCTCGGCGCGGGGAAGCTAGCTTTCGAAGGGAGGAGTAAACATGTTTCACCGCGTCCCCCTGCTTCGCCCCAGAGTCGCCCTCGCGGCGGCGCTTCTTGCCCTGGCGGCGCCTTTGGCGCAGGCCTGGGCCGGCTCGGCGCGACCCGAGGCGGCTTCCAAGGAGGTCGCTCCCCTGGTTCTGTTCGCGGGTTTTGCCAAGAGCGAGGGCGGCGCGGCGCACATCTACGTGCGCATGACGAAGGCCGCGGTGGTTCGCGAAGACGCGGTCGACGGGGGCAAGCGCGTGTTTCACTTGCTCGAAGCGCGGCTCAGCGCTCCCAACAATCAAAACCCTCTGCTTACCGACTACTTCGGTACGCTCGTCTCGAGCGTCGCTTTGCATCCAGAGAAGGAGGGGGTTCGGCTGGTGATCGAGCTCGCCGAAGGCGCGGGGGAAAGCCGCGCGGAGCATCGGGTCGTGGAGTCTGGCGACTTGGCGACCCTCTACGTCGACCTCTCCCCGGCGCCCCGCGGCGGCGAGTGAGGCGGCGCGGCGACGGGTGGTCGGCGCCTTCGACGGGCGAGCGCGGGTCGGCGCCGCGAGGGGGCTTCAATGCACGGCGGGGCGCAGCGGGAGCGAAGCAATGAGCTCGGCCTCCGCCTCGAACAAGGCCTGCGCTCGCTCGTGCACGCGCTGACGCGGAAAGTAGCGCTCGGCGAGGCGAAAGAAGAGCGCGTGGTGCCGCGCTTCGGCGCGCGTCAACTCCAGGTAGGTTTGGCGCAGCGCCCCCTCGGGAAGCGCGTGCGTGACCATCTGGAGCCGCTCACAGCCCCGCGCCTCCACCACTCCCGAGACGATGAGGCGATCGAGAAACAACCCCTCCGCGTCGCTCTGCATGTGCTTGCGAAGCCCGTTGACGTACGGGTCACGGGTATCCGGCGGCAAGGAGAGCCCCCGCTCGGCGAGCACGCGAAACATGATGTGAAAGTGCTCGAGCTCCTCCCGAGCGAACGCGATCAGATCGTCGAGTATGAGCGGCTTGTCGCCATACTTGGCCACGAGCGACATCCCCATGGCGCTCGCCTTCCGCTCGCACAGGGCGTGATCGGCGACGAACTCGTCGAACGACGAAAGGACTGCGTCGAGCCAAGCCGCCGGGGTTTCGGATAGCAGCTGCAACATGGGGGTTCGCCGTTGAAGCAAAGGTCGGCGGCGGATGCAAACCCGACCGCCACCGGGAGACTCATCGCGACTCTTCGGGGCTGCTGCCGGCGCAGGTCCCCCAGCCAGCAGGCAGCCCTCCCGAGCTCTGGCAGACGCCGCCGCCGCAGGTTTCACGCGCGTCGTCGAGCCGGCACAGCCGGTGGCAGGTCGTCGTGGATTGCGAGCAGATGAAGCCGGCTCGGCACGGGCAAGGATCGCTTTCGCCGCCCTGACCCGGGCGCTCGCATGCGGTCGTCCCGTCGGGCAGGACGACCGTGCAGGCTTCCCCCTCGCCGCAGGTGCACTGCTGCCCCGGGGGGCACGGGAAAGGATCGGCCAGGTCGCAGTCGTCGACCTGGTCGCAAACGGGGATCTGGGGCCCCAGCCGCTCCTCGAGGGACTCCGTGCGCAGTGGCCGGTGCGTACAGTAGGAACGCTCGTCGCACTGGGCTCCGAGCGAGCAGCAGTAGGGGAGGCACCGGCCCGTGGCCATGCGGCCCACGCAGGCTAGCCCCGGCGCACAATCCGAGCCGGAGGAGCAGGCCTCGTTCACGCCCTGCTCCCCGGAAACGGCACACTGCCGAGACATCTCCGTTCCGGGGCCGAGCAGCACCTGGCAGCCGTAGCTCTGGGGAGAGTCCGCTTGCGGGCTCAGCTCGAAGGTCGCGTCCACCGCGGGGCGCGGGGAGCCGGCGTCCGACGATGGCGTACCGGCATCGAAGGGAGCACCCGCATCGGGGCTCCCGGCGTCCCCCGCGCTCGACCCGCTCTCGCTCCCGGGAGGCACGAAGCCACCACATGCGAGCCGGTCATCCGGAATGCAAGAGCCACGGCCGCACAGGCCGAGCGTCGGCTCGTCGGTCTCCTGGGTGGGGGCGTACGGGGACACCTCGAAGTCGGAGGCAGCCCCATCCGGGCTCGAAGCGCATTCGCCGCAAGGAGCCGAGGCGTTGGTCGTGGCGGTGTCGCTGACTTCGCTCAGCTGACACGAGCTAATCCAGCTGCCGCACCCGAACAGGAGGGCAAATACGACCGGCCGCCGGCGCACTGGGGGGAGCGAGCTGGGAGTCAATGCTGAAAGGTAAGGCGCTGGCCGCGAGGGCCAAAGAAGGGGGGCGCCCGATGAAGATGACCGAGCGATAGGAAAGTTTAACTCAGGTATTGTAGCAGGGGCTGCTGCCCGGGCCAAAGCTCGAAGTCCGAAGCGGGCGAGCGGCGACCGACGCCCCTCGATCGGACGGGGGGAGAGCCGACGCAAACGAAAAGCGCATCGAATCGGCACGCGTTTGCGGCGCGCAAACCGAGACCGGGCCAGGGGCGCTTGAGCCGTAAACCAGGGAACCGTCGCGCGGTCGAGCCGAAAATGCAGAAAAATACCGTCGGCGGTTCGCCGAGAGGCCTTCTCGCGCGGGACCCAGGGAGCCGCCGGATTGCAGCCGCCGGGGTCCCGTGTGGACCCGTTTTCCCTTCTCGCCGTGTTTCCGGTGGCCGCGGACCGGTTCCCGGGCTCCGAGCCCGCGAGCCCGTGTCATCCGCCGCGTCGCTCTGCCGGCTCCCGAGGCGGAATGTGGCTCCGGGTGGGTCGCGCACGAGCTACGCCCCGCGTCCGGGGTGCTTTCCAAGCCGAACCGACGGCGGCGCCAACGCTCCCCCGCGGCGCGATGCTCGCCCGCCGCCGAAGCGGGGCGCTCCGCGCGCCAAGGCTGGGCATCGCTGGGTTGCCGGGCGACTCGGACGTCCCCCCGAGGGGCTCAGGGGACGTTCACGTGGCGAACTACGAAATTGTTCATCTGATCGTAGACGCGGATGCTGACCACCCCCCCGCCTCGCGGGACGAGCGTCGAGACGTTGAGGTCGAAGTCCTCCCGCTGCTCGTCGTAGATGCCGTCTTGTGGGAAGAACGGGTACCACTCGTCCGTACCCGCCACGCTCATCTCGATGCGCGCGATCGGGCCGACCCCGTCCACCGCGGTGCCGATCACCCGGGCGCCCTCGTTGCGCAGCGAGACGATCGCGGGAGGCGTGTTGTCCACCGTCACGATCCCGCTCTGGAGTTGGTGCTTCTTCACTCGATCGGGCGGGTTGGAGATCTCGTCGCTGGCCTCGACGCGGACATGGTATCGGCCCTCGGGGAGATCGGACGTGTCCCAGTCGAACTGTCGCTTGGTCAGGGTCTGCCGGGGCGGGAGGATGCTCACCCAGCGGTTGCTCGAGAGCATCTTGTATCGCAACCGATACCTCAGCTCGTCCTCGTCGGGGTTGTCGACCTTCCACTCGAGCTTGACGACCGGATCGGCCCGGTCCGTGACGGGCCCACCGCTGGCACCGACGCCCTCGTCCCCGTGGGAAACGAGGTCGTTGCTCGGAGTGTCCACCGTGACCTCCGTCAGGACGGCTCGTAGATTGTCGGTGACGAACGGGAGGGTGATGTTGCTCAGTACCGCTTGCGGGTCGCGATTCCACCGAGCCCGGATCTGAACGTACCGCGCTGCGGGACTCGTCACCATGCCGGGCTCGGTGACGGGCTTGCTCCAGTCGCTCCACGTATCGTCGGGCTTTTTCGTATTGCCGGAGCGAGTCGAGAGCTCGAGCTGTGCGGTCGCGTCCCAATCGAGCCGACCGAACTGCGCTCGGAGGCCGGCGTCCAGTGGGCGGCTCGTCCACACGGCATCCGTGCCCCCGATGCCTTTGACCGGGTGCAACACCGCCGGGTCGCTCGATGCCACGAAAGGTCCTTGGCCGGTCAGCGCGAGCGCTCCGATCATGCGCTCCTCCGTGTCCGCCATCAGCACGTCGTTGTGCGTGTCGTCGACACTGTACACTCTCCCATGGACGCCCGTGCCGACGTACGGGTGCCCCGCCTGGTCGAGGGCGAGCCCGACGAGGTGCTCCGACTTGCTCTCGAGCAGCCGCTCTGGCGTGCCGTCCGCCGAGAAGCGGTAGAGCACGCCACTGCCCGTCGTCTTCGAGGTGGAGGCGCGGCCCTTGCGATCGCTGCTGGAACTGCTGCCGCGCCCTTTGATCTCGTTCGCGACCGCGTACAAGGAGTCGTCGGCAGCGACGAGCAGCGAGCGGATCTCCGTGCTGTCGAAGTCGTACAGCACGCTGGCGCGCCCCGGGGCGCGGAGCTCGTACAGCTTGGCGCGATCACTGGAGCCCGCGAAAACCACCGAGCCGCCCTTGCGTTGAGCCACCGCGACGCTCATCAGGTGCTCTTCCTCCGCGTCGAAGTGGAGTTGTGCGTTGCCCGCCTCGTCGATGCGGTAGAGTTTTCCGCTCGGGCCGGTGCCGGCGTACACGACCCTGCTGTTCGAGTCGTAGGCGAGCGCCCACACGTGCTCGGCGTCTTTCAGCTTGGCAAGGCGTGTGAGCTTGCCGCCTTGCCACTTGAGCACCTCGCCGCTCGGCATCGTGCCGAGCAGCACGGCGCCACCCCAGGCCTCCGTCAGGGCGGGAATGACGAGGCCCTGGGTCTCTGCCAGCACCTTGACGGTGGCGCCCCGCACCTCGAGTAGTTTTCCCTCGTTGCCCGTCCCGAGCAGGATGCTGCCGTCCGAGCGGCGCAGCGTTGCCCAGATGGACTGCGCTTCGGCAATGGGCACCGCCCCCAGGTTCAACCCCGCGTGCACCCGGCCGGTGCTGTCGATGGCGACGCCTTTGAGGTCCCCGCCGCGGAAATCCTTGGCGCGGCTCAGCTCGAACCGACGGGTCCCAACGGCTTCGCACGGCAGCGCCACCGAGGCGGCCAGGGCGAGAGCGGCACACGAAAGCCCGAGGCGACCCATCCGCCCGAAGCGCTGCGCTGGCCCGAGGCGCTCTGCGTTGCCGCGCCGCGCCGCGGCGCCGAGCCGCGCCGGCGCGCGCCCCTGGCCGCGGGGTGGAGTCGGGTCGTCTTGTGTTCGTTGCCCGCCGCCCAGCGCCAAGGGGCCGGCTGCTGCGTACGGGAGGGCGGGACGGGGATCGGTGTGATTCATTGCTTGTGCTTTGGTCGGCGGGCTTTTCGAGCTGTTCGGCGCAGAAAAAGGAGCCGCCCGCTGCCGCGGGCCTGTCGGGAGCGCCCGGCGGGGCGGGCTGTCGTTGCGCTACAATCTTCGTTCATTTCCTTCGGCCGAGCGGGCTCGGCGGATCCGGGCTGGGTCGGTCCCGACGGTCGGCGCGCGTCAGCGCAGGACGGGCCTTACGTCGAGCGTCACGGCGTCGCTCCCCAGCATGAAGTTCTTCAGGATGACGACGTGGCGCTGCATCGACTTGAACATCTGCGGTGACACGCTGTCCGTCTGCTGCGCGATTGCGTCCACGGCGCCCGGCGGCAGGTTGCGCACGACCCGCCCCTTGAACCCCACGCCCGTGCCCGCAGAGTAGGATACGACGACGCCCTTCGGCGGATAAATGGGCTGCTCGAGGTTCGCGATGAACTCTCCCAGCGACTCGGGCGGCGCCTTTTCCTTCTCCACCGAGTGGCCCGGCATGATCGAGAGCTTGACCTTATCTCCCGCCAGGTGCTTGGGAATCGGCACCGTGATGCGGTGCTTGAACGCCGGCCCTGCGAAGGGCAACAGGGTGAGCTCGATCTCCGCCGAGCCGCCGGCATCCACCTCCGTCTGCAGCGCGCGAGCACCCCGCAGCCGCACGATGTCGCGGGCGTACTGCACGGCGATGCGCGTGTTCACGCTCTCGATCAGCGCCGGCTCCCAGGGGTTGTTCAAGATGCCTCCCACGGAGGAGACGAGGTGCGACCGCACGAATTCCCGCGGGTCGGGAGTACCCCCGATCGAGACGCCGAAATCCTCGAGAGTGACTTTGCCATAGCCCCGCACCTCGACCTCGCTGACGGCGCGCCAGCTCACGTCCTGGCGGTCCGCCGCCGTCGCTTGCACGGAGCTGCCGAGCGCCGTGGCGAGGAGCGAGGGCGTCATGAACTTCTCGTGGGCCAGCTCGAAGTTCCAGTCCCGGTACGGCGCGCCCGGCACTCCGTCGATCCGCAGGTGGACCGGAATGACGGGGGCCGAGGCCGTTTCCGAAACGACGATCGACGCCTGGCGGTCGTTCACCAGCGCGCCCAGCGGGCGAACCGCCATGGCCAGCTTGAAGGAGGCGGCCTCGCTGGCGAGGAACCACAGCACGCGGCCGACTGCGGTGGGAAGAGCGCTGACGCCGCCGTTCATCATCGGGTGACCGAATCCGACCAGCTTGTCCCCCTCGACCCGCGTGACGGTGCCGAGGCCGGAGGCCGAGACGTCTCCGCGAATCAGCTGGACCGAAATGGCCCCGCCGTCTTCGTAGTGCTCGGGCGCGTTCGGCTCGACCAAGCCACCGCCCCCGCCGCCTTGGAGCGGCTCGAGCCCGAGCGGCGAGAACAGGTCGCGCGCCATCTGCATTGCCATGGGCCCCATCCCACCGACCAGGATTGGGGTCGCGACGGGGACCAGACCTGCTTCGGCCGCCTTGGGGGTCCGGGCTGCCAGCTGCTCGGCGTGCCGGTCGAGCCGGTAGCCCGTTTCGGCCCCGACGAAGCGATTGACGGAGCTCTCTTCGAGCCACGCTCGCGGCTCGGACTGATTCGAGGAGGGCTTGGGGCGTGCGTTGAATCGCCAACCGAACAGGCTCTCCGGGAGTGGCCGCTCGAGATCCTCGATCATGTTCCGAATGGGTGTCACGCCCGCCACCGGCTCTTTGCCGAAGCTCCAGCCATAGGCGTAGGCGCCGACCATCTTGCCGTCGATGTAGATCGGGCTGCCGCTCATGCCGCGCACGACGTTGACCACGTCCAGCCGGGGATGAAGCGTCTTGATGAGGATCGCGTCTTGCCGGGGCCGGAAGTTGCGCAGAACGTCGATGACCTCGACATCGAAGCGCTCGGGCTTCGTTCCTTCGAAGACGGTGAGGCCGTAGCCTTTCATTCCGGGACGAATTTGGCTGACCGGCAGCGTATCGGGTCGGAAGCCACGCCCGCCCGCCTGCGCTAGCGGAAGCTGCAGGGGGAGGGAAGCGATCAGGCTGCCCGCCGCAGCCGCCATGAGCCATGAAGTCAAACGCACCTCGGCAGTGTATCACTGCGCCGGGCGACGCCCAGACCTCCATCGAGCAAAAGCAACCCCTCGAAATGTTAAGTGGCGATCGAGCAGACTGCGCCGGACGCCGAGCCTCGCTTCCTTCTCGCGCCCCGCCGGGGTGCGGATCCGCTGCCGCTGGCGCGGTTCGCGCGCCGCCGGGGCGAGGCCGGCGGCGCGCCGGCAGGGGGCTCGCCAGCGCCGCCGCCTCGGCTGCCTAGGTCGTCGAAATCGTTCGAGACCACCTTTGGGCATGGAACCAGCAAAGTCCCCGGCGTGCGTCGCGAGGGCAATCGGGCCGCTGAGGCGCACGGGAGAATGAAAAGCCGATGGACGCGAGCAAGATGAAGATTGTTTATGTAATTACGGACCGCAACCAGCGGAAGTACTGGAATCGTATCGGGGTCGCTTTCGTGAACTCGGACGGGTCGATGAACGTCAAGCTGGAGGCAATTCCGGTCTCGGGGGAAATGCAGATACGGGACTACGTGCCCCGGGAGGATATGCTGGCGAACGCTCGGCTCGGGGCGGCGCAAAGTGCTTCGAAGGCTGCCGAGCTGTCCTGAGGATCCGGCCTTCGGCGCACGCGGTCGAGCGATGTCGCGTTGCGTTGAAGCGGGCCGCCGCGAGGGCCGCAGCTGGCGTCGGGTGCAAGCTCGCCGCCAGCGGGCGGGCTCCCCCGAGCGGGCCGAGCTCCGGGAGCTCGGCGCGCCCGGCTCGCCGCGGGGCGTGTGGCTCGGCGGGCTCCTGCAGGCTTGGCTGCCTCTCGCCGGTCGCGCGCTCACCCTGGGCATCACGCTGCTCGGCCTCGCCGGCATCGGCGTGGCGGCGAGCCGCGGGCCCCAGTTCGAGGAAATCGCCGAGCGCGGCGCCGTCGAGGGGGCCGCGTTGCTTGGGGCCGGAACCTGGCTCGCTCCGGTTGCCGGATTTGAGTCGGTCAATAGGTCAAATAGGCCCTCCGGGACGCATTCCGGGGCGGATGCGGAGCCTGCGAGGAGGCGACCCGCGGCCGGTGCGGCGCGCTCGGCCGAGCGCCGCTCGTCGAGGGCGGAGCGCGCTTCCGGGCCGCCCGCGCCGCTCGCCGCCGCGGACGGAGCCAAACAGGCCCGTCGGCTCGTCGTCGACATCAACCGCGCGACGGCCGTGCAGCTCACCGCGCTACCGGGCATCGGGCGCAAGCGCGCGGCGCAGATCGTGGCCTTGCGCCGCCGGCTCGGGCGCTTTCGGCGCGTCACGGATCTGCTGCGCGTCAAGGGGATCGGCGTCAAGAGCCTGCGGAAGCTCTTGCCCCACGTGACGGTCGGGCCGCCCCCGGAGGGCCGGGGCCGCGGCGCCGACGCGGGGGCCGGATGACGAGCGGGTCGTCAGCCTCGGGCGCGCGGCGCGGAGCCGAGCAAGCGAGCCAGCGGCGGCCGCGCCTCGCGGGGGCCGCAGCGCGGGGCCCGCTCGGCCGCTGCCCGGGCCCCCGGGTCGAGCGCCGTTCAGCCGTCCGCGTCGGGCGCCTCGATGGCGCGCCGCAGCCCTTCGATGAAGGCGGCAATCCGCTCGTGGTGCAGCTTGAACAGCGCCCGATTGGCGACCAGCACGCTCGAAATCGGAAAGATGACTTCGCGTTCTTCGAGGCCGTTTTCACGCAGCGTGGAGCCGGTTTCCACGAGGTCCACGATCACGTCGGAGAGCCCGGTGAGCGGCGCGAGCTCGACGGACCCCTGGATGAAGATCACCTCCGCCTGCACGCCGAGCGAGTCGAAGTGGCGGGTGGCGATGCGCGGGTACTTGGTCCCGACGCGAGGCGTGGCCGGAATGCTCGCGCCACACGGCGCGGCCACCACCATGCGGCAGGCGCCGATGCCGAGGTCCACCGGTTGGTAGAGGTCGTAGTTGCGCTCGGTCAGGGTGTCGCGCCCCGCCACGCCCAGGTCGGCGCAGCCGTATTCGACGTAGGTCGGCACGTCGTCGGGCTTGAGAAGCAGGTAGCGAACGCTCCCGTCCTCGCTCTCTCGCACCAGGCGCCGGTCGTCGGCGAGCAGGCAGTCGGCGGGGATCCCCGCGCGCCGGAGCATGGGCACGAGGACCTTGAGAATTCTGCCCTTCGGGACCGCCAGCGTGAGGGGGGCGTCGGGCTGCTTCGCTGCGAGGGGTGCCATCTCTTCGGCGACTGGCCCTACGTCGAGCCACCCTCGGAGGCAAGGGAGAACCACGTTGCGCCACGGCTTCGGGCCTGTCGGCCGTGAGCCCAGCGCCCGCGCCCGCAGTGGTGGGCGGCGCGCCGAAGGTGTAAGAGTTTCGGCAATGGTCTTGGGCGCCGCGGTACGTGCCGGCCTTTCCGTGCGGCGAGGGGTGGGGGTCTGGTCGTTGGCTGTCGGCCTGGCGATCGGTGGTGGGCTGGTTTCCCGTGCCAGCCGTTCGCAGGCAGCGGAGTCGGTAGGGGGCGCGCGGCTGCTCGGCCGCAGCTTTGGCATCCGTGCGGTGCGCGAGCTGATGGCCTCCAGCGTCCCGGGAGATCTCGTTCGAGCGGTGCGCCGATTGCTTTCGCTGGCCACCCCCGAGGCCTTCGAGGCGCTCTCGCAGTTGGTCGCGGAGCGGGGCGCCGATCTGTCCTCGGCAGCGTGGCTCCTCATGACTCGGGGCCTGGCGCCTCACGCGTCGCAGCCGGTCGTCGCGCGG
This sequence comes from Polyangiaceae bacterium, assembly GCA_050299315.1. Classification (GTDB taxonomy): domain Bacteria; phylum Myxococcota_A; class Polyangia; order Polyangiales; family Polyangiaceae; genus SZUA-265. Next base: position 33,764 of record JBNKVS010000047.1, read on the forward strand.
CTGCTGACCGACGTGGTCGAGCGCGGCACGCCCGTGGCGATCCGCGCCGAGGCGGACGATTTGGTTCGGGGCGTGGCGGCGCTGGCGCTCGCGGCGACCGGTCGACAGCAGCCCTTGGCCGCCCTGGTGCGCTCGCTGGATGGCTCCCCGCCGGCGGCGCGCGCGGCGCGTGCCGCCCTGCTCGCGTATCCACCTCGGCGGGCCCGAGCGCTGCTGCAGCCGCGGGCGGCCACCGTGGCGTGGGTGCAGTTGCTCGCGGATCTCGGCGATCAGCGCACCTTCCACGAGCTGCGGGACTTCGTTCGGGCCGAGGGGCCCTCGCGCGTCCGCGCCGAGGCGGCGCTCGCGCTGACGCGCCTGGGTGCGCTGGAAACGGTGGGGCTGGCGCGGCACTGGTCCAGCTCGGAGGACGAGGTGCTGCGCCGAGCCGCGCTGGAGATCCTTTTGCTCGCCGGGGAGCCCGCGGTGGCGCAGCCAATCGCCGCCGCCTTCCAGCGGCGGGGCGAAAAGCGCTGGTTGCGCCAGCTCGTGCTGAGGCATCCGCGCGTGGATCTGCTGCCTTGGTTGCCCGAGCACAGCCCGCAGCGACCTGCGTGGTTGGCCGCCGCGGGCGGTCCCGAGGCGTTCGGGTCGCTGCGGCGGGAGCTGGACGGCGAGTGGGCTTGGGAGGCTGCGCGGGCCCTGAGTCTCGTCGAGGGGGAGGCGGCGGAGGAGATGTTGAGCGGCTGGCAGGTGCGGCACGACGCCGAACGCGGATCGCGCCGGTGGCTCGGCGTCGGCAGGGCCCGCGTGGTGTGGGCCTGGCGGCACGTGCGCCCGCCGCCCTTCGACGGTGCCCGGCTGCGGCAGTGGGCTCAGTCCAGCGGCTACGCGCTGCGCGCGTTTGCCGGGTTCGCCGCCGCCCTGGACGGCGGCGAGCTCTTGGGCGAGCTCCTCGACTCGGGCGACGAAGCGGTCCGCGTGGGCCTGTCGCAGGCAGCCCTGCTGCTGCCGAGCGCAATGCACCGGCGGGCGGCCGGGCTGCTCGCCCGTTCGAGCGTAGAGGAGTGTGGGGTACTGGCGTTTTCGCTTCTCCGGCCCGAGGTGGCGGCCACGTTGCCGACCGTCGCGCTTCGGCGTTTGCTGGGCGGTTGCCCTGCGGCGCGCCCGCTGGTCGCGCGGGCCCTGGCCATGCGCGTGGCCGAGCCCTCCTTGTCGCTGATTCGGGGCCTGCTCGCCGATCGCGATTCGTTGATCCGCGCCCACGTCGTCGATGGCCTCGGCCACGCACGCGGCTCGTGGCCGGCGGTATTGCTGACGGAGCGGTTCGGGCAGGAGCACCAGGTCACGGTGCGGCGAGCGCTCGCCCGGGCGCTGCCCGTCGCGTCCGCCCGGCGGCAGCTGTCGAGCTTGGCTCGCTTCGACCCGGATCCGGCGGTCCGCGCCAGCGCCCGAGCCGCGCTGGGCGGAGCCGAAGCCGAGAGCGCGGTGGCGGGTTCCGAGTTCTTGTGGCTGCGACTGGATGGCCCTTCCGCGCCGGGGGGCTCGGATACTCTGCGGCCGCTCGGCGGACGCCTGGCCGACGACCCGGGGCCGTGCGTTTGGCTGTCCCTGCGGGCGGGAGCGGCTCTGCCTCTGTGCGGTCTCGTCGCGTCGGAGGGCGCCGCCGTGGCGGGGCTGCCCCCGGGCGAGTTCGAATCGCGCCTGGTTCGGCACGATGCCCTAGAATTTTGACAAATGCCCGAGCGCCATCGGGGGAGGCCGTGCTAACCCCGGGGCTCCGTATCAGCAGGGAGTTCGCTTGGCAGCCCGCAAGAGTGACAAGGCGCCGCCGGAGAAGGTGCCAGAACGACGGCTCGAGGGGAATGCTCCCGAAGAGGAGCAACCGTCGTTCGAGGAATCCATCCAGCGCCTGGGGGAAATCGTGGAGCGCCTCGAGGCCGGCGAGCAGCCGCTCGAGGAGTCGCTGGCACTTTTCGAGGAGGGGATGAAGCTCGCTCGGGGTTCGCAGAAGATTCTCGATCGAGCCGAGCGGCGCGTCGAAGAGTTGCTCGGCGTCGAGGAGGACGGTCGGCCTCTCGTGCGAGAGCTCGAGGCGGACTGAAAGGGGCGCGATGGCGGAGTCGAAGCCTCGCGTCGTGCGCCATGCCGCTGCGGTGCTGATCGGCAACGAGCTGCTGACCGGCAAGACGCAGGAGCTCAACCTGCTTCCGCTTGCCCGGGCCCTGCGAGCGCTGGGCATTCCACTGACCCGCGCGGTGACGGTCGGGGACGAGCCCCGTCTGATCGCTCAGGAGATCGGCAAGCTGCGCGCGGAGTTCGACGTGATTTTCACCAGCGGGGGCGTCGGCCCGACGCACGACGATTGTACCGTCGAAGGCGTGGCGCTGGCCTTCGGCGTCTCCGTGGTGCGCGATCCGCGGCTCGAGCAGCTGCTGCGCGGCGTGTACGGCGAGCGCTGTGGCGAGCAGCACCTCGCGATGGCCCGCGTGCCCGACGGCAGTGAGCTGCTCGGCGCGGCCTCGGTGCGCTGGCCCACCGTGGTCAAGGAAAACGTGTGGCTGCTGCCCGGTATCCCCGAGCTGTTCCGGATGAAGCTCGCCGCGCTGCGTTCGCATCTGGTGGGGCGAAGCCCGGTGTGGAGTCGCGAGGTGCTGCTCCGCGCAGAGGAAACGGAGCTGAAGAACGCCATCGACTCCGTCGTTCTGGCTCATCCGCAGGTGGAGGTTGGCTCCTACCCGAAGTGGTTCGACGATCGGTACCGCACGCGCGTTACCTTCGACGCCCCCAGCGAGCCGTTGGTCGAGTCGGCTCGTCAGGATTTCCTGGGCCGCGTTCCCGCCTCCCAGGTCGTCTTCCTGGACGAGCTCGCCGACGGCAACCGCTGAGCCCCCTCTGCCCGCGCAGGCGGGGGGAGTCGAGCGCCGGGCGAGTCGCCAGCCGCCGCCAATGCCCCAGGAGCCGAATCCCGCCTGGCGGGCCCCAGCCGCGCTTGGTACGCGACTTGCTGGGGCCCATTGTATGTTCAGTATGCAACCCGACCCGCTCGTTTCCGAAGCCCAGCCCGCCCCCCGCGCTCGCGAGCGCGCCAAGTTCTTGGGGGTCGAGCAGCTTTCCGACCACGAGCTGCTCGCGCTGGTGGTTTCCACCGGATCCGCGGGGAGACCGGTCACCCGCGTGGCTGCCGAGCTCATCGAGTCGTTTGGTGGGCTCGTGTGTCTCGGCCGGGCCGGAGTGCGGCGGCTCGCGCGCCAGCCGGGCATCGGCCTCGGCAAGGCCACGAGGCTGTTGGCCGGCATCGAGCTGGGCCGCCGAGTCGCCCAGCTCTGCGCTCAGAGCGGCGGCGAAGGGCTGGGCTGTTTCGACGACATCGTGCGGTGGGCCGGGCCGCGTCTCGCTCCCCTGCCGCACGAGGAAGTGTGGCTGCTCTGTCTGGACGGCCGCAACGCTCTGCGTTCCGCTCGCAGGGTCGCCCAGGGCGGGCGCCACGGCTGCGCGCTGACCCCGGCCGACGTGCTGCGCCCCGCCATCGAGGAGGCCGCCAGCGGGATCGCGCTCGTCCACAACCATCCGAGCGGAGACCCCACGCCCAGCCACGCGGACATCGTCATGACGGCGGCTCTCGAGGAGGCCTGCCGGGTCGTCGGCCTCAGCCTCGTCGACCACGTCGTGGTGGCTCGTGCGGGAGCCGAATCGGTCCGTTCCTTCTGCGTCGGAGCGCGCTGAAAGGGCGCCTCATTAAGCGCCGTATGAAGTCAAATTTTCTGCACATTAGTGCCTGCGCGGGGGAGGCGGCCGGGACTATGGTAGAGCCCCATGGACTGGTCGAGGGGCGAGCACGCTCAGCAGTCGACGCGGGCGGCCGAGGTGCGCCGGTCGGGGCCGTGCGGGCTGTGTGGCCCGCCGGGGCTGTGTGGCCCATCCGGGCTGCGCGTTTGGCCCGAACGCTGGCGTCGCGGAGCGCCCTCGTCGCGCGTGCAGCGGGTGGTCGCGCTGCTGGCGGTCGTGCTGCTGGCGGTCGTATTCGCGCCTTCGAGGGCCTCCGCAGTCCCGACGCGGACCGGGTTCGCCCTGAATCGCTACCAGCCGGCGTCGGCTTCGAGCGACTGGTTCGTCTCCGAGTCGCTCGGCTTCCTACCGTCCGGGCGCTGGGCTGTCTCACTGACGGGCGATCTCGCTCACAAGCCCTTGGTGCTGGTGGATGGAGGGGGGCACGAGGTGCAGCCCCTGGTGGGTCAGCAACTCTACTACCACCTGGGGGCCGAGTGGGCCGTCACGAGCTCGCTGCGGCTGGGGCTGAGCTTGCCGCTACTCGTGTACTCGGAGGGTGGCAGAGCGGTGGTGGAGCAGGTCGCTGGCGTCCAGGACGTGGCCTTTCACAGCCGAGACGGCTCGGCGCTAGGCGATCTGCGGCTTTCGGCGGACTACCGCCTGTTCGAGCGCGAAGCCCTGAGAGTCGCCCTCGGCGCGCGCGTTTTCGCGGCCGTCGGGCAGGAGGACACGTTCTCGAGCGATGGCCGAGTGCGCGCCGCGTTTCGCCTGATGGGGGCGGGGCGGCTCCGCTCGTTTGCCTACGCCGCGGAGGTCTCCGGCGTCTACCACTTCGAGCAGGACGATTTCGCCGCCGTTCCGTATGGCACCGACTTGGCGGTGGGCGTCTCGGCGGGGTATCGAGTCGCCGGGGGGCGGCTGGTCGTGGGGCCCGAGTTCTACGGGTCTACCGTCGTCAGCGACGGGGGCCGAGGCATGCTCGAGGGAGTGACATCGCCGGCGGAGTTGCTGGTGGGCGTGAAGTGGTGGATCGGCGATGCGATCCGGCTCGGCGCCGCCGTGGGCTCGGGGGTGAGCGCAGGCATGGGGTCTCCCCAGCTGCGAGCGCTGGCATCCCTCGCGTGGCTGCCCCAGCCCCCTCCGCCGGACCCCGGGCAGTCGCCGTTGCGGGTGGACGCGGACGGGGACGGCGTGGTGGACGAGCAGGACGCCTGCCCGGAGCGGGTCGGTCCGGAGCGGCCGCGCGAGCCGCTTCGCAACGGCTGCCCCGAAGCGGTCGACTCCGATGGGGACGGGATCGTCGATTCCGAGGACGCGTGTCCGCTGCAGTTTGGTCCGTCCCATCGGGATCCGCAGCGCAACGGCTGCCTGCCGCCGGACCAGGATCAGGATGGAATCGTGGACGAGTTCGACGCCTGCCCTCGGCGCCCCGGGGTTCAGCGCACCGATCGCGCGATCAACGGCTGCCCGGTGGATTCCGACGGCGATGGCCTGATGGATTTCGAGGATGCTTGCCCGCACGAGACGGGCATCGCGCATCCCGACCCCACGCGCCACGGTTGCCTGCTGGCGCGCTGGCACGGCGGACAGATCACGTTCGACGAGCCGGTGGAGTTCGAAGGCGCGACATCGGAGATTTCTCCTTCGAGCGCGGGCGCCCTCTCGGACCTGGTGTTCCTGCTCCGAGTGCGTCCGGAGATCACGCTCGTCAGCATCCAGGTCGGCCCCGATTCGGAGCTCGGCCGCCGGCGTGCGGCTGCCATCATGGCGTGGCTCGTCGCGCGCGGTGTGGCTCCCGAACGGCTTCTCGCTCGGGCGGGGCTGCAGCCGGGGGTCGAGCTGCTCGTCCTGCGCGTCAATCCCTCGCAGAGGTCTCGATGATCCTGCAGCGCAGCGCGACGGTGGCCGTGACGCTGGCGGGTCTGCTCTGGGCGTCGAGCGGCTCTGCGCAGCTGCTGCCGCGGCTGGTGGCGGCGCAGCGCGGGGACTTCGTCCTGCTGGGCAACACCCTGGTTCACAACTGCGCCGATTTCATTCAGCCGCCGCTCGTCGGTCAGGTCGGCGAATGCGGGGCGCAGGGAATGGGGGTCGACGTGGCCTGGCGCTCGGACGAGCCGGAGATCGGCCAGGCCCTGGCGGATCAGCAGGTCGCCGAGGCGCGCAGCACGGCGGTGCTGAGCTTGCCGCAGGGGGCGCGAGTCACCCACGCGCGGTTGTATTGGTCGGCGCTGGCGGCGGCGGAAGCCGAGCTGCGCGAGGCGATGTTCGAGCGTCCCGGCGAGTTCTCCGAGGTCGTCTCCGCGCAGACGACCGTGGTCGTGGCGATCGACGAGGGCAAGGTCTATCAGTCCTCGGTCGACGTGACGGAGCGCGTGCAGCAGGCGGGCGCCGGAGCGTTCCGCCTGGGGGGCATCGACATGCTCGATCCTCGTTCGGGGGTCGGGCCACTCTACTACGCCGCCTGGTGGATGGTCGTCCTGTACGAATCGCAGAGCGAGCCATGGCGGCAGCTGAGCGTGTTCGACGGGCTGCAGCCGGTGGAGCCCGGAGCGCCCGCGCAGGCCAGGCTCGAGGGCTTTACGGTGCCGGCCGGTTTCGACGGCAAGCTAGGGGTGATCGCTTTCGAGGGCGATCAGGGAACGGGAGGGGACGAGCTGCGCTTCGGGGCGGAGCTGCCGCTCACCTCCGAGGATGCGCTCGAGTCTTCCAGGGACTTTTTCGACGGGTCGCGCAGGCGGTTCGGCCTCGGCTACAGCGAGCCGGGGGATCTGCCCCAAGTGAGCGGCGAGGCGAATAGCTTCAGCGGCTTCGATCTCGACATCGTGGACGTGACGGCGCGCCTGCAGGCGGGTCAAACCGCCGCCAGCGTCGAGGCCTTCAGCGACTTCGACATCTTCTACCTGGGCGGGTTGGTCACCTCGATCGCCACCCTGGAGCCGGATTTCGCGGGCTCCTCGAAGTCGGTCACCGATCTGGACGGGCCGCCGCTGCGACCCGGGGACGAGCTGCGGTACGAGATTCTGGTCGAAAACGGCGGTTTCGACGCAGCCCGCGGGGTGGCCGTGGTCGATCCGTTGCCCGGGGCCCTCGCGTACGTCCCCGGTAGCATGCGAATCGCCGAGGGCGTCGGCACGGGCCCGCTCACCGACGCGCTGGGCGACGACGCCGGCGACGTGATCTCCACCGAGTCCGGCACGCTGCTGAGCGTTCGGGTCGGTGCCGGGGCCGGCGCGGAGGCGGGCGGGCGATTGCTCCCAGGCGAGAGCGTGCGGCTGGAGTTTCGCGCCACGGTGCGCCCCGGCGTCGTCGGTATGGTCGAAAACCAGGCGCGCGTCATCGGCATAGGTGAAAAGGCCGGCTCGGTAGCGTCTGCGCCGACCGATGGCAACGGCCCCGAGCAGCCCGGGGCGGGCGCTACCGTCGCGATCGTCGGAGAGTGCGCGACCGCCGCGGACTGCTCGGTCGAGGTGCCTGTCTGCGACACTCGTCAGCCCTCGTCCCGCTGTGTGCAGTGCGTCGGGGACTCGGATTGCCCCGTGCGCACGCCCGTCTGCGGCGAGGGCCAGCGCTGCGTGTGTACGCCCTCCGGCGTCGAGCTGTGCAGCGGCGGTCGAGACGAGGACTGCGACGGGGCGATTGACGCCGAGGATCGCGACTGCACCGATAGTGACGGCGATGGGCTGGTGGATGGCCTGGAGGACCAGCTCGGCAGCGATCCGGCAGACGCCGACAGCGACGACGATGGCGTGCTCGATGGCGAGGAAATCGGCCCGGGCGAGGACACCGATCGCGACGGGCTCGTCGGGGTTCTCGATGCCGATGGCGACAACGACGGCTTGCTCGACGGGACCGAACAGGGCACCGCTTGCTCCCACCCCGACACCGACCTGGCCGTGTGCATTGCGGACGCCGACGAAGGGGCCTCGTCCACCAACCCCCGCTCGGCAGATACGGATGGGGGCGGACGCTCCGACGGCTCCGAGGACGCCAACCTCAACGGGCGTCTCGACCCGGGGGAGACCGATCCACTCGACGAGGCGGACGACGAGGACATGGTCGACATCGATCTCGACGGCCTGTCCGATCGCCTGGAGGCGACGCTCGGCTCGAGCCGCGTCGACGCCGATTCGGACGACGACGGCTTGCTCGATGGGCTGGAGCCGAACCCTTCGCTGGACATGGATGGCGACGGGCTGCTGTCCGCCTCCGACCCCGACAGCGACGATGACGGGCTGCTCGACGGGACGGAGGAGGGCTCTCTGTGCGATGCCTTCGCGACCAGCCGCGAGGCGGGCATATGCGTCCCGGATGCCGACCCAGAGACCCGCACGTTCAGCCTGCTGCGCGACTCGGACAGGGCCGGGGCTTCGGACGGCTCCGAGGATTGGAACCTCAACGGGCGGCTGGACCCCGACGAGACGAGCCCCGCATGGCCGAGCGACGACGGCGCCGTGGCGGACACGGACGGCGATGGCCTCTCGGACCGTTTGGAGCGCTTCCTCGGGGCCGACAGCGAAGATCCCGACAGCGACGACGACGGCCTGCCGGACGGGCTGGAGAGCAACCCGGCGCTGGACGCCGACGGAGACGGTCGCCGCCAGCCCCTGGATTCGGATTCGGACGGTGACGGGTTGCGTGACGGAACCGAGCGCGGGCTGAGCTGCCTCGCGCCGGGCACTTCGCGGGCCCGACGCGCCTGCGTGGCCGATCGAGACCCGGCGACCACGACCGCCGTGCTGGTCGCGGACAGCGATGGGGGAGGAGCTGCCGACGGCGCCGAGGACCGCAACGGAAACGGTCGCCTGGATCCGGGCGAGCGCGATCCGAGGGACCCATCCGACGACGCGTCGGATGAACGGCCCGCGGTCGTCGGTGATTCCAGCGTCGACCCGGCCGAGCCGAGTGTCGAGCAGAGTGCGCTGCGGCCGGGGGAGCCCGAATCGGATCCGCGCGGCGCCGGGTTCGAGGGGGGCGCCGGGCTCCGGTGTTCCACGTCGCCCGGCGCGCCGAGCCCGGGGCCGGGGCCGCTGTTTGGGCTGCTCGGGCTCTCCGTGCTGGCCTGCGGGCGGCGACGCCGTCGCGGGCGTGCCGCGCGTTGCTAGCCTCCTGCCCCTGCCGGGTGCTCGGGCGCCGCCTCTCCGCTCGCTTCGCCCGTCCCGCCCGGGCTCGCCGCCCCGCGCCGGGAGCGGCCTCGGCGCTGGCCGAAGCGCGGCGCGCCGGGTCCGCCGGGGCCCGGGCCCGCGCGGGGAGAGCTCACCGGGGCGCGGGCCGAGATTTCTCGACGCCTTCGCCGCTGCGTCATCTCCGGCTGGTCAGGTAGGTGTAGCTTCCCATGGCCCGTTCGTAGTGGCGCATCAGGAGCCGCATTTGATCGAGGGTCATCTTGCCCATCGAGAGGGCGGCTTCGGCTTGCTCCCGCACGGCTTCGATCATCGCCTCCGGCTGGTGCTCCACGTAGCGGAGCACGTCGGTCATGCTATCGCCCTTGACGACGTGGGCCACGCGGTAGCCGTAGTCCGTCATGCGCACGTGTACGGCGTGCGTATCGCCGAAGAGGTTGTGTAGATCGCCCAGGATTTCTTGGTAGGCCCCGTTCAAGAAGATCGCCATCAGGTAGGGGGAGCGCGGGTCGTACGGGTGTACGTCGAGCGTTCGGCGCACGTCCTCCACGTCGATGAAGCGGTCGATCTTTCCGTCGCTGTCGCAGGTCAGATCAGCCAGCGTTGCCCGTATGGAAGGGCGCTCCTCGAGCCGGTGGATCGGCATGACGGGGAACAGCTGGTCGATGGCCCAGGAGTCCGGCGCGGACTGGAAAACCGAGAAGTTGCAGTAGTAGATGGAGCTGGTCGTTTGCTCCAAATCTTGCAACTCCTCCGGGACGAACTTCAGCCTGCGCACCGTGGCCTGAATCTTCTCGCAGCAGCTCCAGTACAGCGCCTCGGCCTGTGCCCGCTCGCGCAGCCCCAGGTAGCCGTAGCGGAACAGGCTCTGGGCTTCCTCTTTCGCTTGGCAGGCGTCGTGCCAGCTCTCCTGGACGTTCTTGGGCAAGATCCCCTGGTAGGTTTCGTACAAGAGCTGCAGCACGGTGTGTGACTCCGGCCCCGGCTCGGCGGGGGGCCTGAAGCGCGAGCTGTTGGCACCCAGCACGTCGAACACCAACAGGGATTGGTGCGCGGCAACCGCTCGGCCACTTTCGCTCACGAGCGTCGGCGCGGGGATTTTCGCCCTGTCGCACGCCTGCTGGATGCTGCTGACGATGTCCGCGGCGTACTCGCCCAGGGTGTAGTTACAGGAGGCGTGGAAATCCGTCTTCGACCCGTCGTAGTCGATCGCCAGGCCACCGCCTACGTCGAGGTAGCGCATGCTGCAGCCCAAGCGCGCCAGCTCGACGTAGATGTTGGCAGCCTCCTGCATGGCGTTCTTGATCGGGATGATGCTCGAGATCTGGCTGCCGATGTGAAAGTGCAGCAGCTGCAGCTGGTGCAAGCACCCAGAAGCGCTGAGCCGATCCACCAGCTCGATGAGCTCTGGCGTGCTGAAGCCGAATTTCGCCGTTTCTCCAGCGGAATCAGCCCACCGCCCCATCCCCTTGGTGGCGAGCTTGGCGCGAACGCCCAGGGTGGGCTCGATGTCGAGCCGCTTGGAGGCTTCCATGACGAGGTCCAGCTCCTCCAGCCGCTCGAGCACGATCAGCACCGTGCCGGCGAAGCGCTGGGCGATGAGCGCCGTCTCCATGTAGGTCGCATCCTTGTAGCCGTTGCAGATGATGAGACCGTCCTGTTGCTTCATCGCGGCCAGGGCGATCAGCAGCTCGGGCTTGGAGCCCACCTCGAGCCCGAAGTTCCACGGCTTGCCGGCTTCCACCACCTCTTCGACGACGTGGCGCTGCTGGTTGACCTTGATTGGGTACACGCCCCGGTAGCGACCTTGGTATTCGTTCTCTTCGATGGCCCGCGCGAAGGCCTCGTGAATGCGCTGGATGCGGTGGGCGATGATGTCCGAGAAGCGGATCAAGACGGGCAGCTCGAGACCGCGGGCTTGCAGGTCTTGAATCAGCTCGTACAGATCGACTCTGCCTTCACCCGCCGGGTTGGGTCGCACCTCGACGCGGCCCTTGTCGTTGACCGAGAAATACGGGTAGCCCCAGTCCTGAACTTGGTAGAGCGCTTCGCTGTCTTTGGCCGTCCAGGGCCGCTCTTGGGGCAGCTCCTCGGAGCGCGCGGTGAGGTCGGGGGGAGGCAGCGGGGAGGAGTTGGCCATGATCTCTCTCGGGCGAGGTCTGCGGTTTTCGAGCGGAAGCGAAAGGGCCCTCACTGGGGCCACCAGGTGGTGGGCAGTGCGTCCCGTTTGTATAGGGAAAGCAAGTCCATCCCGACGGCGACGCTGATGTGGAGCAGAAACCCGGCGTAAATGCTGCGGGTCTTCATGGCCAGCGAGCCGAGCACCACGCCCGCGACCACGGCGCCGTGTGCTTCGAGGTAGGGCTTGCCGTAGTGAATCATGCAATACGGCACCGACATCACGAAGATCGCCGCCGAGCCGAGCGAGGGGCGCAGGGCAGCCACCATCCACCCGCGAAAGAAGAACTCCAGGGCGAAGAACTGCGCCCAGTAGATCGCCTCCCAGACCCCCAGGTCGAACAGCGAACGGGAGCTGTGCTTGTAGAAGGGATAGTAGGTGCCGAAGTCGCTCTGCTGGGCGACGAGGAACATCAGCGGCACGACCACCGAGAGGCACAGCCCGTAGATCCACAGGTGGCGGAAGAACCCGCGAGTCCGGAGGCCCATGTCGAGCACCGAATCGCGCGGGAAAAAGACCTTCCAGACGATGAGCGGCAGGGCGACGTAGCCGAGCACGCGCGCCAGGCTCCACCAGCCGTAGCCGTAGAGTTGCTCGTACTCCGCGAAGCGCAACCAGGAGTAGCGCTCGTCCAGGTGCTGCAGCTCCTCTCGGATCAGCCCGTGGAAGAAGCGGCGACCGCCGTAGTACTCCTGCATCGTCAGCACCAGGGCCGTGACCACGAGGCACACGGCGGGGCGGTGGTCGACCTCGCCCCGGTTTCGAAACTCGCGCGCCTCGTCGTCCAGCTGCTTCCACGTCCCGCGGAAGAACCAGTAGAGCGGAAACGCGACCAGCAAGAAGACCGGGACCGGCAGCATGGCCTTGAAGGCCGGGTAGTCGAGAATCGCTTGCAGCCACGACACGGGCTGCAGGTCCCGGATCGGCAAAGGCAGGGATGGCTCGATCCCCGGCGCCGCGATCACGACCTACTCTCCGTGCAGACGCTGCCCCGGTCGGAAGCCATCGCCGCGGTCTTTCTCAAAGCCCCTTCGAAAACAAGTAGAATTCACCCCCTCGCTGCGCGCTGCGATCCGAGGGGGCCGCCCGCGGCCGGCGCAGAGGGCCGGCAGCCGCTCTCTGCCGGGGCGCTCGGCGGGGCCGCGGGCTGTCGGGTCGGCGCCGGGCGCCGGATGGGAGGTGGCTGCGGGATCCGCCCGGATCGAATCGGCGCTGCGACCCGATGCGGCGCGAAGAAACGTCGCACCGCCCCCGTCGACCGGGGCCGGCGAGGCGCAAAGGTCTCGCCCGGCTGCGCCGTCGGGGGCGCCGGCGCGCGGCGAGAAGAGGTTTGGGGCGAGCGGCGCGGACGTGGTAGAGGCTCGGCCCCTCCCGGACGAAATGGCGCGCTTTGCGGCTGGCCGGCTGTCGCCGCTTCCGGCTTGCGTGGTTCGGGCCTCGCTGCTAGCTTGCCGCCCCCTCGGTCCCGGGACCTGGAGAATACCAATGAAAACTACTCCGCTGCAGCAAGTGAAGGGTCGCTTTGGCGACAAGGCCAAGCTCGTGGCCGCCGTGTTGGAGCTTGCCACCAGCGAGCTGTGGCTCGAGGGGCGGCTCAACGAGCAAAAAGGGCTCGCAAAGGTGAGCAATTCCAAGCTGATTCGCCTTCACTCGGCGCTCACGCGGACGAAGGAACAGTTCGGCACCCGCGCGAAGCTGATCGACGCGATCCTGGTGGCCGAAAAGCGCGTGAAGGACGAAGGCTACCAGCGGCGCCTGGAGGCGTTTCCGACGCCGCGTCTGCTCGATCACCACGATGTGGTGGTGAGTCGCAAGCAGCCGAAGGCCAGCGTGGCGAGCGCCCCGGCCAAGCGAAAGGCACGCTCCAAGAAGGCGAAGCTGAAGGCTGCGGCGTAGCGGCGCGCGCCGAGCGCGTCCTTTTCTCTCGTCGGCCGCTCTCCCGTCGCAGCCGTGGGGGCCGCGCTTGCGCGGCCGGCCTCCGGTGAGCGCGGGCCGGAGCGATGATGGGGCCGAGCTGCCGAGTGCGGGGTGCCGAAACGGGCGTCCCCAGCGCCGAGTGGCACTCGGCGACGGCACTCCGAGACGGCGCGGCACGACCGCTCGAAGCCCGAGCCGCGTCAGCGCAGCCGCTCGGCGATCCACCGATTGGTGAAGCGGGCCGCCTTTTCGTAGCTCTTCTGCAGGTCGTCGAGGATGTACTGCTCGATGAGGCGCCCGACGCCGAACACCTTGGCTTCGACGGTCGCCACGTAAATGCGCTGGCACTTCTTTTCGCCCGCCGGCTTCGTGGTGAGCTCCCCCGTGATGGTGAGCTTGTTCGCCATGGATTGCGGTGTCACGGCGAGGGTGTAGCGCTTGCGCGCGCGGTCCAGGCGCCCCAGCTCACGGTAGCCGACGCCGCCTTCGGCGAGCTTTTTCAGAGGGCCGGGCAGATCCGGCACGGGTGGCTGAGCCTCCACTTCCCGAACCAGCAAGTCGCCCTCTCGCCGCTCGGCGACCAGCTTCCAGCGCTCGAACCGAAGCTCGCCCTCGTACAGCGTCTGATTGTAGTCCGGGTCGAGGAACACTTCGTCCCAGAACTCCTCTTCGCTGCAATCATAGATGTGCTCGATACGTCGCTCGGTCATGGGCAAGAGTGACTTTCGCATGCCGGGTTCCCCCGTGACCAGCAGGTCGTTTCCCCCTCGGGGCCATCCGCACACGGCCGGCCCCAGAATCGGTGGACTCGGCGTGAAATTCGGCCCGCGGCGGTACTACGATGCCGTCCCATGTCCTCGACTGCCGAGCTTTCGGCCACTCCTGCACGCCGCACCGGATGGGTGGGGCAGTCTCTCGCGATCCTCCAGAAGGATCTGGCGATCGAGCTGGCCCGCGGCGAGCTTCTCACGACCACCGCCTTCTTCGGTTTTCTGGTCGTGGTCATCTCTTCGATTGCGTTCTACGAGGACGTTCGCAATCGGGCCGAAGTGGCCGGCGCAGCCATCTGGCTGTCGACCCTGTTCGCGGCCGTGTTGGCGCTCAATCGGGGGTGGCTACGGGAGAAGGAGAACTCCGCGTTCGAGGCGCTGCTGGTCTCTCCGATCGCGCACAGCGCCATATTCATGGGCAAGATGCTCGGCTTGCTGCTGTTTCTGCTCGTCATCGAAGCGGTGGTGGTGCCCACGGCCGCGTTCTTGATGAACATCGACTTGATCGAGCATGGCGCGGGCGTGGCCGCGATCGCGCTGGCCGCGACTCCGGGCATCGCCGCTTCGGGGACGCTCTTCGGCGTGTGGACGGTACGCGGCCAGGGCGGGGCCCTGGTGCTCGGCATCGTCTTGCTGCCCCTGCTCTCACCCTCGATTCTGACCGCCGTTCTGGCCACTCGCAATCTGTTCGACGGAGCCCCGTTCGCGACCCTCGAGGGGCTTTTCGGAGTGATGTTGGTTTTCGACCTGATGTTCATCGCGGGCGGCCTCAGCCTGTTCGAGCTCCTGGCGGACGGGGGCTGACGGTGGAGTCGACGCGTGTGGCGCTGTTTGGGGGAAGCTTCAATCCCCCTCACATCGGGCACGTGCTGGCCGCGACGGCGGTCGTCAGTCTGGGCCTCGTCGATCGGGTGCTGGTCGTCCCCGTCTTCGAGCACGCGCTGGGCAAGCGCCTCGAGAGCTTCGAGCAGCGGCTCGAGTTGGTGCGCGCGGCGTTCGACTGGTTGCCTTGTGTGACGGTGTCCGATATCGAGGCATCGCTCGGCGCGCCGAGCCGGACTCTGCGCACGCTCGCCGAGCTGAAGAAGCTTCACCCCCGCTGGCAGATGCGACTTCTGATTGGCTCGGACATCGTGTCCGAGATGTCGCAGTGGCACGCGTTCGACGAGGTGCGCCGGCTGGCGCCGCCCTTGATTCTCGCTCGCCGGGGGGAGGGCCGAGCGAGCGCGGGGGAGTGCATGCTTCCCGAGGTGTCTTCCACGGAGGTCCGGGCGCTGCTCGCGGCGCGCCCCGCTCCGGACCGTCTCGGTCCTCCGCAGGAGCGCCTGCGGGCCCTGGTACCCGCCGCCGTGCTCGAGATCGTGCTGCGGCGTGGCCTGTATCGCGCGGGGTGAGCCTCAGCGGCCCGAGAGGTCCGCCAGGGCCTCGCGGATCTGCTCGGCCACGAACGGGACCTCCTCGAGCGAGTTCGGGAAGTGTGGCGAGAGGCGCAGGTGGCCGTCGGGCGTGCCGCAGACTACGCCTCGCTCGCCGAGGCGAGCGGCCAGGGCGGTCACGTCCACGCCCTCGGGTGGCAGGAAGGAAAGCACGCCCGAGCGGCGGTCGGCTCGCTCCGCCCGACAGCTCGACAGGCCCGCCTCGACCGCCAGCGGCTCCAGCCGATCGTGGTAGCGCTGCGTGTGCTCGTAGATTTGCGGGACGCCGATTTGCAGCAGAAGGTCCAAGCTGGCTTCGAGCGCGGCAAAGCCCACCGCGCTCGGCGTGCCACTCTCCAGCACTCGAGCGCTCTGCTTGAGCGGGCGGTCGTAGCGAAGGTGGCCGGGGCCGCGCCACAGAAAGGATTCTCCCTGCTCGTGGCTCAGCCAGCCGGCGACCGGCGGCACCAGCTGGCGGGCGGCGCTCTGCTTCACGTAGGCGAAGCCACACCCCTCGAGGCCCATCAGCCACTTGTGGCTTCCACACGCGAGGTAGTCCACGCAGGAGGTCTGCACCGAGAGCGGCACGACTCCGAGCGCCTGGATTGCGTCGACGAACAGCTCGGCACCGTAGCGATGGCAGAGCCGGCCGATCTGCTCGAGCGGCATGGCGAGCCCCGATTGAAACTGCACGGCGCTCACCGCCACCAGGCGCAGGCCCAGGGCGAGCTCGCGCTCGAGTCGGGCCAGGCCGGTTTCGTCTGCGAAGCTGTTGGCATCGAGCCAGCAGAGCTGCAAATCGTACAGCTTGGCGGCGCACTGCCAGGGCGTGACGTTGGTGGGAAACTCACCGCGCAGCACGAGCACTCGCTGCCCTGGCTGCCACGGGATGCTCAGGGCAATGTCCGAGATGCCGTGGGTGGTGCCTGCCGTGAGCGCGATCTCATCGGCGCTGGCTCCGATCAAGCGGGCCAGCTTCTCTCGCAGGCGTTCGCGCTGGTCCCGAAAGCCCGGAAACGCCTCCACGCCCCGCTCCGAGTACCGAGTGAGGAGCTGCTCCACCGCGCGCGTGACGGCGCTCGAAGGCGGCGAGATGGCGGCGTGGTTGCAGTAGGCCCGGGCAGCGAGCAGGGGAAAAAGGCTGCGATCTCCGATTTGGGCGTCCACCGGGGCCACCGTAGCCATCCGGTCTCGGTCGCGCCACAAGCCATTTCATCCCGGCCGACCTCAGCGCGGCGGGAGCGGCAGCGGCGGTCGGGCGCGGTCGCTGGGTGGACTCTCGAGCCCTCCGCGCCGGGCGGTTTGGCTTCGGCTCGGCCGGTCGTTCACTGGGTTCTGCCGAGCTGCGCCGCCAGGGCGATGAGCAGGCTGAGGGCCAGATAGGTGGCGTCCGGGGGCGCGAGCCGAGCGCGCTGGCTCGCTTCGTCGGGCGCGCCGCGCAGCCGCGCGGCGAGCTGGGCGCGGTCCGCCCGCTGTGCCGTCTTGGCGAGCAGCGAAGCCATCACGTCGGCGCTCAGCCACCACGTGCGGCGGCCTCCGCGCAGGCGGCGCGCCAGCAGGATGCGCTGGCCTTGCGCGCGCACGGCGCCGAGCTGGCGCAAGAGGGTGGCCACCAGCTGACAGAGCGCGCTGGGGAGGCCCAGCGCCCGCAGGGCGGCAGCCAGCTCGTGCGCGCGCAGCGCGGTCGTGAACGCCAGCAGGCTCAACACCGACGCGAGCGAGCGCATGCCGAGGGTCAACGCGCGGCCGTATCCGCCGGCCAACGCAAACGGAAGCAATAGGGCCAGCAGTAGGGGCGCAGCCAGCGCTCCGCGCCGCGCCAAATCCGCCAGCGAGGGTCGGTTGAGCCAGATGGATCCGAGCGCGCTGATCGCGAGCACCAGGGCCGCGCACGAGAGCCGCGGCGGCGTGGTCGCGATGCTGACGACGACGAAGGCGGCGCCCAGCACGCGCGCCGCGGGCCCAGGGCTCGCGGCGAGCACCCCTTCGGCGGGGGGCGGGTCGCTTCGCTCGGACGCGCACGGCGAGGCAACGGCTGGGCCGCGAGCGGGCGGGGGCGGCTCCGCCCCGCCGCGGCTCGGCGCGTCGAGGTCGTGCAGCTTCGAGGCCATGCGGTCGCCGTTAGGGCAGCGCCTCCATCGAATCGATGCACGGGGGGTCGATGCACGGGCGCTCGAGGGGCGACCGCTCGGAGGGCGACGGCAGCCGAGAAGGGGGAAGGCATTGGCCCCGCATGCGGTCCGCGCCTCTCCGCTGCCTCGCTGCATTCCTTCGAGCGCTCATTTCAATCGAGCTGACGCCCTAGTGACCGCTCGCGCTCAGACGCCGTACGACGACCTCGAGCGCGTCTGGCGAGTTGCTCGCCAGGGGCAGCAGTGCCAAGAGCAGGCACACGGCGATCGTGCCCCAGCGCGCGGCCGCGCGCGGGCGAAGCAGGGCGTCTACCTCGTCGTCCAAAGTGCGGGAGGCGATCGGCCTTTCGGCGAGCAGGTGGGATGCCTGCCGCCGCAGTGCCCGCACGGCGAGCCAGGTCACGCAGCCCTCCACGACCCCCGCGACGGCCTGCACGCCGACCAGCCAGGGCACCGTGATGGCAGCCGGTGCACCGGCACCCACCACCAGCAGCCCCGAGAGCGAGGTCGCGGCAAGGACGCTGCCCACCGCCGTGCCCAGGACGGCACCGGCGGCCGAGCCACGCCCGAATACCCTCCCCGCGATGGCCATGGAAAGGACGGGTATCACCGCGATGTTCAGTACGTTGATGCCGATCACCGTCAGGCCCCCGTCCGCGAACAGCAGGGCTTGCACCAGCAGCACGGCCGACAAGACGGCGATCGCGAGAGCCGGGCCCAGCAGCAAAGTGACCAGGCTCGCGCCGATGGCGTGGGCGCTGACCCCGGGCGCGAGCGGCAGGTTGATCGCTTGGGCGGCGAGCACGAAGGCGCCGAGGGTTCCGGCCCAGGGCAGCCGCGCCGAAGGCAGCGCCCCGATGCGGTGGAGCGCGACGCCCAGCCCCGCCATGCCGACGAGGTTGGCGGAGACGCTGACTGCGGGCTGGGTCAGAAGGCCGTCGGCGAGATGCACGCGGCTAACCTAGTACCAGGGCGCGCGAGAAGGGAAGCTACAAGCGCGCTGGGTCGAGGGGCTTTTCGAGCCACCGAAAAGCGGTTAGAGGTCGGCGCGATGTCTGAGCTCCCATCTTCCGTGCCGCCAGGCCGCGGCCGCTCCCCGTACGCGGGCGCCCCTCGCCTCCCCGAGGGGGAGGATCTGCGCGCCGAGCAGATCCTGCGCTCGCCTGGGGCGGCCAACGGGTTGGAGCTCGAGATTGGCCCCGGTCGGGGCACGTTCATTTTCGAGCGGGCGGCGCAATCGCCCGACATCCACATGCTCGGTTTGGAGATCCGACTCAAATGGGCCAGCGTCGTCGACGAGCGACTGCACCGGGGTGGCCTGTCCGACCGCTGTCGAGTGTTGGCGGAGGACATTCGGCTGGCGCTGCCCCGCCTCGCCGGAGGGATCTGTCGTCGGATTTTCGTGCATTTTCCCGATCCGTGGTGGAAGAAGAGGCATGCCAAACGCCGGCTGGCCAACGGGGGGGTCATGGACCAGATGGCGAGGTTGCTGCAGCCCGGGGGTGAGCTATTCGTCCAGACGGACGTG
This sequence comes from Polyangiaceae bacterium, assembly GCA_050299315.1. Lineage (GTDB taxonomy): Bacteria > Myxococcota_A > Polyangia > Polyangiales > Polyangiaceae > SZUA-265. The sequence goes on from JBNKVS010000047.1 coordinate 52,575, forward strand.
TGGGGTACGGCTCGAGCCTATCGGGACGCCATCGCGGCCCACGGGGCCTTCGAGCCCTACGGAGACGAGGCCGGCGACCCCACGCTGCGCGAGAATCCGTACGGGGCCCGCAGCCCGAGGGAAAAGCGGGCGATCGCTGACGGCATGCCCGTGGTCCGCCTGCGCTATCGGCGCCGAGCGGACGAGCTGTAGAGCCGCTCTCGCCCGGGGCGTCCGCGCCCACCTGGAGCGCGGCCGGCCGCGAGCGGCCCGTTCGAGCACGCGCCCTCTTTCTCCGCCCGCCGGTCTCGAGCGTGGTCTGCGCGCTCGGAGGGAGGCTCGTGAGCCGGCCGGGTCGTACCCCAGCCGCTCGGGGGCGCCGCCGTGTTGCTGAGCGCCCCGTGGGGCTTCCGCATCGCCTGGGCCGTGGCGCTGTGCCTGGGCTGCTCTTCGTATCGAGAGCAGCTGCAGCGTGGGCGAGAATATTACGAGGACAATCAGTTCGAGCGCGCGCTTTCGCTGTGGCGCCACCTCGAGCGGCGGCAGCTGGACATGACCGCGACCGAAATGGCGCGTTACGCGTACCTACGCGGCATGACCGACTACCGCCTCGGCTACTGGGTCGAGGCGCGCTACTGGCTTTCCTTGGCCGACGCCCAGGAGCAAAGCAGCCCTGGAGCGCTCGCTCCCGACTGGCTGCCTCGGCTGCGGCAGGCGCTCGCCCAGGCGCGCCGTGGGCGGCTCGGCCTGGCGTCCGCCGAGCGTTCCCTGGTTCAACGAATCGAGCTGCCGCGCCCGGCGCCGCTGGCCGTCCGCTCCCAGTCGGACGCCGGAGCTCCCTAGCCCGGATTTCTCACGACCTGGCCCCGAGGGCGCATCGACGCGCGTGTTTTCGCGCGGCGGTGCCCTGGGGCGTGCCCGGCGGACGGCAAGCCTGCCCCGCGCGCGCCCGGCGCCCCTCCCTATCGTTCGATTCACGTCGTCCCGATGCCATCGGTCCCGTGGTCGCGAGACCGTCGAGCCCGGGCCCCCCCGCCCGTCGTGCCGCGACCGTTCGCCCCTACGGCGCCATCAGTCGCTTCAGCGCGAAGATCTTGTCCTTCGTGCTCAGCCTCTTCTTCTTGAGGATGCGGGCACGCATCTGTTCGGTGGGGGTGAGGTATGTTCTGCCCATCAATTCGTGCACCTGCGAGTCGAGCCCCCGGTGTTGGCGCTGCAAGCGTTCGATACTCGAAGCGTGACGTTCTGACATACTGCTCTCACCTTTCTCCACGCGGTCGTGGTCCCTCAGTCGTCGTCGGCTCGACCTCGGCTCGACGGCGCCCCCGGGTCCGTCGCTCGGGGCTCGCGAAACGTGTCGAGCCAGAGGTCTGAAAAAGACTTCACAGCAGGCGGCGCGGGGTCGTCAACACCAGGGGGCTGCGTTATTTGTTCCCGTCGCGTCATCGCAATGAGTGCCTTCCAGCGTGCCGATTGCCTACGATTGCGGGCTGGCCGCGTTCTTCCACGACTTGCCCGTGCCGGCTTCGGCTGCAAGCGTCGAGCCACCCGCGGCGCCTGGCCCGGTTACGGATTAACGCTGGCACTGTTCGCCTGTAGCGGGTCCATTGCGGGCCCGCGCAACGCTAGTGCAGTGAGGCCCGGTACCGAGAGCCGCGCCCCGACCACGCGGGTCCCGGCGACGCTCGTCACCAGAGCGGGCGCCGTCGACACGGGGCAGATGTTCGCGGACGGCCAGACCGCGCTGCGACAGGGGCGGCCGGCGGACGCTGCGCTCCTGTTCGATAGCATCTGGGAGCACGACTCAGAGGGCGTCTGGGCGCCCCGAGCGCTGATGTCCGGTGGCCTCGCTCACGAGGCCACCGGAGATCTGGAGGCGGCGACGCGCCGGTTCGAGCAGCTCTACAGGCGCTTCCCGAGTGGTGACCTCGCGCTCGCAGCGCTCGTGCGGGCCTTGCGCGTGCGGCTGCACCTCGGCCACTTCGCGCGGGCAGGAGAGTTGGGGGTGGCGCTCGAGCAGGGGTTTGTCGAAGCGCCGCCGCTCGCCACCATCTTGGCGGGCGCCGCGCGAGCTCTTGCGCTGGTCGAGCGTGGGCAGGAGCCGCAGGCCACCTACCATGCCGCGCGCGGCATGGCCGTCGTAGACCGCTACGCGCTCGATCGCGCCGGCCGCATCCCGCGCGATTTGGCCGTTCTGTTCTACGCGCTCGGCGAGACGCGGCGGTTGCGCGCCGAGGCCGCGCACCTCGCGCCGGAGCCGAGCCGCTTCGCGGCTCATCTCGAGCGGCGCTGCGAGCTGCTTCTCGCCGCGCAGAGTGCCTACTCGGACGCGATGCGCGCGTACGACTCGCACTGGTCGACGCTGGCGGGCTTCCGCGTGGGGCAGCTGTACGAATCCCTGCACCGCGAGGTCATGCAGATCCCGCCCCCGCGCCCCGTCGACCAAGCCGAGGCACATCTGTTCGAGGGCGCGATGCGGTTGCGCTACTCGGTGCTGTTGCGCAAGGGGCTGACGATGATGCAACACACGCTGGCGATGGCGGCGCGAACCGGCGAGCGGTCGGTGTGGGTCGAGCGTACACGCCTCGCACGGGCCGACCTGGAGCGGGCTCTGGACGAGGAGGATGCGTTCCTCGATTCGCTCCCGTACACGCGAGAGCAGCTCCGCGAGGCGCTGGAGCGCCTGCGCCGCTGAGGGTTCGGGCGGTGGCCCCCTCGCGCCGGGTTCGACGTCGTCGCGTCGCGCGGCGGCTCGTCGCCGACCCACGCCTGCGGGGCGGACTGCCGCTCGCCCCCCGCGGCACCGCCCCGGCGCGCGCCAGCGGACGGTGCCTTGCGGCGGGCGCGTGCGCGGCCGGGACTGGCTCGCAGATGCTGCGGGGGCGAAACGTCCGGTCGCGCAGCACGGCGGCCTCGAAAAAGCCTTCCCGAGCGCACGAGCCCGGTCAATAATGCCGCCTGGCCGCGCGAGTGGTCGTTGGCTGGTGTAGCTCAATTGGTAGAGCACCTGTTTTGTAAACAGGCGGTTAGGGGTTCGAGTCCCCTCTTCAGCTCCAGGTGGCTCGTAGGGAGGCGCCCGCGGTTCGACAGCCGGCGTCCCCGGGGTGACGGAGGGCGAGTCGGTCCAGCGGGCGCCGTTTGGGGAATCCCCGGAGGCGACCGGGCCGCTCGTGGTCGTTTCGCTTGCGAGGGGAGGTGGGACGCATGGGCAACCGGGGGCGCGTCTCGGCGCGCGGCGCGACCGCCGGCGGGAGCGAAGGTTGGTCGGGGTCCGGGCCCCGGGTCGGGTCGGCGCCGACGCGTCGAAGGGGAGCGCCCTCCGCGCCCCGGGGAGCGATCGGCACGCGGCGGCGCGGGTATGGCACGGCGGAAATCTCACCACCCGGCGTCGCGAGCGAACGGTCGCGGGCCGGCTGGATCGCGCCTCGCCGCCCGTCCAGCCTCGAATTCCGGGAAACCCTTCGGATTAGCACTGACTGTCCGAGCAGTTTCGAACCGAGTCACTAGACAGAAGTCCGGCCCCTGTGACAGCCACGTGCACATTCCCACATCACTCCTCTTCGCACTTCGGTGCGAAGCTGGTAACGAGGCCCCTGAAAAGGCCGCGATGCCAAACCTCGGAGGGTTGCCCGAGTGGCCAATGGGAGCAGGCTGTAAACCTGCCGGCTTATGCCTTCGTTGGTTCGAATCCAACACCCTCCACAGAATCGCCCTTTTTCCGGCCCTTTTTACCCCGCCTCGCCTTCAATGCCCCATTCGCACTCTGTTTTCCCCGCTCGCGCCCGCAAGGGCCGCGAGGCGCTTTCGGGTGGGGTGCGGCGCGATGGTGGAGCCGGGCGCCGGGGCGCTGCGGTTGGCGCTCGCCCGGGCGACGCGAGCCGGGCGCAGGCTGCTCGCGCCGCAGCGGGCCGCACGGGCGCTGCCCCTCGTTCGGCGGCGGCAGGAGAATTGTCCGGCGGCGGCGCGTCGGCGCCTCGGTCTCGATTTCGATTTCGATTTGCGGGAGTAGCTCAATTGGTAGAGCGTCAGCCTTCCAAGCTGAATGTCGCGAGTTCGACCCTCGTCTCCCGCTCAGGTCCGTTTGCCCACCTAGCTCAGTTGGTAGAGCGCGTCCTTGGTAAGGACGAGGTCACCAGTTCAATCCTGGTGGTGGGCTCGAAGCGGGGGCGCTGGGCTCCCATTGGAGCCGGATCCGTCGGGCCGGCTCGAGCGGGCGATCGCCTTCGTAGGTTGGTCACCGATAGCTTTCGTCCAGCCGCCACCCAGCCCCTTGTCACAACCTAATCAAGACCAAAGAGCTCCCCCGCTGGCTCATTCACCGTAGGGGACGAAAGAACGACCAATGGCCAAAGAGAAGTTCGTACGCACCAAGCCCCACGTGAACGTTGGAACGATCGGTCACATCGACCACGGCAAGACGACGCTGACTGCCGCCCTGCTCAAGGTGCAGGAGCGGGCCGGGCTGGCTCAGGAGATCAAGTAC
>JBNKVS010000048.1:0-117798 GCA_050299315.1 Polyangiaceae bacterium
CCTCGCCTAGGTAGAACAGAACGACCTGATCCAGGATCGGATCGGCCATGCCAAACTCGTACCACTGGCGCGACCCGGGCGCTTCGGCGCGCGAGGCAGACGAGCCCGCCGCCGCGGGCGGCACCGCTGCAGGAGGCGCACAGCCGCCGCAGGCGACGGCGAGCGCCCCGGCCAGCCACAGCCCGCTGGCGAGAGCGACGCGCAAGGCTCCGCTCCCGGGCGCCCGCTGCAAAATCTCCAGCCTCGGTTGAAGCGGCTCCGCCGGGCGCTCGTCGGGTGAAGGAGAACACTCGCTTTTCATTGCAGATCAACCTCTTCGCGCGCGATCTGGGCCGTCCGAGTCGAATCAGAACGCAGGATTAAAACAGATGATTCAATCATACGTTTGGAGACCAAGTCCGCCAAGGAAAAAATCGAACCGCACACGCCCCGCGTGTGGAGCCGCCGCCCGCGCGAGCTCGGCGACCCCCATCGAGCCGCCTGGCGGCCGTGGTCCGAGCGACGGCCGCGACCGCGTCGGGCCGCGGTCCAGCGGCGCTGCGAGAAGGCATCGGCGGGGGCTGGGGTCCGATGCCCCGGGGCCGTCGCGGTGGGGCTGGCTCTATCGGTCCACGTTATCGGTGGGTTCTCTTGGGGCGGTTCTCTGGCGCCGTGAAGCGACGCTGGCCGGAATCGCACGCGTCCCGGAAGGGAGTAGGGCGATTGCGGGAGAGTGCGCGGCGACGGGCGTCGGGCCCGCTCAGCCACCGCGACGCATGGCGCGCATGTCCGGGAGGCTGGCCCCTTCCAGCGAGATGCCGAGCGACTGAGCCACCCCCGCGTAGATCTCGCCTTCGGTCATCGTGCGCCCCGGTGTGGGCGCGCCGGTGGCCGGGTCGAATCCGTAGGTCACCCCGGTATCGGGATCGATCCCACCGAGCACACGGCCCCCGTTGGCCAGAGGGGAGAGCACCAATGCGCCGTCGTTCAAGTCGTGCCCGGTCCCGAACTCCTCGGCGCCCTCAGGTCGAGTTTTGGACCGACCGAAGTCGTTGGCCACGTAGATCAAGGTGCGGTCCCAGAGGCTCCCGCCGGCTTCCCAGGGCTCGTTCTTCAGCAGCCCGATCAAGCGGTCGGCGATGCCCAGCATCCTCGACCACATCAGCGCTTGCACGCTGCGGTGGGCTTGGTGGGAAAAGTCGAAGGCCAGGGGCGGGTTGGCGACGCTCCCTTCGGGTAGGGGGGCGCCGCCTTCCCCGCCGCCGCCTTCCCCGCCGCCCCCTTCCGAGCCCCCCGGTTCCATTGGGGGCGGGCCGTCCGCGCCGTACGCGGTCTCGCCAGTCTCACCGTCGATCACCGCGGAGAAGCTCGGCCCCAGGGTGACGCTCACCGAGAGCCCGTACTTGAGCAGCAGGAACCCCAGGGCCGCCTGGGCCTCCAGCGGATCGCTGGCGAATTTGGGAAAGGCTTCCCGAACCGCCTCGCCGTCGGGCGAGCTGGCCAGGCCGTAAGCCGCGAGGGGCAAATCCGGGCGCTCGGGTGCGATCATCAGCCGCGTCACCAGGTCACGCGCCTCCAGCGCCCGCTGCGGGGCGCCCCGCAAGTGGGCCCAGTTCTGCAGGCGAGCGCTTCCGCCGAACACACGCCCAAAGCGCGACCGAGGGTCGAGCGAGCCGTTCCTGAGCTCACGCGCGCGATTGACCAGGGCGTGGCTGGGCGCTCCTCGCAGGCCTCGAGTCCCGTGCAACGACAGCGGCCACAGCCTCGGGTCCACGACCGTCTCTCCGTAGCAGTATGCGGGCAGGCTCGCGTCCCCACCGCGCTCGGTGTAGCCCGTCCCCGCCGAGAGGTGGACGTTGGGCAGCGCGCAGGCGGCTCCGTAGGTGAGGGCGACCGCCTCTTGCAAGGTGCGGCCCCGCCATGCGGCGTTGCCCTCCACCGCGCGGCGCTGCCCCACGGCGTGATTGACGCTCGTGCGCTGCCAAGTCGCCACCATCAAGTCCGCCTGATGGCGCTCTACGATTGCGCTCTGGCGCCCCCTCACGGGCATGGGGATACCCCCGAGGCTCGGCAGGTCGATGTCCACCGCGCGGAAGGGGCCGACGGAGGCGACGGCCGCATCTGGAAAGCAGTTGAGCGTCGCGGCGGAGGCGCTTTCGGACGCGCGAATGGCCAGCATGGCGTCGAGCATCGATGCCCCGCCGGTGGCCGACAGCACGATCAGGAAGCGCGCATCGGCAGCGCGTTCGAGGGCGTCGGCTGCGGCGTCTTGGGCATGCGCGTGCCTGCCAAAGCCGAGCAGCCCGCTCCCTCCAGCACCGATCACCGTGCCGGCCGCGGCGACCTGCGCCACCCTCTCCAGGAAGGCGCGGCGCGGGAGTTTCTGAGTTGGTCTCGCTTCATGGGTCATGACAATTGCCTCGATCAGTAGAAGATGCTCTCGAAGGTGGTGGCGACCGCGAAGCACGCCAGGATGCCCCAGTCGCGGGTCGCCTCGCGGCCCGCAGCTCCTCCGACGTCTCGAACCGTGGAGTAGAAATCGCCGAGCGCGCGGAGTTCGTGCGCGTCGGCGTCGCGCAGCAGGAGCCGCTCGTAGAGGCGCCCCACCGCGAGCTCCAGCTGCTCGGAGGTCGGAACGGCGACGTCCACGTCTGCCAGCAGCAAGGCCTCCGGCCCCTCGAGATCGCGCTCGATCCGTTCGGCGCATGCCGACAGTGCCACTCGGTCCTGTGCGATCGGCGCCGTCACCGGCAGCTGGGCGAGCGGTTCCCGCACCCCGAGCGTGTAAGGCTCCACCCCACCGAGCACGATGCGATGCGCCTCGCCGACGCAGTCGTAGATCCCGAGCTCGCGGCAGATCGCCTCTCTCGGCAGATCGAGGGCTGCGGCCAGATCGCTGGCGTACCTCTCCCCCGTCTTGTACTTGGGGCGCGGCGCGCGCGAGGGCTCGACCTGCGCGTCCGCTGCGGCCGTGGGCTGCAGAATCTCGGTCGTGTCGCTGTGGCAGGCTCCCGCCACGACGACAGCCAGCAGCGCGGCTGCGACTCCCGCTGGGACTCGCTCAAGGTGCACCGTAGGCCTCCGTGAAGATCAGGTCACGCAACATGCCCTCGACGCGGAACCCGTGCTCCGCGGCGAGCCCTCGCTGCAGTTGCGCGAATTCCGCGCGTGTGTTGGCTCGGGGCTCCTCGCCGACCAGCAAGCGCCAATAATCGAGCACCACTTTTCGCGCGAACGCGTCGCTGTTTGCGGCCACCTCACCCCACTCGACCAGATCCGCGACGGGTTGCCCGAGCAGCACTCCAGTTTCCGGAGTGTCTACAATCTGGGAGCCCTCCTGCCGCTCGAAGCGCTCGAGGCGTTCGGGCGTGTAGGTCCCGAAGGCGATTTCGACCGAGCCGTCGGGGCCCACGGCCGCCTCGAAATCGAAGGGCTCCTCGTCCCCGCCGCCGAGCCCATCGTAGCGCGAGAACCCGTAGCTGAGAGGGTCCAGCGTGGAGTGGCAGACCGCGCACTCTGGGGCCCGCACGCCCTTGCGGTCGTAGTCGACTGGCTCGTCTGCCACTGGCAAGAGCCCTTCCATTTTCGCGATGTCGTAGCCGAGGTACGCCCGGTATGCTTGGGCGGCCGTCGTACGCGGGATCGGGGTGAACATCGTGTTCTTGACCAGGAACCAGCGCGTGGTCAGCATGCCCGCCCGCCTGCCGGGCATCACCAGCTGTGCCCGCTCGAAGTCGCGTGCCTCGATATCCTCGAGCGGAGTGCGCACCACCGGGAGGAGAGTGCCGTCCGACGACCGCAGCACGTGGTACTCGGCGGTCAACAGCTCGCGGACGTCGCGGTCGTCGGTGTTCAGGTAGACGAAGAGGTTGTAGTCGTCGTCGTAGTCGCCAATGGGAATGTCCCCGGCGCCGTCGCCACCCTTGAGGGAGCCTTCGGGGAGAATCTTGGCGTTCGCGAGGTTCCACAGCACTCCGTCTTTGCCGCGCCAGAAGTCGCTATCGACGCAGCTGGCCCACTTCTGCTCCAGGGCGGCGCGCCAGTTGCCCCCTTGCTCGAGCGCCATCAGCTCCGCGCGTGACGGCGAGCGACCGCAGAAATCCAGAGCGATCCGGCGCAGGGCGTAGGCCGGGTCGTACCCGCAGGTGTTCCAGCCTTGCTCTCCGGCCACTGCTCGCGCCCGGGCATCACAGTCGGGGAGGGCGCCGGGAGCGCTGCTCGCCGAGACGAGCGAGGTTCCGGCCTGCAGCTCTTCCCAGTTGCTCGCTCCGTCGCCATCGGCGTCCAAGTCCTCGACCGCCGCCAGGGCGTCTCCCAGCGCGTCGAGGTAACGCGCATCACTGAGAGGACGCGGCGTGCCCGGCAGCAGCTCCGCTTCCACCTGACGCCCGAAAGCGTTGCGCTCCGGGGGCGTCGTGTGACACGTGGTGCACGCGGCCGGGCCATCGGCGCAGGCCGGTATTTCCGGGTAGTTGCGACAGAGCTCGGCGGGCCCGACGGGCTTCGCTTGGGCGCCGGACACGACCCCGATGAGTGGCGTCAGGAGGGCCACGAGGGCGACCTGGCGTCGGTGCCAGAGCACGCTTGGGGCGCGCGCCCGCGGCGGGCGAACGGCCGTGTGCTCTGGGTGTAGCGGCGCGGGCGAGCTCGGCGAATGGCTGCGCCCGGTTCTTGGTAGTTCGTTCATATCCGTGGTCCTGTCCTGGCCGGTGGTGTGTCGACGGGCGAGCTCCGCACGCCCCGCAGGGCGCGTCGCCCCCCCCGGCGCCGATGCTGAGCATTGTGCGGCGAACGCGAGCCCGATCCACGGTTGTCCGACGAACCCACCGATCCGGATCACGAGCCGTCGGCTTCGCCCGACGGGCTAGCGCCTCAGCGTCGCAGGCCGGTGGCGCCAGCCAGCAGGACGTCGCGGACCTGCGCGGCACGCTCCCGCGCCACGGGCACCACCAAGCCGGCGCTCGACGGCGAGAGTGCCTGCCCGACGAACAGGTGCGTTTCGCCGCTGCCCCGCTCCAGCTCCTTGACGCGCTGAGCGTTGACCAGCCAGTTGCGGTGGACACGCAGGAGGTCGCGGCCGATCGAGCTCTCGATGGCTCGCAAGGACAAATCCACGTCGAACACGCCCTGTGCCGTGTGCACGTGAGTCAGCCGGTCCACCGCTTCGAATGCCCAGACCTCGCTGCGCTCGAAGAACACGAGCTTCTTGCCCCGCCGCGCGACGATGCGCGGCGGACCCGCGGGCATCGGCCGCGCGGACCGCGCCGAGGCGATGCGACGCAAACACTGCTCCACCCGCTCCTCGTTGAACGGCTTCAGCAAGTAGTCGACCACCCCCAGCGAAAACGCCTCGATGGCGTAGTCCTTGAATGCGGTCGCCAAGACCACGCGCGGGGCTCCCTCCGCCCCCGCCACCTCACGGGCGAGCTCTAGCCCCGCCTGAAGCGCCCCCCCCAACGCGATGTCGACGAACGCGACGTCGACATCGAGGCGCTCGCGGCCGAGCAGCGCCTCGCGCGCCTCAGCAGCCGTGGCCACTGCGGCAACCGCTTCGGCGAGGTGAGACTCCTGCAGCAGCTCCACGAGATAGTTGCGAGCCACCCACTCGTCTTCGACGATCAGCGCGCGAAGGGGGCTCACGACGCCGCTCCGCTGAGCGATGCCCCGAGCGCAACCGACGCTTGGGGCAGCTCCACCAGCGCCTCCGTCCCTTCTTCGCCGGACCGCACACGCAGCTCAGCGCCGACGCACTCGAGCTGCAGCCTGCGGCGCACCGATCGCAGCCCGATGCCACCATCGCGCGCAGGCGGACCGCACAGCCCAGGCCCATTGTCACGCACCGCACATCGGAGACGGGCCTCTCCCGCCTGATTCCGGAAAATCTGCGCGCTCAGCCCTACGTGCCCGCCCCCCTCGCGACGAAGAGCCCCGTGCCGGACCGCGTTCTCCACCAGCGGCTGGAGCAAATGCCGGGGCAACAGCCAGCCCAGGGCCTCCGGCGCGATGTCCCAGCTGAAGCGCAACGCGTCACCATGGCGCGACTCCAAGATTTCGCAATACCTGCGCAGCCAGACAAGCTCGCTGTCCAGCGTTTGCATGTCCTCGGCGCCCCGCAGGGTGTCCTGCAGCAGGTCTCCCAAGCTCGCGATCAAGCGGCGTGCCTCCGTGGGGTTCTGGGTGACGAGCCCCGCAATCATGTTCAGGGTGTTGAGCAGGAAGTGCGGTTCCACCTGAGCGCGCAAGTGGGAGAGCTCGGCCGCGGTGCGCAGGTGCTCGGCCTCTAGCGTCAAGCGCGCGGCCTCTGCCAACCGCTGGGCGGACTGCTCGCTCGCCTGGGCGTAGACGAAGGTCGTTGCCCAAATCCCGCAGATGAGGGAACCCGACATCGCGCCCACCTTGACGACGAGCGACCAGGACCAGGGCTCGGCTGGCTCCAACCCCAGGAGGTCCTGAATTGCATAGGCAAGAGCCAGCAAGGAGACCACCCCAATCGCCACCGACCAGACCAGACTCTCGCACAGCATGCGGGAGGAGCTGACGCCACGGCGCCGCGCCCAGTCATGGGCCAATGAAAGGACGTAGACCTGCAGCGGCGCTTGCAGCACCCACATGAGCGATCCGCCCAGCGACTGGGCAAGACGCTCCTGCGCCATGACCGAATCCACGAGATCAGCCAGCGCGAGCACCGACGCCATGGTCATTGCCGTCGCCCAACGCATCGGCGTGAAGAGACTCGGCTTCGAGAGCAAACTGCCCGCCATCACGGGTTGCAGGGTACTTGGCCGGCGTGGGGCGGGCAAACCCCGCCGGGAGCTGCCTCCCACCGGTGCCTTCGGTGGCGCGGAGCGCGGCGCCACCGGTCGACGGCTGGTCGGCGAATGAGCACACCTGGTCGCCGCCGAACGCGGCTTCGTCCGCAACGGTGTCGGTTCCCTTCCGCGGTGGTGGCGCGGGCGCGTTCGCGCTCTTTTTTTGATGCCTTCGCCTCGAAAGGGGCGTCGACCCACGAGCCGCACGGAGAGCCGCGACACGGGAGGGCACGCCGCGCGGCGCGTCGGGGGCGCTGTCCGAGCGCCGAGAGGTTCGCGGGCCGCCGCCACTCAGTCGGCGCACGCCGACCTGCTCGGCGATCGACGCTACGCGGTGGGAGGTCGAGCTCCTCTCTCATGGAGCGCGTCAGTCCGGGCGCGATGGTATGCTCACCACACCATGACTTCATCATCGCCGGCGTCGTTCGGCACGGACCTCTGGATCGTGAGCGGCCCCGCTGGGTTCGTTCAGCATGGGGCGATCGTGCGGTCCGATCGGCGCTCCCTGGACGACCAGCACGGGGTCGGCGCTCGAGCCCCCCGGCGTTTGCAGCAGCGGCTCTCCGAGAACGACGGAGCACGATCGTCGCTGGCGCGGCGAGCCTGTGCTAGCGTCGGCTTATCGAACTCTCGACGGCGGTGCCAGCCGACGGAATCCGAAAGGTCCGATGACTCCATTTTCTACACGTTTGTTCGTCGCCGTCGCTTCGATGTCGTTGGCGTTCGGCCTCATGGGCTGCGCCGCCAAAGAGGAAGGCTGCAGCTGGGGGTTCGACGAAGCGTTGGAAGAGGTCGGGGTTCGTCTCGGTGAGGAGGAAGTGAATTGCGGCGTGACGTTCGTTCCCGCGACACAGGGCGAGTCGGACCGCGTCTACGACTGCCTCAGCAGCGCTCCCGAGGGCTCCGCCGCAACGGCCAGTCTACAGACCTGCTTCGATTGCTTCGCCGTGTCCATTCTGGTGGTCACTGCAGACTCCGAAAAGCTCGTCGTCGATCTCTGGTCCCACCGGTTCGACGAGCAGCCGCCCCACGGCGTCCGGGTGACGCGATGCGACTCGTTCACCTCGCAACGCGGGGAGATCGAGTGCGAACAGCCGCAAGAGCTCTACGATTGTGTCGACCGAGGGCCCGAAGCCGACTGAACGCGGGACTACTCGACGGGCTCGATGTTGCCGAGCCGAAGACGCGCCGTCTTCGAAGGTTGTTGGCAGCGGAACGCAAGACGGCAGGAAATCCGCGGCCGGTTTCTCGGCTGAGTTGAAACGGGCAGCGGTCGAGCCCGCAATGGGCGCCGCGATTCCCCGCGGGGAAGTGGCGAAATCCGTTGGCCTGAGTCGGACATCGCTACAGAGTTGGATCCTCGCGGAGCGAGGTCGAGTCCGAGCGCGGCGGGGCGAAGCGGCAAAGCAGCCTCGGCTCGCACCGGGCGAGGAGGCGGGAGTCGGGCCGACGCCGCGGGACCTTGCGAGTTTCACTCGATGCTGGAAATTTCGGGGGTTCGCTCAGCTCGAACACCGCATTCGAAACGGAGGCGCTGCGAGAGTCGGCGACTCGAGGCAACTGCCGGAGTGCACCTTCCTCGGAACACTCCGCGGACGCTGGTACCCGGCGCTCGCCCCGCGACGGAAACGCAGAGATGCGGACGGCGGCGCGCCTGGCGGTCCGCTTCCGCGCTCCCGGAAGCGCGTTCACTCGCATGGTCTTGCGCGACATTCGCGACCCGAGATCGTCTGTCTGCACAGAGACAACGAACGGAGGGGGTCGGCGCGGGCAAATTTCCATCTTCGCCGCAAGCAAGCAGCTCTCGGTTGGGGAGTGCTCAAACGCGATCGTGACTCGTCGTTCGAGGCGCGAGGGCCCGCTGGCTTCCGAGTGTTGCGACGCCGCCTCGAGACACCGCCGCTTCGTCATTGGCGTCATGATTTTCGTTTTGGTGCGTCGTGCACACGCAGGCGCGTGGCGTGTCAAGGGTACGGGGAGGTTCGAGTGAAAGTGTTCGTCGGCAGTTCCATGGAGAGCCAAGCCGTGATGCACGAGATTGCCGCCTGGCTGAGGGAGGGCGGCTGGAGCGTGATCACCTGGCAGGACGAGGAAGTCTTCCCACCGGGTAAGTCCCTCCTGCTCTGTTTGCTCGACGTGCTCGACAAGGTGGACGCTGCAGTGTTGGTCTTCTCACCCGACGACCGCACGGAAGTGCGACGGGACGTAGCGTTCCGTCCTCGGGACAACGTGGTCCTCGAGTTGGGGCTGTTCATCGGCCGGCTCGGTCCCACGCGTGCAATCGTCTGCAGCGAAAGCCACGAGACGAACGGCCACGCCCGGCCGCCAAGCGATTTCCAAGGGGTAGCCTTCATCGATGTAACGAGCCGCAGCCCCGGGCGCGACCGGCTGATGGCTTGGGCTAGGGGGCTGGAGAGGGCGGCGGCACCGCTCGGGGGCGTCGTCGGCTGGAGCGAGCCCTTTCCCATCGACCGGTTCTGCGAGAGCCTAGAGTCGGCAAGTATCGTGAGGATTCTGCAGACGTTCATTCCGCCCATGAGCCATCTAGGACAGCTGAGCCCGTGCCTCGCCGATGTTCTGCGGCGAGGTGGCCGGGTGGAGGTGCTGCTGTGTCATCATCGTTCGAAGGCGTGTGAGATCCGGCAGCTCGCGCTCGGCAGCTCGCACGATGTCGTCGGTGCCATCCAGCAGAACGTGCGTACGTTCGCCAGAATCCACGCTGCGGCTCGCGAGAAACACGCACCCGGTCAGGTCGAATTGCGCGCGTACGCGAGCCTGCCGGCTTTGACTCTCTACCAGGCGGACGATGCGTTTCTGTTTGGCAACTACTTTCACGACCGGCTCGCGATTCACGGGCCGCACTTGCACGCGCGAAGCAACCGAGGCGCCTGGGGTCGTGCTCTGACGCTGGAGTTTTCCCGTCTCTGGGATCGAGCCAAGACGGTAGACTTGGACGATCCAGAAGGGTGGCTGAAAGGAAAATGAGTTCTGCAGAAACGCTCGAGCAAGAAGAGCGAAGGCGCCTCGAGGCGGTTGCCGCTTGTCAGAGCGATGTCTCCGAGGAGTTTGCGCGGCACCCTGTCTTCGAGTGGCTCGACAGCGGGCCTCCAGCGCAGGATGTGCGTCGTCTATTGGTGCAACGACGGTTCCTTTCCTTGGCCTTCACCCCGCTATACGACATGGCCATCGACGCGACCGACGATCTCGACTGCAAGAACGCCTTGCGAGACATCCTGCGCGAAGAGTATTCGCCGGGAGCTCCCACGACGCACCGCGAGGATCTGGTAGAAGACCTGAAGTCGCTGGGTGTGACCGAGGAGCAGATCCGACGCGCGGCCCCCTCGACACGGACCCGTGAGAGTCTGTTTCAGCTCTTCGAGCTTGCGCGCCAAACGCGAGACACGGCGTTGCACGGCATCCAAGTGCTGAGCCTCGTCTGGTGCGCAGGCGAGGTGCTCGTCGCTGAGGAGTACCAACGGCTTTGGCCGCGGTTGGAGCAGCTCGGGCTCTCGCGCAAGTCTTCGCTGTTCTACTGGCCCCACATAAGCCACGATCAGCCCATGTCGTCGATTGAAGACCGGTCGCTGACGCTGGAGCCCCGCGGCCACGCCGATCGGATAGCGGAGTGCTTGCGAGATGCTCTGCTCGCGGGCCCGCCGGGGAGCGCTGAAACTTCCTGCGAGGCACTGTGGGCGAGCTTGCGCGCGAAGAGCTGCTTCTATGACCAGTTCGTCTGAAGCAGTTCCGGCTCTTCGACGACCTCGCTAGCGCGACTGCGTCGGCCTGCGGCCTGGCGAGAGACGAGCCGAACACGACCCGACCGAAGGCGCACTCTTCGCGTTGCTCAGCGAACGCCGCGACCCGGTTGGGGTGCGCGACACGATTTCGAGGGCGGCCCCCCCGGTTCGGGAATGGCGTCAGTCGGCCCGGTGGAGCCCGGGGGCTCGTGGGGGGAGGCGCTGCGGCGCTGCCAGGTCGTCGCCCTGCGGGCCGCGCTCTGCCGCCCTGGGGGGGCCACTCCTCGGAGGTGCTTCACAGCGGCAGGCATTACTGCGCTTCGCTCACCGGGTCGAGCGCATCGTCGGCGGGGCAGGGCTCGTGATCGGGATTGTTGGTGTACGGGATGGGCGTGCACAGGCTCGCGCCTTCGGTTGCCACGCAGACCTGCTCGTTTGGCGGGCAGGTCTCGCGCCGGGGTCGCCCGGATCCCGGGATTGCTCGGGTCCCCCGGGAACTGAGCCATGCCCCTTCGGAGTTACCGAACGAAGCGATGGCTCTCAGAAGCCCAGATCCAAGGATGGTTCCCGCTCTTGCTGGAGAACGAAACGGCTTCGATGCCAACCCCATCACCCAACCGCCTGCAAGGACTGGCTCCCCGCTCCGGTCCGACGACGCCGTCGTGGATGGCGTCGCACTGACCTGCACCCACTCTCCGAACCGTTCCGTGAACGCCGGAAATCAAGACCACGATCTCCGTCGCTCGGGAGAGCTGCTTGACATCCCCACCCATAGAAAGGAATTTCAAGGCGACTCGGGGGCGGCACGCTGAGGCGGATTTGACATAGCGCTGCTGCCACGAGCCACCGCGCGTGCCGTCCTGTCGGGCGGCCCTGGCGCGGCCACGAGCCGTGGAGCACGCCGCGAGCCCTCGAGAGAGAGCACGCCGCGAGCCTCCTCCAGAGAGAGCGCGCGCACCGAGGCGCCGCTCCCGGCAGAGAGGAAGAGCGGCCCGCTTTCGGATAGCTGCTTCAGCGAGCCTACGGGCCCGCAATGCCAGGCAACGCTGATCCAGCTGGGCGGTGCGCTCGGCGTGCCCAATCTGACGGAGCTGTTTCCCAGCAACATCTTGCGACGCTGCTTTTCCTTTGGAGGAATGCTCGAAAGGGGCTCCGCCGACGGGAACTGCTTTGCCGCCGGGCTCCGCGAACGGGCGGCAATCGAGAAGTTCATGCTGGCCTTCGACAGCAACCTCGCCCCCATGGCGGGGCAACGGCTGACCTTGGTGAACGGAGATGGCGAGCCGGCATTCCTCACCGAGGCGCGCCGCGCCGCCTTCGACCGACCGGATACACGATTGTCCACCACTCCGACCGCCGAGACCCCCTGGCGCGCACCGACGGCCGACCCGCGAGCGTCTGCCCGCTGATGTACCCTGCCAGAGCAAGCGTCGAAGCACTCTCGGAGCCATCGCCTCCCGAAGATAGCCCGAACTCTGGGCCGCGCGACAGCGCACCCGCTTCAACCACTGCCTTTCCGACGCTTGCCGGGCGCTGCGCTGTAGAGCCGCAGTTCCTCAGACCGTACTGCTCAGTCGGTCCAGACCAGGGATTCACGGTTTGCCCCCTCGGAACAGATTCGGCGCCGTGGGAAGCCACAGCGGCATCGAGCTCAATCGTCGACGTTCGCCAGAGTGAGTCCAGAAGCAGCCGGACGCAGGTTGATGCAGTCGGTCATCTCATTGGCGAGCACGGTTCGAAGGTGAGCATCCATGGAATTCCTGACCCTGCTAGCACGAAACGCCACGCGTGCCGTCCGGACGGATTCTGGCCCGCTTGGCTCGATCGTCCCGCGGACTGCGCATTTCGGCTGCGTGCAGCAGAGCTATTCGTGTCGATCTGTATTCTCGCCCTGGGCGCGAGCTGCCTTCCGTTGTAGGCTCGCCAGCTCGCACGCCCTTTGCGGTGGTGTGCGGAAGGAGTGATGTTTCGATGGCACGTCGCGCGGGCGCTTTTTTGACTCGTTCATCCGGGCACGGCCGAGGTGGCGGCGTGCGAGCCGACGCTTCGCTCGCGACGTGGTCCGCCAGCGCTCTGCTCGTTTGCAGTGTGGGCGCGTCCTGCGGCAGCGGGGGGGGCGATGGCTCCGAAGGGACGCCGCCGTTGGGGGGCGGCCCGTTGGCCGCGGGCGGCGGCACGGGCGCTGCGTCGGGCACGGGCGCCGCTGGCCCTGCGTCGAGCGACGGATCGCCGGCGAGCGGTCCGGGTGTCGACGGCCCGGGGGTCGGCGGCTCGGCCCCTGATGGCGCCTCCAGCGTCGACGAGGGGCCGGTCGACGCGACGGGCCTGGTGGGCACGGGCGGGAGCGACGAGGGGGGCGGGGTCGACGAGGGGGGCGGGGTCGGCGTGATGCCGGTGGTCTGCGAGCCGATGGCGACCCAGGGGGCCACGACGAGCATCGAGCTCGATGGCGATGACGTCGCGAGCGGCAACGTCAACGGGCTCACGTTCAAGGGCTTCGGCGTGCTGAGCGCCAACGGCACGAGCGAACTGTTGACGGACTACAAATCCGAGCACCCCGAAGCGTATGCGCAGATGCTCCGGATCCTGTTCGGCGGCAGCCGGCCGATCATGACGCAGGTCAAGATCGAGCTGGGCAACGACCGCAACAACTCCACCGGTCCGAATGCGGCCACGATGCGCCTCGCGAGCGAGCCGGCCAACGTGCGGCGAGATCCGGGCTTTCAGCTCGCCGCAGACGCCAAGCAGCTCAATCCGGACGTGCGCGTGGGCCTCCTGCGCTGGAACGCGCCGGGCTGGGTGGGCGATAACGACGCCGTATACACCTGGTACAAGAACACCATTCTGGCGGCGTATCGCGCCTACGGTTACATGGTCGACTACGTCAATCCCGGCGTGAACGAGACCAGGGCGGACTTGACCTGGACGCGGCAGTACGCCGATCGCGTCGCCAGCGACGCGGCGGGCTTCGAGAGCGCCGAGGAGCAGGCGCTCTACAACGACATCAAGGTCGTGATCTCCGACGAGGCGGGGATCGGCTCGTTCGGTGGCGCGCTCGTGGGCGACGCGGCGCTCCGCAGCGCCGTGGCCGTCGCGGGCTATCACTACAACACCGACGACGACGGCGGGGGCAACTTCAAGCGGCTCGCCGAGCAATTTGACCTCGAGGTCTGGAACAGCGAGGCTCAGGCCACCTTCAGCAACAGCGCGTTCCGTCCCAACAACAACATGCGCGACCCCTCGCTGCCGGGCACGGGCATCGGTGGCCAGGGTGGTCCGCTCGAGATGGGCAACACCATCGTCAAGGGGTTCGTCAACTCGCGCCGCACCCACTTCATCTACCAGCCCGCCATCGGCTCGTTCTACGAGGGGGGGCAATTCGCCTTCAAGGAGGTGCTCAGCGCGCGCGACCCCTGGTCGGGCTTCATCCACTACGACGTCGCTCTGCAAGTGCTGCGGCACTTCAGCTGGTTCGCCAAGACGGGCTGGGAGAACGCGGACAACGGCGCCGGGATCTGGCGGGCCGTGCCCCAGGCGAGCGCCACGGGCGCCACCGGCACCAACCCCGTCAGCGGTCGCAACGGCACGCCGAGCTACATGACGCTCGCGGCGCCCGACAAGAGCGATTTCTCCGCGATTCTGGTCAATGACAGCGAGCAGCCGCGTACCTACCGCATCCGCGCCGCCAACATGGCCTTCGCCGGCAGCCCGCCCCTCGAGCTGTGGGAGACGCGTGCGGCCGACGCCGGCGCGCGCTTCAACCAAAACTACATGCAGTATCGCTGCGACCTGTCCGCCGACGGCGAGGGCGTTTACCAGGTCGCGGTCCAGCCCTACTCGATCGTCACCGTCACGACCCTCCAGAACGCGCCGAGCGCCGAGTACCATCGCCCGCTGCCCGTGGAGGGACCCCGCAGCGTCCTCGACACGGATGCCACGGGGTCGCTGCCCGACGCGTCGGACGGCGTGCTGTATGCCGACGACTTCGACTACTCGACGAAAACGGTGCCGGTGATCGGGCAGGGCGGAGTGATCGCGGGCAGCGAGAGCTACGTCGCCTCCCGCGGCGGGCCCCAGAGCGTGATCCCACGCTACCTGTGCGATCGCAACGGCGCGTTCGAGGTCTATCTACCCAGCGGCTCCGACGACTTCGTGCTGCGGCAGCAGGTCGATCGGGCGCGCATGGGGCTCGGCGGCACCTGGAACGGCGGCGACCCCATCACCGGCGTCGGCGACAACCGCTGGCTGAACTACCGGGCCAGCGTGGACGTCTCGTTCGAGAACGGCAGCACCCAGGGCGGCAACAACTATGCCGCCATCGGCGCGCGCCAGCAGGGTGGGCCGAGCTCGCACGCAATGAACGGCACGCCGTACTTTCTGAAGCTCACGTTCGATGGTGGCTGGCAGTTGCTCGTCGACGGCAACCCGGTCGAGAGCGGCAACGTCGCGAGCGGCGCCGGCGGCACGGCGATCGCGGGCTTCGACGCGGCGTTCGACGCCTGGCACAACCTCGCGCTCGAGGTCGTCGGCTCGCGGGTGACGGCCTTCCTCGACGGCGCTACGCTGGCGACGTACACCGATGCCCGACCGCGGCTCTCCGGTCGCGTCGATCTGGCGAGCGGCTACTACAACACCCGCTTCGATAACCTGAAGGTCGAGAAGGTGGCGGGTCAGGCCCCGTACTACTCGGAGATGCTCGACGACTTGGAGATGTACGACCTCGGGTCACCGCCTGCCACCAAGCTGGTGTACGGCGGCGGCTGGGCGCACGAAAACGGCAGGGGCATGTACAATTACCAGCGCTCGCTGTCGACCAGCCAGGGCGCGGGCGCGACCCTCGAGTACGAGTTCGAGGGCACCGGGCTCGATGTGCTCGGCCCCAACGACGGCTCGGCCCGGCTCCAGGTGAGCGTCGATGGTCAACTGGTCGACGCCTCGGCGGCCACCTTGGCGGCCGCGGAATTCTATCAAACGTATTCGCTGCGCGGACTCGCCGCCGGTCCGCACCGCGCCCGGCTCGAAGTCACGAGCGGCACGCTGGTGGTGGACGCCGTGGCGGTCGTCCCATAGCTCGCCCGCCGGAGGCCACGACCAACGGCAGCGCCAGCAGCACCCACCTGGCGCATTCGCACCCGGCACCTCGACGAACCCGAGCGCCGCGATGGTCACGCGTGCCGCGCCAGATCAGCGAACATGATTCTTGCGCAGTCTTCTCTCGGCCCAGGCGGGGCGAAGGCGAGAAAGGCTGCCCGGCCGCTGAGGGCACTTACAGAGCGAGATAGAGAAAGTGGGCTCCCAGCGCCCCGCACGTACCCGCCGCGCGCCTGACGTCGGGTCGGAAGCTCGCGCGCTCTAGCCACCCTGCCAGGAAACCACCGATCATTGCCAGGGGGTGGTGCCCCGTCAGCGTGCACGCGAGCATCAGCGGCGCGCAGCTCACGCAACACGCCCAGCCGTTGCGCCATCCTTCGCGACTCGCGCTCCGTGCCAGGGCTCTCGACTACGGCTTGGCCACCCTCATCACCGTGCCATTCGCGAAGCTGGCCGCGGCAGTTCCGTTGGTGGACCAGTAGACGCTCGTGGCGTCTACCGTGATCCCCGCGGCGCCGTTTTGACCCGAAGCCAGCACGACGGGCGTTCCGCCCCCGAGAGGGATCGCCATCACGGTGCCGTCGGTATAGCCGGCAGCGCTCGTCCCTCGCGTAGTCCAGTACACGTTGGCAGCGTCGAGCGCGACGTATCGAGGCGAGTTTTGACCCGAGGCCAGCGCGGTGACGCCGCCGCCGTCGACCGATACCATCGCGAGGCTACCGCCGAGGGAATCCGCCCAGTAGACGTTCACGCCATCCACTGCGATTCCCTGAGGTCCGTTTCGGCCCGACGCCAACGTGGTGACGGCGCCTCCGCCGCGCGGCACCTTCCTCACCGTTCCGGCGAACGCGGCACCGGCGGCGTAGTTGGTCCAGTAGGCGCTGACGCCATCCAGTGCGAGTACCGACGCCCCGGACTGGCCCGAGGCCAGGGTCTGCGCCGCCCCGCCGGCAATCGGCGCCTTCATCACCGAGCCGGGGCTGGCGGCAGTGCCGCCATTCGTCCAATAGTAGCTCGTGGCGTCCAAGACCACGTCCTCCGGATACGAGCCAGTCCCGAGTTGGGTCGGCACTCCGCCTCCGATGGGAGCCGTTCTCACCGAACCGGAGGCGTCCAATGTCACCCAATAGACGTTGGTCGCGTTGACGGCGATGCCAGCGGGCGAACCCTGGTTTGAGGCGAACGTGACGGCAGCACCGCCGACCAGTGGGCTCCGCATCACCCTGCCGGTTGCACCGAAGGTGGTCCAGTAGATGTTGTTCGCGTCGAGCGTGAGTCCGCCGGTCGGATTGTTCTGACCCGTTGCGAGCGTCACCGGCTGACAGACTCCGCCCTGGCAAGCTCCCCCCAGACAGTCGTGCCCGCACGCGCCGCAGTTGCTGGGGTCGGTCTGCTCGTCGACACACGATCCACCGCAGTCCAAGGCCGAGCCGCATTCGCAGCGACCGCCCTGGCAGGTTTCCCCAGCGCCGCACGCGGCGGTCCCGACCACGACGAGACATCCGTCTGCGTCCTGCGCGCAGGTTGCGAGGGTCGCTGCGTCCGCACACACGTCACCGGGCACCTGGCACACGGGGTCGGCCGCGCAGGTGCAAGTGTCTCCGCCGCTGCAGGAACCGGTGCTGGCGTCGTCGGCGGCAGCCGCGGCGTCGGCGCCTCCGGCGCCCCCGTCCGGAACAGGTCCCTGCGGGTCGCACGAGGCCGTCGCGACCCCGTCCGCACAGGACGAGCCGGGAGTTTCGGCCGGGGTGCCGCCGTCGCTGCCCTGACCGCCGCCGCCCGGGCCGCCGTCGCTCGTCAAGTGACCGCCGTCGGTCAGGTCGCCGCCGCCCGTCGCGATCTCACCGTTGAGCACCATGTCGTACCCAAACCGGGCGCACCCCAGCGCAACACCGACTAGTGCAAGGCCGCCCTGGACCAGCGGCCGGCAAAAATGGGGGAGCCGCACATCCTCCACTGATCGGCGCTGGACAACCTTCCCGTAGCGGAATATTGCCGCCCGCTCGCGCCCCTCGCAGCCCCACTAAAAATACCAACGCAAGTCCGCATAAACCGTCCCCGGATACAGACCAAACTCACTCCCCAGCGCCAACCCCGGGCTCCCCGCCCCGACTCCCACCAGCGCCCCCGCTCCCACTTGCGTCGAGTCGCTCGAGTCCCAGCTCACCCCGGCCGTCAACAGCGCCGACGGATCGCCCACGTTGACGAGCGACGACGCCGACAGCCGCACGAGCTCCGAGAGCTCGTGGTCGATCGCCACGCCGGCGTAGTAGCGACCGACGAGAAAGCTCTCGCCCGTGCGCCACTGCGCGGAGGTGACCACGGCCGGTACGCCGGCGAGGTCACTCGCGCCCGGGCCCTGGTAGTGCAGTTCCGCGATCACGTTGGTGCCGCCCTCGATCACGCTGCCGCCCTCGACGAAGTAGTGCACGCCGGCCGACGCGCGCAGCGCGTCCCGTCGTTCCGCGTCGAGGTCCAGCGAGCCCGCCGCGCGCAGCGCCGCGTCCGTCCAGCGGCGGTAGAAGACGTCGGCGTACAGTGTGGCGCCCGCGACGTCACCCGACAGCTCGAGCGTCGCCGTGGGCGAGCGCTCGGAGGTGCCGAGCATCACCGCCACGTCCAGCCCTGGAAACGAGTGACGCGCGCGCAGCAGAAACACCCCGCGCGACGGCGCGCCCCGGTGCCCCGTCGCGAGCAGCTCGAGCTCCGAGTCCTCGCCGAGCGGGACGCTCAGCCGGATGGCGTCGACGCCCGGCTTGTACTCGCTGTCCAGGCTCGCGGGCGACAGCGGCGCAAACACGTCCACCGCGTTGAACAGCCTCGCGCCCCCGGGGCTGATCGCCTGGCGCCCGACGCGCAGGTCCGCCCCCGGCAACGTGAGCAGCAGGCTCAGCCGGTCCAGGTTGTGCGACAGCTGAAAATGCTCTTCGCTCACCAGGCTGACATCGGGGTCCGCCAGCCGCAGGCGCGTGACCGGCGGCCGTACGAGCGACGCCGCGGTCGCCCCCGGCGGCTGCGCCGAGCCCGACAGCTCGAGCCCGCCGAGCTCGGACGCGCCCGGCGTCTGCACGACGGGAAACAGGTGGTAGGCGGCCTCGAGCCGCAGCTCGCCAATGCTTCCGAGCTGGCTCAGACCGGCGTCGAGCTGCAGGCGCAGGCTGCCGACGCCGCTCCAGAGGTTCCTCGCGGGTCCGAGCGCCGTCTCGCGCAGCCGGGAGTAACTCGGAAAGAGCTTGGCGGCCCCGAGCAGGCTCAGGTCGGAGCTGTCGCCGCTGGTTTCGTAGAACGCACTCGCCGGCGGCGCGAGCGCCAGCGCGGCGCAGCAGACCGAGAGTCCAGGGCCGACGCGCCTCGACCGAGCGCTCTCCGAGCGGGCCAGGCCGCCTGGGCCCTGCGTGCCGCGCCCCTCAGGCGGCCTGGCGGACATCGGAATCGATCTTGCCGTCGACGAGGTGCACGAGCCGCGAGGCGCTCTTCATCACCTTTTCGTCGTGTGTCGAGAAGATGAAGGTGGTGCCCTCCTCTCGGTTGATGCGCGCCATCAGCTCGATCAGCTCCTCGCCGGTGCGGCTGTCGAGGTTGGCGGTGGGCTCGTCGGCGAGGATGATCGCGGGCCGGGAGGCCAGCGCGCGGGCCACGGCCACGCGCTGTTGCTGCCCGCCGGACAGCTCGCTGGGGCGCCGGTCGAGCATGCCGCCGAGCCCGAGCGACTCGAGCACTTGCCGCGCGCGCTCGCGGCGCTCGAGCTTGCCCTGGCCGGCGATCATCATCACGTACTCGACGTTTTCGATCACGGTGAGCACGGGGATCAGGTTGTACGCCTGAAACACGAAGCCGAGCCGGTCGCGACGCAGGTCGCTCAGCTCGCTGCTGCTGAGCCCCGACAGGTCGCGCCCCTCGACCAGCACGCGGCCGGAGGTGGGCACGTCGAGCGCCCCGACCAGGTTGAGCAGCGTGCTCTTGCCGGAGCCGGAGGGGCCGGCCACCGCCAAAAACTCGCCGGCCTCGACGCGGAGGGTGACGCCGTCCAGGGCGTGGACGGTTTCGCCCTGGGTCACGTAGTGACGCTTGACGTCGTCGAGCTCGAGCACGGGAACGGCGGCGGACATGGACGATGCCTTTCGGGGGAGGGGTTGGGGGAGCGGGAGCGGGACGCGGGGGGGCTAGATTTGGCGGAGGGCTTCGATCGGTTGGACCTTCGCGGCTCGGCGGGCGGTGCCGAGGGCGGTGAGGACGGTCAGTGACCAGAAGACGATGCAGAGCTCCACGGTCATGGGGGCGTCGAGCTCGAAGAGGATGCGGCGATCGAAGCTGACGCCGTAGGCTTCGGCGCCGCCGATGGTCAGGCCGTACACGGCAAAGGGCCAGTAGACGAGCAGGCCGACCACGAGCCCCACGGCCACGCCGATCATGCCCAGGCAGGCGGCTTCGGTCAGCACCAGGCCGATCAGGCGCGAGGGGCTCGTGCCCACGGCGCGCAGGATGCCGAACTCGCGGTAGCGCTCGAGAAAGGACATCGTCATCGTGTTGACGATGCCGAACGAGGCGATCAGAAACACCACCAGCACGCTGATCCACAGGGTCTGGGCGTTGAGCTCGATGGCGCTCGACAGGCCCTTCTGCACCTCTTGCCAGGGGCGCACGCTCGCGTGCTCGCTCTGGAGCGGGCGCAGGGCGCCGCGGATGGCGGCCTCGTCGTCGGCGGGCACGTCGAGCGTGACGGCGATTTCGTGCAGGCGGCCCGGGATGCCGAGCAGCTTCTGCGTCGTTTCGATGGGCATCACCACGGCCTGGCGATCGAGGTAGGCGTTGTTCGAGTAGACGAGCCCGCCGATGCGCACGAGCTGGCCGTTGAGGTCGCCGCTCTGGACGTCGGCGGCGGTCAGCACGAGCTTGTCCCCCACGCTCAGCTCGAGCAGCTCGGCCAGCTTGACGCCGATCAGCACCTGGTTGGGCTTTTCGGGCCAGCTGCCCTCCGACAGCTCGTCCTTGAACTGGGTCACCTGCCGCTCGCTGTGGAGGTCGATGCCGACCAGCTCCACGCGGGCGGTGCGGTCGCCCATGCTGGCCATGCCAGGGCCGTAGACGCGCGGGGTGGCGGCCGCGACGTGGGGCAGGGCGCGCGCGCGCTCGAGCAGCGCCGCTCCGTCGTCGAGCGTGTCGCTGGCCTCGTGACTGTCCACGTAGGCGGGCGACTGGATCTGGGCGTGGCCCGTCCAGCTGCCGGTGGTGGCGTCGAGCATGTAGACGAGAAAGCCCTTCATGTAGGCCACGGCCACGATGAACAGGGCGAGCCCCAGGCCGATGGCGCTGGCGGTGATGATGGTGCGGCGCGGGTTGCGCCACAGGTTGCGCCAGGCAAAGGAGAGCGTCTCGGTCACGTTCGCGTTTCCCCGTTTCTGGTTACCGCAGCGCGGCGAGTGGATCGAGCCGGGCGGCGCGGCGCGCCGGCCACAGCCCGCTCAGCAGGCTGGCGAGGAAGATCAACAGCGGCGTCCACAGGGAGCCGAACCAGGTGTTCTTTCCGGGTATGGTGTCGACGACGACGCCCGCCCACTCGAACGGGTCGCGGAGCGGGATCACCACGTACTCGGCCAGGCCCCAGCCGATGGCGGCGCCCAGGCCCACGCTCGCGACCGACAGAAACGCCACCTCCCACAGCGTGATCGCCACGATGCGGCGCGGCGAGGTGCCGAGGGCGAGCATGATGGACAGCTCGCGCGTGCGCTCGAACACGCTCATGAGCAGGGTGTTGGCCACTCCGAGCACGGCCACCAGCATCACTACCCACAGCATCACCTGACCGCTGTCGCGGTCGGCCTGGATGGCGTTGTACATGCCCTCGTCGAGCTGTTTCCAGCTCATCAGGCGATCCGGGCTCGGATCGGGCAGGCGCCGCAGCACCGCGTCGAGGTTCGCCTTCGGCTCGATGGTGCCGATCACCCGGTGCACGCGGTCACCGAGCACGAACAGCTCCTGGGCGTCGGACAGACGGATCATCGCCAGCGCGCCGTCCACGGCCTCGCTGCCGGACTCGAGCAGCCCGACCACCGTGAACAGCTCGGCGGCGATCGAGCCGTCGGCAGCCTGCCCGACGAAGCTCACCTCGCCGCCGAGATCGACGCCGAGCCGCCGCGCCACGCGCGTGCCAATCACGATCGGCAACGGTTCGTCGTCGTCGCCCCCCGTCGCCGCCCCGCGCTCGGGCAGCCACTGGCCCCGCTTGACGAGCGCCGGTACGCGCGTCGTGCGCAGCTCGCCCGCCGGCTCGACGCCCTCCAGCGCCACGCCCGTGGTGCGCTTGTCTACCGCCAACAGCCCCGCCGTCTCGATGCGGCGCGTGGCGCCCTGCACGCTGGCCACGGCCTCTATGGCGCGCACCAACGCCTCGGAGTCCTCGACCGTCTTGTGCATGCGGGGTTTGTCGTTGAAGTCCCCCTCGAGCACCTGAAAGTGCCCGAGCCAGGTGCGCGTCGCGCCGTCGATGAACAGCGCGTAGCTGCCCTGCGACAGGCCGTTGACGTACACGGCGAGCGCCGTGCCGATCGCGAGCATCAAGCCGGTGAGGATGGTGCGGCGAGGCTGGCGAGCGAGGTTGCGCAGGCCGATCTGGAGGGTGAGGGGCATGGAGCGGGAGGGAGGTTGGGGGGAGCGGGAGCGGGGGAGGGAAGCGGGGATCTGGTCAGTGGCCTCGGCGGAGGTTGGTGAGGGAGAAGAGGCGGTCGGGCAAGGGCTCGTCGAACTCGAGCTCATCGTAGATGACCACGGTTTCGTTACCGCGCTTGTCGGCGGTGAGCGGGGTGAGCGTCATCTTCGAGGGCACGGGGCGACCGCTGAAGCTCTTGACGTCGCTGAACTCCATGACGCGGGCCTTGCGACCCTTTTCGTCGTAGAATGCTTCGGTCAGCGGCACGTAGGTCTTTTCGTTCACGCACACCACCACGCGGTCCCAGGCCACGGCGGCGTCGCTTCTCGCGCGGTAGTCGAGGCAGATCTGCCCCGCGGGCGCGCCCTTTTGGACGCTGGCGGTGTAGTCCTGTTGCCAGCTGCTCTCGCGCACCATGTCGTCGTTGGTGAAATCGCTACCCATCCACGAGCTCATCATCAGCGAGGGCGGGATGCGGATGGTCTTCTTGATCTTGGGAAGATAGTTCCACATCTCGCGGCCCTTCTTCAGCGTCGAGGTGCCACGCTCCTTGCGAGGCGAGTGGATGCGCACCAGCGTGTCGTCGAGCCCCCGGGTCCAGATCTCCATCGCGAGCTCGCGCTCGTAGTGCGGGGTCTTGACGCGCATGCGCACGTTGCCGTGGCTGAACTCGGAACGGTAGAGCCGATCGAGCTCGTGGCTGATGCGGTCGACCATCGCGCCATCCCCCGAGTCGTCGGCCGCGCTCGAGCGTGTCGACCAGCCGAGCGGCGACAGCAACAGCGCCGCCAGGGCGACGACGAGGCGGACGGAATGCGAACGCGGAACGGACATGGAAAACTCCCGCCTCGGGCCCTCGAGACCCGATTTTTAGACCATAGGTTCGACCGGCAGTCTAACACCGCCGGCCGCGACGTAAAGTGGGTGGCGCCAAGTTCCCAGGGGCTCGCCTGCGCCTGCCGTTTGCTGCTGTAATGCCGAAACATGGCAGCACGCGACCGGCCCGACGATTCGGGACCCCCGCCGGCCGAGCCCAGGTCGGGCGCCGCGTCCCCGGGCGCCGGCTCGGCGGGCCGTCCGCTGCCCCGCTTCCACCGACTGCCCGCCGACAAGCGCAAGCGCATCCTGTGCGCCGCCAGCCGCGAGTTCACCGAGCACGGCTTCGCCGGCGCGTCGCTCAACCGCATCATCGAGGAGGCGGGTATCAGCAAGGGGGCGATGTACTACTACTTCCACGACAAGGCGCACCTGTACCTGTCGATTCTGGAAGCAGCTTTCGAGGAGCTGCTCGCCATCTCGCCGCCGCTCGATCTCTCCGAGCTGACGCGCGAGGCCTTCTGGGAGCAGCTCGAGCGCTGCAGCCACGAGATCTTCGAGCAGTACTCGCGCCGGCCGGATTTGGCGCGACTGCTCGGCACGGCGCATGCCGCTCGCCACGACAAGGGCGCCCCGTCGCTCGACGAGCTGCGCGAGGTGGGCAAGGACTGGATGCGAGCGGTGTTCGAGCGAGGACAGCAGCTCGGCGCCGTGCGCCGCGATGTCGACCTCGAGCTGATGCTCAGCCTGTGGGCGAGCCTGGACTCCGTTGCCGACGCCTGGCTGCTCGAGCACTGGGACGAGCTCGACCCCGGACAGCGAGAGGAGCACGTCACCTTGATCGTGGACCTCGCCCGCCGCATGTGGAGCCCGTGACGGGGGGGCGGGCCTGAGCCACGGGTACCCGCCCGCGTTCGAGTCCCCACGACCCGCAGCCCCACGCGACCGAGACGCTCTTACCGGTAGTAGTCGTCCGGGTCGTGCAAGAACCACGGATCGAACGGCCGCAGCCGAGGCAGCTCGACGTAGCCGTGACCCTGCGCGTCGCGCCGCTGGCCTCAGCCGGCAGCGCACGGCGCGTGCGCCTCGCCCCCTCTCGCCCTTTCGACACGCACTCCTTCCACTGCAAGTGCAGCCCTCTGCCCGCCTCCCGCGCGCGGTGGGACGGGGGCCCCCGACGTCGACGCTCGGACTGAAAACCACGGTGGTCAGCGGGCGAGGCCGACCGTACTACCCGGGCGTTCCCCCTGCCGCGGGATTGCCTCCAAAGCGCCGCATGTGCATATGCGATATGCGATATGCGAATATCGCCTCTCGCCAGGTTCCCCCGGACACCCCCGAGCCAACCCGCTCGAGCGGCATTGAGCCCCGTCGGGGTCACGCTGCGCGGATGGCGCTCAGAGTGGCGCCCCGCACCGGTCGACGACTTCTAGCCGCACGCTCGCGGTTGGCAGCTACCGTTCGAGCAGCGGAGCTGGACGGGGCCAGCGCAGGGGTCGCAGCGGCAGTCGCTCCGCGTCGCGCAGTCGCTGCAGAAGATCTGACTCGACACCGGGCAGTCGTCGCTGAGCAGCGGTTGCCCGTCGCTGGCTGCACAACCCGAGCCCGGCATCCCTGCTCGTAGGGCGGGCGACACCTGTCCAGCGCTTCGGCCTCGGCCGGGTTTTCGACCGCCCCGAAAGTGCCCCGGCCGGCCTCGGCCCGACCGCGAGTTTTTGGTTCGAGCGAGCCGAGCTCCGGGTGTAAATGAACGCAGCCCATGCCGTCCCGTCCATTTTCCTTGCCGGAGCGCCGCCGCCGCTCGGCGGCCGCCGACGAGGTGCCGTCGTGAGCGCGCCGCACTGGCTGCGGGTGCAGCTGTCGGGTCCGCGCGGCGTGCTGGCCCGCCCGATGGCGCACCTGCTCAATCGCTTCAACGCGTCCGACTATCGGCGCGCGCTCGACCTGCTGAAGGCCGAGGCGGGGCAAACTGTGCTCGAGCTCGGCTTTGGCGGTGGGGTCGGCGTGGAGGCGCTGCTGGGACGCGGCCTGCGCGTGATCGCGTCCGAGCCGTCCCTCGCGATGCGCGCCCGCGCCCACCGGCGCTGGGCCTGGCCGCTCGCCGAGGGTCGCCTGGAGCTCTGGCCGCACGCCGCGGAAGACCTGCCCGAGCGCGCGGTGGACGCGGCCTTGTCGATGAACACCGTGTACTTCTGGCGAGACGTCGACGCGGGCTTTTTGCGCCTGAGGGGCATGCTGGGCGGCCGCGCGTCGCCCGGGCAGCTCGTGCTCGGCATCGCTCCTGCCGCACACCTCCGGGACGCCGGCTTCTCCGAGGAGGGCTTTCGCGTCGAGGAGCTCGACTGGTACTGCCAGCGGCTGGAGCACGCCGGCTTCGAGGTGTCGCTGATCGCGGCACCCCGGGAGACGAGCTGCGCCCTGGCGATGGCGCGACCCCGGCCGGCGGAGCGCTGACTCCGCCGCCAGCCCGACCCGCCGAGCCCCGGGCGTGTACGCGGTCATGGCGCTCGCGGTGATCGCCCTCGGCGCTCTGCGCCGCCGCTACGCCGCCCTCGAGCGAGGGCGAAACGGCGTCGTCTGGCGCGACCTCTGACCGCGACCCGTCAAAAAATGCCGAGCCCGCTGGCCGTGGTCGCCGGCACGTCGCGCCGCGATCTCCAGTGCTCGACGACGAGCCCGCCCTCGACCCGGAACAGATCGTAGTGGGCCACGTCGGTGGCGGCGACCGCGCCTTCGCTCATTACGAAAACGAAATTCCCGTCGCCGATCGAGTGATGGACCTCGCGATAGGAAAGGCCCTGGTCCAGGACGGCCTGGACGAACGCCTCCAGGCCGTCGCTGCCCCTCGGATCGTGCTCGACGAGCGCCGGGCTCAGGTAGTCGCCCGCCGCCTCGAGGTCTCCCCCCACGAGCACCCGCTCGAACAGCTCGAGCACCCGCGCCTCGTTTTCCACGCTCGACTCGACGTCGCTCACGACAACCTCGCCGTCGACGGCGCCGCGGCCGCTCGCGTTGGGCCCCGGCGCGCTCCCGGCGGAGTCCCAGTGCTCGACAAGCCGCCCCTCCTCGACCCGGAACACGTCGAAGATGGGCCCGCCAAGGCCCAGGTAGGTTCCGTGGATGAGCACCAGCTCGCACTCGCCGATCACCCGGGCCGGCTCGTAGATGGGGTTTCCGGGGCTCACGAGCCCGCTGAAGATGCCGCGAAACGCCTCCACTCGCTGGCCGCGATGGGGTTGTGCTGCAAGTACGGCTCGCCCCAGTAGCGGTCCACGGCGGTGACGTCCCCCTGCACGAACAGCTCGTCGATGGCGGCCTGCACGGTGGCCTTGTTGGCTTCGGTGACCTCGCGCGCGCACGCCGCCACCGGGGAATCGTCCTCTCCGCCCGGGTCGGCTCCGCCTTCGGCGTCGCCCGGCGACTCGTCCGAGTCGTCGAGCCCCACGGGCTGCGCTCCGCCTTCCAGGTCGCCCGCTGCCTCGCCCGACCCCGTCGGGTCGACCCCCGTGCCGCCCTCTCCAGGGTCGGCTCCGACCGGAGCCGTCGCCCGGCACGCGAGAAAGCGTCCCTTCGCACCAGGAGCCTGCTGCGGTCTCCTAGCTGGCGGTCAGATCCTTGACGTACAGCACCGCCGCGCAGCGGCACGGGAAGCCGCACGTCGGACACCGGTACCCGGTGCGTATGCTCATCTCGAGGAAGTGCTCGTGGGCAATCCCCGCGCGGGTGAAGTGGAGGCGCTCGAGCACGCGCGCCGACGTATGCGCCTGCCCGGACATCCACGAGATCGCGTACGCGACCTCGACGCCGCCAGCGCGCAGCCACGAGATGCGTGCCGCCGCGAGCCGCATACCGATCCCTCGCCCCCGATACCCCGATACCACCGCGGCGGTGTCGAGACAGCCCAGGCGCCGGCTCGCCCCCAGCTGCTCGTTCGAAGCGCCGAAGGCTGCCAGAGACGGCTCGGCGCCGGGCGCGAGGATCTTCGCCCCGGCGACGCCAACCAAGAGGTCGCCGAGGTGCGCGGCGACGAGGAGGTAGCCGGGGTCGCGCACGAGGGCAGCAACGTCCTCGTCGCGGTACGTGCCCGCGCCGAGCGCGTCGTTGAGCAGGCGGCGCGCGCCGGCGATCGATGCCGGGTCCCCCGGCAGCGACGCCAGGATGGGCTCGTCGGGGCTCAATGGCTCTCTCGTGTTCATTTCGCGTCGTTCCTGGCCTGCCGCAGACTGAGGGGACGCAGATCGGTCCACACCTCGGCGATGATCTCGAGGCACTCCGCTTTGGTGCCTTCGCGGCCGATGCTCTCCCAACCTCGGGGCAGCGCCCGCCTCACCGGCCAGATCGAATGCTGTTCCTCGTGGTTCTTCACCACCTGATATCTCGTCGTTTCGTCCGGGAGACTCCGCAGCGCGGCGATCTCGGCCGCAGGCGAGTCGCGGCCCCCGGGGGCCCCGGCCCTGCTCGTGACCCCTCACGGAGCGCGCGTCCTCCCTTTCGTCGGCCGGTTCCACCGAACTCGGTCGCGTCGGTCGGCCTTGCGCGCCGTTTGGCTCGCGCGTTGGCAAATCCTTCGCATGCCGGGCTCGGCGCAGCTGGATTCATCCCGCGCGTCTTTCCACTCTCCGCCGGTGAAAGAGCGCGGCTGCGCGCCTTGTACCCCGCCGGCCAGCGTTGGGCAGCGCCCCGGCCACGAGGATGACGCCCCGGGCGCGCTCGTCCACGAAATCCTCGAGGATGCGAGCGCCGAGGTCAGAGCGTTCTCGGGGGGACGCAGCCAGGGGCCTGTTGGCCCCGCCCGGGATGCCCAGAGTCCTCGACTACTCGCCCGTGATGACGGCGAAGCAGTAGATCGAGCCGCGGCCTCCGCCCTGGCTCACCGTGCCCCCGACGAAGTTGCTGCCGGCTGGGACGGGGCCGCAGCCGACGTCGTGCACGTCGTTGAAGAGCTGTCGCTGACCCGCCAGACCGGTGCGGTTGGAATGCCCGTTGCGCGCCGTGGCGTTCTGGGAGTTCGAGGTCCAGTCGTCGCAGTTGAGACCGGGTGCCGCGGTGCCGTCGAGCAGCGTGCCGGTGAGGATGTCGTGCACGTTGCCGGGCACCTGAGCGCCCGTTTCGTCGAGCGCAATCTCGAGATTGCCGATGGGCCAGGCCGCGTCCAGGGGGCCGCCCGGGTCGACGTTGGCGGCGTCGTGCAGCTCGTCGAGGCTGTTGGCGATGACGGCGCCCGCCTGGTTGTGCCAGGGCCCGGTGCCGATGCGATCACGCGCGTCGACGGTGCTGGTGCTCAGGTAGGCGCGCCAGGTGCGTCGCGAAAGGTCGGGCGAGGCGGCAGCGGCGAGGTCCGCGCAGAAGGCGTCGGCTCCGTCGAGCCCGCCGAGGTTGCCGCCGTCGCCCATGCCCGCGCTGGTCACGAAGAAGGTCATGGTCCCGTCGGCGAGGATGTCGTCGGGAGCCGGCTCCTCTTCGTCCGGCTCGTCACTTGCCGGCTCCTCCTCGGGGTCGCCGGGATCGTCGACCGCCGACTCCTGGTCGTCTCCACCCGGCATGACGTCGGCGGGATCGTCGGCCCCCGTGTCCTCGCCTCCGCCGCCGCCCGGCGCCTCGTCCTCGCCCCCGGACAGCGACAGGTCGTCGTTCGCGCCTTCGGTGCCGTTGGTGTCGCCCGAGCCCATCGCGGAGTCGTCCGCCTCATCGGCGGCGCCACTCGCGCCATCGCCCTCGGCGGCACCACCGCCCTCGTCGCCGCCCGTCGCCGGCTGGTTCTCTTCCACCGTCGTGTCGGACCGTGCGGACGGAGTCGACGGCATGCCGCCGTCGTCGTCGCCGGAACAAGAAGCAATGAGCAGCGAAAACGCTGCGATCGTAGGAGCCCAATTGCGCATCGTCTACCTCGCTCGCGGTCCCCACGACCGCGTCTGCGTCCCTCATAGCAAACCCGAGGCGGGGTCCACAGAGGGGTAGAATGCTCCGTTGACGAGCGAAAGCGCCCGCCGACCCTCCTTTCCCTGGTCGGATCGACTCCTCGCGCGCTCCGGGTGACAGGCTCGTGCGATTCTCGCCACTTCATCCCGCCCGGGCTTCGGCCCGTGCGCCCCCGAATTCCCCGACGAGCCCCTCGAGGCGCGAAGCCGCTGGCCAGACCGGAGAAGTGGCGCCAGATCCATGACCTGTCCACGCGAAATCCGCATGCAGACGCCCTACGTGCCCGACGAACGGGGACGCATCCAGACGACTCCGAGCCCGACGGGACTCGTGGACCGCTGTTTGCTTTCGCGCGCCGCGCCGACGGCTCTGCCTTGCGACTGGCCGGTTCGCCGCGACGTGCCCGAAGACGTGGCGGAGCAACTGGAGCGCGTCGATAATCCGAACGCCCCTTCGGGACGCGCGAGCGCGAGGCCGGCCAAATAGTCGGGTGAATTGGGAGGCGACGGGCTTGGAAGCGGGCTGCCCTCCGGGCCGTTCCCTGAGGACCGAGAGGTCGCTCCAGCACCGTGAGCGCGGCCGCGGTGGCGATTGCCGCGTCCACCGCGTTGCCGCCCGATCGCATTGCCCACGCGCCGGCTTGTGCCGCGTGGTGGCCACGACCCCGCCGCTGGCGAGCACGACGCGGCACGAACGATCGGGGTAGTCCGCGAGCTGCATCCGTCCGCAGTCTCACGGCGAGGAGCGGGCGCCTACACCGTCGCGAGCCAATGCCACTCGAGGGGGGAGCTTCAGTCGGGGGCCGCTCCTCGAGTCGCCCGGGGCAGTGTCGCCCGCCTTCAAGCATAGCGTGGCACACGAAATGGAAACAGCCGCGGGCTTGACGCACGACCGAACCAGCGGGGGCGCTCAGCCCACTCTTGCGCGTCTGAAACGACTCGCGCCGGGGGCGCTGGCTTGCAGCTCGGGATCGGGGGACGTCCCTCGGGCGGGTGCGGACTGCCCCGCCCGCCAAGTCGCCCTCACCGCCTGCCGGTCGCCCGGGAAGAAGGGTCGGCTCGCTCGAGAGGCCAGAGGCTCTCGAGGTATTCGATCAAAGCCATTCGCTCGTCTCGAGTCGACGGCCCGAGGGGCCAATGATGGTGAGCGTGCAGCTGATGGCGTGAACGTCCTTGCCGATGTATTTGTCCATGGGTGTCTTCCGGGGTGGGAAGTTGGTTTGGAAGCTCAACCTCTGCCCCGCGAGGGCACTCTTGCCCCGTGCTCGCGTCTGCCCGGATGTTTGGCAGTCCAACGGCCGCCAACACGACCGTTTGCGACCTGCGGCTCCTGCGGTTGGTCCAGCGCCAGCCCGGCCAGTCGCGAGGACCGGAGGACCTCTCAGCGTGGAATTCGAACGCCACCACCCGATGATGCTCACGCGCTCCCGAGGGGGTAGCGGCTGCGGCCAGCGTCGCGATTGCCCGACTGGGCGCGCGCTTGGCGTCCGAGATTCTCGGATGGATCCCTCTTCCCGCTAGGGAGAGCACCCCCTAGACTCGGCGTCGAAATGATACGTCGAAAATCGCGAGCTACGACAGCGGGCATGCGTCGAAGCGAAGCGCTGGGCATTGCGGTCGTGCGCTCCCAGCCACGTGGGGGCGGTTGCCGTGTGAGTCGCCGCTCCTTACTCGGCTGGTTCGCGGCGAGCTGCGCGATGCCTCAGCAAGCGCAGGTAGCGCAGCCGGCGGCGCGGGAGGGCCGCATCGACGGAGCCGGGTGTGCGGCGTTCGTGGACCGAATCGCCGCGCTCGAATCCCAAATTGGCGGGCGTATCGGTGTCGCCGCGCGTGATACAGGCAGCGGCCGCAGTTGGCTTCACCGGGGCGATGAGCGCTTTCCCCTCGCCAGCACGTTCAAGCTGCCGCTGGCGGCCGCGGTGCTCCAGCAAGCGGACGCGGGCGCGGAGCCGCTCGAGCAGTCCGTTCCCTTCTGCGAGGCCGACTTGCTCGAGTATGCGCCGGTCACTCGGGAGCGGATCGGCGAAGGATCGATGTCGCTCGCCGAGCTGTGTGAGGCCGCCGTAGCGCAAAGCGACAACACCGCCGCCAACCTGCTCCTCTCGTTCGTCGGTGGCCCGGCGGGGTTGACGAAAATCCTTCGATCCTGGGGAGACGCGGCGACGCGCCTGGACCGCGCGGAGCCGACCCTCAACGAAGGGCGACCCGGCGACGAACGGGACACGACGACCCCCAGCGCCATGCTTCGAACGCTCCAGCACGTGCTACTGGGCGAAGCGCTGACACGACCTTCTCGCGAGCGGCTCACGCGCTGGCTCGAAGCGACGACCACCGGCCCAATGCGCCTGCGCGCCGGGCTTCCCACGGGATGGCGCCTGGGGCACAAGACCGGCGGCGGCGGATTCGGAACCATCAACGACATCGGAATCGCCTGGCCGTCGTCCCGGCTCCCGCCGGGCGGGCCCTATCTCTTTGCGGTCTACACGACGGAGTGCAACGCCTCTCTCGAAGCGTGCGAAGCGGCCATCGCCGAGGTCGCGCGCATCGTCGTGGTTGCCTAGTGCCCCGTCCGATGAGCCGTAATCACTGATTGTCGGTCGCCGCGCCAAACCAGTGTGTGTCCGGTTCGGTCGGATTCTGGCCAGCTTGGCCCACTGCGCAATGGGAAGCGTCGTCGCGACGGTGTGGCAGCGCCGGCCCGCGGATGCTGCCCCCACCGAGGAGGAGGATGCCGCCGTCGGCCAGCCCAGGGCCGTGAGTTGGGCAGCCGCCGCGCCTTTCGCTCATTGCGAATAGGGGCAGGAGTAGGTGAGTTCCCAGCGCTGAATGGTGGCTGGTTCGCTCAGATCGCTCGTCGGGTTGAGGCTGACCTCGAGCTCCGCGAACTCGTGGTGCGCACCGCCGAGCGGCTCCAGAATCGGGTACAGGTCGATGGCGCAGGGGCTTGGGCCTGCGAGCGTGCAGTTCTGCGTGTCCGGATCCGCCTGGGCCGTGGCCACGGTGACCCACGCGGCGCTGGCCAGGCCGGCCTCGGTGTCCGCGGTGCGCACCCGGAACTCGATGCTCGAGTCTCCCGGGGTGCTCGACTGGTAGGTGAGGAAGCTCCACTGCACTGTGGTTTCCGAGTCGCACTCGCTCTGGTATCGTTCGGTGAGCACGCGGCGGTCGTAGGTCGGCACCGCGACACATCCCACTTCCACGGCGAGGGTGCCGGAGAGGTCCGCCTGGACCTCGGCGCACGTCGTGGGGCAGAGGGTGATGGTGGCGTCGTCCTCGTAGTAGTAGGCGCGGCTCGAGCAGGACGCGAGATTCGACGCCCGGTTGAGCTCGATCGGGTCCGAACCATCCCCGGGGGAGTAGGTAACCGTGGTGCTGTCCGGGTCAGCTTCCTCGCTGCCGTCGAGCTCGATCGAGCAGGACGCGACGGCGCCTTCGACCACGTCCTCCGCCAGGGCCTGAAAGATCGCGTCGAAGTCGTCGTGCCGGCAGGTGGGGTAGCGCAGGCCACCGGTGAGCACGCTCAGGGCCTGGTAGCCCGTCCCCGGAGCTTCGGAGCCAGGGCTGCATTGGCTGGTTTGGATGGCCGCCGTCGAGGGCCAGGGTTCCGTGCCTGGCGAGTTCTCTCCCATGGCCACGATGCTGTGGAACACGTAGTTGCGGTCGGCTGCGGTTCCGAAGTGCGCTGGGGAAAGGGTCAGCAGCGCGGTGTCGAAGGAGGCGGCGGCAATGGTGCCGAGGGCGGCGGTGTCGTAGTCCTTGAAGGCGTACCCGCCGTAGGTGCAGTCGATGTTGTCATCGGTGATGACCACGAATGCCTTGAACGCCTCCTCGCGCAAGAACTCGCTGTACCCGTTGGGGGCCACCGGGGTCCACGAGCGGTAGTCGCTGGCGATTTCGTCCGGGCTGTGGAACCCTTCGAGCAGTCGACACAGCGCGTCGGTGCTGAAGATGTCGGCGCTGTAGTGGTAGAAACGACCGGGGTTGTTGGTCACCGGCTGGTACGAGGGGCTGGAGCAGTCGTGCCCGCCCAGCGGAGAAGAAATGCAGATGGGGTACCAGGAGGAGAAGCTGATCGGAATGTTGATGTCCCCGTATCGGGACACCATGATCACTCGGTAGTCGACACCACTGGCCTCGATGATGGCGGCAAAGTCCTCGTTGATGCGTTGCTGAACCTGGGCGATCTCTTCCATCATGCTGCCCGAGTTGTCGATCACGAAGATGATGTCTACGGGCTTGCTGGAGAGCGTGGCAACGCTCGTGCCCCCATCGCAGATCGGCTCGCCGCAGCTGCCGTTGCTGTAGAGGCTCCAGTTGTCCTGGCAGCTGCATTCTGCCACGTAGTCATCCCCCTGCGGGTTGACCATCATCTCGCGGTTGCCGATGAGCTGGGGGCAGGAAGTTACGTTGATGCACTCACCGGGCGGAATCTCCTCGTCCGTGTAGCACTCGTAGAGCTGAGCGTGAGATTGGTCCGGGTCGCAGCTCGGGTAGTGGCCCGAGTTGGCGGGGTAGTGAATGATCTTCACACCGGCGGGGGCCGTGGCGTTGCCGTGGTTGCACACGGGGATGCTTCCGTCGCAGGGTACGCCGAGCGCCAGGTCCACGCCCGCGCACGTGCTGTCCGTTTCCCCCGGGTTCCACGCCGTGCATTGGCCCGTCGCCGCGGGCGGGTCGGCGGTGTCGCAGCGTGCGTCGCACACACTGCCCACGAGGTCTACGCAAGTGCTCGTCCACGCCGGATCCGCCGGGCATCCGTCGGGACCGCACAGGTTGACGTTGAGCTCGGCGTCGAAAGAAACGTCGCTGGAGTAGGCGCTGCCATTCTTCAGGTAGACGGCGATGGTGTTGTTGCCCACCACGAAGTCGTCGGCGTCCAGCGTGAGCGTGACCGTTTCGTTGTTCGACGAGTAGAGCCCCGCGTACCACGAGTGGTTGGCGTACGCCATGTTGCGGCTGTCCACGGACTTGCCGTTGATGTACAGAGCGAAGGCGTCGTCGAACGTGATGTCGATCGAGGCGTCGGAAATCTCCGTCGGAATGTTCACGACGTGCCGAAAGTAGTAGGAGGGGCCTGTGTTGGCGATGGTCGTGGCTTCGTCCCCGTTGCCGAAGCCCAGCTGCGAGGTGCCGGTGGACCAGCTCGAATCGTCGAAGCTGGGCTCTGCCCAGCTGCTGCCCGGGTTCACATTGTTCGCGAGGTACTTCCAGCTCGCCCCCGTGGTGATGGCCTCCCAGGGGCCGCTCACGGGGATGAGGGGGTTGTTCGTCATCTCCTGGGGGGGCCCGGAGCACAGCGAATCCCGGCGCCGGTTGCAGCCCTCTCCGCTCCACGTCCCCACGCGATAGGCGTCGAACAGGGCGCAGGCGTCGGTGCCGGGCTCGCCCGCGCCGAAGTTTTCGTAGATGCCGGCGCCGCTGGTCGCCTGCACGGAGAGCTGGGCGTCGAAGTAGAGGTCGTTGGAGCTGGAGCTGCGGTTCTTGACCACGATCGCCAACAGGTTGCTGCCGATCGCCAGGCTTGCGGGGTTGAGAACCGTCGTTTCCTCCGCGTAGTTTCCCGTGGAGCCCGTGGCGTAGTCCCAGTGGAAGGTGCCGCCCACGTCCTCTCGGGCAATCTCGGCTCCATTGAGGTACGCAACGTAGCCATCGTCGAATCGGACGGTGAGGCTACCGCCGCTCGGGGGATCGGGAACGTTGAAAAAGTGCCGAAAGTAGTAGGAGGGGCCGTTCTTCGGAAAGGATGTCGCGGGCGCGCTGCCGCCGCTGCCGAACCCGAGGGAGGCGTTCGCATCGGGCCATGAAAAGTCGTTGAACCAGCTCTGCGCCCAGAAGGGGCCCGGGCTCACGTTCGTTGCGTTGTATTTCCAGCTCGACCCGAGGGGCACGAGCACCGTGCTCCCTCCGCCGGCGGTCTGGTCCCAGATGCCACTCGGGTTGCCGCTGGACCACAGCCACTCGTTGTCGGTGCTGAGGCTGCTGTCGTCCGTGAACCCAATCCAGGTTTCGCTGTCGTCGAGGATGTTGGAGACGATGAAGGTGTTCTCGATCGCGTCGGCAACGGAGGCCAGGTCCCACCCAGCGCCGCGCTTCTGGCAGCTCTCGCGCGCGTCTACCCAGTCGTAGTCGGCTTCTTCGCGGTAGAAGCACTTGCCTCCGGACGCGACCTCACCGGTGGTGCAGGAGCAGGTCGCGCCGCACACGGAGGTGACGGCCGCGACGCAGCTGGGCCCCCAGGAGCCGGAGCAACAGGACGGGTCGGCCGCGCACACGGCGGAAACGCACGAGTTGCACGTTGCCTCGAGGGCGGCCCCTTCGGCGCACGGGTCGTGGTCGCACACGGGCGGGTCCGAGGCGGCCGCCTCACAGCAACGCGGGTCGACCGCGCAGATCTCAGAAACGCAGGTGTCGCAGCTGGAGTCGAGCGCAACGCCCTCGGCGCACTTGCTGTGGGCGCAGGAGCCGGAGACGGGGTAGTCGCAGCGCGTGTTGAACTGACAATCGGATCCGGTCGAGCACGGCTCGGTCAAACCCTTGTTGACGAGGCCCCCCGGAAAGTCCGCGAGGCGTCCCGTTTCCCAGTCGAAGCTGCCGCCCTCGTCGATCAGCTCACTGGTGTTGGCGCCGGCATCGGCTGGGCGCTCGAGCTCCATGCAGGAGGGGTCGCAGGGGTTGGTTTCGCACTCGAGAGCCCCGGTGATCGCCTTTAGGCGCAAGCCAGTGCTCAGCGTTTGCCCCGGAGCGGGGCGGCTCACGAGCGTGCCGTTGGCGCATTCGGACCACACCCCCTCCACGCAGTGCTGCGTGCCCTTGAAGCAGTTCAGCACGCCATTGTGCTGGGAGAGAGTGACGCTGCACGCTTGCTGGGCACCCGTCTCGCAACGCGCCCCCCGTCCCGTGGGCCCGCCGACCCCCTGATAGGAATCGTCCAGAGATGCCGGAGCCGCTTGGCGCTTCGAGTGGCATGCCGCGAGCGAGAGCGCGCAGGCCATGGTGCCGAGCAGGCGATGGGTGTTCTGCCGCATCAGCTCTCCTCGTCACAGGTAGCGCTGCAGCCGTCGCCGGAGGCGAGGTTGCCGTCGTCGCACTCCTCACCCAGGGTGAGCACTCCGTTGCCGCAGACGCCCACGAAGGCTCGAAACTCGTACGGGAACGCCTCGGTCTCGAATTGGCCGGTTGCCCGCACCTGCGCGTAATAGGTGCCCGCGGCCAGTCCGGTGGCGACGACGCGGGCGCAAAGGCCATCGCCGCTGTCATCATCGGTGGCAATCAATTGGTTGCCGTTTGCGTCTGTGTCATAAAGGTCGAGCGCCGTGTCCATCAGGCCGAGACCGCACGCGCCGTC
This sequence comes from Polyangiaceae bacterium, assembly GCA_050299315.1. Classification (GTDB taxonomy): domain Bacteria; phylum Myxococcota_A; class Polyangia; order Polyangiales; family Polyangiaceae; genus SZUA-265. The sequence continues at coordinate 36,342 of JBNKVS010000048.1, forward strand.
GCCGAGCCCGAGGGTGTCGAGCACGAGGGAGGAGGTGGGAGAGTCGAGAGTGATTGCGATGAAGTCCGTGTCGCCCGCGGGGCGAAGCTCAGCGGCCCACGGCTCGAAGGCGAACGCGTCGGCGGTGGTCAGGGTGTCGTTTGCGGGTTCCTGCTCGGAGGTTTCGAGGTTGCAGTCCGGGTCGCAGCCATCGCCGTCGATGATGTTGCCGTCGTCGCATGGCTCGTGCGCGTCGCGAATTCCATCACCGCAGGCGGGCTGACGCGTCTCCGACGTGAGCGTGAAGCTGCCGGCTTCTTCGCTGCTCGCACCCTGGACCGTAACGAAGTAGGTCTCCCCGGCCTCCACATCCAGGGTGAGGCGAATGGCGCTGGTGCAGGAAAGCTCGCTCGCGGTATCTCCGCAGGCGGAGGCAACGCTCAGGCTGAAGTCGGCACTGCTGCTGAGTACGTTGAGGTCAAGCTTGGCATCCTCGGTGGCGTCGATGCGATACGTGAGCGCTGTTCCGGAGCCGTCCGTGCAGCCGCTATCGAGCGTCGTCGTACGGCTCGCCGTCGACCCCGTTACAGAGGCGTGCTCCGCGAGCGCTGGAGGGGCGCTGCACAGGGTTGCGCAGGCGTCGGCGCACTCTTGCGTTTCCTCGCAGTCGACCAGACCGTCGCCGTCGTTGTCCCGGCCGTCGTAGCAGTCTTCCACCCCGGAGCAGGCGCTCTTGTCCAGGCTGCAGCTCGTCGTGCACAGCGCCGAGCCTGCGTCGAAGCCGAATTCGACGCAGCTGACGGGGGCCGTGTCGCACTCTTCCTCCGCCTGGTTCACGAGGCCGTCGCCGCACGTCGGCTCCGTCGGAGGGAGTAGTGGGGGACCGGCGGGCGCGGCGCCCCCGGCTCCCGGCTCGTCGCCGGTCGAGCCACCGCTGCCGCCCGAGCCAGATTGGCCGGGCCCGTCGCGGTACACTTGGCCGCCGGCGTCCGCGGTGCCGGTTGGGTCGGCGTTGGGCTCCGAGTCCGTTACACCACCAGGTGCACGCTGCTTCGAGGAGCAGGCCAGTGCACAAATGAGGGCGAGGGGGCCGCAGCTCCACAGTGGAGACGGTCGGCCCGATCTGCGCTCGTCGCTTGACCGTACCCTCACAGCGAGCGAGATCGGTAATTTGCTCTTCAAACTTTAACCAGTTAGCGAACTTTCTAGCGCGGCCGAACGCGGTCGGTTTGGCTCGGCTCGTTGGGGTACGCGCAGCGCTCGGATCGATCAACGCGCTTTCCGTGTGGCCGGGGGCTGGGAGATGTCGGTGGTGGGGCAGCCGTAGACGACACTCACCGACTCCACACTCGCCGTTTGGAGCTCGTTCAGCAGCTGGGCTCGGGGCCGCGTCAGCTCGCAGCGGTCAACGCCCTGCAGACGGGAAGGGCCTACGCCGCGATGTTGCGTATCTGTGGCGAGAGCTCATCGAAGGCCGCCGGAGCCGCGGTGTGAACGGTGGTCCCAGACACCGCTCTTCGCCCCCCTGGCACTTGGCAGCAGCCAGCTCCCTTCCTCGGGAGGGAAGAAGGCATTCGGGAAGGCATCGCGCGACGACCCGTGAGTCGGGTGCGGGGACGGCGTCGGCGACGACCAGGAGACGCAGGTACCCCGGTGGTGGGCAGCCTCGTTGGGAACGTTCGCTCCATCGTCGTCTCCCCGGCTCTCTCGGCCAGGTCGGGCGCGTCCGGAGCGACCGCTCATGGCGCCCGCAGCGCAGGGGGGCACCGCACTCGCCGAGCAGGAGGCGGCGGCTCACGCAGCCGCCACGGGGCCAGCGCCTTCCGCAATCCCTGGTGCAGCCGTCCTTCGCGCGTTCGCAGCTGGGCGCGGGTCAGCTCGAGGTTCCGCGCCGCCTCGAGCTGTGAGCGTCCCAGCACGAAGCGCTGCTCGTACACCGCGCGTAGCCCTCTCGGCAGTTTGGCGACATAGGCCCGGCAGACGTGTAACATCCGAGGGTCCTGCGCCCGCGGTAGACCGAATTCGTCCGGCGCCTCGCACGGGCTCGGCAGCTCGCGGGATAGCGGGGTCTCCTTTCTTCGTGCGCGAAGGGCATCGAGGAAGCGATTCTTCGCAATCCTTCGCAGGTAGGGACCAAACGGTCTGAGCCCATCGTACGACTGCCGGGAACTCTCCTGGAAGGCCTTGACGAATACGTCTTGCCGCAGATCGGCTAGCACGCCGTACTGACATAACTCGTGCGCCCCCAAACGAAAGGCGAACGTTCTCAGATAGCGTTCGACGTTCGGCTCGTAGTGGCGATACGTGCGCTCGAGCGCCCTGCGGTCGCCTCTGCGGAAGGCCTGCAGGAGTGCCCTATCATGGGGTAATAGCGTCATCGACGATCCCTGTACTCGAGAGGCCTGCCGGTGCCGGCGGTGACCGAAGCGTCCACCGGGCTCGTACGCCTCGACAGTCGATGCGGGGCGTTCGAGAGGCCCCTGCGCTGAGCGGAATGTCTCATTGTCTTGGCCCGTCGGAGGCATTGCACAGCCCGTGCCGAGGTTGGTGGCGCGCGAGGGTTGGAGCAATCGGGGGCTTTTTCTCCCATTCCGTGGGTCGAGGCGCCACGGATGCGGCGCGGAGCCTGTGTCCTCGACCAGACACCTCGTACGCCCGAAGGTGCGATCGCGCGCGACCCCCGAACACAGTCCCCGTAGGTCGGCGGATCGGATCCGAGGCGGCGGTTTTCCCACCGCTGCGAGCGGGTAATACGCCGGTCGGAAAAAACCGCCCGCGAGGGCCTCGGCTCCGTAGACGTTTCGGACTCGTTTGAACGCTCCCAGATGTCAGCGAGCCGGCTGCGCGATGGGGATACGGCTCGTCCGGCGCAGCGCCGAGCGCTCGACCGAGACACGTTCGTTCAACCGCAGCCCTAGAGGAGGAATCGGTCATGAAAAACATTCGGGTTGGTCCCTACGATCTCATACGGATCCAAACGGCAACGTTCGTCGCGGTCGGCACCGTCGCGATGGTTGCCTGCTCGGGCCAAGGCGACTTCGGCCCTCTCGAGGCACTATTTCCGCGCGAGGAGAGGCGCGCGTTCGAGCCCAACCTCGTGGAGACCCGCATGGTCCCGGGGACGCGCATTGGCCTGGTGCGCAGCAGCATCACGCCGGACGACCCCCACGTTTCGACGCTCACGCACGAGCTGCTGCACACGCTTGGGCTAGCCCACTCCAACCCGCGGAGCGCGACTACTCCGGTGCCCGGGACCCGGTGCAATCCCGCCCAGTCCCTCCTGCGGCCGGGGGGAGCGGACGAGCTTCACGCGGACGACATCGAGACCATCGACATCCCGTTCAGCCCGTTTCCCGGCGAGTCTTGCGTCTATCGCAGGGAATTCCGGCGCTACGGAGGCAGGGACGATTGCGACTGATCGAGTCATTCGCGGACCCGCCATCGAGCGCATGCCTAGCGGCTGTCGCCGGTCGCTCTGGGTCTCGTGCTCGGTGGCTCGGACGAGGACGAGCCACCGGGCGCGCTAGCGCTGGAGCTCAGCCAAACGCTCGCCGAGCGAGCGAAAGAGGCCTCGTCGGAAGACTCTCTCCGACGAGCTGCCACGCCACGAGAGGCCGATCGAGGTCCTGCCGTACCCTGTGCGCCAAGCATCGTCGTCGCCCAGCGTCGAACGGGTGCCCGACATCGGCGCGCCCGACCTCCATCGGCTACCACCCTTCCTGCAACACCGTCCGGCAAGAGCCAAGAGAGTGTGGTGCGGGGAAAGCTCTTGGGCGGCCATCCAGTGCTTCCCGTCTTGCCGGCTCCCTTCTGCAGCTCGTTGGGCGTTCAGCGAGCCTCACTCGCGTCGATTCTTGCCACATGCATCTCTACGTCCACCCCGGCGCCGGAGGCGACTTCCACGGACTGTTGCACCAGCACGTGCCCGGCGGTATCCAGCGCTAGCAGCTGATAGGGACCCGGAAGCAGGTCATCGAAACCAAAGAAGCCCTCGCCGTCCGTGAGCCTCGCCGCGGCGAGTCCGGCGAAGTACCTCCAGCGCGGGTGTGGGCTGCGCGGGCTGATCCGGATGTCCGGAATGCCCTGACCGTTGCCGTCGACCAGACGCCCCTGAATCGACCCAGGTGACGGCAGTGGGAGCTCCACCTGCAGAATCTCACCCTCTCGCTGCAGCTGGACTCGAGCGCTCGCTTCGGAATCTGGTTTGGGGATCGGCCCGGCGTAGACGCGGTAGCTGCCCAAGCGAAGCAGTCCAAAGGAGTAACCGTCTTCGACCTCGTGGGCCAAGAGGATATGGCCATCGTTGCGCTGAGCAAAAATGCTGATTGGAGCCGTCGTGACGGACGGCTCGGGGTTCAGACGGACCTGGAGGCGGGCCAACGGATCCGCCCGCAATCGGAGCCAGCGTTCGGAGTCGCCCGACGCTAAATCGATCGTCGGGCGGTCGAGCATGGTCTCACCGTTCAGCGTAAGCGTGCATTCGTAGGCGATCGGATGGAGCCCCGCGCAGGAGAACCCACCCTGCGCGTCAGTAAGGCACCACACGCCGGATCCGCCAACCTCGGCACTGCCAACCAACGCTCCGTGGGGCTCCAGCGGCGACAGTGAAACGAGTGCTTTGCGCACCGGCAGCCCGCCCGGCGTCTCCACCACGCCGCGTACCACCAGGCCCCGCTCGAGATCCCACGAGCGCGTGGTGAGGCCAGAGGTCAGATCGAGCGATTCCTTCCGGGGCAGTGCGCTCGGGCACTCGACGATCAGCTCATGGCGACCCACCACCAAGCCTTTCAGTGCCAGCCAACCGTCGGCATCGGCCTCGCCATGCTGGGTGTTACCGCCAGTGATCCGAACCGTCGCGTTCGAGCATGGTTCACCCTCTACGGTGACTCGTCCGGCAAGCCGCGCAGCTGGCGCCATCTCGATTTCGACAGACCCCACCAGCTCGGCGAGTTGGACGGCCACGGCCCACCGCTGCCCCCAGAGGTCGGCTCGTTCTGCGGTGAGATCATAGGTCGACGCAGACAGCCCAGAAAGGACGAAGCGCCCCTCGGCATCCGCGAGAGCCGTGGAGATCGCAGCAGGTGCGGCGAGCGTCGCGGTGGCCGTGACCCGAGCTCCTGACACTCCCTGCTGAGCTTCGGGATCCCAGACCCGTCCCTCGATCGTCGATCCTGGACTCAAAACGAGCTCTAGCTGGCGGGCGGGGGAGACGACCTCCGCGACGCCCGTTGCGTAGCCGTCGGCTCGCGCCGTCAGTCGCCAGCGACCGGACTCGGTCGACAATCCAAAAACCCCGCGGTCGTCGGAAACTGCAGAGTACGCCCGATCCGAGTCGAGCGACCGCGCCGTGACGCGGGCGCCTATGACAGGACCCGAAATTGCGTCGCGGACTCGCCCCGACAGCGTGGCCCGCTCTGAAGGCGTCGAAGACTCCGGATTGGTGGGCGGCTCCGTGTGGGCTGGCACTGGGACGGAGCGCGCGCGGGGCAGTGCTTGGCGCGCAGTGGCGCTCATGTCCAAGTCGCCCTGGCCGCGAGGAAACGTTCGTGCGACACGGCGAGGCGTCTTGCTCAGGTCCCGCTCCCGCGTCGCGGCTTCGCTCTCGAACGCGAGGAAGTCCCGAACGCCCAACACCCCCAGAGCGATGAAAGCGACCGCCGAGCCCGCTCGAACCAACGTTCCACCGCCACGTTGCTTTGGCTTCCCTGTCATCCTGGGAAGCCTTGACCTATCGGCGAGCATTGGCAATCCGAAGAGACGATCGCTCCGGGACAGACGCGGATCGCCCATGGCCGTCACCGAGTGATCCGCTCGCGTCCCGCTCTGATCAGCGAATCCTGTGGCGGGACTCCGGTCCGCGGGATAAGACTAAATCGCGACGAACGAATCGCCGCAACCAGACGGGGCGACGAAAGGCGCTGCGAGCATCGCTTGCCAGCAGTACTCACCGGAGTACCTGACGGCGGGCGCGGTTCTTGCCGGAAATCCCCTGTCGCAACCACGGACGACGCACCCGAACCAGAGGGGCTCGTTGCCAGCCGCCGCATGGGAGCTCTCGCTCTTCAGGCAGCCTGTTCACGGCCATGCGGCGGCATTTGCCAAGAGGAAAACCCATTCCATGACCATCAAGAGACACTCCAAGCTCACTCTCGCCATCGCTTGTCTCGGTGCCCTGACGACAGCGACGCTTGCACAGGCATATACGCCCTGCTACCCGCCGAACAACCACCCCCCACCCGTGTCGATGACCAACAACGTGTTGGAGCACGGCACGTGCGCTTCCTGGTTCAACATCATCCAGTTCGATGAGCGGCCGAACAAGGTCTTGCGTCTCACTTGGACGAATACATCGAGTAACAACCCCAAGCCCGTCGTCGCCTACGCGATGGGGTTGAGCAGCTCGGGTATCCCGGTGTGCGACATTACGGCCCGCGGGCGCGCATTCAACCGAGCTTTCTCATCTGACACGAGTCCGGGCGCCTGCAACGCCGCCGCAGTGTGGGCCTTCGACGCCCATACCTGAGCTTCCGCCGCACCGCGTGCGGTTAGGGGGCGATCCATGCAATGACCTCCTGCGCACAGGCCCACGGCAGCCCGCTGGGCCTGTGCGCAACCACCAACCCTCGATGACTTTGAGCGGAGACAGACCGTGAGACTCTTTGGGCCCGCTACACTGACGGCTGGTTCCCCACCGCGAACGGGGAGGGGAGCCGAGGAGAAGACGAACTGTGAGCGAACAGCGGCGCCAAAGCCGCTCGGGCGCGACGCTCAGCCGCGGGAGTCGACGCCGAAGAGGAGGAGCCTACGCTGGGATATGGCCATCCTAGGTCTCTCCCTCAGCTGTCGAACGGGGGGGGATTCTCGCACGCACGAGGACACGCGTGTGGTCATGTCCGCATACGCCGGCTCTGCCGACGCGGGCGGCCCATTCGCTCCCTACGCGCCGGGCAGCTTCCGAAGCACCAGCCTGCAGCAACTCTCGTCGATCGCCCTATGGGCGTCGCACATCCTGGTTCGGCACGCCCAAGCGGCCCCGTGTGAACCGGTGCTGAGCCCTGCCTGTTCACTCGTAGGCCCGGTTTCGAAGCGCAGCCGCGCGGATGGTGTACACTTGGCTCGAGAGATCCTCCGTGAGGTGCGCCAGAACCCCGCTCGTTTCGCGGAGCTGGCGGCACGCTACTCCGACGATCGTGCGACCGCAGCAGCGGGCGGTTCACTTGGTGGGATCATGGCCTCGCAGCTCGCGGCATGGCCCGCGGTGCTAGACGCCTTGCAGGCGCTCAGCCCGGGTGAGGTATCGCGGGTCGTGGAGACTCCGTTCGGTTTTCACCTGTTTCTAAGACGCAGTCCACCTCCTCGTCAAATCGTAACGGCGCAGCGTCTCGTCATCTCTCATGAGGAGGCGCCGTTCTTGCGAAGCTCCATGCCGGGCACGCACCGGCTCCGATCGCGAGCCGACGCGGCGGCACTCGCCAAGCGAGTTCTGAGTCAGGCGCGCCGGGACCCTGCGGACTTCACGACGCTGGTACGCCAGTACTCCGAACACCCCGACGTGGCCGCCGACGGCGATATCGGCACCTGGTCGACACTCGAAGCGAGCTCGATGGCAAGGCAGATCGAGGCGCTGAGCCAGGCTTCTACCGGTCAGGTGATTGGGCCCCTCGACGGTCTGTTCGGGTTCGAGCTCTTGCGCAGGCTACCCAACCGTGAGCGGACGAGACTCAACATGAGCTTCATCGAATTGCGCTTCGATCCCAACGCCGAACCGGGTGACCCCCATTCCAGGCTTTCGGTGCTGGAGCGGGGTCGGGCCCTGCTGGCCCAGTTCCGCAGTTTTCCGGCTCGGTTCACGGAGTTGCAGCGGGAGCATTGTTGCGAGCAGCCCATGAGCTGGATCGAGGGGCGCGGACCTGCCGCCGTGACCGCGGGCCTGTTGCGGGTCCCCGTGGGAGATTTCGCCGATGAGCCGCTCTGGGACGGCCCGCGGTACCTGCTCGCACGCCGGTTGGAAGCAGTCCTCCCAATCGCCCCTGCCGTCGAGTTCGAGCCACCTTCCCTTTCCCGGTCCGGACCGGCGCAAGAAGGCTCACGCCGCTCATGGTGAGATTTATTCACCAGATGGGATGACTGCCCCGTAGGTTTCGTCAATGACACCACTGGACCGCCGACATGGCACTGACGACCTACCCACCCCCGACCGCCAGGGCAGATCCCGCGGTTCCGACCGGTCCGCTCCGGTCACCCGGTGTGAGCCCTCCGGCTCCGTTCTGGACAACTCTCCATCCCCCGCCAATACGCCATCCAGGCACTCGACTCTCGAGCGCTTGACGCAACTCGGGCGAGCCTGCCACTACGACCACCGTCTGCTTTCGCGCACGCTAGGCGTCTCCCGGCGGCATCTTCACAGACTCTTCAAGTCCGTCGCAAATTGCCCACCGCGCCGCTGGTTGCAGGAGCTCCGCTTGCGCGACGCGGAGCACGCCTTGAGCAGGGCCGGCAGCGTGAAGGAGATCGCGCACGAGCTCGGCTATCGCCACGCCTCTCATTTCAGTCGCGACTTTCGGGAGCGCTTTGGAATCGCGCCGTCTCGTCTCATCTCCAGACCGAGCTTGGCGTCGAAGACGGCTTCGATGGTCGCGAGGGCCGTCGATACGAGCTGCCGTGTCGTCACGACCGAAACGCCAGACAATTGACTCGTACGCAGTCTGTCGGCATTTGTCGCTCCGGCGCTCGCCACCGTCTGGCCGCCCGCAGCCGTCGGCGGTACGAAGCCTGCACCAATTCCCAAACCCCGCGGGCCAGCGCCCCAGAAGCCGGCATCGCGTGTTCGCTCCCTACTGCGGGCTGACGACCTGTCCGGCGAAGAGCACGAGGCCGCTTTCGTTGTGGCGGATGAAGTAGAAGAAGGGGTGGTCGGCGGCGACCGTCAGCTCCGGCTCCGGCGGGCCCGACTCGGCAAAACCGAGCGCCGTGGCCGCCGCGGCCACGGTGCCCCACTCGTCGACGAAGATGTCGGCGCCGTGCACCGCGGCATCGAGAAAAGCACCGGGTGAGATACCCGGGTACGCGCCCGGCGCGGCTCCCATTTCCGTGAGCCAGCCGAGCAGATCCACCTGCGCGTCCGTCTCCCAGCCGGGCAGCAGAAGCTCGTAGGGGCCGGTGGTGAAGCTATCGTCCACCTCGTCCAGAAAAGATTGACTGAGGCGATTGCGCACCTCCTCGAACCGACCCATTTCGGGGACGAGCACCAGCATCGAAAGCTCGCGACCCACGTACGGGATCTCCGCGCCCACGAAGCCGTCCCCGCTGCCGCGCGGGTCGGACAGCTCCAGCTCACGGTAAAGCTCCGCGGCCACCGTCGAACCGTCGAGCCGCGTGAAATCCTGCATCACGCTCGGGTACTTTCCGAACACCCGCTGCCAGCGTGCCTTGAAGTAGACCGCGTCCGTCAGCACCAGCACCGTGTTGGCTTGGATGAAATTTGCGGGCAGAATCTCGGGAATCAGGCTCTGCGTTTGCTCGCTCACCCACTGGTTGATGATCTGCCGGCTGCCCACCGAGTCCCCCGCGAAGTCGAGGGGTACGGAGCTGGCTCCGTGCTCGCTGGCGAGCAAGTCCACCCAGGATTGATCGGGCATCACGTCGAGCCGCGGCCAGATGCGGTCTGCCACCGTGATCACCATCTCCTCCTCCGCGTCGGCCGCCGCGGAGAGCGCCTGGTCGATCGCGTTCCACGCGCGGTGCGCAGCCATGCCCTCCGGCAGCGCCAGCGCAGTGTCGATGCTCTCACCGGTGGGATCGTCCGCCGCCGCCCGCGCCATCAGCAGGGCGTGGCCGATGCTGGCTGGGCTGAACACGAAGTTGTCTTGCAGAGCCTGAGTGCGCAGCAAGTCGAAGCCAGCGTCGTTGAGGCCCGCGGCAAGCTCGCGGGTGGGCGCGGAGGCGTCCGGCGCCGAGCGCGTCACCCCACTGGACGGCGCGAGCGCCGCGGGCAGTGCCCCCGAGCCACCCCCGCTGCCGGCGGCGGAGCCCTCGGTGCCTGCGGAGCCCTCGGTGCCTGCGGAGCCAGCCGAGCCGTTCGTGTCCGAGTCTTCCGAGGAGCACGCGAGCGGCAGCGCAACGGCCAGCACTGCAGCGGTCGGTACTGCGGCGACCCACACGCGGCGAGCTCTCGCGCGTCCCGCGCCTGCCGCGGTCGCGCGGCGAGATTCAGCGTTGCAGGAATGAGAGGCGGGGGCAGCGGAACGCAAACGGAGGGTCATACCGCGAAGCGTAGCGCACTTCCGGGCCCTGGGCCTCGATGCCGCGCCGGGCGCGCGCCAACCCCCCCTGTCACGGAGCGATTTCCCCTGGGCTGCCCGAGCTGCGGCCGAGCTGGACCTGCAGGCGTCGAGCCATGGCGCCGAGCAGCAGCAGTACGCCAGCGCTGTGCGACGCCCGTGAGCCCCTTGCGCCGGCCGCGCTGCACCTCCGCCGGAGACTGCGAAGTACTGTTGAGTACGGAAATGATCATCAGCTAGGTACTCTAGGTTCTGGCTTTGGGCCTGAGGGGTAGCAATGGAATGCGCCGGCGAATTGCGGTGGAATTTCGGTCGTGCACGAATGGGCACGGTTCGTCGTTGTAGGGGGCCGTCGTTGCTGGGGCGCGGCGCGTGGCCTACTGTGCCGCGGGGGGCAGCCGGGCTTGCTTCCAGGCATCCACGATGCACACGACCCTCTCTGGGCGGTCCGTCATGACGCCATCCACGCCTAGGTCCAAAATGCGCTTCACGGCATCGGAGAATCCCGGCTCCTGAAGATCTTCGATCCCGGGTAGGCCGGGGAAGTCCGTGAGGAACGCGTGAACGGCGCCGCCGCGGCGATGCACCTGATCGATCAGGCGCTGCTCGAGGAGCGCGTGGGAGGTTTGAAACGCCCGACCCTGAAGCGACTTGGTCTTTCTGCGCGTTGCAAGCCCGGCGGCCAGCGCCATGAACACTTGGTTGAGGGGGCTCTGATCGCTCATCAGGTGCCGAAAGCGGGCCTGCTCGCCCATCGAGAGGTTCAATGCGTAGCGCTCGGGACGCCGCGAGCGCTTTCTCATGGCCCGCTCGGTTCGGATGAGATTGGGGCCCAAGGCTCCCGCCAGGAGGATCTTTCGTGCAATGGGCTGGCGGTCGAGAATCTTGAAGACGTTCTTGAATGTGCGTTTGCCCCAGCGAGGACGCCTGCGGCGCTGGGTGAGCTTCGTAGCCTTGGCCCTCGAGAAGATGTCTTTGATTTCGATGTTCCACGGGATTGGGGTGGGGCGCTGGGCGACTCGTTCCAGTCTTGCGATGGCCAGCGCGAATTGATGCAAGGACAGCAGCCGTCGCCTCTGATCGAAGCTGCGATCCTCCGGGTTGGTCGGATCTACGACCCAAGCGCGGCCGTCGAGCTCCGGCCACGTGAACTCCCACGGGTACTTCCCTGTCAGCAATTTGCCCTCAGAGTTGTAGACCTTCCCCAAGTCGGGGCCATGCCACACGAGCGGCACGCCGTCCTTCGTGAGCAGGAGGTCGAATTCGAGAACGTCGGCACCACGATTGAAAGCGTGCTCGAAGGCCTGCAAGGTACTGTCCGCCTTTTCTTTGGTCCCTCCGCGGTGAGCGAAGACGAGAGGAGTGGGCAGGCGGAACACGGGGTCGTCAGGCATGACTCCCGGGTACGACGGGCAAACTGCAACACGTTGCCCCGTAACGCAAAACGGTCTTCATCTAGAGCTGTCCAATCTGTTGGGACGGGGACAATCCGGCGTCCATGGTGTGTACGTTCCTTGGACGGGGGATCGGTGGCACTGTCGCGGGTCTACGACTCCGAGTGCGCCATTGCCAAGAGTTGCACATTGCGATCGGCTTGCCCGGTGAGATGGGTTGGAGCGGTGTGGCGGGCGCTCAAGCATCGACTCGTGCTTCGCACGCTCGGTGCGATCGCCGCGTGCTTCCGTAAGGTGAAGCTCCATAGGGTTGACTCGCCCAGGCGCCACATCACAATGGTCGTGTGCTCGGTCAGCTCGATACGTACCTCGCGTTTGGCGTTTTGATGTTTGGGCTCAGCTTGTTCGTGACGGCTCTCACACAGCTGGCGTTGGCACTGCTGAACTTGCGGGGGAGGCAGTTGGCAAAGGCGCTCGAGCGACTTTTCGCATGCGTTGCTCCGCAAGTGGAGGACGCGGCCGCGGCCGCAGCTCGCACCCTCCTTCATCATCCGCTGCCGTCCGATTCCTCGCTCGATAGCGTTCCGTCGGGTCGCGGCCGCACCGAGGGTCGGGGTCAACGCAGCCGAGGCGACGAGCATCATCCGAGGTGGCGGCTCTGGGAGAGCGGCCGTACCGGGCGGTTTGCGAGCGCCGCGGCCTCGGCCGGTCCGCGAGCGAAGCGGAGGCATTCATGATACCGTGGCTCGATGGTTGGAGGCTCGTCGATGCGCTATCGTCTTCGCTCCCGGTGGCTGCGGCCGCTGCTGTCCGCGGCGCTCTGTGCGGGCGGCGTCCTTCACTGCCAGCCGAGCAGCGCGCAAAGCGCGCCAACCCAAGCCGAGCCAACCCAAACCGAGCCGGAGGCGCCGCCCAACGAAGCGACCGCGCCCGAGCGCAAAACAGCCGGCGAAGCCTCCGCGCCCGAATCCAAAACGACCGACGCCAAGCCCCGCGCCAACCCGGCAACCGCCGACTCCACCGCGGAGGTCCCCCCGGCCGAGGGCCCCCCCGACAAGGGCCCTGCAGAGAAAGACCGCGCCGCGAAGAGCCCAACTGCGGAAGGCCCTGCAGAGAAAGGCCGCGCCGCGGCGCGCTCGAAACCGGACCCCGAGCTGCGGCGCACGCTGCGGAGGGTGCTCGAAAGTCGATGCTCCCGGGGGGTCGACGGGCTTCGCGCTCTCGCGAGCGGTAGGGGTCGCCGCGAAGCCGGGCATGGTCCCGACCGCATTGCAGAAATCGCGACCGAAGTGTTGACGGTCTGCGAAACAATCGCCAGGGACGAAGCCGCGCGGCGAGCGAGTTCGGACGGTTCGCAGCGCGAAGAGGCAACTCCCCCGCCGAGCGGCGACGACCGGTCGCCAGCAGGCGGTCGCGCGCGGGCGGGCCGCGCGGTACTGGTCACGGGCTCGGCGATCTACGGCCTCTGGGCGGGCATCGCGGTCGACATCTTGGGCGAGGTCGACGACGCCCGGGTCGGTGTGCTCATCCCGCTCTTGGGTGTCGGCGGCGGGCTCGGCCTCTCGCTGGCAGCGACCGGCGAGGGGCGCATGACCAAGGGCGAAGCCTGGACCATCCTCACCGGCATGGACTACGGCACCTACACGGGCCTACTGCTGGCTATCACGCTCGACACGGACAGCGCGCAGGGCGTGGTGGGTACGATGTTGCTCTCAGGCGCGGTGGGGACGGCGCTGGCGACGGCACTGGCGACCGAGCACAGTCCGGCAAGGGGCACCGCCGAGGCGGTTCGCTCCGGCGGCCTTTGGGGATTCTCGTCCGCGGCCCTGGTCGCCGCGATGCTGGAAGACCCGTCCGCGCGAGCAACGGCTGGTCTGATGTTGGCGGGGATGGGCGGCGGACTTGCTACGGGTGGACTTGTCGCCTCCAACTATCCGGTGACCCGAGATCGAATGTTGCTGGCCGACGCCGGCGCACTCAGCGGAGCCGTGCTCGGCGCCGGCCTCTACGTTCTCATCGCGGGTTCGCCGGACGATCAGGGCCGCGGCCGCGTGCTCGCCGCTTCCACCCTGGTGGGCTTGCACGCCGGGCTCGTCACGTCCCTGTGGCTCACGCGCGGTTGGGCGGATTCGACCGACGACGAGGTCGCTCCCGCGGCTGCGTCCCAAGCGCTGTACCGGCGCGACGATGCCGGAAACTGGGCCCCCGGCTCTCTCACGCTGGTCCCGACCTTCGAGCGCGGCCCGGCGTCGACTCGCCTGGTGGGCGGCTGGGTGCCTCTGGTCGGTGGCCACTTCTGACCCCCTTACGGTGGCGGAGGCCCTCAACGAGGAGCAAGAGCGACTGCTGCCACTGCCCGAGCATCGCTTCTCGTGCGACCAAAAGGCGGTCGAAGCGGTCTGCGAATCCCATCGCGCTCTGCCGGTAGGTCGCCCTGTGGTGTGCGACATGGAAGGAATTTCAAAGCGAGTCGGGGGCGGCACGCTGAGGCGGACTCGACAAAGCGCTGCTACCACGAACCGCCGCGCGTACCGTCTGGGCGGATTCTAGCCAGGTTGGACCGCGGCGGTGGTGTTCGTCTCCCCTCCCTTCTCCGAACCGGCCCGTGGCCACGCGAGGTTGCAAAATGGCGAGGGCAGCGCTCAAGTGCCCGGGGGAGCGAGCCGTCCGTGTCTTCGGGCGTCGCTGGAGAGTTGTCGGGCGAAAGCTCCAAGCGGGGGAGTCGATGAGCTTCTTATTGAAAGGGACGAGTGAGAGCGATCTGCGCGCTCTGGTACCGGAGATGTTGGGCGATCTCGGATCGATCGAGAGCATCGAGGAGGCAAGTCAGCGCCTGACCCGCTCACTGTACGAGCGCCTGCAAGGTCAGGCGGCTCTGGTTCGCGTGTTTCACTCGTTCGAATACGGGGCTTTGCCCGAGGAGCTGCAGCAGGTCGCCACCGACGCCAACGAAGGCGTCGAGCCGGCGGACACGGCTCGCTACCTTTCTCTGCTCGGGACCTACGGCGAAGAGGAGGCGTGGCGCCGTCGGGAGAGGTCGCAGGGGCATCGTGCGATCCCTCTCTCTCGCGCCTCGATTTCCTCCATTCCGATGCTTTCTCGGCTCTTCCAGCAGGTCGGATTCGACATTGGAGTCGTCTTGGGGGAAGCGGATCCGGACATCACGACGGACGGTGTCGAGCGCTCTTTTGGTGTGTTTCACGTCGAAAACGCGCTGGGCTCTCCCCACATTCCCGCCCAGGATTTCGTGAGGCAGCATGGCATTCAGTCCGTATTCGGAACCGGCGTGATGCTTCCCCAGGGGGACATTTCGTTGCTTCTCGCGTTTTGCAGTGTGCCGACGAGCGCGGCCGTGGCGTCTTCGCTATCATCTCTCATGGCTGTGTTCTGGCAGACGCTAGCGCCGTTGGTGGACGAGGAAATCGCGTTCTTCGACGAGTAGCCGCGTGGAATCGAGCCCGCCCATGCAGGACTCTGCGCGCCCGGCACGCGACACCCATCCCCCCGAGAGCGCTCTTCAGGTCAGTGCGGAGAGCAGCGCCTTTGCACTGCTGCAGCACGCTCCGATCGCGGCGGCGCTCTGTGAGGGGCAGCGCATCGTCGAAAGCAACGAGGCCTTTCGCAAGCTCTCGAAGTTCAAGCAGGATTCGGCAGATGCCGTTCGCCAGTGGTTCAAGAAGATCCGGGCGCCGCAGGTTGCCGAGGCCCTGCTCGACGTGGCGAGCAAGCGGGAGACCGTAGTGCTCACCTGTGATGCTTATATCAAGGGGCGGAAGAAGTCCTGGAAGGTATTCAGCGAACCATACGTTTTGGGGGGGCGGGAGTATCAGCTGGTCTGGCTGACGGACAACTCTTCCGGGGCGGAGCGTGCGGCCTACTGGGAGCTGCACACCCAGATGAACAGCGCCGTTGCGCAAATCAAGGTGGAGAAGCGGGAGCGCGAGCAGCAGGCGGAAGCCGCCAAGCTCGCTCGACGCGAAGCGGAGGCGGCGCACGAAAATATCCGCCTGATTCTCGACAGCGCAGCTCAGGGGTTCGTGACCATCGACCTCGAGGGACGAGTCGTGGGTGAGTGGTCTCGAGCCGCGGACGCGTGGTTCGAAGGGCTGGCGATTGGCGCATCGTTCTGCGACATTCTCGCCAAGCTGGACGAAACGACAGGGCAGTGGCTCGACGCTGGGCTCTCGGAGCTGCGCGAAGGTTCGCTGTGCGAGGAGCTGTTGTTGGAGCAACTCCCTAGCCGTATCCATCGCCACGAGCAGTTGCTGGAAATCGAATATCGACCGATTCGCGACGCTGGCGAAATCTCGCGGCTCGTGCTGGTCGTTTCCGACGTGACCGCCCAGGAGGTGGCCCGACGCCTGGAATCTCAGCAGCGGGAAACGGTCGAAGCCTTTCGCGGCGCAATGAGAGATCGTCACGGATTTGCGGAGTTCGTGCAGGAGACCGATCGGCTCGTCGAATCACTGGGGCGGCAAGACGCTTCGCGCACCAACCAGCTTCGTTGGCTACACACCGTGAAAGGGAACACTGCCCTGATGGGCTTCCGGTCCATCGCCGACTTGTGCCATGAAATTGAAACGGCAACGTTGGAATCGGGGGGAGGCGTTGCTGCTCAGGACGCACGCTTGCTGCAGGAGGCGTGGCTCGAGTTCAAGCGTCGAGCGGTGCTTCCGTTTCTGGACGATCGGGGGGCAATTCGCCTCGATCGCGACTCCTACCAGGCTTTTCTCCGCAAGCTCGAGGGTTCCACGCCGCGCAGCGAGCTTGCGCTCGAGGTGAAGCAGTGGTCGTGGCAGACGGTGGAAGCACGCTTTCGGCGCCTGGGCGACCGAGCACGCGCCATGGCTCTCAGAATGGGCCGTGGTGAGCTTCAAATCTCTTTGGATGCCAACGGCCTGCGCGTTGACGACGAGCGCTTGGCTCCCTTCTGGTCGTCGCTCGTGCACGTGATTCGCAACGCAATTAGCCATGGCTTCCAACCTCTGCTGGAGCGTGAGCGCTCCGGTCTGCCCGCTCCGGTGCTCGAGCTGCGCGCCCAGGCCGCCGACGGCAAGCTGGTGATCGAGGTTGCCGACAATGGTTGTGGTATCGACTGGGGTCGGCTCCGAGCGCGCGCGGCACAGCACGGCCTACCGAGTGAGACCCGAGCGGAGCTGCAGGCTGCGCTGTTTGCCCCGGGTCTGACCACGACAGAAGCTGTCAGCGATGTGTCGGGCCGAGGGATGGGCATGAGCGCAGTGCAGGAGTCGGTGCTCGCGCTCCGCGGGGCCATCGAGGTCCATTCCGAGCCGGGGGCAGGTACGCGCTTCGTGTTTCGCATTCCCTTGTGAGCCGCGGATACGCTCGTGCGGCGTCGGGTCGGCTGAAGCGGCGCCCCTCCTGGAGAGCCCGAAGCGACGCCGCGCCCGCTCCGCGGCTCAGTCCGAGGAGGCCATGGCGGAGCCGCCGCCGCCGAAGCCTCCGCTGCCGCCAGAGCCCGCCATGGCCGAGCCGCCGGAGCCGACCATGGCCCGGCTCACTCGCGGGGGCGAACCGCGCTCACGAGCCACGCGGCGCTGCCGAGCTCGACGCGGTCGCCCACGGCGGTTTGCTCCATCAGCGTGCGCAGCCTCGCTTCGATTGCCGGGCGCATCTCCGCGCCGTGCTCGGCAATCGCGCGCGCCGCGGGGCCGATGTTGGCGGTGAAGTCGACCGCCCCCTCCACGCCCGTCGTGCTGACGCATAGCGGCAGTTCGAGGCCCTCCAGCTGCACCTCGTCGAAGCCCGCGCCCGCCACGAGCGTGGCCAGGTGGCTGGCATCTCCGAGCGAAAACGGGCCCGGCCCGGTGGGGGACGGCGGCGGCGCCGGGGGCAACAGCTCCCGGAGCTCTTTCATCAGGTCCATCACCCAGGCGTTGCGCTCGATGGGCTGCCAGCACAAGAACGTCAGGCGGCCTCCGGGCTCGAGGGCGCTCCGGAGCCGGGTGAACGCGGCGAGGGGATCGTGGAAGAACATCACGCCGAAGCGAGAGAAGAGTGCGTCGAAGCGCCGGGGTAGCTCGACGTGCGCCGCATCGCCCTGCACCAGGCGCACGTGGGGCAACGCGGCCGTGCGCTCGCGGGCCCGCCGCAGCATGGGCGCCGAGACGTCCAGCCCCGTCACGTGGCCGGACGAACCGACGGCCCGTGCAATTCGAAGGAGCGTCGTGCCCGTGCCGCAGCCGACGTCGAGGATCGATTCGTCGGGTGCGGCTCCGAGCTGTGAAAGTGCGCGCTCACTGTAGCCGGCGATGGCCTCGTCCAGTCGCTCCTGGTAGCGGATCCATTTCTGCGCCGTGGGGCCATTCCAGTACTCGATCGGATCGACGTTGTCGGTCACGGGTTGCACCGTAGCGCGGATCCGCGCCGGGGAGCAGCCGATCGGTGTGGTGGCCCGGCGTCGTGTCGGGGCGGGCCGAAACGGGCGTCCCTTGCGGCCCGGGCCCCCGGTCCCGCGCCCGAGCGCCCCGGCCGGATCGAGCCGCGCCGCTCGGGGCCGACAGCGGTAGCCCGCGCGGGGTTCGTCCTCCAGCGCCGAGAGGCTCGCTCCGCGCCCCTTGCAATCCCGCGATTTGAGTTATGTTCGCAGGCGATGAACGCATCCGCCGTCAAGACCCTTCTCCTCGCCGCGGCGCTGGTCGGCGCCGGGGGTTTCGCGCTCTTCGGGGGCCCCAGCAGCGGCCCGCTGGTAGAAGGTCCCGCCGTGTCCCCCGAGGCGCCCGGGCCCGCCCAGGCAGCGGCTGGCTCCTCCGCGCTGGCTTCGGGCGCGGCCGGTGCCGGGCGCCACCAGCGCACTCCCCAGGAGGAGGCGAGCTACAAACTCCGGCGCAAATTTCGCCGCTGCCAGCTGCGTCAGCTGCGAAAGGACCCGGAAATCGAGGGCCGCGCGCGAGTGGACCTGACGCTGGACGAGCAGGGCAAGCCCCGCGAGGTGAGCGTGGTGGCCACCGGCGGCCACATCACGCCGCCGGTGCTCGACTGCATGAAGCAGATGGCCACGGACACCCAGTTTCCGCCCCCCGCGCAGGCCGGAGACACGGTGACGGTGCCGGTGCGCTTCCGCAAGGTCGAGGGCCTGCCCGGCCTGGAGCGAGTGCTGAAGCGCAAGCGAGAGGCGGCCGAGCAAAGGGCCGCGGAGCAAGAGGTCAAATCGTCCCTCGACCAGCTGCGACCGGGTTTTCGAGCTTGCTACGAGAAGCAACGCGAGAAGCAGCCGAACTTGCGGGGTCAGCTGGGGCTGAAGATTCGGGTTGGAGCGGATGGCTCGGTCGTGCAAACCAAGGCGAAAAATTTCCCCGGCAGCGCCTTGCCGGCCGAGGTGCTCGACTGCGTCGAGGCCCTGGCGCGCAAGGCCGTCTTCGACAAGCCGAAGGAAGGCAGCGCGGTGCTTCAGGTGCCGATGTCGTTTGACGGCGAGCAAGGTTAGCAGCTAGCGGCGCAAGCGCTGGGCCTCGGCCTGGCCCCGTCCGGCGAGTCGCTATCAGGTGGGCAGCGCGCGCAGCTGCCGCTCGAGGTATTTTCGCGCCACCTCGTTCGGGGCCGCCGCAAGCGCCCGCCGGTAGGCGCGGGCCGCCTCCTGCAGCAGCCCCGCACGCCGCAGCAGATCGGCGCGGGCGGCGTGCAGTGGCTGGTAATCTCGCAGCTGCGTGGCGATGGGCTCGAGCAGGCGCAGGCCCACCTCGGGGCCGTGCACCATCGAGACGGCCACGGCCCGATTCAGCTCCACCACGGGGGAGGGACGCCGGCGCTGCAGCTCGCCGTACAGGGCCGCAATCTGCTCCCAGTCGGTCTGCTCGAAGCTCGGCGCTCGGGCGTGCAGCGCCGCGATGGCCGCCTGCAGCTGGTACGGGCCGGGGCGACCCAGGCTCAGCGCTCGCTCGACCAGGCTCGCGCCTTCGCCGATTTCGACCTGGGACCACAGGCTCCGGTCTTGCTCGGAGAGAATCTGGTCGCGCGTCTTTCGACGCGCGTGGTGCAACACCATGAGGGCGAGGACGCCGAGCGCCTCCGGCTCGGTCGGCATCAGCTCACACAGCACGCGGCCCAGCCGCAGCGCCTCCTCGCACAGCTCCTCGCGCAGAAACTTGTCTTCCGCGTTGGGGAAGTAGCCCTCGTTGAAGATCAGGTAGAGCACGGCGAGCACGGCCTCGAGCCGTTCCGGGAGGGCCCGGGGCTCGGGCACCTCGTAGGGCACCTTGGCCAGTGCGATCTTTCTCTTCGCTCGAACGATGCGCTGGGCCATCGTCGCCTCGGAGACGAGGAAGCCTTTTGCGATCTCCGCCGTGGTCAGGCCGCCCAGCGTTTTGAGGGTCAGCGCCACCTGGGTCTCCTGGGCGAGGGCGGGGTGGCAACAGGTGAAGATGAGTCGAAGCCGCTCGTCGCCCAGCGGCTCTTCGCGGGCGCACTGCCGCTCGGCCTCCTCGAGCGCGCGCAGCGCCAGTAGGTCCGCGGCCTTCTGGCTCGCCGTCGCAGCGCGGCGCAGACGATCGAGCGCCTTGCGCCGCGCCGCGGTCGTGAGCCAGGCCGCCGGGTTGTCGGGCATGCCCGCCTTGGGCCAGTGCTCGAGGGCGGCCTCCACAGCGTCCTGTAGGCAGTCCTCGGCCAGCGAAAAGTCGCGCACCAACGCGATCAGCCCGGCGAGCACCTTGCCCGACTGCTGGCGCACCAGGCGATCGATCACCGCGGAAACGGGCAACACGGCTTCAGCCTGCCGTGCTCCCGGAAGCTCGACCACGACAAAGGCGCGCCGGAGCCGCCCCGCGCGGGGGCGGCGCGCCGGCTCGCCCGGGGGCGGCTATTCGAACACCATGATCGGGCGCACTTCGATCGTGCCGAACGCTGAGCCGGGACACCTGGCGGCCCATTCGATCGCGGCGTCCAGGTTTTCGACGTCGACGAGGTAGTAGCCGCCGAGCTGCTCCTTGGTTTCTGCGAACGGGCCGTCGACGACGATGCGTTTGCCCGCCGGCACCCGCACCGAGGTGGCCGTCGCGATGGGCTGCAATGCGTTGCCGCCCACGTAGGCGCCCGCGCGCTTCAATTCCTCCGTGTATTCGAACCAGCGCGCCATCATCTGCTTCTGTTCCTCGGGGGGCACGCCGGCCTGGCTTTTTTCGTTGGCGTAGATGAGAAGTAGGTACTGCATGGGTTGTCTCCTTTTGGGGGGGGTGCTTTGCCGCCTCGACGCGCCGACCGCCGCGGGATCGACAGCTGCCGGGATGTTTTTTCAATCGGGCTCCTCGCGGGGCCCGAATCGAGCAAGGCTTGCCGGTTTGGTGAGCCGCCCGAGAGAGGGGCAACGGCCCGCCGCGGGGCGGGCCGGTCCCGCTCGTTCCCGGCGCGTCATCCCGGCCAGCTGTTGGTTCGGTCAACCCATGTCGAGCGTCCGAGTGAACTCTTCCCGCCCCTTCGGCCCGGCCGGTAGGAAGCGGGTTGCGAGTTTCTTGCCCAAAGGCATTTTTTCACCCTGTCTGGGGCCGTATCCGGGATGAGGCATTCTCACGGCACGCTGGCCGCGGGGCTTCGGAGGGACCATCCGCACGTTTGCAACCGGGGGTGATTTCACGATCGAGCTGCGAGGGGCGATTGCGCGGTGCCGCGTCTGGGCACGGCCGGAGCTCGACCCGAAGCAAGAGGTGGATTTGGCCCGGTCCAAGGGTGGCTTGCTGCGTCACCTCGCGGAGAGCAATAGCGCGGCAGCCATGATCTTGGACCTCAGCTCTGCGTCGGCCGTGATCGGCGCCGCCACCGAGAGCGCCTTCGCCGAGGTGCTCGGGCACTGGGAGGTGGCGGTCAAGCCGATCGCCATCGTCGTCGGGTCGTCGCCCGACCAGGCGCGGCAGATCCAGCGGGTGCAGAGGTCGGCCGCGCCGACCCAGGGGCGCTGCTTCGCTTCCTTGGCGTCCGCGCAGCAGTGGCTGGCCGCCGGCCTGCGGCCCAGCGTGGCCTGATCGCCGCTGAGCCGGAGCCGCGCGCTCGGATCAGACGCCGGCCGCGGGCCCCGGCGCTGCCGAGGCGCTCCCGGGCTCAACGAGCCAACTGACCGGTCCTCTGCCCGCGCACGGGCGGGCCGGGGGGGGAGAGCTTTGCCGAGGCCTCGACGAGCCTCAGGAATTCGCTTCGATACTCGCTCGGGTTCGACCCCACCGCGTCGCGCGCCAGTCGCAGAGCGAGCTGCAGGTCGGCGCTGCCGGCGTGCGGGGAGCCCTTCAGCAGCATGCCCCACGTGGCCACCGCCGCGGCCAGTCGAAAGTCCTCGCTGGTGGCTCGGTGGGGATCGCGATCGGCCCTCACGACGTGGCTCGTCCTGCGGCTGGTTTCCCCGTCGGGCTGCTTGTAGCGGACCGCGATGGTCGCCAATTCGCCGGGCGCCGCGGGGCGCGGCTTGCGAGGGGCCTGGTACTTGAGCGGGTCGACCGATGGACCTTCGGGAGCCTCCGAGCCCACCACCAGCTCGTAGAGAGCCGTCACCTCGTGGCCGGCGCCGATCTCGCCGGCGTCCTTGCTGTCGTCGTTGAAGTCGCGTGCGGCGAGCTTGCGATTCTCGTAGCCAATCAGTCGGTAGGATTGCACGACGGCGGGGTTGAACTCGACTTGCAGCTTCACGTCCTTGGCGACGGTGACCAGCGTGGCGTTGCCTTCCTTCACGAGGACCTTTCGCGCCTCGCTGAGGCTGTCGACGTAGGCGTAGTTTCCGTTGCCTCGGTCGGCGAGCAGCTCGAGGGTGTCGTCTTTGTAGTTGCCCATGCCGAAGCCCAGCACGCTGAGAAAAACGCCGCCGTCGCGCTTGTCTTCGATGAGCTTCTGCAGCGCGGCCCGGCTGGTGGTGCCCACGTTGAAGTCCCCGTCCGTCGCCAGAATGACCCGGTGCACGCTGCCCGGTGGGGCCTTTTGCTTCATCGCCTCCGCCGTGCGGTAGGCCAGCTCGATCCCCGCGCTGCCGTGTGTGCTGCCGCCCGCGTCCAGCTCGTCGAGCGCTCTGGAGATGCGATCGCGCTGGTCGCCCCGGGTCGGGGGGAGGACGACGCCGCTGGCCCCGGCGTACACGACGACGGCCACGCGATCCTCGGGGCGCAGCGTTTCGACCAGGCTGCCGAGCGAGCGCCGCAGCAGTGGCAGCTTGTTCGGTCGATTCATCGAGCCGGAGACGTCGATCAGGAACGTCAGGAAGCGGGCGGGCAGGTGCGCGCTCTGGATGCTTCGGGTCGAAATTCCGATGTGCAGCAGCTGGTGCTCCTGGTTCCAGGGCGCGGGCGCAACCTCGCTGGTGATCGCGAGCGGTTCGCCCTCGCTCGGCTCGGGGTACGCGTAGGAAAAGTAGTTGATCAGCTCCTCGACGCGCACCGAGCCAGCGGCGGGCCAGCGGCCCTCGCGGAGCATCCGCCGGACGTTGCCGTACGAGGCCGTGTCCACATCGATCGAAAAGGTCGACAGCGGGCTGTCTGCCACGCGCTGGAAGTCGCTCTCCTCGATGGGGCTGTAGCTCTCGGACTCCCGCCGCAGCTCTGCCCGCGCAGCGGGCGCCAGCGGGCCCCCCGGCATGGTCCGGACGCGCATGTCGGCTCTCTTGGGCCGCAGCCGCGGCGCACCGCTACCCGTCGCGCTCGACCCGAGGGCGGCCTTCGCCCTCGCGGCGCCGTTGCGGGTACGCCGGAGCCCCGCCGCGGCCCCCTCCGACTTGCGCCCGATTCGCCCGGCGAGGGGGGCTGGGTCTGCCCGTGGACCCTGGGGCTGCGCCGCGGGCAGGGGCTCCGCGGCCAGCGCGGGCTGGGCCGGCGGCTCGGGGAGGGGCGCCATCTCGAGGAGGGGCGCCATCTCGAGGTCCTCTTCGCTCGGCGGCTGCGCGGGGGCGGCGGTCGCGTGCGGCGGGGTGCCCCGAGTCTGCGTGAGGGGGGCGGAAGGTTGTCCTTTCGTGCAGCTCGCGGTGAGCACGGCGGCCATCCAGAGGGGGCGCCAAGCGGTGTTGACCTTCATCGTCGATTCTCTCCTGTTGGTGTGTTTTTCTCGGTCCGGCCATCGCCGTCGGGAGCGACGCGCGGCTCGGGGCACCCAACGCGGACCGCGCGCGCGACTTACACTCGAGTCGGTGCGCTTTTTCTTTTTCGAGAAAGTGTCGCGTGCGGTGTAAGGTCGGGGTCGCGGCGCCGTTTGCCACGCGTCTCGAGCAGGATCGTGCAGGGCTCTCTTTCAGATCTCGAGCGGCGGCGCTGGGAGAAGCAGGTCGTTTCGCGCGCACAGCGCGGGGATCCCGAGGCCTTTGGCGAGCTGTACGATGCCTACGCGCGGCAGCTGTACGCACAGGTGCTGCTGCCGCGGCTCAAGGATTGCGCCGCCGCCGAAGATGCCCTGGCCGACACGTTTCGGGCCGCCCTGCAGGGGGTGGCTCGCTATCAAACCACCGAATCCAGCGTCCTGAATTGGCTCAGTCGTATAGCGAAAAACAAAGCGATCGATGTGCAGCGCGCCCGCGCCGCGCAGGGGCGCCGCGAACGTCGGCTGGAGCGCGAGATCGATTCGGCACAGAGCGCCCCCCGCGGGCCGGAGCAACTGTTGGGGGAGGCCACCCTGGGGGTGCGCCGGCGGGGCGCGGTGCAGGAGGCGCTCGCGCAGTTGAACCCGCGCTACCGAAGAGCGCTCGAGCTGCGCTTTCTGCAGGAGCTCCCTCGCGACCGCTGCGCCGAGTTGTTGGAGGTCAAGGTGGCCACCTTTGACGTGCTGCTGTTGCGCTCGCTTCGAGCATTTCGCAAGCACTGGGACCAGCTCGCGGAGAAAGACCCGGCGCTGATGGAGTCTGCGCAATGAAGGACGAATCGATGGAGGCGGAGGAGCACGAGGTGCGCGCGGCGCAGCGGCTGGCTCGGCTCTTGGAGGCGGGGGAGCGGTCGGCAGGAGGGGCCGAAGCGGCGGAGCTCGAGCGGGCCCCGGGCGAGGCGGAGGATCTGGCGGGAGAGCTGCAAGCGGCTGAGCTTTTGCGGGAACTCGGCCGGCAGCAGCGCCGGCGGGAGCTGGGGGGCGCGCCCGAGGGGGAGGCGTCGGCGCTGAGCGAGGAGAGCTTCGCCGGGGGCCGTGCGCGGCTGCTCGCCGAGCTCGCCGCGCCGCGGGGCGCCGCGAGCGAAGGGCCGCGATCCGAAAGGGCTCGCCGATCGGCGTGGGTTTGGGCCTTGCCGATTTCGTGTGCGGCGGCGGCCGCGCTTTGGCTCGTCTCTCCGGCGGAGCGCGAGCATCGGGAGCTGCTTCGGGAGGAGCAGGCCGTGCCCGCGTACGCCGCGGCGCCCGAAGCCGCGGAAGGCTCGTCATTTCCCGCGGCCGACCGAGCCCGGCCGCAGCCCTCGGCGCAGGCCAAGCAGTCGCCCCCCTCGTCATCGGGGGGCCGGCCGCGGCCCGCCACGGCGGCGCCTCTCGAAGTGCCCGCGCCGCCCGCCGCGGCGGGCGGCGCCGTCGCCGGTCCGTCGCGGCTGCCGCGTGCGAAGGGCTCGCTGGCCAAGCGCGTCCAGCGCAAGGCCCGACGGCTTCCGCCGAAAGCCGCCGGGCGCGCCGTCGCGCGCGGCTCCGCCCGCTCCGATCGGCTCGAGGAGGATGCCGAGGGGGCCGGCCAATTGGCCAGGCCTGCGCCCGCGGCTCCCGCCGGCGCGGCGGAGCCGCCCCGCGCCGCGAGCCGGGCCCTGCCGGGTGTGGCGGATCGGGCCTCGGCGCGAGCGCTCGAGGTGGGCTCGCGAGCCGGGAACGTCGCGCCCAGGGCCAAGGCGGAGGCGGCCCGGCCGTCGCCGAGCGAAGATCTGGCGGCCGAGCTGAAGCGCGCCGAGCACGGCTTGGCGGGGGACTGCCCTTCGGCGACGCGTCGGGCCACCCGCATCTGCGAGCTCTCGGGGCGCGCTTGCAGGCGGCCCGGAGTGGGCGACGCCGCGACCCGGGCGGCTGCGCTGTGTCGCGCGGCGAGGTCGAGCTGCCAGCGCGCCGGTTCGCTGCGCGAGCAGCGATGCCGCGCGGAGTGAGGCCTTCGCGGGGGCGGTTGCTCCTCGCGCGGCTGGCGAGCTCGCCTGCGGGCTGCTCGGGTGACCCAGCCCGTGGGACAAACGACCACCGCGCCGTACCCGCGCAGCCATTCGACCACCTCGTCCCACTGAAATCGTACGGCCTGCCGAAAGTTCCTTGGCAGGTGGTCGGGTTAACCCATAGTTAAATTCTCCGCGTCGAGGGCGTGACACGTGGCTCGACCCAAGCCCGCTTTCGCCTGGCCACTTTGGCGCGACACTACGGCGTTTGGCTCGTTTCCGTGACCGTGGTCGTTGCGAGCCCCTCGAGGG
Source organism: Polyangiaceae bacterium (assembly GCA_050299315.1). Lineage (GTDB taxonomy): Bacteria > Myxococcota_A > Polyangia > Polyangiales > Polyangiaceae > SZUA-265. The sequence goes on from JBNKVS010000048.1 coordinate 62,319, forward strand.
CTCGAGCGGCTTCGCGCAGTCACCCACCACTCAATCCATGGTCTCGCAGCCTCCATTGCCCAAACCGACTCCGTCCGAGCCCCCCGAGTTCGAATCCGATCAAACGGTGCAGCAGCACGTCTCCCCCGAGCTGCTGGCGCAGTTGCGCAAGGGTCGGCGTCCGGCTCGGGCGGAGGTATCGTTCGATGAGGCCACGTGTGAGCAGCGCGTCCCCGATGATCTCCTCGGGCAGCTCGCTCTCTCTCGAGATCGAACCACTCGACCGCCCCGCCGCGCGAGCCGGCGGCGCCCCGGGGTGGTGCTCGGCCAGACCCCGCGCCGTCCGGCAGCGCAGCCGCCAGCGCCGCAGTCCGCCCCGTACGCCGACACGGCCCGAGTGGGCGGCGGTTGGGCAGAGGTCGGTGCGTTCTGCGTCGCCTTCGCCGCGATTGTGCTCGCGCACTGGTTTTCGGGCACGCTGCCGCTGCCTTAGCCACCGTACGCGCCCCGGCGCACGGGCGACGGCGGTGCGCCGAGAGCTGGCTCGGCGCCTCCCGCGTCCCGGGCTAGGGCTTCGGGCCGTGACATCCCCGCGCGGGGCGGGCCGCTTTCACCGCTTGGGCGTCGGCGGCCCCGCGTCGAGCCGAAGCCGGCTCGCGGCGGGCCCGAGCTGCCCCTGATAGCGGCTGCCGCGCCGGCTCCCGTAGGGCTCTTGGCATGGCGAGGAGAGCCGGTACAGCACGATCTGCGCGACACGCATCCCGGGGTAGAGGCGCACGGGGATGGGCCCCAGATTGGCCAGCTCGAGCGTCACCTGACCCTTGAACCCAGGGTCGATGAAGCCCGCCGTTGCGTGGACCACGACGGCCAGGCGCCCGAGGCTGCTTCTGCCGTCCACCCGCGCCACTAGGTCCGGCGGGATCTTCACTCGCTCCACGGTGGACCCGAGAGCGAACTGACCGGGATGGAGAATGAACGCCTCGCCCGAGGGCACCGTGATGCGCTCGGTGGCCGCCGCCAGCGTTTCGGGGTCGGCGGCGTCCAGGCAGGCGACTTGCGCCGAGCGGTAGACGAGAAACTCGTGGCTGAGGCGAACGTCGACGCTGGCCGGTTGAACCTGCAATTCGGGATCCTGCAGGGGCTCGATTTCGAGGTCGCCCTGCTCCAGCCGCGCCCGAATGTCCGTGTCTGACAGAATCATGTCGCCACGGTATTGCACTTCTCCCTCCTTGTGTGGATCGTGCGCTGCAGGTCGAGCCGGACTCGACCGAAAACACCAACCCTCGCGAGAGCTCGTGCCGCGTACGGATCGGCGGCACACCGTCTGCCGCATCGCACCCCCTCGAGCGTTCGGCTCGGGACGGGACGAGCGAACCGGGGCGGGTCGTGCAACTCGCCGCGAGCCTACCGAGTCCGTCCTCCGTACGGGCGGTGAGGAGGGGGTGAGTCGAAAGCTCACGGGCTGGGCGGTCGCACGCCGGATTCGACCGGTCCGGCAAAGGGCTCTGCAATGGGCCTCTCGAGCGGCCCCGGCCGGGCGCGGCGCCGCTGTGCGACGCGCCGCTCGAGCGGGCGTCGGCTTGAAACCGGGCCGGGTCGCAGGCATGGTCCAGCGATGCCGAGCCGCACGCCAGGGGAGCAGGGAAGTCGATTTGCCCTGTCCGGGGCCGAGGCACACTACCCTCCGGACCTCGAGCTGGAGCCGCTGCACCTGGAGCTGTCGATTTCGCTCGATATCCCGGCGCACAGCATCGCCGTGCGGCAGCGGTTGGTGGTGCGTGCGCGAGGTGCTGCGGCGCGCAGCCTCTCGCTCGACGCCGTGGGGTTTGCCCAGGTCGCCGTGGAGCTCGAGGGCTCGAGCGGCCGGTGGGACTACGATCACGAGAATCTCCGCATTCACTGGGATGCGCCTTTCGCGCCCGGCGAGCAACGAGTCGCGGTCGTCTCGTACCGCGTGGTCGAGCCGCCGACGGGGCTCTTCTTTTCCGGGCGTGGAGAGCCGGCACAGTTCGCCGTCACGGACAACGAAACGGAACGCGCGCGCTACTGGCTGGCCTGCGTCGACCACCCCTCGGTGCGCCCCACGCTGCGCATCGAGCTGCGAGGCCCCGCGGGTTTCGAGCTTCTGGCGAACGGAGCGCTCCTCCGCGAGGAGGCGCACCAGGACGGGACCAAGACGTCCGTCTACGAGCAGCGGCAACCCTGCCCGAGCTATCTGTGTTGCTTCGCGGCCGGCAACTTCGCTCGCTGGGAGGGCGGCAGCCACCGGGCCATCCCGCTCGCGGGTTTCGCCCTTCCTCCGTATCGAGAGCACCACGTGGAGCGCAGCCTGCGCCGCACGGCGGACATGCTCGCGTTCCTCGAGCAACGCCTGGGCACGCCGTACCCGTTCGACAAGTACTACCAGTTCTTCGCGCCTGGCATCGGCGGTGCGATGGAGAACATCAGCCTCGTCTCCTGGGACGACGCCTTTCTACTCGACGAAGCGCTCGAGCAAGAGCAGCGGCAGCGCTTGAACCTCGTCAACGTGCACGAGATGGCACATAGCTGGTTCGGCGATTCGGTGGGCTGCCGAGATCACTGCGAGGCGTGGCTCAAGGAGGGTTGGGCGACCTACCTCGAGGTGTGCTGGCTCTGGCACGACGAGGGCGAGGCCTCCGCGGATGTGTTGCTGTGGCATCAACGGCAGGCCTATCTCTCCGAAGTGGATGGGAAGTATCGCCGGCCGATCGTGACGCGCATCTACGATACGTCGTTCGACCTCTTCGATCGACACCTCTATCCCGGCGCCTCGTGGCGCATTCACATGCTGCGCCAGCGCCTCGGGGAAGGGTCCTTCTGGGCGGCGGTCGTCGACTACCTCGGCAGCCACGGCGGAGGCGTGGTGGAAACGAGCGACTTCCGTCGTGTCCTGGAGAGGCACTCCGGGCGAAGCCTCGCACGCTTCTTCGATCAGTGGTTCGGGCAACCCGGCTTCCCCGACCTGGAGGTGAGCTTTCGCCACGACGCCCAGCGAGGGGAGGGCACCTTCGAGATCGTCCAGAAGCAAGTGGACGCGGCGACCGGGGGCGGCGCGTTCGATTTCGACCTGACCATCGCGCTACGGGCCGAGGGAGAGTGGGTCCGGCGCACGGTGGTCGTCTCGGGTCCGAAGACGGTTGCCGTCGTGCCCCTGCGCGCGGAGCCCGAACGAATTCAAATCGATCCCGACGCGGCGCTGCTTTGCAGGCTGCGCTTTCAGCCGGGCGTCGAGCGGCTGTCGCGTGAGCTGGAGAGCGAGCGCGCCTTCGGTCGCATCGTGGCCGGGCGGCTGCTCGTCGAGTCGGGGCGCGACGGCATCGAGCGGCTCACCGACGCCTACGGCCGAGAGGCGTGCCACGGGGTGCGTCGAACCTTTCTCGAGGCGCTGGGCGAGGAAGGCTCTGCCGCGGCGCTCGAGGCGTTGCTTCGAATCGAAGCCACCGAGCAGGATCCGCGCTGCTGGGCAGAGTTGTTTCGCGCGTTGGGGCGCTACCGGGACGCCCGTCTGGTGGCTCGTCTGCGAGCCCGGGTGGAGGCAGGGCTGCCGCCCCGCGCCTGGGAGGCGGCGCTCGAAGCCATCGGCGCCCAGCGCGAGGCCGCCCCGGTCGATTTTCTGATCTCGCAATCGGAGCGCGCGGGCAATGACTACGTCGCCTGCGGCGCGTTGCGCGCCCTGGGGGCGGCTCGCCAGCAGGAGGGGCTCGACGTTCTGTGCCGGGTCGGCGCCTCGAGCCAGGCTCGCCGGTGGGTCAGAAGCGCCGCGCTCGCCGCCCTGGGCGAGCTGGGGGCGAGTCTCGAGCGGCGCCCGCGCGAGCGCGCTCTGGAGCTCTTGTGCGACGTGATGGCGCGCGGCGAGCCCCCCGGGCTGGCCGTCGACGCCGCCAGCGCCCTCGGCGCGGCCGGCGCCAGGCATCTGCGCTCGGAGATGGAGGCGACCGCGAGGCGCTTGCCCGAGCAGTACGCCGCCGTGCTTCGCCGAGTCGCGCGCGACCTGGGCGAAGAGCCCTCCGCCGGCCCGGGCCGCGAGCACGAGCGGCTGGCAGAGAAGGTGCGGCGGCTCGAGGAGGAGCTGTCGCGCCTCGCCGCGCAGGTGAAGGCCCGGCAGGGTGATGGCTGAACGCGATCCGGCGGGGGCAGCCGCCGTCGGGAGCAGCCGCTCGCTGCGCGCGCTCGCTTTGCGGCGGCTCGACCTCGGCGATTTTCCTACGCCCGTGCAGCGAGTGGATTTCGGGCAAGGGCGGGTCGTGTGGGTGAAACGGGAAGATCGCTCGGCCCGCCCGTACGGCGGCAACAAGGTTCGAAAGCTCGCCTGGCTGCTGCCCGCATTGATGGAGCGCGGAGCCCCGGTTCTCACCGCAGGGGCGCTCGGCTCGCACCACGCGCTGGCCTGCGCGCTGTACGGCGGCCGCCAGGGGCTGGCGATCCACGCGGTGCTCTTTCCCCAGCCGCCGAGCGAGCACGTGCGGCGCAACTACGCCGCCACCTGCGCCCTGGCCGCCGGCGTGCGCACGTGCCCGGCCGCGGCCCTCGCGCCGCTCTGGATTGCGGCCGAGTCGCTGCGAATGCGCCGCCGCTACGGCAGGATGCCCGCGCTGGTGCCCCCGGGCGCCAGCACGCCGCTCGGTACCCTCGGCTGGGTGGAGGCCGGGCTGGAAATCGCCGAGCAGGTTCGCGAGGGCCAGCTCCCCGAGCCTTCCGACGTGTTCGTGCCGCTCGGGTCGGGGGGAACCGCCGCGGGGCTGTTGCTGGGGCTCGCGCTCGCCGGGCTCCCAGCGCGCGTTCACGCCGTGGCGGTGCTCTCCCCGCTGCTCACGCGCGCCGCCGGCGTGCTTTCGCTGGCGCGGGCCACCGCCCGCCTGCTCGACGCGAGCGGGGGGCGGAGCGTGCGGCTCCGCGCCGACCGGCTCTGCGTGCACCACGAGCAAGTGGGGGGCGGCTACGGCCACCCAACCGCCGCCGGGCGGGGTGCGATCGAGCTCGCCCGATCGGCGGCCGGCCTCCAGCTCGAGGCGACGTACACCGCCAAGGCGCTGGCCGCCTGCCTCGAGTATTGCCTCGAGCCCGGCCGCGCCGAGCGCGTGCTCTTCGTGGACACCGTGAGCTCTCGAATGCCTGGTGGTGACCCGTCGCCGTAGCGTCGTGCGGCTCGCCCTGCGGCGCCGCCGTGGGTCCGGCGGGCGCCGCGCTGGACGATGGGGCTCGCCCGGGGGGAGCCGAGAGCGGCCGAGGCCGAAGGTCAGGCGGTCGGGATCGCTTGCGGGCTTCGCGAGCCCCATGGTACCTCCCAAGCACACCCCCAGTCGGAGGTTGCCCCAATGCGCGAGCTCAGTCACCTGTTCGAGAACAACCGGCGTTGGTCCGAGGCAATGTTGCAGGAGGATCCCCGCTTCTTCGCGAAGCTCGCCACGCAGCAGTCGCCGCCGTATCTCTGGATCGGATGCGCGGACAGTCGGGTTCCCGCCAACCAGATCGTGGGGCTCGCGCCGGGCCAAGTCTTCGTGCATCGAAACGTGGCCAACGTCGTCTCGCACACGGATCTCAACTGCCTGTCGGTGCTGCAATACGCCGTCGAGGTGCTGAAGGTGGTGCACGTCATCGTGTGCGGGCACTACGGCTGCGGAGGAGTGAAGGGCGCGCTCTCCAACGAGCCGCTGGGCCTCATCGACAACTGGCTGCGGCAAATCAAGGACGTGTACGAGATGGCCGTCGCCAAGGGGGACGCGGAGGGCCGTCCGATCGACGCGAACGTGCTCTGCGAGCTCAACGTCGCGGCCCAGGTGCGCAACGTGTGTCGCACCACCATCGTTCAGGACGCCTGGCGGCGAGGCCAGAAGCTGGCCGTCCACGGGTGGATCTATTCGCTCGAGGACGGCATCCTCAAGGATCTGAACCTCTGCGTCTCCAGCGCCGACCAGCTGGCAGAAATCTATCGAATGGGCGGTCCCTAGCAAGGCGAGGGCCTCCTTCGAGCCAAACGCGCGAAGAGCCCGCCGGCGAGGGGGTCCGGTCGCCGCCGCTCCGAGCGGCGAGAGCCGGCGCGAGCTCGATCGCCCGGCAGTGGCCAGCCCGATGCCGCGGCGGGCCCCGGTTTGGGCCGCCGCCTGGCCGTGAGCGTGAGCCCGAGGCCGGGGCGCCGGGTCCCTCTGCTTTCAGCAGGTCGAATGGCCCTTCCCGAGAGGGGATCGCGGCGCCGCGCATTCGGCGGATTTGTCTATGCTTTCGCGCTTTCGAGCGCACAATGCGACGCGCGGGCGCGACGCGGCGCTCGCCGGATCGGACCGCAGTTCACAATGGCAGAGAAAGCAGGAGCACGAAGGGGCCGCGGGTCGACGCCTGCGGTGATTCGAGGCTGAGCACGTATGGCGCGCACTAGATACCGGGTCGCGACGGAGGCTCTCCCGTTTCGCGAGTTGCCGGCGGCCGCCGTTCGAGCGGTGCTCCGCGAGGGCTACCGCTGGCGCGACGCGGCGCGCGATGTTCTGGCGGGCATCGTGGTAGGCGTCGTGGCGCTGCCCCTCGCGATGGCGCTCGCCGTCGCCGTGGGCGTGCCGCCGCAACACGGGCTGTACACGGCGATCGTCGGCGGCTTCGTCGTCGCGGCGCTCGGCGGGTCGCGCACCCAAGTAACCGGGCCGACAGCGGCGTTCGTCGTCGTCTTGGCCCCGCTGTACTCGCGCTTTGGCCTGGCGGGGCTGCTCATTGCGGGGTTGTTGGGCGGCCTGATCTTGATCGCCCTCGGAGTATTCCGGTTGGGGCGCCTGATTCAGTTCGTGCCCCACCCGGTCACGACCGGCTTTACGGCCGGCATTGCGACGGTGATCGCAATCCTGCAGATCGAAGACCTGTTGGGCTTGACGCTTCCACGCCACCCCGAAAGTGTGGTCGAGCGCCTCTTCGTTCTGATCGAAGCGCGAGGCACCATGCGCCCGGCGGAGTTGCTCGTGGGAGGAGCGACACTGTGCGCTCTGATCCTCGTGCCTCGCGTCACGCGGCGCGTGCCGGCGCCCTTGGTGGCGCTGCCCCTGGGGGCCGTTTTCGCCGCCGTACTGGCTCGCACCCATCCCGATGTCGGGGTCTCCACCATCGCCAGTCGCTTTCACACGATCATCGACGGGCGCATCGTGGATGGCATCGTCGCCGGGCCGCCTTCGCCTCTCTTGCCCTGGCACGCCGCGGGAGCCGGTGGGCAGGTGTTTCATCTGGATTTCGATGGCTTTCGGGCGCTCTTGGTGGGGGGCTTCGCGATTGCCATGCTCGGGGGCATCGAGTCGCTTCTCTCGGCGGTAGTCGCGGACGGAATGGCGAGCACGCGGCACGATCCCGACGCCGAGCTATTGGCGCTCGGCATCGGCAACGTGCTCGTGCCGCTGCTGGGAGGTATCCCCGCTACCGGGGCCATCGCTCGCACGGTGACGAACATCAAGGCAGGGGCCCGCTCGCCCTTTGCCGCGATGGCGCACGCTCTGACGGTGCTCGCGGGTACGTTGGTGCTCGCACCGCTTCTCGGGTACTTGCCAATGGCTTCGCTCGCCGCCCTGCTGATGGTCGTCGCCTGGAACATGTCCGAAGCCAAACACCTCCTGCATACGCTGCGGGTGGCTCCGCGCAGCGACGTGGCCGTGCTGCTGACGTGCTACGGTCTGACGGTAGCGTTCGACATGGTGGTCGGAGTAACCGTCGGGATGGTGCTCGCGGCGCTGCTCTTCATGCGGCGGATGGCGGAGGTCACCGAAGCGCAGGTTGGCGACGAGCATCGACAGGTCGTCGCGGGGGCAACCATCCCCGCGGGGGTGCTGCTGTATCAGATATCCGGACCGCTCTTCTTCGGCGTGGCCCAGAAGGCGATGGCCGCCCTTCAGATCGTGTCGCCGGAAATTCGAGTGGTGGTCCTTTCCCTGGGAGAGGTTCGCGCCATGGATGCCACGGGGCTCGTCGCTCTCGAGAGCGCCGTCGACTCGCTCTGGCGGGGTCGTCGATTGGCCGTGCTCTGCGACGTGCGGCAGCAGCCCTTGGCGGTGCTGAGGAAGGCTGGCTTCGAGCGCCGCCAAGGCGTGACCGTGTGTGTCGACCTCGCGGAGGCTCTGGCCTTGGCGGCGCGCCGGGTCGACGAGGAGGCCGCGGCCTCCAAGACAGCTCGGGCCGCGCTCGGTCGGTGAGGCCGCCCGGCGAGCTCGCCCCAGACGGGTCGACTTCGGGCGGCCGCTGCGTCTCGTGGCGTAGTCCGGCCCCGGTGCCTCTCGAGCTGCGGCGGCCGGATGCCGTCTGGGGGCCGCACCCGGCGCTGTGGGCTCGTCAGCGATCCGGGCGATGCCTGATGCGCAGCGCCGCGATCAACGGATCGTTGCTGCCGCACGACGCCCCGGACGGGAAACGCGGCGCTCGCGAGGTCGAAGCGATCAGCTTCGCTCGCGCCGAGGCCAGCTCGCCCGGTCCTCGCGGGCGCGCGGCTCGTCTGCCGCGGATTGGGGGGGATCGCCTTCGACGCGGGTGCGACCGTGCTGCCGCGCCTTGGAGTCGGTGGGCCCGGGGTCGATGCCCTTGCGGATTTCCTCCGCCAGCTTTCGGAGCACGACGCCGACGCCTTCCTCCACCGCGGCACCGAACTCTTCACCGGCGCGCTCCAGCGTGCGAGAAGGGCTGGGCAGCCGGGGCTCGCCCGCGCGCAGCGAGCCGAGCGCCCGGCGGGCGGGTCGATAGCGCCGCGTGCGCTTCTGCTCGCGCTGCAGTTGCCGGTCCGACACGTGCTTGGAGAGACCGAACTGCGCCGCGAAGAACAACGCCAGGCTCCAAGAGAGCAGGGGGAAGACGAACCACAGCGCGTGCGGGCTCGTGAGCAGGTTGATCGCGATGAGGAACACCTGCACGGCGAAGAAGATCCGCAAGTGTACGAAGAAGTGCCGGCGCCTCCGCTGCAGGATCTGCTCGCGGGCGCGCTGCTGCTCCTGCACCTCGCGGAGGTCGGCCGCGGCGGACTCCAGGGCCTCGGGGGATATCCCCACCTCGCGTGCCACCTCGAGCAGCTCTCCGTGGGTGAGGCCATCGGCATCCTCACGCTGCAGGGCGCGGTCGAGGATCGTCTTTACTTCCGCCTGGCTGTATCGCCGCTCCTCACTCGACATGGCACGGTGCAGCGTAGCGTCCGACCTCTCTCGGAGCGATCGGAATCTCTCGGGGGCGAAAGGACGGTGGCGTGGATTGGACCGGTGCGCCGCGCGGCGGAGGGGGCCCGGCGCGGCGCATTCCGCGTGCCCGCGGGCCCGGCAGGCTTCGCGGGGAGGCCGCGAGGCGCTCCTTCGGGCGCCCCTGGGTCGTGGTGCCCCGCGCGCGGCTCGCACTCGCTGCGGCGGCCGAGCCGGAAGGCGTCGCGCGAAGCCGGCTCGTTTCGGCACGCGGAGGCCTGGCCCGACGCCCAGTCAAGCGAAGCGGACCGAGGAGAGCCACGTCGAGCGGGGTGCCGTGACGCCCAGAAAGCCGAGGCGCCTCGAGGCGGCTTCGCGGAAACCATCGCGGCGGCCTCCGCCGCCGGGCCCGCTCAGGGCGCGAGCCTCTCGATGAGCTCGGCGATGCTCGCGTAGACGGGCGCCCCCGTGGCCTCCAGGCGGCGGCGACCGTGGTGCCCGCAAGCCAAAAGAGCGCAGCGGACCCCGAGCTCGCGAGCCACCTCGGCATCGTGGGTGGTATCGCCCACGAGAAGCGTAGAGGGGCCGTCGAAGCCTGAACCCTTCCTCGCCGCATCGCGCAGCCACTGCCGGCCGCGCTCGACTTTGCCCGCCGCGTGGTCGTCGCCGAGCCCGACCACCGCAACGAAGTGGTGACGCAGTGATCGCTCGAGGAGGATGGAATCCACGAGCCGCTCCGCGGCGGCAGAAAGCACCGAGTGGGTCAGCCCCCGCTCGGCGAGACGCACGAGGGCAACTTCGACCTGAGGGTGAATCGGGCAGCGTGCCACGCGCTCGCGATAGTGCGCCATGAACACTCGCGCCAGCCGTGCGAAACGAGCCCCCCGCACATCGAACCCGATGCGCTCGTAGTAGTCGCGTACCGGAAAATCGAACACCTCGTGGTAGCGCTCCAGCGTCAGCTCGGGAAGGCCTTCGGCAGCGAGCATCTCGCCGATGATGTCGAGACACAACTGCAGGTCGTCGAGCAAAGTGCCGTTGAAATCCCAGATCACGTGCCGAAGCGAGCCACTCACCCGCGCACGGTACGGCGCGGGCCCTTCGATGTCATGGGCGGGCGCGCGAGCCGTCGAACCCTCTTGCTGGCCTGGCGTGTCGACGTGGCAGACGGGCGTCCAATCGCGAGCCGCCGCAATGGCCCTGGTTTTTGCCATTGCGGCTGCGTGCTGGCTGGCTCCGAGCCGCACGGCCCCCTGGGCGAGGAGCCAGATCAGGGCTCCCGCTCGGCCGGCGAAGCACCCTCGCGCCGGCTGGCGCCGGTGCCGGCCGACTCCGAAGTCGCCGGGTGTTTTCGGAAAAACTCCCCAAAGCCCTCTTCGATCGCGTTTGGTTGGGGGCTAGACTCGCCCGGCCGCGATGCCGCACGAGTCCGCCAGGTCCGCCGCCCTTCGTGCTGCCCCGTGGGTTGCCCTGGCGGTGGCGTATGCGGTGTGGGCCGGAGCCTTCATCGCGCGCAGCTCGATCGAAACCGGCGAGGGTCGCTACTTCTGCCTCTTCGACGACGCCATGGTTTCGCTGCGCTACGCCTGGAACCTCGCCCACGGCGACGGGCTCGTGTGGAACCCGGGCGAGCGAGTGGAGGGGTCGACGTGCTTTCTCTTCACGCTCTACATGGCGCTGGGCGCGCTCTTCCTCGACAAGTCCTCGGCGGCCCTGTTCGTCCAGGTCACGGCCATTCCCTTGGTCTTGTCCGTGGCCTGGCTCGCTCGAACAATCTGCCGCTCCCTCGACCTGCCGGCGGTGTTCGGTTTCTTCGCGGCCGCGCTGGTGCTGGCGTACTACCCGCTCTCCTACTGGTCGCTGATGGGCATGGAAACGGGCCTGTTGACGTTGCTGTGTGCGGCCGCCCTGCTCGTGGCTCTTCGCCGCGGAGGCGAGGCGCGGGGCAGCCTGCTCTTGGGAGTGCTCGCCGGCTTGATGTTCGCCACTCGTCCCGACGCGGCCCTGCCCGCGGCCGGCATCCTCGCCTATCGCGGCGCCTGGATCCTGCACCGTCACAGGCGCTGGCGAGCGCTCGCTCCGTGGTGGATCGAGCTGTTGCCGTTCCTGGCTACGGTGGTCGCGCTCACCGCGTTTCGGTACGTGTACTACGGCTCGCCGTTGCCCAACACGTACCACCTCAAGATGGGCGGCTGGCCCCTGGGGCCGCGCCTCGAAAACGGCTGGAAATTCGTCCAACCGTTTCTCCACACGAGCCGCTACCTGCTGGGTCTCGCGGTGGGCTCGTTGGCGCTGCGGCGCGACGGGCGGCGGTTGCTCTCGTTGCTTTTCGCCCTGTGCGTGATTGCCGGCCAGATCTGGGTGGGGGGGGATGCCTGGCCCTACTTTCGGCTTCTGACCCCGGGGGCCGTGATGCTGATCGTGCTGGCGGTCGATTGCCTCGCGTCCGTGGTGGGCTGGCTCGGCCTCGGGCGCGGCTCGGCCCCGCTCGACTCGGCAAGGGAGCCGGCAGCCGCTGGTGGAGAGCCGCAGCCTGCTCGCCGCGGCGTCGCCCTGTGGCGAGTCGCGGCGGGGCGAAGGGGCGTCCTGGCGCTGGGCTTTGCCGCGGCGGCCGGCCTGGGGGCGGTGTGGGTCGCCGACGGGCCCTTCCTGCGAGAGCTGCAGCTGAAGGTTGTCCCCTACAAGGTACACCTCAACCGCCGCTCGGTGCGGGTCGGCCTGGAGCTCGCCCGCTACGTGGAGCCGCCCGGCTCGGTCGCCGTCATGGCCGCGGGCGCGGTGCCGTACTACTCGGGCCTGCGCGGGGTGGACGTTCTCGGCAAGTCGGACCCCCACGTGGCGCGGCTCCCGCCGCGCGGTGTGGGCGGCACGATCACGCCGGGCCACAACAAGTTCGATCTGAGCTACTCGATCGGGCAGCTGCGGCCCGACGTGATCTACGACGGCCTCGCCTGGGGCCGCCACCAGCCAGAGATCTTCGAATTCGTCATGCAGAGCTACGTGCCCACGGCGGGCTTTTGGTTCTTGCGGGGCTCGCCCCACGTGCGCTGGGATCGGCTGCCGGGATCTAGGGCCGACAGCAAGTCTGCCTGCGCGCGCCCGGCGGGCATCGGGACTGAAAATCCACTTCCTCCTCGCACCCTCGGTCCTGCGGTCGTGAGAAATCCGGGCTAGCTAGCCCTCGGGTGCTCCGAGGACCGATCCGTACGCATCTGCAGGAGCGTCTGCAGCGCCAAAACCATGCAGCGAGAGGTTTCCGTCGGGGCTGCTTCGTAGAAGGCCGCCCAGGCTTCCGCCTTGTGGTCGCTATAGTCCTGCCTCCGCTCGGGGTGCAGCTCGACGTAGAAGAGGTGCACAGCGTGGCCGATGATGGCGTCGAGCGAAATCACGTCGTCGATTCGCAGGTTCGGGTTTTGGCCGAAAAAGCTCGAGAGCACGCGCAGCGCTTCGATGTTCAACTGGCGGTACTCGGGGGCGTGGAACTTGTTCAGCTGGCGCTCCAACAGCAGCGCGAACGCGGCCTCGCCGGAGGTCATGTCGCTGACCACGAGGCTGCTATCGAGGAGATTTCGCCGGTCGAGCTGCTCGCCGAGGACTAGACCTCGCACGTGGTGAAAGATGCGCCAGGTGTTGTGGTAGAAGTTCTTGGGGCGCCGATCGATCACCCCGCGGTGCTGTCGCCACGAAAGCCAGCCCGAGGGCGGGCGCTGTACGCGGTCGAAGCCGAGATCGGGCTCCCACGCCAGGCGGCTCACGTCCGTCCGCGTGCGCAGCTTCTCCAGCTTGCGCGGCAAGGACTCGATGTCTGCGTACTGGCTGAGGACCCGCCCCAGCCGCGCCTGAATCTCCGACGGGGACAGGTGCATGAGCGCCTCGTAGCCCTCGTGGGCCGCCAACCTCTGTTCCAGGGCGAGCTGCGCGCTGAGCAGCGAGATGAGGTGCCCCACGCGGATCGTCAATAGCTCCCCGAATAGCTCCGGCCGCGCCTTGATCAGCGTACTGCAATACAGCAATAGCTCCTGGGTCAGGACGCGGTCTCGCGGGTCTTCGCGGCCGAAGGCCTTGATCTTGGCGATGAGCTCGTCGTCGGGCAGCGGCTGAACGATCAGAGAATCTTCCCTGTAGGCGCGGCCCAGCTGAATCATCTTCTGGCGTACCAAGATCGCGCCAACCGCCAGATTGACCTCGCCGTCGACCTTTCCCAGCAGCCCCGCGGCGCGCCGCACCACGGCCCACAGGCGCAGCCGCCCCGCCTGGCGGTAGACCTCCTCGACCAGGTCTCCGAGGCTGGTCTCCGCTTCGCCGACTCGGAGCGCGGCGTCCATCGGCAAGATCCGCGCAAGCGTCGTCAGCAGCTCGACCTGCTCGTAGAGGTTGTGCGTCGCCGCCAGCTTTTCCACGAGTGGATCGACGGATTCGATGCCTTCGATGGCCAGCTCGCTGCGGGCCGTGAGCGGCACCTGCGCGCGCGGCTCGGGGAGGGCGGCCGGGGAGCGCCGCGTGCTGGCCACCAGGGTGCCGGAAGCCCGAATGCCTTCGAGGTTGTCGATGCGCTCGACGCTGGCGGTCGGCGTGAGGTTCGACAGGCGCCCCTGCTTGACCGGCACCGAGCCCACTCGTCCGGATTCGATCTCTCGCACCAGGCGCAGGAAGGGCGCCCGATCCCGGCTCAGCAGGTCGTGGGTGAGCAACACCGACACCGTGGGGCGCCCGGGATACGTCCAGTGCTGGTGCAGGTAGGAGAGCTCGCTCTCGAAGCGGTGCACCAAGAACTCCATGTCGTAGACGAGGAAGAACTCCTTCTGCAGAAAGAACGACGCGAGGCACACGCCGAGCTTGCCCTGAAGCCGGTACAGGCGACTGGTCGTCAAGCTCTTGAGCGCTCTCGCCACGCGCCCAGTCAAGCCGAGCGCCTCGTTCTTGCCGACCTGCGCGTAGGCTTCGATGATGTCGTCGGGCAGGTACACGCTGGTCGGTGCGATGTCGCTCAGGGTCTCGGTCGCGACCCCGTGCGTCGCCAGATCCTCCTGCAGCTCTTCGTCCTCCGCGAGCAGTAGCACCTGAACCACGGGGGAGCGCGGGAGCTTCTTGTGGCGTCGGCCCAGCGGGTCGATGTCGTTGGCGTTGATCAGCTCGTCGTCCAGCATGCGGGCGAGCATGAACAGGCTCTGCGCCCACACCAGCGGAACGTTGTCGTTCGGGACGCGAGCTTGCGAGCCGGGGGCAGCGCGCTCCGCGTCGACGGCCTCGTGGGGCACGTAGTAGAGCTCGGGCAAGAGCCGTTGACCGTCTCGCTCCACGAGGGCGTGCTCCAGCGACGCCGCGTAGCGCCGCGCGCGCGGCTCGTCCCCCGTCAGGATTCCGTCCAGGTACAGGTAGGAAAAAAACAGCGGCCACTCGGATTCGAGGTGCTCGAACCGCTCCAGCTCCTGGGGCTCGTAGTGCAGGCGGTGCTCGTCCTCCACGACCGTTTGGTGGCCGTCGCGCAGGAAGCGCTTGAGCCCATAGCGACCTTCCAGCTTCTCGACGACGTCGCGACGCGTCTGCTCCGCCAGCGCGAAAGGCTGCACTGCATACGCCGGGTACCCCACGATGCTCAGCAGCGCCGCGTCCGTCTCCTTGCTGGGGGATTCGCGCGGCAGCATGGAAGAGAGCGTGATGTTGGCCAGTGCGATGTTGTCCGGGGAAACGTGCACCACCGAGGCCTGTGAGCCCTTGGAGCCGAACAGGTCGAAGCCGCTCAGGGCTTCCAGAGCGGCCTTGGCCATGCCGACGGAGCTGGCGTTGATCTCCGTGTGACCGAGGTTCGATTTGGCGCCTCGCTCCCAGATGCCGTAGTCGGGCGTGCGGTACGCTCGCTCGATGTAGTAGATCAAGTTCTGGACGAAGTTCACCTCATCCGTGCTCCAGACGATGTGCAGCCCCGAGCTGATCATCTGGGCGAGCACCAAGAGGTACAGCGAGGTGGCGTCGAGCTGCAAATGCCCCCACTCCGAGTCGCCGACGACCGGATTGCCCGTCTCGGTGCTGTACTTGGCGTGAAGCGCGTCTTGCGGGCGGCGCGACCACTTGAAGGCTTCGACCTTGGCGGATTGGCTCATCATCGAGCGCAGCAGCGCCCGCATCAGGTGAATCGTGCGGTGCTCGAGCTCGAAGCCGCGGCCGCCGTCGTCATCGAGGCGCCGGTAGGCGAGCGCCAGCCCCCACACCGCGAGGCTGCTGTATACGTTGTCGCGCACCCACGCGTCGCGATAGTCCCCGTGGTTGCTCACCGCCGTGCTGGCGGGCAACAAGCCCGTCGTCGGATGCTGCTTGCGCACGATGGTACTCGTGATTTCTCGATAGTAGCCATCGAGCGCGGAGCGCAGCGCAATTGGATCCATCTCGACGCCGGTACCGCGAAGCCCACCCGGGAGGCAAGGGGCGCCCCGGTGCCCCACGAGAACCTGCGGGAGCGCGGAACGACTGGGCGCGGCGCGCTTCAGCCGCGGACCCGGCACGCCGCCGCCGCGGGCGAGCCGGCGGCGTGAATCGCCTGACCGCGGGCGCTTTGGCGGCCGCTACCGTCGGTCGACCGGCGGACTAGCGCCCCTGGATCCTGGCAGGGCGGGGCGTGATTCCGGTCGCCCGCCGCGCGTCGCCGCGCCGGGTGAGGCGCACTCGCAGGCCGCCGGGAATCGTCGTCCGTCGGTTCAGCTCTCGCACGGCGGAGCGATCGCCCACGCGGGCGATGTCGAAGTTTCGGCACAGCATCGAGAGCACGAGGCGCATCTCGAGCAGGGCCAGGCCTCGGCCGGGGCAAGCGAGAGGACCCGAGCCGAGGGCGAGGTCGTGCTGCCGGGCGTGTCGCTCCCGCTCCGGGTCCAGCCATCGCCGCGGGTCGAACGGCGAGGGGCATGACCGCGCGCCGCTCGTCGCTCGGCTCTGGTGACCCGCCGCAGCCATCGAGCTCGGCCCACGTGAGCCCCTCCGGCTGCCGTGTTGCAGGCGTACAACGCCGCACCCCCCGCCTACTGATCCGTGGGGCTCACGCAGGCGGGAATGATTCGCGTCCCTTCCGCGTTCTCCCAATCGCGCAGCGGCTGGAGCCGCTCGCAGGCCGCGGGCGAGGGTAGGAATGCGATGGACCTCGACATGGGTTTGCTGATGTCGGGCCTATTGGCCTCCTCGGTGGGCTACGTGCTCTTCAGCCACGGCCGCAAGCAATCCCGGCTGCTGCCCATGCTCACGGGCGTGGCCTTGCTGGCTTATCCCTATTTCATGCCCAGCGCGTGGCTCACGCTGCTGGTGCTCGCAGCCGTGTTGGCGGCCTACGTCGTGGCCGTGCAGCGCGGCCACTGACCGAGTGCGCGGTGCCCGGCGAAGCCGCGTCACTCGACTCACCTCGTCGAGCGTTGGGGGGGGCCGGCCTGAAGCGCCAGGTACCTGCCGGCGTTCGCCAGGCCGTACGGCTCCGCAGCCCCCCGCCGCCGCTGCCGCTGGCGCTCTGCCGTCGGCGCTCTGGCGCGGATTTCCTTTGGACCCGGCCGGCCCTCCGCCGCCGCCCCGCGTTCCCGGGCCGCCCCGAGAGAGGCGTCCGTCGCGGGGGGCGAGGTCGGGAGCGGCTCGCAGCGCCCAACCCCCCTCCGGTCGCGCGAAGGCGCGTTTCCCCCTGGCGCGATCGGGATGCCAGCGTCTGGCGGCCGGCATTCGCCGGCCGCAGAGCCTCCCGCGCGATTCCGAATCACGACAGCCGCTCTTTCCGCCGCATTCGGGGCACGTGCCCGAAGCCAGCGCGAGCGCCCGAGGGCCGATTGCGCGCTCGATGTTGCCGCGGCCCGGGTCTACAGTGCGCTCGTGAAGCCAGGCCGCGCCAGCCAGACCGCCGTCCTCGTGTGCACCGGTCGCGCCATCGCGCACGAGCAATCGGTCGTCCCCCATTTCGTCGACCCCACCGCCTACGAGCTGCTGCCGGAGGCGGAGCGCGCGCAAGTCCGAGACTTTCGGAAGGGCCCCCCCAGGCGCCTCGGAGCGCGGCTGCGGCATCACTTTCTGGGCGCGCGCGCCGCGATGATGGCCGTGCGAACGCTCTTCGTCGACGAAGCGGTGCGGCAGGCCCGGCATTCGCAAGTCGTCATCTTGGGCGCGGGGCTCGACGGTCGTGCCTTTCGGATGGCGGAGTTGGCGCGTGCCGTCGTATTCGAGGTCGATCATCCCGACTCGCAGCGCGAAAAGCGGGCGCGGGTCGCTGCCCTGCACCCGGTCGCCCGCGAGCTGAAGTTCGTGCCGGTCGATTTCGCGAGGGAAGATCTCTCCCGGCGCCTCGCCGAGGCCGGGCACGATCGCGAGCAACCGACCACCTGGCTCTGGGAGGGAGTGGTCATGTACCTGACACGTGCTGAAGTCGACGCCACGCTCACCCACCTTTCGCGGCTCTCGGTGGCGGGAAGCCGTCTGGTGATCGTGTACCTCGCGCCCGGGCACGTGATGGCGCGCCTCGTCGGCGTGGTCGTGCGGCGCATCGGCGAGCCCTTTCGCTCCGCGTTTCGAGCGCCGGAGATGCGGGCGCTGCTCGCGAAGCACGGGTTCGACGTCGTGCTGGACGAAGATCTCTTCCAGGCGGCCCAGCGCCTCGCCCCGACCGTCGGCGGGTCGGTGCGCCGCATCCGGCACCTGCGCTTGGTCACCGCGGTTTTCCGGACCCCGAAACCGCGCGGTTAGGGCACTTCGCGGCAGAGCCTTCGGCGCGAGCCAGCGGGCTCCGTCGCGGGAGAGCGGGGCATGCCCCCCCCTCCTCGGCGGCAATGCGGCTCCCCACGGCGCGGACCTCCGGGTCACGCGCACGCGCGTCGCTTCGGCGCCCGGCAGCGGGGGGCCCAGTTCGTATTCGTTCCTCCGAGCTGTGACATGTTTCGATCCCTTTCTGCCGCGCTTGTGTCACGAGTGCAGCGTCGAAGGCGTGGCCTCCGGCGCCTGCCCCAGCCCGTAGCGAGCCGCGCGGAGGCGACCCGGCTCGCGGCCGACGCTGAACGAGTCCGGTCGGCTCCTGGACGGGCCGCGCGCCGCCCCATCGGACCGATCGGTTCGGAGCGCGCGGCCGCGGACGACCTGGCCCTGCGGCGGCGTCGAGCGGTCGACGTCGGCCCGGGGCGAGCTGCCGCGTCGTGGCGACCTCGCGCGTTGGCGCACCGAGCGCGTGGTCGTGGGATCCTCGGGCGGCCGCGGCCCGGCTGGACGCGTCGAGGAGGTGGCCGAACCGACGGGCGCGGGCGCGGCGTGGCGACGGGTCGACCACCTCACAACGGGCGGCCGACTCCGCGCCTGCAGACCTTTTCCGCCCGAGCGGCCTGCGATACATGCAGCGGCCCATGTCGAAGGCTCACTCGATCGTTCGTCCCGATTCCTCCCCCGGTCGGGTCCTCACCGCCGACGGGGTCTCGGTTGCCGTCCCCGCCGGCTGGGCGTTGCTGCCGCCCGGGGATGCCGCGCTCACGCGCCGGGTCAAGGCCGAAGGGGAGTGCTGGGTAGTTCAGGAGCCCAAGGGGCGCAAGGTGTTCTCGCGGGGGATTTGGGCCCCCGCCGAGCGCATCGAACGCATCCGGGCCGGGCTGGAGCAGGAGCGCCGCGACCCCGCGTACGAGCGCAAGTTGGCCGCGGGGCGGCAGCGAAGGGCGGTGGCGCAGCAACAGTACGCGGAGGACTTCGAGGCGGCGGTCGCGGCCTATCTCTCGTTCGCTCCGCGGCACCGCGCGCTCGCCGAGCGGATGGCTCGGGCCATCGCGGCCCACGCGGTGCCCGTCGGCAGCGGAACCGTCGCTCGCACCCAGCGCATCCCGATCGAGCAGCGGGCGGAGGCGGCCACGATCGCTTGGATGCGCCACCAAACCACCGCGTACGACGAGCTGCGCATTCCGCGTGTCAAAGGCGCGCGGCGCGAGGTCCGCCGCCGCCTCGCCCAGCGCTCCAAGGCGCTGCTGCGTGGATATCGGGAGGGAGGCCGCCCGGATCCGGCGGCGTGCCCCCTGCAGCAGGCGCTGGTGAAGGCGCCCTGACGGGCTCGATCCCGGGGCAGGGCGGCCGCGAGCCGCGTCCCCGCCGAATCCCCGCGAGCGGTGGGCTCGGTTGGGCGCGGCGCCGCGGGGGCCTACTGCGGCGTGGCCTCGAAAGTCCCCGAAGGGTCCGACCAGATCGTGGTGAACCAGCCCGGTCGGATCACGACGCTCTTGTCCCGCGCCAGGTAGTCGCCCTGGACGGTCTGCACGGAAACGAGCGAGACGCCGGGCTCGACGTTGATGAACCCCCCCATCCCCTCCGCGCCCGTGACCTCCGCGTCCCGCGAAGGCAGCCCATCGACGAAAAACCAGCGGATGCCGCCGCGGTTGTGAGTGACCTGCACGCCAGCGAACGGCCTGCCCTGGCAGTCGAACGCCCGTACGACCAAGATCCCGAGGTCCGGGTCGAACGTCGCACCCACCACATTGGCCAACGGCGCCACGAGATCGGTTTCGACCACGACCAGGGGGTTTTGGTAGCTCAGGCTACTTGCCGAGAGCCTCGTGAAATACACGAGCGTGGGCAAGATGCCCGGCCCGGTGAGCTCCAGGTAGCCGTTGAAGCTCGTGAGCAGGCCAATGTCCACCCACCCGTCCAGGGTGGCCGACACGTCCGCGACGGGAGTGGCGCACGTGACGTCCGCCAGCACGCACGCCCGCACCCGCACTCCCGCCACGGCTTCCCCCGTGGTGAGGCTGAGCACCTGCGCCGAAAGGACCCAGCGCTCCTGACTCGCCACGGAGACGAGCATCGGCTCCGGGACGGGCTCGCCCAAGCAACCTCGCGGGTCCTCGTCGCCGGGACTCTCCGGCTGCAGCGGGCTCTCGTCGCTTTCGGGGAGCAACCGCTGGTCACCGGCTTCGAAGGTCGTGCAGGCGCCCCAAAACAGGGCAATGAGGCAGATCGGCGGGCGCATCGCAGGGCAAGCTGGCGGGAGAATCGAGTCTCGAGCATGGCAAGCACCGTCCGCCGAGTAAAGTGGGGTCCCGAGCCCGTCGCGGTCTTCGTCGCCTGGGGCGCGCTCGCGGCCGAATCGAACCGACCTCTTCCCAACCATTTCGGCTGCCCGCGTCGACACGGCGTGGGGGAATCGAGGCGCAGCGCTCTGGCTCGGCTCGCCGCGGCGCTTCTCGGGGGCCCGGAGCGGCGGCGCCGCGATCAGCCCTCGGAGCGGCCGAAGGAGCTCGGGGTCGGCGAAAGTCGAAGGACCGCGGAACGCCCGCCACGGCCGTGATTGCGCGGGCAGCGTTGCTTTCCAGGCTGACTTGGAGGCTGCCGAGCGACGAGGACGGAAAATCACGCTGCGTCGTCGACGGCGTGGCGATCGCCCTTTCGAGGCGGGCCAATCGGCGATAAGGATGTGCACGTACACGCGAGAGAATCTCAGCTGATGCGCCATCCCGTTGCCCCCGCCCTGCGATTCGCCGTGCCGCTTGCCGTTGCGGCCAGTGCCTGTAGCTCGTCGAATTCGAGCCAGCCCGCCGCGGCCGGCGGCGTGGGGAGGTCCGGCTCGCTCAGCGGTGATTCCGGCTCGGCTGGGCGGCTCGCAAGTGGCGAAGCCGGTGGCTCGGCGGGCGGTGTGTCGGCGGGCGGTCGCTCGGCGGGCGGTGGCTCGGCGGGGAGCGCCGCCACGGAGCCACCCGAGGGCTGCGCCACCGTCGTGGACGCTGCGAGCGCCGCGTCCGCGCGGTTGCCTTACCGCGGCGTCAGCCTGGCGGGAGCGGAATTCGGCGAGGGCTCTCTGCCGGGCGAGTTCGGCTCCGACTACATCTACCCGGATCCGGAGCTCTCCCCGGGCTACGACTCCGCCGCGTACTACGTGTCGAAGCGAATGACGACGTTTCGCCTGCCCTTTCGCTGGGAGCGGTTGCAGCGCCAGCTCGGGGCCGATTTCGACGCGGCAGAGCTGGGTCGCCTGCGCCAGACGGTCCAGGGGCTCAGCTGCGGAGGCGCCTACGTCGTGCTCGATCCACACAACTACGCCCGCTACGACGGCGCGGTGATCGGGCAAGGCGTCTCCAGCGCGCAGTTCGCGGACTTCTGGCGGCGCCTCGCGATGGAGTTCGGTGGAAACGATCGCGTGCTGTTCGCCCTGATGAACGAGCCCAACAGCATGCCCACCGAGCCCTGGGCAGAGGCCGCCAACGCGGCCATCGCCGCGATTCGCGACGCCTCGGCAGACAACCTCATCCTCGTGCCCGGCAACGCCTGGACAGGCGCGCACAGCTGGGCTCAGGATTGGTACGGCACCCCCAACGCGGCGGCCATGCTGAGCATCGTCGATCCCGCCGACAACTACGCCTTCGAGGTCCACCAGTACCTGGACGACGACTTCTCGGGTCGAGCCGCCCAGTGCGGCGCCGGAGCGGGCTCGCAGACGCTCGTGGCCTTCACGACTTGGCTGCGAGACAATGGCAAGCGTGGCTTCTTGGGCGAGTTCGGCGCGGGCAGCAACGCCGCCTGCGACGCCGCGCTCGACGACCTGCTCGGCTACGTCGAAGCGCAGTCCGACGTCTGGATTGGCTGGACTTGGTGGGCGGGCGGCCCGTGGTGGGGCAACTACTTCATGACGCTCGAGCCGACCGACGGCGTCGAGCGGCCTCAAATGAGCGTGCTGGAGCGCCATCTGGGGCCGCTGATGCCGTGAGCCCCGCAGCCCGCCTTCCCGCGCACGCCGCCCGTGCCGCGCGGGGGGGGGGCGAGCCGCCGCGCGGAAACGGAGCCGGCGTGACGTGACCCCGCACCTGGTCGGCGAGGCACCTCGACGACGTGCCACACCTCGTGGCTACGCGGGTCCTCGGTGGCGACTTGCGTCGTTCGCGACAACGCCTCGAGCGGTTCGTCGAGCGAGTGTCGAGCGAGACTATCGGTCATCCTCTCGACCGACGATGGGGTAGGCTGCGTCGGAGAGGGACCTTCCGGAGACCGTCAGGGCCTTGACGGGCCCTTCGATGGCGTCCTCGTCGAAGTAAGCGATGGCCCCCGGGAACTTGCTCACGACGCGCAGCAAGAGTCTCGGGTCGGAGATCGTGCGCGGCGGCTTCGAGGAGCCCCGAATCCGCTGGTCCACCCAGTAGCGGGCGCTTTGCTCGGGGCCCATGTGCAGCACGCGCGCGTCGAAGACCTCGCGCGCGAGGGTGGAGCGCGCCTGGTTGAACGGAACCACTCGCTGGCCGCCGAGCTCCCGCGACTGGGAGAGAAAGATGCGGCGCAAATGCCCCAGCGAGACGTCGGAAACCGGACTGCTTCGTGCCACGATGACGGCGATGCGCCGCTCCTCGCGCGTCGATTGGGCGAGTGCGTCGCTCAGGCTCGCCGGAGCTAGCGTCACGGTGCCGAGACCCAGGAAGCCGCGTCGCCGCATCATGATCAAAACGCCCATGCGGCTTGGCTCTGCACCACCCAGGGCGACGACTCGTATGCCGAGCCGCGGGACCCACCCGGAAAGATGCCCCCGTAGATGGCGGCTTTCAGGGTCACCGTGGGGGTGGGGCGCGCATTGATGCCGAGCGCGCCGCCGATGATCTCGTCCAGGGTCACGGGTCGGAAGATCTCCTCCAGGTTGACCGCCTCGATGTACTCCCACATCGCGAAGGGCATCAGGCTCTGCCAGTCGAAGCGATAGCCGAGCAGGGCGTAGCCGCCCGACGAGTGACGGTCGGGCTGA
This sequence comes from Polyangiaceae bacterium, assembly GCA_050299315.1. Taxonomy (GTDB): domain Bacteria; phylum Myxococcota_A; class Polyangia; order Polyangiales; family Polyangiaceae; genus SZUA-265. Next base: position 85,137 of record JBNKVS010000048.1, read on the forward strand.
AAGTCCTCGGCGGTGCGCAGCTCTCGCCCAGCTCGCGTGTAGCGGCCATCGGTGGTCAGAAACTCGGCCTGGGCGTGGAAACCGCCCAGCGTCCAACGAACGTCGAGACCCCAGGCGAGCTCGTCGTACTGGCTGACGATTCGATTCTGGAGGCCAAATCCGGTGCCGCGCGGCACGATGTTTTGGCTCTCGTTCGTGAACCGACCGTAGTAAACGGTCCCGCCCACATCGAGCACGCCAAGGCCCCGATGAGTGGCGCCCACGCGCGCGGTGAGCGCCTTGTTTTCGTCGAGGTCGGCGTAGTCCTCGACGGGCCCCCGGCCATTGGAGAGGGAGAGCGAGTAGCCCACGGTGAGCTGCTCGGTCACGGCATGGCGCCCGTACAGCTGGACGCCCGTCTGACTCTCGGGGATGACGTCGAGAGCGATGATGTAGGGGCGCACGACCGGGATGATCGCGGGCGAGCCATGATCGACGTTCCAGATGCCATACGGCGTGAGCCATTTGCCGAGGCGGACGTTGAGCAGCGCATCGAACCGGTGCTCCAGCCAGGCCCGCTCGATGACGATGGATCCCGTGCGACGCTGACCGCCGAAATTGACGTAGTCTGGAGCGGTAGTATCCACTCGTCGCAACGCCTGACCTTCGGGGAACCGGGCGCCGTTGGGCAGGAAGGTGTAGCGCACCTCGGAAAGCGCTCGCCATTTTCTCGACAGATTGGAGGACAGATACAGGTTGAGGTTGCCGACCGCGAACGAGCTCTTCGGATACACGTGCGCGCCGAGGAGGCTCCCCTCGTCTACGAAGAATTTGTAGAAGCTGAAGTCGGCGAAGCCGTACAGCTCGAGAGCCGGGCTCGCGCCTTGGTCACCGAGCTCGGCGTTCAGCTCCGCCATCAGGGCGGCCTCTTCGAGACTCATCGCCGCCGGTCCGAGGGCGTCGTCGTCCGCCTCGGCGTCCATGGGCGGCGCGGTCTCGTCCGCGGGCGCGGAGGCGGCCTCGTCGACGGGCGGCTCGGGGGCGCGCGTCGGGGCGGTGACGTCACCGTCCCGCTGGGCGGCGGGCGCCATCTCCGAGCTCGACCCGTTCGGGGTCGTGCCCGCTTGCCGTGCGTCGGCGCGAGCCGCGCCCGAAAGGATGGCCGCCGTCGCCAATCCGGCGAGACGGCGCCGAGCCCGCCGAGAAGCGAGCACGGGCCCAGGACGCTGCGCGATCGGAAAGTTCATCTCGCTGCTCTACTCCCGCGGTATCAGCTCGCCCGGTGCCGGGCATTCGCCGCCCTCGAGCTCCGCGGCCGGGATGCAGAGCGAGCGACCGATGACGGCGTAGGCGCAGCACGCCATGTCGCCGGGGCACGCTCCCTGCCGTTCCGCGCAACCGTCGATTTGACAGGTTCCCGAGGAGAACGTCTCGCAGTAGCCCGCTGCTCCGGCGCAGTCCTCGTCGCTCGAGCAGGGCTGATTCAGGCCGGCGGGGGCGGCCACGCATGCGCCCGTGTCCAGCACGTCGCACAGCTGCCCGTCGGGGCATTCGGACGTCGCCTGGCAAGCGCAGGCGCCGGCGTCGTCAGGCTCGCAGCTCGCGCTGGCGTCGGCCTCGCCGGCGGGCCCCTCCGCGTCGGGCTGGCAGCGCCCGTCGACGATGCCTTCGCCCGCAGGGCACAGGCAGGTGCCCGTGCTCGACTCCCGGTAGCCGTCCCCACAGGGCCGATCGCGATCCACCAGGCATCCCGCCCAGCCGATGGCGATCCCGAGCGAGACGATGGCTCGCGTGATAATGCGCCTCCCCACCCCAGACGAAACGGCCCTCCTCCGTCGGGCCTAATGGGACAGGTGACCGAAGACCCCAGTTTTCGGGCGATTCTGGTCGGATGTGCTCGGGGGCCCCCCGGGGTGACCCGCCGCTCGCGCGCGGGCGCCCCGCGACTCCGGGTGACCGCACTCGCCTCCCGGGCACCGGGCGAAAGCTGCGCTCCCTTGCGCCGTCAGCCGAGCATGCGGCGGTGGAGCCGTGCGATTTCCGCCTCGTAGTTGGGTCTGCGCGTCCGTGACGCCAACCGCGAACCGAACGCGCACCAGGGCCGCCTACGAGTCGACGGCTTTTTGCCCGCGCTACCCGGGCCCCTGGGCGCGGGGGTCTTGCCTGAGGGTCGGGAGGAGACCGCGCTCGTGCGCGGCGGTAGCAGCGCTCGCTCCGGCGAATCCGAGGCGCCGGACGCCGTGATGGCCCGAAAGGCGGAAGGGCGACCTGCGCGAAGCGGGGTGGGGGGACTTTCCCCAGCGCCCCATCGCGTGGGGTTGCGCTGCGACGAGAGCGTGGGGCGGCGGCAGGACGTGGCTCGGTCGCATCCAGCGCTTTGGCGCACTTCAGGAGAGGGGCGACTCGCGGTCGAGGGGGGCCTCGAGCCGTGGCGATCATGATTTGTCGGCCCGCGACGTAGAGAACATGAACTGGCCCTCGCGGGGGGTGAGGGGAAGGCGAATGATGAAGCGGATCCGAAGCAATCTCTCGAAGTGCGGACGAGCGAGCCAGACGCGGACGCGTCGTGTGGCGGGCATGGCGGCGTGCCTGCTGTTGGGAGCGTGCGGCCTGACGGAGGAGGAGCTGCCGGCCTGCGCGACCGAGGCGACTTCGGCCGACTTGCCGTTGCCCAGCGACGTGGGACGAGAGGCCTACCTCTCGGCCTTGACCCAGTTTTTGACCAGCTTCGAGTACCGAGATTTGGGGTGGTGTGAGGATAAAGGTCTAGTGCGCGATACGGGCCCGTACATCGCGGGGGTCGGCTATCGAGGCACGCACCCGCCGGTGCACATGGCCTACTCGCCGCAGGCCCTCACCTGGCTCGTCGAAGGTCGCCAGGCGGGAGCCATGCCGGATGGAGCGCTGATCATCAAGGAGCAGTGGTACAGCGCCGAGGTGCACGGGGAGATGCGCAGCGGAATGCCGGCGGTGGCCTTCGAGAGCTTTTCGCGAAATGAGCTGGATCAGATGTTTCAGGAAGGCAGCTCGAGCGGCTCTGCGGGTTGGACCACCATGATCAAGGATTCCTCCGGATCCATCGATGGCTGGTTCTGGGCGGAAATCGACGCCGGCTCCGACCCGAGCGATCCGGATGGATTCTCGCTGCTATCTGATGACTTCGGTAGTCCGTGCATCCGCTGCCACGCCTCGGCTCAGGTGGAGAGCACCTTCATCGACGAACGCAACATCGCGGGCTTCCCCGGCGAGCCGCACACCTACACCATCGAGGATGGCTGGCAGACGCAGGAGTCGTCTCCCGCCGACCCCGATGCGTACCAGCTCACTCCCCAGTACGAGCGCCAGCCAACCGCTTTCGTCCCTTGGCTGCCCGGTGCCACCGGTTCCAGCGACCCGCAACAAAGCTCCGAGTGGCTCGAGCAGTATCCGTCGATTGGGGCCATCGCCGCGGCCGACGTGCGGGGGTTTCCTCCGGCAAGCTTCGATCACGTGCCCCATCCTCCGGCAGAGCGGGCGCAGCCGTTCGTGACGGCGGACCAATGCCTCGGCTGCCACGGCGGCCTCAGCGGCTTTGGGGACCCGATGTTCGAGGCGAGCACCACGGCGGAAGGCCTGGGCACGGACATCTCCCCGTCCGGGGACTGGCGCTTCACCCCGATGGGCCTTGCCGGTCGGGATCCGATCTTCTACTCGCAGCTCGAAGTGGAGGTCGCCATGGTGGCGGCGGATTACCCGGAGGAGGAAGTGGCCGCCTTCGCGCAGGGAGCCGTGGAGACCTGCATGGGCTGCCACGGCGGCCCGGGCGTGCGCCAGGCCAAGCTGGACGACGTGCCCTTCCAGCAGGACTTTCTCTACCTCGACGACCCCCAAGACCCGGGCTTCGAGTACGGAGCCCTGGCGCGGGACGGCATCAACTGCACGATGTGCCACCACATCGCAGGCGGCGGAACCGAGGCGGAGTTCTTCCGGGATGCCACCACCGGGCGACTACCCATGTCCCCGCCGGACGTGATCTATGGCCCGTTCGACCAAGACTTGCACCCGGAGCCCATGGAGCACGGCGTGGGCTTCACCCCCGAGCACTCCCCCCACGTGCAGAGCTCCCGCCTGTGCGGTCATTGCCACACGATCAACCTCCCGGTCATCGACGACCCCACGGCCCCCGGAACGCTCCCGAGCGCCGCGTTCCCCATTCGATTCAACGACTCGTCCTACCCGTTTCCCATCCACGCCGAGCAGGCCACCTACACCGAGTGGCTGAACAGCGACTTTCAAACCGAGTTCGACCCCGGCGCCGCAGCCCAATCCTGCCAGTCCTGCCACATGCAGAAGACCTTCCTCGGTCGCGAGATCGATACCATCATCGCGTCCATTCAGGATGAGGCGTACCCGGCCATCGATCACCTGCTGCCAGGCTTGAGCCTCGCGCCCCGCACGGGCTACGGCCGCCATCAGTTCGTCGGGCTGAACGTGCCGCTCCTGCAAATGTTCAATCAGTTCTACGACGTGCTGGGCGTCAACAAGCAGAACTACATGTCCTCCCTCAGCACCTCCCTCTCGAACACCATCGCGCAGATGCTCGATCAAGCCGCGGAGACGACGATCGAGCTCGCGACGACGGCTCGCGTGGAGGGCGAGCGCGTCGTGGCGGATGTGTCGCTGAGCAACCTGACGGGTCACCGCTTCCCCAGTGGCGTTGCCTTCCGCCGCGCCTGGATCGAAGTGCTCTTGCTCGACACCCAGACGGAGGAAGTCGTGTGGGGCTCCGGCCGTACCAACGAGGTCGGCGTGATCGTCGACGGCGCTGGAGCGCCGCTGCCCAGCGAGTTCTTCGCGGACGACGTGTGGCAGCCCCACTTCGAAGAAATCGCTTCGGAAAGTCAGGTGCAGATCTACGAAGAGGTGCCGCTCGACCGCGCCGGCACGGTCACCTACTCGTTCTTGCGCCGCAACGATGAGCCCAAAGACAATCGCCTCCTGCCCCGGGGCTGGACCGCTCGAGGCCCGAGCGACACCATCTCCGAAACCATCATCGAATCCACCCACCCCAAAGGCGCCGCGCTTCAGGACCCCAGCTATACCGACGGCAGCGGCTCCGACCGCGTCACCTACCGCATGCCCATCCCCGAAGGCGTCGCACCGGCGGACCTGGCCGTGCGCGCCAGTATCTACTACCAGTCCACCTCGCCCGGCTTCCTGCGCGAAAAATTCACCTGGGCTCCCGAGGGTGAAGCCACCCGGCGCCTCTACTACCTCCTCAGCTCCCTCGACACCCGCGGCACTCCCATTGAAAACTGGAAGCTGCGCCTCCAGACGGAGACGGTGCCAGTCGTGCCGTGAACCTTCGGCGTTCGCACCTGCCAAGGCGGCGCCGCGGCGTGTGGACCGACATGCCTTGGATGAGCGCTCCACGGAGTCGAACGACTCGAGGTGCGACTGCGACTCGGGCGCGACGGGCAACCGCGAAACGGACGCGTATGGGCCCCTCGAGTTGGAATACGAGCCCGTTCGGAACGGAATCGTGGCCGAAGCCGAGGTCTTTGCGCGGGACGGGGCTACGCTGGAAGTCGTTTTTCGGTCGCATTCGCTCGACTCGCTGCCTACGCTTCCTCCCGTGAACGCCGCGCCCCGCGCCGCTTGGCGACGCACAGCAGCCCAAGCCCCAGCAACAGGCTCGGCCACTGTCCTCGCAGCGGGCTCGGGGTGCCGACTCCGCAACCGTCGTCGTCGACGAGCACCAGGAATTCGTCGTCTTCGGCCTCGGGCGCCGGCTCGATCGGGACCCAGCGCCCGCCGTGCCGCGTGGCCTGCTCCCCATCCGGCGAAAGGCAGTAGCCCGCGGCGCCGCAGGCCCAGCCCTCCGGGCAGTTCAAGACTTCTTGGGCAGGGTCCTCGCAGTCGATGTCGCGCCCACCGCAGTCACAGTCGCACCCGAGCGCGTCTTCGTAGTACTCCAGCGGGCAGGTCCAGCCCGCTGGCGCTCGAGCGGCTCGGGTGCAATCCCGGGCGCAGCCCAGAGGCTCGCTCAGCTCGCAGCGGCCGTCGCCACAACGTAGCGGTGTGCAATCGCCTGGGCAGCTCGAGGCGCTCTCGGCAAAGCTACAGAACCCGTCCCCGCAGCTCGGGCGCAGGCCGCACAGGCGTTCGCTGGGCCAGCCTCCATCGCAGATCTGGGCGACCGCGCCTTGGATGACTTGGATGTCCTCGTAGCCGTCGTCTGCCTGGACGACCCGGACGCAAGACCGCTCGAACGTGTAGTCCTTGCCTCCTCGCACGAGGACCCCGAGGGCTTCCCCGGCGTCATTGAAGATCGGCCCCCCCGACGAGCCGCCGAACGTGTCGGTGTTCGCGCCGAAGTACGAATTCCGCTCTCCCACCTCCATGACCTCACCTCCGCTGTCTACCTTGACGGGCAACCCGGAAGGAAACCCGATGGCGTGTACTCTTTGGCCGAGCATGGGCGGCTCCATCGCCAGCGGCGCGGGGCGGAGGGGAGGCACGACGCTGCGGTCGAGCTGAATCACGGCTAGGTCGGGCGCCAGCCGGTCGCCACCGCCGTAATCCCACGCCACCACTTCGCGGCAACGGTAGACATCCTCGGCCGTCATCGGGCTCAATCGGCCCTCGCTCGCATACGAGAGGCCGAACAGCACGGCCAGCTCGATGCAGCTGCGCTCGACTTCTTCCCGCGTTCCGCCGAGGCAATGCCCCGCCGTTACCAACAAGTCGTCGTCCACCAACACGGCCGAGCAGAGTGCCGGAGCCGGTTGCCCGCGGAAGCGTTCTCCCGGGCAAAGACTCAGGCTCTCCGATCCCCGGTCGCTCAGGCGGACTTCCCCGGCGTCCGTGTACTCCAAGGCGTGCGGCATCAGCAAAGCCGCAACGGATTGGCGAGCGCGTTCGGCCAAGACGGGGTGGTCCGTCTGGTAGACCTCCACGCGGTCGTCCTCGCCGTACACGATTGGCTGCCGACTCACTCCAGTGCCCGCCGAAGCGTTCCCGACTGCGCCGAGGCTCAGGACGAGCGCCGCGCCCCCGACCCAACGCGAAAAGTCTTTCATTTTACCTCTCTTCTCCCTGAGTCGTGGCTTAGCTCAGAAGCGTCGACTTTGCCATCCGCGTGACGCGACTCGCTCGCGACGAGACAGATGGTGCCCTCCCTCGCACGCCGGGAGGGCACCGACTTGGTGGCGCGATATGTCCCCTGCTTTGTCGCGTCGAGTGCCGCGCCGCGCGCTAGCTTGATTGGTGTTGGCACTCACCGATGGGCTGCTCGTGGCCGAGCCACCCGAGGGGCCGCGACCCGGTCGCTTGCAGTAGCCCGGTAGCGAGCAACTCATGGTGAAACAACGACGGAAAGGGATCGAGAGGAAGAGGAAACGAGCACCACGTAGCGTAGGCTCTCGGCGATGGGTCGCTCTCGCCAAAGCTGTGGCTACGGGCGCATCGACTCGCAAGGGTCGCCTCTTTTTCGAGTTCCCGATCATCATCACGAAAGGAATGGGGAAATGCGCAAGTATGTATCGCAACCGCTGGGCTTTGGCGTGCTTCTGGTCCTCGCGGTCGGCTGCGGAGCTACGGGTGACTTCGCAAGAGAGACGGACGAGCCCACCGACCCGGCAGTGGAAACGTTCGAATTCGAGGAGGCGGCCCAGGAGACCGACGATGTCGAGTCGACGATGGTCGATTCGTCGAGCTTCGAGAGCTTCGAGGAGCTCTCGACGAGTGAAGTGGCCCTCGAAGAGCCGACCGGCGACGGGATCGCGTACGACGACGAGATGGCCGATTCGAGCAACGAATCCATCGAAAAGGAGAAGCAGTGCATCGTGCAGTGCACCGTCGCGGACGTTGGCGGCGGGAACTGTCCCGCGGTGGTGAGCGGCGTCGGAAACTCGAAGGGGCTTTTCGGAGGAAGTTGCAAGAAGGCTTGCGATCGGGCCGAGCTGGACGCTGCTTCGAGCGTGCCCGCTGGCTGCCTGGTGAGCTGCTTCTCGGAGGTCTGTAGCTCGGTGTGAGGCATGGCCGCGTGGCGCGGGTCGCAGCCGCTTGGTCCGTGGCTCGCGTCACGCGGCGCCGACGCGCCGCATCCGTTGGCGTGCCTGCAAGGGGCTTTCGCCCGTCCGGCGCTTGAAGGCGCGCGCAAAGACTCGAGATTCGGAATACCCGAGTGTCTTGGCGATCCGGGCACACGGCAGATTCGAGGCGCCCAGCAGCTCGCCGGCCCGCTGCATGCGAACTTGCTCCACTTCGTCGCGGAACGTCGTGTCGTGCGCAGCCAGCTGCCGCTGCAAGGTTCGAGGACTGACTGCGAGCTCCCGCGCGGTGCGATGCAACGTCGGCCCCGCATCGAGCTGGTCGCGCACGTGCCGGCGGACGCGCGTGAGGAAGCACGTTCCCTCTGGAGCGGACAGCAGTCTGCGCCTTGCCTCGGCATCCAGCACCGGCAGGACGGCCTCGTCGGCCGACACGAGGCGTAAACCGAGGCCGCTTCTCGGAACGGCAACACCGCAGCGGCCCGTCCCGAGCGAGACTTGGGGCGCCTCGAAAGCCTCCCGCAGGCGCAGCAGCGAGGCCGATTGTGCGTGGGCCAGCCACACCCGCCGGGGCTCGAGCCGACCGTCCGTGGCTTCTTTCAAGCGCCTGCAGAGCAGACCCACCAGGCACTCGTTGAGCTGGCGTCCCCAACCATCGCGGGCGCCCGGAAGCGAAAACGACAGCTCGAGGCACTGGCGAGTTTCCTCGACCTCCAGGCAATCGGTGCCGTGGCTCACCAAAGGGTGGTAGTCGATCAGGCGCTGCAAGGCCTCCCCGACGGTCGGGGCAAGCCAACAGGCGAGGTCGACCAACCCGCACGATCCCCGCGGAGCCCAGGCCGCGGTGGCCAGCCCAAAGGTCTCATCTTCGGCAAGGCCGGCGCAGGCTTCGCCGAAAGCCTGCGCCCGGTCGTGCTGCAGCGCCACGTCCGTCATTTCTTCCGCGGCCGAGGGAAGGCAGAACCGCTCCTTCAGCGCGGCGATGGCGCGCCCCTGGTGCCGCAAGCGGCGAAGGAACAGCGGCACCGTCGGACCGCGCGTCAACATGAGCTGTCTCCGGCCATTGCGGGGGCGCTGGTCCACGCGGAGCGCGCGCCCCGTGAGGAGCGGGCGCTACCGCGGACGCGCCGTCGGGGCGTTCGTGGAGAGCCGACTTGCTGGGGGCTTTCCCCCCGCGGGCGATGGGCGAGCCTCGGGGATCGGGCTACGCAGCGGAACGTTCTCGCGTCTGGCATGCCCTTGACGCGAGAAGCGTGGGTCGATCGGCTCGCGAAAAGAGATCCGGTCGATTCGATTGGGCGACCCGGCAAGCGTCCTGCCGGCCCGCCAGCGACAGCCACACCGCGGTCGACTCCGGGGCCGGAACGGATTCAGTGGAGGGCGGCCACGACCGTCGAGCGAGGCTGCAACTCCGCAACGACCAACCCGCGCTCGTCGATGTCGAAGGATTCGGCCACGCTGCCCGGCGGGGAGCGGAACAGCTCCGCCGGGGGCGACAAGGCGCGCACCCGCTTCGGCTCGAAGCCCTGCGCGAGGATTACGCTGGTGCCATCGGGGAGCTGCGCGGTGTAGGCGATGCGGCCGCCGCGGGGCAACCACCGCGCTCGCCCCAGAACTCGCCCCAGGGCGAGCCGCGAAGGACGATAGATCGGAACTGGGATCTCGAATTCCAAAATGCGCGCGCTCTCCACCTCGACCACGCCGATGGCGACGGCGTCGGGGCCACGAGAGCGCTGGAACAGGGCAAAGCGCCCGCAGGGGGAAACTTCGGGCAGAACGGCGTCATCGACCAGTCGAGCGCTGCCGCTGCCGTCCGGGTGCACGCGCCAGATGCCCCGCTTCCCATCGGCACCCGAAGCGTACACGATCCATTCGCCATTCGGCGTTGCCGTGGGGTTCTCCGCGTCCCCGTTCCGGGTAATCTGCCGGGGATTCGAGCCATCCCGGCGCGCAGTCCAAACCTCGAAGCCGCCGGTCCGCGACGAGCTCCACAGCAGAGCCTTTCCGTCGGGAGAGAAGGCCGGGTCCCAGTCGTCTGCGGGGTGATCGGTCAGGCGAACGAGCGCGCCCGTCGCGAGCTCGAGCGACCAAAGATCGAGATTCGCACCGCGGTCGCTGTGGAAGACGATATGGCGCCCGTCGGGTGAAATCACCGGCTGGCGATGCGCTCCCAAGCCTCCGGTCAGAGCTCTCGGGGCCGCGTTCCCCCGCAAGAGACGCAGCGTCTGCACCGGGGCCCTCGAGTCGAAGACGAGCCCGTGACCGGGCCAGCGATCGAGCGTGAGGCTGCTCTCCCGCGTATACAACAGAGGCGAGGTTCGATCGCGGGTCACGTCGTGGCGAACGATCCGGGCGGCGCTGCCGACGCTGTTGCCGAGGACCGAAAGCGCCTGCGAGTAGGCGAGCGTGCGGTCGTCGAGCCACGCAGCCGACGACAAGAAGCCCACGCGCTCGGGAGGCCTCAGCTGTCGAAGCAGCGCGCCGTCCCGGGAAAACAGCGCAATGCGTTGCGGGGCGCCCGGCTGGTGGGCGAGCCCTGTCAAGGCGAGCTTCGAGCCGTCGGGCGACCACCGCACGTGCACTTCGATGCGGCTTTCGATGCGCGCAATCTGGCGCAGGGCGTCGCCAGCGGGCGATACGCCCATCAACAGTGCTTCGCCGCTCGGGCTGGCGGGCAGCCGGCGCACGAACGCGATCTCCGTGCCGTCGGGGGACCAATCGCCGCCGCTCGCGCTGTCGATCACTCGGCGCGAATCCCCGCCCAGCAGCGGAACACGACGAAGCTCGCTCCGTGCCCCGGACGAGTGAACGAACAGGATCTGCGACCCGTCCGGGGAAAAGCGTGGCGCCGAATCGGGGCCCGGTGTGACGGCGACCTCCTGGCCCGTGTCGAGCTGCTGGACCCAAACCCTGGGCAGCCCATCCCGATCGGAAACGAAGGCCAAGAAGCGCCCATCGGGGGACACGCTGGGGGCGCCATCCGAGCCCGAATGGCTGAGCGTGGTCAGGCGCATCGGTCGACGCGGCCAGGCTTCCCCGGCCGGAGGCCCCCCGCCTCGAACGACAGCGGCGAGGCCGGCCACTGCGAGCGCGCAGGCGCCGAGGCAAGCGGCAAGCCGTGAGCGCGACCGTCGCTTCGATTGCGGAGCGCCTCGTGCCAGCGTTCGCAGGGCGAACGCCAGATCGCGCGCCGATTCGAATCGAGCAGTGACCGACTTTTCGAGACAGCGCTCGACAATCGAACCGAGCTCTCGAAAGTCGTCGCCGAAGCGCTCCGACGAGACGACGACCTCGTCCGCCAAGACCGACTGCACGACGGCGGCTGGCGTTTGCCCCGCGAACGCGCGGCGCCCCGTCAGCAGCTCGAACAGAATCGCGCCGAACGCAAAAATGTCCGCGGCCGTCGTCGCGGGCTCGCCGCGCGCCTGCTCGGGCGCCAGGTAGCCCAGCGTGCCGACGACCATTCCGCGTTGCGAGAGCTCGCTGCCGGCGATCGCCGGGTTCGACACGCTCGCCAGGCCGAAGTCGAGGAGCTTGAGCGGCCCTTGCTCGGTGACGAAGATGTTGGCCGGCTTCAGATCCCGATGGACCACTCCCCGCTCGTGCGCAAACGCCAGCGCGTCGGCAATCTCGATCGCGTAGCCCACGGCCCGGCGTGGGGAGAGGCCCCCTCGCCGCGAGATCTGCTCGAGGGTTTCGCCCGCGAGCAGCTCGGTGACCAGGTACGGGGCACCGCCCTCGCTCCCCACGTCGTGAATCTGCACGATGCCCGGATGGGCAAGGGAGGCGATCGTTCGCGCCTCGCGCTGAAAGCGCATTCGACTTTCCTCGTCGGCCGGGGGCGCACGCAGAACCTTGATGGCCACTTGGCGAAGCAGCCGTTCGTCGCGACCGCGGTAGACGTCCCCCATCCCTCCACTGCCGAGCCGCTCGAGCACGGTGTAGGGTCCGAGCCGGCTCCCACGGGGCAGCACCTCATCCCCCGGTTCGAGAAACCCATCGACCGTATCCGAAAGCGCGAGCAGCTCCCGCAGCTCGTCGCGCACCCGCCCGTCGAGGTCCTCGTCGAGCAGCGCGGCCGTGCGGCGCGTGGACGACAACAGGGAGAGCGCCTCGAATCGAGACTTCACCTGCTCCCAGAGCTCGGGAGGCAACGCCGCGCGCTTCATGCCGACATCTCCCGCTTCAGCCAGACCCTCGCGAGGCTCCACTCGCGCTTGACGGACGAAAGCGACAGATCGACGACCCGGGCCGTCTCTTCGAGCGTGAGCCCGGCGAAGTAGCGAAGCTCGACGATTCGCGCCTGGCGAGGGTCCTGCCGGGCCAAGCCGAGCAGCGCCTCGTGCAGCTCGAGGATGTCCACCGGGCTCGCGCCTTCGACCTCGGCAATCGAGATTGCCTCGAGCACCCCACCGCCCAGGCGCTTGTGGGCACGCTTTGCGCGCCCGCGGTCGACCAAGATGCGCCGCATCATGCATGCGGCGAGGGCAAAGAACTGGCTTCGACTGCGCCAGATCATTGTCCGCTGGTTTCCCAGACGCTCGAGCGCTTCGTGGGCCAAGCCGGTGGCGCCGAGGGACGGGCTGCCCGGGCTGCCGCCGGCGACGCGCCGTTGCGCAATCCGCCTGAGCTGCGCGTACACCAGCCGGACTGCCACGTCACTGGCCCCCGGATGCCCAGCACCCCACGCTTGCAGGGCCCGTGTAACGTCCCCTTCTCCAGCCATTGCCCCCAGCGCCGGGGGTCGCTCAACGCATGAAACCGTTCGAGTAGAAGACATGATACGTGCCCCACCACGGGGGCCAGGAAGCCCCCGACTTCGAGCGGGTCGAAGTGAGGGACGCTGAGCTTCCCGGAGGGGAGGCTCGGTGTGCCGTCGGCCCAGGCCCATCAGGCTACGTGAGCAAGAGCTGCTCCCTCGGCATCACCGAACCCGATCACGTACAGAAGGACTGACGCCCCCGGACTTGTCGCGAAAAAATTGGCACCCCGCGGAGCTTCACCCCTTGGGGTCGGGCTCGCACTTTCTGCGCGAACCAGCTGGCGAGCCCGCCTGCGCCGGCGATGGCCAGCTGGCCAGAAGCCGCCCGGACTGCACGCGCGGTGGTTCGTGGCAGGAACGCCATGTCCAGTCCGCCTCGGCGTGCCGCCCCCGAGCCGCTTTGAAATCCCCACGCGCTTGGCTGTCCCGACTGCATTGAGAGCCCTACAACGCCTCCGTTCTCGGACTGGCGCGAGCGAGGAAAGATATGCAAGTAGATACCCGAACCGTTAGACTCGAAGCTTTCGACGCAAGCGTTCTGAGTGAACTCCTCACCATGTGGAGAGCTAGCTTCGAGGAGGGGGTTGGAATCAAGGACCCGCACCCCCTCGAGGAGCAGCGGCAGTACTTTCTAACCCAGGTGCTCCCCAAGAGCGAAGTGCGGGTAGCTTTTCTCGGGGAGGAAGTCGTCGGATTCGTGGCCGCGTCGGGCGGCTCGCTCGATCAGCTCTACGTACGGTGCGGATGCCAACGCAAGGGAACCGGCACCCTCATGCTCGACTGGGCAAAGAAGCAATCCGGGGGGCAGCTGTCGCTGCACACCTTTGCGCAGAACACGAGAGCCTGCTCGTTCTACGAGAGCCGAGGATTCACGGCGGTAGCGCGCGGATACGAGGAACGCTGGAAGCTCGACGACGTCGAATACCGCTGGCAGGCTACACCGTGACGTGTGGCCACTGCTCCTAGTTCCTTTCGAGCCCCAGGCCGGAATTCTACTGGCTCAACAGGTGAGAACCAGCACGTACGCGCAGCTTCCCCTGCGGGTCGTGCACGCTCTCGACCGCTTCGAAAGCTTCGTGGGGCGCTCTCTTTCTCTGTCGAGCCCTGAAGGCGCACCCGCCCGGGTGGAACCCGTCGCCATGCCGCTCGCGATCCGTGCGTGATTCACACCCTCCCGCCAAGGCGGTTGCCGAGCTGAAGAAGAAGAGGGTCGAGCGGCGGGCTCAACGGTTCGTTGAGACCGATTGGCACTGGGGATGAAGCGTAGCCATATCAGTGCCGTGACGCGTCGGGTCGCCATTGTTCGACCTGCACGCGCAGCCAAAGGGCCGAGCCCCAGGCGGTGCCGGCCAAGCTCAGAAAGAAGCCGATGACCAACTGACTAGCGCGAATCGGGGTGATCCTCCTGCGGCCTTGCAGGATGCCGCAGACGTGCCCCCAGGGGCATACGAGCATCGAGGCGCAGCCATGGCTTCCGCCGTCGAATTCGATGGGCTCACGCCCCGCCTGCTTCGTGCGGCCCGCAGCGAAAGCTTCGAAGCGGTAGGGGGCTCGAAAGTCGATATGCCCAAAGTGAATATCCAATCGAGGAATGTTCGCTCCCCGACCCCCGAGGCGACGCCGACCCGTGGCCAGAGACGCGTGGACCGTCATACGCCGCTCGACGAACGCCCGGGCGCCGCAGCTTCGCCGCTCGACGAACGCCCGGGCGCCGCAGCTTCCCTTGCTTTTGCGTCCATTGGCCGTTCTGACGATCCCGGGCGGCGTGCCGTCGGCAGGATCGAGGCCAGAGGCTCACTCCCTGCCGGAGCGCGCCAGCCACGGCTGCCCGACGCAGCTCGCCTCGCTCCAGTCGCCGCAACCGCAGCCGCGCGTGGTCTCGCAGAGAGCATCGAGCGCGCCTCCCGCTTCGACGCGAGCGGCCCCGCAGGGAGCCGTGGGCGTGCCAAAGCGTTCCGCGGAAGCCGCGAGCAGCGCACCACTCGTGGCGTCGAAGACGTAGCGAGCCTCTGCGCTTCGCACCTCGATTCGGTCGCAGCCGCGCTTCACTTCGAGGGGCGCCCCGGCAGCGAAGGGGGCACTCAGAACGCAAGCGTCGGTGGCGTCGGGCAGGGTGGGGCATTCGTACGCGCTGCAGAAGCAGTCGAGCGATACGTGGGCCACGCCTCGTTCGTCCCGCTCGCACGCACAGTTCTCGGGCGGAGCCGGCGCCGCCGGAGGATCCGGCGGCAGGCTCCCGTCGACCTCGGCGCAGCTCGGTCCAACCGCGCCGCAGGTATCGCAGGTCGTTTCGATCTCGGCGCAGGCGAGCTCGCGGGTCGCGAACGGGCCGGTGCTTCCCACGTCCGTCCAGGACCCAACCCCCACCGGCGGCCGTTGCCAACCCTCGTACCAGTAGTACCCGCCCGCGAAGCCGCCGGCGGTCGACTCCGCCTTGGTCAAGCCGCAGCCTCGACTGACCCGAAAGCATCCCGTCTCGAGCAGCTCTTCGAGCGGAGGGCACCGGGTGGGGCCAAACCGGTTTTGCCCCACTTCCGCGCAGACGGACGTCCGAAACGCCTCCTCGGTCACCAAACCGCTGGCGCCGCTGGAGTCGACGGGCAACCACTGCGTGGAAAGGCCGGCAGGGTGAGGGCTCGGCGCGGGTGGCCGAAATTCCGCCACGGGAGCCGGGAGGCGACAATCCGGATCGCTGCCCGTATCGCAGCGGCCGGCAACTTCGTCGCACACGCCATCGTTCGGCCAGAGGCACTGGTCCGGCCAGGGCGTTCCGTTGATGCCAATCTTGGCCCCCGAAAGCGCGCGCAGGGGCCCGAGGTCTGCCTCCGGAATCGGTCCGTTGCTCACGATGACGAGCTCACCCGCGCTGGCGAGCGCGGGCAGCTGCACGCGACTCAGGCGGGGGTTGTCCTCGATGGAGATGCGCCTGCCCTCGGAGAGCTGCGGGTAGTCGCCCGGCGCCTGCAGGTTCGCATTGTAGTGGATGCTCAGCGCGTCCACCCGGGTCAGGAGAGGAAAGGAGGGGCCCTCGCGCAGGGCCCGGTTGGCGAGGACGGTCACGCTTGGTGGAAAGTCCGGATCGGCTCGAAGCGCGCTGAACGTGGGGAGCTCGGCGAGCCGCTCGTTGTGGTAGAAGGTCAGGCGCTCCACGCGACGCAGGGAGGCGAGGCCGGCGGCGTCGGCGAGGCGTGCGTTTCCGAAGAGCTCGAGCTCACCCACTGCCTCGAGGCTCGACAGGGCGTCGAGCTCGGTGAGGGCCGTCTCCGACAGCAGGAGCGACGTCACGCTCTGCACGCCTGCGAGCGGCGTGCTGCTCGAGAGCCCCACGTCCCTCAGGGACAAGGTTCGCATGCTCGCCGCCAGGCTCACGGAACCCAGGCTTCCGAGGAGAGGGAGCCGTTCGAGCTCGAGGGACACCAGCCCGGAAGCTCCGGCGAGCCCTTCCAGGCTGACCAGCGACGGATTTTCGCGGATCGAAAGCGCTTGCAGGCCCCGGACTTCCTCGAGCCCCGTGAGCGTGGCAAAGCGGCCCCCTTCGAGGTGCAGCGCTCCGACCTGTGTGGGCACCAGCTCTCGCAGAGAGAGCGGCAACTCGGCGAGCGTCAGGTCTCCGACGGACTCGAGCGCGGCGATGGCACTCGCGCTCGAGATGGAGCGCAGACTCTCGAGGCGAACGACGTCCAGCGAGGCGGGAAGCTGGGCTCCCGCGACGGCCTCGAGCGACGGGAGGTCGACGAGAATCAGCCTTTGCAGTGCGGGCAAGGCTCCGAGGCCCTCGAGCGACCGGAGACTCGAGTGCGCGCGAAGCTCCAGGGTCTCGAGCCCGCCGGCGATCGCGCCCAGGCCGGAAAGCGAAGTGAGCCGGTCGTCGTAGCTCAGAGTCAGCTCGCTCAGGGCCTGCAGGGAAGAGAGTCCGGAAAGCGAGCCGATGCCCACCTCGTCCATCCGCAGCCGTTCGATCGAAAGGCCCTCGAGGCCCTCGAGGCTCGTCAGGTTCCGCAGGCCGAACAGCGACACGTCACCGAGTCGACCCCAGCCTCGCATGCCCTCGAGGGACGTCAGCTCCGGGCAGGTCGAGAGAGTGACGCTCCCCCCTCCCTCGGGATGCCCCACCCGACGCAAACCGGACAGGATGCTCAAATCCTCGAGCGGCACGTCGTACAGCCGCAGCGCGCCTACCGCTTGCAGCGACTCGAGCCCCGCCAGCGCGGCGGGCGAGGCCGAGCCGCAGGCGCTCGACGTGATCCACAGCTTGCCGGTGACTTCCCGGAGCGAGCGCAGAGGGCTCGAGTCCACGCCGGGGTACAGCCCGACGGTCAAATCGCCCACGATGCGCTCGCAGCCGGAAAGCGCGTCCACGTCCTCCTGTTTGCGCAGATGGACGGAGCGGCGGAGCACGGGGTCCTCGGAGCAGAAGCGGAAGTCGGTCGGCTCGTCCGTTGCCGGCTCGACTCGACAACCGTCCACCGCGCCCTCGCCAGCGGTCGAGACGTTCGGCGAACTTCGTTCGGGCTCCCCACAGCCCACTCCGAGCAAGCCAGCGACCAACAGCGCCAGGCGAGGCGCACGAGGCACGTTCGCGCTCGGACGTCGGCTCCGTCGTCGGCTCGGCTGGCGGATCCCTCGTTGTACGATTCGCTGCATGTGGTTCCTCCTCGAGTCCTACGCGGGTGGCACGGCGCGCGACTCGAGATGACAGCAAAGCAAGAGCCGTACCATCGTAGTGCGAGCGAAGAGGAGAAGGCTCGTCGACGCGCGCCGACGCGGCCGGCGCGGCCGGCGCGGGCTGCAACGCCCGAAGGGGGCTTGCTCGGGGAGGAGCGCGCCGTCTTCGTCCGAGTCGACGCTCGGGGCGACGGCGAGCTCCCGCCGTGCCTCGGGCCGACCCGGGTGCGGGCGAGCCCCGCGGGCGACGAAGGGGCGTCGCGCGGGAGAGCATCAACAAACAGCCGCGAATCCGCACGGATGTGGGGCCGCGGCGACGTGTGGACGCGAACGCGGGCCGCGGCCCGGCTCCGCAGGCCCGCCCCCTACCGACTCCGACCTCGGGTCTCGAGCATCTCGCCGACGGCGAAACGATCGTTGCGGCGGTGGGCGGAGGCGCCAAAGCGGGGGTCCCGGCGTTGGCAGCCAGCAGATTGCCCCCGGGTCGAACCGAGCGCGGCCGTCCCGGGCCCGCGCCGAGTTGTGCCATCGCGGGGTCGAGCAACGTGTCGAGCTGGGCCACCACCGCGACAGCGCGCGCGATGCGAGCACCCGCCCGGACGCGCCAGAGCGCGACGGTGGCCGACGAACGCGGCGCCGGGGGCCTCTGCGAACCGTCGCTGCAGGCCATGGGGAGACAGCTCAACCCGACCCGCTGACACTCCCGAGGCCGCTGCGCTCTTCCACGGATCGGGTCCCGGGTCGCCCCCCTGGGTTGCGATGCGGAGTCGTTCGGTGAAGTGAGGCCAGCCGATGGCGTGCTTGGTCGCCTCTGCCTGGGTGAGACCCGCGTGCATCAGCTCCACGGGAGTGGTCGCGCCGCGCGCTCGGAAGGTGACCGCGAGGCGCGTTGCACCGGGCGGCATGGCGTCGTTGCCAGCTTGGCCTCAGGCGATTTCGATCCGACGCGGGCCGGGGCGAACGGCGTGGGTGGGGATCGTCCTCGGAGCAGAGGCCTTCTCGTCGGAGCCCTCCGATTGTCTCGGAGGTTTGGCGGCCGCCAGAGCGCTCCAGCCCGCTTGCTCGGGCTCCAGCCCCCATGGCACAACCGCGAAGCCGTGACAGCGCCGCCCGTCTCCACCCCTCACGCCCGCTGCCGTGGCTGGTCCGCTCGCTGCCTTGGGGGGCCGGGCCGGTTGCTTGCGGCATTGCTCGCCGCGTGGTGCGTACTGGCTGGCCTCGGCGTAGCACCGCTGGAAGCGAAGCCGGCGCCAGCGCCGGCGAGCGCGGCAGAGCTGCAAGAGCTTGCGCGCGATCTGGCGGAGGCACGCGACTTTTCCGGCGCGTACCGCGTGCAGCGCGGTGCCGAGGTGCTGGCTCACGGAGCTCGGGGTGTGGCGAGCACGTGGTCTGGCGAGCCGCTGCGAGAGGACCACGCGCTGTGGATTGGCTCCGTTTCGAAGCAATTCGCTGCCGCTGCCGTGCTGCGTCTGGTGGAGCAGGGCAAGATGCAGCTCGAGGCGCCGCTTTCCCGCTACCTCGAAGGCCTGGACCCGGACGTGCTGCGCCTCGAGGGTGTGGCGTGTACGGTCGAGCACGCGCTCAGCCACACCTGTGGCCTCCCTCGACAGGTCGGGATGACGGCGAACGTATTGGCAACCCTTGGGCATGAGCCGCACCGGCATCGCCCCGGCGGCGGCCTCGCCCCTCGCGAGCGGGCAGGCGGGGGCGATTTTCGGCTGGATCGACGCCGATAGCCTCGCAGTGCTGGACGAGAGCCGAATCGGCGAGATCGGTGCGGCGGGCAACGTCTATTCGACAGTCGAGGACATGGCTGTGTGGGTTTCCAGCCTTCACGCCGGAAAGGTGCTCTCGGAAGCCAGCTACGAGCAGCTCGTCACCGTCCGCAAGGATTCGTACGCTTTGGGATGGGACGTTGCCGAGCCGCCATTCGGCCGCCTGTTGACCCACAGCGGTGCTTTCGCGGTCTGGGGCTTCCACAGCATCGTGGCTTACCTCCCCTCAGCGGACCTGACGGTAGTTCTGCTTTCCAATCGACCGTTGGGCTTTCCGAGCTTGACGAACTTCGCCGGCGATCTCTTGCGCCGGGCAACGGGGTCACCGCCCGCGGACCGGTCCCCGCCGTCTCCCGCCTGGCAGCAGAGTCTGCTGGCTTCGGCATGGTCGGCGAAACAAGTCGCCCTCATCTTGTTGTGCTCGTGGGGCGTCGTGGAGGCACTACGCCGCCCCGAAAAGCTTTGGTTGCCAGCGTGGCTGAGCCGTTTCCACCTCTGCTCTTTCGTGGTGGCGTTCATGCTCTTCGACTACCAGAGCCACCCGTGGCATCCGCTGCTGCTCGCTTGGGCCGCGCTCACCGCCGGCGGAGCCGTCGTGCGAGGCTGGCTGCCAGACGTGCCCCGCGCGCGCCCCCAGGGCATGAAGGCCTGGTTGGAGTTCGCCCTCGATATCGTCGTCTTGTGCGGGCTGCTGTTGCTGTTCACACCGACGTTTCTGCTGCAAGCACTGCTCTTGGCCGTCGCCGTGCAGGCGCCGTTCATCGCGCTGCGTTTCGCTCGCCTCCGCAAGAGCGCCTCGGAGCCCGGCGAGCAAGCTCGAGCGGCGTAGAAGCCATCTCGCAAGACCTCGGTGCCAAGCTGGCCCTGGATCGCCGCGGACTGAGCCGAGCCGTGGGCCCTGTCGAACGGAAGGCAGAAGGCGTTCGACGACGCGATCGAGAACTGTAGAGAAAGCCTAGCGGCCATCGCCGGCCTTGCGCGCCCTCGGTCCTGCGGGGACCGCCCACCGCCCCGGCGCCGCCCTGCCAGCTCGCTGCCCCTCACGGAACCCAGCGCTGCGCCCGACGCGTGCTTCGAGAGCACTCTGCCGCTGGGCGGGTGCGCTTCCTTCTGCGGCATGAACGCTGTGCGCGAAGGCCGCCCGGTGTGCGCCAGGGTAGACGCCCAGCCGCGCAGGAGCCGGCCGCTGCCTATCGCAAAACCCGATGGCAGAAGGCCGCCGCTCGGCGACGAAGGTCTCGGCCGCGACATTCCCGGTTCGCGCATACCGCTCGGAATCTCGGCGTTTGCCCCTGCCGCCTCGCGCGCTTTGCAGCGGCTCCCGATCCGCGAACCCGGGCCGCCGCGGGCGTCCGCAGTCCGCCGCTGCTACAGTGCCCAATCCGATCGCCCAATCCGCCGTGCGCCCTTCTGCGCGTCGCGGCAGTCAGGAGCCGCTTTGAAGCCATCATCGTGCCCGCGCTCGAATCACTCGCTTGCCCTCGGTCATGCCCTCACTGCGGCGTGCCGACGGATCCGTAGCGCGATCGCCTACGGGTCTCGCGCGGCGTCGCTTCGCTCGACTTCGCCCCGCTCGGTCGGGGTGGCTCGCCGGGTGGGGCCTCGCTTGCCCCTTTCTCCCGCGCTGCTGGCAGCGCTCGGCGCGCTGTCGATCGCCGGAAGCGCGACGCGGGCCGAGGCGTGCGGGGGGTTGTTCTGCTCCAGCGCCGCCCCCGTCAACCAGGCCGCCGAGCGCATCATTTTTGCGTTCGACAAGGACCAGCGCCGCGTCCACACGGTCGTCGAGATCCTCTACCAGGGCCCGGCGGAACGCTTCGCCTGGTTGCTGCCGGTCCCGGGCACGCCCGATGTGGGCGTGTCCAGCGGCGCGATGCTGCGGCGGCTGCAGGCCACCACCAACCCGACCTACGCGCTGCAGCGCAGCTGGCCCGACGAGGCCGCGTGCGACGATCTCGACAGCCCGACCGCCGCCGGCGGCGGCCCCATCGCGTTCGGCGCGTCGGACTCCGGCGGAGAAGACGGCGGCCAGGTCGACGTGGTCGATTCCGGGGTGGCGGGGCCGTACCAATACGAAACGCTCAGCGTGCGCGACGGCGATCAGGATCCGGCCGACGCCGCCGTCGAGTGGCTCGCCGACAACGGCTACGACCTCGGCGACATCGGGGCGGACGTGCTGCGCCCCTACCTCGAGGGCGGCATGAACCTGCTCGCCGTGCGGCTCACCAAAGGTCGCTCGACGGGGGCGATTCGCCCCTTGCGGCTCGACTACGACGCCGAGCGCCCGATGATCCCGATCCGCCCAACCGCGGTCGCAGCCAACGCCAACATGGGCGTCCTGGTCTGGATGCTCGGCGACGGCCGCGCCGCGCCGACCAACTACCGCTCCCTGGAGATCAACGAGGCGCGGCTCGACTGGTTCAATCCCAACGCCGCGTACAACGACCTGATCAACGCCGCGGCGAACGAGGCGACGGACGACACCGGGCTCTCCGGGCACGGCTTCGTCACGGAGCTGGCGGAGCCCACCAGCGCCCGGCCCTATGCCGACCTGCTGTTTCGAGAGCGAGCCGAAATCTCCGGGTTCCGCAGCCAGGCCGACGTCCTCGGCGACATCGACCTGATCGAGGCGACCGTGCAGCGCTTCCGCGACCTGTCGACCACGAGCTTCGGGGGGCCCTTCGGCGCGGGCGACCTCGAGGGGCCGTCGCTGGTCGAGGGCATCGACGAAGTGCTCGCCCGCAACCTGGCGCTCCCCGAAGGCGTGAGCGCCGAGCAATTTGCCAGCGCGCCGAGCTGCTACCTGCGGGAGCTGCCGGAAGAACAGTTCTACTGCGAGGGGCAGGTCGCACCGAGCGAGCCCGTCGACCTCAGCGCCTTCGACCGCGCGCAGTTCCTCACCGACATGGAGGAGCTGGTGTTCGCGCCGCTGCAGGAAACGGCCCAGCTGTTTTCCGACTACTCCTACGTCACGCGGCTGTACACCACGCTCAGCCCCGAGGAGATGAGCCTCGACCCCGAGTTCGACCTCAACCCCGATCTGGCGGACGTGAGCGAGCAGCACAGCCTGACGCTGCAGTACGACACCGGCTGCCGCGGAGACACCAGCGGCACCTGGAGCGCCGAGGTGCACGGGCTGCTCGTGCGCGGCGAAGGCAACACCTGGCCGTTCGCCGAAAGGCAGCCCCTGGCCGCCGACATGCCGGCGGTGCTGCGCAGCCTCTCCTTCACCCAGAGCGGCCCGCTCGCCGTCGAGCAGGACAACACGGCCGGCATCGAGGAGCTGCTCGATCTGTCGGCCCAGGCATTCCCCTCCCCGGACGGCTCTTTGGGCAATGGCGAGAGCCCGATCGGCGCTGGCGGCCCCCGCTCCAGCGGCGGCTGCAGCCTCGGGGGCGCGCCGTCGAGCCGTGGTCTCGGCCCTTTCAGCCTGCTTTCGGTTTTGGGGTGGGCATTTCTTTCGCGGCGCCGCCGGCGTCGCAGCGATCGCACAGGCAAGCGCTCCCCGGGGCGCACTCTTCGGTGCTGCTGCAAGTGGGCAGGGGGTCGCCCCCCCAAATCGGCCGAACCGAGGACTGTTCTTTGCAGCTGGAGAGCCAGAAGCCGACCGTCGCGAAGGCCCCCAGCGCGGTCGCGTAGGGCCACGTGACCGCGGCCCGCGAGCGCTTGCTCGAGGGAGCTCGGCTCACTGGGCTGCCTCGCAGTCGGCGGCGTCGGTGCCTTCCGCGCACAGGCCCAGTGCCTCGTCGCACACGTCATCCCGCTTCCAGGGGCAGGGGCGCAGGGGCCGCTCGGCCCGAACCTGGCCGTAGCGCGCGTCGATGGCCTCGAAGGGAGCGAGCGCTTCCGGAGGCAGGAGCGGATTTTCCGTGATCTCGAGCTGCCTCGCGCTTTGGAGCGCGACCATCGTCAACGATTGCAGCGCCTTGTTCTGCGCCACCCGGAGCGCGTCCAGACTCGTGACGTTCGGCAGCTCGATCGCGGTGACGGCCGACCGTACGATTCGTAGATCGCGCAGCTCGAGCGCCGCGGCGAGCCCCGGAGGTAACTCGGTCAGCAAAGAGCTCCCAATGACGCTCAGCCTCTGCAAATCGTCCAGCGCGGGCAGGCCCTGCCAACTCGACAGGAGGCTGTCCGCGACGCTCAGGGAACGCAGGCCGCGCACCCGCTCGAGCCCGGCAAAGCTTTCGAGCTGGTCGAGCGCGCGAATGAATATGCTCTCGACGACCCGACTTCCAACGCCCTGTAGCGAGGTCAGCCCAACCACTTCAATCGACAAGAGCTCTATTTCGCCGCCGGGAGGCAGCCCCTCGAGGCTGCGCAGGTTCGGGGCTGCGCCGAGCGCCAGCTGCGTCAGCGGTGAGGTCCGTCACGGGCGCCCCGCGCAGCGTGAGAGAGCCGACGCTCACGCCGCCGAATCCACTCAGATCCGACAGCGAGACGTTGTCCGAGAGCACCAGCTGCCCCACGCGCCGCAGGGCAGGCGCGCCGTCGAGGCTGAGCAGCTCGCGGCTCTGCTCGATGGCCCAGGCGTCCACCACCTCCAGCGCCTCGAGGCCCGCGAGGCTGCGCAGCCCATCGATGCGGCCAATCACCAGCTCGCCGGAAAGCGCCGCGGTCACTTCGCACGGCGGCCCCCCCTCGCACTCGAACGCGGAGCGGCCGACACCGCGCAGGTTGCGCAGGCCGGGGAGATCGCGTAGCTCCAGCTCGGAGAGCCGTATCCCGCCGGCCCGCTCGAGCCCCGCCAGCCCCGCGAGCGGGTCGGAGTGCGGCTCGCCTTCGCCCGCCTCCACGGTGAGCTGGCCGGAAACCTCGCGCAGCCCCTGCAGGGGCTCGAGGTCCAGCCCCGCGGAAACGACCAGGAGCGCGCCCGCGCCGTCCTCGGTGTCGGCGTCTCCTTCAGTGGTCACCGGGCAACGCAATTGCCCAACCTCGCACGGCGTCGACTCGGGCTAGCTCCCAACGGAACCCCGGCCAGTTCCCGCGGAAAAACGGCGCTGCGAGCCGGGCCCCTTGGCCAGCCGAAGCCCTCCGACGGCGGGACCGCCTCAGGGGCGCCTGCGCCCTCCGGTGAAATCCCGAAGCACGCCGGCGGCCGTGTCTCGCACCGCGCGCCACCCGATGCGCGGCCTCGACGGCGAGCGTTCGCGCAGCTCGCCCTCGAAGGGCTGAGGCAGCAGCGTCAGCCGACGGGGCAACGCCCTCTTCGCGTCACCTACGGCCGCCCTGCGCGAGCCGCTCGGCCGCCTCCCAGGCGCGCCGCACACCCCCGCGGAGAAAATATCGATGGCTGCCTCATCGTCGGACGCGCCTTCGACCGGAGGCTTCGACCCGCTCCCTCACGGCGCCCTCACCGCGGAAGTCAGAACGCAGCTGCGCCCCGCGGCGTTCTGCGACGTGATGGCTCGTCGTGCGCGCGAGCTGCTGCGCGGAGCCCTGGGGCGTGGTGTGGCCCGAGCGGGTCTCGCCCGTGCCGCGTCTCCGCCCCATCCGGAGGCCAACCGACGCGGGCGATGAGCTGCGGATGGGACGAGGCCTCGGGCGTCGGCATGAACGGCACCCTGCCAGGCTCCACCTCGTCTCGCTATCGGCCAGTCCAGAAGGGGCTCACGGGGCCAAGGTGAAGCTACGGGCCGTCCCGATGAGCGCCGCTCCCGCGGCGACCAGCAATGTGAGAAGCAAGAAGACGGAGATCGAACCGCCCTGGTCCACGAAGGCGACGCGCGTGATGTCTCCTGCGTGCACCCGAAGCCAAGTGGGGGGGATCGGGTGACTTTTTGACCAGCGTCGGTTGCCCCCCGCCGGGTCGATGAGGAAAACCAGGCCGTGGGAGCTCTTGGCGACCCCGCGATAGCTGCCGCGCAGCGTCTCGCCGTCGCGCAGCGACAGCTCGAGGACGGTTCCCCGCTCCACTCGCTCGTCCTCGGGTAGCTGCATCCCTTCGAGATTGCCGCCCGGGTAGCGGATGGGCGGACCGGCGGTGGGCTGGCAGGCCACGCTGGCGAGCAGGAGGCAAACCAGCCACGGGCGGCGGGAGCTGGCACGAGAAGGCACGACATGGCTCAGTACGGCCGCCTCGCGCGAGATCTGCGTCGCCCCGCACCGTTGGCTTTCTGATTCCGCCTTCGGTTGAATCCCTGCTGCCCCGGCCCACAGTCGGAAAGCGCCAGCGAACGCGGAGAGAAAATGCTGGAGCGCGCGCAGCGCACAGCCGATCCGATATCCTCGGCACTCTTCACTCAACCGTCCCATCATAGAAGATGTCGACGTACGAGGGGCGCTCCAACGCGCGTTGCCGAGTAATCGTGTCTCGCCGCAGGGCACGAACCCTCCGCCGGCGGCGCGCATGCGAGCTGCTGCCTCTCGCATGCTCGGGGCCGAATCCCGTGGTGACCCAGGCCCGAGGAGCGGGAGCATCGCTCGACCTTGTCCGCGTAGCCAGCATAGCTGTCTTCTACCAAGTGCCGGGCTCTCTCGAAGTCGGCCTGACACGCGACGACACCGGCGCGCTGCGCTCGCGGTGAGTCCCCCCGGCTGCGCTCGGCGGCGGCGCTGAGTGGGGCCACTGAGCGCAACTCGCGAGCAGGGAGAGGTGGAGGAACGTCCTCGAGAGGCACGGCATCGCGACTCCACGCTAGCACGCTCGACGTGGGGGTGCGTGATGTTCTTCCGCACTGTTGCGGCGGGTTGGCGGGTCGCCGAACGTATCGTGTCTCATCGTTCGAAGGCGGTCAACGAGGCCACGGTGAGATCCCTCTGCGACGTTCTTCGCTCGGTGCGCAACTCGAGGGAAGGGTGGTCGATACGCCGATGTGTGGCCGTATGCGCTAGGGCAAGGTGCCGAACGAGTCAACGGTCCAGCCAGGCGCCGTGGTTGCGTGGCGTCGCCCGCTTCTCGCTGCGTCACATCCCGCGGGCGCGTTCGCACCGTGCTCTCAGCCCAACTTCTCCGGTTTCCAGTGTCGATCTGGCTACGTTCATCAGCCAGCACGGGTAGTTGCTGGGAGGAAGTGGAGCAATTCGAGCCGGTGGGGCACTTTCGCACGGGCGCCGTCGTGTACGACGAGCAACTCGGGCGTGCTTGGCAGAGGTCGCCGCTGACTGCGAATCCGCGTTGCCACGAGTACGCCTACGCCTTCTATTGTGGCGGAGGTTGCGATTGGCATGGGAAGAAAGGCGGGCCGCCATCGCCGAGGACTATGCCGTGAGTGTTCTGGCGGCTGAGCGAAAGCTCGGAACGCAGGCGGGGGATGGGAGAAAGCTCACCGTTGAGGATCGAGCGACGATTCTCCAGGAGGTGGGCGACAAGCTGAGGGAAAGGAACGTCTCGGCCTGCCAGTTCAGTTGCAGCTCGCAATCCATCAAGGACGAGGCCGTGATCCACCAGAGGCGCGCGGGGCTCATCCAACTGGGGTGAAAGTCGGAGCGATTGGCCGCTGTTGCGAAGACGCGACTGGTTGCGGGGCGGCAAGCGCCCTGCTGAGCCCACTGCGGCCGCTCCCCACGCCCGGGGATTGCCAGCGTCCCTCGAGATCGAGCGTGGGCTTCAGCGTTTCGAGCGCGAGTACGTCGTGTTCTCGGGAGGACGGCCGTATTCGTCCCGTCGGCGCTTGCCGAGAGGGGCGGCCCCCACGCGCCGCGCTCGCGGGCGAGCTGAACGCGACCTTCTCATGCGGAACACGCCCGGAGACGGCCTGGGGCGCCCAGCAGGCTGGAGCAAAACTGAAACAAAAACGGAATCACAGCGGCAAGCCCAAGAGGGTGCAAGCTCCGTTGACGCACGCCCGGAGCGCACCGCAATTGGAGGTGACCTCGCTCTGGCCGAGGGCGTCGCAGACGCCCACCGTACGCCTATCGATGCAGCGCGCTCGATCGGGCACGCAAACGTTGCACAGTCCGAGCTCGGCATTGCAACCGGTGGTTGCATCGCAGGTCGAGACCAGATCGAAACCGTTGCGGTCCGCGTTGCAGGTCTGAAGCGCGGCACCCTGACAGCGCCGCTCGCCCGCTGCGCAGGCCGGGTCGTCGCACCGCACGTCGATGGCGTTGCACAGTGCCGCCGTCGCGCAGGAGAGCGTCGAGAGCGCGGTGCCCTCGGCGTTGCAGAAGACCAGCGCGTCGTCGTCGCAGCTTGCTTCCCCTGGGAGGCAGGTCGCGCAATTGGGACCGATGCCCGCCTGGCAATGCGCCTCGGTGAGGCAGCTGTCGACCTGCAACGTCTCGCCTCCCGGCCCGCAACTCACGCGCTGCGCCGCTTCACATACGACGTCCCCTGCGCCGAGGCCGGCGCACACTCCCGTGGCGGGCGGCTGCGCGTCTGGGCTCTCGCCCGCGCTGCCCCCGGAGTCGCTGCCCCCGGAGCCATTGCCCCCGGAGTCGCTGCCCCCGGAGCCATTGCCCCCGGAGTCGCTGCCCCCGGAGTCGCTGCCCCCGGAGCCATTGCCCCCCGGGCCGTCGCCGCCACTCTCCTCGGAGCCCCCAAGGCCGGTCTCGCGGCTCCCGCCGACCCCATCGAGCGGCTCGCTGCCCCCCGCCCCCGATCCGCCACCAGCGCCCGTCGGCTCGCTGCCGGGGCCGGCGCCCCCGCTGGCACCCTCGGCGCCAGCCATGCCACCGGCCATGGCCGAAGGGCGTTCCCCCTCGTCCTCACGGCTGGCCCCAGCCTCGTCGCCTACGGCGGGTGCGCCGCCGAAGTCGGCCGGCGGCCGGCCCTCCCCAGCCAGAGGCGCGTCGGGGTCTGGATTGCCGGAACCGGCGCCCCCGGGGGCGCTCGGTCCACTCGCGTCGGGGGCGCCAAGGGCCACGCTGGCATCGCCCTCGTCGGAAGGGCTTGCCGCGAGTACGGCCGCGCCGCACGTCCCGCGGCTGCACAAAAGCTCGTCGCTCCCCACGCCGAGCACCATGTTGCAAGCCAGCAGCGCAGCGGCCGCGCCCCCGCAGCCAACCCGCGCCAGCGCCGGGATCGACGCACACCGGAAAATGCCGCTCGAGGGCGGGTACCCAGCGGGCCCCCAGGCAGCGAGGGCCAGCTGCCGCGCGCGACGCCCCGCGCCCTCGGGACCAGGTCGTGACGAATCCGGGCTGGGCTCGCGGCAACCCGGCACCCCCGCCGGAGCGCGGCAGCTCGGAAGGCGCGGAGCCAGGCGCAGGCGCGGCGAGCGACGCTCGTTTCGCCGCGGCGCTCCGCAGCCGGGCTGTTCGTTGGGGGCAGGTACCTCGTCGATCGAACGCCACCAGGGGAACGTGGGCATGGATTTCTGGCTCATGAAAGTCGCGCCATTTACAGGCGATCCTCGAACGGGTGGGGCTCAGGGGGCTGCGGTGGGGGCTGAATCGGGTTCTCGGTCTGCTTCCGAGGGGGCTTTTTCTGCTTCCGCTCCTCGCGGGCGAAGGGGGACGCCGATGCGGGGGGCGGCCGTGCTGGGCGCCCTCGAGCGCTGGGCGCGGGGCCCCGTTTGGCTCGAGTGGCCCTCGGATCTTGGGTGCGCTCCGCCCTCGTCGAGCTCGATCGAGCCGCCGGACCTCGTCGGGTCACCGGCGAGCGCCTCGGGGACTCGCGCTCGTCGGCCCTTGGCTTTGATGGCTCCGGCACGGCCTCCTCCGCCGCGGCCGCCGCGGCCGCCGCGGAAGGCTCGGTGTGCTCCGCCGCGGCCCGGGAAGGCTCCGCTTCTTTTGCCGCCAGGCCCGGCGCGCCCGGCGGCAGGAAGGCCGTCGCCGCGGCGGGCGGCCTCGGGCGGGCGACGGGCGAAGCCGCGACGGCCGGCGACAATGACCGAGTGCTCTCCCTCTCCGCGGCAGCCTCCGAGCCTCGCTCCCGTTCCGCGCGGGTCAGGTTGAGTGCCGTCAGCACCGCGAGCCCCAAAGCCGCCGCCGCCGCCGAGCGGGCGAAGGGGCCACCTCGCCTCGACGCCATCACGACGCCTCGCGCCCGCTCGAGCCAGCGCTCGGCAACCGGTCGCAGCCGATGCCATGGTGAGCGCCCCCCGACGAGTTGGCGGCTCTGCACCGCGCTGGCGCCTCCAAGGACCTCTTGCAAGGAGTCCGTCAAGGCCTGCGCGGTCGCGAAACGTTTGCTCGGGTCCCGCTGCGTGGCGCGAGCGAACCAGCCGTCGAACCCCGGGGGCACCGACCCCAGCGAGGAGGGTCTGGCGGGGCCTTCCGAGCAGATCTGCACTGCCAGGTCGCCGATCGTCACCCCGGAAAAAGGTGCCTGGCCTGTCAGACATTCACACGCAATGACAGCCAACGCCCACAGGTCAACCGCTGGGCCGAGCGGCTCGTTGCTGCAAAGCTGCTCCGGAGCCATGTAGAGGGGCGTGCCCAGCACGTCTCCCACTCGGGTCTCCACGCGCCTCGTGAAGGTCAAGCCCCCCGGCCGTAGCTTGGCGATCCCGAAGTCGATCAGCTTGGTGACTTCGCGCTGCCCCTCGCGAACGAGGAGGATGTTGTCCGGCTTCAGGTCGCGGTGCACGATGCCCATCGAGTGAGCCGCGCCGAGGGCAACGGCCAGGTCCGAGAAGAGGGCACCCAGCTCTTTGCAGCTCAGCGGGCCGCGAGCGAGCCGCGCCGCGAGCGGCTCGCCTGCGAGAAGCTCCATCACGAAGTAGGGAATGCCTCGCTCCTCGCCGCAATCGAACACGGAAACGATGTTCGCGCAGCGCACGGCAGCCGTCCAACGCGCCTCTTGGACGAAGCGGTCGCGCATCTGCGCGTTGCCGAGCAGGGTCGGGCTGAGCAACTTGATGGCCACGGGCGTCCTCAGGACGGTGTGGACCGCCCTCCACACGGTTCCCATGTTGCCGGCGGCCAGCGGAGCCTCGAGCTGGTAGCGGCCGCCCACCAGGGCTCCGCACGAGGGGAAGACCCCCGGCTCGGCGTCGATCGGCGCCGACGAGCTTTCTTTCGCTTCCTCCATCGACTTCATCGTCGCAGCTTCGAGGGCCGGGACCGCCGCAGCAGCACTGGGACGGGGCAACGGTCGCGACGGGTCCTTCACTCCGGTTGGGGGGCTTTCACCGCAGCACGGTGTAGCACCGAAGATAACCCGTTGGCGGACGACCGTTGCGAGATACTGCGTGATTCACCATCATGTACCCGTGCGACTAACCGGTCGGCGCCTCCCGCCTGACGGACGGTCGAAGACGCTCGGCGGTGAGCTCCGGGCCGTTGACGCCGGCTGTGTCGGGCGTCACCTTCGCGGGAATGTATCGCTCCGCGAAGTCCTCCTCGGGGAGCCGGGTTCGGCGCCTCGGAGGTAGCCGACGGCGCGTGAAATTGATGGCGCTTGCCATCGCATGGTGCACGCCGGGCGCAGCCTTCGCCGAGCAGCCTTCGCGAGCCGCTGCGGCGCAGGAGCTGTACGATCGGGGGAGGGAGTTGATGCACCAGGGTCGGCCGTTGCGAGCCTGCCCCCTCTTCGAGGAAAGCCAGCGGCTGGACGAGGGTCTGGGTACGCAGTTCCACCTGGCCAGCTGCTACGAGGCGGTGGGGAGGCTCGCCAGCGCGTACGGGCTGTTCCTGGAGGTCGCCGCGACGGCGCGCCAGCGCGGTCAGCTCGAGCGGGAAGCCCTCGCGCGGAGCCGCGGAAGGTCCCTGGAGCCCCGCCTCGCGAGATTGAAGATCGTGGCTCCCGAGGCGCCCTTGCAGCCGCTGAGGCTCGAGAGAGATGGAATCGAGGTGGGGCCGGCGCAGCTCGGCGTCGCCATCCCGGTCGACCCGGGCGAGCATCGGATCCGCGCCCACACGGGGGACTCCGAGGATTGGGTCCACGTCGTCCAGGTACCCGCGGAGCCTCGCACGGTCACGGTGACCATCCCCCGACTGGAGGAGCGGCGGGACGCGCGAAACGCGCCCCCGCATGGCGTGAGCACGACTGCGTGGGCGCTGGCGGGCGTTGGCGCTGCTTTCGGGGGTTCAGCGGTGCTGCTCTCGGCCCGGGCGTATTCTCGAGATGCGGAGGCCGAGCGCGCCGGCTGCAACCAGCGGGGGTGCCCGGACGAGGACAGCTTGGAGATTCGGCGGAGCGCTCGCACTGCGGGACGATTGGCGACGTGGTCCACGGCCCTGAGCGTCGCCAGCCTGGCGGG
This sequence comes from Polyangiaceae bacterium, assembly GCA_050299315.1. Classification (GTDB taxonomy): domain Bacteria; phylum Myxococcota_A; class Polyangia; order Polyangiales; family Polyangiaceae; genus SZUA-265. The sequence continues at coordinate 116,437 of JBNKVS010000048.1, forward strand.
CGCAGCCTGTGTCTACTGGCGCGTGTTCGGATCGAGCCCCGAAGGCGCGGTCAGCGCTTCCATCGCCCCGCGGGTCGACGGGCGCCGCGCCTGGCTGGTGCTTTCCGGTCGCTTCTAGCGGTACCGTGGCCGCGCGGGTTCGGGGCCGCGGGAGCGCCTGGCCCACGACTCGAGATAGAGCGAACGGAGCGGGGCTACAATCCGCACCATCGCAAGAATTCGAGGCACTGCCCGTTGCTCGCCCCCTGCGGGGTCAGAGCGCACGCTGGAACCCGGGAGGGAGCGATGCCTTCCACGGCTTCCCGCGGCGCTGCTTCCCGTACATCGACTCTCGGCGTGCTGGTGTCCTGGCACGGAAGTGCCAGAGCCAATGAAGAAGGGGTCGCCTCGGACAAGCTGGGTGGACATGACCGATGCGTGAGACACGAGTCCTGATCGCCGACGACCAGACAGACGTACTGGAGGCACTGAGCCTGTTGCTGAAGCGTGCCGGCATCGAGGCGGTGAGCACGACTTCCCCCGCGGCGATCGAGCAGGTGCTGCCGCTCCTGCCAGCCAGCTTTGAATTTCCCAATGACGGCTCCTCGACGGCGTCGCATGGGCCTCGAGAAATGCAGACTCTGCTACGAGATATCGCCTTCGGCGTGCGAATCCTTGCACGCCAGCGTCTGTTTACCGTGGTTGCCGTTTCCATGTTGGCTTCGGCAACTGGAGCCAATACGGCAATCTTCATCCGGCGTCGCTTCGCTCCGACTCCGGCCCGCGGCCGATTGCGATGCTCCGAAATCGGTGATCGTCATGCCGAGTCAGGTGATCGCGATGACCGAAACCGCCACCTTCTCGACGACCAATGCGATCGAGAACCTGAACGGCACGCTTCGTCGGGTCACGCGCAACGTCAAACGCTGGCGTGATGAAACGATGATTCGCCGCTGGGTGGCGTTGGCGGTTGCGGAAGCACAGCGCGGATTTCGCCGCGTCAAGGGGTACAAGGGCATGCCCGCACTCGTCGCTGCTCTTCGTCCGACGAAGACCGTGGCGTCGCCGAAGAAAGTTGCGTAAAGGAAAATTCAACCTGCCGCCGCTACGCCAAATTCAACGGGCGCCGGGGCATTCCCGATCCGTCGCATGACTCACTCCTTCGGTCGAGAGCAAACCGCTCCCGAGCCGGGCGTAGCAGCTCGATTCGCTTTGGGAAACTCCCGAACAAGTATCCGCCGACTATTTATAGGCGCTGCAGGACTTCATCGCGACCAAGAAACATTCGGACCTGCGCGAGAAATATTTCAGGTTGGTCCCAATAGATCATATGGCCGGCGTTCTCGATCTCGGCCAACGTGGACAGCGCAAAGGTCGTTGCGT
>JBNKVS010000049.1:0-6799 GCA_050299315.1 Polyangiaceae bacterium
CCGCCGAGCACGATCGCAGGGCCCGCAGACGGCGAACGGGCTCCTGCATTCCGGGAACAGGCAGGTCGCGAGGCGATGACCGCGAGTCGACTCTCTCAAGGTGCCCTCGTTCATGATGCGGACACGCTGCGCTCCCGAAGACTGGCCAGGTGCACAGGTCCCTGTTCTCGGGCTGCTCAGATTTCTGCGCTTTTCGATGGCTGCCCACAACTGGGGGGCCTCGACGAACCGACGAGGGTTAGCGGTCCGCAAATCGCACAACAAGCAGCAGAATCGCGCGCGCCAGATCAGTTTGCTCGCGTTGCCGGGTCCGTCGTCCACCCATACAGCACATAGACCGAGCCTTGCTCGAGGATCACCCGATCCGCTAACCCATCGCCGTTGACATCCCCCGCAGTGCTGACGAACGCTTCGTTGACGCTGCGGTCATTGGGGCCAACCAGGGTATTACCGGCAAGTGCGGTGAGGCCTGACAGGCTTGCTCCCGTCGCATCCGCATTCCCACGCACGGAAAATGCTCTACGCAACACCTCGCTGCCGCACGTTCCCTCCGGCCACATGGCAAAGAAAAGATCAGCCAAACCATCCCCGTTGGTGTCGCCTCCTCCCCCCGCACTAAAGGTCGCTTCGGAGCACTCGGCGAACAGATCGGCCATTGCCAACTTGTAGCCGCCGCTCGCCTCCAACGAGTCGAGGGACAGCGACGCGGCACTGCGCCGTCCGAGCAATACGTATGCTCCGCGCAAATCTGGATCCTCGTCCTGATTGAGCTGCCCCGCAGTCAGCAATACGTCTGCCAATCCGTCCCCGTTGGTATCGCCCACTCCGGCTACCTTGGACTCGAGCAACGCATAGTCGTTGCTCGCTGTGAGCAACACTCCTCGCCCGGCAGGAAAGTTCTCGATCGATAGCGGCGTATTGGTAGCAGCCCCAAAGACGACCGCAAGCCGGCCCCCGCCCGCTACCACCACGTCATCGAAACCATCTCCGTTGAAGTCCTGTGCCCCGGCGGCCGCCACGTTGGACCGCACGGACTCGAGACCCTCGAACGAATCAATTCTGAAGCCCGTCTGCGCGGACAAGCTGCCCAACTGAACACCAGTGGGACTCTGCTGACCGTATACGACGTACGTTGTACTGCCAAAGTCGTCTGCCAGCACCCGATCGAGTGCGCTCACCAGAATGTCTGGACGCCCGTCGCCATTGACGTCGCCCGCTCGGGCAACGACCGCCCCCGCTTGATCATCGGATTCCTCCCCGACAATGGGGTATCCCGCCGAGCCGTTTGCAACTTGCGAAAGCGAAAGGTCGCTCGGATCGGCGCTGCCGTAAACCACGTAGGCTCCCCCCGTATCAGACTGTGGAGCCCCTATCACCATGTCGTCAAAGCCGTCGCCATTGATGTCCCCGACCCCAGCGACGGATGCGCCCAATTGCTCCCCGCTCGAGTTCCCGCCAATGCGAATGCCGAGGGTCGAGTTGAGCGCCGTGAGAGGGAAGGATATGGCCCTCACGGAGGGCCCACCAAACACGACGAAAGCGGCCCCAGCATCGTCGACTCCATCCACTGTCGCGTCGGGCACGCCAATGAGGACGTCGTCGAACCCGTCACCGTTCACATCCCCTGCGTCCGCCACTGCCGCGGCAAACCCGTCGAGAACATTTGCCTGGATCGCAAAGCCATTGCCTCCGATTTCCAGGTCCGCAAGTTGGATTTCGGTTGGCGGTTGAATACTGAGAAACACCTTGGCGGTCGACGAGCCCGCTTCATTGCTCAAAGTGTACTCGAAGGAATCGTCGCCCCAAAAGCGGTCCGACCTGGGCACGTATTCGAACCCGCCATCGGCGGTCAGCGTCACCGCGCCCCCGCGCTCTGTGGTCGAGGTAGCTGCGACCAACGAACCACCACGACCGATGTCGTTGAGCGCGAACCCCGGCGCTCCAACCTGGTATGTTGACCCACGAGGAAAACTGAAAGCATCCTCAACTGCCTCTGGTGCCTCTATTGGTCCCGAGGAAAGGGGCGGCTGGGGGTCCCCCGGAAGGCTCCCTGGCATCGACTGATCGCCTCCAGGTGCTGCACCGTTTGGGTCCGCGGGCAGCGGCGCCGTACCACCGCCGCTCGGAGCGACATCGGGCTCACGGCCCTGGGAATCTCCATTGCCAGCGCCAACGGTCTCCTGCGGGTCGCCTCCCAATGGGCCACTGCTGTTGGGACCTTCCCCCGCGGCAGCCCCTCCGCCTCCAGGCGGCGAGGGAGCGGAGCTGCTACACGCCGCGACCAGAGCCAGACAACACCCGTTAGCATACGGAGCGGGCAACCGAGAAAACGACGAAAGAACCAAGCGAGTCCACGAGGCCATAGTTCCAACTAGACGCATACTTCGTCCGCTCCTCGCGCTCAAAAGCTCGGGGCGAGCGCAGTTCAATAGGGAAACATGCCGTGCTTCCGAACGGCTGTTCCGAAGAGCGGTTCACTCACTGGCGGAACACACAAGCGCTGGAGGGCAAGAAAAAATCAGCGCTATTCGCGCGCCGGGGCTAGGGGCACCCAACGCATTCGACGCCCACACCAAGCTCCACTCCGTAGAAGGCGCCAGGCTTTGCAAGGACTCGCCGACCTCCATTGGACCCGCGGGACGCAAACTGCTCGAACCCCTCCACCTCCACCACACTCCCTGCAGCGCCAGAGACAATCAACGTTCGAGTGAGGCCTCCCGGCAAATCGGGGCGGCTCTGCGCGATCGTTCGCAGCGCGTGGTCGCTCAGTACCAGGCGGTTCGTCCCCGAATCCCCCAAGTCTACATGCTCAACGCTCGAGAGTCGGCCACGAGCGCGCGCATCCAGCGTTACCCCTTCCCCGCTGAGCACCAGCCTGCTGGACGCCCCAGCGCTGCCGCGAGCTCGTACCAAGGGCTCAGCGCCGGACCACACCATCTCGTCGCCTTGGAATACTCCTGCGAGCGCTAGGTGGCGCCCACCGAGATCGCTAGCTCCGCCCCAGTTCCAGCCATAGCCCACGTAAACGACGCCTTCTGCGAGCAGCGCGAAGTCATCCAAACCGTCGCCATCAACATCGCCGAGCGCGGCAACTTCCGCCGGAGCCACGGTACGGTCGTTCGCCCCCTGGAGGGCGATTCCCGCCGGCACGGTGAGCGAGTCGAGCGATTGCTCGGGAGGTTGCGATGAGCCGCGCACGAGCAGCGCTTGCCTGAGGATCTCCGAGTTGCAAGTTCCTTCAGGCCAGTACACCGTCAACAGATCGGACAGCCCGTCCCCGTCGAAGTCTCGATCTCCGGAAACTCGCAGGCTTGCGCGGCTGCAATCGCCGAGAATGCCGACCAGCGGAAATGTCACCCCCTGCTCTGGCTGGAGAGTCGATAGGTTGACCGTGGCGATGTCTGACCCACCAAAGAGAACGTACAGCCCCCGCAATTCCTCGCTTGGGGGTCCCCCCTCGTCATCGATCGGCAGCGGAGCAATGCCGACTGTCAGCAGCAAATCGTCGTACCCGTCTCCGTTGTAGTCCCCCGCGGCGCCCACCGCGGAGTCGAGTAGCGCGTGACCGTTGCCGGCTACGACCTCAAAACCGCGAGTTGCTGCGAGAGGCTGCGGTGAATTGATCGACGAAGGGTTGACCCGACCGTACAGGACCGTGAGGACGCCGCCCGCGGAAAGCGCGATATCCTGAAGCCCATCCCCGTTCAGGTCTCCGGCGCGCGCGGCGTCGAGGTGCGGACGACTCGCCTCCTCACCCTCCTCGAGCACGAAGCGGAAGCCTCCCGCTCGTTCGAGATCGTCTAAATTGATGCTGCTCGCGTCACTCGCCCCAAACACGACGTAGGCAGCGTAGTCGTTGCTCTGCAGCTCCTCGGTCACCGCCCCGATGAGAACGTCGTCGCGTCCGTCCCCGCTGACGTCACCGACGCCGGCTACGACGGAGCCAGCCCTGAGACCGAACGTGTCCCCCGTAACGGTGTACCCAGTGCTGCCGCGCGCCAGGTCCACAACCGCCGCCGACGTTGGGTTTGGCGTGCCAAAGATCACGTAGGCTGCGCCCAATCTTGCCGCGGTGTCTTGCTGCGCAACGCTTTGGTCCCGGGCTCCGGGTGCTCCGAGCACGATGTCCGCAAGCCCGTCACCGTTCACGTCCCCTGCACCAGCGACTGAGAAACCCAACTGGGCGTTGGACTCCAAACCGGCAAGCACGATCCCCTGCTCGGGCCGAATCGATTGCAGTCCAAAGGAGGCGGCTCGACTGGCGGTGGAGCCGAAGACGAGAAAGACCTGCCCAGCATTGGTTTCTCCATTCGGACTCGCGTTGGGCACTCCCACCAGGATGTCTTCGAAACCGTCGCCGTTGAAATCTCCGGCGTCGGCCACCACCGCGCCCCCAGATTCATCTTCCCGTAGTCGTAGAGAAAAGCCGTTGCCACCGACATCCACGTCCGCCAGCCGCAATGGCTGTTGAGGTTGCACGCTCACCCGAACCTGAGCACTTGAGCTCGCCTGGCCATAGCTCACCGAATACTCAAACGTGTCGTCGCCCCAAAACGCAGGAAACGCAGGCGAATACGAGAACCCACCGTCGCCTGCGAGCTGCACGGTGCCTCCCCGAGTGGTCGATATGCTGCTCGGCATGAGCTCTGCGCCCATGGAGTCGTTGCTCAGAACGCCCGGAGCAGAGACCTCGTAGCTGGCACCCCGAGAAAAACTGTACCCATCAAAAAGGGCAGTGGACGGCGCAGTATCGGAGTCGCCGCTCCCTTGCTGCTGGCCACTTCCCGGCCGCTGGCCATTCCCGGGGGAAGGCATGTTCACTCCCTCGTCTCGCCCCGTGCCCCCCGGTTCGGGGACTTGAGCCGGAGCCGGAGCCCCCTCAGCGCCTTCTGTCCCCCGCTCGAAGGAACTCGGTTTCTTCGCACTACAACCGCCAAGCGCGACCGCCACGACCAGCGCTCCTCCAAAACCGCCCGCAAACGACTGCCTCAACACGCCTCCCAGGCTACGAGTTGCTGATCCACCCGTCTACCTTGATCCTATCCCGCTCGAACGGACGTTTTCCTCCACACGACCGATTTTCTGGGGAAAGCAATTGCATCGGCGCTTTTGGTCAATGCCCTCGACTCGTGTGACCTCCGGGCGGGCGCCTCGGCAGTCAGTTGCCGAACCTAAATGGGTCCGCAGATGGTCACGCACTGACAACGCGACGAGACGCAGCCGTCATCTATCCCAGGGCAGTCGTCGTCACTCACGCATTCTACACACGCGCCCTGGCCGTCACAGAACACGTTCGCCCCGCATGGCGTTCGGACCGGGTTATTCGCGTTGCACTGGTCCGCAGCCTCATTGCAGGCCGATGAACAATCTGTCAGCACGCGAGCTGAACACGGAAATGGCCCTGGCGCACAGGAACCGTCTTCGCGACACCGCTCTGGGCCATTGCAAAACAGCCCGTCGTCGCACAGAGCATTGCTCGGGGTGACCGTAACGTTACCCGCTCCGTCACAACGCCGCGCCAAGCACACACCCTGAGTCGGCAAGACCATGCCCGAAGGAAAATGGTTCGACTGGCACTCCCCCTGCCCATTGCAGGTGTCCTGTCCACTGCAGTCGCTGGCGACCTCCCCGCAGGGAAATCCTTCCGCTCTCGGCAGGGGTACAATCATGCCGTCGAGACACCCCGGAAAGGTGCAGCCGGTCCCGTCATCTCGCGGAACGTCGACGTCGAGCGGAACGACTTCCGAACTTCCATTGCCGTCGCACTGCAGTCCCAGACAATTGCCCGCCGGATCCTCCAAGGGTTCGCCCGCTGCCCGGTGATTGGGCTGGCACACGCCCGAGCCATCACAGGTGTCTTGCGCGCTGCACGCGGTAAGGCCTTCGCCGCACGGCTCTCCGCTTGGCTTCGCCGTCACGCGACAAGTGCCCGCACCGTCGCAGCGTGGAACTTCGCATTCGCTTTGGACGGGGCAGTCTTGATCGTACACACATTCGGGTGCGGAGGAGTCTTGTACCGATGCGTCGACGAGTTCTGCACGGCCCGATACTCCTCCGGAACCCGCAGGTTCTAACAGGCCGTGCTCAACGGATGCGTCTTCTGCCGCTTCGCTAGTTCCCAACCCCGGAAAGCCACTATCCGTGGTGTCGAGAGGAAGCGCCTCAGACAAACTTGCGCCTCCCCCTCCCTCCTGATTCGAGGAGACCTGCGGCGGAGACGCCGAGCAGCCGATGGCCGCCGACGCGCAAGCCACGAAAGACAGACGCGCAAGAAGGTCCATGAAAGTGATTCTACAAGATTCGCCCTGCCTCATCCACTGGCTGCGAGCGTGCGCATTGGCGGGCGGGTAGACGAGCGGTCGTCGCGTACAAACGCCGCTCAGCGGTGGTGGCCTCGCTTGTGCTTGCTGTGACCGTGCTTGCCGCCGCGTTGCCTGCACATGCCGTAGCCGTACTTGCCGTTCCAGCACTTCTTCTAGCCCTTGATCTAGCGCGACCGAAGGTCGCTTTTGGGGAATTTTAAAAAAACACCCGGTGTTTCTGGGGTTGCGAAACCAAAACCAGCAACACCGGGAGACCCTTTCAGGTGAAACGGAAGATACGGCAGCAGTTCGAGCGGGGGAAGGGAAAGATCGTGCGACGGCTCGCGCGCTTCTTCGGGGGGACGGACCCTCGGCGGGAGGGGCGGCCGGAGTTCGGTGGCCCTCGCCCCACCTACGAAATGGCCGAGCGCATCGAAGCCATCCCCTACGGGGGCATCGGGATCATTCACGACTTGGTTCGGCAGGTGGGGTTGCCC
>JBNKVS010000050.1:0-30122 GCA_050299315.1 Polyangiaceae bacterium
ACGGAGTGCCGTGCGGCGACGGACCTGTGCGACGCGGCGGAGCAGTGCACGGGGACGGACGCGGCGTGCCCCGCGGACGCGTTCGTGGCGGCTTCGACGGAGTGCCGCGCGTCGGCGGGAGACTGCGACGTGGCGGAGCAGTGCACGGGGACGGACGCAGCGTGCCCCGCGGACGCATTCGTGGCGGCCTCGACGGAGTGCCGTGCGGCGACGGACCTGTGCGACGCGGCGGAGCAGTGCACGGGGACGGACGCGGCGTGCCCCGCGGACGAGCTCTTGCCGGCTTCGACGGAGTGCCGCGCCTCGGCGGGAGACTGCGACGTGGCGGAGGCGTGTACCGGGACGGACGCGGCATGCCCGGCGGACGCATTCTCCCCGGCCGCGACGGAATGCCGTGCTTCGGCGGACGCCTGTGACCCGGCGGAGCAGTGCAGCGGCAGCAGCGCCGCCTGCCCTGCCGATGTCGCGGCGGCCTGCGGCGCCTGTGGCGACATTGCCATCGGCGGAGCAACCGGGGCGAGCGTGGCAACGGGCAGCACCGTGGGTGAAGATTCGGACTTCACCCTTTCGTGCGGTACGGCAGGGGCGGCCGACTCGGTGGTGGCCTTTACGGCGCCGAGCACCGGGAGCTTCACGTTCGACACGTTCGGGTCGACGTTCGATACCTCTCTCGGAATCTACAGCGACTGCACTTCGGGCAGCGAGCTGGCCTGCGACGAAGACCAGACCCCTTCGCTGCAGTCGGAGATCACCCTCTCGATGACTGCGGGTCAGGACGTATTCATCGCCATCAGCGGCTTCGGGAGCTTCGAGGGTGATTGGGTGCTCAACATCAATGCCCCGCCCGACTTCAGCTGCGCGGAGGCCGACGCCGGAACGGCTACGGGCGCCAGCGTGGCGACCGGCAGCACCGTGGGGGAAGACGACGACCTCGCCCAGAGCTGCGGCGTGGTGGCAGGAGATTCGGTGGTGACTTTCACGGCGCCGAGCACGGGGAACTTCAGGTTCGATACGCTGGGCTCGACGTTCGATACCGTGCTTTCGATCTACAGCGACTGCGAATCGGGTCATGAGATCGCCTGCAACGACGACTCCGCGTCGGCCTTGGGCGATTCGGAGATCGAGCTCCCCCTGACGGCGGGTCAGCAAATCGTGCTCGCGATCAGTGGCACCGGTTCGAGCGGAGACTGGGTCCTCAACGTGACCCCGCTCTGAGGGAAGCGCCGCCGGCCGCGAGGCTCGGCGGTGTGCACTGGGCCTCGATCCGCTCGCGGCCCAGCGCGCTCTCGTCGTGCTGCCGCACGCAGGTTCGTTGCTGCCTTCCTCGCAGGGCCACCCGAAACCGGTGCCGCCGGGGCGCATGCCGCCCAGTGATGCCTCGCCGATTCGCCGGGGCTCCCGCTCGCCGCGACCGGCGCTCGCGGCTGCGAAGGATGCGGACATCTGTCGACTCCGAGATGGGCACGTGCCTCTCTGCGAGGCCTCGCTCTCCGGGGCCGGGGGGGACTTCGCTTGCGGGTCGCCCGGGCGGCGCCGTGAGGGGAAGGAGGGCTGCCCCACCGCGCCTTTCCGTGGCCGGGGCTGCTGGCCTGCGGCTCGCTTCTCCGAGGACGAGTTCGTGGGCGCGGCCAGGGTGGAGAGTTGCTCCGCCAGGGTACCGGCGAGCAAGCGGCGATGCCCGGATCGGGAACGGCAACGCTGGGCGCGGTCATCGAAGCCGCGCGCGTGTCGCAGGCGAGGGGACGGCTCGCAGCCCCGCCGGAGGGGCGCCGGGCGAGCTTGTGGGGGTGCCGCGAGGGCGCCGAGCGACGAAGGGAATCGAGCGGTCGCCGAGGGGTGGCGACGCTCCGGCCATGCCGCTGGGTGGTGCTCCAACGTTTGCCCGCGGGGCCAGCACTGGGTAGCGGGAGCCGAGGACGCCTCCACGAGGGGAGCCGCCTGTGCGCCGCGCTCGCGGGGCACGGAAGCTCGGCGCGCGTTCGACGCTTTCCAGTAGCCGGGTGGCACTGGATCGCTCCGACTTGGCCATGAGGCCGTGGGGGTTCGGCGTGCGCGTTGGGCTGGGCCGGGGCGTACGCGCTGACCTGCGACGGGCGCGTTGGGCTGAATGCGCGGCTCGCATGGCGCGCCGAGCCACCGCGCGTTCTTCTCGCGCTTCTTCTTGGTTCCTCGCTTTCCTCGGGCGAGCGCTGGCGCGCTCGCGCTCGACGAGCCTTTCGCGCAGGCTCGCCGCACGCCGCCTTCCCGCAGCCACCTCATTCCCCGCAGCCACCTCATTCCCCGCAGCCAATGGAGAGCCACCCGCGCGGCATTTCCGCCCGCTTCGACCGGCCTCGTTTCCCCCCGAGTCAACTTCATGAGAAACAACTGTACATACAATCAGTGGTCGGGCAAGGTCTTCGAGATGTCGAGTTGGGAAAACCTTCAGCGGCTCGATGCCGAGCTGGCCGGGCGTGCGAGGTTGGAAGGGGCGCTCCGGTTGCGCCTGGGGCAGCTGCTCGTGGTTCTGAGTGGCGGCGCGGGGTGCGCTGGGGCCAGTGCGCCCATTCGGGCGCGTTCGGCGGAACGGGCTGCTGGTGCGAATCGTCCCGCTTCGGGCCTGGTGAGGGCCGATTCTTCGGGGGGGCCGTGTTCGAGGGCGCGCGCCGCGGCCGGTCACTTCGATCTGGGTTTCGCATCGATCGAGGCGTTCGTGCGCGAGCGCTGTGGCCTCGGGCGCCGGTGGGCGCAGGGCGCGCGCTGTCTCGCCCGCCGGCTCGAGGCTCTTCCCGAGCTGCGCACGGCGCTGGCCCGGGGGCACGTTTCCTGGAGCATGGCCGAAGTCGTGGCGAGGGTCGCCACACCAGAAACGGAAGCTGCGTGGCGCGAGGCGTGTCGCCACCACACGGTGCGGCAGATGCGCGGGTTGGTGGCAGCCGCTTTGGCGCGACGCTCTGATTCCCACTCCGAGGGTCGAGGGGCGGCCGATGCGGGAGTGCGCTCCGAGTCGGCGCTGTCTCCGTCGCAATGGGAGTCTTCGCCCAGCGAGCTGTCCGTGGCCGTTTCCTGCACGGTGAGCCAGGAAGATGCTTGGTTCTTCGAAGCGACGGGCGCGTTGCTCGATTCGCTGGGCACTCGGGGCGCGGGTGCCCAGCTGGAGGCGTTGCTTTCCGAGGCGCAGGAGGAGCTCTTGCGTCTGATGCCGAACGAGCGGTGGAGCGATCTTCTCGAGCGGGTCGAGGCGAAGGAGAGCGTTCAGCGGCGTTGGGTGGCGCTGCGAGAGAGGTGGCGGCAGGAGGCGGAAGTCCGCCTCGAGGATCGAATCGCAAGGCGACAGGTCGAGCAGCAGCAGGAGGGCGCCGGCACCCGAGGCTCGATGGGCGCGCGGGTGGAGGGCCGCTGGGCTCGACTCGCGGCACGAGGGTTCACACCGCTCTGCTCGTCCACTCCGCAGGCGCTGGATGATGCGGCTGCGGAGGTCGGTCGCGAGCTCGCTCGCAATCAACTCGAGCTGTCTCGTGCGCTGCAACGCTTTCATCTCGCCGACGGTTGGCGTCGGCTCGGCTACGCCACGGAGAGGCAGTATGCTCGCGAGCGGTTGGGCATGTCGTGCTCCTCGCTGAGGGCGCGGCGGGCGCTGGCTCGGCGCCTGTCCAGCTTGCGGGAGGTCACACGAGCGCTGGCCGAGGGCGAGTTGGGCGTCGAGGCGGCAGCGCAACTGTCGCGGGTCGCCACGCCGGCCACGGAAGCGGCTTGGCTGGAGCGGGCGCGGCGGCGTACCGTCAAGCATCTTCAGGAGGAGGTGTCGGCAGCGCTGCTGGCAGCCCGCGTCTCGGGTGAGCCGCATTGCCCGCCACCGCTGGACCGCGAGCTGTCAGGCCTTGCACAGCTGGAGCGAGCGGTGCTTGCCGGGTCCCTGCGAGTCAGTCGCACGCCAGGGTCTGTAGAAATGCAAGCGCTCCCCGGTGCGGCAATCGTCGCCACGGGGCGCGTCAACGAAGGGGTCGAGTCCGACCGATGTGGCGGGTCCTTCGGTCGTGGAGTGCCGGGCCACGCTTGCTGCGAGGAGCGGGGGGGGCGAGCGCGTCAGGCACCGTCCGGCGAGGCGTCCCCGCCGAGCGGTGTGTCAGGTGCTTTGCTCTTCAGCGAATGGTCAAAGGCGGGAGGCGGGTCCGATGGCGAGGAGCTACCGGGTCGTCGCGCCTGGGCTCGCACGCTTGGGGGGCTCGGGCGATGGCTGCAGGGGGAGAGCCAGATGTCAGCGCAGGCGGGGCCGCAAGATTCTGCGCCTCGAAGACGCGACCTGTCCAGCCGGGGTCGGGTTCGGCTTTGCTTCTACGTGCCGCGGTGGGTCGCCCAGTGGTGGCGGGGAATGCGAGCGGTCGCGAAAGCTCACCTTCCGCCCGGGGTGAGCTTCCTTCGCTACCTCTGCTCGTGCGTTTGGCGCGGCTGGCAGCACCTGTTGGGCGCGGACATGAAGTACGGCGGTGTCTATTTGCGCGATCGTTTTCGCTGCAGCAGCCCCGTATGCACGCGGCGGGACGTTACGCCACACCACGTTCGATTCCGCTCCGCAGGCGGGGGAGATGAGCCAGGCAACCTGGCTAGCGTTTGCAGCTGGTGCCACCTGCACGGCATCCACGAGGGTCGGATCCGGGTGCGCGGCACCGCGGGCCGTTTGCATTGGGAGATCGGCAAGGGGCAGCCCCGCCTGGTGGTGGAGGGGCGCGAGCGGCTCGCTTGCTGACGTTGATGATGTACAGAAGGTAGGGGGTGGCCTATGGTGCCTCGCATGTTTCGATCGGTGCAATGCGGGTCAAGTGCTGGTTTCGGTGCGGTTTGGAGAATTTTTCGATGAAGCTGATTCGCTTTGGTGAACCGGGAGCGGAACGCCCCGGTCTTCTTTGCGGTGACGGCCAGCGTGTGGACGCCTCTGCCGTCACTCGTGATTACGACGAGGAGTTTTTCGCCAGCGGTGGCCTGGCGCGGCTCGCCCAGTGGGCCCAGCGCGAGATGGAGGGTGCTCCCCGTGTGGCCGACGCGGATCGCTGGGCTTCGCCCGTAGCGCGGCCGAGCAAGATCATCTGCATCGGTCTGAACTACCGGGATCATGCCAGCGAGACGGGCGCCGATATTCCAAAGGAGCCGATCTTGTTTTTCAAGGCGACGTCGGCAGTGGTTGGGCCCAACGACGACCTCGTTCTACCCCGCGGGTCGGAGAAGACGGACTGGGAGGTGGAGCTGGCAGTGGTGGTCGGGCGCCGCGCGAGCTACGTCGAGCCGGGTCGAGGGCTCGACTATGTGACTGGCTACTGCCTGCACAACGACTATAGCGAGCGCGACTTTCAGCTCGAGCGGGGGGGCCAATGGGTGAAAGGCAAGAGCGCCGATACGTTCGCGCCTCTCGGGCCATGGCTGGCCACTCCCGACGAGCTCGGGGACGTGCAACAGCTGCCGATGTGGCTCGAGGTGAACGGAAAGCGGCTTCAGGATGGCAACACGAGCAACATGATATTCGGTGTGCAACACCTGGTCGAGTATGTGTCGCGGTTCATGACGCTGCTGCCGGGCGACGTAATCAGCACCGGCACGCCCGCCGGTGTGGGCATGGGGGAGAAGCCGCCGCGGTTTCTTCGCCCCGGCGATGTAGTGGAGCTGGGCATCGAGGGGCTCGGCAAGAGCCGTCAGCGAGTGCGGGCTTCGGGGTGAGCGTTCGCCGGGTTGCCGAGCATCGGGCTGAGCTGGAGCATCTTCGGCGGTGGGTTTTTTTGACCGCCTTCGGCGGTGGGTCTTCGACCGCGGAAGGCGCTGCCCCGAGGTGGTTCGTCACGGTCGCGCCATGAAGGAGGAGGGCGCGTCATGGTTGTGTCATTGCCAGGATGACCCAACGAAGCGTTGGCGACCGCGTGCTAGGCTGGAGGAAAGTCGAATCCACCATGCAAAAAGATCCTCCGGAAGCCGCCTCTGCCGAGCTTTGCCCCCATTCCCCCTCGGCCTCGAAGGGGCAAGCTTCGCTCCTGGAGGCTTCTCCTCCGATGCACTGGCTGAACTTCAGCGTTCTGCTGGCAATGCACCTTGCCGCCGTCGGCGGCCTCCTCGCGTACTGCACGTGGCATGGGGTGACGCTCACTGCGGTGTCGATCGGTGTCGTCGGGGCTGCGCTCACCACCTTCGGTGTCTCACTTGGGTACCATCGCCTCTTCGCCCACCGCGCGTACGAGACGGGCCCTGTCGTTCAGTTCGTGCTGCTGGCGCTCGGAGCCAGCGCCTTGCAGAACTCCGCGCTGAATTGGTCTGCCGATCACCGGCGCCACCACCGCTACATCGACACGCCGCGAGACCCGTACAACGCGAAGCGCGGCCTGTGGTATTCGCACATGGGTTGGGTGCTAGAGCGCACACGCGCGGCCCCCGAGGATTTCCCCGTTCCGGATCTCTCCGGTAGCCCGCTCGTGCGCTGGCAGCACAGAAATTACGTGGCCATCGGGGCGGTCACTGGGTTCTTGTTGCCCGCCCTCGTCGGCTGGCTACTGGGTGACCTGTGGGGCGGATTGTTGTTTGGTGGAGTCTTGCGGCTGGTCGCCTGCTACCACGCCACCTTCTCCATCAACTCGCTCGCCCACTGGGTCGGCAAACAGCCGTACTCGACGGCCAACACCTCGCGAGATAGCTGGCTCGCCGCCCTCGTGACGATGGGCGAGGGCTACCACAACTATCACCACACGTTTCCCAGCGACTATCGCAACGGCGTTCGCGCCCACCAGTTCGACCCTTCCAAGTGGGTGCTCTTCCTCTTCGAGCGAGTGGGCCTGGCCTGGGACCTCAAGCGCACGCCCGACCGCGCCATCGCCCGAGCCCGCGTGCGCGCCGACCATGCGCGCCTCGAGCGCTTCCGCCTCTCCCCCCGCTTGTTCGCGAGCCTCGAGCGATCCCGCACATCGCTCGAAGCCATCCTCTCCCAATGGGCCACCATCAGCCGCGAACGCCGCGATGCGAGCTTCGGCAGTCGAGCGCACCGCAGCCTGAGCGCCGAGGCAAACGGCGCCCACCAGCGCTTCCGGGCCGGCTATCGTCAGTGGCAGCGGCTCTTGCGACGCGCCGAGCTCGAGGCACAGCCGGCCGGCAGCGCGGGGTGAGAAGCGGCGCGAAATGCCAGCAGCCGGCGTCGCGAGGGGCACCGCGTTTACGTCCAGGGCCACGGCGCCACCCGGGGGCGCCGCGCCCGATACGCATGGTCAGCTAGCCGAGCGCGGCTGCGAAGGCGGCTAGCCGGCCAACACGCCGCAAGGAGCCGCCCGCGCGCGGCCTTTTCGCCGAGCTGCCCGCCAGGGCGGGTATCTGGGCTGCAAATCGAGTTCCTCCCCGGACCCTCGGTTCCGCGGTCGTGAGAAGTCCGGGCTGGAGCACTCACATCTCGAGCTCGCCTCGCGAGCCGTCAGGCGGCGAGCGGTTGGCGTCGGGCCGACGAGATCGCGCCCGCGGCGCATCGGCTTTGGAGATACACTGGGCTTCGGGAGACGAGGCCAGGCGGATGGCGCCCTCGAGGTGGATGGCGCCTTCGAGCGCGTCGGCTCCCAACTGGACCGGGTCCTCCCGTTCGATAGAGGGAGGTTGGCGAGAAACAAACGAATCTGGCTGCCCGTGAGCCGCCGCCCATGAAGCGGAATTCCGAAAAGGGGCGTTGAAGAAACGAAGCGCAGGTCGTGGCATTCGGCGCCGGGTGCCGCCGGCTCGGGGAGTGTGTATCGGGCCCGCCGCAACGGCGGGCAACTGTCCGCCACCGGATGTGTCGGCGCGCGGGGCACCTGGGTCGCATTTCCGGGGAAGTCGGCGGAATGGTCCCGCGACGCCACGGCCGTCGGCAGTTGACGCAAGCTGCAGATTCTCAGCGCGGCGCCTGCTGTCCAGGTCCCGGGAAAGGCCTTGACGCCGAAGCCGCTTCAGCAGAATTTGCCTGAGTATGGGACGATACGGACGTGTCTCGCGGCGGGGCGCCAACGCCCGCGAGCGTTGGGGGGGGCGGTGACCACCCCGGTAAGTCCGGGAGACGTCATCGCCGGAAAGTACCGAGTCGAACGGGTTCTGGGGGCGGGGGGAATGGGGGTGGTCGTAGAGGCGCGCCACCTGCAACTCTACACGAAGGTGGCCATCAAGTTTCTCTTGCCCACCAACCTCGAAAAGCGCGACGCCATGGCGCGATTCGCGCGTGAGGCGAGAGCTGCGGCGCGACTGAAGAGCGAACACGTCGCACGCGTCCTCGACGTGGGGACCCTCGAGAGCGGCGCTCCCTACATGGTCATGGAGTATCTGGTGGGCAGCGAGCTCTCTACTTGGCTCCGCCAGCGAGGGGCGCTGCCGGTGGAGGATGCCGTGGAGATCCTCCTCCAGATTGCCGAAGCTCTCGCCGAGGCTCATGCAAGCGGTATCGTGCATCGCGATCTGAAGCCGACCAACCTCTTCATCGTGGAACGGCGGGATGGAGGCGCGCATGTCAAGGTGCTCGATTTCGGCATCTCCAAGATGGCGGAAGAGGGGGTCGACGCGACGCAGACCGCTACGATTCTAGGGTCACCCTTGTACATGTCGCCCGAGCAGATGCGTTCGGCGAAGGCGGTGGACCCGCGAAGTGACATCTGGTCGTTGGGAGTCATTTTCTTCGAAATGCTCACCGGGGAAAGGCCCTTCGAAGGGGACACGTTGACCGAGCTCATCTTGAAGGTGACCTCCGAGGTCCCGCGCCCGGTGCGACGGCTGCGTCCAGAGCTTCCGGCTGCGGTCGCCGCCGTGATCTCACGATGTCTCGAGAAGGACCGAAGGAACCGCTTCCAGAGTGTGACGGAGCTGGCCGTCGCGCTCGAACCGTTCGCGCCATACAGCTTCGTGACTTCGTCGCGCCCGGTCACTTCGCTCGTGCCGAGCGGTCCGAACCCCCCCCCGGCGAGAAGCGCCCTGACGGCGGACCCGCCCGTGATCCAAGCTTCGGCGGCCACCGGCGCGCCGTGGTCCCGCACCGCGATGAAACCGGGAACCAAGGCGGTCGTCGGCACCGCTTCGCTCGTCGTCGTCGCGGGCGCCGCGGTATGGCTTGCTTTTTTGCCGCCCCGCGCGGAAGAACCGGGGAGTCCGCCCCCCGTGTCCGCCATCGTCGGGTTGAGGGCTTCCGCCATCGACGCCGTGGCCCGACCGGACGCAGGCCCGGCGCCCTCTTCGGCGTCATCGGTCCCGCGTGGTGAGCCCGCTCCGATGGTCGCGCCGGTACCGAGGGACTCGAAAACCGACGGCAAACCCGCCTCGCCCATGCCGGCATCGAAAGGTCGCGACCTCGTCGAGACGGGAGCCAAGCGGGCCGCGCACCCCACCCGGTCGGCATCGAAACGTCGCGACCTCGCCGAGACGCGAGCGAGGCGTCGCTCGCCGTCCGAATCGGCATCGAAGCGGCCTTCGCGCTCCCAATCGGCGCCGAAACGCGCGCCCTCGACCAGAGCGGCCCCGAAGCGGCCCGCGCGCCCCAAATCGGCGTCGAAACGGCGAGCGGCACCCCGATCGGGCGCCGAAGAGGCCCCCGAAGCCCCGAGTTTACGGTCGCTCATCAATGACAGACAATGACGCCATGTATTGCCGCCCGGAACCCCTCCTCTTCCTCGTTCTTTCGATTGTGCTTTGCGCTCCGAGCAGAGCCCTTGCCGGTGATGGGGTGCTGGCCGAGTCCTTGTTTCGGCAAGGGCGGGAGCTCATGGACAAGGGCGACTACGCGGCGGCGTGCCCGCGGCTTTCGGAGAGTTACGCGCAAGATCCAGCGACGGGCACGTTGTTGGCGCTAGCGGTGTGTGAGGAGCAGGCTGGGCGAACTGCCAGCGCCTGGGCGCACTACGCCGAGGCGGCCGTGCGCGCCAAGCGCGAGGGTCAGACGGATCGCGAAAGGGCGGCCCGCGCACGCGTGCGCGATCTCGGGCCCACGCTCTCGCGCTTGATTGTCGAGGTCAGCAGTGCAGCCGAGTCCATTGACGGGTTGGTCGTCCAGCGTGATGGCGTTGCGCTGGGCAGGGGAGCCTGGGGGGTGTCCTCGCCGGTCGACCCGGGCCAGCACGTCGTCGAAGTGAAAGCTCCGGGCAAGCGCCCGTTTCGAGCCGTGATAAGCGTGGCCCCGAATGCTGATTTGCGAACGGTTTTCGTGCCAGCGCTCGAGGACCAGCCGGCGACGGAGAGCCCGCCCCCCGCGCCCGCCGTCGGTTTGGAGCTCGCTCCCTTCCCGACCGAGGACCGTGGGGCTGAATCGCTCAACCTTCGCACGATCGGGCTGATTGTCGGCGGCGGCGGAGTCGTCGCCCTGGGGGTGAGCGGTTACCAGGCGTGGCGCGCCAAGGGCCTGGAAGATGATTCCTTGGCCGAGGGCCGCTGCGACGCCAACAACGAGTGTGACGCACAGGGGCTAGCCTATCGCTCCGATTCCGTCGCGGCGGCCGACGCCGCCACCGTTGCGTTCGTCGTCGGTGGAGTCTTGGTCGGCACCGGCATCACTCTTTTTCTCGTGGGTTCGAGCGATCGCGAGGACCAAGCACACGTGCGGGTGACTCCGGGGATTGGGCGAGGCGTCGGGGGCCTTTCCGTGACCGGGACCTTTTGAAGCTACTGCTACTGGGATTCCAAATGCGAGCGACTATCATTGTACGAGTGCTGGGTGCCGCCGGGCTTGCGGCGGTCTTTGCGGGGGGCTGTCGGGCCGTCCTGGGAATCGAGGAAGGCCGTCTGCGTCTGGATACCGAGCCGATGGGCGTGTCCCCTGCCGGAGCCTCCGGCGTGCCCGGCGTGCCCGATCCTCTCGGAGGACAGGGCGGCGTCGGGTCCGGTGGCAGTGACTCGGCCGGCAACGGGTTGGGCGGCGGTGACTCGGCCGGCAACGGGTTGGGTGGCGACGGAGGTGGAGGGGCAACGCCGCTGCTCGTGACGATCAACGAGATCGAGTCGGGCGACGGGGTCCCGGGGGACTGGGTGGAACTCTACAACGCCGGAGCCGACGCCGTCGATCTCACCGGTTTCATCTTCATGGATTCGGACATCGACCACATCTACGCGTTGCCAGAAAACACCCAGATCGCTCCGGGCGGCTTCCTGGTGATCGAAGAAGAGCAGTTCGATTTCGGGCTCGGTAGCAACGACACGGCCCGCCTCTTCTACCCGGACGGCGTTACCCCCCTCGACTCGTACGCGTGGACCGAGCACGCTCCGACTACCTTGGGGCGCTGTCCCGACGGGGAGGGGGAGTTCATTGCCAATACGACACCCAGCAAGGGAGCCCCGAACGATTGCCGGCCCTCCATCGTGATCAACGAGATCGAGTCGAGCGAAGGCGTCCCGGGGGACTGGATCGAGCTCTACAACCAAGGGTTCGCCCCCGCCGATTTGTCGGGGTGGATCATCAAGGACGACGACGATACGAACATCTACACGCTACCGGCCAACTCGATTATCCCCGCCGCGAGCTTTCTCGTGGTGGATGAGTTCGATTTGGATTTCGGGCTCGGCAGCGACGACGAGGTCCGCCTCTTCCTGCCGGATGACGAGACGCTCGTCGATACCCATTCGTGGGGGGTACACGCGGCGACGACCCTCGGTCGCTGTCCGGACGGATCGGGAGACTTCGTCGAGACGCTCGGGCCCACGAAAGGCACGGCGAACGACTGCGTCGGCGGCAGCGTCGCGTGGCCCGGGCGAGATTTGGCGGTGGTCGTGGACGCGCCCGATCTGTTCGGTGGGGACCTCAGCGGGCTGAGCTACGAAGAAGGCCCCACGCCTGCGGACGACGTGATTTGGGCCGTTCGCAACTCGTCCACGCGGCTGTTTCGCCTCAAGTTCGACGGCACTGTCTGGAACCTGGACACGGCCGATGGGTTTGCGGCAGGCAAAGAGCTCGCCTATGCGGGCGGCGGGGAACCGGATGCGGAGGGCGTGACACGCGCGGACTATGGCAGCCCAACCATCTATGTCGCGTCCGAGCGCAACAACGACGCCTCCGGGGTGAGCCGCTCGAGTGTGCTCAGGTACTCGATCACCGGGGCGGCAACTGCGCTGGTTGCCTCGGCCGAGTGGGATCTGACCCCAGATCTGCCCACGACGGGTTCCAATCAAGGCGTGGAAGCCATCACGTGGCTGCCCGACGACATGCTCACGGCCCAGGGCTTCTACGACGAGAATCTGGAAAAGACGTATGCCCCCGCCGACTACGAGGGGCATGGAACGGGGCTCTTCCTGGTTGGCCTCGAGGCAACCGGAGAGCTGTACGCGTACGCGTTCTACGAAGACGCTTCCTACGACCGCGTGGCCACGATCGCCACGGGCCGGCCCCTCGTCAACGCGCTCGAGCTCGATCGGGAGGTGGGCTATTTGTGGACCTACTGCGGCGCTTCCTGCGCCAACCGGGCAACGGTCTTGACCATCGACACCGAGCCGACGTCCCCGACTGCGGGTCGATTCATCGTCCGCACCGAATTCCGCGCCCCGCTGACGCTCACGGCGACCGAGAACGAAGGCATCGCCCTGGCCCCCGAGAGTCGCTGCGACGGTACCGACCAGAAGCCGTTCTACTTCGCCGACGACGCTGCGACGGACGATTTCTCCCTGCGCGCGGACACGATCCCTTGCGGGAGCTTTCTACCCTGACCCGAGCCCCGCGCAGGGGGCCACGGCCGCGCCCCGCCTGCCGCGGGCTCAGTCCACGCGCTCCGGGGTGGAAGCTGAACGACAGGTGAGGTATGCGGACACTTCCGCCAAAGGCTCGGTGTATGAGGTCTGATTTCTTCGTCGCGATCGGCGTCACGGGCGTATGGGCTTGCTCCCCTCTCGTCGCACCTGCTTCCGAGCCGGCGGCGAGCAAGGGCGCGCCTACTGAGTGGCATGCCCTGTTCGACGGGAGTTCGCTCGCCGAGTGGCGGGGCTATTGCCGAGACGGCGTACCCGAAGGCTGGGTGGCAGAAGATGGTGAGTTGCGCCTGAAGAAGCCTGCGAGCAGCGGCCCCGGGAATTCGGTGGCGGCAGGCGATCTGGTCACCCGCGGTGAATACGAGAACTTCGAGCTGGCGCTCGAGTGGAAGATCTCGGCAGGGGGCAACAGCGGAATCTTCTTTCTCGCTCCAGAGAACTGCGGCGTTGGCGAGCGTGCAGACGCGCCCATCTACGAGGCTGCACCCGAGATGCAGATCCTCGACAATGAGCGCCATCCCGATGCCAAGCTCGGCGTGAACGGCAACCGGCAGGCGGGGTCTCTCTATGACCTCATTGCTGCAGATCCCCAGAACGGGCGCCCCGCCGGCGAATGGAACGTGGCGGAGATCCATGTCGATCATGGCCGCGTGACCTTCCGGCAAAACGGGCAGACCGTCGTCCAATACGAGGTTGGGAGCCCGGATTTCCAAGCCCGCGTGGCCGCCAGCAAGTTCAATGGCTGGGACGGCTTCGCCCACCCCGCCCGGCGCGGTCACATCGGTCTACAAGACCACGGTGACGAGGTCTCGTTCCGCCACATCAGGATCCGCGAACGTTAGCCGGCTCGAGTCGCTCCGCTGCACTAGTGGCTCGAGCTGGCGGCTGGGCGCGCCGCCTTTCGGCTCCCCGAGAGCAGCCCCTTCGGTAGCTCGTCGATGGGGCGCAGCCGGATGTTGCGATAAAATACTTCTGCCCCTTCCGACTGCAGTTGGATCTTTCCTCGGCCGAGCGCGACCTCTTTTCCGTCAATCACTTGACGCGAGTTCTCGAGCACCATCGCTACGACATCGTTGAAGACGTGAACACTGGTTCTGCCGAGCACGTAGAGCCTGACCCGGTTCCATTCACCTCGCTTGCCCGGCGGGGTGTTCGACCCCTTCACCACGCGTCGCCCGTTCGGGCTCGTGGCGCTGAAGGGGAGGAGCGGCGCGCTCGGGTCGAAAGCGAACTCGCCTGCGGCGTTCTTCTTGGCGGCCACGTCTGCGATGGCACCGCCACAGGGCCAGAAATCCCCGTGGTCGCCCTCCTGCACCTGGAACTCGAGCGACCGCATCCAGAAGAACCAGTCCGCGCCATGCGGGCCCACGGCACGATACAGGACGCCACTATCGCGCTTGGCGTCGGCGCGAGGTGGGCTCTTCGCCTGCCCCCATTTGAACTCGAGCTCGAGCTCGTAGTCTCCGTACTCTTGCACGGTGGACAGCCCACCGAAGGCCGCTCCCGAGATACGGATCGCCGGCCTCCCATCGACCTCGACGACCGAGAACACGCGATTCGGATCGCTATTCAGCCCCCGCGGAGGGCCGGAAAATTCTTTCGCAACCGGATCATACGCGGGTCCGAGGTACGTGTCCCAGCCGCTCAGATTCTTGCCGTTGAACAGCCGGATCCAGGGTTTCGGCTCAGCACCGTGGCTCGGCGCAGACACCAGCAGCATCTCGCACAGCAGGACGATCGCGGCCAGAATGGAGCGCATTGGAGAATCCTTCTCACGTTTCGTTCTACAGGGCAACGGGCCCTGCCCAATGCGGTGCCGCCCCGTCACGTCCAAGGGCTGGACTGGCCGAGAGGCCTCGCCCTCTGACGGCGCGGCCGACCTCGCGCAGCACGTGTCACTCGCCCGGTTCGATGGCGAGGTGAATGGAGTCGGGCGCTCGCGCGCCCGACGCTCGCCGCCGTCAGTGAAACAGTTCGAAGTAGCTGCCCAGCGAAAGAAAGCGCGTCTCGCCCGACCAGTCGTCGACGCCGTCGTTGTCGGTCACGACGAACACGCTACCGTCCCTCGTCATGGCGACGCCCTCGGCCTTGTCGCTGATCCAGCCGTGGCTCGAGAGCAGCGCTGGCATCAGGTCGAAGACCTTTTTTTCGCCGCGCGATACCCCGCCCGAAAGCTCCCACCAGGAGAACTTCGCTAGCGTCTTGAGCTGCGAGAAATCCCCCGTGCGGTTGTCTCGCTCGATGACGACGAAGCCGCCGGGCACGGTCGTGATCTCGCTCAGCCCCACCCACGAGGCGTCGGGCGGCACCGGCTCGAGCTCGTAGGGCGTGCTCGTCCACGCGCCGGTGGCGGGGTCGTAGCGCCACAGCCGGGTCTGTTTGGGCTCGCCCGCGTCGAGCTGGTCGGGATCGTCGTCGAGATCCTCGCACTCCTCGGTGGTGTAGTCCCAGCCGCGCTGCTGGGCGACGATCAGGTCGTAGCCCCGGCCGCGCCCGCGGCGAGCCACCGCCACGCCCTCGAAGCCCGACCCGAGAGTCGCCGTGTTGGTCGAAGCGGCGCGGCAGGCTTCGATCGCCTCGGGCAAGCCGACCTCCTCGAGCACCGCCCCGCTCGGGTCGACGTGCAGCAAGCGGTTGCGCCGCGAGCCGGTCTCGTTGCCCTCGCTGGCGATCCACCAGGTCCCGTCCGGCGCGATCGCGATGCCTTCCGCATCATAGTCTCCACTTCCCCCCGAGAGCGCTACCGAATCGGTGATCAGCGCCGGAGAGCGCGAGGCGTCGATGGTGACGACTCGGCTCTCGGCGTAGAACGAATCCCACACGGCGAGCAGTTCGCGCTTCCTTCCGGGAGCGGTCGTCATCCCCGAGAGAGCCGACCACGGGATGGGGGCGCCGCTCGCGTCGCTCGTCGAAACGATCTCGGGGTACGCGGGGCCGCCGGGGGACAGCTCGTAGATCATCATCGAAGAGCGGACGCCGAAGCTCGGATCGTCTTTCTCGCCCGAGACCACGAGGAGGTTTCGCGACGGGATGGCGTGCACGCCCTCGGGGCGGAGGGGCGCGGGCAACAGCTGCACGAACGCAGGCCGCCCGCGGCGATCGACCTCGTAGACCGCCACGAAGCCGCCGCGCTCGGAGCCGACGAAGAGATAGTCGCTGGCTCCGAAGCGACCGTGCTCCACGGCCTCGGGCTCGGTGCCCTTGGCGTCCGCGCGCCCTTCGGGGAAGTGCCCGTGCTGAACGGCCAGCTCTTCCAGCGAGGAGCCGCTGTCGAACACCACGTTGCCGCGGCGGTCGAAAATCGAGAAGCCCCGGCTGCCGCCGAACAGGTCGCCTTCGTTGGCCGTGGCCAGGAAGCGGCTGCCGATCCAAGTCACCGCGTCCGGCTCACGGGGCACGTCGGGCAGCGTCTCGGTCAATGAGATGATGCCGTCTTCGGTGCCGTCCACACCCTCGAGCGTTACCGCGCCCGCGGAGAAGTGGCGGACCACGCGCGCGCTCGGCAGGTCCACCACGGCGAGGTGGTTGTTCTCCTGCAAGGTTACGACGGCTTGGTTCTTCGTGTTGATGTCCACGAACTCGGGCTCGGGGTCGCCGGGCGCGTAGTTGGCGAGCCCCGTGAGATTCACGCTCGTCGCTGCCCAATCGAGCGGGCTCGCCGGCGCGAGATCGACGACCGCCAGAAAGCCTGCGGGCCCCTGGGGTAGCCCCCCTTCGGCGCCCCTTACGACCATGTCTTCGTCGCGCTCGTTTTCGACCGCGATGGCGGCGAACGAGCCGTCCGGGCTGATCGCCACCGAGTCCGGCTGCCCACCGAGGGGAACCTCGGCCACCACGCTCTGGGTGGCGATGTCGACGACGGCCAGGTACCCGCCGGGCGTGACGAACGATTCGCTGGTGTTGACGCCCACCAGCGCGAGGCGGTTTCCGAGCACGGCTACCGAGGTCGGCTCCCCGCCGAGCCGGACCTTGCCGAGGCCCACGGGGCGATACGGATCGCGAATGTCGACCAGTCCCACCTCGTCGAGCGGGCTGTCGGTGTAGAGCAGCGTGCTGCCGTCTTTCGTGGAGGCCACGATCTCGGACACCGTCTCTTCGGCGATGTCCGCATTGTTGAGGTAGTTCGGCAGCGTCGCAATCCGACGAAAACTCGCTGCGGGCGCCCGGTGCGGCCGGCTTCGCCGATCGCCCCGGTCGTGAGCGCCGCCTTCTCCGGCCACGCCGAGCGCACCCATCCCTACCAATAGCCCCAAAAGCAACCTGTTCCCTCGCATTGCGAGCACTCCTTGCATCTCGTTTCTTCGTCCGTGCCCCAGCGCGGATCCCCCCCGACGACCGTGAGCCGCGGGACGAGCAGGCCGCCCTGTCGCCGCTCGCTCGAAGTCAGCCATCGGCCACCCGCTGCCCAGCGCAGAGCCAAGCGTTCGCCACCGTTCGGCGTCGACTCCAGCGACCGCAGGCCGCCGAAGAAAGGGGCGCGCTGACCCTCGGCGCGCTGACCTTCGGCGCGATGACCTTCGGCGCGATGACCCTCGGCGCGCTGACCCTCGGCGCGATGACCCTCGACGCGATGACCTTCGGCGCGATGGGATCTGCCCGTCTTGCCACGACGGCCGGATGCCGAATACTCCGGCTCACTTGGTCGACCACGTCATCGCCGACGTACCACTTCGACAGTGGGTTCTCAACGTTCCTTTCGAGCTCCGCCTGCTGCTCGCGACCAAGCTCGAGGCGCCCTTGGTCGTCGGACGCATCTTCCTGCAGGAGATCCACCGCTAGCAGAAAGGTCGCCGCGCCGATCTCGGGCGACCCGTCGAACGCGCCGCCGTGCCCCTGTGTCAGCGTTTTCGCTCCAGTCTCAAGCTGAGCGGGCCCTGGCGCGTCGTCGTCCCGGACGTTCTGTTTTCCCCGAGCGCGGACCCCGAGCGACCGGACGCGATCTCTCGTCGGGGCCCCCCCGTCGTTTCGCGAGCGGCCCCCCACCTCTCGAGAGACCGGCGCTCACACTCCCGCATTCAGCCCACTGGAATTGACCATTCCTGCCTTCCAGAGCCCGATCCTCCTCTATCGGCTGACCGGGGCTGCGCGCAGAACGCGGTTCACAGAACGCATCCCCCCCAAGAGCGCCGCAACGGGCTCCGCCGCGCGTGTCATCCGGGCAACAGCGAGGGGGCGGCCCGTTCGCTCACACGGACGCTGCGTTGCCGCATCCGCCGGAGGACGAGGCCTCGACGGACGCCGCGAAGCGGCATCCGCCGGAGGACGAGGTCTCGATGGACGTTGCGCCTTGGATTCGCTCAACCTTGCCAGAATCCGCCTGGACTGCACCGGGCGGTGGTTCGTGGAAGGAAGGTTGCCGTGTCGCACCCAAGCCGGGCTGCTCGGATTTCCTTGGTTTTCCTTGGCGACACCGATCAGTCGTGGCGGCGGCGTGTCTCCTTGGCGGTGAGGGCATAAGCGCGGATCAACGTCAGCTCGAGCCCGCTGTGGTGGTGGTCTTCGGCGCGGGCCCGCAGGGAGACGAACTCGGCGTGGCGCGGGTGCCGCAGCTCGGCCACGTAGCTGCCGTGGCGGCCCCGCGTCGGCAGCGCCGTCCAGCTCACGCCATCGTCGTAGGAGGCTTCGAGCTCGAGCGACGAGAGCCTCGGGGGCCGCGGCTCACCGAGCTGCTCGACGACGAAGGGTAGCGAAAACGCCTGCCCGGCGGGCGCGCGATTCCCGTCGCTCAGCTCGGGTTGAAAGCGCACCGAAAGCAAAGGCAAGATCACCATTTCGTCCTCTGGTGCGGACTCGGACTCGAAGGTCCAGGCCGCGTGAGACTCGGTCGCGACCGACATCTCCGTTTGGCGGGACTCGGCGACGGCGCGGTAGCGAGCCCGACCCGGCGGGACTTCGTAGTCGCCGCTCGTGCCGAACTCGAAAAGAGGCTCGACGCGCTCGCCTTCGCGATACAGCGCAAAGCTTTCCTCGTAGGCGGTGAAGTTCACGCTTTGGCGCGTGTTGCCGCCGCTGTCGGTGTACATGAAGGGCGAGAGCCCGATCGTGTCGCCCTGGCGGCGCGCGCCCGGAAGATAGACGACGCCGTCGAGAAACCCGGGCGAGAACGGCGCTTGGTTCATGACCAAGCGGCTTTCGCTCTCGAGAGGCAGGAGCTGCGGCTCCGTGTCCACGAAGGCGTACTCGTCGAAGAAGTTCTCGCCCTCCATGCTCAGGTCGTGGATCCAGCGCATGCCGGGCGCCTCGGAATACAAGTACTCGGTGCGCTTCACCGGAAGCGTGACCTCGGGCGCCGAGTAGCCCCAGCTGGTGGCGCCCTCCGGCAGCGGCGCGATCCCGATGTGAGCGAAGGCCAACGGTGGTGAAGACGCCGCGTAGGTCGCTTTCAGCCGTGCGGCGCGGCGTGGCTCTACGGTGAGCTCGGGCCCCTGGGGGAAGCCGCCCTGCTGTGGCCAAGCCCCGATGTAGAACGCCTGCGGCTGCTCACGCGCCACGCTTTCTTGCCAGCTTGCCGAAACCATCGACGTAACCTCCGGTCCGGGGTCGCCCAGGAAGGCCGCGTAGTAGGCGGGCTCCGTCGTGGCCAGGGCTGTCGTCGAGCTGAGGCCGGGACCGTCCCAGCTGACCGAGGTCGAGTTGCGCTCGGCGCCTTGGACGTGCTTCACGCGCAAGCTCATCGGCGGTGCCACGCGGGCGTCGAGCTCTAGCAGGGTATCTTTCTCCAGGCTGACGTCGGGAGCGGCCAGTAGCGTTGCCGGCTCGGACTCATCCACGAAGAAGTGCGTCTCGATGACGTAGTGGCCTTTGGTCAGGCGCAGCGTTTGGTCTCGCGAGTCGGACTCGTTCGACGGCGAGACGAACTGGTAGAAGAAATCGTCGCGGCCGATCACGAGTGAGAAGTAGTTCACCGTGCGCTCCCCGCTGCGATCGGTGTGGCGCAGCGTCAGGTCGTAGCTCTCGGGCTCGCGATAGAGGGCGAGCGGAACCGAGGTGGATCGACCCGCGCCGCTGGACGCGATCAGGCGTGCACTGTAGGCCCCATCGACAGATCCCTGGCGCGGGTCGACCGTGACGGTCGCGCTGGCGGAGCCGCCTGCGGCCAGCTCCACGATGGCGGGCTCGACGTGGAACATCTCGTCCGGCGCGGGCTCGCCCTCGGGGCCGCTGACCTCCAGGTGCAGCTCGAGGGTCGCCGCGGGCCCCAGGCTCCGCAGCGTGACCTCGCGAGCCACCACCTCGTCGTCCTCGTGCGGCCAGCGGGCGATCCCGAAGCTGACGCCGGCCGTGTCTGCGATGATCTCCGTCTGGACGGCGCCTGCCACGTCCAGGCGGCCTGCCCCCTGGTCCAGCGCCGTATACGTGGGGCTCCAGGTGGCGGAGCCCATCAGGGCCGCCTTGACCTCGCGCGCCCGCCAATCCGGGTGCTGCTGCAGGAGCAGGGCCGCGGCGCCGGCCACGTGGGGAGCCGCCATCGAGGTGCCGGAGAGCGCGATGTACGCCTCGTCCACCGGCTCGCCCAGGTCCGCGAAGCCGGAGAGCGCGGCGACGATTTCCACGCCCGGGGCGGTGATGTCGGGCTTCAATCCGAAGTCACCGACGCGCGGGCCACGCGCCGAGAAGATGCCCGGCGCGTCTTCGCGGTCCACGGCGCCCACCGCCAGCGCGGCGTCGGCGCTGCTGGGGGATTCGACGCTGCCCGCAAAGGGGCCGAAGTTGCCCGCCGAGACGACGAACAGCGCTCCGTGGTCCTCGGTGAGCCGGTTGATGGCCTCTTCGAGCGGGTCGATTTCGGGCGTGTCCGGGCCCCCGAGGCTGAGGTTGACGACGCGCGCGCCCTCTTCGACGATCGCCCACTCGGCGGCCGCGATGATGGCGGACTCTTCACAGTTGCCGAAGTCGTCGCACACCTTGCCGGCCAGTAGCTGGGCGCCGGGCGCCATGCCGCGGTAGCGGCCGCCGCTGGCCTCGCCGGTGCCCGCGAGGATGGAGGCCACGTGCGTGCCGTGCCCGTAGCCGTCTTCCAGGGGGTCTTCGGTGAAGTTGCGCTCGACCGTGACCCGGCTCGCGAGATCGGGGTGGTTGGAATCGACCCCCGTGTCGAGCACCGCGACGCGCACGCCGTCGCCGAACAGCCCGAGGTCCCAGGCCGCCGGTGCGGAGACCTGGGCAGTGCTCCGATCGAGGTTGGGCGCGAGCACCGCGTCCAGCCACAGGCGGCCCGGTGCGGAGCTCCGGGCGACGCTCGAGGGGCTGGCGCGACCGACCACCTGCCGCCACAGCTCGCCGAGCCGCTCCTTGCTCGATCGAAGCGCGACGCCTCCGAGCACGTCCAGGCGCCGGTGCACCACGGCGCCGGGTAGCATCGCCGACGGCGCTGCCGACTGTGAGCTGGGAGCCATCGAGCCACTGGCGATCAGCGGCAGGTCGCCGCGGCTCGCGTCGTCGTATCGGCACTGCAGCAGCAGGGAGATGTCGAACAGTCGCTTGTCGACGCGGCCGCTGGCGATCAGCGGCAGGGCATCGTGGGGGAGGGCGAACCAATGCGGTTGCCGGCCGTCCGGCGGTGCGTAGCGATGCACCGATACGGGGATCTGATCACGACCGGGGCCGCGCTGAATGACGATGGATTGGCGATCCTCTCCGGAGACGACGACCCGGTCGCCCGTCACCAGGGTGACGATTCTCGGGGGCGCCGCCGCGGCGACACCAGACGATAGGGCCAGCGCCGCGACGAGCGCCGCGCCCAAACCCAGGCTGCCGTTTCGTCGAGCAGAGCGCCGGACAACGGAGCGTCGGCCATTTCGAGGGCTCCGTTCGGATGGGTCGTATCCATTGATCGAGTGACTCATGTGTTGATTCTCCTCGGCCACTCCTGGGCTGTCCGACCGCCGCAAGACCATCCGCCGCGGCCGCGGCATGGAGTGGTACCGACCGGTATCCTGACGAGCGCCCGCCGCGCCAGCCAGTGCTGGAAAAGACATCCCTGACGGCCATTCAGCGTGCACGCGACTGAACGCTGTCCGTTCGCGACAAGCGGGCGTCGACGACGAAGGGGCGGCGGGCAGGCCTTTGCACGCCGTCGCCTGGTATCGATCGGGCGTGCGCTTTGCGTGAGGAGGAAGACACCACATCGTCACCCTTCGAGGGGCATCGCATCGCTCGGTGCAACCGGACGCAAACGCAGCCAAGGCGCTTCGCATGCGAACCCGCCGACCTTTTTTCGAGCACGGCATGCAAAACACGTCACGGCTACCAATCGCGTTGGCATCTGGCGCCACGGCCGTCGTCCCCTCGACGGGCGCCCGAAGGGGCGCGCGGATGCGGAGGCGCGGCTCGCACGGTCGTGCCGAGCGGCGGCGTCAGCCGGCGCGGGGGTCGCCGCCCGCTCCGTTGGTCATCTCGAGCCTGCCACGAGCGAGCTGGATCGCGGCAGGCCTCACGGCTCTTCGGCGTCGACGCAGGTGTCGGGGATTTCGTTGCGCAGCTTGGTCGACCGCCGCAGCGCCTCGAGCAACGGATCCGCGTCGCCGGCGCGGTCGCAGGAGAGCGCCGGCCGACTCGCTCGTGCTAGCCGACTTGCAGGTGTGGGCCGACTCGCCCGTGCGGGCGCCAGATCCTCCGACCCCGGTTGCTGACGCGTTTGTGAAAGCGCGTGCCGAAAACTTGATAGAACCCGATCCCCTGCGAACGGTAACGTCTTCGACGCTGAGAATGCGGCAGCCTTGCGGGTCGCCCCGAGCCGAGCGAGGCTGGTGGCGCCTCTCTTTTTCGGGCGGGAGCAAAAGCGATGAAACAGGTATCGGAAAGTAGTCGGCGCAGCCGGGTCGAACTCGTCGGCTGGATCCGCCGCCGTGGCGCGTGTACCCCTGCGTACGCGCTCTGGCTCCTCGCCCCGCTGGTCGTTGCCTGCGGAGGGAGTGACGACGAGGCACCCACGCCCGATCGAAGCCAGGATCCGGCGCCGGAAACGATGGCGCTTCCCGCCGGCGATTTGCAGCCCGCCGCTGGCGACTCGCAGCCCCCTGCCGGCGAGGAGGCCAGCGAGCCCCCGGGGTCGGGGGCGGGCGTCAACGAGGACGTGGCCGACAGTGCGCCGCTGCAGCCGGACGACCTGGGCGGCTCCGGCGACCCACCCGGCGACTCGTCCGCTGGCGGGGATGACGGCGCCGAGATGTCGGAACCCGGGGACTCGGAACCCGGGGACGAGGCTGCGGAGGCCCCGGCAGAGCAAGAGCCGGCGGAGGAGGAGGAGGAGCCTGCGCAGCCCGAAGCCTTTGCCCCGTGTCCCACGGATGGCGAGCCCTGCCGCATCATGCCGCTCGGAGATTCGATCACTTTCGGCATCGGGAGCAGTCAAGGCGGCGCCTACCGCGTCGAGCTGTTTCGCAACGCCGTGGTCGGCGGGCACGACATCACGTTCGTCGGAACCTCTCCGGGGGGCGGACCCAACGGCCCTCAGCAGGTCGAGGGGCAGCCGTTCCCGCGAGATCACGAGGGCATCTCGGGCAACACGATCCAGCAGGTCGCCGGCCGGGTCGACGCCGCCCTCGCCGCCAACCCACCGCACATCGTTCTGCTGCACATCGGCACGAACAATCTCTACCAAGGCCTCCCGACGAACGTGCCGGGCCTGCTCGAATCCCTGATCGATCAAATCATCGAGGGGGCCCCCGACGCGCTGGTCGTGGTGGCGCAGCTCGTCCCGGGGCAGACGTCCTTCAACGGCTTCGGAGGGCAGCAGCCGTTCAACCAAACGGTTCAAGCCTACAACGCCACGATTCCGGGGTTCATCGAGGAGCGAGCCGCGGAGGGCAAGCACGTCGCCCTCGTCGACATGTTCGACCCTTTCGTCGCCAACGCCGGCGGCTCGGATGCGCTGATGAACGACGTGGTGCACCCGAACGACGCGGGCTACGCGGTCATGGCGGGGGTCTGGTACTCAGCCATCGAGAGCTACCTGCCCTGACGAGGTCGGGCGCGGCGGCTCCGGCCGCGCCCGCCGGCGTCTGGCGAGCGCCCGGGCAGGGCGCCGCCCGCCGAAAGGGCGCAGAGGTCTGATTGCGCGGCGCCGTAGCGCGGGCGCGGGGTGCGGAACTGACCGCGGCCACGGCCGCCGGTCGAAGCCCTACCGAGCGCTCAGTCGCAGCTCGCGGGCCTCACGGGCTCGTCGTGATGGAGCGCACAGAGGGTGTCGAGTCGGCGTAGAGCCACGGGATCTGCGTCTCGCGCAGGCGCTGCAGCCGCTCGGGCTCGGGGCAGCGCGATGACCGGGGCGATGGAGGCCGCGTTTGCGGCCTGGAGCAGCGCCAGCCGTCGGGTTTCGAGCTGCTCGCGGCGCGCTTCGGGGCCGCTGATGTCGCTGGCGCTCACGTAGCGAAGAAACGGCCTCGGGGCTGCGGGCTGCTCGAGTGCATCGGCCAGCATCACGGAATGCTGCTCGGTGAGCGTCGGGGTCGCGCGGGCTCACAGGGGAGCGAACGGAGCGCGCCCCTCCGGTGCGGACGGCGCCGCGCCCGCGTGGCACTCGGAGCACTGGCGCGACGGCACCTCGTCCGATCGGGATGTGACGAGCGAGCCGGTCCCGAACCGATCTTCGAGCAGAAGTCCGAGCGCCGGGGCCAGGGGTGCGCCCGAGGAGCCCTCGAGCTCGGAGCTCGCGCTGCCATCCGCAGGGCGGCTCGGCGCGCGCCGGTGGCGCTCCTCGGCTTCGGGAGCGCTCGTCGAAAGGTCGCCGGGCGGCGGGGCACCGGTGAACCCCCGATGCGGAGTGCGCGTGTCGGCCGCGCCCTTCACGAAAACGGCCATCTCGTATATATGGCCGCCGCGTGCCAGCCCCTGTCGGCGAGCCCTCTCCGCAGGAGTGTGCGAGACCAGTGAACCCGGATGGCCGCCAGGGAGCGCCCCCCCGGTGGGCAGGCTCGCGCGAAGGCAACTCGCCAGCTTGCTCCCACGCCGATCCGCCGGCGCCCTCGGGATTCGAGAGGTGCCTGATTTTACTAATGCTTCCGTTGTGATCCGGGTGACAGCGCCGCAGACCTGCCGGCGCCGAAGCTTCCCACGCGCTCAGTCATCTTCCGTCGTTGACGCGGAGTCGTATGGTTTGGCTCGCCGTTCGTCGAAGCGCGGCGGCAGGTTCCGCTCCAATTGCCGATGAGCCGTTGACGACGACGCCGGAACCACGCATGAAGTGGAGAAAGCTTGTGGCCACAAAGGTTGCGGTGGCGGACTTGGCCCTTCTCGTCTGGGAGCGAACGAACCGGGGTAGGGCAGGATCTCATTTCCTCTTGCTCGAATCGTCGCCCCCAGGGCGATCGGACTTCGCTCGGCGGGGTCGCTCCGGGGCGCGTTGGCGGCGGCTGGTCGCTCCCGAAGGTCGCAGAGCCGGGCGACCCCCCGGGGAGACCTGGATCTCGGCGCGGGCGCGCCCGGGGGTGGGCGCCGCCAGGGCCCGCCACGCCGGATGTGGCGACGCCGGCGGCTCGCCACCAAGCGTGGCGATCGGATTCGAGCGGCTCGCCAAAACCATCTCACCTCGGCTAACAGGCCGGATTTCGCCTGCACCACAAGCGGGCCCAGGAAGGAAATGTCTGACCGCCGTGCTCACCCCGCAGGGGCTGTTCTGGATCGTGCGAGCGATGGAGCGCTCGGTGGCATGAGACCTTCCCTTCCGCTTGCGCCGGCCCCGCTCCTTGCCGCTCGGGGCGGTGTCGCCGCGCTCGTCGCTCTCCTGGGGGCCGCCGCCTGTGGCACCGACGTGGTCGAGCTCGTGCCGGTCGATCCCCCGGCGCCCCCACTCGGCCCGCCAACAGATCAGACGCGCCGCGGCGAACTCGACGGCGCGGAGGACCCCGCCGCGCTGCTGCCATTGATTCCGGATCCGGCTCCCGGCTGCCAGCGCGTCGATTTCTTGTTCGTCGTCGACAACTCCCCCTCGATGCTGGGAGCGCAGGAGAGCCTCGCGCGCAGCTTTCCCGGCTTCATCGGTATCGTGGAGCGCGAGCTGCCTGGCGACTATCGCATCATGGTCGTGGACACGGATACCACCGGCGGCCGCGCCGGCGTGAGCACGTTGACTGGGCTCGACGGCGGCAATTTCAGCTGTCGCCCCGCCCCCGCGTGCTGTCGCGAGGGCTGTGCGTTGAGCAAGCTTCCATTCGTCGGCGCGTTCGTGGGCAGCTGCAACGGCCGCAGCTGCGCTGAGGTCGTGGCCGATCCCTCGCTCGACGATTGTGAGGGCGTGCTCGGCGCCGGCAAGCGGCTCAGCCCCGACGGTCGAGCCTGCGGTATCGCGGCGCCGCTTCGCTATATGGAAAGCGGACAACCCGAGCTGTCCTCGACGTTCTCGTGCGTGGCGCAGGTCGGTACGTTCGGCGACGGCAATGAGCAGCCCATGGCGGCCATGGTCAGCGCGCTCGGCCCCGAGCTGAACGCGGAGAGCGGCTGCAATGCAGGGTTTCTGCGCGACGATGCCGTGGCCGTGGTCACGATCATCAGCGACGAGGACGATACCGGCTCACCCGGGAGCCCCGCGGCGTGGCATCAGGCTTTGGTCGATGCCAAGGGGGGCAATGCCGATGCCGTCGTCGTCCTGGGGTTGGTCGCCGACGCCAACGTGGCGGGGGGGCTGCCTGGAGGCCCCTGCGCCGCAAATTCATCGGGGGCGCCACTGCTCCAGCAGTTCGTGAAGAGCTTTCGCTTCGGTTCCCTCGGCAGCGTGTGCGCCGCCGACTACGCGCCGTTCTTTCAGGACGCCGTGGCCCCCGTCGGCCAGGCCTGCGCGCGGTTTCGCCCCGTGATTCGCTGAGCGTCCGTTCGTCGGTCCCGGCAAAGGGAACGGTGGCTTGCACGCCACCCGACCGCGTGCCCCGATGCGGCCCTCGCGGGGGCGCTTTCGCCGAGTCCGTGTGCGCGCCGCCCGGGCCGGCCACTCCGATTCCCGCCCGGGTGGCTTCGAGCAGGCAGCCGCTGGACCCCAGGCCGGCGCGCAAGGCGCCGCAGGGGCTGCAGCTGCGCGCTTCCCGGGCGACCGTCGCTGAGCGCACGAGCTGCGGCTACGGCGGCGGCAGTCGCAGGGCTTGCCGATAGGATGTTCTGCGCCGTCGTGAGCGCACGAGTGCTGGCGACCGTTGGGCGTGGCGCGTCTTCCTTCGATCAAGCGCCCAGCGCGCCCTGGCACGGGGCTTGCTTCCCAGTTCCTCGGACGGTGCTTCCCTCGGTACGGATGGGGTCTTGCGACGGTCCACGGCTCCCGGAGAACGGATTGGACAGGCATGAAGCTCGCTGAAACCACTTACGACAACACGGAGACCAACTGCTGCGCACGTCTGGACCGGCAATACTGGGACGAGCGACGATTCGATTGGCGGGACAAGCTCTTCCTGCGCGATCACATTCGAGCCTTTCTCCACATCCCGCTGAACTTCGGCTCGGTGATATCGCGGGACCATGCGGCCGTCGAGGGAGCCGCAGCCTACCCCGAGCACCCCCTTTGGCTGACGGATGAGGTTTCCCCGTGGGGATCCGACATCTACGTCGCCTTGGACCGTCCGATTGAAAACGCCGAGTTGACTCGGCTCTCCGGGACCTTTCTCTCGAAGGTCTTCGAGGGCCCTTACCGCGACGCGGGCAAGTGGGCGAGCGAGATGGAGAAGTACGTTGCCGCCCAGGGGCGCACGGTCGACCGCTTGTTCTATTTCTACGCGACGTGCCCCAAGTGCGCGCGACACTTCGGCAAGAACGAGGTCGTCCTGTTCGCGCAGACCCACTGAGCCCGCACGTTGGCGGCGCACCCTCGAGTCCTCGCGCAGTCGGCCGGGGGCGGATGCGTGCAACGACGACCATGACGAGGCCACATCGCGAGAAGCCGCATCACGGCGCTCGACGCCAGCAACCGGTCGCCCCCGCCTCTGACTGCTGGGGTTGATGTCGAACGGGCCGGAGGAGCGACTTCGAGACAGCACCTGGGCGGCGCTCGGGCGGTCAAGAAAGTCCGAGCGTTGCCGTGTTACTCGTCAGGAGGGAAGTATGATCCTGCGAGCGACCGTCGCCGTTGCCCTGCTCGAGCAGCCCGCGAAGATCAGAAACTGGGCGACGTACTGGGACGACCCGGCCCACGTGCGCCAGGCCATCGTGGTCGGCGTGTGTGCGGTGGCTTTCGTCGCCTTTCTCGTCGTCTACGACCGCGTCACGTCGAAGAAGAAGCGCAAGCGCTGACGGCCACCCTCGCGCACGAGGGGCGTCCGCCGCCCTTCCCGAGCGGATGCGGCGGAGCGCAAGGATTGTGCAGTCCGGAAGAGCGCGCGTCGGACCGGCGCCTCCTTCGCACCCCGGCCCGATGCGCTTACAGAGCACTTTTCCAGAGAGCGGTCGTGTCGGGCCTTTGCCGGCAGCCCTCGATCCGTGGCGCGACAGTCTGGTTTTGTCGTGGTAGTCTTCGGCAGTCATCGTTCGGCGCGGTGGCGCGGGGGGGGGAACGGGCACATGAATCAGTCGGCGACCGCCACTGATGAGCAGATCGAGGCGGAACGGTCGTCGCCCCAGCGACTGAAAGCCCTTCGGGAGACCTGCCTGCTGGATACGGTCCCGGAGGAATCGTTCGACCGCCTAACCCGTTTGGCTTGCCGCTTGCTGAACGCGCCGGTGGCGTTCTTCTCCCTGGTGGATGCCGAGCGAGACTTCTACAAGAGCCACTGCGGCTTCGGGGAACCGCTGGCGTCGGCGCGCGAGCTCCGGGGGAGAACGTTCTGTCACCACTCCTTGCTCAGCTCGGGCCCGCTCGTCTTGAACGACACCGCCATCGATTCGGTCGCTCGAGAGATCCCCACCTGCACATCGCTGGGGGTTCGGGCCTACCTCGGGATCCCCCTCGAACTGGACAATGGCCAGGTCATCGGCAGCTTCTGCGCCATCGACTTTCGGCCGCGAGCCTGGTCCGAACGCGACGTCGACGTGCTCCGGGAACTGGGGCACGCCGCCCTTCAGGAAATCCGCCTGCGGCGGGCACTGCGCATGGCTCAGCGGAACGAAGAACTGGCCCAAGGGGCGCTTCGTTCTCGGGAGCAGATCCTGGCGGTCGTGGCCCATGATCTGCGCGCGCCCATTCACGCCGTGCAGGCGTCGGCGAATCTGCTGATCGGGGAAGACGGTGTGGCGGAGGCTCGAGACGCTCCTGTTCGCACCATCCTGCTCGCCGCGCAAAAGATGGACACCATGGTCCAGGAGCTGTTGGAGCTCCCGACCCAAGAGACCGATGCGCAAGGTCTGCACCCGGTCTGGGTCGATCCAGGGCAGCTGTTGGACGACGTGTCGTCGCTGTTCGCGAGCATCGCTCGCCGCAGCGGGGTCGCGCTGCGCTGCGACGGAGTCGGTACGCTGCCAAGCCTCTTCATCGATTACGAACGAGTGCTGCGCGCCCTTGCCAACCTCGTAGGAAACGCCATCAAGTTCAGTCCACGCGGTGGCGTAGTCCGGGTCCACGCGTCGATGGATGCCAGCCAGATTCGCTTTTCGGTCGAGGACCAGGGCCCCGGCCTCGCAGAGCACGAAGTCGCGCGCGCCTTCGAGCCGCGCTGGCAGGCTGACCCCAAAGACGGTCGGGGTGCCGGCCTCGGCCTGAGCATCGTCAAACAAATCGCCGAACAGCACGAAGGTCGCTTGGAGGTGGAGAGCACGGTGGGGAGCGGGTCGACCTTCTCTTGCGTCTTGCCCATCCAACCTAGCGGGCGCGACCATCCTGAGCGGGGTGCTCTGCCAGGGGAGCTGATGGCTGCGGGGGCAGAGCCCGGTGCGCTTCGCAGTCGAGTCTCCGCCGTCGGGAACGCGCCGCCAAAGCGCACCATCCTGATCGTCGACGACGACCAGCTGGTGCGGCGGCTGGCGCGGAGAATCCTCTCGCACGCTGGCTACGAGTGCCTGGAGGCCACCACGGGCGATGAAGCCGTCGAGACTTTCACCCAGCACCACGAGCGCCTGCTGGCAGTCCTGTTGGACTTTCATCTCCCGGGTCTCAGGGGAGACGAGGTGCTCGCGCGCGTGCGTGAGGTAGAGCCATTGCTGCCCGTCATCATTTCCAGCGGAGCCGCTGCGAGCTTGCCCCTCGATATCCCGGGCGTGATGCATTTGCCCAAACCGTATCTGGCGAGAGATCTTCTCTTGATCATGAAAGGCGGGGCTCGCTAGGCAGCGGCGAAAGCCCGAGCCATGCGGGCGACGGCGGCTCCGGCAGCGAACTCCGGCGGGCGCCTCGCTTCGGGCGCACGGTTTCGAGCGGCGCCCCGGTGAGCCTAGCAATTTCCGCCCAGGTGAGCCCAACGTAAGCATCCCTTGGAGGGCACCTGGAGCTGGTGAGCCGCGTCATGCAGAGTCCGGGCGATGGCAAATCGACAAGCGAGGACGAGAAAGCGACGAAGCGCCGCCGAAGGACGCGCGCTCGTCGCGCGGTATCGAGCAAG
>JBNKVS010000051.1:0-5481 GCA_050299315.1 Polyangiaceae bacterium
CCATAGCCGGCCGGCACGCGTCTTGCCGAGCCGCGCCATCGGCTCCGTCCAACGCGACGATTACGGGACTGCGCTCGGCACACCCCATGCCGACGATGCGTGCCGTCCCGTCGCCGCGCACTCCCGCAATCGCCCTACTCAATATGTCAACTCGCGTCGCGAGTCCGAGGATGCTGTTTCCGACACTCACGCAGGGCGCGGCAGCGGAACTCCCCCAACTGCCCGCGCACGACGAGGTTTGCCGCAGCGCACGAGCACGGTTGGCGTGTAGCGCCCCTCCAGCGGGGCGACCTCCTCCGGGGTCACGGCCAAAACCTGGCCAAGAGACGTGCGCTGGTCACTTTCCGTCGCGACGAGGTCCGCCTCGCCAGCGTGCGGCTGGCCGGCGACGAACTCGCCGGTGTGCCGTACCACAGCCGCGACGAAGGGGCCGTTGCCGTCGGTGTCCCAGAGCTGATTTCCAGTTTGGCGTTGGGTAGTCCCGACCGTTCTCGACTCTGGCTTTCAGCGCTTGCACGACAGCCATGCTGGCACGCGGCTGCCTTCGGCCGGAGGGGCCATGCCACGCCGGGGCAGCGCCGCGCGCAGGAGAGCGTCTGGGGCGGGCACACGCGGGGCATCCAAGAACCCGGCAGCGCGATGCATCGTGACACCCGAGCGCACGGCGGGAGGGGCGCCTGCGCAGCTGGGCTCTACCGCTCGCACAAACGCAGCGAAGCGAGCCCCCAGGGTCGTGCGGAGGCGGCAAAATGGGAAAGAGGCCGCGACTCAGAGTCGCGGTGGGCGACCTCGTCGACCGTCCCAGACCGCCATGACGATCACGGCTTCCTGCTTGCGCTCGTAGCGGTAGTACAAGTGGCACTTGCTCTTCTCCAAGAGCCACCTCCGAATGACTTTGCCTCGTTGCACCTTCCACGGGGCGCCTGACTCGGGAAGCGTCGTCAGGTGGGCTTCGGCCTCGATGAGGTCCTTGGCGAAGGTTTCCTTGTAGTCAGCATCACGCTCCCATCGTCCTTGAATGGCGATGGCTTCGCGCTCTGCGCGCCGCAGAAAAACAAGCTTCACGGCTCAGCGCGGAGGGTGGCCAGGACTTGGGAGAAGTCCTTCATTCGCCCAGCGACCTCGTCCTCGAAGCTCTCCTCAATCATCGCACTCACCTCTTCCCGTTCCTCGTCGGTGAGTCCGTCGTCCTCCATGAGCAGCTGATCACCGGCCTCGTTCGCGGGGACTAGATACAGCTCCGTGCCCTCGGGCAAGTCGGCTTTCTCGTCGATGACGTAGCGCCCGTTTTCGACTCTGGCTTTCAGCGGCTGCATCCTGCCCAATGTACCACACCAGTTCCGCACTAGTACCGAGCTCGGGTTGGCCGCCCTGCGCCGGGGCCGTCTCCGGCAAGAAGGAGCGCGTGGGAGGGCCAGGGGCCCGCGCGCGAGTGGGCTTTTTCCCGCGCGGGATGGGCGGGAAGCGCCCCAGCGTCGCCCCGAGGCCGGCCAACGCCCCACTGGCCTCCGGGGACGCGCCCCAGAGCGAAACACTCCCGAGCGACGTGCCCTCCAGCCCGCCTAGGGCCGCAACCGGACCCGTCTGGCCCAGTGCCCAGTTGGCTGGCGTGACCGCCCAGGGCTCGATGGAGCGATCGGGCCCGGGATCGAGGGTTGGGTTGCCCACCCCTACGCACACGGCTCCAGCGTGCACTCGGCGATCGGCCGATCAGCCGCTCCGCGAGCACGCACTGGCCGCGTCGGGGCTGCGCCAAGCGATCGCCATCCGCCGAAACGGGCGATCGCGATCAGCCGAAATCCGCAAAAAGCCACTCGAGAGGTTCGGAGCCCACCCGCTGACGAGCCTGAGCCACCGAACTCGGGGCCACGATCGGGCTCCCATCCCGACCCGGCAGGGCCAAATCCAACCGCTCGACCACTTCCGCGATCGGTCGATCCCGCAATAGGGCCATCCCCAGCACGAGCCACACCACCTGCTCGGCTGGTAGTCGACGCTTGCGGAGCGTCGCGACGCCGTTGGCCTGCAAAGCCTCTTCGATCCAACGCGAGTCGAGGTGCTTCCGGAACGTTTCGAGCGACTCGGCTGATGGTTGTTCAGCGATTTCTTCCAGGGCGAGAGCGAGATGGGACACGGACGGACCTCCAAGGGGGCAGGTCCGCCATCCTGATCTCAGACTCGGCGAATGGAAAGCGCTCCGGAATTCACAAACATCTTCGATCGTTTACGCGCTAACCGATCGGCATTGGGTCTAGACCTCCCGTGCCGGGTGCTCGGTGGTGAGGACGTTGAAAGGGCAGCCCCCCGGCGTTCGAGTAGCGCAGGTGGGCGACGCCGGCATCCGTCACCCAGATGTCCAGGCAACGCCCGGCGAACTGCAGGTCCCCGTCGGGGAACTCCCGCACCAGGTGTTGGTTGAGTGCCTCCAGCAGCCGCTTCGAGCAGTCGTGGAGCGGCTCGAGCCCGTCGTAGGCCGCGCTTTGAGCACCAAAGTGTGCATCGACGCCTGAACCCCGTGTCCCTTCGCGTCGGCGAGAAAGATGCGGAAGACACCGGCCGTGCGCTCGCAGACGTCCTCGCTCGGGCCCGCCGTGCTCACCTGGGCTGCGAACGCTTCGGCTGCGTTGACGTAGGCGCGCATCGCCAAGGACAGCAAGTCCACTGCGGCCTGAGCCGTGGCGCGGGC
Source organism: Polyangiaceae bacterium (assembly GCA_050299315.1). GTDB lineage: Bacteria > Myxococcota_A > Polyangia > Polyangiales > Polyangiaceae > SZUA-265. Next base: position 2,687 of record JBNKVS010000051.1, read on the forward strand.
TGCGCGGTCTGCGGCTGGCATCGGGGGGATACGGTTCCCGCGATGGGGGCATTGCGCGTCGGCGGAAACGAATCGCTCCCTCCCGAGCAGCTGCAGAGTCTTCTGGACGCGGCCGACCAGGTCTTGCGCCCCGGCGACTGAGCGGCTGCGCCGGAGGCGCTCGCCGGCGCTTCGACGGGCCGCGCGAAGCGCCGGCGAGCAGCGCTTCGCTGCTTTGGTTTCGAAGCGCCATCTCCCGCCGCTGCCCGCTCCCGAGCGCGCCCTGCGCCTGCGGCAGAGCGAAGGCGGCTAGCGCCGCGACTTGGGCCCGGCAGGGCTTGGTTTGGTTCCCTGCCCGGCTCCGCCCGCTGCCGCGTCGGGTGTGTCGCGAGTAACGCGCCGCGCACCGCGCGCGGCGGTGCACTCGCGGTGCCCCTTGGCGAGCTGCTTCCCGAGGTGCGCCACGAGGTGATCGCGCAGCAGCGCTACCCGCACGGGCACGAATGTGGACGAGGGCAGCACGACGTGAACGGCGCCCCCATCGCTATCGTAGCCCGGCAATACGTGCTGCGGTTGGCGTTGCACTACGGGCCGGCGCGCGAGCTCCACGGGTAGCAGGGCGATCCCTGCGCCGGCGACGCAGGCTTCAGCACGAAGCCCATCTCGTCCGCGCTGAGGTTGCCCCGCACTTCCACGGATTCCTCGCCCTTCGGCCCCGTCAGGTGCAGCTGCATGGTGCCGCCACGGCTGCGATGCGCGATTACCGCGTGGCGCTTCAGGTCGGACAGTGAGCGGGGGGTGCCGGTGCGCGCGAGATGGGCTTCGGGCGGCTCACGCGTGCTCGACCTGGACTATCGTGCGGCCCGCAGTGAGCCTTGGCCAGTCGAAGTGGCTTCTCGTCCCCTGGTCGATCTGACTGGTGGATTCATCGAGCAAGAGAACAGGACGATTGCTGGCGAACGCCGCCGTCAGCGTGATGAGTTGGCGCTGACCCGAGGAAATGTTCTGCCCGCCCGCTGATAGGGGCGTTTCGGCTCCCATCGGCAGGGTGCGGAGCAAGCGAGACAACCCCGTGTAGCCAGCGACTTCGACCAACTCCTCGTCATCGGCCCCGCTCAGCAGCCGCAAGTTTTCGCGGATGGACCCTGGAGTTGCCCCGATTTGGCGGACAGACTTGACTGCTTAAATCAGCGCCTCGTCAGGCGAATTTGTGGGTGAGCCAGTCGGGCTCGGGTAGGTTTCCGAGTGCGTGATACAGGGCAATTTGTGCGTGTTCGTACGTTCGAAAGCCGTACGCTTTTCGGGTCGTAACGCGCGCCTTGTTGTTGAATCCCTCGGTTGCGCCGGCGGCGAAGCGGCCGCGCGCACGAATCCAGTTGAGCAGCTCGGGCTCGTGCCGCCGAAGGGTGCGGGCGAACTTCTTGACCGGCTCGATGCGAGAGCGCATGGCCATCCGCGTCCACTCGTCTAGAAACCGCTTGGCGGCCCAAGGTGCCTTGTAGGTCCAGAATTTCTGAAAGACCGACCTGAGGATGTGAGCCTTGACGCTGCGCAGATTGCACTTGATCAACTCGCGCAGGCGAGTGGTCTGCTTCCGAGTGAGGTTCGCGGGATTCTTGAGCAGGATCCACCGAGTCTTGGTGAGCACTGGCTTCTTGCCCGCGGCCTTGAGCTGCCCGACTTCATCGCGACGAGTCTGGTCGATGGCCTTGCTCATGAGCTGCATCACGTGAAAGCGGTCGAGCACGTGCAGCGCGTTGCTGCAGCGTCTTCGCACGACTTGAAAGAACGCCTGCCACATGTCGCTCGCCACCAGCTCGATGGCCTGGCTGCGCTGCTCGCCCAGCATGTCGAAGAACGAGTTGAAACTGGCAACCGTTCGGTGTTGCGAGATGTGCAGCAGCCGGCGGCAGCTGCGGTCCAGCTGGTAGACCACGGTCAGGTACTTGTGGCCCTTCTTCCAGGACAGCTCGTCGACGCCGATGGCCCGGATGCCATCGAGGCTGCGGTGTTCGAGGCCCCAGCCGACGGCCTGCTCCACGGCTCGAAGGACCGTGTCCCACGACGTGCGAAACCGGCGAGCGGTCTCCTTCCAGGACAGGGTCTTGGCCCAGCTCGCCAGAAACCAGCAATAGGCGTGTGTCAGTGGGGATTTGCCGGTCGCCCACGGCACCATTTCGACGACGACCCCGCAACCGGGGCAGCTCACCCGCCGCATGGCGTACAGGAAGATGACCGGTATCGCCCAAAGGGGCACGAACGAGAGGCCTCGCTCCGGCAGGCGGTCGTACCCGGGCCGCTTCTTCCCGCAGCCGCTGCAGACCGGTCGGCAGCCCCTTCGTGGTCTCAGCTGCACGTAGAATTGGCGCCGCTGGTCCCGTCCGCGAAGCGCCACAGAGCCATAGACAAATCCGGGTATCGGATGAAGCTGACGTAGGATAGACTGAACTGGCATCGGGCGTGGGTGTTTTGGCGTAGCAACCACCACCTTCGCACGATGCACCCTTTCCCTGGTAGCCTCATCCTGAGTGCTCAGTACTGGGCTCGGCCGCGGCGGGGGAGCTCCTGCTCCCCTGTCGTGGCGAGCATCGTTCCGCCTCAGACCCACTCGGTCACGAGGCGCTGGTGCGGAGCGAATCTGGGACTACGCCACCCACAAATTCTCCGGAGGAGCCCTATTTATAGGCGCTGCAGGACTTCATCGCGACCAAGAAACATTCGGACCTGCGCGAGAAATATTTCAGGTTGGTCCCAATAGATCATATGGCCGGCGTTCTCGATCTCGGCCAACGTGGACAGCGCAAAGGTCGTTGCGT
>JBNKVS010000052.1:0-167235 GCA_050299315.1 Polyangiaceae bacterium
CCCCACCAGCCGCTGAATCATTCTCTGCTTGAAACTCTCCGAGTATCGCTTCTGCTTCACGGTCCTTCGTCCAGACCGCCCCCTGGATCATTCCGCTCTCAGCCTGCCAGCCGAGACGACAACTTCCCTGAGACCGGGGGGTTCCGGCGAGCCTTGCGCGAATTGTCTTTTCTCCGTGGTTGACACTCTGACTCGCCCCCTGGGTGCGACGGGTATGCACAAGTTGTCGGTCAGCGCTTCTCTCGAGTCGCGCACTTTTTTCGACCAACCTGGGAGGTTTGTTTTGCGTCGGTCCACCCCCTCGCCCTAAAGCCACCACTTCACTTGCAAAACACCTGCACCATCCGGGCCCCCTCCATCAACTTCCGCGCGGTCGCAGTGCCATACCGCCCCTCCAACTGCGGCGGCGTCATGCCGGAGGTGACGACCATCGGCAGGCGGTGCTTGTTCCGCTGGTCGACGACCTGCTCGATGACTCCGGTGCCCTTGTCGAGAAAGCCCAGCTCGTCGATCACGAGCAGCGGCGCCGCAAGGCACCGGTCGATCAGCGGCGCTTCACCTTGGCCCAATCCGCATTGTTCACGGGCGAGCGCCAATCGGGCGGCATCCACGAACGTCAGGCGCCGGGCACGTCGCCACTCCGCGGGGCTTTCGGCTTCCGCAATCAGCCGCCGTGCCAAAGCGGCGGCCGCCAGCGTCTTTCCGCAGCCCGTATGGCCGAGAAGAACGAGGTTCAGCCGCGTCCACCGCCACATGGAGGCGACCTCCGCGATGCGGGGATCAACGAAGGCCCTCCAGTTCGTGGGAACAACGGGCAATTTCTTCAACCTTTCGAGCTTCTCCTTTCTCATCGGGTCCGCCGCGGCGTACGGCTGGCAACCCATTGGCGCCCGCTGCCTGCGGCGCTGGGCGGCCTCGAAGGCGAGACGCGCGCTCTCGACCGCTTCGCGAATCGACCGCGTCAAGAGCCCACCTCGACGGCCGGCAGCTGCCAGCCTCCCATTTGCTTCGAACCATTCTTTGCGGCCTTCGGCAGCCGGGCCTTCTCGAGGCTCAGCAGATTGTCCACCTGCTCGTCGTCTTTCAGCAGCGTCTTGATTCTCTGAAACTCCGGGCGGTCTGCGACGATTGGGTAGTGCTTGCTGGCTCGGATGGCTCGTACGAGTTCATCTTGGGTTCGCCCCTCGGCATACCGGGTCATCACGGCGGTCATGCGTGGGTCGTTCGAGCTGCGCGGTTCGTCCCTTCGCCCCCAGACCGCTCGAAACATTGCCCAAAGCGCCTGACACTCCGGCCAATGCCACGGCCCCCCCCATTTTCGCTCAGCCGCCATCGGGTCCTTCAGGAAGAGCTGCGCACGGTGGCTGATCGGCGGAAGGACCGCCGGACGCGAGTCTGAGCTTCCGTTCTTGCCTTGGGCGTTGCTTGCTTCGGACTTGCTCGGCGAGCAACCAGATTCGCGCGCGCGAACCGAAGCAACCACCGTTGCTTGGTCCGGCTTCTTTGCTCTGGGATCGGAAACGGGTTCGGGTTCGGAAAAGCCTGTCGCCAGGCCGTAGCTCGAAGCGGCGGAAGCCCCGTTTGCTTCCAGCTTGCTGGTCGCCTTGCTTGGCGAGCTTGCTTGCTCGTCGGACGCGCGCGTCAGCGAAGCACGGGAGGGCAGAGCGCCTTTGCTGATTCTTCGGCTCTGCGTCATCATCCCGCCGCGCCGTCCCGCCTCTGCGCGCTTCCGACTCAGCTCCGGGTCGACGCGCCTCCCCTCGATCCCATGCTCCCCGGCGTCCCCCGACTTGCCCCGGCGCTCCTGCGGCGGGCCGTAGTCGTCGAAATCGTGAATCCACCAGCCATCGCTTTCGTCGTCCGCTTCCCAGATGCCCACCTGGTGGAGCGGCTTCCCCGCCGCGAGCAGCTCATCCACGGCTTCCTTCAAACGGGCTCCTCCGAAACGGACGATGCTCGGCAGTATGCCCCGAGGAATGAACCCTCCGGTCCCCATCTCCCGCGCCCAGAGGTTGGCGTGCACTGCCAGCCGAAACGCCGCGTCGCTCAGCGGAGCGTACTTGCAGTGCCGGGGCATCCGGTCGTCGAAGCGGCCCCAGGTCATTGTCGACTCCCCTTCTGCCCAGCGCGCCCAGCACTCTCTTCTTGTTCACCGAGCACCTTGGCCGCCAGCTCGACCAGCGCTCTCGCAGCCCCCGGACCGCTGTCCAGAACCTGAAGCGCCAATCGTCCGCGCTCCGACCGCTGCATCACCGCGCGAGCGAAAGCCTCTGCCCGCTGCCGAGGGACGGACTCCTGCAGGGCCGCCAGGCGAAGGAGCGCAACGCCCTCGTCGGCCAGGGTGCCGGACTGGGGGAGTCCCCCAACCTCGGTGCTTCCCGATGCCTCTGGCTGGCTCTCGGTGCATCCTAACTGCCCGGAATGTGGCTCCTCAGCCACCCCGGAACCGCTTGAGGTGCTAGTGGGGTAACTCCCGTGGAGGTTCGAGTCCTCTTCTTCGCACTAATAGGCTCTAAGAGCCGTTGTTCGCCGCGGTGGCAGTCGCTGTGTGGACGGACTCGGGCCTTATTAGAGTCTTCTTGGCACTTGTTAGGCCGATTGGAGTCTTTGGCAGGATTTGTTTGCGCCGGTTCGAGTCCGGCGCTGTAGCAGCCGCTTTGGCGGCTGTTTTTGGTTTGTGGGGGACGGCGCGGGGGGAGCGTTTCGCGGCGGCTGGCGAGGTCGCTGAGGACGTCGCTTGGCGGCATGCGGCGGGCCGTGGGCGTGTAGTCAGAACGACTGGTGGGGATTGGAGCGGTGCCCTGTGCCGTGGAATTGGGGAACCCCACCAGGCGGTCTGGGGGGTTAGTGGGGTTGCGGAAGCCGGTGTCGCCGACGGCTGCCAGGACGCGTTCGGCGGCCCGGCGGTTGGGTTTGACGTAGAGGGCGGTGGTGCTCACTCGGCGGTGGCCGGCGAGGTAGGCGGCTCCGTTGACGTTGTGCTCGGCGAGCTGGGTCAGGCGTGCGTGGCGGAGGTCGTAGGCGCAGAATTTTTCCGCCTTGGCGGGCGGGAGGATGGTGGCGGCGGCTTTGCCCAGGGCGTCGCGGTAGTCGTGTTTGCCGAAGATGGGACCGCTTTCGGGGCACACCGCGTCGAGGGCGCGGCGGGCTTCGGGGCTCAGGGGGAGGTCGCGGCCGAAGCGGGCTTTGTCGAGCTCGTCCGTCAGAGTCAACGTCGCCGAGCCTCGGCTGTAGTGCTCGGGGACGCGGAGGTCGCTCAGGGTGCTCGGCCGCAGCGCGGTTTCGTAGGCGACGACGAAACGGGCTTGGATCGGGAATGGGGTCGTTCGCTTCGAGGCGGACCACTGGGGGAGCCCGTGGGAGTGTCCGAAGTCTCGTGGATGGGCAGGTGGTGACATGGAACGACAACCTCCGTACCGCCCGCGCCGCCGCCATGCCATCGAACGATCCATCGGTAAGTTGACCCGCATGAACACGACGCCCGTCGCCGCGCGCCCGCCCGACCCCCATTTCTGGGACCGCATCGCGCCGAAATACGCCAAGAGGCCCGTTCCCGACGCCGCCGCCTACCACGCCACCCTCGACCGCGTGCGCAGCTATCTTCGCCCGAGCCAGCGGGCTCTCGAGATCGGCTGTGGCACGGGGACGACCGCTCTGCATCTGGCGCCGCACGTCGCGCACCTCCTGGCGACGGACGTTTCCCCCACGATGGTCGCCATCGCGCGCGAGAAGGCCAGCCCGCGCGAGGGGGCGGCGGACGGCGGCGTATCGAACCTCGAGTTTCGGGTCGGAACGCTGGATGATGCGTCGCTCGACCCCGGTGGGTTCGAGGTGGTGTTGGCTTTCAACCTCTTCCACCTGCTGGGCGATCTGCCCGCCACCCTCGCCCGAGCCGGCGACCTGCTCGCGCCCGGTGGTCTCTTGCTCAGCAAGACCCCGTGCTTGGGGGAGACCCCCTGGCCTTTGCGCGGGCTGGTGATCCCCCTGCTCCGGCTGGTGCGGCAAGCGCCGTTCGTCAACTGCTTCACCGGGGAAGAGCTGGTGCGAGCCGTGGAAGGGGCGGGGCTGACCGTGCTCGAGCGCGGGCTCTACCCGGCGAAGAGCCACAGCTGGTTCATCGCGGCGCGCAAGGGTGGCTGAGAGCTAGCCCGCCGGGGAGGGCCCCTCCCCGCCCGCGAAGCTTGCCCCACGCTCGCCGATTGCCCCGGTATGGCCGACGGGGAGCTTCGGACGGCCCGGATGGGCGCCAGCCCCAAAAATCCATCCTCCTCCGCCAGAGCTGGTGGTGGTTGGGGGCAGTGTCGCGCTTCGCGGGCCGAGGGCTCCGTGCCTGGCCCTCGTGGGACCACACCGGTGAACGCGAAGCGCTGGGCGCGCAGGGCAGCCTCTTCTACCGAGCCCGCTGGCGGCAGGGCCATGGTCGGGAGGCCCAGCTGATCGCCGTCGAAGCGCGCGATCGCCGAGTGCGCTGCGGGGCTTCCGGGTTCCAGCCCGAGTGGGGCAGTCCGGAGGGCTTGGAGCGCCGCGCCCCTGCGCCCCAGAGGGGCGCGGCCACACGGATGCAGGAGCCGCAGGGCGGCGTCGGGGCGCGAGCCCGCAGGGCAGGCGCGTCTCGGATGGCACACATTGCACACGCCAACTCGCATCCGGAGCGCGATTCGCGCGGCCAGGTCGGGCACGGTCCTTGCCAACAGAAGAAGAGGGCGCCCCGCGCGTCCCGCCGAAAGGCGCGTTCCCCGCCCAAACTGCCGAGCTTCGCCGTCCCGCTCCGGGACGAGAGCGCCGGTTCGAAAAGAGGATGCCCATGCTCACGCCGCAGCGCGCTCGCTGGGCTGGCCACGTTGCCAGCCCTCCTGCCCCCGTCCCGCCGAACCCCTCCCCACACGCCGCGCACCGCGCGTGGCCCCTCGGCTTGCGACGCACCCCTCGCGGGTCCCGCCGCGTCGCCACGCGCAGCGCGTGGATCCCGCTGTTGGCCCTCGCTCTCGGCTGCGGCGCCCAAACCGCCGAAGACACGATGGGCTTTCCCGTCGATCGGGAGCCGGACGCGACGCCGCCCGACGAGCCGCGGAGCCCCACGTGCGCGTGGGGGATCGACGAGCTGCTCGGCGAAGTGGGGGCGAGGATCGTGGAGGGGCGAATCGACTGCGGCTCGACCAACGCGGCGGCCCGCAGCCAAATCGATACACTCTACGAGTGCTTCTCGTCGGCTCCCGCTTCCGTGGGCGCCCTCTTCACGGTCAACGATTGCATCGACTGTTCCATCCCGACCACGTACGTCTCCGTGCCGCCGGGCGAGTTCTTCGCGATCTTCCGGGAGGCGGACCTTTTCGGCGACTCGCTGCGCGAGGCCAGGGTGGCGCGCTGCTCATCCATCGAGCTCGACGCGGGGCCGAGCTGCGGCGGTCGCGAGGAGCTGTACGCCTGCGCCGAGCCACTGCCTCGCTGAGCCCGTCCGCCTACAGCGAACGGGCCCCGGCAGCGCTGCGCGCGGGGGCAAGCCCCTCGGCCCGCGGCCGCTCAATCTCCCAGGCTGCTCCAGAAATCACACTGGTGCTTGTCTGCCCAGTCGTCCGTCATCTGGGTGGCTTCGGGGCGGAACGTGAGCACGGGCTCGGCGTCGAGCCGAAAAGGCTGCCAAGCACATGACGACGAGCCGCAGGGCGAACCGCTCGCGATGAACTCACCGAAGTACCGCACCATCTGGTCGGCAAGCTCGCGCTGGGCGGGCGCAAAGGGCGCGAGCTCGTCTCCGGGGCGATCGAACCAGTAGGCTTCGTCGGAGCCGTGGCTGGCCCCGAGCCGAAACCCTTTCGGAGCCGAGGAGGCGACCCACGAAGGCATGGGCGCTTCGTCGTCGGCGAACTCGTAGACGAACGTGGGAGCTCGGCCGGCAAAAGCTCGGGCCAGGCGGCGATTGGTACAGGGCCCCACGCCGGTCGTGTTGCTCTCGCTGACCACGTCGGCAAAGGCGTAGAAGGGATCGGCGTGGGCGCCGGGAGCGTAGCGCTCGAGCACGCGGGGCGCGCTCTCCCCGAAGGTCTCGCCCAGCCAGGCGACGTAGGCCGACTCGCTCATCGGGTACTGCTCGGTGCGGCCGGAGCGCGCCTCGTGCTCGGAGCCACCGAGCAGAATCGGTACGGCGACGGTGCGCCCCGCCGTGAGAGCGGTCAGGGGGGGCTCCGGCAACCGGGGGCCGCCGTATACGGGGCCGCTGCCGTACGTCCACGCGTCGGCCGCGGTGAGCTCCGCCGCGGTCTTGCTGCGCAAGCACGCCTGCGCGTCGGCGCCCAGGCAGCCGAGGGCGCCGGCAAAGGCCATGCCGCGGGCCTCCGCCTCCTGCTGGGAAACGGCGCCACAGCCGCCGCTGTGAATGGCGGCCGCGGTGAAGAGGCCAGCCGCCGCGGGCGAGGCGAGGTGCGCACAGACGGACGCACCGCCTGCGGAGAAACCCGCGATGGTGACGCGCGCGGGGTCACCGCCGAAGGCCGCGATGTTGTCGTGCACCCAGCGCAACGCATACTGCTGGTCCATCAGGCCGTACAAGCCCGCCGAGCTGGCATCCAACTCCGTTTTGGGCGCGAGCGCGGGGTGGGCCAAGAACCCGAGCTGGCCGAGGCGGTAGTTGATCATGACGACGACGGTTCCGGTGTTCTTCGCGATGCGCGACGGGTCGTTGTCGAAGGCGGAGCCGACCTTGAAGCCCCCGCCGTGAATGTAGAAGAGCACGGGCAGCGCGTCGCGGCCGCGTGGCTCGCTCGGACGAAACACCTCGAGGTAGAGGCAATCCTCCTCGCCGCCGCCGCCGAGCTGAGGGCAGCGCGGCGAATGCTCCCCGGCTTGCCGAACCCCGTGCCACGGACGCGGCGGCTGGGGGGCGCGCCAGCGAAGTGGGCCGACGGGGGGTGCCGCGTAGGGGATGGATAGGAACCGCTCGACGCCGTTGCTCCGCACTCCCTGCAGCTGCCCTTCCCGAAGGCTCACGATCGGCGCGGCGGCGGTCGGCCCGTCCTCGGCCTCCGCCGCGCCGGGGGCGCGGGCCGTGGCGGAGCCCCCCTGCTGCGAGGCCGTGCACTGCCACAGCAGCCCCGCCATGGGCAGAGCCACCCTCGGGAGCCGCGCGAGGGAGCCGCCTTTCCAACGGGATCTGCCGACCTCGCGGCTCGCGGGGCGAGTCCCCGCACCGCCCGGAGGCGCCCACTGTGCGGGCCTCGCCCGCCGAGCGCCGCCGCGACGACTCTGGGTGGCTCGCCGCCAAAGCTCGGTCACCATACGTTGCATCTCGAAACCTTTCCTGCGTTCGCGCGCAAACACCCACGACTGCGCGGTCGAAGGCTACGACGAGGCCGGTCGACGCGACACCGAAATGCGCGGCCTTTCGTCTCCCGAGGGGAAGCCGGATGGCTGCCGTCGAGCCTGGTGCCATCGAGCCCGCGCGACGTCGCCCGACCGCGCTTCCGCCTCGAGCGCCGCGCCTCGCCGGACGCAGCCGGACCCCGTGCCGCGCGGCGCTTCCCCGAGGCGCGGTCGAGGGAAGCCCCGAGGGGCGCGGAGAGCCCGGCGCCACCCGGCCGCCATCAGTGCGGCGTCGGCACGTCGCCGCGGCGAGCCGAGCCAGCGCGCCCGCGAGCGCGACCCACGGCACCGAGCAGGGCCAGCGCGCAGAGCAGCCACGGACCCCGCTCGGCGCCGCGGCGCCCGCGCGAGGCGCGAGGGCGAGAGGCCACACCGCAGCCGGAGCCCTCCGACGACTCCACGGCAGCGGCGCCCGGCTCCCGCTCGACGCTCGGCACGAGCACGATGTCTGCGCACGCGTAGTACGTGCTGAGCTCTGCGGGATCCGCAATCGGGGTCTGCGTGTCTGCGTTCAGCACCTGAATGACCTGCAAGGTGCAGTTGTCACATGGTGTGTCGGGCAGGGTGACCTCGAGCTGCCAAGTATTTTGGTTGATGTTGCCTCGCACCCGAGGCGGATCCATCACGTCGAGCAAGACATGCTGGTTGAAGTCTTCGAGATCGGCGCCATCCTCGTCGAACGCGATCCGAAAGCGGCCGCCATGGCCGATATACTCCTGGAACACGATCGGCACCGTCGAGCCTGCCTCGTAGGTGGTGACGACCTGTGAGCGGTTCGGATCGGAGCCGTCTTCCTCGGGCTTGCAGTTGCGGGGGTGTTCTCCCCAGCCGCAGGGGCAGGTTTCGATCGTGCGCCGGTCGTAGCGGGCCGGCGGATCCATCAACTCGATGTGGGCCCGGGCAGCGGCAGCGTGCGCCAACAGCCCCAGCAGTACGGCGCAGCAGAGGTGGCGAGCGGTCCGGTTCAGCAAGAGAAAGGCCCAAAAAACGCGAGGCTGGAACCTAACAAAAAACTCGCAGCCCCGCTCCCCCTTCTCGCCTTTCCCGCACCACGGGATTCTTCTGCGACCGACTCGCCAGGACCCCAAAGACTTGCGCTGCCCGCGCCGCCCGGGGAAGCCTTTGCCCCCGCCGGCTTCCCCCGAGCTCGCCTCGACGACGGCTCGCTGGGGGCTCACGACGGCGAGCAAGAGCCTCGAGCATGGCGCCAGGATTGCGCGGCCCGCGCGACGAGACGCACGAAGCGCGCGCGAAGCGCGGGCCAGCGGGGGGATCCGAGGCGCCCACCGACTGGCACGCTCCTGGCATCCGCACGGGCATGGACGACGGCAGGCTTCTCGGCGAAATCGCGCAAGGCCCCCTGTTCGTGCTCTCGACGAGCGACACGGTGGGGCAAACCCTCGAGGTGGCGCGGGAGAAGAACATTCATCACTTCCCAGTCAAAGAGAAGGACGAGCTCGCTGGCTTCGTTTGCGTGTGCGACCTGATCGGCGCCTCCGACGACACGCCGGTCGGGCTGGTGATGGCGGCCGGCGCCAGCGTCCTCGCCGATACGGCGACGCTCGTGGAAGCCGCGGAGCTGATGAAACGAAGTGGGCGCGGCTCCGTGCTCGTCCGCGGTGAAGACGGCGTCTTCGGGATCGTCACTCGCGCCGACGTGGTTGCTTCGAGCGCCCGCGCCGACGAGCTGCTCTCGGAGCGTTGCGACTGCTGCGGCCTGGACCGGCACCTGCGCACGCTCGACGGCCGAACGTTGTGCGCCTTCTGCCAGGGCTCGACGACGGAGCGAGATTGGCTGCGAGAATCTCACCCAACGAGCCGCTGAACGGGGCCAGCCCTCGGCGAGCTCCCCGCCCAGGGAAGGCCGCGCCCGTTTGCTCCCGCGAGCGCCGCGGCCATCGAGTGCGAGCACGCCGCGCGGTGACGAAGTGCCGGGTGCGCGGGCGATCGGGCGGAGCGCGACCGAGCCGGCGTGGGCCGCGGGTTGCCCCCCCGTCCGTGCGGGATCGGCAGCGGCTGTGGCCCGAAGCTCTCACGAGCGCAGGACCGAGGAGGAATTGCCTCCTCCGTCCCGATGCCCGCCGGCAAACTTGCCGGTCCGTCGCGCACCACCGGTGGGCGGCTGGGCGCAGAGCGCGACTCATCACCCCCTCGCGACCGACTGTCGAGGGATCCGGGCTAGGGCCCGAAGCGCTCGGCGAGGCGGTCGAGCCCGCTGCGGTAGACGCCTCGGATGATGGCGACGGCCTCGGCCTCCGAAGCGCCGACGGGCGAGAATTCACCGGACCACTCGACCTCGCAGCCCGCCGAACCGGGGCGCTCGCTGACTTTCACGCGGGAGCGGTAGCCCGCCACCGGCAGCGGCCCCTCCTCGATCGAGTAGCCATAGCTGTGCTCGCTCTCGCTGAAGGCCTGCAAGCGCTCCACCAACACGGCTCCGTCGGCCAGCTGCAGACGGCGAATGCGCCCGCCCTCTTCCAGAGCGCTGCTCGCTACGGCCGGATGCCACTCGGAGAGCGCATCGAAGCCGCCGACCAGCGCCCAGGCTTCGCCGAGCGAGACGTTGAGTGATTGAGTTTCTACGACTTTTGCCATGTGAATGTCCTCCGTCGGAAGTTGTGAAGGGGTCGAGCTTCGGCGGCTCGAAAAGCAAGCCCTCGTGCCGAGAGGCGATGGGAGGAAGGCTCGCCACCGCCGAGATTTGGCGAAACCGCGAGCGATGGCCGCCCTTCTGCGAGTCGACACGGAAAAGCCGAGCACAGCGTGCGCTATCGCGACGGCGAGCGGAAGACAAACCTCCGAGGCGACGCGACTCCGAGCGGCACGAACGGGAAGAGCGAAAAGGTGAACCGGCGGTGGATCGGCGACTGGATGCCAGCGGGCGCCTCGAACCCTCCCCGGTTGCTCGGCGGCTCCCGGCAGCCGCCTCCCTTCAGCGTTTGAAGGCGACGAACAGCCACTGCCCCACGTAGCCCATCACGGGCGGCAGCAGCAACGCCGGCAGGCAACGCGCCAGCGTCAGCGACCAGCCCATGAGCGGCGCTTCGTACGCGAACATGCGCACGGGGCTGACGAGTGTCTTGGCGGTAAGCAGCGCGATCACCGGGCCGGCGGCGGCTCCCGCCTCGGCCAGGCTGGCGGCAAAAGGAAAGAAAAAGTACGGCCCTCCCGGCAACAACAGCCCGATGCCCCAGCCCGCGAGGATGCCGCGGCCCAGCCGATCGCTGCCGAGCCACTGCCGCAGCAGGGCCGGCGGAGCCAGGACGTGCACGAGACCCGCCAGCAAGAAGCCCAGGACCAGCTCCAAGCCGACCGTGCGCACGAGCCGCACGCTGTGCGTGAGCGCCTGGCGCGGCAGGCTCGCGTCCCGCCACGCGGCCACCCCCAGCGCGAGCAGCACCAAGCCCAGCAAGAGCCAAAAGCTGGCGTCCATGCGTCTGCCCTTCGTCGACTTTTTCAAGCTCCGGCTTCGCCGCCTTTGCGCCGATACCGGAGCGGCACGAGCGCCGGCTCGGGCTGGCCTCGACGGCGAGCCAGGGACACGAGCTCGTGGTGCGGGGAGAGGGAGCAGGCTGGATCCGCGAGCGTGGCATCCCCCGCGAGGTGGAAGGCCTGGCAGCGGCAGCCGCCGAAGTCCAGCGTGCGGCGCTCGCAGCTGCGACACGGCTCCTTCATCCAGTCTTCCCCGCGGTACGCCTGCATGCCAGGAGAGCGAAGCCAAGCTTCCTTCAACGGCCGCTCCGCCACCGACCACCACTCGAGCCCGGGCAAGGTGTGCGCGAGGTGACACGGAAGCACGAGGCCCGTCGGGCTCACCAGCAGGAAGCGCCGCCCCCAACCATCCATGCAAGCGCGGGGGGACTGCGAGTAGTAGTCCGGCTTGACGAACAGCAACTCCATCTTGCCCTTCAAGCGCTCACGTGCCGCGGCGGCGTGCCCCCGCGCTTCGCGCAGCTGCTCGGCCGAGGGAATCAACGCCTCGCGATTGAGCAGCGCCCACGCCAAGTACTGAGTGTTTGCCAACTCGAGGCGATCGGCACCGAGCGACTCGGCAAGCGCGATGATCTCGACGACGCTGCCGAGGTTCTCCCGGTGCAGCACGACGTTGAGGGTGAGCGGCAACCCGAGCTCCTTCACCCAAGCGGCCACTTGGAGCTTGTGCTGGAACGAGACCCTGCCGCTGATGCGCTCCGAGCTTTCCGCGGTGACGCCCTGCAGGGAGAGCTGCACGTTGTCCAGCCCCGCGTCGCGCAGCTCGGAGAGACGCTGCCGAGTGAGGGGCAAACCGCTCGTGATCAGATTGGTGTACAGCTCCTTGCGCTCGCACTGCTGGACGAGCTCCGCCAGATCCGTGCGCAGCAGCGGCTCCCCTCCCGAAAGGTTGACTTGAACGACGCCCAAGGCCTCTGCGTCGGCCAACACGTCGAGCCAGGTCGCGGTATCGAGCTCGCCTCGGTGCTCGTGGAAGTCGAGCGGATTCGAGCAGTAGACGCAAGCGAGCGGGCAACGGTACGTCAGCTCGGCGACGAGCGTGTAGGGTCGTGGCTCCGGGGAGCCCGGGCTGCGCTCCACCATCTAGGCCAACAAGGCTCGGTCGCTCAAGGCCTGGAGAAAGACGAGCACCTCGCGCTCGATTTTCCCCCGGGGCGTGCATTCGTAGCGCGTCGCGATCGCCGCGACGATTTCGGAAACCGTCGACTCCCCCGTGCACAGGCGCACGATCTCCGCGCCGGTCGCGTTCAACTCCATGCCGCGCTCGGGATAGAGCAGCAGATAACGCCCCGTCTGCCGATCTTTGCGCAGCCGCACCTTCGACGAAAGGGCCGGCTTCATCCCGGGGTCAATCATGGCACGCTCCGGCCAGGTGCGCGGGCGCCACCCAGCCCTCGGACGGCAGGGCCTGGGACGGCAGGGCCTGGGACGGCACGGGCTCGCACAGCACCGCCTCCGACCATTCGGGCACCGCCCACCAACCCGACCACGGAAGCGCCGACGGCCCCCGAT
Source organism: Polyangiaceae bacterium (assembly GCA_050299315.1). Lineage (GTDB taxonomy): Bacteria > Myxococcota_A > Polyangia > Polyangiales > Polyangiaceae > SZUA-265. Next base: position 12,361 of record JBNKVS010000052.1, read on the forward strand.
CGCCACTGCACCCCCCGTTACTCGCCCGCACCGCGAGCCGCCAGCCGAGCATCGACCCCCGGGGGGCTCGGCCATGGGATGGCTCTCGGCCGGACGGCGCCCTGCACGCACTCGCCCGGACGAGGGTCCGTCGACCGGCACTCCGCCCGACGGTGCGTGCAGCCGCGCCCGAGATCAATGCCAGTCTTCGCCGTCCCGCTGCTCGAAGTCGTCCTGATACGAACCGATCTCCGCATCCATCCGAATTTCTACGAACTCGGGCGTTTCCCACACCACCACTTCTTCTTCGGCCGTGACCATCGGTAACTCCTCTCGCGCTCTCACCAAACTGGAGACACTCGGGAAACCCTAGGGTTCACCGCAGGGGGTGTCAACGCCAACCTCGTGGGCGCGCGGCGCGGCGCCGCGAGCTTGACGGTCCTTGCCCCGCCTTGCCGCCTTGCCGCCTTGCCGCCTTGCCGTCGTCCCCGTCTTCTCCCCTCCATTGTCTGCTCTGCCTTTCGCCTTCCTTCTTTGCTGGCATCTTCCTTCGCCGCGGCTCGCACCGCGACGCGTGCGACAGCGGACGCAACCTCGGCGCTCGAGGAGCCGAGTCGTCCGCTGCCCGAAACGGCCCTCTGCCGATGCGCTCGATCGGCCACGACCCGATGAGCCGCCCATCGCGCGGGCACCGGCGGCTTCCGCCCGGGTCACGCTCGCCTGCCGCGCGCGCCCGTTCTTTCACGCTCGCCGCCGCGCCGCGCGCGGGGCGCGACCGGCGACACGGCTCGCCCCGCAGCGAGCGGCGGATGCGCCGGCGATGCTCAACCGCCGTCGAGCCTGAAGCTGACGTCGAGCCGTGCCCGAACCTCGGTGGGAATGCCGCCGATGCGCTTCGGCTCGAACCGCCAGCGCAACACTCCCCGCTTGGCGGCTTCGTCGAAAATTCCCGGAGGCTCGGACGCGACGACGAGCGGGTTGCGCACGGCTCCGTCCGCGGTGACCACGAACTCCAGCGTGACCGTACCCTGGATGCCGGAGCGCAGCGCGCGCGGCGGGTACCTCGGCCGGGGCTTGGCGAGCGCAACGAGCGCGCTCGCCGCCAAGGGCTCGCTCGAGCGCAGACCCGGGTCGCTCGAGCTCCTCGATCGGCGCACTGTCGCGGCAGCCCGCCGCGGAGGCCGCGACAGCGCGCCTTCGACCGCGGCACTCGAGACGGGCTTCGGAGCCTCGGCGGGCTGCCCCTGCCGCACGCGAGACCGCGGAGCCCGCACGAACGCCTCGCCGGGTGCGCGAGGGGGATGCTCGACGGCGCGTCGCTCCGGGGCGGCGGGGGGCGGCGCCTTCGGGGGTGCCTTCTCTCGAGCTGCGCGAGCGGCCGGTGGCTTCGCGACGGGCACTCGCGGCGCGGCCGCCCGGGGGCGCTGCGCCGGCTCGCGCGGCTCGGGCTCCGGCCCGGGCGAGCGAAGCGCAGGCCCGAGCTCCGTGCGCGGGTCACCCCGCTGCGCCGGACCGGGCTCGGCGGCAAGCGCGAGCACCTCGACGACGATCGGCTCCTCGGGCCGCGCGGCGGCAGGTCTGGGCTCGCCGCCCGCCAGACGCCCGACGAGCCCCATCGCGGCGACGTGGGCACCCAGAGAGAGAGCCAGGCTGGGCCCATGAGCGGCCAGAGCATGCAAGGCGCCGAGTCGATTCATCTGCCGTACTCGCCGCGACGGCCGAGTGGCGTCCAGCGGCAACCGAGCCCCATGCTAGCGCGCTCGCCCCACCGGCGACAATGCCCGCGACGCCGCGCGCGCCGCCGCGGGGGAGATCGGCTCCGCACCGCGTGGAATATTCGAGGGCCTCACGCGCGCGGAGCAGCTTGGCGCGGGAGGGCCACCGCCCGGCTCGGGCCAGCCGGCTTCCCTCTCGAGCGGCGTCGCACGGACCCGGCTCGGAGCACGACGCCCCTCGCTTTCGCTCGCTTTTTCCCTTGCGCCAGCCGCGCCCGTCGAGCACACGTGGGCCCAGCGCTCGGCCGCGCCCCGCGCGAGCTCGACGCAAGCCTGCTCGGCCGCCGCGGCCGAGCCCCGCGACGACGACGATGCGCATTCGACCCCCGCTCTGGCCGGCCATGGCACGCACGATGGCCCGGGGCCTCGCGGGCAGCGCTGTGGCGGGCCTCGTCTCGCCCCTCGTCCCGGGCGCCGCGGCGCAGGAACCCGAGGCACTAGGGGAAATCGAGGTCGTCGGGGTGACGCCGACCCATGGCGTGGGGCTGCCCAAAGAGAAAGTTCCGACGCACGTGCAGTCCGCCACGGCAGAGGACCTCCGTCGCCAGCACAACCTGGACTTGAGTGACCACCTCAACCGCAATCTCGGCAGTGTCCACATCAACGCCGCACAAACCAATGTACTGCAGTCCGATGTCCAGTACCGCGGATTCACGGCTTCCCCGTTGCTCGGGCTGCCCCAAGGGCTGGCCGTCTACGTCAACGGCGTCCGGGTCAACGAAGTGCTCGGGGACACCGTCAACTGGGATCTGCTGCCGCCCTCGGTGATCGACAGCATCAACCTCACTGGCGGCGCCAATCCGATCTTCGGCCTGAACTCTCTCGGCGGGGCCCTGTCGATTCGGACCAAGAGCGGGTTCTCGAACGAAGGGTTGCTCAGCGAGGTCTACGGTGGCTCTTTCGGCCGGGTCGTGACCAACCTGGAGGCGGGCGACAGCGACGGAAGCGTGGCCTACTTCGCCAACGTTCGCCACTTCGAAGAGAACGGCTGGCGCGCAGCCCAACCCTCGGAGGCACTCAACGCATACGGGAGCCTCGGCTGGCGCTCGGCCGCAACGACGCTCGACCTGCAGTATTTTCACGCCAACACCGAGCTGACGGGCAACGGGCCACTGCCGGCGCAGCAGCTGGCGCGCGATCGAGCCTCGTTCTTCACGGCTCCCGACATCACCAAGAACCACCTGCGCATGGCCAACCTGGAGGCGACCCATTGGTTGGGGGACGCCGTGCAGCTGTCGGGCAACGCGTTCTACCGGCAAAGCGACACGAGCTCGCTGAATGGGGACGCAACGCCGTTCGAAGAGTGCCAGCTGGCCGAGGGAGAATTTCTCATCTACGACGAGAGCGGCTTCGCCTGCGATGGCAGCGAGTCCCTGTCGAGCCTGACCCCGCTCCAGGCCCGCGAGCTGCCCCGCAGCGAGCAGGGCGAGCCGCTCGATGGGGAGCTCGACGCCGTCAACAATCGCAGCCGACGCGAGCAGAAGAGCTTGGGCGGAGCCCTCCAGGCGGCGCTCTTCGGCGCGCCGCTGCTGCACGACAACCAGCTCATCGCCGGCTTCGCCTTCTTCCGCGGAGACGTGGACTTTTCCTCTTCCGTGGAGGCGGCCCGCCTGGACATCGACCGGGTCTCGACGCCGACGGGGCTGCTGCTCGCAGGCGAAGCCACCGCCCTGGAGGCCAACACCCAGACGTGGTCCCTGCTGTTGACGGACACCCTGGAGCCGATCGACAGCGTCGCCCTGACCTTGGCCGGGCGCTACAATTCCACCCGGGTCGGCATCGACAACGCCGGCGCTTTCCTCGACGCGGACGGCGACGGTCTCGACGATCTGCGTGGCGACCACCATTTCGCGCGGCTCAACCCTTCCGTGGGGGTCACCTGGCAGGCGACGGCCGGGCTCGGCTTCTACGGTAGCTACGGCGAGTCGGCGCGCGCGCCCACACCCGTGGAGCTGGTCTGCGCCGATGAAGACGCGCCCTGCCTATTGCCGAACGCCTTTCTCGCGGACCCACCGCTCGATCAGGTGGTCGCCAAGAGCTTCGAGGCGGGGGCTCGCGGTGTGTTGCCCGGGGCGCTGAGGTGGCACGTGGGTGGCTTTCACACCACGAACGTCGACGACATCCTCTTTTTGTCCACGGGCGGAGCCACCGGCAACCAGGGATACTTCGACAACGTGGGCGACACGCGCCGCCGGGGCGTGGAGGTCGAGCTCCGTGGAACGTTCGGGAGCGTGCGCTGGTTCGCCAACTACAGCTTCGTGCACGCGACCTTCGAGGAGCCCTTCGTCGCGCCCAGCCCCAATCACCCCGAAGCGACCGACGGGGAGCTCCCCGTTCAGCCGGGGGATCGAATCCCCGGCATTCCGGCCCACGTGCTCAAGCTGGGAGCGGACCAGGAGCTACTCGCCGGGCTCTCCGTCGGAGCGGACGTCACGGTCAACTCGGGGCAGTTTCTGCGAGGAGACGAGGCGAACCGGCTCGGGCCCACGGACGCTTTCGCCGTGTTGAACCTGCGCGGGGAGTACCGCGCCAGCGAGCGAGTGTCGCTGTTCGCAACGGTCGAAAATGCGCTCGGTACGCGCTACGAAACCTTCGGCCTGGTGGGAGAACCCGACGAGGTGTTCCCGGACTTCGAGGACCGTCGATTCTTCGGCCCCGGAGCGCCGAGGGGCGGATGGATCGGCCTGACGCTGCAGCTCTAGCCTTCCCCGGGGCGCGCCTGCGCCCGGGGGAGCCGCTTCGACCGGGTCGCCGCCGCGTCGCCGCCTGGAAAGCCGCTTTTTTCGGCCTGGGTCGACACGGCCGCGCGGCGGTGTAGCATCGCCGCATGAGAATTCACGTGTTGGGGTCGGCCGCGGGCGGAGGCTTCCCGCAATGGAACTGCAACTGCGAAAACTGCAGGCGGCTGCGTTCGGGAGAGCTGCGAGGTCGGGCGCGAACCCAGTCTTCGATCGCAATCAGCAACGGCGTGGCCAAAGAGGGGCGCGAGCAATGGATATTGCTCGGGGCGTCCCCGGACATCCGAGCGCAGATCGAGTCGTTTCCGGCGCTGCACCCGAGCCGGGCCGTGCGCGACACCCCGATCGCGGCGGTGGTGCTGGTGGACGCCCAGGTCGACCACACCACGGGGCTGATGACGCTGCGTGAAGGCAGTACCCCGCTGAAGGTCTACTGCACGCGCCTCGTCCACGAGGACCTCACCACGGGCTACCCGCTGCTCTCGGTGCTGGAGCACTACTGTGGCGTTCAGTGGCATGAAATCCCCGTCGACTCGCGGCCCTTCGAAGTGGACGGTGCCGAAGGGCTGAGCTTTCTGGCGCTGCCGATCGAGAGCAACGCACCGCCCTTCTCGCCGCGTCGCGATGCGCCCGGCCTGGGCGACAACATCTGCCTGCGGATCGAAGATCGCGCAACGGGTGGCTCGCTCCTGTTTGCCCCGGGGCTGGGTACCTGGAGCGACGCCGTGGCGGCACACATGCAGTCCGCCACCTGCCTGCTGCTCGACGGCACCGCCTGGCACGACGACGATCTCGCGCGTGCCGGCGCTCGGAGCAAGCTGGCACGGCAAATGGGCCACCTGCACCAGGCTGGCGAGGGCGGGCTTTTGACGCGACTGGCAGCCATGCCCGCCCCTCGCAAGATTCTCACCCACATCAACAACACGAACCCGCTGCTCGACGAGGGCTCGCGCGAGCACGCCGAGCTCGCGAAGGCTGGAATCGAGCTCGCCTACGACGGAATGGAGATTCTGCTATGACCCCCTCCCCCGCCAATCCCGAAAGCGAAGCCGCCCTCGGCCGCGAGCAATTCGAAGCCGAGCTGCGCGCGCTCGGGCGCTTCTACCATACGCACCACGAGTTTCAGCAGCGCATGGATGCCGGCGGGCTCGACCGAGCGCAGATCCGCGGTTGGGTGGCGAACCGCTTCTACTACCAGGTGATGATTCCGGTAAAGGATGCCAACATTCTAGCCAACTGCCCGGATCGGGAGGTTCGCCGCAAGTGGATCCAACGGCTGCTGGACCACGACGGGGCGGACCCCGCCGACCCCCAATCGGGAGGCATCGAAGCGTGGCTGCGCCTCGGGCAGGCCGTGGGCCTGGAGCGGGCGGAGCTGCTCGACCAACGCCACGTGCTGCCGGGCGTACGCTTCGCCGTGGAAGCCTACGTGAATTTCGCCCGCAACGCCTCCTGGCAAGAGGCGGCGACCTCCTCCTTGACCGAGCTGTTCGCCCCCGAGGCCCACCAGCGCCGACTCGACAACTGGCCGAGCCACTACCCCTGGATCGATCCCGCGGGCTACGACTACTTTCGCAAGCGCCTCAGCGAAGCCCGACGAGACGTGGACCACGGCCTCTCCATCACACTGGACACCTGCACGACTCGACAAGCGCAGCGGCGCGCCGTGCAGATCCTCAAGTTCAAGCTCGACGTGCTCTGGACGATGCTCGATGCAATGTGGCTGGCCTACGTGGAGGGCCGTCCCCCGTATCGAGGCATTCCACCGCTGGATCCCGACGCCTGACGGGCGACGACGGGCGGCGCCCCGCCCGAGCGCGGGCCAAAGCCGACTGGATCCTCCCCGGCGCCGTGGATATCGGCGGCGGACCCGGCGAGGCACGACTCGACGCCCCCTCCGCTCGAGGCCGCCAGCCGCTCAGGCTAGAGCTGGCCCGGCCTCGCGGATCGCTCCGGCTCGCCCTCGCTCGTCGTCGCCCCCTCCCCCGCGGGGGGCGGCGGCACGAATTCCGGGGCGGCGGCCAGAGCCCGCCGAAGCGCGAACGCTTGCGGTGTGCCCCGCATCTGCAGCAGCGAACGGACGTAGTAGGCCATCGCCCAGACCTCCGATGCGGGCAATGCGCCGTACCAGGTGGGCATCGCGGTTCCCGGAATCCCGGCACTGATGATCCGGTACAGGTCCTTCACGTCGTGCCCGGAGCGGACCTCGTTGAAGAGAAAATCCGGCGGCGTGATGACCATCTTCTTGCCCCCCGCGGCATATTGGCTCTCCTTGGCCTCCGACTGAAAGGGACGGGCGCGAAACTCGGTGATCCCCCGGTTGCCGACCTCCGCGGAGAGCTCGAACATCTCCTGCTTCGTGGCGTAGGCCGGGTGGCACTGCTGGCAAGTGGCCAGCCCGTGGTAGATCTTCCTGCCGCGCGCCACCGCCTCGCCCTCTTTGCCCTGCCAGGTATCGGTATCCACGGCTATCCGCGCTCCGAGCTCCTCCTCCCGTTGCCACACGGGTGCGAGCGCCTTGACGTACTGGATGATCGGATACAGCTCTGCCTCGGGGATGTCCCACGGGAGCATCGGCGTGCCCGTCAGACCGCGCTCGAGGATGCGTACGAAGTCTTCATCGTGGGGCAGCCCGTCGACGACCCCTCCGAACTTGTACAGGCCCGTGGTGAGGTCGCGCGGGGGGGGACGATAGTAGGGAGAGGCTGGTCCGCTCCCGCCTCCGTCCATGCCATGGCAGGCGTAGCAATTCTGCACGAAGCTTTCGCGCCCTCGGTTGAGCACCTCCGCGGATACCTCCTGCCCTGCCAGCACCATGGATCGCTCGAACGTCACCTGGTCGGCGAGCGAGCGGCACGCGCTCGCCAGAGACGCCGCGGCCAAGCTGGCAGCGAGTAGCAACGAGCCGTCCCACCGCACTCAGTCCTCCCTTCGGGCCATCAGCGCGCCCAGCGGCTCCGCCCCAATCGGTGAGGAGCGGGGGCCGTGCGCAGGCCCAGGCTCCCGCGGCTCGTCTGGCAGGACCTCGGACTGGCTCACCCAGTCCCGCCCGAGCAGCTTCTTCGCACGGGGGTCGGCGTACTCGTGGGGGCCGCGCCGCACGATGGGGATCTGCTCGAAGTTGTAGTGCGGCGGCGGAGAGGGCACCGTCCACTCCAGCGTCCCAACCTCCCAGGGGTTGTCCGGCGCTTTCTCGCCGCGCAACATCGAGTGAAGCCAGTTGTAGACGAACACCAGCTGGCTCGCGCCGAGCGCGAACGCCGCCCAGCTCGTGGCCCGGTTGAGCGGCAGAAGGTGCCGCAGGAACGTGTATTGGTGCGGGTCCCAGAGCCGGCGCTGCTGCCCGGCGTAGCCCACGAGCAGTTGCCCACCGAAGACCAGGCAAATCAGGACGAGCGAGGACCAGAAATGGAATTTTCCGAGCCGCTCGTCCATCATCTTCCCGAACATCTTGGGGAACCAGAAGTAGATCGCCGCCAGCGTTCCGAGCAACGTGGCCGCCGCCATCGTGTAGTGGAAGTGGCCGACGACGAACATGGTGTCGTGGAGATAGATGTCGGTCGAAATCGTCGCCAGGAACACCCCCGTCAGCCCGCCGAGGCCGAACACGAAGACCATGCCCAGGGCGAAAAGCATGGGCGTGGTGAGCCGAATCGACCCCTTGTAGATGGTGTGCAGCCAGTTCAAGAACAACAGCTCGGCCGGCACGCTGATGATGAGCGTCAGCAACATGAAGGATTTGCCGAGCAGCGGGTTCATCCCGGTCATGAACATGTGATGGCCGTATACGACCGCGCTCAGGACCGTGACCGCGATCATCGCGTAAGCGGTGCCCCGGTACCAGTAGTGCGGCTTGCGGGCGAAGAACGAGAGAAAGTCCCCCACGAACCCCCAGGCGGGCAAGATCAGGATGTAGACCTCGGGGTGGCCGAAGATCCAGAAGAGGTGCTGGAAGAGGATTGGATCACCATCCATTCCCGCCTGAGTCGCCGCGATGAAGAACTGCGTGCCGAACTCGCGATCGAGCACGAGCAGAATTGCGGCGGCGGCGAGAACCGGAACGAACAGCAAGTTGAGAATCGACGTCAGCCACATGCCCCACACGGTCAGTGGCATGCGCATGTAGGTCATCCCCGGGGCGCGCAGCCGGACTACGGTCGTGATGTAGTTGACCGCCCCCATCAGCGTGGCCGAGCCGGTCACGAAGATCGCCACCACCACGAGCGTCTGGCCCAGCCCCGGAGATCCGATCTGCGTCGACAGCGTGGGGTATGTCGTCCAGCCCGCGGAGCCGGTGCCCAGGTGGACGAAGAACGAGGCGACGATCAGGACCAGGGAAGCCGCGAAGGTCCAGAACGAAAGCATGTTGAGCTTCGGGAACGCCATGTCCCGGGCGCCGATCATGAGCGGAATGCACAGGTTGCCGAACGCCCCGATCATCATGGGCGTGATCGCGAAGAAGATCATGATCAGCCCGTGCATGGTGAAGAGCTTGTTGTAGAGGGCCGGCCCGATCGGCGAGCTCGTCCCCGGGATCGGTTGCCCGGGGAAGCCCCACTGCCAACGAATCATCATGGCGAGCCCGCCGCCCACGCCGAGAAAGAGGAGCCCGGCCCACAGAAACTGCTTCGCGATGACTTTGTGGTCGGTCGAAAAGACGTACTTTTGGACGAACGTGTTGGGCGCCGGGTGAATCGGCTGCAGCTCGCGATAGGTGCTCTCCACGGCTAGTGCGCCCTCCGGTTCGCCGCCATCGATGCGGACGGGTGTTCGGGCCGTGACGAGCTGGCGCGCCGCCGGGCGCCGCCGCGGGCCCCGACGCCGGGCAGCGACCCGCCGCGAGATGCGGCTCCGGGCGGCACGAAGGGCAAGCACATCCCGACTGGGAATCTCTTCGGCATCAATAGTAATCCTTGCCCCAGCGCCAGCCCCAGTGGCCCAGCGTATCCGCCGGGTCGTATGCAACCCGGGCATTCGCCTGGGCCTCGCCGAGCCAGGCCGCGTATTGCTCGGGCTCGTAGATCGTGAGCTGCCCCTTCATCTTGTAGTGATGGACACCGCAATGCTGTGCGCACGCGATGTCGAACTCGCCGGTTTCCTTGGCGGTAAACCAAAGATGCGTGGTGGTGCCGGGCACCACGTCGACCTTCTGCCGGAGGTTCGGCAGATAGAACGAGTGAATCACGTCCACCGAGCGAAGCTGAAAGACGACCGGCACCCCCTTCGGCACGCGGATATCGTTGAGCGTGACGATGTCGTCCGCCGTGGCGAACTGGCCGTCCTGCCCCGCGTAGCGCGCATCCCAGGCCCACTGATGGGCATTGATCTCGATGCGCACCGCCTCTGGATGGCTCTCTGCTTTTGCAAAGTTCCAGAAGGCCTCGTCGAGGTCGACAATCGAATTGACGAACAGATTACCGTCCACGATGAAGAAAATCAGAGCCGACAGCCCGAGCGCCTTCACGACCTGCTTTCTGGCGCTGCCGTGATCGCAGTGCGCCGTGTGCCGGCGGCCGTGCCGGACGATGGCGATCGCCATCCACACGACCATCGCGATGAAGAGAATGCCGACGAAGATCGAGGTGACGTTGAGCAGCCAGTCGATGCGGTGGCCTTCCTCGGAGACATCCCGTGGGTAGCCAAAGCCGGATTCGGGCCGTGGAGCGGCGCGGGCAAGCGCGGGCCGGAGCAGAAAGGCGGCCGAGGCCCAGCCCGGCCACCGCTGCGCCAGGGCTCGGCGCACCCCGAGCCAGCGACCCTCGCGCCGCAGAGGCCGATGGGAAGGGCGCTCGGCACGCTGGCGGCACCGCGCCGGCTCGGCCTGCGGAGGTCGGCTCTTCACGGAAGCATCTCGCGTGTGGGGCCGAGCGGGCCGCGAGCGGGCTCGCCAACGGACGGGCTCGCCGCCGCCCGCGGCGCCTGCGCCGCCCTCGCCGGCGACACCCCGGCGCTCGGCTCCCCGGCACTCGGCCCCGCCCCTCGCTCGGGGGAAGGGCCGCCCGTACGACGCAGCACGGAGTACAGGGTGAAGGCGATGACGAACGGCGCCAGCATCATCAAACCGAGAGCGGCGATGCGCGCGGCGCCGCCGGGCTGCTGGCTGCTGCACATCGGGCACGCCTGGGCCAGCCGCGGCAGCAGCACACCGGCCAGCGCGGCCAAGGCCCCCGGGGCTCTCGAGCTGCGGCAACCGCCGGCCACTACCGCAACCTCCAGCCGGCCTCGGCGATGAGCACGACGGCGTACAGAATGGGCGAGGCCATCGGAACGGCCACCGACCATCGAAGCACACGCGTCTCGCGGCCCAAGTGCATGAAGAACAGGCCGACCAAAGAAGCCTTGACGACCGCGAGCAGGAGCAGCGCCGAGACCATCAGGGCCTTGGCAATTCCCGGGACGTACGCCACGCCCACCTCGGCGAGGGTCAGGACCAACAGGTAGAGCCAGATGAACCAGTACTGCTTGCGGCTTTCGTGCGCGGTGGAGCTCATGACCGGGGCCTTACTCGGGAATCAAGTAAATCAGCGTGAAGACGAGGATCCAAATGAGGTCGACGAAGTGCCAGAAGAGGCCCACCGCTTCGACCTCGTGGGCCGTGGCCTTACCACGCGCGGCTGAAACGGCCGTCACCAGGAGAAGCACCACGCCGGCCAGCACGTGAGCGCCGTGGAAGCCCGTGGTGACGTAAAACGTGCTCGCGTAGGCAGAGCTCCCGAAGGCGAGCCCCTGCTCGGTCAAGCCCGGGTGCCAGATGCCGAAGTATTCGTGGTACTGGCCGCACAAGAAGAGCAGCCCACCGAGCGCGGTGAGCAGCAAGTATCGAACGCTCTTTCTTCGGTCCCCTGACTCGATGGCGGCGTGCGCCATGACCATCGAGACACTCGAACAGATGAGCAGAAACGTGAGCCCTGCGGTGAAGTTGATGCCGAGGGCGGGCTGCTGGGGGGGCCGCCACACGGTAGACCCGCCGCGCAGAACGCCGTACGCCAGCAGCAGGCCCGCGAACATGTTGGCGTCCGAGAGCAGGAAGACCCACATGCCGATCTTGCCGGGAGTCGCTTCGCCGAAATGCTCGTCGGGGGGTAGCGGACGGTCGTCGTGCCGAGGATCGTGCGCTCGTGCCGCCATCGCGGACGCGCTCATGGAGCCCTTGGTATCACACGCAAAACGGGTCGCGCAACGGGCGGGCGGCACGTTGCGATCCGTTGCTCGGGCTCACGATTTGGAGATACGCTGACGCCCCATGCGGCTTCACCCCCGCGCCCTGGGAGCGCGCATCCAAGCGCTGGCTGCCGCGCTCGTCGTCAAGCCTGCCTTTTGGCTGCTGTTCATCGGCGCCATGTTCACCTGGCCGATTCTGCGCTCCATCGACGCCGAGCGCAGCCTGCCGCACCGTCGTCCCACGCTCGGGCGCGTCCGCGACTTCAGCCTGCGCGACCAGAACGGCGGCAGCCTGGGGCCCGGGGAGCTGCGCGGGCGGATCTGGGTGGCGAACTTCACGGCGGTCGCCTGCGAGCCCATGTGCGGGCAATCCCGCCGCATGCTGGCGCGCATGGGCGAGGTGCAGCACCGCACGCGCAACCTGGGCGATGCCATCCGGCTGGTTACCCTCACCGTGGACCCGGACCGTGACACGCCGACGCAGATGGCCGATCTGGCCGGGGCCTTCCGCGCCAGCCGACGCACCTGGCGCTTCCTCTCGGGCTCCCCTGCCCTCGTGCGAGCCGTCCTCGACGACTTCCAGGTCGTCGGCCGCACGCCGCAGACTCGCTTCGCCCTGGTCGACGCAGAAATGCAGATCCGCGGCTTCTACGACCTCACCGATGAAGCAGCGCTCGACCTGCTTCTACGCGACATCGGCCTGCTCGCCTCCCCCCGGGGGCCGCGCAGCTAGGCGCTTGGGCCGAGGCTGCTCGCGGATGCGGGCGGCAGTCGGCCTGCCGGGGCACGCCAGCACGCCGCGGTGCTCGACTCATTCGAAAGCGTGGTCGAGTGTCGCCGTGCCCCCTGGCTCGACCTTCACCTTCGCTTCGACCTGGCCCAGCTCCTCGTGCCAAATCAGAGCGTCGTACTCGCCGGGCGGAACGTCCGCGATCTCGTAGCTACCGTCCGCCTGGGTGACCGCTGCGTACGGGTGCTTGCTGACGTAGATCCACGCTTTCATCCACTCGTGCACGTCACACTTGATGCCGACGATGCCGGCCTTCTTGAGATTTTTCGTCTGCGACCGGCCCTGGAGAGGGAGCGCGATGTTGGCCAGTGTCTCTGCCTGACCGTTTTCGATTCGAGCCAGGTTGGCGTTGTGGAAGACGGGATCGCTGTTCTTCGCCTCGACCTCGCCTTGGTAGCGCCCGATTTGCACGCGGGGGTCGAAGAGGCACTCTTTGTTGTCCACCACGGCCTTCTCCGAGGGCCAGCGCTTGCCTTCCGCGATATCGTCGGTAATGGCGACGACCACGTTCTTCAGCTTGCCATCGGCCACCTGGATGCTGCCGTCCGGCTCGCCGCCGTGGGTGCAAACGTTGGCGTCTTTCGTGACCGTGAGCGTGCCCGCCTGCTTGTTCCCCGTGTAGGCGATGGTTCCCCGAATCGCGCCGGCGTTGGGCACGCTCTCCAGCTCTTTGTACCCGGCCTCCTTGGGCACGGCCTCACTGGCGGCCCCCGGCACGAGCTGGCCTTGCTTCGTGGTGACCCCCTCGTCTTCTTTTTCCTTCTGCCCATTGTCGCACGCAAGCGAGAGAGACAGGACGGACCCAATGGAAAGAACTGCCAGTCGGTGGCTGAGCTTCATGGCGGCTGGCATAGCGCAGCTGGCTCTTGGTTGACAAGCGCGCGGAAAGTTCGACGCGCCCCGGTTGCGTCGCGTTGCCTACGAGCGCCCACCGCAGGGGACGCTCCGGCCTTTGGCGCGGGCGCGCGCCGGACGAATCAGCAAGGATAGAGCCCGAGCAAAACGGCCAACGCGGCCGAGACCGCGGCCAACGCAGCGGAGTGCCCGCCGCCTTCGGCGATTCGAAGTTGGCGGCGCAAAGCCCGAGTAGAGCGAGATCGCATTGGAAACCAATAGCTCGTGCGCAGTCGGCAGACGCGTGATCGCTCCCCCACACGCGAGCGCGCACGGCTCGCTGGCTCGATGCGGCGAGCGTTCGATGAGGCACGGCGGGGCTGGAAGTTGACCTTGGCCTTGAACGCGACGCCAACGCCCCGACCGCCGCAGCCGCCGATGGCGCTCTCGCCAGCGGCGACCGGAGCGCAGCGAAGAGAGCGGCGAGCGAGCCGATCGCCGCGACAAATCAACGAGCCACGGATAGCCCGCCCCGGGTAGGTGCCGGCGACGAGCTCGCTCCCCTCGTTTGGCCGGCGCAATGCCGAAAGCGGAGGCTACCCGTTCGACGCTCCGGGGACAGGCAACCCCGAGCACCGTCGCGCAACGGAGCTGGGCAATGTCCGTCGAGGCCGTGCGCTTCGAGCGACTCGCCGAGCGACCTCGCGCCCGGCAGCGCCCCGGGAAGCGAAAGCGGCCGCGGCGAGGACCGCCTCCGCAACGCGAAGCGCCTCCCGCTCGAGCCCGAGGCGTGCAAGAGTGCGAACGCGACCTCCTCACGCGGGCCGCGCCGAGGGAGCATTGACGTCGAAAGGGAGCGCAACGATCCGAGCCGAAGGGCAGCGCGCCCCCCGGCGACGCGCGCCTCGAGAGGCGCAAGGCGGCAGCCAACCCAGGCCCGGCCAACCCGGCGGCGATGGGGGATCGTTCGCGGTCGAGCGCGGCGAGCACGACCTGGCGCATTCGGGCATGGTTCTGTTCCTCGGATCGTGGACGATGATGTTCGGGGCCCTGTTCTTCTCGTACGCGGTGCTACGCGCGCGCGCGTTCGTCTGGCCCCCCCCCGGCCTGCCCGGCTTGCCCTCGGCTTTGCCAACTTTCGCAACGGCAGTGCTGCTCGCCAGCAGCCGCACGCTCGCGGTCGCCTGCGCCGGGCTGCGACGCGGCGAGCTCGGTTGCTTTCGGGGCCAATTGCTCGCGACCATCGCCCTCGGACTTTCGTTCGTGGTGCTGCAGCTCCGAGTCTGGGCGGGCGCCTGGCGCAGTGGCCTGCGCCTCGACTCGGGCCCCTACGGCGGGACGTTCTATCTATTGACCGTCTTTCACCTTCTGCACGTACTGGTCGGCTTGGGCCTGTTGGCGCGGTTGCTGGTGCCGGCGCTGCGGCGCACCCCGGAGGCTCCCCCCGGGGTCACGGTCACCCTGGCTGCAATGTTCTGGCATTTCGTCGGAGCGGCCTGGCTCGCGACCTTTCTGGCCGTTTATGCACTCTGAGCCCGGCGCTCGCCGAAGCCGGCCGTCAGCGAACGGCGATTCCCCACGGAGAGCCGCCCACCTCGATCCGGCGCACGACCTTGCCCGTCGCCGTGTCCACGACCGAGACATCGCCGGATCCGCCGTTGGCGGTGTAGAGCTTCGCGCCTCGATGCGCCAGGCCGATACCCCAAGGCCGCTCCCCCAGCTCGCCAATCGTCGCCTTCACCTTCGCTGGACTGGAAGAAAGGTCGACGACGTGGACGGTGCGGCTGCGACCTCCGGAAACATACAGGGTCGCGCCACCGGGGGCCATGGCCAGCCCCATCGGGCGCACGCCTTCGCCGGGTAGGTCGATGGTGGCGACGGGCTGGTGAGAGCTCGCATCGATCACCGCCACGGCGTGGGATTCTTCGCACGCCACAAACGCGCGCCGACCGTCGGGGCTGAAGGCGACCGAGCGCGGCCGCTCGCACACCTTGACTTCCGCGACGGCCTCCCCGGTGCCTACCTCGAACACCGAAATCGAGTTGTCCCGTTCGTTGGCGACGTACACGTGCTTGCCCGCCGGGTGAATGCCAACGCCTTCGGGCTCTTGCCCCACGCCAGCTCGCCCCACCACCTGGCCGCTCTCCACGTCGATCAGAGAAGCTTCGGCCGTCTCCTCGTTCGAGGCCCACAGCCGCTTGCCATCCGGAGTCAGGTCGAAAATCTCCGGATCCTGACCGGCCTCGATGACCCGGTCGAGCTTCAGCGTCGCCGCGTCGATGATGCCAATGCCGTCCGCCGCGCGGTCCACGGGTGGCAGCGTGGCCGGATCCGTGCCGGGCGGCGACTTGGGGGACCCCGACAGCGCCACGAAGATACGGCTTCCGTCGGGTGCGACGCGGATCCCACGTGGCCGCTTGCCCACGGCAACGCGCGCGACGACTTCGTCCGTCGCGGCATCGATGACGACGACCAAGCCCCCGCTCTCGTCGGTTACATAGACGCGTTCCGCCACGGCGGTCGTCTCGCTCGCGGCTTCCGTGGCGCCTTCGCTCGCGCCCCCCGCGGGCCCTTCGCTCGCGGGCTCCCCGTTGCGCTCGCACGCGACGTCGATGAACAAAGCAATGAAAACGATGATGAAGGTGCGCATCGCTGCACTTGTACGTCGTGCCGAGCCACAGCGCCAGCCCGCCCCGGCGCGCTCCTCATCCGTGGCCGAATCAGCAAGTCGCGCTCGCAAGGGCGCAGTTCAGCTTGCCTATCCACCCTTGCGCGAGGGCGCTCGTCTTTCATCTTCCTGACACGTGGCCACTCGCGGTTGCTCCGAGTTGCCCGCGCCTGCTGTGCAAAGCCACGATGAGAGAGAGCACCCGAGGAGCGATGGCTGCGTGCTCGCGCTTGTCGTCTCTTGCGCTCGAAGGCCGCGACCTTTTGCGCATTCCTTTCGGGGTCTTCCATCGCCTGCAGGCTCTCGGGGGGCGCGCCACAGCCCCGCGGCATCGCCTGCAACGCACGCTCCGACAGGTTTGGTTCTCGACGTCCTTGCAAAGGCTTTCGGTGCCAGCCGCGGTTCGCTTGATCCCTTCTCGCCGCCCCATGCACCGTTCATGAAGAGGAAGAAGGTCACGGAACGCACGGCGAACGGCTTGCATGAGCGCGACCTCATCGAGCCACGGCTCGCCATTGCGTCTGGTTGCCCGGGGGTGACGCCGCCCGCTGCACGTGGGGCAAAAGCATCACGCTCCAGCCGCCGCTCCAGTCATCAACAGTTGCGGCACAACCGGCATACGCATAGTCTCGCCATCGTCGCACCCTATGCCCCTCGGGCGGCCGTGCGTTGACTCGACCTACGTCGAGCCAAGCGAGCCGAGGTGCGACCAAACCATCTGTTGCGACTCGAGACGGAGGACGATGATGAAAAGGACGGCGCACCCATTACGAGCCGGAAGTATCAAGAATGCCGCATTGGTTTCGGTCGCGCTCCTGGCGGCGACAGCGTGCGAGTCGCAGAGCTCGCAGACGGAATCCAAGGTCTTGGCGGCAACTCCCGCAGCGCAGGCCCCGGCCGCGGAGAGCCAGCAGGCCGAGCCACCGCCTCTGACGGAGGCCGAGCGGGCGGAGCACATGGCTTACGCCAAAGAGGCTGGCAAAGAGCTCGTGTCGCTACAGGAAGACGATGGGCAGTGGGCTCTGCCCGCGAAGAACTACTCGGCCACCCGGTACAGCACGCTGAACGAAATCACCACGGCCAACGTCAAGGATTTGAAGGTGGCTTGGTCGATGTCCACCGGCACGACCAAAGGTCACGAAGGAGCACCGCTGGTCATCGGCTCCACGATGTACGCGCACAGCTCGTTTCCCAACCACGTCTACGCCATCGATCTGACGAAGCCGGGCAAGCCCGTCAAGTGGAAGTACACGCCCGATCAGGATGCTCGCGCCACGCCCGTCGCCTGCTGCGACCTCGTGCACCGAGGCCTGAACTACTCCGAGGGGAAGATCTTGATGATCACCCTCGATGCGCAGGTCATCGCCTTGGATGCCCAGACCGGAAAAGAGGTCTGGAAGACGAAGAACGGCGACCCCACGAAAGGCGAGACGATCACCGGCGCCGGGCTCGTGGTGAACGGCAAGTTCATCGTCGGCATCTCCGGCGGTGAGTTCGGTGTGCGAGGCCACGTCACCGCCTACGACGTCCGCAACGGCAAGCGGCTCTGGCGGGCGTATAGCACGGGGCCGGACGCCGAGCTTCTGCTATCCGACAACTTCAACGCGGCCAACCCGCACTACGGGCAAAAGGACCAGGGCGTCAAGACGTGGTCGGGGGACGCGTGGAAGCGCGGAGGCGGCACCACCTGGGGCTGGTATTCGTACGACCCGAAACTCAATCTTTTCTACTACTCGACGGGCAACCCGGGAACGTGGAATCCGGATCAACGGCCCGGGGACAACAAGTGGTCCATGACCCTGTGGGCACGCGACCCGGAGACGGGCAAGGCCGCCTGGGCCTACCAGATGACCCCCCACGACGCGTGGGACTACGACGGCGTCAACGAGAGCATCCTCGTCGACCTCACCATCGACGGCGAGAAGGTCCCGGCGCTCGTCCACTTCGACCGCAACGGCTTCGGCTACACGCTCAACCGCAAGGACGACACGCTGCTGGTCGCCGAGCCTTTCGTCAACGTCAATTGGGCGAAGGGTATCGACAAGAAGACGGGGCGACCGATCGAGGATCTCTCCAAGCGCACGAAGCAAGGCATGGTCACGAAGGACATCTGCCCGAACGCCATGGGTGGAAAGGACCAACAGCCGGCGGCATACTCCCCGCGCACCAAGCTCTTCTACGTCCCGACCAACAACATGTGCATGGACTACGAGGCGACCGAGGTGAAGTACATCGCGGGCGCACCGTACGTAGGTGCCAACGTGGCCATGAAGCCCGGCCCC
This sequence comes from Polyangiaceae bacterium, assembly GCA_050299315.1. Classification (GTDB taxonomy): domain Bacteria; phylum Myxococcota_A; class Polyangia; order Polyangiales; family Polyangiaceae; genus SZUA-265. The sequence goes on from JBNKVS010000052.1 coordinate 30,588, forward strand.
GGCGGTCACCTGGGTGAGCTGATTGCTTGGGACGCCACCACCGGCAAGAAGGAGTGGGGGATCAAGGAGCGCTTTCCTTCCTGGAGCGGCGTTCTCGCCACGGCCACCGACCTGATTTTCTACGGAACGATGGACGGCTGGTTCAAGGCAGTTCACGCCGAGACGGGCAAGGTGCTGTGGCAACACAAGGTCGCTTCGGGGATCATCGGCGCGCCGATGACCTTCCGGGGGCCGGACAAGAAGCAATACGTGGCCATCTACTCCGGCGTGGGCGGCTGGTTCGGGCTACCGGTGGCTCACGATCTGCCGACCAACGACTCGTATGCCGCTCTGGGAGCGGTGGGGATTGCGAAGAAATCCGGGCTCTACGATGCCACCACGAAAGGCGGCATGGTCTACGTCTTCGCCCTCTGAAGTGGTCCACCCGAGCGATTTCGACGATGACTGGAAAGTGACGGATATGGCGAGCATGGGAGCCCGGCTGGGCAGGGTTCTGGCGCTGGCAGCGGCACTCCTTCCTTTCGGAGGGAGTGCTGGCGCCGGCGAGGCGGACAAAGTCCTTCGGGTCTGCGGCGACCCGAACAACATGCCCTTCTCGAACGAGAAGGGCGAGGGGATCGAGAACAAGATCGCCGCGGTGCTCGCCAAACAGCTCGGCTGGAGCGTCGAGTACGTGTGGTGGCCGCACCAGCGCGGGCTCGTGCGGCGGGTGCTCAACACGGGCCGCTGCGACGTGATGCTCGGGATTCCCAAGGGGTACGATCTGGTCCGTTGGACGAAACCGTATTATCGAACGGGCTACGTCATGGCCTATCGAAAGGATCGGAGCGAAAAGCCAGAGTCCTTGGATGACCCGCGGCTGAAGGCGCTCAAGGTCGGTGTACAAGTCAACACGCCGCCCCACCTGGCGCTGGGCCAACGGGGCATCGTCGGCGACAACGTCGTGGCCTACCAGCTGATGTTCGACTCGAAGTTCCACCCGGAGGAATACCCCGGCAAAATGGTCGAGGATTTGATGGCCGGCCGCATCGACGTGGCCCTGGTGTGGGGCCCGATCGCTGGCTATTTTCAGAAGAAGCAAGGGGCTCCGGCCCTCGCGCTCGTGCCGCTCGACGAGAGCGAGAGCACCGGAGCGCCCTTCGCGTTCGACATCTCCATGGGAGTCCGCAAAGCCGACGACGACCTGCGCAAGCGGCTCGAAGAGGCGCTCGACGAAGAGCGAGCGGAGATCCAGGCCATCCTCCGGGATTTCGGCGTACCGCTGCTGCCTCTGGAAAGCCCGCCGCTGGAGGTCGGAGCCGGCAAGGCCGGTAGCGACTCGAGCCAAGGGGGCCGCTGATGGGCAGGCTCGGGGCGTGGGCAGGCCTCTTCGCCGCGTGCGTCTCCTGCGCCGGGTGCGACGCCGGCGCAGAGAAATCCGCGGCGGCTGGGCCCACCGTGGAGGATGTAGTGGAGGGGCGGCAGATCTATCTGACCTACGGCTGCGTGGGCTGCCACGGTGTGACCGGCGGCGGAGGAATGGGGAAGCCGATTCTCGATGACCAGTGGATCTTCGGCAGTGACGACGAAACCCTGTTCAAGCTGATCCGAGGAGAAATTCCGAACCAGACGATGCCCAATGCGATCGGCAAGGCGCTCACGGATGAGCAGATCCGCAAGGTCATCATCTACGTGCGCTCGATCTACCAGGGAGACATGAGCAAGGTCACCTGGGCCGTGCCGCCGCCCGTCCCGGAAGAGCTGCTTCGCGGCGCCGTGAGCAGTGGGGACCCGGTCACGGCTGGACAGATGCTCTTCAAGTCCGCGTGCGTGCCCTGCCACGGAGAGGCTGGCAAAGGCGACGGGCCCGCCGCCGCAGCGCTCAATCCCAAGCCGAGAAATCTCACGGACGCCGCCTATATGGCCAACCTCGACGACCGCTACCTCTACGAGCTGATCAGCCGGGGGGGGGTGGCCGTCGGCAAGTCCCCCCAGATGCCGGAGTTTGCCCTGCCTCCGCAGGACATCGCCAACATCATCGCGTACGTCCGGTCCCTGTCCGCCGGAGCAGTCGCGAACCGGGGGCTGAAGCCCGCTGGCGGCTAGAGCACCGAACGAGCTGCTTCCCACCCACGGGCCCCGGAAAAGCTAGGCGTTCCCCGGGCTGGCAGTCCCGAGAGGGGCTGCCGCGTCGCCGGCTCGGGGGGAGCGGGGCGCCCGAGAGGCGAGGTCGTGGAGAGCACGGCAGCGAGCATCGAGCGGGCGCCGCTCGGGCCGAGCCGGGGAGCCAAGCGCGAGAGCGCCCCTCGACCGCGGTGTGCCGCAGGTTCAACGGGCCCAAGACGTTCACTGCAGTGGCAAGGCCTCGCCGGCCTGGGCCGAGCGCCGACCCTACCCGGGTCTCGTCACGGGCTTTGCCGTCCCGTCGACGACCGGCTTTGCGCACGCGTCCTTTCCCTTGAGCAGGGCAGCGCTGCCGGGTGATCGCTGCGCCAGTGTCGCCTCGACGGGGATGCCGGCGAGGCCAGGCGTCCACGCTGGGGAAGCGGAGCCTACGTCCGTCGAGCCCGCGTCGTGGTTGCTCGAGGGGCTCCGGGCGACAAGCCTACTTCGGCCACGTCCGATCGCGCTCCGCCCACTCGGCGAGCAACCAGGGTCGAAGCTCGAAGTCGTACACGTCCGCCACGACGGCCGGGTCCGCCTCCACGAGGGCGAGCGCCGTCTGGTCGTCAGAGGTCACGATGAACATCGCCCCCCCCTTCCGGTCCCCGAAGCGCCCCGCAGCTCGGAGCGCGCCGGCGCGGTAGAGCGAGAGCAGGTAGCGCGAATGCTCCTGCAGCGGCCCTTGGGGCAGCTCGGCTCCGGGCGCCCACCGCGCGGCAGGTCGGTACACGACCAGGTACGCCCGTTGGGAGCCGAGCAGGGCGGCGGGGGAGCCCCAGGCGCGCCCCTCGGCCGAGCCACCACAAGCCAGGGGGAGCGCCGCCAGCGCCAGCACCGCGAGCGCCCGCGAACGGCGCCCGACGTCCGCGCGCTCCCAACCCCTGCGCCACAATTCGAGATTCATCGTCGCACCATACAACGCGGCGGTGCGGCGACTACTCGATCGCGCCCCCCAATCGAGCCGCGGCTCCGGGTGCCACCGGCCATGCGAAGGCGCACCGACCCTTCTCCCCACCCGGCCGAGCAAGCGCAGCCGGCCAGCGACCGGGCGGTTCGGATGAACGCTCGACATCGACTCGGCCCGTTCTTTATTGATTTTGATACTCCATATCATCAACAATCGGCGCCATGGCATTTCGGTTCTCGGGTCGTTGGGCCCTGTTGTGCGCTGCCGGGCTTTGCTCGTGGGGCGCGTCGGCGCGTGGACACGAGCTTTGGATCGAGCAGAACGGGCAAGGGGCGTTTCTTCGATTCGGCGAATATGCGGCGAACCTGCAGGAAGCCTCACCGGGGTACCTGGACAAGCTCACCAGCCCGTCCGCTTGGCTCGAGACCGGTCGGGGCAAGGCGCGATCGGTCAGTTTGCAGCGCGGAGAGCTCGGCCTGCGCCTGGCGCGCCCCGCGTCGCCAGGCGAGTCGCTGGCGGTCGTGGACCGCGGCTATCCCTTGTTGGAGGGGCGCGGCGCAGGCGCCCGACGCGCGGTGTGGACGCCTGCCGCCCGCTGTCTGGCGAGCCTCGAAGCGCCCGTTTCCAACCCACTGACACTCGACGTGCTGCCGGTCGGTTCGCAGGGGCGCTTCAAGGTCCTGTTTCGAGGCCGCCCGCTGCCACACACAGAGGTGGCGCTCACGGCCGAGAGCGGGTGGTCGCTGCACGAGTACAGCGACGAGCAGGGTCTCGTTTCCTTCACCATGCCATGGCGGGGCAGCTACCTCGTGCACGTGCGGCACGAGGAGGAGAAGGGTGGACGACGCGGCACGGAAGCCTTCGACGTGGCCAGCTTCTCGACGAGCGTCGCCTTCTCGATGCCGAACGGCCTGAAAGGCCCAAGGCGCCCGGAGCGAAAACCGCCGAACGCCGTGCCCGAGGCCCAGCAGCCCGGCGAGAAGGCTCGGTAGCAAGGGGCGACAGGCGAGCTCGGCGCGCACGAGCGCCCCGAGAGCAAGTCGAAAGGGTGCCTGCTCAGACGTGCCACCCCCGCTCTGGTCGCACTCGCGTCGCATCAGTGAATCGAATTTCGGCAGAAGAGCGACGAGCGGCCGCCCGGTTGTAATCGATTGCCGGGCCTCCGATTGTCGCCCTCGCGGTGCCCGTCCGTGAAACACGAGCAGCCTACCCACCCGCCCGAGGCGGCGCGTTTTCTTCGAAACGACCCCGAGCGCCGCGGCTCCCGTTTGATGCTGACCGGCCCGGTGTTGCTGGGCGCGTGAAGCAAGAAAGCGGGGAAACCCGTTCCCTCCGCCCGAAAACGCCCCGTTCCCCGGCCGCCTTCGTGTGCGAAGCGCACGGGAGCGATTTCATGGCGGCGCGGGACCTCTTGCATGGTCGAAAGCTCCCTTGATCGATCGGAGTCGAAGCGAAGATCTGCCACTGCCTTCGGCAGGCGAAACGCGCGTCGTTTCAAAGCGTGACGAATCTGGTACGGTCGGCGCACGCGAGGGCGGCCATGCGCCGCGCTCACGTCGACGGGGTGGCATGCAAGGAGCCCAACGCGATGAGCTACGACATGGAACTCTGCGACACCGATGGGCGGATCTCGTCCTTGCAACCCGAATCGTCCGCGAGCGCTACCCCGAAGACTACGCCCGTTGGTTGAGAGCCGGTCTGGTCTGCGCGGCGCTCGGCTACCTGGTTTCGAGCGCCGCGATAGCGATCGAAACCTCATTGCAAGAGCTCGTCCGGCGCCCCGATCCGTGGGCGTGCTCGAGCATGCTCGTCGGCCTGGCCCTGCTTCGGCGGGGCCGCGTCCGGTCGGCCACGACGCTAGGGCTCGGAGCGATGTGGGCCGAAATCCACTACACGCTGATCGTGCTCGGACCAAGCGACTGGCCCGCCTCGGCCTCGGCCCTGCCGCTCGTGAGCCTGGGCGCCGCGCTCCTACTGACGCCCGGTGCCTCTCTGGCGATCGGCGTGCTGACAGCCTCGAGCCTGAACCTTTCCATCGCGGCCTCGGGGTGGCTCGGCACGAGCGATGGGTTCGCCGCGCCGGGCGCGGGAGTGTTCGGCGCCACCGGCGTGGTCGCCCTCGTCGTCGTGCACACGATGAGCTATGCCTGCCTCGCACTCCTCGGGGCATCGCTGCGCACCAGCCAGGCGAGCACGCGGCGCGTTCGGGACTTGATCGACTGGTGCCCGGATGCGCTGCTCGAGCTGGGGGAGCACGGAACCCTGGTCGACATGAACCCGGCCGCCGAGAGCCTGCTCGGCATGACCGCTGGCTCGGCGATCGGTCGCACCGCGGACGAGCTTCCGCTGGCGCTTGCCCCCTCGGCGACCCACTCCACGAAGGAAGAGGAGAGTCGCGAGTGGTCGGCGGTCATCGCTTCGCTCGCGCATGCGGCCTCGCCAGTCGAGGTCGTGGCGCTCGGCAAGATTCATCTGGAAGTGCTCGCGCGCCACGTCACACGAGACGATGGTAGCCAGGGAACACTGATGGTGTTGCGCGACATCACGCCGCGCCGAGCAGCCGAAAAGCGGGCGCGAGAATATCAGGCCCAGCTGCTGCTCTCACAAAAGCAAGAAATCGTGGGACGCCTCGCCGGAGGGATCGCGCACGACTTCAACAATCTGCTGACGGCCGTCGGGGGGTACGCATCCCTGCTGGCCGACTCCACGGCGGAAGAGGCCACGGCGATCGGCAACGACCTGCTCGAGCTCCAAGAGCGAGGTGCCTTCCTGGTGCGCCGGCTGCTCGCATTCGCTCGTTACGAAACGCCCCGCCCCGAAGGCATCGACCTCGCCTCGAGCCTGCCCAGCATGAAGCCTCTGCTCAACAGGCTCATCGGCGAGCGGGTCAAGCTCAACATCGAGATCGCCGCGGGCAGCTACGTCTGGGCCGATCCCGCCCAAGTGGAACAGATCGTCCTCAACCTCGCTTCGAACGCCCGCGACGCGATGCCCGAAGGCGGGAACTTGGACTTGCGATGTCGTCCGCACGACAACCACGTCGAGCTGATGGTGATCGACAGCGGCGTGGGGATGACCGAGGAAGTCCAAGCTCGAATCTTCGAGCCCTTCTTCACGACCAAACGGCGGGGCCAGGGAACGGGGCTGGGGCTTGCCACCGTGCAGGCAATCGTCAAAGCAGCTGGCGGAGACGTGCAGGCCTGGTCTCGCCCCGGCCAGGGTGCGAGGTTCACGGTTCGATTGCCTCGCACGACCGAGGCTCCCGCGCGCGCCTCGGCACCCGAACCCCACCCGGGCCCCAGCGTGGAGACGCGCCTCTTCGTGGCAGAGGACGACCCGGACGTGCTGAGCTACCTGTTGCGCGTGCTGCGCCGGGAGGGCTACGCCGTCAAGGCTGCTGGCTCGGGGGACGACGCGCTCGCGCTGTTCGGGGCCGAGCGACGCGCGCCCGATCTGCTCCTGACGGACGTGATGATGCCCGGTCTGACGGGCCCGGAGCTGGCGGCCGCCTTGACGCGCCGCTGGCCCGACCTTCGGGTGCTGTACATGTCCGGCTACTCCGGCGATCAGGAGCTGCCCGGGCTGGACGCAGGCGCGGAGCTATTGCTCAAGCCCTTCACGGACGACGCATTGCTGGCCCGCATTGGTGCGCTGCTGCCGCGCGCGCCGAAATAGCCTCGGGCGGGGCCTCCCGGGTCGCGCCACGCTTCACAGCGCCAGTGGATCGCCGGCCCAGCCCTGCAACCCCGCATCGGGCCGTCGCACGGCGACGCCCCCGGTGTGCCGCTAGCGCCCAGTGTGAAATTCCAAGGCACCGCGGTGACGGCACCTCACTGAGCAGTCGCGCAGCTCCAGCCGAGTCAGCCGCTCCGAAGCGACTCCGGGATCGCGACCAAAGCCCCTGAATCTCGGCCAAAACTGACCGCGGGCCGAGCCGATTGGCCCGCTCCCGAACAGCTGCCGATCCAAGGGCAGAATTGGCTCGTGCCTTGCGTAGTGGAAAGGCGTGACCGTCGGGGCTCCCCGTCTCGACGAGGCGCCTTCGCGGTCCGAGATGACGCTCGGGCCGGAACGTGACCCGAGCCTCCCCCAAAACTTCCATGACTCCTTCTCGCCGTCGTACCTCGCTCTGGCTTCTCGCCCTGGCCGTGGGCCTGCTCGGCTCCGCCCCCGCGGACGCCGAGACGCGCAGAGCCTCGGGCTCGCAGCAGCAGGAGGCGAGCGCCTCGCGAGCCCCTGCGCAGCTCTCCCTTGCCTTGCGCCGAGTCCGCAATTCGAAGGGGCGCGTCGGCTGCGCTCTGTTTCGCGGGCCGAAAGGCTTCCCCCTGCGGCCCGAGAAGGCCGTCAAGCGCCTGTGGTGCCCGATCTCCGACCACAAGGCGGTTTGCAAGGTGCAGCGGTCGCTCCCACCCGGCACCTATGCGGCCATCTGCATCCACGACGAGAACGGCAACGGCAAGCTGGACACGAACTGGATCGGCTACCCCACGGAGGGCGCCGTCGCTTCGAACCACGCCAGGGGCCGTCTCGGCCCCCCGAGCTTCGAGGACGCGGCGTTCTCGGTCGGGACGAAGCCGCTCACGGTCCGCATGAAGATGGGATACTGACCGCCGCGGCGGCGCCCCGCAGGCCGAATCGACGGCAGCGGAGCTGCTGGCAGCCAGCGATCGCGCCCCGGAGCCGCTTCGGCGTCGGCAGGGCGCCCGTCCCCCGTTCGAGTCATCAGCCGCCGCGCGCCCGGGGCGGCCCGGAGCCCGCGCGGGGCGGCGCCCTTCCTCCGCGATAGCCGGCAGCGAACGCGAGCCGGTTGGCGCCTGGGTCACTGCGCCCTCGGCAGCGAACGCGAGCCGCTCTTGGCACGCGGGTCCCCGCTCGGCGTCGCCTCCGATCCGATTCTCGTACATCGGCCCACGGTTTCGCTCCCCGCTTCCTCCCCACGCTCGGTCGCCCCCACGCAGTCGCGGTTCGCTTCGATCCGGCTCCCCGCGGGGCGTGCACCCACACGAGCGCACCCATGCTGGGCGCACGAGAAGAAAGCCCGGGAGGCTTGACCTCCAGGGCTTCGGCCGGGGCGGCCCTCCGCGGCTCGGCCTGCGGCGGCCGCCCGTGGCGTGAGGGCGTCCACCCTCCTCATCGATCGGGCCGCCTCGGGGCTACGAGGCGGCCCTGCGGTGTTACCAGTCCATCCGCACGCGCACACCCATCATGCGGGGCGGATTGTAGCTCGGCCGGCGCTATCGCGTGGTGAAACGCGCGGAGGCGCGAATTTGCTGCCATCACTACCCGGCGGTTTCGCGATCGACCACTCGAGAAGACGCCGGTAGGCCCAGCCGTTCAACCGGCGCCGTCTTTTTGTCCGGTACCTCCAGCTATGCTTTGCAGGCATCGCGAAGGCGGGCCGGCAGTCCCTCGACTCGGGCTCGCGCGCAGGCAGCGTGGTGAGACACCCTCTTCGGGGCCCGCGCGAGTTTGCGAGCGGCGGTTTGCTCCGGGCCGGGGATGCGGATCGCGGGCGCAGCCCGGGCTCGCAGCGCCGCTTGCTGAGCTCGGCCGCGGCGATCGCCTCCGCGAGATTCGACCCCGGCGGCCCTTGCCCGCCGAACGGGACGCTCGATCCGCGAGAGGCGGCCTGGTTCGATGTGCCGACGCGGGGCGGCTCAGTCCGCCCGCGGCGGCGCGGTGCTATCCCGCACCACCAGCCGAACGGGGTACTCACTCGACGTGGAAAGAACCCCCTGGGGGGAAGAAATTGCCTCCAAGAGCACTCGACAGGCGCGCTCGCCCATCTCGCGTGACGGTTGCGCGACCGTCGTGAGACGGGGCCAGAAACGCTCGCCGTCGGGCGTGCCGTCGAAGCCCACGACGGACACCTGCCGCGGAACCACCACACCCGCGCTCAGCAGGGTGCCGACGAACCCGACCGCCATCGGATCATTGCCCAGCACGACGGCCGTGGGGCGCTGGGCGGGGGAGCGCCGGAGCAGCACCTCGGCGAACTGGACCCCCGCTTCGTGGCCGTAGCTCTCTCCGAACCAGACGTCCTCCGATGCCAGCTCGATGCCGGACTCCTGGCAGCGCTCCGCGACGCCCATCTGCCGCATGCGGGTGTCGACCGACTGCTCCGGCCCGCCCGCGAAGGCCAGGTGGCGATGCCCCAGCTCGATCAGGTGCCCGGCGGCCAACCTACCCGCCATGCGGTTGTTGCTTCGCACGCTCGGAAAGGCCTCCGAATCCAGATCCGGCGCCAACAGGACGCAAGGGAGCGCCGCTTCCCGGGCGAGGTCGAGTAGCTCGCGATCCTTGCGCGAATAGCGCACCAGCAAGAGGCCGTCCACGCGCCGCTCGTGAATCCACCGATGCACCGCGGATGGGTCGCGCTGCCCGCCGCGCATCAAACTGGCCAGGAGCACGCTCTGCCGACTGGGCGCCAAGGCCTCCTCCACACCGCCGAGGATCTGCGAGAACCAAGTGCTCTGGCTCGAGTTGACGACCAGACCGATGCAGCCGGCGCGCCCGTTGACCAGGCTCTGCGCGGCGACCGAGGGCGAATAGCCCAGCTCGTCGATCGCTTGCCGAACCTTGCGCTGCACGGCTTTGCTGGCCCGGCCCCCGTTGACGACGCGGGACACCGTGCTGATCGCCACGTTGGCGCGCTCGGCCACCGCTCGGATCGTCGGCTTGGCGCGAGCCCGCCCCCCCGAGGGTTCGAAACGGGCAACAGGACCGGGCGTGGACTCGCGCGACACGACGACTTAGCTACCACAAGGGCGCCCTCGCAGTCATACGGGAACGCCGATTCCCCAAAGGAGTTCCACTGTTTCGACTCGCTCCGAGCGGAAACGCAGCAGAATGGGTCGCGTGAGCTTCGAACCAGCCGCCGCGGGAAGACGAAACGGCCGCAACTCACCACGCTCGCCGCCGAAGGCCTCGACGCGGCGGGAATGCGTTTCGTCCGTTCGCTTCGCGACGGTGCGAGCGCGCATTGCCGCACCGCACCGCGAGGGGCGATGAGCCCGCGCCCCTACTGCAGCAGGGGCGGCAGCCCCCGCACGGTGGCTTGCAGCAGCTGCTGCGAAGTGATCGAGCCGCGCAGCTCGAACGGGAGCGAGAGGTGGAAGCTACCTCCCCCCAGCCGCGCGTTGCCGACGAACGAGTAGGGGATCTGCGCGCGGCCGAGCAGGGATGTCATCGAAGGCAAATCCTGCCAAACCACCCGCAACTGCGTGCTGACCTGAGCGCTCCCGCCGGCGGCGATGGCCTGCCCGGGCCGCGCCTGCCCCTGGCCGAGGCGGCGTGGCGGCTCGCCGAGGAAGAGATCCCCGGAAACGCTCTCGGCGTGCAGCGCGAAATCGTTGGGATTGTGCACCGAAAGACGCATCCTGAGCAGAATCCCCCCCGGGTCCACCCCGACGACGGAGATGGCCAAGGGGGCCACGACGGGCGGACGCGGGCTGCGACAAGCCAGCGAAAACAGGAGGGCGAAGGCCAAGCAGATCGCGCGAAGGCCGGGAGCCCGCGCGCAGCGGGCCCACCGAGCACGCTCCGCGCATCGAGCGTTGCCAGTCCGCGCAGTCACCAAGAGGGGAGTACGCTCGGCAGCCGTGCGGGTCAAGAAATGAGGAGGCACGCGCGGGCAGGCAGCCGCTGCGAAGGTCGAAAACCTCCCGGTTGGCGCAGTGCTCGGGAGCGCCTGGCGACTGGATGCGGGAGGGTCGGCTTCTTCGCCCCCGGGCCGAGCGCAGCCTTCCGCCGCTCGAGGGCGCCTCCTCGGCACAGGCGACGGGGCGAGCTGCCCGACCGCGCTTTCCTTCGCGCCCTGCGAGCGCAGGACGAGCTGGCGACAGCTCCCGCGCCCGCTGGGGCGTGCGCGCGGGCGCGCCCTCAATCTTCGTGCGATCCCCTGCCCGGCGGCACGCTCGGCGGGGGCCGGGGCCTCAGCTTGCGCCGCCTGTGCTTGCGCACGTCGGCTGGCAGCAAGTGGTTCATGCTCTCGTGCTTGCCGAAGCAGAGCAATCGATCGCCGAGCTCGAGCTTGCGCGCCGAGCGCGGGTTGGGGATCACCTTGCCGTCTCGGTGCAAGCTCAAGACGAGGATATCTCGCTCCCGAAGCGACTCGATGTCGTGGCCGGCGATGCCGGACTGCTCCCCCACGAGCAGCTCCGCCACGCCATAGCCGCGGCTGACGGTGAGCCGCTGGCGGATGTCGAGCTCGGGATACTTGACGTTGTCGGCGACGTAGTCCACCAGCGCGCCGGCGATGTCCTTGTTCGTGGCGGCCTCGATGCCCTCGAGCCCCGGCGAGGAGTTCACCTCCATGACGCTCGGACCGTCCGCGGATTCCAACATGTCCACCCCGGCGACGCGTAGCCCGAGAATCTGAGCGGCGCGCACGGCCGTTTGCTCGAAGACAGGGTCGAGCGAGGCGGCTTCGACGCTCCCGCCGCGGTGGACGTTGCTGCGAAACTCGTCTCCCTGGGCTCGCCGCCGCATGGCCCCGACCACGCGGTCCCCAATCACGAAGGCGCGCACGTCACGCCCTTTGCTCTCCGCGACGAACTTCTGGATCAACACGTTCTGCCGGGCGCTGTTGAGCGTCTCCACGATCGCGCGAGCGACGCTGACCGTCTCGGCCAAAATGACCCCGACGCCTTGCGTGCCCTCGAGCAGCTTGATGATGACTGGCGCCCCCCCCACTCGCTCGATCGCCGGCAGCACGTCGGCCGCGTCTCGAACGAACTCCGTGGGCGGAATCCCGATGTCGTGTCGGCTCAGAATTTGTGTGGCGCGAAGCTTGTCGCGGGAATTCGAGATCCCCGTCGCCGAGTTGGCGCAGAACACGTCCATCTGCTCGAACTGCCGCACGACGCACGTGCCGTAGAAGGTGATAGACGCCCCGACGCGCGGAATGACGCCATCGTAGTGGCTGAGCGGGTTCCCCTTGTAGAAGAGATCCGGCGTCTGCTTGTCGGAAGAAATGGAGAAGCGCAACGTGTCGAGCACTTTCGCGGCGTGTCCGCGCCCGATGGCCGCCTCCACCAGCCGGCGCGTGCTGTAACATTTGGGACTTCGGGAGAGGATGCAGATCTTCATGAGCCTGGACGCAAGCGTACGTGGGAAGCGCGGCGCGAGTCCACGCGAGAATCCGAAGCCGGTTGGCTCATCGGCGGTTGGCTCATCCGCGGTCGACTCATCGGCGGTCGACTCATGGCGAGGGGGCGACCGCGAGTCGTCGCCGACGTCGCGGAGCAAGCCGCGGCAGACGCCCGTTCGGGCCGCGCGCGCAGAGGCGGAGCTCTGCCCGCGAGCCCGTCGGCGTCCGACCCGGAATCACCGCACCCGAGCCCTGCGTCCGCGGTGGGCCGCCTCGATCGGCCGCCGGCGTGCCGGCCCCTCGCCGGCGCGAGGCGTCTCGACGGCAGATCGGCCGCGCGAGTTTTTCTTGGGCGAAGCGCACCCCGATGGTAAACCGTGCGGATTGAAAAAATGAGCGATACGGCCCAGCGAGTGCTCGGCTGGCGAGAGTGGGTCAAGTTCCCCGAACTCGGCGTCCTCGCGGTCAAGGCCAAGGTGGACACGGGAGCCCGCAGCTCGTCGCTGCACGCCGAGGACATCGAGGTCTCGACGCTTCGGGGCAGGCGCTACGTGGATTTCACCGTCTGCCCGCTGCAGCGCACGCGCGAGCTCGCCGTGGCCTGTCGGGCAGCCCTGCTCGAAGAGCGCTGGATCAAGAGCTCCAACGGAAGCCGCGAGCTGCGCCCGGTCATTCGCGCTCGATTGGCCTGGTCCGGTCGCAGCTGGGAGGTCGATCTCACGCTGACATCTCGCGACCTGATGGGCTTTCGCATGCTGCTGGGGAGGGAGGCGATGCGAAAGCGCTTCGTCGTCGATCCCGGTCGATCCTTCCTCGGGGGCAAGCTGTCGCCGAGCGGCAAGCGACTCGTGCCGAAGCGGCGGAGCAAGGCTTGAGTCGCCGCGTCCCGGCGGCGGGAGCGCCCGAACCCACCGAAGACCCCTTCGTGTTCGAGGGCAAGCCCGCCCCCGCCGGCAGGACCACGCGGCTGGAGGTACCCGTGGCTCGCCTGGCAAGCGGGACGTGGCTGGCTCTACCGCTCGTCATCGTCCGCGGCCTCGAGCGCGGGCCGACCATGTGGATGAGCGGAGCCGTCCACGGAGACGAGCTGAACGGGCCCGTGATCGTGGACGAGCTGGTTGGCCAACTCGACCCCCAATCGCTGCGCGGAGCCGTGTTGGCCGCTCCGCTGGTGAACGCTTTCGGGCTCGTGCTCGGCTCGCGTTATCTTCCCGATCGGCGCGATCTCAACCGCTGCTTTCCAGGGTCGGCCCGAGGTTCGCTCGGGGCACGGCTGGCGAACCTACTCTCTCGCCTGGTGATCTCCCGCTGCGATTTCGGGATCGACTTTCACACCGGCTCGGGGGGGCGCGAAAATCTGCCACAAATCCGTTGCAATCTGGACGACCCGAGAGCGGCGAGGCTGGCCAGGGCGTTCGCCCCCCCGGCGATCGTCCACGCCGACCTGCGCGATGGCTCGCTCAGGGCCCACGCCGAGTCGCTCCAGAAGACGGGGCTGCTCTACGAGGGCGGCGAGGCAAACCGCCTCGGGGACGACTCGATCGAAGCCGGGGTCGCTGGCGCGTTGCGGGTCATGGCGCGCGCTTCGATGATTGCCGAAGCCCCGCCAGCCAAGAACCGCGCGCGCCTGTTTCGCACCAAGCGCTGGGTGAGAGCGAGTCGAAGCGGCTTCTGCCGCACCAAGGTGCGCCTGGGCGAGACCCTGAAAGAGGGCCAAACGGTCGCCCAGATCATCGACCCGGCACTGGGCACGCGCAGCGCGATCAAAGCCCCTTCGGCGGGCATGGCGATCGGCAAGGTCACGGATGGCCTGGTCATCGCGGGAGACGCGCTCCTGCACATCGCCGGCCCCGACTGAGGCCCGTGGGGCTCCGCGCCGCTCGCCCCACGCGGCAAACGCCGCCCGGATCTGCCGCGACCGTCGGGGGCTCGCCTCAGCCGCCGAGCCGCCGAGCCAGCAAAGCGGCGAGCCCCAAGAAACTCGCAAAGCCCACCACGTCGGTGACGGTCGTGAGCACGATCGACGAGGCGGTGGCCGGGTCTCGCCCCCGCTTGGTCGGCGCGATCGGGATGATCGAGCCCGCGCCAGCCACCATCAAGCCGGCGGCTCCGATTCGCGGCAGGTATCCGCCACGTCCCCGAGCCAAGGCATCGACCAAACGCTCGCCGGTCGGTCCGCGACGACGAGGCTCCTCGCCAGGATCGACAACCACAAGCCAACAGAGCCAAGCCCGGATTTCTCACGACCTGGTCCCGTGGGTGCGAGGAGTGGTCCCTCTTGCCCAGCCGCCCGCCAGTGCGTGCGGGGCAGACGGCAAGTCCGTCTGCGCGCGCCCGACGGGCATCTCTGGACTGAAAATCCAGTTCCGCCTCACACCCTCGGTCCTGCGGTCGTAAGAAATCCGGGCTATCCACCGGTCGAAGCGCTGCACGACTACCGGCTCGTGCAAGGTCGAGCCGGGCGAGGCCCAGCGCGCCAGCCGACGCGCGCCGGCTGCGACCGCACCGCGCACCCGGAAGGCGCAAACCCTGGACGCCAGCAGGAGGCGAATTGTTCCGAACGTGGTCTGGTCCAGACCGACGGCGGCGGCTCCGGTCGAGATCCATGGGGCGAAGCCTAATCTTCAGCGAGCGCGGAGCGGTGGACACGGTGAGCTGCCATGGGGCATCGAGTCGTCCCATTGCGATGGGCACGCCTGGTGCAAGCGCTGCACGACACCTCGCAGAGCTTGCGCCGCTTCGGCCCGGATTCGCTCCGCATGGGGGCTGCCTTCCAAGTAGAAGCGCCCCGGCCGGGGTCGATCGTGCCCCAGGGGAGCCTCGGAGCTCGCGGGGCGCCGTCGCGGCCCGAGCTCGGGACCATGGCACGAGATCTGCTAGGCCCCGAGAGCGAACCTCGGTCCACACGTGAAAGGAAACGGACCATGAAACAACTTCAAGTCATTCCCTTCTTCTTGGCGTCTTGCCTGGCCATGGCAGCCTGCAAGTCCTCGGCGACGACGCAGTCGTCGACCGGCAGCGCTCCGGCGGAGGAATCCCAGAAGGAGCCGGCACCGAGCGAGGCGCCGGATGACTCTGCCAATGCCGCCGCGGCCCAGCAAGAGCCGGCCGCCGAAGAGGAGTCGCCGGCCGCGGGCGCAGACGAGCCGGAGGAGCTCGACGAGATCGACGACGGCACGGAGGACCTGGCCGACGACGAGTGAGCGGGTCGAGCTTCGATCGGGGGCCGGCGGAAACCGGCCCCGGTAGGGGCTCGCCCTTCGCGATCGCGACGAGCGAGCCAGCGTCCCCTCAGTAGCCCATACGCAAGACCAACGTCTGGTCTTTGCCCTGGAACTCGAAACGGGCATCCTCGAATTTCGGCGGGCCCATCGTGCCCTTGGCGTGGTTGGAGGCGACCGTGCCTTCCGTCGGGATGCCCATCCAGTTGGTATCCAGGGTTCCGTTTCCGTTTTCGTCGTGGATGCAAGCCACGGCGTAGGTGCCCGCCGGCAACGGCGCGAACCGACAGGTCGCGCTATTGTGCGAAAGCGGGCACTTGCGTCTCTGCCGCGCTTTGTCCGGCTGTGTGGGGTAGCCTTCGGCCGAATCGAATACGGTGCAGCCCGCCTTGCCCCGCGCCGAGCCCTGCCCCTTGTCTCCCCCGCCGCGCAGGGCCACCAGGCGCACCGACAGCACCCCCTCGGGGGAGCGCTCCGAGCCCTTCTTCCGCCCGCCGGCTCGCTCGGCGCCTGCCTCCCGCGCCTCGGCGGGCCGACGGGAGGCCAGCAGTGCCGCAAGCACGAGCCCCGAGATCAGAACGACCGCGGCGCCGCAGCCACCGCTGAAGGGGAACGACGCACAGACCCGCCGGAGGTCGCAACGCGCACGACTCATGGGCGGATGATAGCCTCTCGCCGGCGCGCGGCCCAGAGCCGGGGCGGCTTGCCGGGGGCGGGGGCTCAGGGGGCTCCGTGGGGCGTCGTGATCAGCGCCGGGCGCAGATCCTCGCGACATACCGCTAGATCGAGCCCCGGCAGCGCGCTGCAGTGGCAGCTCTCCAGCCGGCGCGAGATCGACTCCCCCGCTTCCCCTGGCTCGAGCGCGCAGGGGCGCACGCACAGCGAGACCTCTCCCGCGGCGAGACACACCGCCCCCCCGCTGCAGTCCTCGTGGGCCTGGCAACCCTGGCGAGGATAGCGCGGACCGTCCATGCCGCAACGCGGGACCTGGCCCTCTGGCGCAGGGCGGCAGCTCATGCCGAGCGGGCAGTCGTCACGGCCCAGGGCACACTCACACGCCCCGTCGCGGCACCGACGCCATGCTCGACGCAGCGCGACAGTGTGCTCCATGAGCTCGACCTGCTGGGCCGAAAACCCCTCCCGACACGCGTGGTAATAGCTCATGACGTTGCTCGGATCCGGACGCTGACCTTCCGGGCAATGCACGAAACAGCTCTCGGGCTCGTACGCGCAGGCTTCGCTGTCGGCGGGGGTGTCACAGATGGCGTCGCCGTCGTGACTGCAGAGCTCGCCACACACGAGCCGGGTCTGCGGATCTTCCGAGGCGACCGGGGCGAGGGTGGCGGGGCGTTCCCGCTCGTGGGTGTGGCAGAGGCCGAAGTGGTGACCCAGCTCGTGGGTCAGCGTCGTAGGCGTCCGCGCCTGGGCGATCGCGATCAGCGCTCGATCGCGCCGGCGCCCCCCGGGCTCGAGAATCTGCCCGCAACCGGGGGCCACGAAGGGCACCGCGACCCCGAGCCGCGGCACCCCTTCCTCGAGCAGGCGCTTCACGACCAGTAGCCTCACTCGCAGAGCGGGCTCTCCGTCCGCCACGCCGGGCACGTCGAGCAGCTCGATCAGGTCTTCGAAGGCGATGTCCGGCGCGTCGACACCGCCGAGCTCCCGGAGCGCCCGCACCTCGCCCAGCTCGAAGCGAATCGTGCTCCCCGACTCCGCGAAGCTCGCATTGACATGGGCCACCTCGACGGCCAGACCCTGCGCGTCGATCACCGGCTCCCCGAACGTGCCCGGCCCCACCCACACGTCGAGCGCAACCGGATCGCATTCGGCACCCTCGTCGACGTAGCCGTCCCCGTCATCGTCCAAGCCGTTGCAACGCTCGGAGCTCCCGTCGGAGCGCCGGGGGCAGCCGCAGGGCCCGCAGCGCGCTTGCTCGACCTCCGACAGCTCGAGGGCGTCGAGCACGCACGCCGCGCCCGCACCGGGCGACTCGATGCACCGCCCGCCAACGGAAGCGCAGTCGACTTCCCGCGCTCTTCCCCCCTCACAGCTGCGAAGCGTCTCGCCCACGCAGTGTGGCGGACCTGGCTCGCACTCGGGCGCGGCCTGTCGACAGACCGCCCCCTCCGCTCCTCGCGCACACACCTTGCCCTGCGCCCCGCAATCGATGCTCAGCTCCTCGCCGCGATCGCACACGCGCAAGACGTTGCCGTCGCAGCGCCCCTGGGGTGGGGAATCACAGCGTTCCGCCCAGTCGCCGGCGACGCAAGCGCCGCCGCGGCAGAACCCCTCGCCGCAGTCCTCCTCGAGCTCCAACTCCCGCCCACACGAATCGAACCAGTACACGTCCCCGGCAAAGCAATCCGTTCGCACGTACGGCTCGCACGCGGCGCCCGCGAGCGGAGCCGACGCCGCAGCGCGGCGCGTCGGCGCCGAGCCGGGCCGGCGCCGGGCGCTCGTCGGGGCTCGCGCGCGTCCCCGGGACGGCGCCTCGACGGCGCGGGCGGATTCGGCGACCACCGGCGTCGAGCTCTCGGAACCGCCCCGCACCTTCCGCCGGACTGCCAGCGCGATGAGAGCTGCGATCGCGACGAGGGCGACCTGGCGCAGGGTGCGACGCACTCGTCCATTGTACTGTCGGTATGCTCGGACCCCCAGCGGCTCGCGCGCACACCGGCCTGCAGGCTAGCTCAGCCGCCGGCAGCGGCCCCAACCGGTGGAGCAGACGCCCCCGCGGCGGCCGTCGGCCGAGGCGGTCGACCCCTCGTCGCGAGCGACGCGCCGCGTAGCCCCGCGAGGTTGCGAGTCTCTTCGGCCGCGCGCGAACCAGCCCACAAAAAAGCAAGCGCGGCTACGGTCCCCATCGAGTAAGGGCCGCAGCCGCGCTCTGTCGCTAGATGGCGGCGCACATGAGCGGTTGGACCGTGCCTCGTCCCATCCGGGATCACTGGCACCATGCTCGCTGCGCCTCGTCTTGGTTTTGCCCTCTTTTTCGACGTTGCTGTTCGCTTCATCGCGACGCTCGACGCGCCGCGCTCGTAGTTTGCGCAAGCCTACCAGCCCCGGGGTGGCAAACGAGCCGAGCCGGACCGGAAGACGCGCGCTCTGTTGTCATGATCCAACGCTGATGGACACCCTTGCTTTCTCCGGATGCTCGTCGGACCTCCCCCCGTCACCACCCTCCCTGGTGGAACGATGACGACCGACCCGACTGTTCGGAACCGCTGCTCGCGGCAGAGCTCGCTCTGAGCCCAAACCCACACTATGCTGCGCTCGCTCGCGGGACGTGCTTCGATGCCTTTGAGCTCGAGACCGCCCTGCCTCTTCCGGAGGAGCAACCGGCGGCAGGTGCGCTCGTGGCAACCGACCTGCACTATCACGAGACGAAACGCACGCCTCGGTACGATTATTGGCGCTCGAACAGCCGACAACTCTGCCGACGAGCCCAGTTCCGATTCGCTGGGGACCCGGTCCCAGCAAGGAAGAGGATGCGCCTCGCGGGTGGCATCGTCAAGAGCCGACGACTTCTTTTACCATCGCTAACTCTACCGCGAAAGGCACCAGGCAGCGCGGCCCGAAAGACGCTGAGAGCGCTCGCGCGCGAGCTCGCCAGAGGCCCCGGCGAATCGCCCGCGAAACCGCGCAAAGCTCGCGCACCAAGGCCCGTCCCCGCGCACGAACGGCGGCGACGTCCCGGCATCTAGAACATTGCACGATGCAACATTCCGGGGAGCGCGCCCGGTTTCGGTCGGCCCCTCCCCGAGCGGCTGCGCCTCTGCTCGGCGCGTTGCCGACGGCGAGGCCAGCGCCCCGGCGCAGCCTGCGCTCGCGGGACCCCTCAGCCCAGCTTCGACAGCAGCTGGGCCATTCGAGCCGAAGAGTGCTTGCCCGTCACCTTCTCCCGCAGCTCACCCTTCGGCCCGTACACGGCGACGGCAATGAGCGTGTCGTCCGAGAAGCCGATGCGCTCGTAGACCTCGTTGTCCCAGTCGCACAAGACCGGGACGTCCGGAATCTCTTCCGCGAGCTTGGACCGGATGGTGCTGTTGGGAATGAAAAATGGGACGCCGTCGAGCTCCGCCAGACCGAGCAGCCTGGCGCGTTTCGAGAGGGGGCTCTTCAGCGCGGCCAGCCATGCCTTCAACTCGCCACGCGTGGCCCTCTGATCCCCCGCGACGACGACGACCGGCAGCGAGCCGAACAAGCTGGAAAGCTCGTGGCGCCGCTCGAACTGATCCTCCAGCGTGTGGTCGAGGGCCGCGCTGACCGCCCGCGCCGCGCGAGCGAAGCCGAATGAGGCCGAAAGCAGCACTGCCATCGCGCACAGCGCGCCTCGGCGGCCACTGTGGGGCGCCCCGTCGGGGGCGCCGCGCGGGGCCGGATCGCGCACGGCTTCGAGGCAGATTCGGGCCGAGCCGGGCGCCGCGGTCGGACTGACTCGCGCGGCCAGAGGCGGGTGCGTTTTCGATCGGGGCATGTCGGGGTCGATAGTAGCGCCAGGTGAGTTTTGCCGCACGCCACTCGCACCCACGGGGAGCCGGCGAGCGCGCCCCCGGCCGCCCCCGAGATGGTCGCGGCGCCTGCGGCGCGGAGGCGCCCGCGCGGACACCGGGCACGTCTGCTCGTCCAGGGCAGCGCCGGGCGCGAGCCGCGCTGGCCCGGCGGCACGGGCCAGTTCGCGAAGAAGCCGAACGCGGCCGTGGGGGCCGCTGCGACGACGGCGCCCGCGCGCGCTGGAACATGCCCGAGCGCCCAACGGCGGCGAGCCGCTCGAACGGCCCGAGCCGCCGGCCCCAGGCGCTGCGACACGGACTCGCGCGAGGCGCCCCGAGCATCCCCCCCGCGAACCTCGGCTGCCCCTTCGGAGACCGCGGCCGCCGAGGCGGCGGACGGGCCGCGCGAAGACCGCCCCAACGACCGTCTCCTCGGAAGACGCGCGGGGGACGACGAGCGCCTGCAACGCCACCGCGGTATCGCGCCACGAAAGGGCGCCGCAGCCAGCGGCCTCGCGTCGAGCGCGAGGCGACGCAAGGCAGCGCATCGCGTCAAGAAAACGGCCCGTCAGCGCGAGTTTTGGATGCTTTCCGGCCGGGTCTGCGGCATGGATTCCGCTTGCCGATGAGTACTGTCTTGCGCGAGCGGATCCTGCTGGTGGGAGTGGCCCCGGGGCGGCTCGAGGAGTACCGGGAGCGCCTCGTCGACGAAAACTACAGTGTAAGCACGTGCGCCCCCGACGTGGATGCGATCGGGCACATCGAAGAGCTTTCCCCCGCCGTCGTCGTGGTCGATCTGAGCGAGCGCGATCTGGCCTCGACGGACTTCTTGAACCGGTGCCGGAAGGCCCACCCGGCTTGCGGTTTCGTCGCCCTGACGGAGGCGGGATCACCCGCGCGGCTGTCCGAGGCCGTGTCCAACGGAGCCGATCTGGCCGCTCCGGCGGCCAGCGCGGCCGAGGACCTCCTGGCGCTCGTGGAGCGGGCCCGGCAGACGGGCAAGGCCGCGCAAGATGCGGCCCGCTTCAAGAGCCGCGCCGAGGCCATCCTCTCCCAGGCGCGCTTCGACGAAATCATCGGCGGTCACCCGAGTATGCAGGAGCTGCTCAAGAAGGTGGCGTACGTCGCGCAAACCCGTACGAACGTGCTCATCATCGGCGAAAGCGGCACGGGCAAGGAGCTGATCGCCGCGGCCGTGCACCAGAACTCCAAGCGTGCGGCGGCGCCTTTCGTTCGATTGAACTGCGCAGCGCTGTCGGAAAGCGTGCTCGAATCGGAGCTGTTCGGGCACGAACGCGGGGCCTTCACGGGCGCGCTGACGCGGCGAGAGGGTCGCTTCGAAAAGGCCCACGGCGGCACGTTGTTCCTCGATGAGATTGGTGAGGTCAGCTCGTCCGTTCAAGTGAAGCTGCTGCGCTTTCTACAAGAGCGCGAGTTCGAGCGGGTCGGTGGAAACGAAACGGTCCGCGTCGACGTCCGCGTCGTGGCCGCGACCAACAAGGATCTCCTGCACCAGGTCTCTGAAGGAAGATTCCGCGAGGACCTGTACTACCGGCTCAACGTGGTGCGCTTGACCGTTCCCCCATTGCGCGCGCGGCCCTCCGACATCCTGCAACTCGCCGATCATTTTCTGCGGCGGTCCGCTACGGAAAATGAAATCGAGGTGCAAGGGTTCACGGAGGCGGCCAAACAACTGCTGCTGTCGTACCCGTGGCCCGGCAACGTGCGCGAGTTGCAGAATACGGTGGAACAGGCGGTCGTATTGACCGAAACGGGCCGGGTCGACGTCGAGGACTTGCCGATTCGATCCGAACCGCGGCAATCGGCTCTGCGGATCCTCATCCCCGGCGCCACGATGGCCGAGATAGAACGCTACGCGATCACCGAAACGTTGAAGGCCGTCGGCGGCTCCACCATCAAGGCGGCGGAAATGCTCGGTATCAGTCGGCGCACGGTGCAGTATCGAGTTCGCGAATGGGGGCTCTTCACGCGAGCGGCCGGAGACGAGTGATTCGCAGGAGCTGCACCCGCGAAGTGCAGAAACTGCGCCATGCGCGATCCGCCCGTTGCTTGCCCGCCCAAGGGTATCGCGAGTCTGCGAATTTCGTGTCGAATCCCGTTCGAAGGACCCCAAGCGTCCTGCGCCTTCCCTGGCACGGAGGTTGCTCAGCGTCGACTATCTGCGATGTGAACGGCGACCGGACGAGGTCGCGTTCCCTTGTCGAACTCGAACGATGCTCAGTCCCCCCCCCGCGATGCTCGCCGCCCTGTCGACCCTCGCGCTCGGGTACGCGCAGGCCCAGAGCCCGTCGAGCCAACCCGGCGAAGGAGCGAGCTCGTCCGCCACCGAGCCGAGCGTCGTCGCCGTGACGGCTGCGCTGCGGAACGCGGCCGCGGCTCCCGCGGGCACCGGAGCCCCGCCGGCCCCGGAGACGATGCCGGCCCGACCCAGCCTGCTCGAGCCCGGAAACCGGCCCGGCGACGAGCGGCCAGGGGCCGAGCCGGCCGCGAAGGGTCAGCCGGAACGCTTCGACCCAGCGCCCGAGCGCCGACACGAAAGGGAGCAGCCTGCGCGCACGCGGCAAACCGGACTCGGGGGCGAGCGCCGCGAGCCGTCGCCGGCCCCCAGGCTCGAAAGACCGAGAGGGGGGCTGGACGACGAGCCGCCCTCGACGAAGCAACGCGGTGTCCTGGACGAGCCCCTGCCCGACTCGGCGCCGGACGACGAATGACCGCCCCCCCCTCTCCCCCGCCAGCCCGCAAGGGCGCACCGCCCCCGCAAGAATCCACAGAGGGCGCATCGCCGTCGAAGGAAGACGTCATGAGCACCCACGACCGCCGCCCCAGAAGACAAGTCGCCGCCCATGAGCGGGAGCATTTTCCCCCAGTCACGACGCCGCCCCGTGGAATGATATCCCGCCAAGTGCTCGACAAGCTCGAAGGCACGCAGAACCGGCTCCGCCGCGAGCTGGCGCAGCTCGAGCGCGCGGCTCGCCTCGAGCAGCGGGGCGATCTGGCAAACCGCGCTCAGCACATCGCCTGGTGCTTCGAAAGCCACTCCAATCTGCTCGACGCCGTGCTCGAGGCCCTGAGCGAAGATCCGCTCGCTCTCGACGAACGCGGCTAGGTTGCAACTCGATGTCGCCAGCTCAACCTCCCGTGGGAGCGCCTCCCCGCGGTAGCTCGACCAAACCGCACCTGCCCGCCCGGGGCCCGAGCAGAGCGCGGCCAGCAACCGTCGCGGTGCTCACCAGCCTGTGCAGCTGCGTGCCTCCTGGACAATTGCGGAGCGTAACCCCCCTCAGCCACGGCTCCATCACCGAGTCGCACGAGACCCACTCACCGGTCGAGGAGCTGGAGACGAGGCCGCCGGCGGCGAGGCCACCCTACCTCGTGGCATCCACCCTGCCTGTCCGCACGCTCGTAGGAGACTGGGAAGCCGCCGACACGCTGCTGCTAGCGTTCGACGAATCTTGGATGGACGCCTTGCAAGAGCTGTTCAACGCCGTCGAAGACGACTCGGAGCTCTTCTTGCTGGCGGCGCCCGAACAGATCGCCAGCGAGCCATTCCAGGAGTGGATCCAACCGCTCCGTGACGTAAACGTGCTGCCCATCGCCGTCGACACTCCGTGGCTGCGAGATTACGGGCCGCTCAGAGTCCGCAGCGAGGGAACCACGTACTGGCTCGACACGGACTACGCCCCGGATCGCCCTCTGGACGATGCCGTGCCCGAGCGGCTCAGCGAGCTGTTTCACGTCCCTTGGGAGCGCCCCGGCCTACCCCTCGATGGTGGCGGCGTCATAAGCAATGGTGCGGGGTTGTGCGCAATGACCGGGCGCAGCCTCGACGAGCTCGGTCTGGCCTTGGAGGACCCCGAGGTGAGCGATAATCTACTTCACACCCTCGGATGCCGCGTCTTGGCGAGGGTGCCGGCACTGCCGGAGGAGGCAACGGGGCATGTGGACATGATCGCGCAATTCCTCGATCCGACGACCATCGCCGTCGCCACGCCGGGTCCGAACAGCACCCTCGAGGAGCGGCAAGCGCTGACGGGGGCCCTGGTGGCCCTGCATCGTGCGGCCTCGGTCATTCAGATGGCCCCGCGCTTCGTCTCGCTCCCGATCGTGCGCAAGGAAGACACGTACTTCTCATACGTCAACGGCTTCCGCACGCGGAACCACTATCTGGTCCCCAGCTACTCCGAGGTGCCGCGCAGCATCGAAGCCCGAGCTCATTTTCGGTTGGCACGGGCGCTTCCGGGAGTGAAGGTCGTGCCGATACCCGCCGACGTCATGATCGAGAGCGGCGGGGCCGTGCACTGTCTCACCATCGGCCTCGAAAGCCCATCTCGCGCGGGGTCCAAAAAGAGCCGCGCCCGCGCGCGCAGGCGCCAACCGTCCCAGCGCCCGCGGAGTCGTTCGTGAGCCTCGCTTCGACCGCCGCGGCCCAGCAGCTGCGAGCGGAGAAGGCACATCGCGTTTCGCCGGGCACCTTCGAGCCAGGCAACCATTTCTACCCCCGCGTGCTCAACGCGCAGATCCACCCGCTCGTCGGCTTCTTTCTGCGCATGGGCAACGAGCGAATCACCGAACGCTACTGCCATCTGAACCCGCGCGTGGACCGCGACGTGCTGCTCGACCTTCTCAGCACCCCCACCGAGCACCTGCGCTGGTCCGGAGCGGATTGCTTCTGCACCACGACGGCCAGCGGCAACCGGCGGCTGACGGTGATCGAGACGAACTCCTGCCCCTCGGGCAACAAGTCGATGCCGCTGTTGCACGAAGAAGCAGAGCAGGCCGGCTACCGGACGGTGATCGAGGCCGCTTTCTTGCCCACCCTCCAGCGGCGAGGGGTCGCGGACGGCAAGCTGGCCGTCGTGTTCGACAAGAACTTCACCGAAGCCAGCGGCTACGCGGCGGCAATGGCCGACGCGACCGCAGAGGAGGTTCTGCTCGCTCCCTGGGTGGAGAAGAGTGATTGCTGTCAGCTCCGCGACGGGCTCCTACACGTGCGCGATGAAGATGGGCGGCACGTACCCGTGCGCGCGGCCTTTCGCTACGTGACGCAGCGGCCGTGGAACCGAATCCCGATCCGCACCAAAACCCGAATCACCAACCCAGTGATCGCTTGCCTGGCGGGGGGCCGCAACAAGTCCGCCGCAGCGAAGGCGTACGACCTCTACAACGCCGAGCTCGAGACGCACGGGCTGCGCATCTGCACGCCGGAGACCATCGCGGGGGTTTCCCTGGCGGAGGTACCGCTATGGGTCCAGCGCTTCGGGGGCCAGGCCGTCGTCAAGGTGCCGTATTCGAACGCGGGCCAGGGGGTGTTTCCGATCCTAGGAGAAGAAGACTTGAGGAAATTCCGCGCCATCGACCACGGCTACGAGCGCTTCGTAGTGCAGAGCTTGATCGGCAACTACAGCTGGAGCAGCGAGGAGCGCTCCGGGCGCTTCTATCACGTTGGAACCATGCCTGATCGACACGGCCACATCTACGTCGCGGATCTGCGCATGATGGTCTGCTCGGGGCCGGCCGGCTTCACGCCCGTTGCGGTGTACGCTCGACGCGCCCAGCAGCCGCTGCCCCGTCAGCTCACGATCGCCGACGATGCCTGGGCGATCTTGGGCACGAACCTGTCGACGAGAACCGACGAAGGGGGCTGGGCGGCGGAGACGGACCGGCTCTTGCTGATGGATCGGAAGGACTTCAACAAGGTAGGGATCGGCGGCGACGATTTGATCGAGGCGTACGTCCAAACCGTGTTGTGCACGCGCGCCATCGATCGCATGTGCGGTACCTTGCTGACCAAGAAGGGCGAGCTGCGCTACAGGCTCTTCGCCTCGCTCAGTGATGATGCAGCGCTTCAAGACGAGGTTCTCTCTCCGCACAAAGAAGTGAGCGCGGCGTGAATTCGCGGCAAAATGCACATCGCACCAACAAGCTGGACGTAAACAACTACCCCAAAGGCCAAGTCACCCGCGTCTACGTCGAGCTGGTCGCCGACGGGCTCGCCGCCGACACGCTGATCCCAGTCATGGTCGCGCGCGGCCGCAAGGACGGCCCCGTGCTGGGCGTGACGGCCGCCGTGCACGGCAACGAGCTGAACGGAATCCGCGTTCTACACGACTTGTTCGAAGCCCTCGAGGTCACGACCCTGCGCGGCACCCTGGTCGGCGTGCTGTGCGTGAACGTGCCCGGCTTGCACGCCAACCAGCGAGAGCTGTACGACCACTTCGACCTCAACCATCTCTTTCCTGGCAGCCCGGACGGCAACGTCGCGAGCGTGTACGCCCACCGCGTGCTCGATCGCCTCGTCAATCAATTCGACTATCTGGTGGATCTTCACACCGCCAGCTTCGGCCGAGTGAACTCACTGTACGTCCGAGCCGACCTCTCGCACGAGAAATCTCGTAAGATGGCGCTCGTGCAGCGGCCGCAGATCATCGTGCACAACCCCCCGAGCGACCACACGCTGCGCGGCGCCGCGATGGACATGGGGATCGCGGCGATCACCGTGGAAATCGGGGATCCTCAGATGTTTCAGTCGAAGTTCGTCAAGCGCACGCGGGCCGGCCTGAAAGGGGTGATGGCCGAGGCCGGCCTGCTTTCTCGCAGGCCCTCGCCGGAGGGCCCCGCGCCGATCCTGTGCGAAAGCTCGAACTGGATGTACACGGACCGAGGCGGGCTGCTCGAGGTCTTGCCGGGCATCGCTGCGAGGGTGGAGGAGGGTGAGACGGTGGCCGTGGTGCGAAACGCGTTCGGCGACGTGCTGCGCCGCTACCAGGCCCCCCACGACGGCATCGTGATCGGCAAGAGCGTCAACCCCGTCAGCCCCACCGGCGCGCGCATTCTCCACCTGGGCCGTGAGATGTCAGCGAGCCATCCACTTTCGGTCGTCCCGCGGTGACACTACTCACTCTGGTTGGCTCACTCGAGGATCTCACGCCGTCGATGACGACGGCGCGCTTGCTGCTCGCCGCCGCCCAGCGCGGCGTGGGGGGTGAGGTGCTCGAGCTCCGGAGCCTGAGGCAGCGCGGAGCGGGAGAGGTATGGGCTGAGGGCCGAGCCCTACCGCCTTCCATGAGCGAGACGGAGCCGCTGCTCGAAGCTTTGCGCGGTCAGCCCTCCAGTCCGCGGCGCATCGATCCGAGCGATACGCTATTGGTCCGCCTCAACCCGGCTCGGTTCGCGAGCGCCGCCGAGCACCTGTGGTTGCTCGGCGTGCTCGACGAACTCGAGCGCAACGGCACCCGCCTCCTGAACTCGGCCCGTGGCCTCTCGCGGGCGGGAAGCAAAGCATACCTGTGTACGCTCCCCCCGGGCCTGCGCCCGCGCCAGCACGTAGTCGACAGCGTCGCCGCCGCGGGCGAAGCCTACGAGGAGCTGGGCCCCGAGGTCGTGCTGAAGCCGGCTTTCGGAAGCCGCGGCGATCACGTGGCCCGGTTTGCGGGGCCGCCCTCGGCCCTCCCCACGGCGGTGACGCCCACGTTGCGGAGGGGCCCCCTGGTCTTGCAGGAGTGGATGCCCGAGGCGGCGTGCGGCGACAGTCGAGTGGTCGTGATCGGCGGCCGACCCCTGATCGCGGAAGGGCGCGTCGTGGCCGTCTCGCGGGTCCCGGTCGGTGGAGACTTTCGCAGCAACCTGAGCCGCGGCGCAGAGGCGCGGGAGATGCGAGAGCTGACCCCGGCGGCAGAGCGCACGCTGTCAGCGCTCGGGCCGCGGCTCGTGGAGGACGGCCTGTCGTGCGTGGGCGTGGATCTAGTCGGCGACCGGATCCTCGAGATCAACGTCTGGGCCCCGGGCGGTCTTTCCCCTTTCGAGCGCTGCACCGGAGTGGACCCGAGCACACTCTGGCTGGAGACGCTGCTGGCCTGCTAGTGCCCCGTCTGATGAGTCGTAATCACTGATCGTCGGTCGCCGCGGGAAGCGAGGCGTCTTGCCTCGAGCGGCGGACGGGGACCACGGGCCGCCACAGGCGGACCGGCCCGCGGTGGTTTGTGATTGCGACTTGGCGGACACAGCGCTAGCCCGTTCGAGCGATGCCGCGCGACCGCAACTCCCGGCACGCGCCTTCACGAAATCATTCGGTGCAACACGGCGGGCGGCGCGATGCCGTGTGCAGCGAAAGCCTGCTGGACTCGAACGTGCACATCCGTTTCGAAGGCTTTCTCGTACCGTACGTCCAGCACGTAGGGGCGAGCCTTGATGTGGAATCCCACGTAGCTGTCCAGGATGACCTGACGGGCCGCGGTCGGGATCTCCTGGTCCAGGTAACAGTAGCGGCTCGTCAGGCAGGCCTCACGCACCAGATCCTGGGCGAGCTTCACGTCCTGGTCGGCTCCGATGTAGAAATCCATGGCCACCTGCATCTCGAGCGCCCCGTAGTTGCCGCTCGACGTTACGTCGGTGAGGATCTTGTTGTTCGGGATCGTGACCAGGTTGTGATCGAGCGTGTTCATTCGCACGCTGCGCAAGCCAATCTTGACGATATCGCCGTATTGCCCGGCGTACTGCACGCGGTCGCCCACCTGGAACGGGCGATCGAAAATGATGGTGATTCCGGCGATGAACGCCGCCACGAGGTCGCGCATGGCGAAGCCCACGGCGAAGGCGAGCGCGCCGCCAATCACCGTCAACGCCGTCGCGTCCAGGCGAATGGAGAGCCCGAGGACGATCGCCAACGCCAGGAGGTAGATCGTGAACTGCGCCACCGATTCCAGCTTCTGAATCAGCATGCGCTGGTTCGGAAAGCGCCGACCGAAGGTGCTCGCCAGCTGAGAGACGAGGCGCAGGAGCACCAGCGCGCCTGCGATCACGAAGATGGAGAAGAATACTCCGCCCCAGCGGATGAACTCGGCAAGTCGACCGAGGTCGGGGGCTTCCTGCGCACGAGCCTGCTGGGGCCAGAGCCCGGCGGAGAGCCACGCGAAGGCTCCCGCGCAGAGCGAGGCGCGCCTCGCTCTGAGAAGGGATTTCACCGTCGCGACGCCACACCTCGGCGGCGCCGACCCCACCACCGCGGCCCTGCGAGCCAGCGCGCTGCCCGCGCCCCGAGAGGGCCTTCCCCCGAAGCCTGTAGTCGCTTTGAACGTCCCCCGTTTCGACCCCGCAGCCCCGCGCTGGGGGCCTGACAGCCTTCGGCCCGTGGTCTCCATGTCTCCCATCATTGCTGCAACGAAAGTAGGTGCCGACGGGTCAACATGCGTGTCACCGCACGGAACCAGTCCCAAGAGAGTCGGTACTGGTCCCCTCGCCGCTCGAAAAATCCTCTGAGCCCACCGTAGCGCAGCACGTCTTGCACGTGTTGTACCGGCAAGCTGGTCACTTCCTGCACTTCGACCGCTCCCGCCCAGCCGAGCTGCACGATGGCGCGCAGCACGAATACTGCGGAGTCGGGCAACCCCTCCAGGTCGTCGGCGTCGGCGGGATCGAAGTACTGAACTTGGAGGCTACCGTCCGGGGCCACCCCCAGCGAGCGTCGCCAGAAGTGCAGCGCCACACTCGGGTTGCCGTTCGAGTAGTCCCAGATCAGGCGATAGTAGTTTGCCTCGGTGCGCTGCAGCGCCTCCCTCCGATCGATTTCGTCGGCATCGTCCGGTAGGTTCGTGAGCAAGCGCTCGAAGCTGGGATGGAGATCGTGGCAACCGTTGCGTTGCACCAACAGCTGGACGATATGCTCCTCGCTCCAGCCTCGCAGCTCCAGAACCTCGTCGAACAACGGGCGCACACCACGGGAGCGATCGAGAAATTGCCACAGCGAGTGATCGAAGGCAAACAGCCAGGTGCAGCGGCTGGAGTAGAGCCGACAGAGATCCAGCACCTGGTCGAACTCGTTCAGGCCCCCCATTTTCGGACGGATGAGCAGCCCCGCGTCGTCAATCACCAGGGCGGAGTTGGGCATCTTCTGGTCCAGGTGCTGGGCAACTTGCTCGAGCGACGTGGTGGGATCCAAGCCGACCGCCGACTTGAGCGCTGCCGCAAAGGCTTCCAGGCTTCGCTCGCGGCACCGCACTTCGATGACTTCGTCCTTGTCTCGGCACAGCGTCCGAACCAAGGTGCTTTTGCCGGAGCCGCGCTCCCCGACCACCGCGACCACCCCTCCGCCCACTGCGTTGATGCGAGCCATGGCGGCGTCCATCTCCGCCTTGAGCACCCCTTGCAGCGTCTGCGCGCTGGCTTGCTCTGGCCCCATCGCGATGAAGGTGTCGGGAGGCAGCGGCCCGCAAGAAACGGCGTCGAGCCCTTTCTTGTTCAGGTCGCGTCGGAATAGGTAGGCGAGAAATCTCCGGATGATTCGAAAGTTGGCGATCCAGACCTGGGCCGCCCGGATCACCCCCATCGAGAACAAATACACGCCCCCCGCGATGGCCCCGATCGAGCCGCGCAGGCCCTCGCGCTCAGAAAGCAACCAGAGCTCGAACGGATTCTTCTTTCGGTGCCCCTCGAGGCGCGCGAAGATTTCGTGGCGCCACCAGCGAATGATGGTGAGGAATATCGGGAATGCGGCGAGCCAACAGGTGGAGAGCACCCACGAGTGAACCGTGCCGCGGCCGACCAGAAGCTGGCTGAGCGAAAGGACCAGACCGAAGGCCACCGTCGCTCGACTGACGAGGTACAGGGAGCGCAGTCGAAGAGACGAATGAACCGACTTCGCCCTGAGACTAGCCCCGGGGTGCGACTCTCGAGCGCTCCAGGCATCGATCGACTCGACGGCGAGCCGGCTACCGAACACCCAGGTGAGAACGGTGTCGACGACCTTGACCTCGAGCAGCGCCGCCGTCGTCTCGGGAAGCATCCAAAGGCACGCCTTGACGAAGAGCAGCGCTTCGAGCGGAGTGCGCACGTGACGGGCGAAGACCACCGCTCGTTCGGCGAACGAGGCCCCGAGCCAAGGGCGCTGGGCGCGGCGCTCGGCTTCCCTCGCCTGCTCCCGGAGCGATATCAGCACCGCGTCGCCGCGCCGCCGCCACCACAAGAAAATGGCCAGAGGCGGCAGCCACTTGAGCAGCAGCAGCCCACCGGCGAGCACCGAGTCGTTGCGACGTTGGCCCGAACGTGCGACGTCCGCGACCCATTGAAACGTGGCGAGCACGTGGTAGCGCATCACCAGCACCACCTGGCGCACCTCGGCCGCCGCCTGCTGAAAGCCAGCGAGCTGAAAGCCCAACACTCGGCCTCGCAGGTCGGACGAAAGGTGGGGCAACAAAGCGAGGCGCAGGCGGTTGAGCTCCTCGACCTGATTCATCAGCTGGCGAGCCTGGTCGTGTGAGAGCTCGCGCTCGAGCACCTCGAGCTCGATCACCTTCTGAAGTACCTCGGTGCGCTGCGCCTGGACGGCGCTCACGTCGACGTCGGCGGGCAGATTCTCGAGGCGCGTGGGCTCGGGCCGCGGCAGCTCGGACTCCGTGCCGCCGAGCGACTGCGAGAGCGCTTCGCGGGCCGCACCCAGCGCGGTGCGCAGCTCCGCGTAGGTCGGGTCGGCCGTCCTCGGATCCACCTCTCCGCCGAGCAGCGTCGCGATCCGGCGGCGCCACGCGAGCGTTGCCTCGGCGCGCGCCTCGAGAGCTCGCCGCTCGCCGATCAGGCGTTGCTCGAAATCCGCAAGATGCTGCGTGATCTCGAGCAGGTGCGCCTTCTCCTCGTTGACGAGCCGCACGGCCTCCGAGGTCGCCTGCTGGGCAGCGAGCAGCGCGGCGGCTTTGTCCCGCTCGGCCTTCTCGGCCTGAGCCCGCGCCCGGGAGAGC
The DNA here is from genome assembly GCA_050299315.1 of Polyangiaceae bacterium. Lineage (GTDB taxonomy): Bacteria > Myxococcota_A > Polyangia > Polyangiales > Polyangiaceae > SZUA-265. The sequence goes on from JBNKVS010000052.1 coordinate 62,189, forward strand.
GCTTGCGACGCTTCGTCGTTGCGAACCCGCGCGCTGCGTTCGGCATGGCTGCTGAGCAGCTCGGCACGGCGCTTGGGAGAAAGCTCGTAGAAGCGCAGGCGCGCCGCATCGAGAGCGAGCTGCTGACGCCAAAGCTCGCCCCCCGTCGCGACCGCCGCCCCCGCGTCACCCCGCCCGAGGAGCAGCATTCGCAAACGGGCAGCCTCCAGCGAAACCGCCGCAGGTCGGCTCAGGTCGACGTCGAAGAGGGCGTGGGCCTCAACGGCTGGATCGAGCGTGCCACGCAGGAACGCTTCGACCTGCTGGCGGTGCTCGGCGATCTTGTGCAGAAGCTCCGCGTCCGCCGCTGGCTCGACCCCGGCATCGAGGCTCGCGACCCGCGCAGCGACGGAGGCGGCCCCCGCATCCCGCGACTGCGCAGCGAGCGGGCCGCTGACCGCCAACACGCACGCCACCGCACACGCAACGAGCCTCGGCCGGCGATCGGCCCAATGACCCACAGGTCCGCCCGCGCCTCTTCGCATGGCTGCGAGGTTCGCCATCCGCCGCCCCCCGAAGCAACTTTTCCGCGCAAGGTTGAACCGACGCACCACGGGCGAGCCCTCCTCGGCGACACGACGACGCGGAGGGCTCGCCGTGCAGAGGAGTGGCCTTCGAGTTTTCCGTTCAGACACCGGACCAGTTCGCCGCTCCATCATGGGCACTCAGCCAACCAAGGTCTAGCCCGATTTGAAACACCCGTACGCCACAATGCTCCCGGCTCTGCTCTGCCTGTGCGCATGCGGAGGCGCGGGCGACCGCGATGCCTCGACCCAGAACGTGGGTGGCGCCTCCGGGGGGATCGCCTCGCCGAGCGGAGCCTCCGCCTCGGGGGGGATGGGCACCCCGCCCTCGGGGGGAGGTGGCAACGAAATCGAGCGGCCCGCGGCAGGCGGGGCGGCCCCGGCCAGCGGGGGTGGAAGCGCAACCCCGCCGACCTCGACTCCGGCTGCGATCGCGCGTTTCGTCGCCCGGGGGAGCGGGCCGCTGACGATCGAAGTGGACTCGGTCGAGGGCCTCGAGCCCTACGAGGCGAGCGCTCCATATTTGGTCGAGCTGATGGAGTCCGTTCTCGACAAGCCGGGCGCGGTCAGCCTTCAGCCAGACGAGACGCTCCCGCCCCACGGCGCCGATCACGTTTGGACGTTCGAGACGCTGCGCGATTTCGCCACACTGCACGCCCAGCCAGAGGTCGAAGGGGCGGGGGCTCGCATTCACGTCCTCGCCATCGACGGCCGCTACGACCTGCAGGGGGGTGGCACCGTGTTGGGGTTGGCCTGGTCGAATCGCTACGTGGCCCTCTTTCAGGATGCCATCCGCGCGCGCTGCTCGGGCTCGGTCGGTTCGCTGCAGGGCGACGTGTGCGAGCTGGCCGAGCGCAGCGTCTGGGCGCACGAGCTCGGGCACAGCATCGGGCTCGTGGACAACGGCCTGGCCATGGTTCGCGACCACAAAGATCCGGAGCACGGCCACCACGAGAAGCGCGAAGGTTGTCTGATGTTCTGGGCCTACGAGAGCCCACAACTGTTCGACACGCTGCTGTCGAGGCTCGGCTCCGGCAGCCCCGAGCTCGACTTTTGCGAGGACAGCCTCGCGGACGTGCGCGCGGCGCGCTGAAGCCGCGGGCCTCAGCGCCGCAGTTGCGGGTTATTTTGGGCCATCAGCTCGCGGAGCGACTCGCGCGTGACCCCCAGGCGCGCCGCGACGCGATGCGCGAGAGAAGTGCGCGCCACGCCTTCGCGAAACCGGTACGTGGGCTCCTCGCGCTCCCCGAGCTCCGCCTCGAGGAACCCGTAGCCCGGCGACCGCTGCCGCAGTCGGGCCGCGAACTGCAGAAAATGAGTGGTGATGAGAGCTTGAGGCTCGAGCTGATCGAGCGCCTCGAGCACCAGCTGCATGATCGCCTCCCCTTCGCTGGGATTGGTCCCCGAGCACAGCTCGTCCACGATCACCATGGTTCCCATACGGCAGCGCTCGAACAGGCGCCGAATGCGCGCGAGCTCGGTGCCGAGCCGCCCCTCGACTTGGTCGACCCGGGCGTGCTCGATGAGCGAGGCGAACAAGCCGTCCGCCCAGCGCAGGTCGGCGCGCGCCGCGGGTACGAAGAGGCCGCACTGCCCGAGCAGCTGGCACAGCGAAAGCGACTGCAGCAGGCGCGTCTTTCCCCCCGAGTTGGGGCCCGTGATGAAGGTCAGGTGCTGCGCTCCGCCGAGCTGGAGGTCGCACGGAAGGCACGCGCGCCCCTCGGCGAGCAGCCAGGGGTTGAACAGTCCCTCGACGACGCGAGGCCCCGCATCGCGAAATTCCGGCAGGCAGACTCGGTGCCCGCGGGCTCGGGCGGCCTCCCGCAGCCCCATCGCGCCGAGATACACCTCCAGGTCGCCGATCAGCGGAAAGAGATACAGCACGTCGGCCTCCAGGCTCGCGAACACGTCGTCGACGAGGCGGCTGAGCAGCTCACCGCTGCTGGCGCGGTAGCCGCGAACCAAAAGCCACAGCTGACCGAGCAGCCTCCCCAGCGGCGAGGCGTAAAGGCGGCTCGAGCGCCTCTCGCGACAAGCCAGCGGCTGCAGCGAGCGAATCCGCCCGTCGAATCCGACCCCGATGCGCACGTCGAGCTCGGCCCGCCGACTCTCGTAGTCGAGCAGCTCGCACAGCCTGCGGTACCCCTCGCTGCTCTTCATGCGCTCGCCCAGCTCGCCCACGCGAGAGAGCCCGGAGGCACACTGGGAGAAGCCTTCGCCGGCGCACTCGACCACTTCCCGCAGAGCGCGCAGGATGCCCAGCCGACGGAGAATGCCCTCCTCCCGCCCGACGCTGGCCCGCGCCATTCCGTCACGCAGCCCCCGCAGCCGCACGTACAGGCGCTGGACCCGGGCGTACAGCGCCGGAGAGCTCGCCATCTCCCAGCAGATACACTGGCGGAACGCAACGGTCGCGCGGTCTTCGGGGGGGGCGCACAAGAAGCGCAACAGGTAGGTCGTGCTGGCCAGGTGGCGCCTGCCGTCCGCAAGGACCGGCAGGCAGCGCTCGACGAACCGTTTCAGGCCGAGATCGACGGCGAAGTCGTCTGCCACGAACCGGGTAGGAGCCACGGCGCCGAAGTCCACGAGCTTGGTGAGCACGTCCCCGTCTCCGCTGGCAAACGCGAACGTGAGCGTTTGGGCCGCCGCCCCGAGGTCCAAACGCCCGAGCGGCTGAGGATGGAGCAGGTCGCAGGGGGAAGGCGCGGCGCCCACCGGTACGAAAAGGGTCGCCGCAGGGCCGGGTTCCCCCGGCGGCGGCGCCGGGCCCCGCAATCCGGCTGAGCCGAGCGGCGCGGCGGGCACCCTCGTCGCGAGCGAGGCGGGAAATGACTGGGGAAAGGAGTGGCTCGACTCCGCGCCGACGGCGGAACGGGTTAGGCTTTCGGCAGATTCCATGTGTCTTTCGTCATGTCCAGCCGCCGCGTCGACTCCCCGCCGGGATCGACGAGTTTTTTTTCCGTGCAGTGGCTCCGGCCCTGGACATGACCCAGTCGCGAGGAGCCGTTGACCCTTCCTCGTAGGGCAGCAATTGTCGACATTCGGGATTCCCCCCACACAGGCGTGCACCGCCTCCCTCGCGGCGCACGAGCGCGTAGAAACCCTCGCGCGCAATCACCTGAGCGCGGTGTGGCGCACCGTCCGAGACCTGGGCGTTCCCCCCGGTGACATCGAAGATGCGGTACAGGAGGTGATGGTGGTGGTGTTCCGGCGGCTGGGCGACATCCAGCCGGGGCGTGAGCGGGCTTTCGCCCTCGCGACGGCCGCGCGGGTCGCGGCGAACTTCCGGCGCACCCGCCGACGGCGCCCGGCGGACCCGACGGCCGAGATAGATGAGCGGGGGGTGGCGCTGGCCCCGGGGCCTCACGACCCCGCGCGCGTCGCGGAGAGCCGCGAGGAGATGCGCGTCGTGCGCGCCGCGCTCGACGAGATGACGGAACCGCAGCGCGTGGCGTTCACGCTCTTCGAGCTCGAAGAGCTGAGCGCGCGAGAGATCGCCGAACAACTGGGGGTCAGCGAGAAGGTCGTGTTCGCGCGCGTCGCGCGGGCGCGAGTCGTGCTGCGAGCTCGGATGATGCGGCTCCGGCAGCGGCAGGCCGTGCCGCAGGAGGCGGAGATGAGCCGGGAGGTGGGCAATGCGCGGCGCTGAGCCGGATCCGGAAATGGAGGTGGTGGAGCTCGACCCCGAGGAGCGCGCGCTGCTGCAGCGTATTCGAGAGGCTCGGCGCGCCGGGGGCGTGCCAAGTGCCGCGCGCGCTCGCGTCATGAGCCGTCTTTCGGTCGAGCTGCTCGGGTCGAGTGCCGCCGGGGGCCCAGACGGTGCCTCGCCGAACGCGGGCGTGGAGCCAATCGCCCGGGCTACCCCTGCCCCCGGCGCGCGCCCCTCGGGTCGCGCGCACCCGCCGCGCGCTGCTGCGGGCGCTCTGCCGGAGCGACCCGTGCGCGTTGCGCTACCGCGACTGACCGACCTGATGCCGCGGCTGTCCCCGTGGCAGCGCTGTCGGCGTGCCGCAGGGCCGCTCGCGGCGGTCGCGGTCAGCGTGCTCGTCGTCACCTATGCCGTGCGGCCGCCGAGCGAGGAGTCGCCCAAAGACCCCGGCTCCGCCGAATGGCTAGCAGGGGAACGCGAGATGTTCGCCGAATGGCCCATGTTCCAGCGAATCGTCGCGGCCGGCTCCGAGGGCCCCTTCCCGGCAAGCGAGGAGTTGCTGCGGGAACGCCCGTTTGCCGAGGGCAGCTCGGGCTGGCTCGTTCGCTCTTGGCCCGATCTCGGTCGTCCGCCCCAAGGCGAGGCGCCGTATCATTTCGAGGGCAGCGCGCTCTGCGTTCCGCTCGCCGCCCGCCAGCGGGTGCTGGCGGCCTGGCCGTGGGTCGACGAAGCGGCCTCGGCGAAGCGACCCGAGGTCGGCAACCAAGGTCGGCAACCAGTGGAGCGAAGCGGGGCGGCGAGCCCCCGACGAGGTCGCGGCCGCCCCCCCGCGCGCGGCGTCGAGCTATCGGCGCACGCGCGCTACCGGCTCTCGCTTCGCGCCTGGTCGACCGAACCGAGCCAGCTGCGGCTGTTTGCGGCGGTCGGCCACGCTGGTCCCCCGTACTCCGCCGCCGGCGGGGCGCGCATCGGCCTGGCGAAGCAACCGGCGACGTTCGACATCGATTTCACGCCGGACTACGACGACCCCGCTGCGGGCATCGCGCTGCTGGCCTACGGTCGGCTCGAGGGCGGGCAGGTGTGCTTGAGCGACGTGCAGCTTCGTCGCCTCGATTCCTCTCCCGCCGAGCCAGCCCGCGCCTCGAGCGGCGGGCGCTGACGAGGCGGGTCCACGGCCGCCGAGAGGCCGAGCTCGCCGCCCCCGCGCCCCCCCCCCTCGCCCCCAGAGCGTCAAGCCGAGCCAGAGCCGTCCGCGGCCGCAAGCTTCCGGATCGCCCCATCGGCGCCGAGAACGTCGAGCCTCGCCCGCAAGCACGCCCCCGAGCCGCACACGAAACGCCGACACGTGTCCGGACGGTCCGCGTGAATGCGGCACCGCACCCGCACGCCCAACTCCCCTTCGAGCGCAACGCACCGACCCCCCCCTCGGCGAGGCCGAGTCGCCAGCTCGCCGCGCAGGACCTGGAGCCGATAGGCGGCAGGCAACCGTTCTCGATCGCGGTTGGTGACCTCCACGTAGGTCTTCCACCGCTCGCGCGGCGCGCAGCAGGCACCGCACTGCTGGCAATCCGGATCGCCCGAAGACGTGCGCGAGGTCGTCACCGGGGCCATGGCTCGCTGACGGCGGCCCAGGTGCTTGGCAGCGACCCGCCGCGGCCCGCGCCGACACGCCAGCGCCCGCCGACACGACGACGGGCACGGCCGCCCGTGCGGCCACCCGTGGGGCAGAGGCTCATGGCGATTGACACAGCGGATCGCAAAGGGGCTCGGAGCCCTCCCCTGCAGGGCCGCCATCGACGACCGGTTCGGGCTCTCCTTCCAAGGCGGCGAACACGTCGCAGCCGAGTATCTCCCCGCCCCCGCACGCCTCGTCACAAGACTGCCCCTCGATCTCGGCCAGGCACTGGTCCACCGCCGGCCGCGAAACGGGCTCCGTGATGAGCTGCAGGCAAGGCTGCTCGATCAGCTGCAGCGCCGCGGTGTTGCATTGCAGACACAGCAGCCCGCCTTCGATCTCTCCCAGGACGAGGCCGCAGCTCTCCGCTTTTCGACAATTGACCTCGGCAAAGCGGCGGCAAGCCTGCTGCGGCGAGATCGTCTCCCCTCCGGCATCCGGTTGGTCCGGGGCCCCGACCTGGAGCGCGGCTCCAGCCCCGGGGGCATCCGCCTCGCTGGCCGCGACGCCTCCTGCCCCGGAGGAAGGCGACGCGCTGGACGAGCCGTCGCCCCCTTCGCCACAAGCGCACCAGGCGGTTGCCAGCGCGACGAGCCGGACGAGGATCGAGCGAGCGCTGCCTCCGATGGCCTGCATGCGCCGGAGTCTAGCCGAGATTTCACACACGCGGCGCGGCGAAATCCCGCCGCTACCCATCCGAGAAGCAGGCGAGCCGCCCGAGGGGCGCGGCGCTGGCCCGCGCCGCCCCCCGACGACGGCCCTCGGCTCGATTCGGGGCAGCCCGACTCGACCCGCGGGCGGCCCCTCAGAACTTCACGCCCAGCGTGTTCACGACCGTCAAGTCCCCCTTCTTCAACGTTTCGGCGACGGGGCTTTCGTGGCGAACCGTGGCGTTTATGCCGGCCCGGAGGCGCGCGCCAATCGTGAAGTCGATCGAGCTGACCCAAAGTACGCGGTAGTCGGCGAGCTCGTCGTAGCGGGGTTGGTAGTAGGCGGTCGAGGTAAAGGTCGCCTGATCGTCCGCGCCGACGTCCGCCTCGTAGACCAGCGCCGCGTAGGTGCCCAGCCGCTGCACCCAATCCGGTCGAACCGGCACCCAGTCCCCTCGCATGCGGTTGTATTCGATCAGGTGCAAGATCCCGACGTACAGTGCGAACTGCGGCTCCTGCGCCAAGGCGGCTCGAGGCCCGAACCCAGCCAGCTGACGAACGGCCACGCGGCGCTGGCGATCACTCTCCGCCTGGACGAACGCCTCGCCCCAGAACCACTTGGCGATCTCGTAGTTGTATCGAGCGTGAACGAAAGACTTCGCAACCTGCACGCTGCCACCGATCTGCGAGTACGAGCCCACTGCATTGAAATAAGCCAAGTGGGCGCCACTGCTCACACCAATCAGCGTCTGCCCCCCCAGAGCGAGACCCTCGGTGTTGCCGCGATAGGAAGTGAGGGAGCCATCCGCGCTTCCCCCGAAACCTTCCTCCGCGAGGGAGCTTCGGAGGGTTTCCACGTTGACTTGAGCCGCCGCTGGCGCCACCCACGAAAGCCAGCCCGCGACCGAGGCCAGCATCGCGACCAGCGACAGTGGCGAGAAGAACCCGGCGAAACAGGAGCGGACCCCGCCCGGCCGAGCCACGCCGCGCCGGCCCACGCCGTCAGCGACGACCGCGAGACGCGCGATCGCAGAGGCGAGGGCCGCGGACCGCCCGTCGAGAGACGACCGGTCGCAACACCAAGCTCGGGGAGGCGCCGCCTCAGTGGGCAGCGCCCGCGCCGGAGAGGCAGCCGAGAAGCCGCCGCGGGGGGCGGCAGGCCGAGTTGGCAGAGATTCGCGATTCATTTCGCCCTCTCATGACACGGCTCCACGGCTCGAGAAAAGTAATCACCGGCTCGCGCATGAACGGCGGGCCTATCGCTCCCCGACCAGATCCGACAAAGCCTCTTCGATGCTCGGGAACGAGAAGCGGAAGCTCTGGGAGAGAGCCACGGCCGGCTCGACTCGCTGCGACGCGAGCGCGGCCTCGTGCATTTCCCCGAGCGCGAGGCGGAGCGCCACACGAGGAACGGGCAGCAGCGTGGGGCGGCCCAGCACCGAACCGAGTGCCTTCGTGAACTCCGTGTTTCGTGTTGCTCGAGCCGCCACCACGTTCATGGGGCCGGACACCTGTTGGCTTTGCAGGCCCAGGGCGAGGAGGTCCGCTGCGTCCCGCAAGTGCACCCACGGCATCCACTGCTGGCCGCCGCCCAACCTGCCACCGAGACCCGCCCGGAATATCGGCAAGATCTTGGCGAGCAAGCCGGCCTCTCGAGCCAGAACCGGCGCGATTCGCGCGTTGACGACCCGCACGCCAAACTCCGCCGCGGCGAGCGCCTCTTTCTCCCAATCGACGCAAACGCTCGCGAGCCAGTCGCTGCCGGCGACACTCGATTCGGTGAGCACCTCTTCGCCCCGATCGCCGTAGTAGCCAACGCCCGAGGCACAGACGAGCACGGCAGGCGGACGCGGCAGGGAACGCAGCGCTGCCACCAGATTTCGCGTCCCAAGCACCCGACTATCGTAGATGCGACGCTTTTTCTCTTCGGACCAGCGACCGTCGATCGACTCTCCCGCCAAATGCACCACGGCCTCGACTCCATCGAACGCCACGCTCGACGGGGGCTCGAGCCCGTCGTAGGCGAAGGCCGTGACGGAGCCGAGCGCAGCGCGCGCACGGCGCGGATCGCGCGACAGCACCACCACGTCGGAGAGCTTGGAAAGCAACGCGCGACCGATCAGCCCCGTTGCTCCGGTGACCAACGTGCGCGTCATGGCTTTCCCTCGTTTCCGGCGGAGCCGCCTCGCCGCCGCGCTTCTTCCCGCGGCAGGGCCGTGCCGCCGCGCGGCGCGCTCGCGCGCTGCGGGTGCTGGTCTCGATTCGACATGAGGCGATCAGTATCGAGCACGGAAGCGCGGCGAGGGGAACCTCTCGTCAGCCCTGGCAGCGAGAAAATCCGCCGGGGATCGCGGGCTCGCCCCGGGGGGGCACCAGCTCGTCCGCGCGCAATCCGACGGCCGCCAGCGCGCTCGGCGGAGACCGGACGGGGCGACCGGCAAGCTTCTTTGCCCCGGCCTGGCTTTCGATCGGCCCTCCGTCTCACGCTGAATTCTCCGCGATCGCGTCGCTCCAGCCGACCCTTCTGCGGCCGCAACCCCGGGCGGCCGCCCCCCGAGCCGTGGCTCGCCCGGCTTGGGGAGCCCCTGCGAGCGCCTGCAGCCTTCGCGCCCACCGGGCTGCGAGCCCGCGCGGGGCGCCACGCCGCGCCTCGGATCGGCGTCGCCCCAGGCCCGGCCGTGCTCGTCTCGAGCTCGCTTTTCCTCTCGTCGAAGCTCTCCTGCCGTCGTGGGTCTCGCGCCACCCGACGCGCGGGTCGCCCGCGCGCTCCGTTCGAAGCCGCGCTTCGCGAGGGGCCACCAAGGACCGTCAGAGACCGTGCTCTCGAACGTCTTGCCAGACTTCTCGGGTAGTGTAGGTAGCACTCGCCATGCAACGCGTTGGGCTCGACTGGTGGAAAGGTTGGCTCGCAGCCGGCTTCACCCTCACGGTGCCCCTGGCAGCTTGCGAACGCGGAGGCGACGAGCGACCTTCCGAACGGACCGTGATGGCTCGACCCCTGCGCGCGTCGATGGACGCCGGGACGACTGCGCGAGCGGCGGCCCCCGGCGGACGGGCGCCGCTCCCCACCTCTCCCGCGAGCCGCCGAGCGCCTCCCCGCAGGCGAGAGCTCCTCGGCGCAGAGGCGCTCGCCTCGCGAGCGCGCGGGGTCGGCCCCCGCTGCGTCAGCGGGTGGGTCACACCGCGGCGCGGCACCGCCCTGAGGCAGGCCCCCCTCGATGAGATCCGAAGGCGCCCGGGAGACCGCTTTTTGGTCTCCCAGATGCGCTACTTCGTGGGGCCGGACGACGCCGACGTCGTGTCGCCGGAGGCCGAGGTCGAGCGCTGGTACGTGAAGGCCAGAGTCGTCGGCCTCCCGCACAGTGGCGCCCGCTACCTGGTGCGTCGAAGCTCCAGCGGAACGAGCATCGATGCGATCGCCCCCTACGCCTCCGCCGGCTTCGGGCCCGGCATTTGGGAGCGCCCGGACGCCCCGCACGAAAGCCTCGCCGACCCGTTCCAGGTGCCGTGCCGCAAAGCCGACCAAACGCGCTGCACGGGTCTGCCGTACTCGCTGCTGGGCTGCCTGCGGTGAGCCCCGAGACCCGACTCGCGCCAGCTCTCGCGAGCGAGTAGCGCCCCATCGCGTTTCAGCCCGCGCCGGGCGACGGCAACAGCAGGCGAGGAGCGGAGAGCCGCGCCGGATCGCGGCGCCATTGCCGAGGATACCCCATGGAAACCTCCTCGAACCGCACCCCGTCGATGCGTTTGGTCCCCGGAATGTGGAGGTGGCCGTAGACGACGAGCTCGGCGCGAAACCTTCGGTGCCAGTGGGCCGTACGCTCCGTCCCGCACCAGATGCGGAACGAAGGAACGGCTGGCAAGCGCGCGAGCTCGCGCAGCAAGGGGAAATGGTTGATCAGCACCGTCGGCAGGGGGCGCTCGGTAGTCGCCCGCGTCAAGCGTTCTTCGGTCCATCGGCAACGCTCCGCGCACCACTGCTCGCGGGTCGGGTGGGGGTCGGGGTGCAACAGAGCTTCGTCCGTACACTGTACGCCCTGGGCCATCGCCCAGTCGCGCGCCTCCACGGAATTCATGCCCGGGGGCGCGAACGAATAATCGTAGAGCGTGAACAGGGGGGCGACGAGGTACTGCGCCTCCCCCGTGTCGAAGACGGGGTACGGGTCCTCGGGCGTCAATACACCCCACCCCCGGCACGCCTCCACCAGCGCGTCGTATTTGGCCTGGCCCCGCAGCGCCTTCGCGGAGGTGCTCCACAGCTCGTGATTGCCGGGCGCCCAAATCAGCTTCGCAAAGCGGGGCGAGAGCGTTTCGACGACGTATCGCAGGTGCTCGATCGTTTCGCCCACGTCCCCGGCCAAGACGAGCCAGTCCCCGGGGCTCCCCTGGATCTCCGCCATGCGCCGCCGGTTCTCGGGGTGTCCGACGTGCAGGTCGCTGAGCCCCCAGAGCCTCACCGGCATCCGCCCGCGATACCGCCGGGGCCCGGGCCCCGGCGCCCCACCGAGCCTGCGTCGATGCGCGTCGAGCGGGGCGGTGCCCCGAGCCCCGGACCCTCCGCCGACCGAACCACGGCAGGAGAGTCGACGAACCGGGTGTCGGCGCCGCAGCGCGCTCTGGGCGACCTCGACATTTGCCCGGAAAGGCTACCACGGGAGGTGGAAAAAGCACTGAGTCACCGGCCACTGGCCGGAGGGTCAGAGTCCGGCTGGCGCGCGGCTCGAGGGACGTGTGAGCCGATAACCACACGTCCCTCGGGAGCCTCTCGGTGAGTGGAAAAACCTATCAGCGCATCCAGACAATGTATTGGATTGAGTCGCCGGCCCTGCCTATCTTCTCCGTCGTGAGCCCCGCCGAGCGCCAAGGCCACGCAGAGCCGAGGGCCCCAAACGGGCCAGCGCCACCGAGTTGGGCTCGAGCTCAACCCTCAAAACACCAGACTACAGGAAACAACATGACTCTCATCAATTCCTCCCTCCCCGAGTTTTCCGTTCAGGCGTACCACGACGGAGCCTTCAAGACCGTCTCGACCAAGGACGTGCTCGGCAAGTGGGCCGTATTCTTCTTTTACCCCGCAGACTTCACCTTCGTGTGCCCGACGGAGCTCGGCGACCTCGCCGACAAGTACGCGCAGCTCAAGGAGATGGGCGTCGAGGTCTACTCGGTGAGCACCGACACGCACTTCGTGCACAAGGCGTGGCACGACGCCTCCCCCACGATCAAGAAGATCGCCTATCCGATGCTCGCCGATCCCACCGGCGCGCTCTCCAAGTTCTTCGGCGTGTACATCGAGGAGCAGGGCCTGGCCTACCGCGGCACGTTCGTGGCGGATCCCGAGGGCAAGATCAAGCTGGCGGAGGCCCAAGACAACGCGGTCGGCCGCAACGCGGAGGAGCTCGTGCGCAAGGTCCAGGCTGCCAAGTTCGTCGCGGAGCACCCCGGTGAAGTGTGCCCCGCCAAGTGGACCCCGGGCGCCACGACCCTCAAGCCCGGCCTCGATCTGGTCGGCAAGATCTAAAGCGCCCTAGTACACAGACCAAAGCCCCGGACGACTTCGTCCGGGGCTTTCCCGACCCCACGAGCGGCGCCGCGACGATGAACGAGGCTCCGCCCCCCCCCCGGATTGGCCCACTCGACGAAAGCGGTGGTGGACCTACCGGGTATCGAGAAGAAGCGGCGCCGGGGCGCCCCCTCCACGCCACGCACCGACCCAACGGGGCGCACGCTGGGCGGTTGCCGACTCGCCTGCCCGCTGGTTCATCGCCGCTCGCCCGTCGCCGAGGCTGCGCTCGCCCCCGCCGATTCGATGCACACGTCCGCTCGGCACGTCGCACGAAGGTGCGCCCGAAGGCCAGAGCCGAAACCTGAGCCCGGAAACCTGAGCCCCGCGCCCCGAACCGTTCCCCGCCGTCCCGTAGAAAGGCACCCTCCCATGTTGGACCCTTCCCTCCTCGAGCAACTCAAGCCTCACTTCGCCAACCTCGAATCATCCTACACGCTCTCGCTTTCCCCCTCGGAGCACGAAAAGCAACAAGAGCTGCGGGACATGCTCTCGTCGCTGGCCACCACGAGCGACAAGCTCCGCTTCGAGGAAAGCGGGGAGCCCGCGGCCGGGCTGCGCTTCGAAATCCTGCGGGAAGGCCAGAGCGTCGGCGTGACGTTCCGCGGGGTACCCGGCGGGCACGAATTCACCTCCCTGGTGCTAGCTCTGCTCAACGCGGACGGAAAAGGCAAGCTGCCGGACGGCGCCACTCTTCAGCGCGTCCGCCGGCTCAATGGCCCGATCGACCTCACGACGTACGTTTCCCTGTCGTGCACCAACTGCCCCGACGTAGTGCAAGCCCTGAACCTGATCGCCATCACCCACGAGGAGATCACGCACACGATGGTCGATGGCGAGGTAGCGACCGAAGAGGTGGAGAAGCTGGGGGTCCAGGCCGTACCCGCGGTATTTTCCGCCGAAGATCTCGTCCACGTCGGCAAAGGTAGCTTTGCGGACCTGCTTCAGGTCCTCGAGGACAAATTCGGAGCCGAGGAGGTCGCAGCGGCGGCCGGCGAGGTGAAGCGCTACGACGTGCTCGTGGTGGGCGGTGGCCCGGCGGGCGCGGCGGCCGCAGTCTACGCCGCCCGCAAAGGGCTCTCCACGGCAGTGGTCGCCGAGCGCGTGGGAGGTCAGGTCAAAGACACCCTCGGCATCGAAAACCTGATCGGCACGGCCTACACGGAGGGTCCGAAGCTGACAGCGGACCTGGAAAAGCACCTGCACCAGTATCCGATCGACATCCTCGAGCACCGGCGCGTCCAAGCGCTCAGCATCGGAGAGTCCAAGAGCCTCAAGCTCAAAGGTGGCGAGGTCCTCGAGGCCCCCACGGTGATCGTGGCCTCGGGCGCACGCTGGCGCGAGCTGGGGATTCCCGGTGAAAAGGAGTACCTCGGTCGCGGCGTGGCATTTTGCCCCCACTGCGACGGCCCCTTCTACAAGGGGAGGCGAGTTGCCGTCGTGGGCGGGGGAAACTCCGGCGTCGAGGCGGCCATCGACCTAGCGGGGATCTGCTCCCACGTCACGCTGGTGGAGTACCTCGACGAGCTCAAGGCGGACGCGGTGCTCGTCAAGAACCTGGAGGCCAAGAAGAACGTCACGATCATCACCGGGGCACGCACGACGGGAGTCCTCGGCAATGGCGACTCCGTGACGGGCCTTCGCTACCAAGAGCGTGACGGAGATCAGTCGCACGACTTGGAGCTCGACGGCGTGTTCGTTCAAATCGGCCTCGTCCCCAACAGCAGCTTCGTCAAAGACGTGCTGGAAACCAACCGCTTCGGGGAAATCGTGATCGACGCGCATTGCCGGACGAACGTGCCGGGCGTCTACGCAGCCGGAGACGTGACCACCGTACCCTTCAAGCAAATCGTCGTCGCGATGGGTGAAGGATCCAAAGCGGCACTGACTGCGTTCGAAGACATCATCCGAGCCTGATCGAGTCGAACGAACGCTCGAGCGCCGGCGTCCGCCCCTTCCTTCGGGTACCGCGAGCTGCGCCGCCCGGCGACTCTACAGGCAGGCGTGCTCGGGCGACTCTTCGTTGCCCACGCAACCCATCAGGCATTCTTCGTACTGGGCGCGGCAAGCTTCGGGTTGGTTGCTGTGGCCCAGCTCGTGGCAGAGGCTGACCAAGCTATCGGCAGGCTCGTCGGCGCCCGGGTGGCAGACAGCCCCGAGTTCGCAGCACATGCGCAGACCTTCCGCGTCACCGGTGCTGCGACTCTGGGGCGGGTCGGGGTCGGAGCCACCGGCCCCGCCCCCCCCGCAGCCCCAGACCTGCAGGCTCGCCGCCAACGAAAGGCACGCGAGGAAACGATGCCACGCAACCGAACGACGCCCGAAGCCGAGAGCAGGCAACCCGCCCCCGAGCGCACGGACGCCTCGCCTGAGGCCCTCAGAACTCCGATCGGGCAACCTGACACTCTCCATAGCGAGTCAACCAATACAACATGTCTTCGTAGTTTGGGTCACCTGGGTGAAACTTGTCCAAGCCCTCGTGCTGAATGCCGCCTTCCGTCTCCTCGAGGGGCTTGAGCAGAAGCAAGCTCTGTGCCGGATTGGTCGGGTTGACGAGACCCCGCTCGATGAGGCCGTGCATGGTGCGAAGCGAGGCGACCTCGCAGGTCCCCTCCTCGACCAGCCAGTGGCCCGCGCGCGGGAAGTTGATCTCGTCGTCCTGGGAATGGCACGGGTAACAGCGCCGCCGGGCAACGTAGACGGCTTCACGAAACAGCTGCTCCAGAGCAACGTCCGAGCAGCCCCCGGGATCGGAGCGACGACCTCGCTCCCCGAGCGGCCAATCCTCGAGCTCGCAGAACGGCTCCTTGCCCTCTCCGCACTGCACCTCGGAGCATTCGGAGAGCCCGCAATCTGCGTAGTACTCGATCCATTCGCGCATCCCTCGATACTCCTCGTCGATCACCTCTTGGGTGATCAGCGGGCTGCTCGGGCTCGCGCGATCGATCCAGTCGAGCACCAGGCTCCGATCGGGCGAGCGCAGGTCGACGAGGCCGAGATCGCGCATGCAGGCGAGCGTTTCACAGGGTGTCTCGCGGGCAAAGAGGCCGAGATCCACGCCGGAGAGATGGCACTCGTTGCAGCTCGTCGGGCGGTCGTCCTGCAGCACGGGTTGAATGCGCTGCTCGAAAATCGCGCGGCCGCTCGTCTCCCCGCAAAGGGCCGGTCGCTCCTCGGCCTGGCCGCAGCTACCTCCGACGGCGACGCCGGCCAGCGCAGCGAAAACCAGCGGAAAGACGGGGATTCGCATGGGGAATTGGTAGTCGAGTTCGGCCGGCGACGCCACCCTGGACACATGACGCGTCCAGCCCGGCCACCGGCTCAGCGCGAGCTGGGATACTTGGCGAGCTTGCGCTGCAGCGTGCGCCGGTGAAGGCCGAGCAACGTCGCCGCTTTGCGGATGTTCCCGTCGCACTCGGTCAAGACTCGGTTGATGTGCTCCCACTCGGCGCGCGCCAGGGAAGGAACGTCCTGTGGGGCTCGCTCGCAAGCGGCTGGCTCTCCCGGCCAGAGCAGCGCGCTTTCGATCTCCTCCACCGACGCGGGCTTCTGTAAAAAATTTGCGGCCCCCAGGCGAACTGCCTCGAGCGCTGTCGCGATGCTCCCGAAGGCCGTGAGCACCACGACGGTCGTTTCACTGCCCACCTCCGCGAGAGATCGCACCAGGTGCAGTCCCCATTCTCCGGGCATGCGCAGGTCGACCACGGCCAGCTCGGGAGGCTGCCGCTGCGCCAACTGCAGGGCCTCTCGAGCGCTGCCAACCGCGCCGACCAGGTAACCTCGAGCGGCAAACGCGCGGCACAGCCGACCCCGAAAGGCCTCGTCGTCGTCCACGACGAGGAGGCGCCGCCCGACGCCCACGGAAGCCATTCGCCCCGCCGCGTCGCTCACCCCACCGCTCCGCTCGGCAGCCAGATGCGAGCCGTCGTGCCATGCCCCGGGTTGGACTCGAGGGAAAAGTCGCCCCCCAGATGCTCTACGAGCGACCGAGCGATGAAGACCCCGAGCCCCATCCCCCGCCCGGGCCGGGTCGTGAAGAACGGCTCGCCCACTCGGGCGAACACGCTGGGCAGCATGCCGACGCCCGAGTCGGTCACTTCCAGCGCTACCCCGCCACCGCTGGGGCGGGCTCGACACATCACGGGCTGAGACGGCTGCGACGCTTGCAGTGCGTTTCTCAGCAGCTGCGAAAGCACTTGAGACACCGCCTGAACGGGCCAGCGCACGGCCAATGGAGCGGGGGGCCCGACGAACCGCACCTGACCCGCCGCGGCGGGCACCTGCCGGCTGACCCCCTCGAGCAACGCCCGCAGATCCGTCGCCACGATCGGCTCTCCGCGCAGCTCGCCAGCCGATGCCGCGAGGCGCTTCAATACGCCGCTGGCTCGCTCCACCTCGCGGTTGATCAGATCCAGGTCCTCCAGCTGGGCGGGGGCAATCCGTTGGTCGCCGAGCTCTCGGCGAAGCTCCCCGGCAGCCACCCGAATCGTCGCCAGCGGATTGCCGATCTCGTGCGCCGCGCCGGCGGCGAGGGTCGCCAGCCCGAGCAGCCGAGCGGTGCGTTCACGTCGCTGTCGCTCCTGGCGAAGGCGCTGGGAAAGCGCCGATACGAACGCTGCGATGGTCGCGGCGCAAAGAGTGTGCGCCAGCCACATACCCTCGAGGTGAGCGGCATAGTTGAGGTGCCCCCCCTCGTGACCGCCGCCCAGCCGCGCGGGGAGGGGCAAGTGCCAATGGAACAGTGCCCCGAACCCCAAGCTCGAGAGCGCCACCGCCAGCACGACCCAGGGAGGCCCGGCGACGGTGGCGACGAGCATGACCTGCACCAGGTACAGGATCGAAAACGGATTCGCTGGCCCACCCGTAAGAGCCAGAAGGCCCGTGAGCAGAAGAACGTCCAGCACCAGCGCGGCGGCCGCCACGTCTGCGCTGCGCCGTCCGTCGCGCCCCGCAAGCCTCGAACCGTGGCGGCCGAGCGCCAAGTTGCTGGCGGCCGCGGCGCACAGGAGGGCGGCGAGCGGGACGAGCGGCAGACGCGGTCGCCAGACGGCCAGCACCACGGCGAGCACGGCCACCTGAAGGCCGAGCCAAGACCAACGCAACCCGACGATGCAACCGAGCAAACCACCCTGCAAGCGCTCGGCCTCGATCAGCCGGCGCGGCCCGCGCCCGATGCTTCGCCCGCCCTTGGCCCCCGCGCGCGCCCGCTCGTCCTCGCCGGAGCGAGCGGTCATGGCTGCCGCTCGGGCCACGGGTTGGACCAGCGCTCTGCCGTGAGAAAATCTCGATCCGTCAGGCTCTCGAGGAAGGCCACCACGTCGTCGCGCTCGGCCTCGGTGAGCTCGAATCCGACCATGAAGCCGCTCTTCAGTGGGCTCCTTCGGCCGTCGCCCGCATCGGGACCTTCTTCGACGTTTCTTCCGCCCTCCCCGTAGAACCTCAAGACATCCTCGAGTGTCTCGAGGCTGCCATCGTGCATGTAGGGTGCGGTAACGCCGATGTTTCTGAGGGTGGGGGCACGAAATCGCCCCATGTCCTGGAAGCGGCTCGTGAACTCGTACAAGCCGGTGTCCCGGGCCGGGTAGGCGCCTCGGCCATCCACGTTGTACAGGCCCGTATTGTGAAAGCGGGCGGCGCCGAAGGCGGACTGGGCGTGCAGTGTGCTCTGCGTGAGATTGAACCCCGAGTGGCAGTGAAAGCACTCGAGGCGCTCGGAGAAGAAGAGCTCCAGACCGCGCCGGGCCGACGGCGACAGCGCCGCCTCCTCCTCCTCGTAGACGAAGCGATCGTACGGCGAGCGGCCCGATATCATGGTTCGAACGAAGCTCGCCAGCGCCCGAACGACGGCCGGAAAGGAGATCGGCTCCGCGAGTTCCGGAAACGCGCGTGGAAACTGCTCGGCGTAGTAGCCGTCCGCAGCGAAACGCTGCAGAATCTGGTCCTCTCTGCCGGTCGCCCCGAGCTCGACGGGCGCCTCACCGAAGATCGGTACCAAGAGCTGCTCTTCGAATTCCGTGAGGCTGGGGTTCGCCCAGGTCAACGTCGCGTTGTAGGCGGCGTTGGTGAGGGTGGGCGAGTTGCGCACGAGCGCTTCCCCGGTGGAGCCGCTGGGCGCCACCTTGCCATCGGTGAAGGCGAGCTCTTGCCGGTGGCAGCTCGCACAGGACTGCGTGGCGTTGCCGGAGAGCCGCTCGTCGTAGAAGAGGTGGCGACCGAGGGCGACCTTCTCGGCCGTCAGCGGGTTGTCCTCGGGCACCCGAGGGGCGGGAAAACCGGCCGGCAGCAGCTCGGCGAGTAGATCGGATGGCTCATCGCCCGAGTCCCCTCCCCCGCCGCCACAGGCCAGCGCCGCGGCCAGCAGGACCACGGCCGAGGCCCCGCCCCCGGCGCGAGTCGAGCGCTCAGGGCGAGACCGAGAACACGGACTGACCGCGACAGCCACTCTCACAAGTGCCATCCGAGAACTCCAGTCCAAGCGCACTGAAAACCTCTTCACAGTCGGCCGACTCCATGGGGTTACTCTGGCACCCGGGCGGCGTCTCGGGGATATCGACGAGCAAATCCGCGCCGGCCACCAGCGCGGCGAGATCGATACGTAACACGTCCGAGTCGAGGTCCATACCCCGCACTTCGATGGCGGGCGCGTTCGCTCGGGCGCAGGGCTCGGCAGGCGGCGCGCTCGGGTCACTGGACATGCACCCGGTCGTGCCCAGGTGAGTGTTCCAGCGCGGCACCGCGCCCCCGTCGACCATCCAGTCCACGCGCAGAAACTTGTAGCCGGCACGCCAGACCCACCACATGCTCGGGTCGTTGAGCGGGGCCGCGGCAGTATCGACGTCGAGGTGATTGGCCTCGAAAGGCACGCGCACGTCGAAGCGCACGGCGTCGTAGTCTCCCGGCGGAGCCTGCAGCACGACTCGGGAATTCAGCTCGGGATTGCCGCTCTCCGAGCAGCCCTGCGCGCCGTCTTCGAAATCGAGGAGGGCCACGCCCCCGCGCTGCCAATCGCTGTCGACGAGCACCGTGGGCAGCCAGGGACCGTCGCCCGCACGCACCTCGAAGCCCGAAAGAAACATGCGCGCGTCGGCCAGCTGGGCCGTCGCGCCGCTCGCACCGAGTTCGCCATAGCTGCGCCCGCAGCGGGCCGGCTCGCCGTCGACCACCGCCTCGAAGGCGAGCTCGAGCTCCACCGCGTCCGCGCCCTCGTCGGAGCCGCAGCCGAGCGGAGCGAAAGCCGCGAGGCCAGAGCAGACCACGAGGACGCGCCGGGCGCGGGCTCGGGTCGGCACGTCGCCCCGCGGCGAAGCGACGGGTGCGACGGGACGAGCGCGGAAGCCCTCGATGGCTCGAAGAACGTTCATGGCGCAGGGACTTAACATTGGCCGAGCGCGCCGGGCAGGTGGCAGATTGTCGCCCCGACGCGATCACCGGCAGGCCGCTCGGCCCAACGAGCGCGCCGCAAGCGGGGGGAGCCGCCGGCGAGTATCGTTTCCCCGTGGTCCAGCTCCGACGTGCAGAGTGCGTTTGCGTCTTCTCCTTCGGGTCGAACATGGATCGCTCCGACCTGGGCGCTTGGTTCGCGAGGCGAGGGCTGCGTGCTCCCGCCATCGCGCGCGAGGAGCCCGCGGCGCTGCCGGGCTTTCGGCCTCTATTCAACTACCACTCGACCCACCGCGGGGCGGGGGCGGCAAACCTTTCACCCGCAGCCGGGTCGCTCCCCTGGGCCGAGCTGAACGCGGGGCCCGCGCCAGCGCACGGCCTCGCCCAATGGATCACGCCGGCCACGCTCGATGGACTCGACCAGAAAGAGGGCTACCCCCTCGTGTACGGGCGAACGCGCTGCCGGGTGCGGTTGCAAAGCGGCGCGGACCACGAAGCCTGGGTATACACGGTCACGCCGGGTTACGTGCGCGAAGCCTATGTCCCCCCCTCGGGGCACTACCTCGACCTGTTGCGTGCGGCCGCCCATCGGCACGGGTTCCCAGGCGAATACCGGGCCTGGTTGGACTCGCTGCGCACGGCCGACTGATGCGGCGATGCCACTACGGGCTCGCCCACCGACTCGTGCGCACCACCTCGCCGTGATCGAGCAAGCCGCCCAGGATGTCGCAACGCACCGGGTCGCCCTGCGCCGGGTCGCATCGCCGAGCCTCTGCGCGCAGCTCCTCCAGCGGCACCTCGTAGTAGGGGCTCGGCACGATCACGCTGGACGCCAACGCCCCTTCGAAGGCCCCGGGCCCCGAGGCGGGGGCCTCGCGTGTGTGGCAGCCTCCACAGACGCTGCCGTGACCGATCTCGATTCGATCCACGAGGGCGTCGGGCGTGATCGGCCCCTGCAGCGGGAACGCGATCTCCCCCTTGATGGATCGCTCCTCGTTCTGCCGATAGCCGAACTCCAGGAGCGCCTGGGACCTACCTCCCGGCACGATCG
Organism: Polyangiaceae bacterium; assembly: GCA_050299315.1. Lineage (GTDB taxonomy): Bacteria > Myxococcota_A > Polyangia > Polyangiales > Polyangiaceae > SZUA-265. The sequence continues at coordinate 82,717 of JBNKVS010000052.1, forward strand.
AAACGGCCAGAGCGTCCCAGAACAAGAACGTGCGGGGGTTGCCCGGGCCGCCTGCTGGCTGCGCGCTGAATTCGCTGCGGGTCAAATACACTTCCAGGGGGCGCTCGAGGCTCTGCAGGAAACAGGCGACACTCGTCGGCTTGGGCAGGGCGTCCAGCAACGCGACCAGCTCCTCGATGTCGCGCGGAGCGGCCGAGACGCCCTCGGGCGCCGCGCACGGCGACGCCTGCGGCGCGGGCTGCGGCACCGCAGGCGGCGAGGCCGCACGCTGCGGGGGCTGCGCCGCTTCGGCGAGCCGAGCGCGCTGCACCAACCGCTCCGGATCGAGGGCAGGCACCGGCTCCCACTCGCCCTGCGGGGTCGGCGCTCGATCGCCATCGAACGCCATCGGCTCGCGATCCCAGTCGCCCTGCCCGCAGGCGCTCAGGCCCCGAAGCGCGAGGAGCGCGACGGAAAATCCTGCTGCCCGAAGACCCGTCGCACGCAATCGATTCGCCACCATCACACCCGACACTCCTTTCTGGCACTCCGTTCCGGTTCAAAGCAACGGACGTGCCAGCGGTCGAATCCCCCCGTGCGGCCGGGGCGCCGCGCGGCCCGCCCCCGCCCAGCCGTCGCGTGCGCTCGCGAGCCTGGCACGGGTCCTGCTTGCTCGGCGATACACACCTCAGAAAGGAGCCCTGGTGCCGACTGCAACCATGCTCTTGAGCATGACCCCGTTCCCCTACTCCATCGACGCCGACCGAACGGCGGCCGACGCAAACCGCCTGATGCAGCAGCACGACCTGCGCCACCTGCCGGTCACTCGCGACGGCGACATCTACGGTGTCCTGTCGGAACGGGACCTGCGTTCCCTGTTCGCGGACCCGGAAGCCAACCCGGAGCAGACCCCGATCCATACGCTGTGCCCCGTCGACCCCTTCATCGTGGAGACGACGACCCCGCTCGCGGAGGCGCTGGAAGTGATGGCGGAGCGACGCATCGGCTGCGCCGTGGTCGTCGAAGAGGAACGAGTGGCGGGGATCTACACCACCGTCGACGCGTGCCGCCAGCTGGCCGAGCTGTTGCGCGCCGCCGAGGAGGAGTAGCGCACCCAGCGGCCGCCCGGAGAAAGCTGGCCATCCCGACGCCCCTCTGAAAAACTCTGGAGCCGTGAATGCCCCGCACGAGGCCGTGGTCTGCACTCGCCTGACCAAACGCTACGGGGACAAGATCGCGGTCAGCGACCTGAGCTTGACCATCCACCGGGGTCAGTGCCTCGGGCTGCTCGGGCCCAACGGCGCCGGCAAGACGACCACGGTCGAGATGCTGGAGGGCCTGCAGCCCCCCGACGGGGGCACGATCGAGGTGTTCGGGATGCGCTGGGGGAGCGGGCAAGACCAGCGGATCCGCCAGAGAATCGGAGTCCAGCTGCAGGAGACGGTGCTCGCCGACAAGCTCACGGTGTTCGAGGTGCTGCAGCTATTTCGCTCGTTCTGCGACCGCGGGTTGCCGCTCGACGAAGTGCTGGAGCAGGTGGATCTGCAGGGCGAGCGCGAGAGCCGATATCATACGCTCTCGGGCGGGCAGAAGCAGCGCGTCGCGCTGGCCACGGCCCTGGTGGGCGCCCCGGACTTGCTTTTTCTGGACGAGCCGACCACCGGCCTCGACCCGCGCGCGCGCGAGGCTCTGTGGCGCGTCGTGCGCGACTTTCGGGCCGACGGAGGCACCGTCCTGCTCACCACACACTACATGGAAGAGGCGCACGCGCTCTGCGATCGAATCGTCATCATGGATCGCGGCAAGCTCATCGTCGAAGGCTCCCCCGCCGCGCTGGTCGATAGCCTCGGCGAGGTGCAATTCGTCGACTTTGCCTGCGCCGACGAGGTGAACCTCGAGCGGCTCGGCGCCCTCGCTCCCGTCCAATCGGCTCGCCTCGAGAGCGGGCGCGTCCGGCTGCAGGCAGAGGCCGGCCTGGGTGCACTCTGCGCGATCCTGGATGAGCTGCGCACCCAGGGCGTGCACCCGATCGGGCTCAGCACCCACCAGGCGACACTGCAGGACGTGTTTCTGAAGCTCACCGGGCGCCCGCTCGAAAGCGAGCGCGAGGCGTGAGCCCCTCCCCGGAGCACGAGCGCCGGCTGTCGCCCCTGGCGGAGCTCACCAAGGCCCGGCTGCGCGAGTTCCTTCGCGAGAAGGGCATGCTGTTCTGGACCTTCGGATTCCCCCTGGTGATGACCATCGGGTTGGGTCTGGCCTTCCGCAACAAGCCACCGGACAGGCCGCGCGTGGCGGTGGTGGCGACGGCGGGAGCGCGCCCAGAGCTCGTGCGGGGCCTGACGCACGACGAGGCGCTGCAGGCCACCCTACTTCGCCGAGAGGAAGCGCTGCGCGGGCTGGCGCGCTCTCGGTTCGACATCCTGGTAGAGCTCGGGCCCCGCGAGCCGACCTACCGCTTCGATCCGATGCAGCCGTCCTCGCGGTTGGCCCGCGCCTTGACGGACGACTCGCTGCAGCGCGCGGCGGGCCGCAAAGACGCCCTGACGCCGACGGACGCCCCGCAATCGGCACCGGGGACTCGCTACGTCGACTTCCTCATTCCCGGGCTGCTCGGGATGAACGTGATGAGCAACAGCTTGTGGAGCATCGGCTACAGCCTGGTGCTCGCACGCAAACGCAAGCTTCTGCGGCGCTACGCCGTCACCCCGATGCGGCGCAGCCACTTCCTGCTCTCCTATTTTCTCGCGCGCTGCGTCTTCCTGGTGGCGGAGCTCGGCGTGCTGATCGGGTTTTCCTACCTGGCCTTCGGCGTGCGGATCCAAGGGAGCTACCTCGCCATCGCGCTGACGGCCGCCATCGGCGCCGCGAGCTTCGCGGGTCTGGGGCTGATCGTGGGAGGGCGGGTGGAAAACACGGAAACCGCCCAGGGCTGGATCAACTTCGCGCAGCTCCCCATGTGGGTGCTTTCGGGCCTTTTCTTCTCGAGTGAGACCTTTCCGGACGCGCTGCAGCCATTCATTCAGGCCCTGCCACTGACGGCCATCATCGACGCGCTGCGCCTGGTGTTCAACGAAGGCGCGACGCTTGCCGAGATCGCGGGAGAGCTCGGCATTCTCGCGGCATGGGGCGTCGTGGGTTTCGCAATTGCGGGGCGAGGATTTCGCTGGCAATGAGCGCTCCGACTCGGCGCGGGAACGTATCGAATGCGACCGAGGCCCATCGAGATGCGGTGATGTAAGTCGGCTCCGACGCCCCCGCAGCGATTTGTCAGAGTGCACGCGACCCGCAACGGCGTAGAATAGTAGCCGGGAAAGAAATATCACGTGCGAACGCATCGTAAGGGCGCAGCGGAGGCCTCGGGCAGCGGCGCAATCGCTCCGGAAGAGCGCCTACCGCCAAGTCAATCTCCGGCCAGCGGAGTTCGAGGGTCGAGCGATTGGTCCGTGCCCCCCTCCCGTCCATCGGGTGCCGTGCGCTCGGGGGGGCGCGCCGTCGTCGGCTTCCAGGAGCTCTTGACCCTGCCGCGGGTGCCCACCCGGCAATTCGACCTCAACGTGGTCGCAGCCGTCCGGCTCGAGTCCCTGAACGCACTGAACGCACTCCTCGAGCAGATCGGGCGGGAAACGGCCGCTGCCATGCAAGGGCATGGAGGCGCCCGACCGGTGCTCGATTGGGCGAAAATCGATTCGCTCCACGAGGCCCGGTTGTTGGTGCTCCCCGGGGAAGGGGGTGATCCCCCCTTGCTCGTGCTCACGACGTACTACGACGGCCCGAGGGGCAGCGCGGAGGTACCCCGCGCGACCGCGCAGCAGCAACACCTCAAGCAGCTGGTCGCCCATGCCGGCACCGCGCTGGACAGCCTGCTCACTTGCTGCGAAGGCTATGCGGGCCGCTCTACGCTGGAGCGATACCTGGCCGCTCATACCCTCGCCGCTTCTGCGCTGTACACCGCGAGCAGCGGGCGCACGCGCGACCAAGTCCTCGCGGAATCCTCGCTTCGGCTGCGAGTCCTCGAACACATCGGAGCACTGCGAGAGCGACACGGGCCCATGCCGGCCGATCGCCTGCGAACCGAGGTCCAGCAGCTGATTGGCGAGGACTTGCTGAAGACCACGGGGATGGCCGCGGCCCTGCCGAAGTTTCCGCCCCAGCCGCGCCTTTCGCACCGGCTCTGGCTGCGCCAGCTATCCGCGATGCTCGTCGTCGTGGCCTGTGGGGCCGCTGCCGCGTGGGGACCGGCGCCCGCCGTGCTCGCTTCGGTCGCCGTGCTCGCGGCGATGCTGGCATTTCGCTGGCTGCTCTCGGGGCGAATGAGCCCACCGCACTCGAAAGCGGACCGCGAGAGAGCGAGCAGCTCCTCGGCAGAGGCCCCCTCGAAGCGGCCGTCGCCCCGCTCCGAGGGGCTCGCGCAGAACCACTTCGCCGTGGCCGCGCCGATCGCACGCGGCTGGCTGAGCCGGTTGCGGCTCCGGGCAAGCCTCTCGCAGCTCGACTTCGCCTGCAGGAATGTCTTCAATCAGGGGCTGTTTGGCACGAGCCGGGAGATCCATGGCGCGCGCTGGTGCGAGCTGCGAGCGGGGCGCTTGCTCTTCTTCAGTGCCACCACGGACGCCGCCTGGGAAGGAAGCGTGGCCACCCTGATGGGGGAAGGCCCCTCGGTGTGCAACCGAATTTGGCGGCAAACGCTCGATTTCCCGCGCCAAGCGGGCGCTGCCCCGGTGCGCGAGTGGACCGAGCGAAGGGCGGCCAAGACCCCGGTCTGGTACTGCGCCTACCCCCACCTGACGATCGGAGAGCTCAACGCCAACACCAACCTTCGCCGCGGCCTGGCCGACCCAGACTCGATGTCGGCCGCCGAATGGGAGCGCTGGCTACTCGGCGCGTGAGCCCCCGGCGGCAGCCATTCAGGCTCACGCCAAAGCCTTGCTCGCTCGAGGCGCCTGCTCGGCGCGCGCGGGCGAGGCCGTGTCTCGGTGTGCTATGGCCATGGTCTTCCAGCGACCGGTACGCCAGCGCCAGAGGTTGATCACCGCGCGAACCGCTTCGTCTGCAGCAAAGCAAATCCAGAGGCCTCGCAGCGTGAGCCCGAAGATTTGGTCCACGCCATAGATGATGGGCAGGATTGCCCAGATGAAGAAGAACCCCACGACCGCGGGGAAGCGCGTATCGCCGACGGCCTTGAGAGTGAAGCCGCCCACGATGTTGACGGCTCGGGCAGGCTCGATGATGAGGGATATCACCAGGAGGCTCTCCCCGAGAGCCACGACGCTCGGGTCCTCGGTGAACACACCGAGGACGGTCGGCGCCGCGACCCACAGCAGCAGTGCGTACGCCAGAGAGACGGCACAGGAGAGGCGTATGACGCGCCAAAACAGCCTCTCCACGTCCTGGCTGCGCCCCGCGCCCATCCAGTGAGCAGCCAGAATCTGGCAGCCGGTCGCGAGCGAAAACGCAAACGTGATCTGCGGCATGTGGCTGCGACCCGAGTAGTTGTTCGCAGCCATCGCCGTGACGCCGAGGGGGATCACGAATGTGGAGAGGTACGTTTGTTGGCAGCTGTAGCTGAAAGGCTCCAGCGCGTTGCCGACGCCCATCCGCAGCAGCGTCGGAAGTACGTCGAGCACTTTGCGGAGGGAACCGGAGAGACGAAAGCTGATCCCCAAGCGGCGGTGCACCAAGTACACCGCGACACTGGCGGCCACCGCCGCCCCCGCGACGGAGGCCGTCGCAATCCCCCGCACCCCCCAGCCCAGGCCGAACGCCAGCAGGGGATCGAGCACGAAGTTGACTCCGGCCACCAGGAACGAGGTGTACATGAGCCAGTGGGTCATGCCTCGCGAGGAGAGCACGGCGTTGTAGGCGCCCAGCACTCCGATGAAGACGAAGTAGCCGCTGATGGAGGCCAGATACCCATCGGCGATGGGCGAGAGATTCGGCGGCAGCCCCATCCAGCCGCCGATCCGGTCGCTCAGACCTCCGAGCACGGCGGCGTACGCCAAACCGATGGTCCCCGCCATGGCGAGGTTGGCGAGATAGGTGGGCACGACCTTGTCGTCCTGGCCGGCGCCCATGAACTGCGAGGCCACGGAAATGCCCGCCGCAGCGAAGATGATGATGACGAACGCCCCCATCGTGAACAGGGGAAGCAGCTGCCCGATGGTGCCCGCCTCGGCATCCCCGAGTCGGCTGAGGAAGTAGAAGTCCACGAGAACGACGAGGCTGTTGCTCATGTTCTGCACGAAAATCGGCCAAACGAGCTTCAGCAGGCTCTCGGTCCTGAGGGCGGGTCGAACGACGCGGGGGGCAGCCATGCGCGGCGACTTCTTGGTGCGGTCCGATGACTTTGTCGACCCGTCTTCGAATGAATTGCTCACGCTGCTGCGCAGCTACGGCGCGCCGCTCGCTCGTGGATAGACCGCATTCTCGCATGTGGGCCCACTAGCCGAGCGGACGTCACAGGCAAATGCTCGGCGGCGGCACGCCGAGCGGCCTCGATCCGCGAAGCCACTCGTCGACCGGTCCAACCCCAGCGGAGCGCTTCGGGCCCGCGGCTCAGGACAGGGGCGGAGGCCGACTCATGCGAGTGGGCGGTGGCTGGAGAAGCTTGCGAGTGATCATCCTCGTGACCACGGAGAGCAGGCGAAGGTCGGTCGCTTCGTCCACCAAGACGCAAATCAGCCCGAACTGCTGCGTCCAAACCTCGAGCCGGTGGCCCTCGTACGCGCAGCTGAGCTGACCGTACTCCCCGATGCTATCGCGCGCCGTGCGAGATAGGAGGACGACCGTGGAGCAAATTTGAGCCAACTCCTCGGCGGAGAGGCCCACGAACGTGTGGGTCAACACGTCGCCGGACCAGGTGGCTGCGAACGCAGCGGAAACACCCGGCACGATCTCCAGCATGTCGAGCGCCGCACGGCTCATGAGAGGCCGAGCTTGCGCAATATCAGGGACACGGGCTCGGTGCGACCGCGCACCCCGACGATCGACTGACCTCGAAACACGGCGAGGCTCTCCTCTTCGCCGCAATAGCCCAGCGCGCGGCACTGCCCGAGCTTCAGCAGCTTGCCCAGGCGGTCGGCGGCAACCTGCGCGAAGAACGTCGCATCGACGAACTCCGGCGTGGCGCCGCGACAGCGATGAAAGGAGCCATTGCGAGAAATCTGAGCGATCTGGAGCTGACCCAAGTCCGCGCCCCCGAGCGCGAGCTCCTCGGCGCGCTGGCCCGAGCGCGCGGTCGCCGGACTCTCGTCCTCGTCGCCGCGGTCGACGCGCGGAACCACCTTCGTCGTGAGCTCGGGGCGATGAGGCTCGCCCGCGGGGCCCTCGGGTGGGCCCGGCCGGTGCGACTCGTCGATGCGGTGGGCAACCGTCAGCAGCAGCGCGTCGGCGCGCATCCCGATCGTCACCGGGCCCGCCCGGCTCTGCTGGACGGTCGACGCGACGCCCTCGGGGAGCTGGAGCATCCGCATGACGGCCGCCAGCCCCTCCTCGCCCGCGTACTCGGCGTGCAGCAAGAGCCCGTCGCCGAAATAAAGGTGACCGATCCTCTGCTCGGCGTGCAGCTCGACAGTCAATTGCCGCATCGTGTTACAGCAAATCTGAATCATATCGGGCAGGGCGATCCCGTCGAGGTGGACGCGGAACCCGGGCGGGCCGAGCGCTTCCCCTTGGCTGGTGCTACGGCCCGCACTCGCAGGCTGCTCCGCCAACGCGCGCAAATCCGATTCCTCCAGCCCACCGCCGACCATCACTTTTGCACTCCTTCGCTCAACCGCTCTTCAATCGAAAAGCCGACCGCGGGTCCATCCGCTCGGCGATCACCGCTTCACCACCATGCAGGTCCGGCCACGGACGCATCTCCGTGGCTGCACGACCAGTGGCCGCTGGCCGCATGGCGATCTCTGCTCCATGCCAGCCGTAGCTGCCCGAGATCAATGTATTGACAGATTCAGTCTGACTCCAATCGCCCTCGTTACCAACCCACCTCCCCGTAGACCCAGCATTTGGGTCGGACAATGTAGGATACATTGATCCGGCGCGAAACGATCTAGTTTCACGAGGCAACAAAACGACAACATCGAGCGACCACGGCACATCCCGCGGCCGCAGCTCGCCGACACCCTGCGCGCCTCGGGTCGCAGCGACGGCATGGAGCAACCAGCCCCCGCGGACCAGCCACGGAACGAGCGAGCCGTCGACGGACCGAGGCCCAGCACGGGATCTCTCGAAAGAAAGCGTTTCCTGTTCGCCAGGGACCCGCCAATCTGCCTGGCGCCCCGGGGGCGCGGCACGCAAGGGGGCTTGCGCGGCGAGCCAGGGGTCCGCGCGGCCCAACTCGCGGACGGCGGATCTGCCTCGAGCGAGGTCCCCGACCCCCTCGACCCGCCGGTGCGAGCGCAGCGCCCGACGCGGCACTCGGGTGCTGTGCGACTTTTTTTTCGAATTGATCGGCCCTTGCGCACTCTGCGGGTCGCTCGCCTTGCCTTTTTCCGGGGCGTCGACTCGGTGATCGGATCGGCAAGACGAGCATTCGCGGCTGGGGACGGTCGCGCTGCTTCGCAGCAGACCGCGCCGCGCCGTCGAGCACGCGCTCGTCGCGACGAGGCCGACCCTGGGCGGCTCCGCCGCGTGCGAGCACCAAGCCGACCGCCTACGCGCCCCTGCCGCTCGAGCCGCCCCCGCGTGCGCCTTCGTCCAGCGGGGGCGCGGCTGGATCGCCGCCCGAGGGGGCGCTAGGCGCGATGACCCAAGCGCTCACCGATGAACGCGGCCATCGCTCGCATCTCCTCCATGCACTCGGGCACGACCGCCGCCCAGGCGGGGTACACGTGCCAGAGCCCCTCGGCGACGCGCAAGGTCGTGTCCACCCCGGCTGCGCGAGCCTTGTCGACGAACACCAGGGCGTCGTCGAGTAGGATCTCCAGGTCGCCGACGTTCACGTAGAGCGGAGGCAGGCCGGTGGGGTCCGCGTGGATGGGCGCCGCCAGTGGACTGCGCGGCTCGGCTCCCGCGAGGTACTGCGCCGCACAATCGAGCAGACCGGCACGGCGAATGTGCGGGTCGAGCTCCGCGTTGCGGGCAACGCTGGGCAACTCCAGCTCCAAGTCGAGCCAGGGCGATAGCAACAGGCCCGCGCAGGGCAGTGGCAACCCCTCGGCCGCAGCCTGCTGCATCACCGCGAGCGTCAATCCTCCGCCCGCCGAATCCCCGGCGACGATCAGGCGGGCGGGATCGACTCCCTGCTCGAGCAACCACCGGTACACGGCGAAGCAGTCCTGCGGCGCAGCCGGAAATGGATGCTCGGGAGCGAGCCGATACTGCGGAACGACGACCGGCAGGCGCGTCAGCTCCGCAAAACGCGCAGCCATCTCCCGGTGCGTCGTGCACGAACCGCTCACGTAGCCGCCGCCGTGAAGAAGCAGGAGCCGCCCGCGCGCGGGCTCCACCTGGGCGGACCTCACCTCTTCACAGGGCACCGCTCCCACCTCGAAGGAACGCACCTCGGTGCCTTCGGGCAACGCCACCGCCGCCGCCTCGCGCTCCCAGCCTGCACGCTTTTGCTCGAGGGAAAGCACCGTGGAAGCTCTCGCCCGTAGCTGGGCAATCACATTTCTTGCCGACTCACTGACCATGCCCCGAGGATATACCGCGAAGGGCCGAGGTGTTCGGCCGAATTCGCAGCCCGGCCGCCGCGCGTCCCCGGGTTGACCTCCGGCCGCCGCGATGGCCACCATGCCGCCATGCCGACCAAGCGAGTACTCGTCACCGGGGGAACCGGCAAGGCAGGCCATTGGATCATCGAGCACCTACTCGAGCAGGGCTACGAAGTGGTCAACGTGGACCAGCGCCGGCCCGAGACCCCGAAGTGCCACCATTTGCTGGCGGATCTGACCGATCTCGGGCAGGTCGTGGACTGCTTCTCGCCCCACTGCACGGGCAGCCGCACGCCGTACGACGGCGTCATTCACATGGCTGCCATTCCCCGACCGCAGATGACCGCCAGCGCCGAGGTGTTTCGCGTCAATACGCTGTCGACGTACAACGTGCTCGAGGCCTGTGGGCTGCTGGGAATCAAGAAGGCCGTGATCGGGTCCAGCGAGTCTTCGTACGGGATCTGCTTCGCCGACCGATTTTTCGAGCCGCAATACCTCCCGGTGGACGAAGCCCACCCGCAGCTGCCAGAAGACGCGTACGGTCTGAGCAAGGTCGTAAACGAGGCAACCGCTGAAATGTTCCACCGTCGGGACGGGACGCAGATCCTCTCCTTTCGAATCGGAAACGTGCTTTGCCCCGAAGATCACGAGCGCGTCAAAGCCCGGTTCGACCATCCCGAGGATCGCCTCCGGATTCTGTGGTCGTACATCGACGCAAGAGATCTCGCGGTCGCTTGCCGGCTCGCCATCGAAAAGGATGGGCTCGGCTGCCAGCCGCTGCTCGTCGTGGCCGGCGACCCCTCCTCCAACGTGCCCTCCCCCGAGCTCAAGGAGCGCTTCCTGCCGGGCGTGAGCGACGTTCGGCAGGAGCTGACGGCGCGCAGCCCGTTTCTGACCAACCGCCGGCTCGCGCAGGTGCTCGGCTGGAAGCAGCAGTACTTCCTACGGTAGGCACTCGCCGCCCATCCGCACCACCCGGGCGCGTGGGCGAGGCCCCCCCGGCGCCGGGGGTTCGCTGCCGGACGGCCGCCACCATATCCGCCGCTCGGCTGACGAGCTCGGCCCCCCGCGGCCGCGCCGTCGTTCGAGCCGAATCGCGCCTTTCGTGGCCCGTTGTTGCGATCTACGCTGCCGACCATGCCCAGCCGAACGGCCCTGCCCCGAGAGGGTGACGTGCGATTCCGCCCGCGGGGGGCTCGGAAAGCGCCAACGCGCTCGGGGCTCGGCGGGGCCGCCCGGCTCACGCGCACGATTTCGAGCCGGCTCCTGGCCGGGGCGGCGCTGGTCCCCTCGACGGTTGCCTGCACCACCGCGGCCCAGCCCCCCATTGCCCCGCCGACTCGGCTGCCCCCGCTCGAGGCGAGCCCGGTGCCAGCTGTGGCGGGGCACGCGCCGGCCGAGCCACCCGACGCGCACGCGTGGGCGGTGCCGGCCGAGCCCCACGACGCCAGCGCCACTCGCGAGCGCCTGCTGAGCCGGCTTCAGCGGCTTTCGGGCGCGGACGCGTTTGCGCTCGGGCACGAAGATACCACGGCCTACGGCGTCGGTTGGACTCAGGCCGAAGACCGCTCCGACGTGCAGAGCATCTGTGGGTCCCATGCGGGCGTCTACGGCTGGGACCTGTTTCGGCTGGAGAAAGATCACCGCGAGAACGGCGACGGTGTCGACTTCGCCAGGCTTCAGAACTTGATCCGCCAGGCCTACGAAGCCGGCGGCATCAACACGATCAGCTGGCACGCCGACAACCCCGTCACGGGCGGAGACGCGTGGGACACGACCCCGGCCGTGGCCGCCGTTCTGCCAGGCGGCACACACCACGAGCTCTTCCAGCGCTCCCTGGGCAAAATCGCAGACTACCTCGGGGCGCTGCGAGGCCCCGCCGGTGAGCGGATCCCCATCCTGTTTCGCCCCTTTCACGAGCACACCGGGGACTGGTTCTGGTGGGGATCGGAGCAAACGGATGAAGAGGGGTACGTTCGCCTCTTTCGCTTCACGGTCGACTTCCTGCGGGGCGAGCGCGGGTTGGACAATCTGCTCTTCGCGTTTTCCCCCGACGGCGGGCGGGTCTTCGACGAGCAGGCCATCCTCTACCGCTACCCTGGAGACGAGTACGTGGACGTAATCGGACTCGACTACTATTTCGACCCGGGGCAGAAACGGTTCCCCCAGCTGCTTCGGTGGCTCGTGAAGCAGGCCACCGCCCACGGCAAGATCCCGGCGTTGACCGAGTTCGGGCCCCGCGGTGGCGTCAACGGCAATGGCGTGGGCCCCCGCTGGCTCTCGACCGAGGTGTTGAGGCCGCTGCTGACGGTCGAAGGGGGCCTGCGCATCGCCTATGCCCTGGCGTGGCGCAACGCCAGCCCGGACCACGCTTTCTACCCCTATCCGGGGCACGCGGGGGAGCCGGACCTGAAGGCCGTCTGCGAGCACCCGGCCGTGCTTTTGACCAAAGATCTGAAAGCAGATTACTAGATGAAGACGAAAAGACCCGGCGCCTCGAAGGCTCTTCGGGGCCCTGCCGTACGGCGCCCGCTCTGGGTTTCGTTCGGGGTGCTCGTCAGCTGCCAGCTGTTTCGCGGCGAGGACGAGCGGAGCGAAGAAACCGGTTCCTCGGCGCAACCCGACCTCCAGAGCGCTCCGGCCTCCCCTTCCGATTCGACTCCGAAGGAGACAGGGCCTCCCGTGGCGTACGAGGTCTCCTTTCCCGCGCGAAAGAATCACTACGCGCACGTGGACGTCGAGCTTCCCACCGGCGGGGAGCCCGAGATCGAGCTGATGCTTCCGGTCTGGACGCCCGGGTCCTATCTCGTTCGAGAATACGCCGGTCAACTCGAGGCCATGACGGCCCTCTCCCCACCGGGGCAGAGCATTACCAAGACGGACAAGAACCACTGGCGCGTCTCGACGGGAGGGGCCAATCGAGTTCGTATCGGCTACGACCTGTATTGCGCCGAGCGAACCGTCCGCGCGAACTGGGTCGACGGGGAGCTGGCGATCGTGGTCGGGGCGGCAACCTTCGTTTCGAAGGTCGGAAGCGAGGGGAGCGCGCACGACGTTCGACTGAAGCTGCCGGCTTCCTGGTCCGAGAGTACGACGGGGCTGCGCCCGCACCCCGACGGAGGCGACCACCACTACCGAGCGGAAAGCTTCGACGAGCTCGTGGATTCCCCGCTGATCGCGGGCAACCCCAAGATCTACTCGTTTTCGATCGAAGGGGTCCCGCACCGTCTGGCAAACTTCGGGCAAACGGCGGTGTGGGATGGGCAGGCCAGCGCCTGGGCGGCCGAGCGCATCGCCCGCGAGGTCATCGCCTTCTGGGGCCTCGTGCCCTACGAGAGCTACACGTTCTTGAACGTCATCGGCGAGGGGCGGGGCGGCCTGGAGCATCTCGACTCGACCCTGATGATGACAAACCGCTGGGCCCAGGGGACCCGTGAGGGCTTCACCGGCTGGATGGGCCTCGTGAGCCATGAATTCTTCCACACGTGGAACGTCAAGCGCATGCGCCCGGCGCCCCTCGGCCCCTTCGACTACAACCGCGAAGCGTACACACCCAGCCTGTGGATCGCCGAGGGGTTGACGAGCTACTACGACGACCTGCTGCTCGCACGGGCCGGACTGATCAGTCGCAAAGAGTACCTGGGTCGCCTTTCGAAATCGATCGAGCGGCACCAGTCCAAACCAGGGCGGGCGGTGCAGACACTGCAGATGGCGTCGCACGACGCGTGGATCAAGTTCTACCGAGGCAACGAGAACTCTTCCAACTCGACCATCAGCTACTACACGAAGGGCTCCCTGGTGGGGCTACTGCTGGATGCGAGGATCCGCCGGCTGACGAGCGGCAACAAGAACCTCGACGACGCGATGCGGCTCGCTTACCAGCGCTTCAGCGGCGAGGTGGGGTATACGCCGCAACAGTTCCAGGCAACGGTGGAAGAAGTGGCCGGGGTCGAACTCGACGATTTCTTCGGAGCCTACGTGCGCGGAGTCTCCGAGTTGGACTACTCCGAGGCGCTGAGCCTCTACGGCTTGCAGATGGGCAAGGAAGGCGCCCAAAGCGAAGAGAGCGCTCCGGGGGACCGAGCGAAGGCACCGCGGCCGAAGCCCAGCCCGAAGAAGGCGACCTCGACAGTGGATGCGGGGGCAGTCGGAAAGCTACCGGCCACGGACGACCAAGCACGACCGCCGCCGGATCCGGACGAGGGCTACCTCGGGGTCACCACGCGCACGACGGAAGGGCGGCTCTTGGTGGGCACCGTGCTGCGCGGCGGCCCCGCTTGGCGAGCCGGCGTGCTCCCGGGAGACGAGCTGATCGCCCTCGACGGCTACCGCCTCGAGGACGCGACGAGCCTTCTGGCTCATTTTCCTCCGGAGCGAAGCGTGAGCCTGCTGCTCGCCCGGCAGGGAATCGTCAAGACGATCCCTTTGATCCTCGGAGCGAAGCCGGAGGCCCCCTTCGCGCTGCGCTTCGCCGACACGGCGACCGCCGCCCAGCGCAGCGCGCGCAACGCGTGGCTGGGTACTGCGCCGCTGTCGACCTACTCGGCGCGCTCGGGCTCCGAGCAAGCCGAGGGCCGATGAAAGGCTGAATTCGAGGAGCGCGGCAGCGGTTCGGCGCTCGGTGGCGCGAAAGGCGCCGGAGCGACTCGAGGGCGGCCGACGGCGCTCGAGAGGCAATCCGGTAGATCGCCGCGACGACTCGAGAAGCGGAGGCTTCGAAGGGCAGCCGCGCCGCCAAGGCCCCCCGGGAAAACGCCCGCTCGCGCCCTGTCGCCGGCGTCCTCCGAGGCCCTTGGCCCCCCAAAGGCCACCCGGGTGGGCGCTCGCGGCAACTCGGGCCTCAGCCCCCCCGCGCGAGAGATCCGAGCTCGGCGACGAGGCGGTCGATCTCGCCGACCGTGTTGTAGTGTACTGCCCCCACCCGCAGCGTCCCGCGGTCCCCGAGGCCGAGGCTCTCGGCAAGGGTAGTGGCGTAGTGGTCGCCTCCCCAGCAATACACGCCGCGCTCGGCGAGCTGGGCGCACAGCTCACGGGGAGGCACTCGCAGCGTCTCCATGCTGAAAGTGGGAACTCGGGCGGCCCCCGTCGCCCCGAGCAGCCGAATTCCATCGATCTCGCCGAGCCCTTCCGCCAGGGCTCGGGTCAGGCCGCTCTCGTAGGCCGCGATGCGCTGCATGGCCGAGCGCAGGCGCGCTCGCCTCGAGCTGCCCGCACCCAAGCTTTCCAGGTAACTCAGGGCCCCGACGAGCGCGGCGAGCCCCTCGTGGTTCTTGGTCCCGCCCTCGAACTTCTCGGGGGAGGTTTTCGGCGCCGGCCGCAGCGGCTGCGCGTCGAGCTCTTCCAGCTCGGCCTTTTTGCCCCAAAGCACGCCCACGTGGGGCCCGAAGAACTTGTAGGCCGAACAGACGAGGAAATCTGCCTCGAGCGCGCCCACGTCGATCGGACCGTGAGGAGCGTAGTGGACGGCGTCCACCCAGAGCTTGGCGCCAACCGCGCGCGCCCCCCTTCCGATCCGCGCGAGGTCGTTGAGCGTGCCGAGCACGTTCGATGCATATCCCACCGCCACCAGGCGCGTTTTCGGACCGAGAATCCGCTCGTACGCCGCCAGATCGAGCTCCTGAGTGCGCTCGTCGACACCGATGCGGCGAACGACGATGCCCCGCTCGCTCAAGCGCATCCAAGGGCCGATGTTCGCTTCGTGGTCCATGTCACTGACGATGACCTCTTCGCCCCGCTGCATTCGCGCGCCGAGCATTTGGCTGAACGCCTTCGTGAGCGAGGTCATGTTCGGGCCCCAGACGATCTCCGCCGGATCGGAGGCGCCGAGGAAATCCGCCATGCCGCTGCGGGCCCCCTGGATGATTTCGTCCGTGCGGCGACTGGTGGCGAACGCACCATGACTATTGGCGCAGTCCTCCTCCCAGTAGCGGCGAGCCGCGGCGATGCAGTGCGCCGGGACCTGCGTACCGGCGGGGTTGTCGAAAAACAGCGGGCCCCTGGCGGCCCCGCCGCCGCTCCCGGATGCCTGGCGCAGAGCCGGAAAACAGCTCCGGACCAGCGAGGGATCGAGCTCGGAGCGGGCCATCGTGTCGTCGCTTTCGTGCATGCATGCATGAGACAACCTACCGCCTGCCCGCACAAGCCTCATCGCGACGACGCCGGAGGCGCGCGCCGCCACCGGTTCGAACCCGATGCGTTGCCCGACCCCGACGAGGTCCCCCCGATTCGTCGCCGCTTTCGCCCCCCGAGAGCCCCCCGAAACTGCGGAGCTCCCGAGGGCAGAGCGCCCGCCGCGCGAAAGCTCCGCCGCCGAGCCCGCGCTCAGCTGCGCTCGTCCCAGGGCGAAACGAACGTGCGAGTGGGCTCGTCCCAATCCTTGTCCGACTGGGACGGCCACACCCCCGTTTCGGGATCCGAGCGATACTCCTCGACGGCGGGCCCCGCGGTGGGCGCCGAGGCTCCGGCCTGAAAGGGGGGGACCTGGCCCGCGACCGGTCGCCCCGGCTCCGGCTGCAGCGGACGAGGCCGCCCCGGGGCGCGGGACGTGGACGCCGCGCCCGAAGCCGGCACGGCCGAATGGGATCCGGCCGAGTGCGATGCCGACGAGCGTGATCCGTAGGACGGCGGTGGCCCCGGCGGGGACGGCGGCAGAGACGGAGGCACGCTTCGCTGTGCCGAGGCAGCCGCGGCAAGGGCCACGGAAGGAGGCGGCGCGGGCGCGTGTCGCGCGGAGGCCGGCGCGGGCGGGGACGGCGGACGAGCCGACGCCGGCGGCGCCGCCGACGCGGGCTCGGGCGGCATCGCCGACGGCGGCATCGCCGGCGCCGGCGCGGCCGCCGCTCGCTCCGTCGGCGCGGCTGCCGCTCGCTCCGCTGGCGCGACCCCGTCCTCGCTGCGGTCCGCATCCTTCGGGTAGGAATGCCACCGCTTCTCGACGATCAGGCGCGCTCCCCGCGAGAACGTCAGATACGACCACATCCAGTGCATCATCACGAAGAGGCGGTTGCGGAAGCCGCAAAGAAAGTAGATGTGCACGAGAAGCCAAGCAAACCATGCGAGCGCGCCGACCGTACGCAGCCCACCTCGCTCCATCACCGCGCGCCGCCGCCCAATCGTGGCCATCTGGCCCTTGTCCAGAAACTTGAACGCGGTGCGGCGCTTCCCCTCTAGATCCGCGCTGATCACGCGGGCCGCGTGGGCCCCCTGCTGAATGGCCACCGAGGCCACCCCGGGCAGCGCCGCGGCCATGTGGGGTGCCCGGAAGTGTGCCTGATCCCCGACAATCAACACCTCCGGGTGCCCGGGCAGGCTCAAATCCGCTTTCACGACGACGCGGCCTTGGCGATCTTGCTCTTGACCCAGGCTCGCTCCGAGCGGAGAGGCTTGAACGCCAGCCGCCCAGATCACCGTCCGCGCCGCCAGGTGCTCGGAGCCCACGAACACGCCGTCCTCGGTGACGTTGGTGACTCGGCAATTCGTCCAAATCTGAACGCCAAGCCGCTCGAGCTCGCTCGTCACCTTCTCCGAAAGACTCGTATGGAAGCTCTTGAGCACGCGCCCGCCGGCCTCGATCAATACGATCCTCGTCCGCTTGGGATTGATGTGGCGAAAATCTCGGGCCAGCGTAAACCGGGTCATTTCCCCGATCGCGCCCGCCAGCTCCACGCCCGTGGGCCCCCCGCCCACCACCGCGAAGGTCAGAAGCGCCCGGCGGCGCGATTCGTCCTGCTCGCACTCTGCCTGCTCGAACGCTCCGAGCACGCGCCTGCGAATCTCGGTGGCCTGCGCGAGATTCTTGAGGCCCGGCGCGTTCTCCTCCCATTGCTCGTTGCCGAAGTAGGCGTGCTGCGCGCCGGCCGCGAGCACCAGATAGTCGTAGCGGAGAGTGCCTGCCGTGCTCTGCAGCGTCTGCCCGTGTGGGTCCACCGAAGTGACCTCGGCCTGAATGACCTGCACGTTGCCCTGGTGGGAGAAGAGGCCACGAATCGGCGAAGCGATGTCCGCGGGGCTGAGCCCCGCCATCGCCACCTGATACAGAAGCGGCTGGAACAGATGGTAGTTGCGGCGATCGAGCAGGCACACCTCCACGTCCGTTCGCCGCGCGAGCCGCTTGGCGCAGTTCAGGCCCCCGAATCCTCCGCCCACGATGACCACGCGTTTCATACTCTGCTCTCCGGTTGCCTCATCAAAGCGCCTGCGGCAGGGGTGCTGCTCCCGACGGGGTCGCCGTCGCCCACGGCATGATAACCATGGAATCCCGTTTCCGCCGCAAGTCCGTGGGGTTGTGGTGCGAGCACCTTTTTTTTGCGGCGGACGCTTCCGAACGGAAACGCGGCCGCGCTGGCTCTCCGAGCCAGCTTCCGATCGGCGGTCCGCCGGGCGCCGCGGCGCCCGATCGGCGCCCCTCGACGGCAGCCTGGACAGCGCCCCGGCGAACGTCTAGCACCTCGGCGATGCCCGGATTCACCGACCAAGGGAAACGCTACGCACTGCCCAGCCCCACGCTCGCACCTCGCGCGGCCGGCTACCTCTTCAACCGCCGAATGATGATTCAGGCGACCTGTCGAGGCTACACGGTTGCGCAATTCATGCAGCCCGAGCCCGCCAAATACGCGCACGTCCCAACCCTTGCCGGGGTGAGCTTCATGCAGCCCGAACAGCCGTACTTCGCTCACCACCCGGGCCGATTTTTCTACGTGCGCGACAACGCCACGGGCGCCGTGTTCTCGGCTCCGTACGAGCCCGTGCGGACCGCCGATCGGTTCGAGTTCAGCCCGGGCCAATCCGACATCCGGTGGCGAACCGAGCACGCCGGCCTCGTCGTCGAGTTGGTGCTGACACTTTGCCCGGACGAAGTGGTGGAGCTCTGGAGCGCCACGGTGATCAACGGGTCCACCGAACATCGAAAGGTCTCCCTCGTTCCGTACTTTCCGGTGGGCTATTCGTCCTGGATGAATCTGTCGGCGCAATACGAACAAGACCTGCTCGGTGTGGTGGCGAGCTGCGTCGCGCCCTATCAGAAGACGGCGGATTACTTCAAGCGCAAGCACTGGAAGGATCGAACGTATCTCATCGGCGACCGGAGGCCGGTCGCATGGGAGGCCTCGCAGGAGCGGTTCGAGGGCGAGGGTGGCTTGCACGCGCCGGACGGATTGCGAGAGAGCGAGCTCTCCTGCGGAGACGCTCGCTACGAGCTTCCCGCATGCGTGCTGCAATACGCTCTCTCGTTGCCCTCCGGGGGTTCGGAAACGGTGCGCCTGTTGTTCGGCCCGGCGAAAGATCTCGAGGAAATCGAAAGGCTGCGACACAAAATGTTCACGGAAGGCGGGTTCGAGCAGGCCGCGAGCCGCTACGCGGACTACGTGGCATCGACCCCGGGCTGCATCATCATCGAGACGCCCGACCGGCATTTCGATCACTTCGTTAACCACTGGCTCGGCCGCCAGGTGTTCTATCACGGGGACACCAACCGGCTCTGCACGGACCCGCAAACTCGCAACTACCTCCAAGATGCGATGGGGATGGCGTATCTGCAGCCCCAAGTCACGCGGCAGGTCTTGTTGCACGCGCTGAGCCAGCAGAAGCCCAGCGGTGAGATGCCCGACGGCATACTGCTCTTCGAAGGCGCCGAGCTGAAATACATCAACCAAATCCCGCACACGGATCACGGCGTTTGGCTCAACGTGTGCCTGCAAGCCTACCTCGACGAAACGAACGACTTCGCCATTCTCGACGAGGAGCTACCGTTCGCCGAGGGCCCGGCCCGCGCCAGCGTGTACGAGCACATGAGCCTCGGAGTCGAGTGGCTGCTCCAGGCGCGCGACGAACGCAATCTTTCATACATCGCGCAGGGCGATTGGTGCGATCCGATGAACATGGTCGGCTACAAGGGCGTCGGGGTCTCGGGCTGGCTGACCGAAGCCGTTTCGTACGCGCTCCGCCTGTGGGAGCCGATCTGTCGGCAACGCGGAGACGAGCGGCAAGCGGAACGCCTCAGGGAAGAGCGCCAAATGCTCAACGAAGCCATCAACCGGCACCTCTGGGACGGCAATTGGTACGCTCGCGGGATCACGGACGACGGCGTGCGGTTCGGAGTGAGCACGGACGCCGAGGGACGCATTTTCCTCAATGCTCAAAGCTGGGCCCTGCTGTGCGGAGCCGCCGATCCACACAAGCGGCGCAAGTTGCTGCGCTCCGTCGACGAGCAGCTCGAGACTCCCTATGGACCTCAGCTGCTCGCGCCTGCCTACACGGCGATGCGAGAAGACGTGGGGCGCGTGACGCAGAAGTTCCCCGGCTCGGCCGAAAATGGCTCGGTATACAACCATGCCGCCGCGTTCTACGCTGCCGCGCTGTACTCCATCGGCGACGCGGAGCGCGCGTTCCGCGTCCTACGCCGCTTCATCCCGGGACCGGACGAAGCAGACGTTGCGCGTCGCGGGCAGCTGCCCATCTACGTCCCGAACTACTATCGAGGCGCATACCATCAGTTCCCGCGGACCGCCGGGCGCTCGAGCCAGCTATTCAACACGGGCACCGCCGCGTGGATGTACCGCCTCGTCGTCGAGGGCTTGTTCGGCCTGCGTGGCGGCCCACGGGGGCTGCTCCTCGACCCACGGCTGCCAGAGCACTGGCAGATCGCGCGAGCCACGAGGCAATTTCGCGGCGCGACCATCGCGGTGGAAATACGTCGCGATTCGTCGGTCACGAGCGCTCGCGCGCGAGTCGACGGCGAGGACGTGCCGGAGCTGCTACTGGAGGACCCCCAGGCTGGCGCGCGCTACGAAGTAGAGATTCTGCTGCCGGCAAGCCGGCAGCCGGCGGCTTGAGCGCGGGGTCCGCGCCTCGCCGCAATCACCCCGGCGGGCACAAAGCGCCTCGCGCGCCCACGGAGGGCGCCCGAAGCGCCGGGCTTCGCCGGCCGTTCGCGCGTC
The DNA here is from genome assembly GCA_050299315.1 of Polyangiaceae bacterium. Classification (GTDB taxonomy): domain Bacteria; phylum Myxococcota_A; class Polyangia; order Polyangiales; family Polyangiaceae; genus SZUA-265. The sequence goes on from JBNKVS010000052.1 coordinate 103,283, forward strand.
GCAGCTCCGGCAAGCTCGGGCAGGTCTTGACCAACCTGCTCAGCACGCGTGCAAGTTCACGCGGGACGGTCGGGTTGCGGTGCGCGCTTCTCGGGGTGGTGGTCGCCTCTGCATCGAAGTCGAAGACACCGGCATCGGCATGTCGGCTCAGCAACTCGAAAGAGCTTCCAGCCCTGCGTACAAGCGGACGGCTCTTGCGCACGGAAAGGACCTGATCGTCAAATCCACGCGCGCCCGCGCCGAGCTGTTGCGCTTGGTCGAGCAGCGCGTGAGCGAGCTCTTGGGTTCCCCACTGACGAGTTGAACCGAGAGGCGGCCACCGACCCGCGACCGCTCGGTGCCCGGCTCGGGCCGGCAAGCGGGGCTCTTCGAGCCAGAGAGAGAGAGAGAGAGAGAGAGAGAGAGAGAGAGAGAGAGGTCCGCTCGATCTCTCGAGAGGTGGCGGCCTTGGAGAGGTAGTCGTCCACGCCACGGTCGCTGTCTTCCGCGACTCCGAATCAAAGGCGATTCGAATGGAAAAACGGCTGGGTTGAGCCGCAGGCGAGCCTGGAAGCGACTGGCCTGCGAAATTGCCGAGGGGCGCTCGGGCCGAGAGGGGCCGACGGAAGTTCCGATGGGAACGGGAAATGAGAAAATTGCCTCAAAGGGGTGCGTCTTCACGCGGGCGACGCACTCCCACTCGGAGCAACGCCCGTCATGGCACACCGGACCCCTGGCCCAGCCCGCCATTTGGCCCACAGACCTATGCGTGGCGACGGCCTGTGTATCGCTTCTCTCCGAACGATTGTCGGCCGATGCGGAGAAGCAACGCGGCCGCGATCGCAATTCGCAGTAACCCGCGGCCGTAGGGCGTTCTATGCTCCTGCTGCACCGGGGGCCCCGAGCTCGGTCTCCGGCTCGAGCTGCTCGATGACGACAGGGAAAGCAAACGTCTCTCGCCGCGTGTCCGCACGCTCTTACTTGGATAGCGGTAGCCGTGAGTCCCGTTGGTGGGCAGACGGGTTGGTGAGCCGTGAGGCCGGGAGCGCCAAACGACCGCATCGAGCGCCCGGCGCTCCCGCTGCCCGAGCGCTCCCGCAGGCGCCCGACGAGGTGAGCGAATCGGCGGCGGCCTCCGCCGATCCCGCGACCCCGATCATCGCTCAAGACCGGTCAATCGACCATTTTCCTGAACGGCATGGATTGGCGCCCCTTTCGGCCGACGCCGGCAGCCGCGCGCAGCCGGCGGGCGGTTCGAGCGCCGCCGCTTCGGGTCCCGGCGGCGGCCAGCCCCGCGCTACGCCCTTGCCGGAGCAAGACGTCGCCGAGCCGGCTGGCTCGGCCCTCCCCGCGCTCGACCGCGGCGAGCCAACCAACGGCCGACGATCGGCGCCCGCCGCTTCGGTCGCTCGGGCGCCGGGAGACAGCCTCTCTCCGACGGCGAACTCTCCCTCTGCGGCTCCCGGGAGCACCGTGCTGGAGCTGGAGGACCTCGCCGTCCTGCCCGGTCGCGGGAACCGCGGAAAGAAGAAGAGACTGTCGAATCGCTCGATGGCGGTCGCGGCAGGCCTGTTCGCGGTGGCCCTGGCGCTGCTGCTGCCCCTTCGGCCGGATTCGAGTCACGAGGCCGCTCCCGGGGCCCGGGCTCTGCCCACCGGAGAGCCCGTTTCTCCGGCCGCGCCACCCGCTCCCCTGCCCCCACCCCCGTCCGAGGCCGAGGCCGAGGCCGAGGCCGAGGCCGAGGAGGGCTCGCTCGCCGCGTCAGAGTCCGGCGGCTCGCCGCCCTCGATCAGCGGCGGCGCGCCGCCGACTCGGCCAGCCGGCGAGGGCGCGCCCGATGTCGAGCCTCGCCCCGGCTTCCGTTCGCGGCGGCTGGAGCTCGAGCCGGGCTTGCGGCCTGCCGGTTCGGCGGTGGCGACGTTCCCCGAGCTGTCCGCGAAAGCGCGCCGCGAGCTGAAAGCGCGGCAGCCGGCCCTCGACGCGCCCTCGGCGGCGCGCAAGGCCGGCGAGCCGTCCGTCGACCGCGGAAGCTTCCCCGTGCTCGAGGACCGAAAGTAGCGACTACTCCTCGAGCGGCACGACCACCATCGCCTTGCAGCGGCGGCACTTGAGCTGAACGCCCTCGGGCACACGCTTTGCCAGCAACGACCCGCAAGCACAGCGCAGGCCGCGCCCATCCTCTTCGGCGGACGCTTCCCCCGACATTCGAGCAGTTCGTTTCATGGAACCTTCATCGACTCGGACCCGACGGACGGCAGCGCAATCGCTCTTGAGTGTCGATATCAAAAATTGGCTCCGTCGTGGGCTCAATCGGGATCGCGAAGGGAGAGCTTCACCAGGTCACCTTGCCCGGAGCGCAACGCGGTCGGATTCAACAGTGCCACCTGCGCTTGCCCGTCTTCGCGATTGGCCGTGTAGAGCAGCAGCTGGCCCTCGAAAGCGAACGCCCGAAGCTGGCCGGCGCTATCGAGAGGTAGACTCTCGGTGAGCGTAGCCCAGCGATCTGCCTCCGGCTCGTACACTTCCACGACGGAGGTCGGGGCGCGCTTGCCCTCTTCGCCCGCGACGCTGCCGCCCACGAGGTAGAGCTTGCCGTCGAGCGGCACGAGCTCCCCTCCGAGCCGGTGGCTGCTGGGGCAAGACATCTCGGCGCTCTGCCCGGTCGCGAGGTCCAGGTCTCGACAGGTCGTGACGGACCCGAACCCCTCCGCCAACCCGCCCGTGAGGTAGTAGTGGCTCCCGATCTGGGCCCCCGCGAACGCTCGGCGCGGCTCGGCGAGGGACACCGCGGAGGATACGAAACCGGCTTCGACATTGCCCAGATCGAGCTGCAGCACGTCCATCGGGTGGCGGAACCGTTCCTTTTCCTCGCGAGACGCGTCGTAGTTCAAGCCCCCGAGCAGCCACACTCGCCCCCCGTAGGTGGCCAGCCCGAACTGACTGCGCGCCTCCGGCATTGCGCCGTTCAGCGTCCTCCAGGACTCACCGCGAAAATCGTAGAGGAAGATGTCGGGCTGCGTGGCGAGCTTGCCATCCGCCCAACCGAAGCCACCGATCGCCAGCCCCAGCGGCTGCTTCTCGCTTCCTGCGATGACCGTCTGCTGGGATTGGCGTGCCGCGGGCAACTCGGCTGCCTGACTCCAACCCATCGTTCCTAGATCCAACCGCCAAGCGCTGGACTCGAAGTTCGACGGCTCGAAATCGTGCTGCTCGAGGCTGTTGTTGCCTCCGAATACGTACAGCTGCTGCCCGAGGAGAAAGACACCCTGGCGATTCTTCGCCGCGCTCTCGGCGGGGATGGTCCACGAGACGGCGGCGGGGGGCGCCTCGTCGTTGAGCAGCTCCACGTGCCGAACGCGGGCCCCGCGGTGAACGCTCGGAATGCCTCCAAGGGCGACCAGTCCGCGCTCGGTGCCGACCAACTGGTGGAACATCCGCGCAAAACGAAGCCGACCCGCCGAATCCCATCGCGTCCCATCGAGAGAGAGCCGATAGACCGCTCCATCCGCACCGTTGGCGTAGACCCGACCCCGCCACACGGCGCCGCGGATGGTGAGATTGCCCTTTGGCAGCGCAGGGCCATCCGACCACTTCCCGGAGGCCGTGTCGAAAATGTGCACGGCCTCCGAGCCCCCCTCCGGCGTGAGCCCGCCGAGGACGTAGATCTTGCCCTCGTGAGCCACGGCGCCCATGGCGCGCGTGCTCACCGGCATCGGTTGGCTCTTCCACTCGCAGGGCAGCTCACCGAGATCGCAGGTGAGCATGTCCTCCCCCCACTCGTGATCGAGCGTGTGCCCGGCGAGCGCCCAGCCCCCGAGGACGTAGATGGTCCCGTCGACGAGGACGGCCTGGTGCGAGGAGCGCGGCGCGGGCAGCGGCGTCAGCTCTTGCCAGGCCCCCGCGGCGGGATCGAAGCGCGAGAAGTCCACCACCGAGTGCATGTCCTCCTCCGCGCCGAACTCGTTGCGAGCCCGCATTCCACCGATGCGGTATACGTAGCGACCGTCGTTGACCAGCACGGCGCTCTGTATCTTCCCCGCCGAGGGCAAGCTCGCCCATTGCCCCGTGTCGAGTGACAGCACTCGAAACTCGTCGCTCTGATCGCGCCGCGAGTACGCGTGAGGGCGCCCGAAATAGCCGCCGAGGACGTATACGTCCGAGCCCATCGTCGTGGCGGCCATGGTGGTCAGCCCACGCGGCATTTCCCAGGCGATGCGCCCCTGCAGGTCGCCGGCAAAGCCGGCCGTGGCCGCCTTCGTGGCGCTGCTCGCGGCAGCCGGCGGGCTTGCCGCGCTGCGAGACGCGCCGCAGCCGGCGAGCGCCGCGACTCCGCCCACTGCGGCGGCGCCCAGGAGGGCGGCGGCGATCGCTGGCCGTGGCATCGCAACCGGAAGCCGCGGACGGGCAGGAGAGACGGGCGCAGCGGAAGACGAGGACGAGGGGGACATCGAGCGAGCTCCGTGGGGTAGAGCGCCTTCAACCCAGGGGCGTGCGGGCGCTCGGGAAAAACCATGCGTGCCGCGCTCATATCAGAGACCCAGGCCGGATTCAATGAAACTGAAAGCCAAACTCATTATTGACTGCCTGAGCGCACGACGGGGATCGGCCCTGGCGCCGCTCGGGTTTCGCTCGGGCGCGCCGCGCTCGACTACAGTGGGCAGATCCATGGAGCCCCTGCCCCACCCGACGAGCCCCGATCCCCCAGAGCCCGGCGATCGACGCGACTACTTGCCGAAGCGCCTGGGCAAGTTCGTGCGCGACGCGACCGACCTTTCGGTGCGCGAGGTGGAGGCGGCGTGGCGAGCCGGGCGCGTGAGCGTCCGCGAGAGCCCCGGCGCCCCGTGCGCTCGGTCGCTCGCCACCCACGTATTTCCAGGCGACGTGGTGCACCTCGATGGCGTGCGGCTGCGCTCGGGCAAGCCGACGTATTTGGGCCTGCTGCACAAGCCCGCCGGTGTGACCTCCAGCAGCCGTGAGCCCGGCGCTCGCCTCGATTTGCGGCCGTGGCTCGCGCTCGCTCCGCGGGGGAGCTTCGCCGTGGGCCGGCTCGACCGCGAAACGACCGGCCTATTGCTGCTGACGAACGATGGCGATCTCGCCAATGCGGTGCTGCAGCCGACCCACAAGGCGATCAAGCACTATCGGTTGACCCTCGCGACGCAGCTCGAACGCGACGATCCCCGTCTGTTGGCGCTGGCGGCGCCCTGCGAGCGCTACCGCGGCGCCCGTCGTGTGACATTGCTGGAGACGCAGCCGCGCCGCAGCCTCGTGGACCTTTTTCTGCAGGAGGGAAAAAAGCGACAGATTCGACGCATGTGCTACGCGCTGGGGCTGCGCCTCGTGCACCTGCACCGGCTCGCGATCGGACCCATCGAGCTCGGCAGCCTGCCGCTCGGCGCGCTGCGTGCCGCCACGGGCGCCGAGCGTGGTGCGCTGTGGCACGCGGTGGGTGGGCGCGCCGCCGCCGAGCAGGCGCAGCTCGCGGCCCTGTTCCGCGAAGCGGCAGACGCGCGAGCCGATGGGCGCCCCGACGCGCGGCTCGAGCGCTGGCTCCAGGCGTATTGCTGAGCCTCGGGGGCGGGGGCTCGTGGTCGAGCGCCGCACGAGAGAATCTTCCGCCAGCCGACGGAGACGGCCGTCCCGGGGGGAGCCCCGCGCGGGCAGCTTTCGGCACCCCGGAACGCGGCCGTCTTGATCTGGCCGAGCCCCTCGCCGCGCTCGGCACGGAGCTCGCCGAGCGCTCATGCCAAATCGCAAGCCTCTCCGCCCCGCGCCCCCCTCCGGTTGCTCCCCGACCCACCGGGGGGCCGCGCGCGGCGCCGCCTCGGACGAGCCCCGGGCGCCGCGAACGCGAGGCAAGGGCCCTTGGCGGGCCTCCGGATGACGATGCGCCCGGCCTGGCTGGAGCGCGCGGTCCCCCGCGAGCGATTCTGGTACGCCGCGCTACTCGTCGCCTGTCTGGCGACCGCCTACGGACCGAGCCTGACCGGTGGCTACATCGGCTATGACGACGACTGGCTGATCGCGACGAACCCCGTCTTGGCGCTACCGCCTCGTGCGGCGCTCGAGGCCATTTTCTTCGATTGGACCCGCGACACCCGGCTCGCCCTGGGCGCGGAGTACCTGCCGGTGCGGGATCTGAGCCACTGGCTGGAGATGCGGCTCGCCGGGGGCAGCCCCCGGGTGGCGCGCCGCGTGCAGCTGGGCCTGTACGTTCTCTCCGCCCTGCTGTTGTGGGGCGCTCTGCAGCGCAACGTCGCGGCCTCCATCGCCCTCCGCGCGAGGGGTGGGCGAGTGCCGCTGGGAGAGGAGCATGCCGGTCGACGCTGGGCAGCCCTCGCGGCCGCCTTCTTCGCCCTCCACCCGGTGCACGTGGAATCCGTCGCGTGGCTGGCAGGTCGCAAGGACGTGCTCGCGTTGCTCTTCGTTTGCGCGGCTTCGTGGCTCTACGAGCGGCCCGCGCGACAGCGAGGCTGGCTACTGCCGTGTCTGGCCCTCGCGTTCTTCTCCAAGGCAATGAGCGTGGTGGCCCCAGGGCTGTTGCTCGCGCAGGATTGCCTGGCCCGGCGCCGCCCCCGCTGGCTGCTGTTGTCGGCGGCCGGCGCGCTTTCCCTGAGCGCCGCGGCGGCGCACTGGGTCGTCGGCGCTCGCGTCGAGATGGTCGGAGGCCCCCTCTCCGAGAGCCGCCTCGGGGCACTGCTGACGATGGGCGAGGTGTGGTGCCGCTACGCCGCCGTGCTAATCGACCCTCGCCGGCTCAGCCTCGTTCACGAGGTGACGCCCCGCACGGCTCCGACGGCGCTCGGCCTGTTGGGCTTCGCCGGCGTGCTTTTTCCGCTCGGCTACTGCCTGTGGCGTGGTCGCCGCGGCGACACCCGCCCGCTGGGCTGGTGGCTGTGGGTCGTGCTGCCGCTCGTACCGGTCAGTCAAGTGCTCGTGCCGCTGCAAAACGTGATGGCGGACCGCTATCTGTGGCTTTCGGTCCTGCCGCTCGCCGCCCTCGGGGCGAGCTGGCAGGCGCGCGGCGGCCGACGACGCTGGCTCTCCCTCGGCTTTCTCGCCGTTTGGAGCGCCGCGACGGCGACGCGCGCCAATCGGTTCGCGGACGCGGCCGCCGTGTTCGCGGACGCCGAGTCGAAAACGCGTGGCCCCAGGGCACCATACCAGCTGGCCATGGCCCTGGAGCGGCGGGGAGAGGGAGCGGCGGCGCGGGCCGCCTTTCGCCGAGCCATCGCCCGCCCTTGCGTCGACTGCGAGCCCGCCAGGCGATCTCACAACAACCTCGCGCGATCGCTCGCCCGAGCGGGTCAGTTGCCGGAGGCCCGGACCGTTCTGGAGAGCGGCATCGCTCGCTTTCCGGACGACCCCAAGTTGCACCGAAATCTGATCCGCGTGCTGACTCGCCTCGGAGAGCACGCCCGAGCGCGCGAGGCATTCGACCGCGCGGCCTCGCGCCTCGGTGTCGAGGGGCTGCTCGGGCCGAACGAGGAGGCCTTCGATTCGAGCCGTTCCACCGCCTCGCCGCCGGCGACTCTACAGCGCGAGGAGCAGGAGGGCGGCCGCCACGACCGCGCCGCCGATCACCATGCCGCCGATGAAGAGCGCGGCCGACGGCCGCCGCGCCCTCGGTGAAGCGATCTCCGCGAGCTGGGGCCTGGGCGCTCGAACGGGCTCGGCGGCGGGCTCGTGCGAGGACCTGGCCAGGGTCGCCATCTCCGCTCGCTGCCGCTCGATCATCTGCCGCGCCTGCTCCGCGAACGCTTCGACCGCGCCGGACTCCAGGTGGACGGTTTGCTGAATGTCTTTGGGGCGCCCCGGGCCCCGGGGTGCCTGGCTGGCGAGGTTTTCGGCCGCCGCGTTGTCCGGGTTGGACAAGCGCAGCAAGAACTTGTTGATGCCGATCACGTCACCGTCGGCGAGCTCGGCGCGCCTGCACGTCTTGCCGTTGACCGATATCCCGTTTTCGCTGTCGCAGTCGACAACGAAGAACCGGCCTGCCTCCACGAGCAGGCGAGCGTGCAATCGGGACACCCCCGCGTTGTCGATCACGACTTGGGACCCGGCGTCCCGACCAATCGTGGTGTCCACCGACGTGATGGGAAAGCGCCCGAGCTCACGATCGCGCAGGGATAGGACCAACTCAGCCACGCTATAGGCTATCACCCGCCCCAACGCGCGCAATCGCGCGACGAACGCGCGGTCATTGCGCGCACCCACAGCCCCCCCCGGCTACGCCCGCCAGCCCACGGTGCGCCGGCTGCGCCAGAAGGTGCGCAGCGGCCTCCGCTCGGAACGCGGCCAGCGCCTCAGCGGCGCTCCGCCCGACGCCGCAACGGCTCTCGAACACCGACCTGCAGGAGAATGGCTCCCAGCACTCCCACGACTCCGGACACCACGCCCGTCGCACCGAGGGAAAGCAGCTGCGCGACACTCCCCATCACGAAGGGGGAGATGGCGGCTCCGGAATCGCTGAACAGCCGCCAAACGCCGATGAAATCGGCTCGGCCCCGCGCGGGCGCGAAATCACCAGCCAGCGTCATGTTGATTCCGGCGCCCATACCGTTGCCCACGCCGGCCACGACAGCGCCAAGGAAGAACCACTGGTAGCTCTCGGCCCCCGAAAGCAAGACGACACCCGCAGACATCGTGAGCAGGCACGGCAACGCCGTCCACTTGCGCCCGGCCCGGTCCATCACCTGCCCGGCGGGATAGAAGAGCAGGGTATCGGCAAAGGCCGAGCTGCTCTTCACGAAGCCCACCTCGGAGGTGTCGAGCCCGAGAACCGTGCCGCACACCGGAATCAACAGCAGGCGTGCCGCTCGGAGCAAGGCCAGGGCCGCCATGGCGCCGCCCGCCGTGAGCAACGGACCCCGGTGCTCGCGCAACACGTGAAACACACGCACCCAGGGCGGAGCGGCCCGGCTCTCCGGCGCGCTCGGCACCGGCCGAACGAAGGCGACGACGATCCCGAAGGCGAGGGCAATGCAGGCCGTCACCCCCAGCAGCGTCTTTTCGGCGCCGAAGGCTTCCGCCGAGTAGCCCGCCAGCCAGGGGCTGACGAACATGCCGACGCGAAACATGCCCCCGAGAGGTGCGATCGCGCGACCGCGCAAATGCATCGGGACCGTTTCCGTGAGATGAATTAGCTGGGCAAGGCCCCAAACTCCCAGCCCCAGGCCATGCAGGAAGGCCGCCATCGCCATCCAAAGCACGGAGCTCGTCATCGCGAGCGTGATCGCACTGAGCAGCCCCGCGCCGAGACCGAACACCATCACCCGCTTCGCGCCATATCGGGCCACGGCCAGGGCGGCAGGGACGTTGACCAGCGTCGCGCCGACGGCCAACATCCCGGGAACGGCAAAACCACTGAACAGCCCGCCGCTCTGCAGCGCTTCGATGGGAACCAGCAGAAAAACGGCCCCTCTGCAGACTGCGCAGACGAGTGTCGCGGCGTACAGGGGCGCTACGACGCGCCACACGGTTCCGTCACTGCCCTGCACCGGAGCCACTCCCTACCACAGCTGCGCGCCCGACACAGGCGGCGCGGCGCCGCTCGACGGGCGTGCCGACCCGCGGGGCCGACAGCCGAAGAGCGAGCGCAAGTGTTGCGCTTCTCCCCTCCGCGTCGGATCCTGGCGGCGCCATGAGCTCTGTATCTGCTGACTTTTTGATTCCCCGGCTGGGGACCCCCAAGGTTCTCTCGCCCATTCGGCTCTCGCCCAACGACGACGAAGGGTTGGCCAGCTTCGTCGGGGACGAGCAGCGAGTGGCCCACTCCATCGAGACCACCGTGGAGGCCGCCCCCACGGCAAGCGTCGAAGCCATGGGCCTTCTCGAGAAGGCCGGCCCACGCCAGAGGATCTTCTTCGATCCGAGCAAGGTGCACGCGGGCATCGTCACGTGCGGCGGCCTGTGCCCCGGCCTCAACAACGTGATTCGCTCCATCGTGATGACCCTTTGGCATCGCTACGGGGCGCGCCGCATCAGCGGAATTCGATACGGCTATCGAGGCCTCTTGCCGGATCTGCGTTTGCCCGTCAAAGAGCTGACGCCCGACACGGTGGTGGACATCCACCGCTCGGGCGGCACGATCTTGGGCGCCTCTCGCGGCGGGGGCAGTCGAACGGAGGAGCTCGTCGACGCGATGGAGCAACTGAACCTCAACCTGCTGTTCACCATCGGGGGGGACGGCACGCAGCGCGGCGCGTTGCACATCGCCGAAGAAGTGGGGCGCCGCGGCAACCGCATGGCTGTCGTCGGCATACCGAAGACGATCGACAACGACCTGAGCTTCGTCGAGCGCTCGTTCGGTTTCGAGACGGCCGTCTCACGCGCCGTCGACGCAGTCGAAAGCGCGCGCACCGAGGCCAAGGGCGCCATCGACGGGATCGGCATCGTGAAGGTGATGGGGCGAGAGTCGGGGTTCATCGCCGCGCATACCGCCCTGGCGACCAATTACGTGAACTTCGTCCTGATCCCCGAGGTGCCATTCGATCTGGAAGGCAAGAACGGTTTCCTCGAGCACCTCGAGGCGCGGCTGGATTCGCGACACAACGCGTTGGTCCTGGTCGCCGAAGGGGCCGGGCAGGAGCTGGTCGAATCGGCGGGACAGGACGCCTCCGGCAACCGACGCCTCGGCGACATCGGCGTCTTCCTCAAGGACAGGATCAACGAGCACTTCCGGGAGCGCGGTCGCGAGATCACGCTGAAGTACATCGACCCGAGCTACATCATTCGGGCCGCTTCGGCGAACCCGGCAGATTCGATCTATTGCGCGCGCCTCGGGGCCAACGCCGTTCACGCGGCCATGGCGGGGCGCACCGGATGCCTGGTTGGGATGGTGAACCACCGCCTCGTCCACGTTCCCATCGCCCTGGCCACGAAACATCGCAACCGGGTCGACCCGGGCAGCCCGCTGTGGCGCGACGTGATCGAGACGACCGGGCAGCACCGAATGGTCAACCCGCGCTGAGCGGTCCTCGACCCGCGCGGAGCGGTCCGCCCGATTCGCCGTCGGCTCCGGCGCGAGGCCGGCTGCGACGGCGACGCCGAGGGGGCAAAGCGTCGGGCAGCGGCCGGGAAAAGACGGCGAGAAGGTGAGCCCGCCGCCCGGCGGAGGCCCTGCCCGCGCTACGGGCTGGCGATGCGTGGTTGTGAAGCCGGGCTGCCCGCGCTAAATGCGTGGCCCGGCAGGCAGCCCGCCGGCTGGCGCGCCGGCATCCCTCCAGCGAGAAGTATCGTGGCCAAATTCATCGACGAACTGAAGCGAACCCACCACAACGCCCAATTGCGGGCCACCGACATCGGTCAGGAGGTGGTCTTGTTCGGCTGGGTCGACAAGCGTCGCGATCACGGCAACCTGATCTTCGTCGACCTGCGCGGGCGCGAGGGCATCACCCAGATCGTGTTCGACCCCGAGCACGACGCCACCGCCCACCGCCTGGCGGAGGCGCTTCGCAGCGAGTGGGTGATCGGCATCCGGGGCGCGGTGCGCAGCCGTGGCCAGCAGTTCAGCAAGAAGAAGAACGAGATGGTCAGCGCGGCCAACCCCAACCTCGAGACGGGCGAAATCGAGGTGCTGGTCGGCGAGCTCGAGGTTTTCAACCGCAGCGAAACGCCGCCATTCGAAATCGTGGCGGAATCCGACACACGCGAAGAAACCAGGCTCCAGTATCGGTACTTGGATTTGCGCAGAAAGCCGCTGCAGGATTCCCTGCTGCGCCGCCACAAGCTCAACCGAGCCACACGCAATTACCTTTCGGATCAGGGCTGCATCGAGATCGAAACCCCTTTCCTGGTGAAGTACACGCCCGGCGGAGCGCGCAACTTTCTGGTTCCGGCGCGGGTGGCCCCCGGGAAGTTCTACGCGCTGGCGGAAAGCCCACAGCTCTTCAAGCAGCTGTTCATGGTGGCCGGCTACGACAAGTACTTCCAAATCGTGCGCTGCTTCCGCGACGAGGACTTGCGCATCGATCGCCAACCCGAGTTCACCCAGATCGACATCGAGCTGTCGTTCGTCAACCAGGAGGACGTGTTCTCGCTGGTCGAGGGGCTCATCTTCTGCCTTTGGAAAGAGGCCCTGGGGATCGACCTGCGCGAGCTGTACCCCGAGGGGCGGTTCCCTCGCCTCGAGTTCGCCGACTCGATGCAGAAGTACGGCAACGACAAGCCCGATCTGCGCTTCGGGCTCGAGCACGTCGACCTGACGGACCTCGCGATAGAGCACGGCGGAGGCGGCATTCCCTTTTTCGAGCCGATCGCCGAGAAGTTTCGGAGCGGCAAGTATCGCCGCGACCTGCCGACGGAAATCGTCAAAGCCTTGGTGATTCCGGCCAGCGCCAAGCTCAGCCGAGCCGACGGAGACAAGCTCGAGAAATACGTGCGCAGCATGGGCGCGGGAGGGCTCGCTCGCGCCAAGGTCGCAGCGGACGGAACGTGGACTCAATCCCCCCTCTCCAAGAGCGTGACCCCCGAGTTTCGCCAAGCCATCAACCAAGCAACGGGCGCAGCCGAGGGCGACATCATCTGCTTCCAGTTCGGCAAGGCGAGCCTCGTGCACACCGTGATGGCGAACCTGCGCGTGGAGATCGCCAAGCAGATCGGGCTCATTCCCCAGGTCGGTCACGGTGGAAAGTTCGAGTTCGCCTGGGTCGTGGACCCGCCGCTGTTCGAGTACGACGACGACAAGAAGACGTGGGCTGCCGCGCACCACGCCTTCACGCGTCCGCACGATTCGGACCTGGATCTGATCGAAAAGGACCCGGGCCTGGTCAGCTGCTACCGATACGATCTGGTGCTCAACGGTTTCGAGATCGCCGGCGGCTCGATTCGTCTGCATGATCCCGATGTGCAGAAGCGCGTGTTCGGCGCGCTGGGGATTGGAGACGAGGAGGCCCGCGCGAAGTTCGGCTTCCTGCTCGATGCGCTCAAGTTCGGGGCCCCGCCGCACGGCGGCATCGCGCTCGGGATGGACCGCATCGCGATGCTCGTGGCCGGAACCGAGAGCATTCGGGATGTCATCGCGTTCCCCAAGACTCAGAAAGGCACGGATCTGATGAGCGACGCACCTTCGGGCGTCAGCCCCGAACAGCTCGCCGAGCTTCGCATCAGCAGCCTGGCCGAAAGCTGAACGTTGCCGAAGGGGCGCCAGGCGCGTGGCCAGGCTCTCGCCGGGTGAGGCCCGCTCGCCGTGCGAAAGCTCAGCGCTCGCCGCTGCGGGGCGACTGAGAGGCCCACCGCGGAGGCGCCTCCAGATCGGCAGCCCCGTATTGCAGCGGGCTCGGCTTGGAGGTGAGCAATTGCTGCCGTACCGTCACGGGGTGCTGGGGGGGCGGAAACCGCGGCCGGCGTAACCGGCGAACGAGCAGCCTGGCGCCGAGCAAAAGCGCCACCCCCCCGAGAAAGACGAACCCGAATGCCGCCCAGGAGAAACGCGAGAGAGCGGGCCGCTCCGCGCGCGGCGGCACGGGCGGCGAGAGGCGGGCAACCGCCGTTTCGACTTGCTGCTGGCGCGGGGGCGCCTCCACCGCGACCACGCGCGGAGCGGGGTCCCGGCCTCGATTGCTCAGCACGATGACGCCGTCGCGCGTTTCATATGCCTCGATGGGCGCGGAGGCTTCCGCCTCCGCTCTCTCGCCGGCCGGCTCGACCCCGAGAGGCTGCGTTTCCGGGTCGATTTCGGCAGCCGGCGGCTCGGCGGGCGGCTCGTCGAGCGAGCCCTGCTCGTCAGCCTGCTCCCACTCCGATTGCGCCCGGGCCGAGCGGGGCGCGGACCCCACGACGACCGCCCCCAGCAAAAACGCGGCGAGCCGACCACCGTGCCAGCGCCTCGCGGAGCGGGCGGCGGTGAGCAGCTCCCCCGTTCGGGCCCCCGACGAATCGGAAAACGACTCGAGCCCCCGCTGCCGAGCCGCGACTGGCGGCCGCACGGGCGACGACCGATCCGTCTCGGAAGCAGCGCGACGAGTCATCACCCCTTCAGGGTTAACCGCCGTCTCGATCCGGCGCAAGCACGCGGCGGTGACTTCGATGGGGCGAGCTGCGGCCGTCCCGCCCACCGGCGAGCGGGCGATGCGCGGTGCTTGCGGCGCCCAGCCGCGGAGCTCGAGCGGCGCGGCAGCTCCCGAGACGCGGCGGCGAAGGGCCCGGCACTTGCATTTTCTTGGCGGGGAGCGCCAGGCTCTGGCGACCCAGCCCGCCCGACCGAGCAACGAAGCGCAGAGATGAACACGTCACGCCGTCGCGGAGCCAAGGGCTCCCCCGGGCGCAGCCGGAAGGGCCGCGGCAGCGCCGGCGCGCCCGATGCTCCGGCGCCGTTGCCCCCGAGCGTCCGGCTCGAGGTCGGGCTGGACGAGCCGGACGACATGGCCGCGCTCCGGGCTCGGGCCGCCCGAGCGCTCGGCGTCGCGGGCGCAGGGCAACCTCCGCCCCTGGCGCTGCGCAAGAAATCGTTGGACTGCCGCGCGGGCCGCATTCGATTTCACTACCTCTTCGAAGTCGGCCAGGCGCCGGATGAGGGGGAGCTGGGCGGAGATCGGCCACGGCCCGTCACGGGGGACCCCGTCGTCATCATCGGAGACGGCCCGTGTGGCCTCTTCTGCGCGTATCAGCTGGCTCGCGAGGGGATCGCGAGCATCGTGCTCGACCGGGGCAAGCCCGTTCAGCCGCGCCGCCGCGATCTCAAGGGGCTCACGCGCCGCGGCGAGGTGGACGGGGACAGCAACTACTGCTTCGGAGAGGGCGGCGCGGGCACGTACAGCGACGGGAAGCTCTACACCCGCTCTCACAAGCGCGGCGACGTGCGGGACGTGCTGGAGATTCTCGCGCTGCACGGTGCCCCCACCGATATCCTGATCGACGCCCGACCGCACATCGGAAGCAACCGGCTGCCCGACGTGATCACGGCCATGCGCCAGCGTCTGGAAGAAGCGGGGGTCTCGTTTCGCTTCGGCGAGCGAGTCGTCCGGGTGGCGACGCAGGGCGCCCCCGGCAGCCGGCACGTGACTGGCGTGGAGTTCGCGAGCGGCGCGAGCCTCGCGGCGCGACAGGTCGTGCTGGCCACGGGGCACTCCGCGAGCGACGTATACCGGATGCTGTGGCGGGCCGGGCACGAACTTCAGGCCAAGGGGTTCGCGCTGGGGGTCCGCATCGAGCACCCCCAGGCGCTGATCAACTCGATTCAGTACGGCAACCTCTCCCTGCACCCCAAGCTGCCGAGCGCCGCCTACCAGCTCTCCGACAGTCGCGGCGCGCGGTCCGTGTTTTCGTTTTGCATGTGCCCGGGAGGTTTCATCGTGCCGGCGACGACCGAGCCCGGGCACGTGGTGGTCAACGGCATGAGCCCCTCACGGCGCAACTCTCGCTACGCCAACAGTGGGCTGGTCCGCAGCGTCGAGCCCGAGGATTGGCAGGAGCTCGGCTTCGAAGGCCCACTCGGCGGCCTGGATCTCCAGCGCCAGCTCGAGGCTCGCGCGTACCGGGCCGGGGGAGACAAGCTCCAGGCGCCCGCAACTCGAGTCACCGATTTTCTCGACAGGCGTGCGTCCTCGACGCTGCCGGGCAGCAGCTATGTTCCGGGCCTGACGGCGTGCGACCTCTCCGAGGTGCTCGACTCGACCGCCCTACCCCTGAGCCAGCCCCTACGCGACGCGTTGGCGCACTTTGGCGGCAAACTGAAAAGCTACCTCAGCGAGGAAGCGGTGCTGGTGGGAGTGGAGAGCCGCACCAGCTCTCCCGTGCGCATTCCTCGGGACGCTCACACGCTCGAGTCCCGCTGCTGGCGAGGGTTGTTTCCGGGCGGCGAGGGTGCCGGCCACGCTGGGGGGATCATGAGCGCGGCGCTCGACGGGATGCGCATCGCCCGCAGCATCGCGGCCCGGCGCGGCTGACCGCCCGCGCGAAGCTCGACGGCCGTTCGAGCGGCGACCGCGGCCGCCAGAGCCGTGACGCAACGTCAACGTTCCGCCGCTGCCGACGCCCTCCCCCGCTTCGAGTGAAGACGCCGCGAGGCTCGCTCTTGCCGCGTCGCCCACCGCGGTCGGCCAGACGCAAGATTGGCCCCCGGGTTGCAAGCGGGCAGGCAAGCGGGGGCGCTGTCTCGAGCATTGGCTCCGCCGAGGCTTCTGGGTGGTTGCACCCGGCCGGACCCGATCGGTCGGGTGCAACCACTGGTTCCTGCGACGGCGCGCGCGCGCTTCGGCTCCGCCCCAAACGGCCGTGACGGGCCGGCGAGCGCGACCCGCCGAGGCGGTCGGGGCGCCCCGGGCGGGCCCCGGCGCCTCGGGACGCGTTCGACGGAGCGCCTGCCGGGCCGGGCGCGGGAAACGAGGGCCCGGCAGACCGCCGAGGCGACAGCGCCCCCGCCGCGGCTCGAGGGCTCGGCAATTCACCGGCCCGGGTCCATCCGCGAGCCGCCGCCCGCAGACTCCGAGGCTTCACCCGTCTTCGAGGCCAAAGCTGTGTGGTGAATCAACTTCCGGAGGCCGCCGCAAAACAAAACCTCAGAAAGCAGGGCCGAACCGCTCCGACCAACTCACCACACAGCTTCGGAGCCGAAGAGCGCAGGCACTCGGGAGCGAAGTGCGAAATATTTTCGTGCAGAAGCTCCTCAGTCTATTGCGCGACTCGCGACGAGAGCGCAAGTGGAAGAAAACGCGGATGATCTCGCTATACGAATGGCCCGGAAAATTGCATGGCAAGCGGGCCTCTCCGGGTGCTAAGCGTGCCCGCCGGGGCTGTGTGAACCACTTATAAAAGATGGGCCAAGTGATCCGTCCCCAGCGCAAGCGTTCCCCTGCATCATGATTCCGGTCCTCGATCCCGCGGCACATCTCCCTCCCCCGTACGACGCATTTCTGCGCGAGCTACTCGCCAGCGGCTTCCGGGGCCCGATCGAGACGCGCTACGGCAGCCGGCTCGCGGTGGCAACGGACAACTCCGTCTACCAGCAGCTGCCCGCGGCCGTCGTGTTTCCGTTGGACGAGGCCGATGTCGTTTGCCTACTGCGGCTCGCCAACGAGGAGCGCTTTCGCCCGATCAAGCTCGGCCCCCGTGGTGGCGGGACAGGCACCAACGGGCAATCGCTGTGCGACGGCGTGATCGTCGACGTCTCTCGGCATCAGGCGAGCATCCTCGAGCTCGACCTGGAAGCGGGCTGGGTGCGCGTGCAGCCCGGCGTGGTGTTGGACCAGCTCAACGATGCGCTGCGGCCCCACGGCTGCTTCTTCGCCCCCAACTTGTCGCCCAGCAGCCGGGCCACGATTGGCGGAATGATCAACACCGATGCGAGCGGAAAAGGCTCCCGCATCTACGGTAAAACGAGCCAACACGTCCTTCGGGTGCGCGCGGTGCTGATGGACGGCACGGCGCTCGAATGCGGACCCCTCTCCGAAGAGGAGCTTCAGCGCTGGAAGGCCGAGCCCGGCCTGGCCGGGGAGGTGCACCGAGTCGTCGACGCAATCGCGACCGACGAGCGTGAGCTGATCGAGCGAAGCCTTCCCAAGCTCGAGCGGTTTTTGACCGGCTACGATCTGGCGCACGTTCGAGACGCCGAGGGGCGCTTCAACCTGGCAGCGGTGCTGGCTGGCTCGGAAGGCACCCTGGGCATCCTCACGGAGGCCACGCTGCGGCTCACGCCCCTGCCCAAGCACCGCGCGCTGCTGGCGATTCGGTATGGGGATTTCGACGCGGCGTTGAGAGCCGCCAACGTCCTGGTGCAGAGCGACCCCGGCGCAATCGAAACGATCGACGACACGATCGTCTCGCTGGCGAGAAAGGACGTGATCTGGAGCTCCGTCGCACACTTGATCGAAGCCCATGGTGAGCCGCCAGCCGCCGCCATCAACCTGGTCGAGTTCGAGTCCGACGAGCCCGACGAGATCGAGCGAAGGGTGAGCCGGCTCAGGATCTCGCTGGACGAAGAGCGAGGGTGCGAAGGGCGCTGCCTCGGCTACGTCGTGGTGACGAAGCCCAGCGACATCGCGTCGCTGTGGACCCTGCGCAAGAAAGGCGTCGGGCTGTTGGGCAACGCCGAGGGCAATCGGCGCCCGGTGCCGTTCGTGGAAGACACGGCGGTCCCCCCGGAGCACCTCGCGGACTACATCAAGAAGTTTCGCCAGATTCTCGATTCACACGGCCTGCGGTATGGAATGTTCGGGCACGTGGACGTAGGCTGCCTGCACGTCCGCCCGGCGCTCGACCTGCGCGACCCTTCGGACGACGAGTTGCTTCGGCGCATCAGCGACGAAGTCGCGGCGCTCGTGAAGAGCTTCGGAGGGGTCCTGTGGGCGGAGCACGGCAAGGGGTTTCGCAGCGAGTACAGCCCGACGTTTTTCGGTCCAGAGCTGTACGAGGAGCTGCGCCGAGTCAAACGCGCGTTCGATCCGCACAATCAGCTCAACCCGGGCAAGCTGGCGACCCCCGCGGGCAGCAACGACCGCCTGGTCACCATCGACGCCGTCAAGCGAGGCCACTTCGACCGAGAGATTGAGCCCTCGGCACGCGAGCACTTCGCGCCAGCCGTCAACTGCAACGGCAATGGCGCCTGCTTCGACTATCACCCAGACCACGTGATGTGTCCGTCGTCCAAGGTGACGCGCGACCGGATCCACTCACCGAAAGGGCGCGCCGGCCTCTTGAGAGAGTGGCTTCGGCAGGCGTCACGCGCCGGCTACGACCCGAGCTCTCGGGCGCGTGGCGAGAGCGGCGCGCACGGACGGAGCAGCGCACCTGGAGATTTCTCCCACGAAGTGTACGACGCGATGAACGGATGCCTGGCGTGCCGAGCGTGCGCCACGCAGTGCCCGATCAAAGTGGACATTCCGACGATGCGCGCGGACTTCTACGCGCAATACCACTCGCGCTACAAGCGGCCCCTGCGCGATCACTTCGTGGCAGGGCTCGAGGGCATGGCCCGAAAAATGGCCTGGCTACCGCGGCTCTTCAACTGGGTGACCTCCCTGAGCCCGGTGCGTTGGGGCGTGGAGCGCTTCATCGGCATCGTGGATACGCCGGCGCTGAGCCGCTTGCGGCTGAGCACGGGCCTGCGCCGCCGCGGAGCAATAGCCTTTTCGGCAGAGCGGCTGGCCGCGCTCGATGCCGACGAGAAGGACCGCACCGTGCTGATCGCCCAGGATGTGTTCACATCCTTTTATGAGAGCAACGTGGCCCTCGCTACCTACGACGGGCTGACGCGGCTCGGCTTCCGGGTCGTGTTTCTTCCGTTCGTGGAGAACGGCAAGGCGTTGCACATCCGCGGCTTCATGGAGCGGTTTCGCCGACGCGTGGAGAAAACCAGTCGCTTCTACGCCGAGGTCGCCAAGCTCGGCATCGCCATCGTGGGCATCGAACCAGCTGTCACGCTGACGTACCGCGACGAGTACGAGAAAGTGCTGCCCGGCGAGCCACTCGGGTATCATGTCGAGCTCCTCCAGGAGTTCCTCGTGCGGAAGCTGCCCGAAGCCCAGGCCCCTCCCCTCGAGGGGAGTCCCGCCTTCTTGCTGTTCGGGCACTGCACCGAGCGGACGGAAGCGCTCGAGTCCCAGGCACAGTGGCAGCGTGTTTTCGAGCGCCTGGGGCTGAAGCTCAGCCTCGCCGCGACGGGTTGCTGCGGAATGTGCGGCGTCTACGGCCATGAGGCGGAGCACGCGGCAGAATCGCGCGGCCTCTTCGCCATGAGCTGGTCGCCACGGCTACCGGAGTCCAGGGAGGGGCGCCGGCTGGTCTTGGCGCAAGGGCACTCCTGCCGCAGCCAGGTCGAGCGGTGCGCGGGGTTCGTCCCCCGCCACCCGATGGAAGTGCTCGCCGAGCTGCTGCCCGCGCGCGCCGATACGTGAGAGTCGACAGCGCGGCCCCTTGCCGATACACACGCAGGGCATGGGCCGCTTCCCGTTTCCTCACGACCAGCGTCTTCCTCACTGCACCTACCCCGCCAGTGCCGATTCCAACGATGTCCGGCTCGCCTTCAACGCGTGGCGTCAGGAAATCGTCACGTCCGATGGCGCGCGAGGTTTCTTTCGAACGCGCCGACCCGACACGCCGGACGGCTACGCCAACTCGACCGTTTCGGAGGGGATCGCGTACGGGATGATCATCAGCGTGATGATGGATGATCAGGCGCTGTTCGATGGCTTCTGGCAGTACGCGCTCTGCTTCATGAACGACAACGGCCTGATGGACTGGTACATCGCGCCCGACGGCTCCGCACCGCTCGCGGTGGGCGCCGCCAGCGACGCAGACGAGGACATGGCCTGGGCGCTGATCCAGGCGCACCGGCAGTGGGGCGGAAGGGGCTCGCTGCGCGAGACGTACCAGAGCTACGCCACCCGACTGATCGACGCAATCTACGCGTGCGAGGTCGACCACGAGGAGTGGCCGGACATGCTGTTGCCCGGGGACGACTGGCGAGGGCGCGACGTTTTCAATCCCTCCTATTTCGCTCCCAGCCAATACCGCCTCTTCGGCGAGATTTCGGGCAACCGGGATGGGTGGCAGCGGGTGGTGGACGAGGGGTACCGCGTGCTGCGGCGGAGCCTGAACGAGCGAAACGGCAACGAGCGAAATGGACTCGTGCCCGCCTGGTGCGACCACGCGGGCAACCCGGTGGAGGCCTTCCCCGGCGCCATGCAAAACTACCAGTACGACTCCGCCCGAACGCCATTTCGGCTCGCCCAGGACTGGGCCTTCGCCAAGGAGCCGCGGGCGCGTCAGTACCTCTCGGAGGTCAGTGGCTTCTTCAGCGGGGTCGGGGCCAACGATCTGGTCGACGGCTACACTCTCGACGGGCGCGCCGCGCCCGACCCGAGCTCGCGGCGCGACAGCCCGGGCTCGGCCGTGTTCGTCGGGGGCGCGGCAGCCGGCGCCATGCACGACCCGGGGCTCACGCACTTCGTGGAGGCTTGCTACCGACGGATTCGTACCGGACAGCTACTCGCCCGCAGCCGCTACTACAACCACTGCTGGACGGTGCTGTCCCTCTTGACGCTGACGGGAAACCTGGTGGAGCTCCCCGAAGCCTGAGGCGGCCGCGGCCCGCGGCGCCACGGGCGCGAGCCGAACGCCGCGGCTCGGCCCGCTCGACCGGACCGCCACGGCGAGGCCAAGCCCGCGCGATGCGGAGGGCCGGCTCGCTCTGGGCTAGCGCGCCGCCTGCTCCTGCTGCACGAAATCCAGGATGGCGCGGTACTTCGGATGTTCCCAATCCGTGAGTGATTTCACGTTCGACCACAGGGTGTGCGACACCCAGCCCCAGACGTTCATCATCGAGCCCCCAGCGGCTCGGAAGGCCTCGAAGTTGCGCAAGTAGGCGTCGTGCATGCGCGGGTCCTCGGTGACGGCGAGCAAGAGCTGCTGGACACCTGGATCGAAGTCCTCCCGGGCTCTGGTGTACTCGAAGTGGGTACCGCTCTCGTAGATGTACAGCCCGAGCCCCCTCGCCTCTGCAAGGCGCTGGTAGAACCCGTAATTCTCGATGGTCTGATCGAGGTTGTCTTCGTCGCAGTCCGGAAGAAGGCCGCCGTGCAGCAGCTGCTCGAAAGCCTTGTCGAGAGCGCTCTGCTGCCCCTCCGCGAGCCACTCTCGCACCTGCTCGGTGCGGTCGGGGAGGCACCCCGAGAAGTATCCGTTGATGTTGATCGCATCGACGGATCCGTAGCAGTTGTCTCTCTCTGGGTCCTGCGCCGCCCAATCCGGGCACTCCAGGACCGTTTCCGCAAGCGAGGTCCAGCTCGTTTGCGGCGAGATCACGCAGCGCACGCGGCGCTCCTGGCCAGCGAAAACCTCCTTGATCAGCTTGCACACCTGATCCGTGCGGGCGGCCATGTATTGCAGGTGCGCCGTGGAGTTGCCTGCCATCGTGCGCTCCCCCAGTGCTTTCACGTACTGCGTCTGCGGAAACCCCCAGTTCCAAGCCTCGTTCGAATACTCGAACGTTGCCACCAAGTCCGTGGCCAAGCTGTCGCGGACCATCCCCGCGTAGCGTCGCACGAAATCGTCGTCCGCCGCGGTGGGGATGTTGAAGTGCGGATCGGAGCCGGTGCGATTGGCAAACAGGATCATCAGCTCCAGCGGGTAGCCGCCCACCCGCGTCCCGAGCTCGGGACGCGCCGGGTCGACGTACTGCCCCCAGCTCAGCCAGCTCGAGCGATCCGTGGTGGGTCGATCGCCCCACAGGCCCGGAGTCTGACACGTGCCGGTGCCGCACACCTCGCGCATGTCGCGGTAGCACTCCTCTCCGTGGCTGGGCCCCCCGCTGCATTGACCCATCACGTTGGACAAGGCCCAGTCCATGAAACGCAATCCGCGAAACGGCCTGAGGTACTCGAGCAGCTCGGGGTTGAAAATCTCACCGGCGCGAAGCGCCGCCTCTTGGTCCTCCCGGTAGACACGCACGTTGCGGATCGGGTCTTGAGGGTCCGTCTCCAGAATCCGAAGGTAAAGAGTCCCATCCGGCAGAGTGAAGACCTGCCGGCGCGTGCTGGGGTCGCCCTGCAGGTCGACCTCACTGATCCGGAGCTCTCCGTCCCCGTCCCAGGTGACGACGAAGCGCTTTCCTACGTCGGAGCGATTGTCCGAAACGATCAGCACCTTGGAGATTCGGTCGTAGCGGCGCGAGGGATCGTCGCGAAACGCGACAGACCGAGGCCAACCGGCGGCGTCGAGATCGAGATGCGCGGTGCCGTTGCAGTCGCCCGAGTAGCACTCGCCGACGAACTCGCGCGCACTCTTCATCTGGTCGATGAACGGCGGCGCGCTGCTCCAATCCCCTGGGTAGTCGAGGTTGTAGCCGAGGGTCGACGCGGAATAGGGGCCGTCGCCCCGCCCACTGTCGGCCGGTGGGCGAGAAGGCAGCTCGACGGTCGTCGTGCCGCCGCGCTCCGAGGGCGCCTCCACCGAGCTCTGGCTCCCGCTGCACCCGACCCCCCCGAGCGCAGCGAGCGCCAGCACCGAGCAAGCGCCGAGCCAGGGCGAAGGATTGCGAGACGAGCGCGCAGTCAGCGCTTCACCCCTCGGTCGTAGCGGCCCTGGCTCGCCCGCTCGGCCACGAGGGGCCCGGTGGGGTGCATCAGCGTCGAATTCCTTTGACAATCGATTCTCCAAGGTAAGCGCCTCGTTCCTCGCGAAAGGTCGTCGGCTCCGAACGCTACCACCCCGTCGCCTGGGCGCACACGATGTGTAGCCGAGACCTCGCGGCCGGTCGTGCCGACCGCGCTGGCGCGCTCCCCCTCCGTCGGCCCGGGCGCGGCCCCCCGCGGGGTACGCACGCCAAACACTCAGCCGGCCGCCGCAGGGCTCGGTCGCCGCAGCGCGCCTCCCCGCCCGGCGCCCAGCCGCTCCTTCGTTCCGCCCTTGCGCAAGCGCGCCGCGTCTCCTCGCCCGTTGGCTCGATCGCTTGGCTAGCCCGGCATTTCTCGCGACCTGGTTCCGAGGGTGCGATGAGTCCTGTCTTTTCGCCCAGCTGCCCGCCAGTCGTGCGGGGCAGACGGCAAGTCTGCCCGCGCGCGCCCGACGGGCATCTGGACTGAAAATCCACTTCCTCCTCTTCGTTCGCCCGGAGTTGGTCCTGGAGGTAGCGACCGACGGCGTCCAGGCAAGCCCCGACTACCCGGAGGGCCTGGCACTGCGCTTTGCCAGAGTGCGCCGCTACCGCGACGACGAGGCCGCGGACCAGGTCGACACCCTTCTTCGCCATGCGGGAGGATCCACGCCCGCCGGCCATCGGTCGTGAGCGAACCTCGCGGAGCGCAACGAGCGCCGTGTTTCGGCTCAGCCCTGCCCGAGATCCTGCGCCAGGACCTGAAGGCTGTGCGGCGGCAACGGCACGACCTCTCCGGCTCGCAGGAGCGAGGACGACTGCTGGAGGTCGTCCTGGGAGGAATCCAAGACCAGCTTCCAGCCATCACCGAGCGATGGAGGGAGCGTGAAATCCACCGAAGAGCCATCGGCATTGAAGAAGAAGAGGAACGGCCGAGAAGCGGCGGGCGGGTCCGTGGGGCCGCGATACACGGCGATAGCTCGCCGCTGCGCGGCGTCCCAATCCAGCATCCCGAATTCGTGCCCGTCCGGCCGATACCAGGCGATGTCCACCGGCCCTCCCGCGACCTTCGCACGCCCCTCGAGCCAACCGGGCGACCGCAAGCCGGGGTTGTCCTTCAAGAGCCGCACGGCGTCGGCCACGAAGCGAATCAAGCTCTCGTCCGCCCCGTCCCAGTCGAGCCACGTCAGCTCGCTATCGTGGCAGTAGGCGTTGTTGTTGCCGAGCTGCGTTCGCCCCATCTCGTCCCCCGACCCGATCATCGGAACGCCCTGCGAAAACAGCAGGGTGGCGAGGAAGTTACGCTGTTGACGCCGCCGCAAGCACCGCACGGCGTCGGACGCGGCGGGCCCTTCTCGCCCGCAATTCCAGCCCCGATTGTGCGACTCTCCGTCCCGGTTGCCCTCGCGATTCGCCTCGTTCTGCTTGTGCTGGTAGGTGTTCAGATCGAGCAAAGTGAACCCGTCGTGGCAAGTGACGATGTTCACGCCCGCGCGGGGCAGCCTCCGGCCGTGCCGGTAGATGTCCGAGCTGCCCGCGAAGCGCCGCGCGAACTCTCCGACGCCCGCGGGGCCACGGCACCAGAAATCCCGAATCGCATCGCGGTAGACCCCGTTCCACTCGCTCCAAGGCGACGGAAAACGCCCGACCTGATAGCCCATCGACCCGAGGTCCCACGGCTCGGCGATGAGCTTCACGTCGCGCAGCACGGGATCTTGTTGGACCGCTCCGAAAAACGCGCTGTAAGGGTCCACCCACTGGGCGGTGCGGGCGAGCGCGGCCGCCAAGTCGAAGCGAAACCCGTCCACGTGCATTTCCTGCACCCAGTAGCGCAGGGAATCCATGATCAGCTGCAGCACGTTCGGGTGCCGGGTGTGCAGCGTGTTGCCGCACCCCGTGTGGTCGAGATACCTCCCGGGAGCCTCCGGCGCGTGCTTGTAGTAGGCTCGGTTGTCGAACCCGCGAAAGCACAGCGTGGACCCGGATTCGCTGCCTTCCGCCGTGTGGTTGAACACCACGTCGAGCAACACCTCGATGCCTGCCGCATGCAAGGCGGCCACCATTTGCTTGAACTCTCGAACCTGCTGACCACGCTGGCCGCTGCTGCAGTACCTGGCGTGTGGGGCGAAGTACCCGACCGGGGCATAGCCCCAGTAGTTTGTCAGCCCCTTCGCGTGGAGGCCTTCGTCGACCTCGAAGTGCTGCACGGGCATCAGCTCCACGGCGGTGATACCCAGGCGCGACAGGTGCGCGATGGGCTCGGGGTGAGCGACTCCCGCATAGGTTCCTCGGAGCGGCTGCGGGACACCTGGATGCCGCGCCGTGAACCCCTTGACGTGGAGCTCGTAGATCAGCGTTTCGCTCCAAGCTCGGCGCGGCGGGCGGTCGCTCCCCCAATCAAACCCACCCTCCTCGACCAACACGCTACGCGGAACGTACGGGGCGCTGTCTTCGGAGCTGGCTGGCCCGAACGGATCTTCCCCCCGAAACCCGCGCACGGCGGGCGCCCAGCGGAGGGAGCCCTCGATCGCCCGAGCGTACGGATCCAACAGCAGTAGATTGGAGTTGCAGCGCACGCCCGCAGACGGCTCGAACGGCCCATCGACCCGAAACCCGTAGCGGTGCCCCGGTTCGAGCCCGGCCACCCACAGCGACCAGTAGGGCCCGTCCTCCGCGGCCATTTCCAGTCGCGTTTCATCACCTGTTTCATCGAACAGGCACAAGAAGACGCGTTGCGCGGCGGAGGAGAAGACACTGAAGTTCACGCCTTCCCCGTCGCGACTGGGCCCGAGGGGCTGAGAGCGGCCGGGTCGCGTTTCGTAGACCTGCGTCACGGTCTTAGTCGACTACGACACGGCGCCTATCCACTCAACGTCAATTTTTCGATTCACAGGCCATCGTGGGCCGGAGGCCGGATCGGCGCCAGGCTCGGCTCGCTCTCTACCCGTTCTGACTCTGTCCGGTATCGGTACGGTAGTCCTGCGCGCAGTAGAACTTGCCGCTCGGCGCTTCGTCGTCCAGCTTCAACGGGACGAGGACACCGGGGAGGCAGGTTTCAACGGCGTTCGGGGCCTTGTCTCCG
Source organism: Polyangiaceae bacterium (assembly GCA_050299315.1). Classification (GTDB taxonomy): domain Bacteria; phylum Myxococcota_A; class Polyangia; order Polyangiales; family Polyangiaceae; genus SZUA-265. The sequence continues at coordinate 129,373 of JBNKVS010000052.1, forward strand.
CCGAGATCCGTGCGAAGCCAGCCCGGGTCCATCAGGCTCATGATGACGCCCGTGCCCTCGAGCGAGGGGCTCACGTCCCGCACGTAGCGGTCCACTGCCGCCTTGGACATGCTGTAGGGCAAAAGCTCTCGGATATTCTCGATGCCGGACGTGACGTTCACGATGCGGCCCCATTTCTTGGCGAGCATGGCCGGCAGGAAGCGGTCGCACAGGCGTGAAAGCGCGATGACGTTCACCCGGAACGAGGTTTCGTAGTCCTCCGGCGGGGTGGTGTGCGCCTCGCGCCACGGCGTCATGATGGCCGCGTTGTTGTACAGAATGTCGACCCCGCCGAGGTCGGCGAGCACCTCGTCGATCAGCCTGTCGACCGCGCCGATGTCGGAAAGCTCCGCCGCCACGACCTTCACCTCGGTGCCCCCCGCCCGCAGGTGACTGGCGAGTGTTTCGCAGTGGCCCGCCGAGCGCGAATGCAAGATCAGCTTGCAGCCCTCCGCCGCCAAGCCCAGCGCGATCTGCTTGCCAACGCCTCGACTGGCACCCGTGATGAGTGCCCACTTTCCCTGTAATTTGCTCATGACCGCCGATTAGGACGGTCTCACCGCCCACGCAACCCCCGATGGGAGGGTTTGCCGGCGGCAGCGCCGTGCCTGAAAAATTCTCGCACCGCTTGGCCGCGCCGCGCGGCGGCGAGCACACGGGGCGGCCGCGGCAGACACGCAGCCGCGCCGCACGGCGGCGAAGAGACGGCCGCCCCGCGTCGCGTCGCCCCCCCCCCCGACACGCTTGCGGCGCCCGGACGGCGGCCTTGCGCCTCAGGAAGTCCAGCGCTCGACCGCGCGCGAGACTACGTCCACGAAGCTGTGACGGCGGCTGTGCAGGTAGACGTGAACTGGAGTACCGGCCCGAAGCTGCGGCTCGAGGCGATCGAATTGCGCGCCAGAAAGCAGCTCCAGCTCGACGCGCACGACCGGATCCGACACGGAGCGAGCGAGCAACGCCTGAACGGCTGCCGGCGAGGCAACCTCACGTGAAACACGCACCACGCGGGCTGCCAGCTCGCCGCCGCTCCCCCGCGGTGGCGGTACGATTTCGACGGACGCATCGACCCCCTCGGCGACTGAGTCGAAATCCTCCGTTCCCATGAACGCGACGATGCGCGTGGGCGATTGCTTCGGCAACACACGCACCAAGTGGCTCATGGGCTGGACCACGCTGCCGCGCGCCACGGCCACCGACTCGACCCAGCCGTCGATGGGGGATCGCACGGTGGTCAGCTCGAGAAGCCGCTCGGCCCGCCACAGATCGGCTTCCGCCTCGACGAGATCCAGCCGCCGCGTACGGGCCCCCGCGGCGCCCTCGCTGCGTGTCAGTGACTTCTCGAGCTCGAGCTCGGCCATGTCTGCCGATATCGCAAGGCGACCCTCGCGGGCCGCGTGCAACGCGGCAAGAGCCTCGGAAACGTGAGCCTGCGTCGCCGATCCGCGCGCGAACAGGCGGCGCACCTCGGCCAGGCGCGACTCGCGCGCGGACAGCTCCGCGTCCTTGAGCTCGAGCCGCCGACGCAGCAGATTGCGGCGTTGTGCCAGAAGCTGATCACGACGCCCGGCCACCGCTTCGGCCTCCTGCTGGGCCTGCTCGAACTCCGTCCGCATCGAAGCGAGCTGGCGACTCGACCGCTCGCGGTCGGAGTACAGCTCCAGGCTCTCGATTTCCACGACGGGGTCCCCGGCGGTTACCTCCTGGCCGGGCTCGACCAGCACGCGCGCGACCGCGCCGCGCACGTTCGCTTCGACGAAGCGCGGGCCCTCGTCCGTCTGGAGCAAACCTTCGTAGGGGCGAACGGGCAGGATTGGCAAGACGGAGAGCCCGGCGACCACTCCCGCGGCGAGCCCCGCGACGATCAACTGCCCCGCGCGGCTCACCGCGCTTCGGTCGAGCCGGCGGCTCGCCGCGCCCTTCTCGGACCGGGCCCGCACCGCGGCGCCGGCGACGCCCGGCGCGGCCACCCCGGGCTCGAGCTGCGCGCGGCTCGGGCGCTCCACCTCGGGGCACGATGAGTCGGCCCCGCGGGAACGAGGCCGCACCCGGGCCCTCGCCGCGTCGACGAAGCTTGCCCCGCTGCCGCGAAACGAGCCCGAGCGAGCCGAAGCGGAGTGGCTCGCGGTAGGCGAGGCGGCCGAGCCCGGCGCCTCGGAAGGCTCGCCGGCGCGGGCCGCAGCGCGGCCGCCCGCGCCCGCCGAGCGTGAAGGGCGCACGAAGAACGTGCCGGACTGCCGCGTCGGGCTCCGGAGCGCCGTGGCGCCACCGGCCCGCACGCTCGAGGCCGCGGCAGGCGGCGGCCCCGCCCCGCCGCGCTTTGCGAGCGCGCCAGCGACCTCCCCGGAGCGGCCGTACAGGGCCGAGCCCGCCTGCTGCGACCCGGGAGATCGCGACCTGGCAGACCCCGACTCGGAGGAAACGGCCACGCCGGAGCCCTCCGCAGCCCCACGAGCGGAAACCGCCGGGCTGCCAACCGCTCCCGTCACCGCCCTCGTCGGCGACGCCGCCGGGCCGCGCGGCATCCAATCCGGGAGGTCCCCGGGTTTGAAGAACACGCGACCACGCTTGGAAACCGGGGTGCCGCTCGCGGCCGAGCGCGGCGTGCCCAGCTCGGCCGTCTCCGAGCTGCCCGGCGGGGGAATCGACCCGCTGCGGCCGGACCCCCGCGACGCACCGTACGCCCGACTTCGCTCCAGCGCCCCCCGCGACGCGTCGTGCGCCACGTGGGCGTCGGGACCCGGCCCGGAGCTCGCGCCGACGTACACCCGGGATGGCGGGCCGTGGCTTTCCAGCCGCTCTCCGAGCGCTGGCGCGCGGCCGCTCTCACGCTCGCGGTACGGGTCGTTCTGGCGCGCGACGAACCAGTGCGCGGCCTCCTCCTCGGCCTCGCGCTCACGCCCGCTACCGGAGCCCGCATCGAGGCCGCGCCCCATGCCGGGACGCTGCGGCCAGCGGCGTGTCCCAGACCGCGGACCGCACTCGTCGACGGCTTCGAGCGAAAGCCCCTCCAGCTCGATCGAGCCGATGAACCCCTCGCCCGTGCCACGGCGCAGATCCGGCCTCGTCGGCTCGAGGCCGGCGAAATCGTCATCCGAGAAATCGTCATCCACTAGATCGCGGCCGCCGAGATCGCCGCCGGCGAACCCGGACTCCACGACGCCGGAGAGGCCCTGCTGCGTGGCCTGGCCGCCACCCCGAGCGCTGCTGAGGACACTCCGCTCGCCACCCTCGGCGCCGCTCTCTGCCGCCCCCGGCCCTTCGCCGCGCTGGTGGCCACTCGACTGCCCACCGTGTCCGTCGGCCCGCACGGCTGCGGGCGGCACGGCTTCGGGCGACATGGCTTCGGGCAACACGGCACCGGGCGGCACGGCTTCGGGCGACATGGCTTCGGGCGACATGGCTTCGGGCGACATGGCACCGCGAGGCAAGTCCGCGAGGCCCCGTTCGGCGGCCGCCGGCGAATCGGAGCCGGAGTCCGGCCCACGCACACCCAAGCCGAGCTTGGTCACTCGATGACTCGAGACAGGCGGCTGGCGAGACTTGGAAGACATCGGATCCCGGTAGTTATACGCGCTGCGCACATGTACCGCGACCCTCGCCGGAGCGCGCGTAACTCTTAACGAATTACGTCATGAAGAAGACCAGCCGCCACGCGGCGGGACCTGACCCGCGCCGGATACGCTTTCGGAACCCTGGAGCAACCCCGGCTCGCGGGCCCTTGCTGCCGGATCCGTGCGGCAGAGCGCTCGGATGTCCTCCTCGTCGCTCGCTGCCGGCCGAGGGGCGCCCCCGGGCCAGGTCGGCATCTCCGAGCGGGCCGGCGCCATCGACCCGAGTCCGGCGCCGGCCGTTGGAGCGGGCGGCGGGAGCGTGGGTCGCGAATCTTCGTCATCCTCTTCTTCGTCGTAGAAGACCGCGTCCGTCAAATCCTCACTCGCCTCGGCCTCTCTCGAAACACTCAGGTCGAGGGTCGTCCGGGCGAGGCGATCAGCGAGAACGGCCGTCAGGCGCCACAGCAGCTTCATGCCGAGCTCCTGCTCGGTCTGGAGCAACTGGTAGATGAGGTCGCTCGGAATCACCAACAGCTCCGTAGGCTCCGCCGCGAGGGCCCGCGCGCTGCGCGTGCGATTGCGAATCAGCGCCATCTCGCCGAAGTGCTCGCCCGGCCCGAGGCGAGCGACGCGCGAATCCCCGCGAAAGACGTCCACAGCGCCGACCAGCACGATGTACATTTCGGCGCCGCGCTCGCCTTCGTGAATCACCACTTGACCGGTCGAGAACTGTACGACCTCGGTGACCTCGAGCACCAGCAGGAGCTCGTGCTCGTCCAGCAGCTGGAAGATACGGGACTCGGACAGAGCGCGACGACTGCTGCCGAGCCGCGCGAGCTCGACGGGATCATGCTCCCCCACTCGCCCGAGCGTGACGACGACCGCGGTGATGTTGTCTTTTCCGCCCCGCCGGTTGGCGGCGTCCACCAGGGCCTGCACGACATCCTGCTCCGCCGCCCCGGAGAGCAAGCCCGCCAGCTCGACCTCACCAGAGGAGCCCTCGAAGTAGCCCGACAGGCCATCGGTGCAAAGCAGCAGACGATCCCCCGCGGCCACGTCCACCACGAGCGTATCTGCCTCGCAGTGCTCGTACACCCCGACGGCCCGCGTGATGGCGTTCTTCGGCGCGACGCTCCGGGCCGCTTCCGCGCAGAGCTTCTTGCGACGAACGAGATCGTTTTCCACGTTGTGGTCGCGCGTGAGCTGCTCCGCCCTGCCGCCTCGCAAGAGATACGCCCGACTGTCGCCGACATGAACGATGAACGCGTGATTGCCGATGACGAGCGCGGCCACCAAGGTGGTGCCCATCCCCCGCTTGGAAGAGTCGCACTTCGCTTCGCCGTGAACTACCGAGGAAGCGCTGTTGGCGGCTTCCTGAAGCATCTGGGCGACCTCGCGCTTGCTCGAGCCCACGCTGCGGTTGCCGATACCCACGTAACTGCGCACCATCGCTTCTTGGCGCTGCACCGCTTCGCGAAACGCGCGCACGGCAGTGGCGCTCGCCACGTCCCCGGCGGCGTGGCCGCCCATCCCATCACACACGACGTAGAGGGACAGAGAGCGATCGACGAGGTAGTTGTCCTCGTTCAGCTGGCGCTTGCGACCCGGGTCGGTCATCGCGGCGAAGCGAACCGACGAGGTGATGCCGCTGCGCGGTGCGAGAGACACGCGGGCGGAGGTGGGCGGAAGGGACTCCGAGCGGCTTGCGAGGTTATCCGGCAACATCTTCACCTTTACAGATCGGATGTGTCGCGCCGCCCGTTTAGCGGCCCCCCTACGGGTCGCTGAGGTCAGGCGTTCGGGTCCAGCGGTTTCGAAGCGAAATCCACGAGAAACGACTCAGTTATTGTCGAAAGAGCGTCCAGCCGGCCGCCAGCTGGGGGTGTAGAGCGCCCCGGGTTGCTGTCCGAGGAGTCCTACCGGCACCTGCCGCCCCCTTCTTCCGCGCACTCGCGCGGGCGGTTTTCCGGGGTGGACGAGGCAGATTTGCACTGGCCCGGATTTCTCGCGACCGCAGGACCGAGGAGGAAGTGGATTTTCAGTCCAGATGCCCGCCGGGCGCGCGCAGGCAGAGCGGCTGTCTGCCCCGCACGCGCTGGCGGGCAGCTGGGCGAAAAGACACGACTCATCGCACTCTCGGGATCAGGTCGTGAGAAATCCGGGCTAGGTTGCCCGCGTGATTCGCGCCCGCGCCCAAGTCGAAAACCTGCGCCGCTACGTTGCACCCCTGGAAGGGCGTCGCGGGATGTTGAGGCTCGACTTCAACGAGAACACGCTCGGCCCCAGCCCGAAAGTCGTCGAAGCGATTCGAGCCCTCACTCCCGAAGATTACGCGACATACCCAGAGTACGAGCCGCTGTGTGCCGAGTTTGCCGCGCAGCTGAAGCTGGCTCCTGGGCAGGTCGGCTTGTTCAACGGAGCGGACGCCGCGCTGCGGGCCCTCTTCGACGCGTTCGGAAGCCCCGGTGAGCGCTTCATCACCACACAGCCCACGTTTGGATACTACCAGCCGTGCGCCGATCTGGCAGGTCTGACGACCGTGGCGGTGCCTTACGAGGCGGACCTCGGCTTCCCCGAAAATGCCCTGCGCGGCGCGCTGGACACGGGAGCGCGCCTGTGCGTGCTGTGCAACCCGAACAATCCGACGACCACGCTGGCCACCTCGAGCTGCCTGCTGTCCCTCGCCCGGGACTTTCCGAACACGCTGTTCGTGATCGATGAAATCTACGCCCCGTACACGGGCGTCAGCGTGTTGCCCGAAGCTGCGGATACGAGCAACGTGGTGGCGCTTCGATCCATGTCGAAATCTAGCGGCTTGGCCGCCCTGCGCGTCGGCTTCGCCTGCGGCCCCGAGCCGCTCGTCTCACGGGCGCTGCGCACGACCGGACCCTACGACGTGAACGCCTTCGGGGTCATCGCGGCGCGCGCAGCTCTCGCGGACGCCGAATGGACACGCGACTACGTTGCCCGCGTGACACGAGCCAAGCAATGGACGCTCGCGCAGCTCGACCGGCTGGGCGTGCGCCACTTCAGCCAGGGCGGCAACTACGCCCTTCTGTGGCCCAAGCAGGGCCCCTCCGCCTTCGCCCGGGAGCTGCGCGCGCGAGGGATCTTGGTGCGAGACATGTCGGGCAAGCCCGGCATCGAGGGCTCGGTTCGCCTGAGCTTCGGGACGCTCGAGCAGATGCGGCCGTTCATCGCTGCGCTCGAAGCGATCGACGCGTGAGCGAGGCTCGCCCAGGCGAGCCGACCCAACCCGCCTCGGGTACCTCTCCCCGACGCCGGACGCGCCCGCGGCCGACGAGCCTCAGGCGGACCCTTCGTCCTGCCGGCGAGCGTGCTCGAGCAGCACGAACGAAGTAGGCAGGCCCACCTCGTCGGCGACCGTCACGTCGCTCGTCGCCAGCTCGAATTGCCCCGCGCCCCAACCCAAGGGAACGAAGAAGCGATCCAAGCCTTGCTTGTGATCGTGCTCCTCGGGCAGCTCGATCTTGACCACGGCGCCCTCCCGCAGATGCATCGTGACGGTTTCGTTTGCGTTGATCAAGAGCAGGCTCCCCGTGCGCCGCTCCATCTCGGCAAGGGAAAGAACGCTGGCGAGCCCGACCTGCGAGAGGTCCCCGCGCAGAGCCTGATTGCCCGCGCTCCCGCGCGTTGCGCGGCTGCGAGCGAGGACGCGCTCGACCCGAGCTGCGAGCTCGGCCCCTTGAAAGGGCTTGCCGAGGTAGTCGTCCACCCCGAGCCGGTAGCCCTTGAGCCGTTGCGCATCATCATTGAGCGTGGTCAGGAAGATGACGGGGGTGCCGGCGAGGTTGGGACGACTGCGCACCATTCGCAGCAGCTTCCAGCCGTCCATCCGCGGCATGTTCACATCGGTCAGGATCACGTCGGGCCGTTCCCGGATCGCCGTGCCGAGGCCCTCCAGACCGTCCCTCGAGGAGAGGACGTCGAAGCCAGCGGCTCGCAGCGAACGAAGCGCCGCCACACGATGACCGTCCGAGTCGTCGACGACGAGCACGGTGGCGCGGGAACGGCCCCGGGGGATCTGTGGTTGGGCGGCGGCGGCGGCGTTGTCGAGATACGCCGCAATTTGATCGGCGAAGGGAGCTCCTTCGACGTCCAAGAACTCCATGCCCATGCCGGGCTGGCGCCCGTGGGGCCCGGCCTCCGAGCACAGCGAGGCAACCCGAGCGATGGCACGGATCTTCGGCCCGCCCTCGGGCAGCTCGATGTTCAACGCCACCACGGCGCCGAGGGGCAACAAGCGACTGGTCGGCACGAACAGGCCCGACGCGCTCACGTTGAGCGTGTAGGCGCTCACGAAATCGTCGAGGGACTCGAACTGGACCTGAAGCTCGGCTTCGTGGCGTGCGTGGACTCGCCGCTCTCGCTGATGCCGCTCTTCGCCGGCTTCGTCCCCACAAGCTTCGCCGCGATCCACTTTCACTCTGAAAGGATACCCAATTTCCGACAGTGTTCCACAGTCGCTTCTCGCTTAGAGAAGCGCGTCGAAGCTGCGCGCAGCGACTCGCTCCTCCTGCCCACCAAAGTGGAGCGAGGGGGCTGGCGCGGGCCTGCTCTCGTCAAAGGTCGTGTCTCGCCCCACGAGCACCTACCTCTGCCTTCGGCGAGACCCTCGCGTCAGGGCGAAGCGTCGAGCGAGTCGCAGCTCGTGGACCGATACTGCGCGGGAACCTGCACGCGGACGACCGCCTCCCCACGAGCCAGAGGATCCTCGGCCCCCTCGAGGAATACCGAGACTTCGACCACGACGCGCTGGCCGTGTGCGCAGGTCGGGGATTGGATTTGCCCCGTCCAACCGGTGACGTGCCGCAGCCCCGTCGCATCGTCCAAGACGGCTCGGGCCAGCGGCGTCTGGACCAGCTCCGTCTCCGGGCGGCCTTCCCAGAGCGTGCGAACTCGCAGGGTCACGATCAGCGCCTCGCCGTCGCCCGGCGCGACGAACTCGGCGCTGACCCAGAGGTGATACCCGCCTTGCGGGCCGCGGATGAGCGGGAGCGCCTGCCCCGGCTCGATGGGCTCGAAGCGCTGCTGACCGGTTCCTACACGCAGCGAGGACGCGAGGCTCCCCGCGTCCGAGGCGGCATCTGCGCCGGGTCGGGCATCGTGCGACCCTTCGCACGCCGCGAGCCCGAGAAGCACCGCGCCCAGGCGAGCGAAGGAACGAAGCGTCATGAAGGAGACATGCTGCCACACCCGCTCCGCGGTCACCAACCCATCCCAGCGGCCGAGCCGCACCGCCTCGCCCTCACGTCAGCGCATGAAGCGCAATCGCCGTAGCCACGACCAGATTGAGGGAATCGATGCCGGCCACCATCGGGACTCGGACCCTGCAGGCCGCGAGCGCCTCGCTGGCCGGCGAAAGGCCCGGACCCTCGGCTCCCACGAGCAATGCCACGCGTTGACCTCTGACCGAATCGGCCCAGGCCCGCACCGAGACGGCCGGCTGCGCGACAGAGAGCGCACACGGCTGCAGGCCGGCCTCTCGCAGCTCGCCGAGCGCTCGCAGCCACGACTCGTGCCCCCCAGCCACGCGCGCGTAGGGAAGCACGAGGCCGCTCCCCATCGAGGTGCGAAGCGCCTTGCGGTAGAGCGGGTCGCCGCTGGCGTGGTCGAGGAGCACGGCGTCGGCGCCGAGCGCGTGGGCGGCACGGAACACACCGCCGACGTTGTCCGGATTGGCGACCCCCTCGAGCACCACGAGGCGGCGCGCACGACGCACCAGCACGCGGTGGTCGATAGGCTCGGGACGCCGCAGCAAGGCGAGGCATCCGCGGTGGAATCGATGACCCGTCAGGGCTTCGTGACGATCGGCGGGGACGACGAACACCGGTGCAGGCAGACCCAGCACGGCCAACTCGGACCCCAGGGCGCGCAGCGCTGCCTCGGTGACCAGAAGCGAGATCACTCGACTCGGGTGCGTGCGCAGCGCGCGAAGCACCAGCAGGCGCCCCTCGGCGATGAAGCAGTCGTGGCTCGCGAGCAGCTGCTTGTCCGATGCCCCGCGATAGATTCGGAGCGCCTCGGCGGGCGGCTCTCTGACGACGTTGAGCTCCACGGCCTCACTTCATACGACACCTCGGTCCGGCTCGCCCACGCCTCCCGCCAGCTCCCGAGCCCGCCCCGCCCGCAGAGCCGAAACGCCCCTCGCCGAAGGAGCCCGCGCGAGCGTCCGAGGGCTTGCGCGTCCGATGCGGAGCCGACGCGCAGCTCCGCCGCGCGCCCGATCGGGCGCTGCGGCTCGGTGATATCGACGACTTGGCAACGCGACGGGCACGAGTGCGCGACGCCCCCGTGCCGATTCCGTGGCGGCGCCTCCCCCGAGCCGCGGGGGGCAGCCTGGCTCGACCCGGGCAGCTCGCCCCGAGCCCGGCGGCGGACGGAGGGCTCGGCGCGGGCGCCCGCGGCTCACCCGTGGGCAGCGCCGCGGCGAGAGCGACATGAAGGGCCCCGACTCCGAGAGCCGGGCTCTCGCGCCCGACGGCTTGGATCCTCTCACCGCGCTCGTCACGGCGGCGGCGGCGCGCCGCGGTCGTTGCCATCCGGGCCGAGATCGACTCACGGGCTGAGCCTTTGTTCAAAAGATCGCGGTGTTTTCCGCAGATCGCGGTCGCACACCGCGCACTCCGCGGCGCTCCGGAGGGCGCAGAATTCACGTCGAGCTAGCGGCCACTCCTCGAGTGACACCCAGTCCAGGCTTCGGACACCGAACGGCGCCCGAGCCTACATCGCTCGAGGTCTCCCTTACCTGCGCGCAGGACGTGCGACCTCGCCGATGCGCCCCACCCCGGAACGAAGGGAAGCGTGGAGAAACGCCCCCGCCGTCGCGTCGCTCGCCAATGGAAGCGCGCAGGAAACAATCGAATAACCGTTGCCCCTGAGGGCAGAGCAGAGCAACATCGCCCCGCCATGATCAAGCGCCCGCACGTCCTAGGAATCGTTCTCGCTGGTGGGGAAGGAAAGCGCCTTTGGCCCCTCACGAGAGATCGCGCCAAGCCCGCCGTCCCCTTCGGAGCCAACTACCGCCTCGTCGACTTCGCTCTCAGCAACCTCGTCAACGCCGGCATTCGCCGCATCGCCGTCCTGACACAATACAAGAGCCACAGTCTCGATCGGCACATCGCCCAAACGTGGCAGATGTCGCCGTTGTTTTCGGACTACGTGATGAGCGTGCCGGCTCAGATGCGGCTGGGTAAGCGTTGGTTCGAAGGCTCGGCGGACGCCGTCTTTCAGAATCTGCACCTGTTCGAGGACGAAAAGCCAGACCACATTTGCATCTTCGGCTCCGACCACGTCTACCGAATGGATTGCGCCCAAATGGTCGATGATCACATCGAGTCGGGCGCCGGCCTCACCGTGGCCGGTATTCGCGTGCCCCGCTCCGAGAGCTTCCGGTTCGGTGTCATCGAGCAGCGGCCCGATGGCAAGATCTTGCAGTTCCGGGAGAAGCCCGTGGACACCCCGGGCCTCGCCGACAACCCGAACGAAGTGATGGCCTCGATGGGCAACTACATCTTTCGAGCCGACGCCCTGATCGATGCACTCAAGGAAGACGCGGAGAACAAGGGGAGCGCGCACGACATGGGCGGCGACATCGTCACGATGTTCGTCAATGCCGCCAATGCAAGCGTCTACGATTTCTCCAAAAACGTCGTTCCCGGCTCCACCGAGCGCGACCGTGGCTACTGGCGAGACGTGGGGACGCTCGACAGCTACTACGAGGCCAACATGGACCTGATCAGCGTCCACCCGGTCTTCAATTTGTACAATCGAGAGTGGCCGATTCACACCTCCACGGGCTCTCTTCCTCCCGCAAAGTTCGTATTCGACGACGACGACCGGAGAGGAACGGCCGTCGACTCGATGGTTGCCGCTGGGGTCGTGGTTTCAGGAGGCACCGTCCGGCGCTCAATCGTCTCCTCGGGCTCGACGATACACAGCGGCGCGTTGGTCGAAGATTCGGTGATCATGCACGGCGCGAACATCGGGCGCGGCGCGGTGATTCATCGAGCAATCCTGGACAAAAACGTGACGGTCCCCGCCGGCGCCGTGATCGGTGGCGACCCGAAGCGCGACCGAGCCAACGGCTACACGGTCTCGGAGGGCGGCGTCACCGTATTGGGCAAGGGCGATCGCGTTCCCCGCCCCTGAGCGCGCCGGTGGCAGCAGAGCGGGCCGTCACGCGGCGAAGGCGCGCTCGAAAGCCCGGCTGCGAGTCTCGGCCGCCTGGCGTTGAACCAGCTGCAGGCTGTCGGTGAGGCCGAGCGCGGCGTATAGCTGCGCCAACACGCCCCACACCCGATAGGCGTCGGGCTCCCGCTGCACCAGCTGAAAATAGGCACCCAGTGCCTGCCCGGGCTCTCCGGCGTTCTGCAACAGGCAGGCCTGCAGGAACTCTCCCTCGATCGGAGAGACGGGAGCCGAAAAGCCGTCGCTGGGCGCGAGAGGCGATCGAGTCCTGAAGCCATCCGGGCGACCTCGCGCGGCGCGGGCGACGACCGACCGGTAGAACTGCAAGCGCCCTGGCGCGGCGCTCCGGTGGTTGCGATGGACCCGGAGCTCGCGGTAGGCGCGCTGCCGTACCTCCTCGAGAAGCGGCCGGCTCTGGTGGAGTCGCCGTAAGATGTTCTGCAGCTCTGCTGGAGTCGAGAAAAGGAAACCCGTCTCACCGTCTCGGACCGTCTCTGCGTAGGTCCCTCGATGGCTGCAGATGGCAACGACGCCGCGCGAGGCGTATTCGATGAATTTTCCATCGCTTCTGCCGAGCGCAAACGGGCGCTCGGAGACGTACGCCAAGCCCACGTCGAGCCGCTCCACGAAGCGCCAGTAGTCCGCCATGGACCCTGTCGGTCTGCGCTGAAACTCCAGCCCGTGGCCAGCCAGCGTGTTCGCCACCGGCGACGTGGTCATTGCCTCCAGCTCGAGCTGGTGCGGCTGGAAGCGCCTCGGCGCGCGCTGACGAAAGCTCGGCGCCAGGTGCTCGGCCAGCTCGGCCGCATCCTGCAGGTGCCCACCGGAGGCCGTCCACCCCACGCGCAGCGGGGCTGCAGGCCTCACTTCAGGCAGGGGGGGCAGCTCGGCGACCTGGTTGTGAAACACGGTGCGATTTGGGTTGAGAAACGCGAACTTCTTTTCGAGCCCAGGACTCGAAAACTGCACGGCGTCCGCCGCTTGGCAGAGCCGCTCGATCAGCCGACGGTTGTCTTTCCGCGCATAAAAGGCGTGCAGCGGGACACTCTCCGGGAACGCCGTAAAGTCGTCGGACACCTCGAAGATGCTGGCCAGGCCGCGACGACGACGCTCTTCGAACACGCGCAGCACGTCTTCGTCCGCCGTCATCACGGCGACCAGGACAGTCGTCTTGGCCATGGCCTCGAGGGCTCGTGGGTGGCTCAGCTGCACGACCGTGGTGGGCACGTGCTGCCCGAGCGCCTGGGCCGGCCAGTGTGCGCGGTGCAGATAGTCGCCGCCCTCGCGCGACTGGGGGCGAGTCACAAAGGTACAGTCGAAGTCGCCGTTCGCTCCAGGCATCCATTGAAGCAACGGCAGGCCTCTCGGTCGACTTGCTCCCTCGCACGCCACCCGCGGTGCTTGCTTCGACCTTCTGCCCCCGCTTCCGAGCGAAGGGGTCGCTCGCTCCACCCGGTCACCGACGGGTCGGGGCCCGGGCCAGTTGCCCGCGGCGCCGCAATCGCGGTAGAAGTCGAGGCCCGCCCGCCATGCAATTCGAGATTCTGATCCAGCGCGCCGCGCCGCTCGTGGCCACACTTCCACAGGCTGATCAGGGCCCTGCCCGCGAGCTGCTGGCCCTGTGCGAGAAGGTAGCCAGCAGAGCGGCCGGGGGCGACGAAGGGTGCACGAGCAGCCAGGAGCGGGAGCAGCTCACCCACAAACGCGATCTCGCCCGGCTCACCGAGCTCATGGGGCGCCGAACGACGCGTTCTCTGCCGATCGCCGCCCTCGGCCGCGCTTCGCTTTCCATGCTTGCCGGAGACGCGAGAAGCGCAATGCAGTTCCTGGTCGACTGCGATCGCAAGCTGGCACTGCTGGAGATGTGAGCCATGGGCTGCTCACTGATCACCGGAGCCAGCTCGGGCATCGGGCTTGCGCTCGCCCGCCTATTGTTGCAGCAAGGCCACACCGTGCTCGGGCTGCAGCGCCGGCAAAGCCCGCTCTCGGGCACCAGCGGCCGGTACTTCGAGGTTCGCCACGACCTGGGCGATGTGGAGAGCACGCAGCCGGCCGTGCACCGGCTCCTGGAGGCGTACGCCCGCGCCCACGGAGGGCCCGTCCCGAAGCTCGACCGAGTCATCCTCAATGCGGGAGTGGCCGCCCCCGTGAGGTTGATGGTCGACACGCCGCTGGCCGATCTGCAGCGTTTGATGACCGTCAACGCGTGGTCCAACAAGGCGATCCTCGACGCGCTGCTCTCGGCCGGTGTCGAGTTGCGCTCCGTCGTCGGGCTCTCTTCGGGAGCCGCCACCCGAGCGATTCGAGGCTGGAACGGCTACTGTGTGAGCAAGGCGGGGTTCCGAATGCTCCTGGAGCTCTACGCAGCCGAGCAGCCGGGCACACACTTCTGCTCCCTCGCTCCCGGGCTGGTGGCGACACCCATGCAGGACGAGCTGTGCGACACGAGCGCCGCCGAAATGGCCGAGTTTCCTTCGCTGCAGCGCTTGCTCGCCGCCCGCGGCACCCCTGCCATGCCCTCGCCGCAGGCTCTCGCGCCGCGCCTCTTGGAAGCGATGGACCGGGCCCGCGGGATGCCGACCGGCTCCTTCGTGGACCTTCGTGATTTGACGCTTCCGGGCTGATTCGAGCGCAGCTCGGGTGGATCGGCTCGAGCCGAACTCATTTCAGACGCGGCGACGGGTTCCGTTCACCGAGGCGGGATGTCGGTCGTCAACGGGTACTACTGCGCCAACTGCAGTGAAGTACTGCTCGCCAAACGTGGGATCGACCCACATCAGGGTCCCATCCGAGCCGAGTTGAACGCGGACCAGGAGCGACGCGCCACTCCGCTCGGCCAAAACGCCCCCGAGCCCGGAAGAGCGGTAGGGGGTCGCCTCAATCTTTACGCGTAAAGAGCTCCACCCTCGCTTCACGCGAAGACGGACACGCAACCGCGCGCATCGAGAAACACACCAACCTTGAATCACTCCGATGCAACACAAGACCCAGCGTGAAACGCCGAGGCAAAAAGCGACATGGAGTTAAGAAAACTTCAGGACGAAGCTCAAGGTTCACCGGCCAATACCGCTCCCCCAGCGCAAGGAAGCCCGGGGGTTTCGGGGGTGCGGAGGGCCGCAAGTGACGGGGTGAGTGAAGAATCCGGTGAGCGGGCGACGCTGTCCGCTTGGCTGCGACCACACCCGGGCTGCCGAACACGTACGAAACGACAGCACGAACAAATCATCAAGGAAGACGAGAATAAATGACGAAGTTGAGGGGACGCACGAGCCTGGCTACCGGGCTGATTCTAGCGGCCATGATCCCAGGGCTTGCCTGCGACAGCGGGGAGTTCGCCGCCCACGAGGGCGAAGACAACGAGTTCGGCATCCTCCTCGAGGGGCTCGGAGACGACATCACGACCTGCACCGCCGCCACGGCGGGATCGGACTACAACACCAGCACCGAGGTGCTCACGGTCACGCTCGGAGCCGGGCAAGACGCGGTCGTCAGCGCGGTCGCCAAGAAGCTCCTCTTCAACGGGCGTCAATGCGCCGTCTCCGGTGGTGACCTGCTCACGACCGACAACGTCAGCCAGCTGATCGTCGTGGCCGACGCGGGCGGCAGCCAGAAGGTCGTCATCGACCTGTTGCCGGGCACCTTCGGCAACAACCTGATGGGCAACAACGGTGGGATCATCGTTCGCGACTCGGGAACGGGCACCGTGGCGGTTGGGATTCGCGGCACGGATCAAGCGAACAACATCCGCGTCGCCGAGGACGGCGCCAACAACTTCTTCTTCGAGCTGACCGGAAACCTGGTGAGCGACCTCAAGCTCGAGGGCACGTTCGGAACCGGCCCCTCGAACGCCATCACGGTGGCTTTGGGTGACGGCAACGACGTCTTCAACGCACAGGACAACACGAACCTGACGGCCGCGAACGTAGGCACCACCGGCACCATGGCCGCGGTGACCTCAGCGGCCTTCACCGTGTACGGTGGGGTCGGCAACGACACCATCGAAGGCGGCGACGGGGACGACACCCTCTACGGGGGCGAGGGCAACGACACCTTCGAGACCTCCGACCACGACGACGGATCGGACACCTACAGCGGCGGAGCCGGCACGGACACGCTCTCCTACGAGCAGCGCACCGACGGCGTGGTGGTAGACATTCACCACGGCAGCACGAATACGTGGGTCCAGGGCACGGCCAGCCTCTTCAACCATGCCACGATCACGACGGGCACGGTCATGCTGGTGCTGACCATCAATGGCAACGCGGTGACGGCCGACAACGACACCGCCGGCGACATCAGCTCGATCACGGAAATCCTCGCCGATCTCAACGACGACCTCGGTGCGAACGGAACGGCCAGCGTCGACGACCAGGGTCGCCTGTTCATCGAGGCACCTGACGCCGGCAACGACATCACGGGCATCACCGACTCGGTGGGCTTACTCGGCCACACCACCGCCGTGACGGCCCCGACGGGGGGCGATGTCCTGCCGGACGCCGACGACGGGAAGCTCGGCGAGAACGACGAGGTGCTCTACGACGTGGAGAATCTGGTCGGCTCGGACCAGGCGGACACCCTGGTCGGCAGCGACGTCACCAACGTCATCGAGGGCGGAGACGGCAACGACAAGATCTACGGTGGAATCGCCAACGGGACCTGTGCCAACGACGTGGACGTGCTCAAGGGCGAGGACGGCGACGACACCTTCTACATGGGGCCGGTTGCCAACTGCGCCGACGACGTGACGGGCGGCTCCGGCAACGACACCGTCGACTTCCAGCAGCGGCTCGTGGCGCTCACGATCAACCTGAACAACCAGGCCGATGACGGCGTCACCGGAACGGAAGGGGACAACATCCGCTCGGGCGTGGAAGTCGTCCTCGGCGGCGAGGGCAACGACGTAATCACCGGAAGCAGCGGCAACGAGGAGCTGCACGGTGGATTGGGCGACGACGTAATCGATGGCGGCTCCGGCAACGACACGCTCATCGGCAACCCCGGCGCGGACCAACTCTTCGGCGGCGCGGGCGACGACACGATCAACGAAGCGGACGCGGCGGATGGCTCCTTCCTCAAGACGATGGACACCTTCTCCGGGCTCGACAAGGTCCACGGCGGCACGGGCACCAACCTGTGTGACTACTCGCGCGCCGCCGGATCGACGGACCCGTTCAATCTGTGCTACAGTAGTACGACCTCGCTCTGCTCGGCGCCTGGACCGAGCGGCCCGGAGTTGGATGAGCTGACGAACTGCAGCCACCTCATCGCCACACCGGGCAATGAGACGATCACCGGCTCGGACGAAGCAGACATCATCGAGGGCGGCGCCGGCAACGACACCATCAGCGGCGGCGCGGGTGCCGATACGCTGTACGGCGACGCGGGCGACGACACCATCACCGGCGGCGACGGGGACGACACACTCGACGGCGGCGGCGATGGCACCGAAAGCCTCGACGGCCAGGCGGGGGAGGACGTTTGCCTGGGCGCCAACGGCGGCACCGTAAACAACTGTGAGCTGTAAGGACTCGTAGCGCAATAAGCCAACAATCAGCGGCCAGCCTTTTCGACGGGGCTGGCCGCTTCGCTTTGGAGAAGACGATGTTGCACGACAAATGGTTGATGCGAGCGAGCGGCTTGGGTCTGTTGGGCCTAGGCTTCGCGTGTGGAGAGGCCGGGGGGCTCGCCCCGGGTGAAGAGGGGGCGGGCGGCAGCGGAGCCGGCGCGAGTGGGCAAGGCGCGGGGGCGCAGGGCAACGCCGGGGGGGCGACCGACAATCCGAACGTCGACGTGGTGCAAGAGCCCGAGCCCGAGGATCCGACGGAGAATCTTCCCGGCGTCACCACGGAGGTCACCGGGCCCCCTGAAGGCTGCGTGGGAAGCAGCAGCGCGCAGAGAATTCTGCTGAGCCTGAGCGAGAGCGTGCCCGTCGCGCGCGCCGAGCTGCGCGGCGGCAACCTCTACGTCAACGATACCGCCTGCACGACGGCCGACGACCAGCCCATCACCATCTCGGGGGTAACGGCCTTCGACGTGGCGGGAAGCGCGGCGGACGAAGCCGTGGTGATCGACCTCTCTTCCGGAGACTGGTCGAGCGTCGCCGACCGTGAAAACGGCTTTCAGCTGACCTTGCGCGGCGGAGAGGACTCGGTCGTGGTCGTGTTCGGGGACGAAGCGGACACGGTGCGCCACGCCGTTCTCGATGGAGAGCCCGTGCTCGACATCGGGGGCGACGGCACCATCAACCTGCTAGCGACCGGTGCGACCAGCGTCGGCCTCCGCTTGGGCGGGGGCGACGACACGGTGGATGACCTGGTCGAGTTCCTGCTCGCACGAAGCACCGAGGAACCGCCAACGCTGCCCGAGGGGCTCGAAGGGCTCGCGCGGCTCAGCTGGCCCTTGCTGGCCTTCGGCGCCGACGGGGACGACAGCATCACCGGCGGCATGGGAGACGACGAGCTGGGAGGCGGCGCGGGCAACGACACGTTGAACGGGCTGGAGGGGGGAGACATCTTCACGGGCGCTCCTTCGGCCGACGGCTCCGACACGCTCAACGGCGGCCCGGACTTCGACCTGGTGACGTACAGAGCTCGCGTCGAAAATTTGACGCTCAAGCTGTGCATCAGCGCGACCTTGCTCGGTTGCGGGGACGGCAGCTGCGAATGTGAGCCGAGCGGCGAGCCGAGCGAGTCGGACCGACTGGTAAACATCGAGAGCGTCACGGGCGGGGGCGGCGACGACGTCATTTTCGGCACGGAGGTGGCCGAGACGCTGATCGGCGGCGACGGCGATGACGAGCTGCACGGCATGGCGGGCCAGGACGTGCTGCTCGGCCAGCGCGGAGCAGACCTGTTGGACGGTGGCCTCGACGAGGACGTATGTGACCCGGAGCCCACCGAATCCCCGGAGGCCTGCGAGATCTGAGCCGCAGCTCGGCGCGGCGAGGTCGCGCCGGGACCGCCCGGGCTCGAAGGCCCGGGCGGGTCGCTACCGCGCGGCGAGTCCGGAAAAAGGTACACCCGGCGGGGGTGCCCGCCGAACGCGCCAGCTCGGGCCAGCAGCGCGCTACGAGGCGGCGCGCTCTTCGATCACGCGCCGAAGCGGCGGGAACAGGTTCAGCTCCAGCGCACGCTTGGGTGAAAACCACCCGGCCCCGATGACCTCGCGATTGTCCACGCGCACGACGGGTCGCTCGGAGAGCTCGAGGTGGAAGATCTGAACGTGATCTTGCCGACCCTGCCAGTGGTGCACCTCGTCGAGCGCCGCGACCAAATCGGACTCGGAGGCGTCGATGCCGACTTCTTCACGAAGCTCTCGCACCGCAGCTTGCCGGCCGGACTCGCCGCGCGCGAGATACCCGCCAGGCACGCAGCGATAGGGAACGTAGGAGTTTTGCACCAGGAGGATCTCGCCCCCGTTCCACAGAGCAACGAGCGCCCCGTGAGTGACCGGCTTGCGCACCTTCCAGTAGGTACGCATCAACAGGTAAGCTCCTTTGTAGGCCAGCTGCACCATGCGGTCCACCAGGGTGGCCTCCGCTTGGCAGCCGAACCGCTCCTCAGGAGCTGAAGAGGTCGTCGACACGAGGGGTATTGAATCACGATCTCCACCCACGCGTCGAGGTCGCTCGGAGGCCGCTGGCGACCGGCAGGGTGCGCGCGCGCGAGCCGCTCCAACAGGCCCCGTCAATCGAGGGCAACCTCCAAGAACCGCAGGCCTCCGGCTCCTCCGGGGGCCTACTCGGGCTCTCGGGCACGAGGGGCTCTCGAATGGCAGCCTCCGAGCACGCCGCGAACGTGATGGAATCGGTTCCCAAGCCCTCGCCGACGAAGCGCAGGATGCGCCGCTGGTTCGGCGGGCACCGGGCCACGAGCTGGGGACTTGCCCACGTGTTGATCGGCGGTGTCGGCCACGTAGCACCAGCCCTCCCAATCTGGCAGCTCGAGATTGTTCTGGCACGAAAGCCGGTCCTACGGCGTGGAAACCTGTTCGATTCGGCGCAGACACGCCGCTTGACATTCGGGGTCCGCCTTCCCCGCAGCGCTGCCGAGAGGACCCGCGAAGGCGCTGTCGGATCTCGGCTTCCACGTCCGGGTCCGGCTCGACCCGAGCTTTCGCCGGGTCGCACGCACGAG
Organism: Polyangiaceae bacterium; assembly: GCA_050299315.1. Lineage (GTDB taxonomy): Bacteria > Myxococcota_A > Polyangia > Polyangiales > Polyangiaceae > SZUA-265. Next base: position 149,309 of record JBNKVS010000052.1, read on the forward strand.
ACCCCGACTCGAATCGAACCTCGAGTTGCCTTCGCCCGCTCCACGGAAACGGATCGCATCGAGGAAGCTGTCGGTCGTCCGCGGCCGCGTCGTCCCGAGCGGGCGATCGAGGCACCCACCCGCGAGCAAACAGGTCACCGCCACCAGCGCGCGGTGGCTCACCGGGGACGAGCGGGCGGCTCGAGCCCAGCTCCCGCCGCCGCCTCGCCCCCGGTGCATCCGCGCGAAGAACTACGCCGGCGGCGGAATCGCCGTGCGAAGCGGACAGGTGGGCGACCGTGCAATCCGAGCCCCCGGACGGTAGCGTATCGAGGCGCTCGAGTTGCCTCCGGCCCCGCTCCGGGGCCGCGACGCGAGCGGGCCGCCCCACACCCCGGCGAGGGCGGATTTCCGGGCGTCGAGGTGGCGAAATGTGCTCTAGTCTCGGGCATGATCAAGTCGTGCATCGGGTTCATAGGAACGGGCGTCATGGGCGCCTCGATGGCAGGCCATCTGCTCGAGGCGGGTCATCCCGTGAGGGTGTTCAATCGCTCGAAAAGCAAGGCGGAAGCCCTGTTGGCCCGAGGGGCAGAATGGTGTAGCTCCCCGGCGGAGGTCGCACGAGGGTGCGACCAAATCATCACCATCGTCGGAATGCCCGAAGACGTGGAAGCCGTCTATCTCGGGCCCGAAGGGTTGCTGCAGCACTGCCCCGATGGGGCGCTGTTGATCGACATGACGACCTCCGACCCCGAGTTGGCGATCCGGATTGCGGAGCAGGGCAAGGAGCGAAGCCTCGACGTGCTCGATGCCCCCGTCTCGGGCGGAGACATCGGCGCGAAGAACGCCACCCTGTCGATCATGGTCGGGGGCTCCCCCAAGGGCTTCGAGCGAGCGCTCCCCCTCTTCGAAGCCATGGGCAAAACGATCGTGCTGCAGGGTCCCGCCGGCGCCGGACAGTACACGAAGCTCTGCAATCAAGTCGCCATCGCCTCCACCATGATGTCGGTGTGCGAGTCGATGGCGTTGGCCAAGGCGGCGAGCCTGGATCCGAAGCGAGTGCTCGAGAGCATCACGACCGGCGCAGCCGGAAGCTGGTCCCTCGCCAACCTGATGCCCCGAGCCATCACCGGGGATTTCGAGCCTGGCTTCGCCGTCCGGCACTTCATGAAAGATCTGCGGATTGCCCTGACGTGCGCGGAGCGCCTCGGGCTCGAGCTCGAAGGTCTTCGGCTTGCGAAGAGCCTCTACGAGCAGCTGGAGCAGCAGGGCCATGGCGCTCGAGGCACCCAGGTATTGTTGAGCCACTACACGAAGAGCTGAAGGCCTCGAGCGTGGGGAAGCGGGCGCTGCCTGCTCCCCGCGGTCGCAGGCCCGGCGGTAAATTCGATTCGAAGAGGCGACTTCCGTGCGTTTGATTCAATACCTGGAGGAAGGCGGCCGCCGGCGCGTCGGATGTGTGCGAGAAGCTCGCGTGCTGCCCGTACTGGGCTTCGAGACGACTCACGAGCTGGCGCTGCACGCGGCCGAGTCCCGCTCACCGATCGCCGCGTTGGTCGAAGGCTCGCTCGGCGAGGAGAGCGTGGAGTACGCTCCGCTCCTCGCAGAGCTTCGCGTGCTCCCCCCGCTGGATCACCCCGATCTGGCGCACCTGCTCGTTTCAGGCACCGGCCTGACGCACACGAGCAGCGCCGCAACCCGCAACAGCATGCACGCGGCCGACGAAGAGGCTGCCGGGTCGCGGCCGATGGTCACCGACTCGATGAAGCTGTTTCAGCTCGGTCTGCGGGAAGGAAAACCCCCGGGCGGGGCCGTAGGGAGTCAGCCGGAGTGGTTCTTCAAGGGCAACGGGCACCTCGTCACGGCTCCGGGTCGCGCCCTGGTCGTTCCGGAGTTTTCGAAGGACGCGGGAGAAGAGCCGGAGCTGGTCGGGCTGTACGTCGTGGACGCGGCCGGGCAACCCTGCCGTGTCGGCTTCTGCCTGGGCAACGAGCTGTCCGACCACGTCATGGAGCGAGAGAACTACTTGTACCTCGCGCACTCCAAGCTGCGCCCCTGCAGCCTCGGGCCGGAGCTGCTGCTGGGCGAGCCGCCCCAGGAGATCCGCGGGCGCTCCGCCATCTACCGCGAGGGGCAGCTGCTGTGGAGCGAGCCGTTCTACAGCGGCGAGGCGCACATGACACACACGATCGCCAGCCTCGAGCATCACCATTTCAAGTACCCACTGTTTCGGAAGCCGGGAGACGCGCACGCGCACTTCTTCGGCACTGCGACGCTGAGCTTCAAGAGTGGGATCTCGACTCGCAGCGGGGACGTGTTCGAGATTGCTTGCGACACATTCGGCGCTCCGCTTCGCAATGCGCTGGAGCGAGCCGAAAGGCGCGCCGCCCCCGTGCGCTGGCTCTAGCGCTTCACGGCCCGCGCTTGGATGGGAATGGTAAAGCGGACCGGCGCCTTGCGCGATGAGAACTCGGTGCCGCGAGCGACCTTCAACAGGCACCGACCCAGGGAAGTGCCGGCGACCGAAGCAGGCGTGAGGGTCGCGGCGCGAACGGTGCCGTTCTCGCTCACGTCGAACCCGAGCGACAACCTCGGGCGACCCTCCACGTCCGCGGCGTGCCGCTCGAAGCAACCCTGCAACTTGCTTTGCTGCTTGGCGAACTGCCGCGAGAGCATGGACGCGTCGCTTTCGGGGCGAGGCCTCGCCTTCTCGCGGCGCTCGCGCACCGGGGCGGCCCCCTGCTCGCTGGGCGCTGCCTCCGCGGGCGCTGCCTGCCCCAGCGATATCTCCCCGAGCGCGGGCTGCGCGGTGGCGGGCGCGTCGGGTCGCGCCGCGGCGACCGGAGCCTGGGGGCTCTCGACCACGATGAAGCGCTCCGAAGGAGTCGTGGTGGCCGTGGGCCTCAGCACGAGCAACATCGCGGCCAGGGCAACCGCCACGACCGCTCCAATGCTCAACCCGATCCCCACCACGTGCTTCATCTGAAGCTGGCTGCTCATCGGTCCCATCGCCGATGGCACCGCGTCGGCAGAAATCGGACCACTCTGCGGCGAGGATTCGGCAGGTCCGGCATCGAAGCCGTGCGGCCATCGCCGACGCGACGCTCCGACGGAGGTCATCGTCGACTCCGACTCACCAACGGAACCCCGTGCGGAAGGGAGCCGAGGGGCAAACAGCCCGAGGGGCGCACGCGCCGCGTTGTTCTGACCGCCGACGTCGGGCGAGCGATACGTCGATCGATTTTGCAGCTCGGGGTCGTCCGCCGGCGCCTCGCTGACCTCGGTGGGCGCCGCGGGAGCCGAGGCGGAGTCCAGCTCGAGAATTTCCACCCCCCCCGCGGTGGCCTCGGCCGGCGGGATTCCGGACCCGGTGCGCCACGCGAGATCGCGCTCCGAGAGCGGCTCCAGCCGCAAGAGCCCCGGCAAATCTCCCGTGAAATCCGCTCGAATGCTGTCGCGCAGCTCCGCGGCGATGACCGTTTCTCGGCGCGCCAGCGTGCTACGCAAGTGCTCGGCAAATGCCTCCGCCGACTGGTGCCGCTCGGCTGGCTTCTTCTCCAGCGCGCGCAACACCGCCGTCTGCAGCTCCGCCGGGAGGTCGTCTCGATGATCACTGAGCGGCCTGGGCGGCTCCATGATCAGCCGCCACATGACCCGACTCTCGTTTTCGGCCGAAAACGGGTTCCGACCCGCCAACATCTGGTACAGAACGAGCGCGCACGCGTACAGGTCGCTGGAGGGTGAAGGCGGGCTGCCCGAGAAAAGCTCGGGAGCCAGGTACGCCACCTTGCCCTTGAGGACGCCGACCTGGGTTCTATACTCGCCGGTGTCGCCCTCATCCATGCGCGCGATTCCGAAGTCCGCCAAGCGCACACGCCCCTCCACGTCGAGGAGGATGTTGCCGGGAGAGACGTCGCGATGAAGCACCTCCGCGACCATCCCGTCACTGCGCCGAAAGTTGTGCGAGTAGCTGAGCGCTTCGAGCACCCGAAGCATGATGTACACCGCGTGCTCCCACGGCATCTGACGCTGGGTCAACTGCAGGAACTTGAGCCACTTCGAGAGGTCGTAGCCGTGAACGTACTCGAGCACCATGCAGTGCCCCCCGACCTCTTCTCCGAAGTCGAGCACCGCCACGATGCCGGGGTGCTGCAAATTCGAGAGAATTTGCGCCTCGCGAATGAAGCGCGCCGTCGTCTCCTCCAGATTGTCCATGTCGGGGATGACCCTCTTGATGACAACGGCCTTGGAGAATCCGGCAGCGCCCTCGAGGCGCCCCAAATAGACGACGCCCATACCGCCCTGAGCCAGGCGTCGCACGATTCGATAGCGGCCCAGGACCAGCCCGCCCGTGGATCGGGTCTCCACCGTCTGCCAGGACCTCAACGCGTACCCCCGCGGCGCAGGTAGATGTGCGTGCCACGTTTCGGGTGCCGAATCGTCACCGAAAGCGCTCGGCGATCCTCCGGCAAGACGGCTTGCGCGGCGAAACGCCCCTGAGAATCCAATCGGGGGGGCTTGCCCTCCACCAGCACTTCGGAGCCCGGAAGCGCCGTGCCAGAGACGGTCACCTCCTGGCCGGCGGCGGCGTCCAGCACGGGAGGCGTCCTCAGGCTCGCCGTGGGGGCAGCGTTGTCGAACCGGATGTCGACCACGGTCCGCCGCGAAACCCTTCCCGCCCCTTCGAACTGAAATGCGTGCCTGCCCTCGCCGAGCTTGCCGGAAAGAAAGCGATGACTCAGGCCCTTCACCGCGATCTCTCTCTCGACGCCACGCGTCTCGTGGCGAAGGCGCGTGGCGACCCCCTCCGGCCCATGGGGCCACGAGAGGTCGATGGACGGCAAACGGTTCTGATAGAGCACGGTGTATCTCCGCCCGTCGGCGATGACTCGGGTGACGGGCGCACGGGCCGCGATTCCCCGGGTTGCCCGATCCCGGACAATCGCGAGGCGGCCGCGGGCGATCGGCTCCTTCGAGCGGGTGCCGTCCTGAAGGAGGCACCGAACGCGATATCCGTACACGCCCTTGGGGAGCCCGAGCGAGACGCTTTCGGAGCCGACCGCGTAGTCTACGAGCGCGCTGCCGCGCAGCACCTCGACGACACCACGCTCAGGGCATTGCTCCGCATAGTCGAACCGAACGGCCGTGGGTGGTGTCGGGTCGTGAACGGTAACCGACTGACCGACAGGTACAGCAAGATCGGCGTAGGGCAAGCTCACGCCGGAGTGCGAGACTTTTCCACGCTTGCCCACCACGGCGTCCTGCCCCGCTTCGACGACCTTGTCACCAGCCTCCGTCTCGATCGTGGCCGACTCGGCGAGCACCTTCAGCTTGGTGACGGAGTTTTTGGTGGAGAGCTCTGCTTTGCCTTTCGGTGCAACCAAGATCGACCCGCCCGGCACCGCCACCCGCACGGCTTCGCCGCTGCCCGCGATCACTCGACCCTCCTCCGTGGCGACGAGGACCCCGTGCTCGGGCGCCACGACGAAGCGGCCCTTGCCGAACAGCTCTACCGTCCGATTCGCGTTCTGCAACAAAAGACTCGTGCCTTCGCCGAGCTCGACCTTGGAACCGGCGACGATCGCCGAGGTCCCTTCGGCGAGCGGTTGCCAGGCCCCGCCTGCCTCGAGGAGCTTGGCCTCGCTGCCGCGTACCTCCGCCGAAATGCCCGGGTCATCGACCGGCTCGGGCGGCGTCGGCGGCGACTCCACCACGACCTGCGCCTGCCCGCGGGCATTGACATGTACGGCCGTGCCCGCCTGCGACAGCGCGAGATCCCCGATGCGAGCTCGGCCCACCTCGACGACGAAGCGCAGCCCATCCTCCCCGGGGGAGACGGAGACTCGAGTGCCCGGCTCGATTCGAGCGATTCCGACACTCGTCTCGATCGCCAACCCTCGAGCCCCGGCTTCGACGGTCGCCTCCCCGGTCGCCACGTCGAAGGCCAACGTATCGGGCTCGGGCGGCTTCTGCAGGAACCGAATGGACGTTTCGGACCGGAGCTGCAGGGCGGCCCCATCGTCTAGGCGCACCGAGGCGCTGGCGAGCCTCCCCGTGCGCAAGCCGTCGCCGACGCGAAATTCTGCTCCACGGGCCGCGGGTTGCCAATCGCCGACGGTTGCGGCGCGATCGCGCTGCACGCTTCCCGCCGTCGCCGCCAGCACGGCAAGAGGTGGCTTTTGACCACACCCGTCACATCCGACGAAGCCAAGCAGGGTCGCAAGCATCACGATCATCCCCAGCCAGACCCGTCTCAACGGTTCCCTCGTCGCAAATCTGCGTTGAGAACGACGACGCCGTCCGCGGCAACCTCCACCCGACGCCGCTGCGACTGGTGACCCGCCGCTTGAACGACGATCTCGTACTTGCCCGGAGGCACGTCGACGGCGAACGAGCCGTCCGACTCCGTCTTCAGACGCAACCCGAGCGGCTGCACGGTAATCCGCGCCGACAGCGCCGCGCCGCTGAACGAGCGCACCAGGCCGCGAATCTGCCCCACCTCGGCCGCCGCCTCGAGCTGGACCGAAACCTCGATGGGGTCTCGATCGACGTGCACCTCGAGCTCTCGCGTCTGGAGCCGCTCGGCGGTGACGATGACACGCCCCGGGCCGTACTCGACCTCGGCGAGGCGGTAGGTGGACAGGTTGTACAGCGGCACCTGCTGGCGCTGCCCCGCTCTCTCCAACACCACCTCGGCGTCGCTCAAGGGTTCCCCGTCGGGCCCCGTCACCACGACATCGAGTTGGGCCGTTTCGGGTGCGGGCGGCGGCACGACCGCGGGCGCGGCGGGCGGCGGCTCCGGGGGGGCGACGACCCTTGCCGTCGGTGAAGAGTAGACCAGGCGCAGGAACAGCTCGGCTCGGGGCTCGACCGGCGCGAGGCCCTGCGCAGTCGGGTCCTGCGGTCGAGCGCTCAGGGAGGCGTTTCCCACGACCTGGAGGCCGAACGTCTCGGTGAGGGGCTGGGTCAACCCCAACGAGGCGCGGTAGGGAGACTGCGGGAGCGAAGGCGACGCTTTGCCCAGCAGCACCTCACCGCTCAGCTCCGCGATCAACTGGCGAGCCCCGAGCGCGTAGCGCCCGCCCAGGCCGAACCGCAGCGCGTGGAAGTCGCTCAGTCCGAGCGCGAGGCGATCCCCGGGGCGAAAGAGCTCGACGGACTCGGCCGTGTTGCCCGAGCGATCGTAGCGAAAGCCGAGCCGGGCACCGAGTGAGAAGTCGCCCGCTGCAGGCTCGTAGCTCGAGAGCAGGTCCAGGTCGACCGCGGGATTGGACAGCGAGTTGGCCAGATCGGAGCCCCGATGAAAGCGCGCGCCCAGGCCGACGCCGAGTCCGAAGCCGTCGCCGAGCTGTCGCCCCGCCGTGCTGTACAGCCCACTGCTCACGATCGTTCCCGAGTCGCTGCCTTCGGCGTCCCCCTCGTGGATGTCGTGGCGAATGCCCGTGAACGCCGCGAGATTCCACCACGGCGTGAGGCCGACGGCTCCGGCGATCTGCGCACCCAACCGATGGTGGCTTCCCGGAGCCCAGTCGATGGCCTCGGTGAACCCGTACCCGAGAGTCAGCGCCACGGTCGCTCCATCGACCGATGTCGCCGGCGCGGCGACCCGCCACAGCCCGGGCAGCCCGTGAAGGTTCGAAGAGCCCTCCAACCCGGCGGGTGGAGTCGCCTTCGCGGACGAGACGAGCAACGAAGCACACACGGCCATACAGACGAGCACGCACGAGCGCAGCCAAACTGTGGGCCAAGTTGGCGTTGACTCGAACGAAGACACCTAGCGGCATGACGGCACGGCAGGCTTTCGACGAAAGCAGCCGGGGCCTCGGCGAGGCAGTTTCTCAGCGGAAATGCCTACCGAAAGTCCCCCCGCGAGCGGGGGAATGGGGCGGCCCTCTCGCCGCCCGCGGCTGCGAGCCGATGTGGGTGCGTCGGCGCGGCTCCCCTCGGCCCCCCGAGCCAGCGAGCGCACCGCCGGGAAAAAAGGCGGTCGCGGCGCGAGCCACAGCAGCGAGTTGCCGAGCGACTGCGAGGGGGTGCGGCCGGGAGATTCGCCCCCGCCGAATGCCGCGGCGGCCGAAGACCGCCGGGCGCCGAGGTCCGGATCACCCCCCGCGGGGCTGAGCTCGTCGCCCGACGTGCTCTCGACACGGCTCGCCGCGCCGCGGGGACGCCCACGGCGCCGCCCTGCGACATCCCCCCCCGCGAGCGCGGCGCTCTTCTCGGCTCGCCGTTTCCTGGGTATGACTCGTCTCGAGGATTTGGGAATGACCGTTGCCGAGCTGCCCACGAAACCACTGACCTGCGAAAGCTTCATCGCCGGCGAGCCCCGAGCAGGCTCGGGGGCCGCGTTTTCCGTGGAGAGCCCCTCGTACGGGCGAGAGATCGCCCAGGCGCGGCACTGCACCCCCGAAGAGGCGCAGGAGGCGGTCGAAGCGGCGCATGGCGCCTGGCCCGCGTGGAAAGCGCTGCCGCTCCGGGATCGAATCGAGCGGCTGCTAGCCTTTCGGGCGCTGCTGCTATCCGGCATCGACGAGCTCTCCAGCGTCGTGTCGCTCGAAAGCGGCAAGACGCCCGGAGAGGCCAAGGCCGGCATCCTGCGGGGGATCGAGATCATCGACTTCGCGGCATCCCTTTCCAACTCGGACGGCGGGGCGGCGCTCGACGTGTCCCGGGGCGTGTCGTGCGAGTACCGCCGCCGGTCGCTGGGCGTCGCGGTGGGCATCACGCCTTTCAACTTTCCCGCCATGGTCCCGCTTTGGATGATTCCAATCGCCTTGACGGTCGGCAACACGTTCGTCCTGAAGCCCTCCGACAAGGTACCGATCTCCGCGTATCGACTCGCGGACCTCGCGAAGCGTGCGGGCTATCCCGCCGGCGTGCTCTCCGTGTTGCAGGGCGGCGGGGAGGTCGCCAGCTCGCTGATCGATTGCGACCGGGTGAAGGCCGTCGGCTTCGTCGGCTCTTCGCCGGTTGCGGCGGGCGTGTACGCGAAGGCAGCAGCGCGAGGCAAGCGCGCCCTGTGCCTGGGAGGCGCGAAGAATCAGATGATCGTGGCCCCGGACGCGGACCCCCGCCTGACCGTCCAAGCCATCGTGGACTCCTTCACGGGCTGCGCGGGGCAACGCTGCATGGCGGGCAGCTTGCTCGTGCTGATCGGAGCCGGAGAGCCCCTGCTCGCGGGAATCGTCGAGCGAGCCCGGAGCCTGCGGCTGGGGGGCCAGATGGGCGCACTGATCGATGGTGCGGCCAAACAGCGACTCCACCGGGCCATCGAAGACGCGGAGCGGCAAGGAGCCCGCATCCTCCTCGACGGCCGAGACCCGGCCGTCCCGGCGCCTTTCGCGGGCGGGCACTGGCTGGGGCCGACGATCCTCGACGAGGTACGGTCGGACATGGGCTGTGCCACGCAGGAGCTGTTCGGCCCGGTGCTCTCGGTCGTGCGCGTTCCGACGCTTCAAGCCGCGCTCGAACTGGACGAATCAAGCCCCTTCGGGAACGCAACGAGCGTGTTTACGACCTCCGGGGCCGTAGCGCGCGCCGTCGGCGAGCGCTCGACGAGCGGCATGATCGGCGTCAACGTCGGAGTGCCGGTCCCTCGCGACCCCTTCTCGTTCGGAGGCACGAAGGGCTCGAGGTTCGGGCATGGGGACATCACCGGCCCGAGCGGCGTGGACTTCTGGAGTGACCTGCACAAGATCACCACGAAATGGGCGCTGCAACAGGACGCCACCTGGATGTCGTAAAACCCCGAAGGTCGGCCCCTCTCGAGTTGCGTTGCCGGTCGGACGGCGATAGGAAAGCAGGCAGCCCGTGAGCGTTCGCATTCCATGGCCGACCGCGCTGCGCAGCGAGAGACTCGAGCTGCGCCCCTTCCGCGCCGCCGACCACGACCGCTGGCTGCAGGGGTTTCTGTCGCGCCTGCCGCCCCAGCGCCCATACGACGCCGGCCCCCACGACCCGAACGACACGCCGCGGACGTGGTTTCGGGAGCTTTGCCGCCGCCACCGCAAGCTGTGGAACGCGGACAAGTGCTACATCTTCGGCATTTTCGCGCGCGACGGAGGGCACCATCTGGGCCACGTGGACATCTACGTGATCGAGCGCGGAGACCGGGATTGGGCGAACCTGGGCTACGCCGTCCACAACAGCGTCCAGCGCCAGGGAGTCGCCACCGAGGCCTGCTCCGTGGCGATCACGTGGGCCTTCAAGATTCTGCAGCTGCACCGGCTCGAGGCCGTCATCACGCTGGGCAACGATGCGTCACTGGGCGTTGCGCGGCGCCTCGGGCTCGAGCCGGAGGGCATCCGGCACGGCTTCGAACGCCAGGGCCACGACTGGGTGGATCAGGCGGTCTTCGCCGCGATCAAAGGTCGCTGGCGACCTCCAGACGTGGCCCCCCGGGGCCGCGACCTCTACATTCGCGATCGCGCTTCGACGAACAGCGAGTAGAAATCGGCTCGGTCCTCGTCGACCTCGACCTGCGCCGAGAAGATCGCGTCGAGGGCGTCCATGCGCTCCGGCGCGGCGTAGGGGCTCCCCTTCAGGATCTCGGAGAACGCGGCAACCGCCGCCGCCCAGCGGAGATCGAGGTCGGCGTCGTCGGCGCTCGCCGCGATGTCGACGGGTGCGAGCGAGGCTCCGACCTCGAACGCGGCGTCCTGCTCGGTCGCGTCCACGTCCTTGTAGCGGACCTTGACCAGGACGAGATCTTGCTCTGGAACCTCGACCAGCCCCTCGTACGCGTTCCCATCCTCGGGGTCGGGGGCTCCGGGGACGCTCGGAAGCTCGGTCCCGGTCAGGACCAGCTCGTAGAGGGCCGTGACCTGGTGATTGGCGCCGATCTCCCCCGCATCGACGAGGTCATTGCGAAAATCGACGTCGCGGATGTCGCGATTCTCGTAGCCCAGCAGGCGATAGGCAGCCACCTGCTCGGGATTGAACTCGACCTGGATCTTCACGTCCTTCGCGATGAGGCTCAACGTCGAGAGCATCCGCTCGTGGACGTAGTCCGCCGCCTGGTCCTCGCTGGTGATGACCCCGTAAAAGCCGTTGCCGGCATTGCTGATCGCCTCGAGCATCTCGTCGTTCGGCGAGTAGCCGAAGCCGAGCGCGGTGAAGGTGACGCCGGAGCGGCGCTTGTCCTCGATCAGCTCCACGAGCCCCTCGGTGTTGCTGACGCCGACGTTGAAATCGCCATCCGTGCACAGGATCACGTGGTTGACCCCGCCCTCGAGAAAGGCCGCCTCCGCTTGCTGGTAGGCGAGCTCGATACCGCTGGCGCCCGCCGTGCTCCCGCGCGCCTGCAGCCCGGCAATCTCCTCCGCGATGGCTGCGCGATTCTCCACCGGCGTGGGCGGCAGACGGACCTCGGTATCTCCCGCATACGTCACGATCGAAATCGTGTCCGTCGGCGCGAGTAGATCGAGCGTCTGCTGGAGAACCTGCTGAACCAGCGGCAGCTTGTCAGCGCTCTGCATGCTGCCGGACGAGTCGACCAGGAAAACGAGGTTGGTCGGCTTCTTTTCCTCCGGGGGCGGAGCCTTACCCTGAATGCCGACGCGCAGCAGCGTCCTTTGCTCCTCGAGGAAGCTCGGCGAAGCCGCCAGGTGGATGGCAAATGGCACGACCTCCTCGAAATCCGCGGCCGGGTAGGCGTAGCGGAAGTAGTTCACGAACTCCTCCAGCCGCACCTGCTCCGGCCTCGGCAAGGCCCCTTCTCGTACCATCCGCTGAAACAGGTCGTAGCTCGCCGTATCCACGTCCGCGGCGAAGGTCGAGAGCGGGTCGTGAGAGGTCATGACGAAGGGATTGGTCCGCACGCTCGCAGAAGCTTCCGGAGCGCGCGGCGCGCTCACCTGCCCCTCGTCGTTCATCGGCGCGCCCGCGAAGTCGCCCTGCTCAGAGCTCTCGGCGGCCAGCGCTCCCGGACCCATCGAGGCGCTCGGCGCGTCCGCCGGGCTTGCATTGCCGCCGGGCGACGCCTGCGGCGCCGGATCGTAGGCCAGCCCCGAAGCTTGGCTGGAGTCGGAGCTCGAGCTGCAGCTCGCGGCTCCCACCGTGATCGAAAGCAGCGCGAGGCCGCGCCGAACGTGAAACTGGGTCATTCTGTCTCCTTCGTTTCGAGTGCGTCCCCACGGGACGGCCCACTGCGTGCAAGGCACAGGCCAAACGCCTGCTCCCAAGAACGGCCAACGTTTTCGATGCGTTGAGCAGTCGCCAGGACCGCGGCCGCGTGTGCCAAGCTGTGCCCGTGTGCGCCGGGACTGCCGCAGCGAGGTCGCGACACGCCGTCCCACGATGAAACAGGCGGCGGCCCCTACGCTCCCCCTCCCTCTCTGCGACCCATCTCGTCGGCCCGTGAATCCGCTCGAAGGCGCCAGGCACCGACCCGGGCAGCGACGTCCCGCGCGCGACGTCCGCTCCCTCTCCCCTCCACCCCGCTCGGCGTCTGATCGGAATCCTCGCGTCAGGGTTGGCCCGCGGGTCCAGAGCGTAGGGGTTCGGGTCAATCCCGTCCCTCAAACCGGCCTGGACGCGCTAGGCTCCGGCCGCCGGTGCAAACAGGCGGGGGCTCGTCACCGAAGTCTGACGGATCCATTGGGGCGGATGTCCCGGCCAGCGGCCTCTCGACCGGGCTCGCCACCGCTCGGAGGCTCGCGTTTTGCTCTACTCTCTTCGTCGATTTGCTGCGCCCCACCGACCACGACGGACCGCTTCGAGCAATTTTCCGACAGACAGCCGTCTGACCGCTCGCTGGCGGGGCGAGTTCCCCTTTGCTTTATTCGACTAGCTCCTATTCTTCCCCCCGAAAGACTCTCTCATGGCTCACGCTCGCTCGGTACTCGGACCATTCACCCTCTGCGCTGGCCTCGTCGGTGCCTACGTGGCCGTGGCGTGTGCGCCCATCTTGGGAATCGAGGATGCGATCTGCGACCCCGCGCAGGCGACCTGCGACCCGGTGCAGACCGACGTCGGCAACGAACGCCCCCCCGAGGGCGTGCCGGGCGGCGGCAACGGGGGCTCCGCCGTGGCTCAGCCCAGCGGATCGGTCGGGGGCGGCGGCGGAAACGGCGGGAGCGCTGGGGGCAGTGGCATGAGCAATGGCATGGCGGGTGCCGCCGGAAGCGGAATGGCGGGCGGCGACATGGGTCCCGGCGGTAGCGGCATGGAAGAGCCCCCGGAAGATCCGTGCCCGGAGTACTGCGCCAAGATCCAGGAGGTCTGCACGGAGGACTCGTTTCAGCAGTACGGGAGCGAGGCGACATGCCTCGCCTACTGCGCGCTGCTGCCCCCGGGCGATCTGCAGCAGAGCCCTCCGGAGCGCTCGAACACGGTCGCCTGTCGGCTGGATCAGCTTCAGCTGGCCGAGCTGAGCGGGACGGAGCTGTCGACGTACTGCGCGGCTGCAGGGCCGGGAGGAAATGGCGATTGCGGGTCGAACTGCGAAAGCCTATGCAGCGTCGCCTTCCCCCACTGCACGGGCTTCTTCGCCAGCCCCGCTGCGTGCCGCGCGCAGTGCGAGGCGATCGACGATCTCTCCGACGAAACGCCCCCGATTCACTACGTGCAAAACGACGTCGCCCTGGAGGACGGCAACCACGTCCAGTGCCGCCTTTACCACCTGGGGGCGGCCATGTTCGACAAGCAGACCCACTGCCCACACGTGGCGGGCGAGGCGCGCTGCGTGCCCTGAGCCGCCCGCCCCACCGTGCTCGCACGCGGCTCGCTCGGCCCCCGTCGCCCCGGGGCACGCGCCAATTGCGCCGTCCGACGAGCGAAATGAAGGGGCGCCGGAGCGGAAGCCCTAGCCCGGATGTCTCACGGCCTGGTCCCGAGGGTGCGGTGAGTCGTGTCTTTTCGCCCAGCTGCCCGCCGGGCGTGCTCGATGGACAGGGGCGCGCAAAGCCCGCCGGCGCTCAGAACCAATCGAAGTGGCCGCGCACGTGCAAGACGGCGGCCTCCGGAGTCCCCGTCTCCAGACCGGGCGCGGTCAGATAGAGCACCACGCCTCCCGCCACGGCAGCCGTCGCCGCAATGCCGGTAATGGTCGCGACCATGGCGAAATCCTGGGCTTCCTCGCGAAGCCGAACCCCCTCGGGCCGACACAGGTTGCGATCACCCTCGTCGCAAAAGTCGTACGAGTCCTGGTTCGAGCTGTTTGCGAAGGCCGCCAAGAGGCCCGTCGTGCCGGCGAGTAAAACCCCCGCGCCGCCGACGATCAGCCCCAGCGTTTCCTGGCTCACCAGCGATGCGTCGTCTTCGATGGAAACGGCCGCGGAGGCGGCTGCCCCCGCCTCGGATGCAGCCGCCGTTTCGACCAAGCGCGGGATCTTCACGACCGTCAGATCCGCTTCGCCGTTGCGCAGCTCGATTCGGCTGGAGAAGGGCTCGTAGCCGGGGGCCGCGACCCGCACCTCGTACGCCCCTGCGTCTTCGAAGTGCGCAACGTTCCAGCCCTCCTGGGGCATCGGCGTGCCGTTGAGCGTGACTTGGAGCCCAGGCACCTCGGACTTCTTCGCCACTCGCACCTCGAGCTTCGGCGCGCGCGGCTGCAGAGCCGCCGATCGCACCTCGGCGACGTGGGCCCGCTCCGTATCCTGCCGCTCGCGCGCCAGCCTGCCCGCCTCGCGGAAGGTCGTGATGGCGCTCGCGAAGCGATCCGTCCGCTCGTAGCAATCGCCGAGGTAGAGCAAGGTGCCGACCCCGGGCTCGAGAGCGTTGCTCGCAGCAAATTTCTCGCAGGCCTCCGCGAGCTTGCCGCTGGCCACCAGATCGCGCGCCTGCTCGAACAGGGCTTCCGCCGCGTCGGACTTGGCCGTCTCCGTGGCGGCCTGCGCGTTCGCCGCCGAGGCGGAGAGCTCCACGGCCCCGCCCGACAACACCCACATGAGGCCCACCGCGGCGCTTCGCCGCCGCCTCGCCGCGTTCCCCCGACCCTGCGAAAGCTGCATCATGGGGCCGTTTTCCGATGGACGGCCGCCGGATGCAAGCCCCGCTCCACGCCACGCGCCGCCGAGCCTGCCGCCCCCCCCCGGGCTCAGTGACGGGATCCGAAGACGCCCGGATCCCAGTAGTCCTTTTTGACACGATCTCGGCTCGGTGGCTCGGCCTCGTCACCCTGGGAAGCCACGACGGAACCCTGGCTCGCGCCTGCGGGGGGGGTCGCCGACGCTGGCGCGGCGCGTCGCGCAGGAGCCGACTCTTCTGCCGACGCGACCCCAGGGGACGCCGCCTTCGGGGAGCCCCCCCGCGCTTGCGGAGCAACCGGGACGGCGCGCGGCTGAGCCACGGGAGCCACACGCGGCCTGCGCGGCTCCGCCTCGGCCGCCTCTTTCGCAGGCGCCTCGTCCGGCAGCCCTGCGGATGACGACACCCCTCCGGGCTCTGAAGCGCCGATCGCCGACCGACCGCTGCGCCCCGTTTGGGACTGCTTTTCCCCGCCGCCGCCCGGGGGCTCCTGCGCACCATCGCCCGCGCCCTGGCTGGCCTGCTCGGCGGCTCCGCCCTCGACCGCGCGCCCCGCCGCAGAATCCACGGGCCGGTCCGAAGCCGCCGAAAGCCCTCGGACGGCCTGGGAGGCGCCCCTCGAGGGCACCCGCGACGGGCCCGGAACGAGCTGGCCCCGGGGCACGCCTTCCTCCTCGAACAGCACCCACACCGCGGAAGCGCCGACGATCGCCGCCAGCGCGACCAACACCGCACCCTTTTTCGCGCGCCGGAGGGCGGCGCCGACGCTCCGAGGCGCACCGCTCTGCGGGGCCCCCTCCAGAGCGCGCTGCTCTTCGCTGGACACGGCGACGAACTCCCCGCTCGGAGCCACACCGGGCAACATCTCGTCGGGGTCGTCTTCGGCGTAGATTTCAGGCGTCCCGTCTGGCGCCGTCGACGGCGCGACCGTCTCGCGCACGCTGAACCCGGGCTGCGAATAGGCGGCCGACGCGACGGGCGCCGAACCGACGGCGACGGGAGCGAACGGTGCCGACGCCGACGAGCTCGCCATCGCGGCGCGAACGCCTCGCCGCGGGGACCCCGAGCTCGGCACCGGGGGGCTCGCCCCGGAAAGGCTCGCGGCCGGCGAGGTGCTCCCCCGGCGAGGAGGAAGGGACATCTCGGGGGAAGATCCGCGGGCGCTCTGCGTCGAAGGCCCGGGGCCCTCGCTTTCGGCGCCCTGCATCGCCCCCGAGGCATTTCTCAGCACCCGCGTGATGCGCTCGACACTCTGCTGGGCCGGCGGCCCCCCGTAAGGAGCGAGCGCGACCGCCAGCGCCGCCACGTCGTCGAAGCGGTTCGCGGCGCTCTTCTCCAGACAGCACTGAATGATGTCGTCGATCGGCGGGGGAACGTCCCCGCGCAGCTCGCTGATCGGCGGCGGTGGATCGCCGAGGACGGCGGCGTAGACCTCGGGCAGCGTTTCCCCGGTGAACGGAGTGCGCCCCGTCAGCATCTCGAACAGGATCGCGCCGAGCGCCCAGATGTCGCTGCGGGCGTCCACGGAATCCGCCCGCATCTGCTCGGGCGCCATGTAAAACGGCGAGCCCAGCACGTGTGGCGAGGTGGTCTTCGCCAGCTTGCCTCCGGGGCCGCCGACGTACTTGGAGATCCCGAAATCGACGATTTTCATCGCGGGCGAGCCGTCCGCCTGCCGGGCGATGAAGAGATTTCCGGGCTTCAAATCCCGGTGCACGAGGTTGGCGACGTGAACCTCGGAGAGCGCCTCACAGGCCTGCAGGACGAAACGCACGGCTTGCTCGACGCCCATCGGGCCGCTGCGATCGATGAGCGCCCCCAGATCTTGGCCGTCGAGATACTCCATGACGATGTAGGGAACGCCGTCCGGCAGCGTACCGACATCCAACACGCGGGAGACGTGCTCGCTCTGAATCTTGGCCGCCGACTTCGCCTCGAAGAGGAGCCGCTTGACGGCCCGGGGGTCTTCGAGCAGCTCATGCTTCATGACTTTGATCGCCACCAAGCGGTCCAGGGTCATGTGACGCGCGGCAAAGACGATTCCCATGCCCCCACGGCCCACCTCACGCTCGATGCGGTACTTGCTCGCGACCGTGTCCCCCAGACGTAGCGGGGATCCCGGCGGACGCCTTGGATTTGCGCTCTCGTCCATAGTGGCCAGCCTAGCGCCTCCCGTGGCACCCCATCGAGCAAAACCCACCATTCCTCCCGGCCGGACGAGAAACGGCGCCGCACGAGTCAGAAACGGCGCCGCAGGAACCCAGCGCTGGCGCGAAGAGAACACGGGCGACGACGCGCCCAGGCGGCTCACTCACCCATCAGGTGCACGATCACACTTCGCCGGTGAGGTGTCGCCCGGTGCTCCCACAGGAAAATCCCCTGCCATGTGCCGAGCAACAGCCGCGCGTCCGCAAACGGAATCGACTGGCTGCTGCTCGTCAGCGCGGTGCGCGCGTGGGCCGGCATGTCGTCCGGCCCTTCGTCGTCGTGCTCCCAAGGCCTCGATTCGCTGGCGAGCTCGCTGATCCAGCGTTCGAGGTCGCGAAGCACCGCGGGGTCCGCGTTTTCCTGCAGCACCAGGCTGGCCGACGTATGCCGCACGAACACGGTGCACAGGCCGGAGCGCAGCTCGGACGCTTCCAGCCGCTGTTGAACCTGCCGCTGGAGGTTGATCAGCGCCTTCCCGACGGTTTCGACGACCAGAGTGTGTTGCACGATCTTCAAGGGAGCCTCGCACGTGCGTCTCTAGCAGCCATGGAGGAAAAAGCGAGACCTAGCCCGGCCTAGCCCGGATTTCTCACGACCTGGTCCCGAGAGTGCGATGAGTCGTGTCTTTTCGCCCAGCTGCCCGCGCCGGTCGTGCCAGAGCGCCGGAACGCGTTGCCTCCAGCCACAGGCCCCGGAAAACGCCCCGCGAAGCCAGTGCGGGGGCATTCTCCAAGGCCCCTGCCCGACGCCTGCTGGTCGTGCGGTGCTCTAGA
>JBNKVS010000053.1:0-8649 GCA_050299315.1 Polyangiaceae bacterium
CTTGCTCGATACCGCGCGACGAGCGCGCGTCCTTCGGCGGCGCTTCGTCGCTTTCTCGTCCTCGCTTGTCGATTTGCCATCGCCCGGACTCTGCATGACGCGGCTCACCAGCTCCAGGTGCCCTCCAAGGGATGCTTACGTCGTACTTCGAGTCAATTCCTCGCCCCGAGGCAGCCGAAGTACCGTACAAATGGTACCGTTTGGTCATGGGTACACAGTTGGGCTTGGGACGGGAGCCGGCGGGAGAAAAGAACAAGGCGAGGCAGATATTTCAGCCGTCTCAACCCATCCGAACTCAGGAACTTCTCGTCGGTCGCGAGGTACCCCTGGAGCGCACGCTGGAGGCCCTGCGCACGCCTGGGCGGTCTCCTTTCATCTACGGGGTCAGAGGAGTTGGAAAGACCTCGCTTGCCCAGACAGCCGCGCACTTATTCAATTGGAGCGGTGCGGAACCGATTTACGTCAGCTGCATGCCAGAAGTCGGCTTCGCGAGTGTTGTCACTAGAATTGCTCGGAAGCTGATGGGCCTTTCGCACTTCAGGAAGGCGAGAAAGAAGATCACTCAAGTGACAGTCGGTCTCGCTGTTGCACAGCTGGTTCACCGAATCGAGAAAACTGACGAGTACTTGACCAGGCTTGAAGTGGCAGACGCCGTTGACCTGTTCAATGCGCTAGTTCCGGAGTCTGAGGACATGGTCGCGGTTGTCGATGAGCTGGACGTTGCTAGCGCTCAGCTGAAGCGAGAACTGGCGTACTTTATCAAGCAGGTGGGGGACCAGGAGTGCCGGCTAAGGTTCATATTTGCGGGGATCGCGAAGAACACTGAGGAGCTGCTTGAGCACCACGCGTCAGCTTCTAGGTACATCGCCACGATCGAACTGGAGCCTTTGAAACTGGGCGAGCTAAAAAGGGTCGCTGAATCTGGTTTCCAAAATTTGAATATCAGCTGTCCCGAGCGCCTAACGTGGCGCATAGCGGCTCTTAGCGACGGGTTCGCACATTTTACGCATCTACTGTGTCTGAAGCTTGCTGTCAGGACGCTGAATGAGGGTGCAGTCGCGTGCGACGCAGAGCTTTTCGCAGCCAGCATACTGGACGCGATTCAAGACTCGGAAGCGTTCTTGAAGACGTCCTATAACCATGCTGTGCAGAAGTACCAGGACAAGTACGAACCGGTGCTGTGGGCAGCGGCGGACCACTGGGAACTACTGCGGTCCACAGAGCACATGTACGATTCGTACCGAAGAATATGTGGCGACCTTGGAGTCGACGCCCAAGATCGGACATCTTTTTCGCAGATGTTGTTTCAGCTCAAACAGAAAAGCCATGGCGCAGTGCTGAAGAGTGATCGTCGTAGCTGGTACCAGTTTACTCAGGCGATGATGCGGGGATATTGTCGCATCGTAGCTCAATCCAAGAGTGTGGACGTCGGGATTGACTACATGAAGCAGCGTGAGCAGAGCGGATAGTTCTATGGAAGCGCTGTAACTTCAGAAGCTACTTGGGCTGGTGGCGGCCGCCGCGCGACCTACCGGATCGAGCGTTCGCATTTCCACGAAGCGCGGGCGGGAAGAGACCGTGAGCGACTTCTGTTTGCCGGACCATACCTCCCGCGATCGCGAATGGGTTGGCTGACGGGGCCGCCACGTATTCGCACGCCCTTGTACGGATGCCCGGCGTCCCCCGCGAGCTGCAGATGAGGGAACCTACTCATCCGTGGCTCGCCCGGGTTCCTTCCCAGGGCTAGCCAGCTTTCGCTTCCGCAGTGCCCCCACCAAGTCTCCCGTCGCAATCGCTTCGCGCCCCTCCAGAAGAACGCGCTTCGCAGCCTCTTCAGCGGCTCGAACGACTTCGGCGTGGCACAGGCCGGTAGCCTCGGCTGCAACCTTCTTCCACCCGATGCGACCCAGCTTGAAGGCGCTCAGGCGGTTCTCGATCAGCGAGCGAATCGTCGGAGCCGTGGGAAGGGTGTACTGCAGCGTGGCGTCGAAGCGGCGGAACAGCGCTTCGTCCAGCATCGGCATCAGGTTCGTTGCCGCGACGACGAAGCCGTCGGTCGTCGTGCCTTCGATGAACTGCAGAAAGGAGTTCAGCACGCGACGGATCTCCCCCACATCGTTGCTCGACGCCCGCACGGCGCCGATCGCGTCGAACTCATCGAACAGGTACACACCAGGCGTTTTCGCGAGTGCTTCGAAGATCAAGTGCAGCTTGGCCGCCGTTTCTCCCATGAACTTCGTGATGAGCGAGTGGAGCTGTACGACCATCAAGGGCAGCTTGCACTCCGAGGCCAGCACGGAGGCCGTCATCGTTTTTCCGCAGCCGGGGGGGCCCACCAGCAGTAGCTTCTGCTTGGGGGAGAGGCCGTGCTGTCGTAGACGATCTCTCGCCCGGAATTCCGCGATGACGTTTTCCAGGCCCTCCTGAAGCTCCGGAGTCAGCACCATCGCCGACAGAGGTACGCTCGGGTAGGACACGGCGAGCAGACCCGTGAGCTCCCCGGGCGGCCGAGCAATCGGAATGGCTGGGGCCACATGCACCCCACGCTGACGCCGCGCGTCGTCCAGCAGGCCCCGTACCTCCTCGGCGAGCTTGGTTTTGCCCTGCTTTGCCGCCGCTGCCGCCACCTGCATGGCCACCGACCGGAAGCGGTCGTCATCCCCCTTCGCATGGCTGTCGATCAGCGCCTTGATTTGCTCGGAGGTGGCCATGGGAGCTGGAGCTTACCAGTAGCTCGAGCCGGGCGCCCTCAGGGAAGCTGTTTGGGCTCCCGAGGACTTTCTTCTTCCTAGGTGGCACTGGCACGGCGCGGCACGTGCCATGCGGTACCAGTGCCAGCCTTGTCGGCGGACAACGGTTCCTCTGTAGTTTTCTTTCGCACGTCTGTCGCCCGGCTGAGAGCCCAGTGGCCGTGAGCGCCAGATGCACGCGTCCGTGTCCTCCGGGCGGTAGGAAAAAAATGGCGCCATTTCGTCAAGAAACGCTCGGCGGCGCGCGAGGGCTTCCCTAGGCCTGAGGTTGCGAGCGCCTGGATTCTCGCCAGGAGGTCGGCACTGAGCCAGCCTGCGTTGGCGCCGCTCTGGCGGGACGCTGAGGCGGTGACATCGTTGGCCAGGCTCGCCCAGATCTTCGTACGCGTCTCATCGGGCAGGGCGCTCAGCGCCCCTTGACCGAATGAGAGCCAAGTCAATCGAGTCAGCGTGCTACGCACGCGCCTCAGCTCATCGCACACCAGAGACTTGCGCTGGTGCATGGATAGCTTCGAGATTCGGTGCTGGAATGGCAAGCTCGTGTCGTCGAAGTCGCGATTCCGATCTGGTCGGTGACTACGAAGGGAAGTCGGATACGCACGCGCTTGTCGCGGGCGGACCCTGGGGCTGATCGTCTCGAGCGGCGGCCACCCCAGCGGCGGTCACGCTTCGCTATTCCTCGTATCGCCCATCGTCACGAGCCAAGAATCGCACGAGGCAAGAATTGAGCAGCACCCACGCGCCTCGGCTCATTCGGGCTTCAACCATGGCGTTTTCTTTCAAGCCCAACTTGTCTGCGCCGATGGGAGAGGTGAAATCCGCCAGGTAGTGGATGGCTTCCAAGTCCGCTCCCCACGTCGGCAAGTAGAAGCGTCGCGTGCTCGTGTAGCTGGTCATCGCCTGCAGCTTGTTGCTCGCCAAGCTTGTGTCTCCAGCGGCGTGGATGGGAACGAGCTGGGTCCACCGAACCTGGCTTGCCGCTCGGGCGAAATCGCAAGTGTTCCCGATGACGAGCCATCGCTCGGAGGGGTGCTCGAGGGCGTTGGGGAAGCCATCCTGGTCGATGACCGGGAGGTCGCTCGCCAGTCGGAGCACGTCTCCCTGGCAGATATCGGTCAGGGTCCGGGAGCTTCGGGCCACGCACCAGTCGTAGAAGCCGGTGGTCAGATCGCGACGCCCCACGAGGCGCCGGATTTCGGCCTTCAGGTCTTCGGCATCATAGACCGGGGGCCAACGACCGGCCGCTGCATCGTCAACGGGCACGTCGAGTCAGTCGCCTCGAAGCTCGCTTGCCGACGCTCTCGGAGAAATGGTCTTCAACCAATTGCTCGCTGGCAGAGTCGCGAGGCAACGCCGCGGCGACCTCTTCGATGAACGAAAGCGAGCCATCCAGCGCGCGCTCCGCGGGCAACGGCGTCACCATTGCTCTTCCCGAGAACCCAACTGCCACGACGACTACGTCACTCGGTAGCGCAGTGGTGCCCGAGGCAGTGGCCGACACGACGTTCAGCCGAAGAGCGACCTGCGGCTCTGCGACGGCCTGATAGTCTGGATGGATGGGGGCAGGCTGAGTCATTGAGGCTTCTCCTCTTGGCTCATCCACTCTTCGAGGGCGGGCGCTCGAGATTCGATGAACAGAGAGTAGATGTGGTCCGCAAACTGGTCCAGCAGCCCGCCAACGTCCTGAACGGCAAAACCGCCTTCCAGGAAACGGTCCACGTCGAAGCGGAACAGCTCTCGCTTTCTCCGAAGGTCCTGAATTCGGCCGAACCGCAAGGTCATGGCCCCTGGGTCCACGGGTGCCGTTACCTCGGTGAGGAAATGCGCGTCGGCCTCGTCTGCGAGGCCTCCAGGGACGCTCAAGAAGCGGCTCGTAACCAGCTCACCCCATTCCACCGAGCGCCCCAGGTCATCGGCGACTTGCTCGCGGTCGATATCGTTGACGTAGCGCAGGCCGAACCGCACCGGGCTAACCTGGCCGTAGGTGGACGTGAGCGCCTCGGTCGCGACGTGGACGAGGCGCAGAAGCTGTGCTCGATCCTGGTGGGCGCGCGCGTCCAGCGACAGCGCCCCGGTGGTTAGTGTCAACGTGGATGAGCCGTCCGCGGTTCGAAAGGTGAAAACCCGATCCTCGCTTACGTTCACGGCTCCGAGCGGGTGTAGGTTGACCAGCTGTTGGCGGCTTTCCTGGTACTGCGGGTAGTCTTCCCGCACGAGATCTTGGTAGTCGGCCTTTCGATCGGCGACCTTCAGGATAGGATGGAACCTCAGATCCACGATCACCGTAACGAGTGGGTTTCGCGGATAAACTACGTGATTCCGGGGGTTCAGTTTCCAGGGCATGGAGGCGGTCAGTTCAAGTCGTTCAACAATCGAACGTAGCGGATCCTTCCGCCCGTCGATACGCGCAGGCTGCGCGCGATCGGTTCATTTGAACCAGCAAGCATCGTAGCACGGGCATATTCTGCTAGTAGCAGAACCAGGAAGGGCGCCCACGCGTCTCGGCACCACTCCTTCAGGGATGTTGCCGGTGCCCCGGAATTCACTAGTTCAATGGTCCCGCCACGGCGCGGGAACGTGCCACTGGGTGTCAGCCCCACCCTTGAGTAGGAGCCGGTGTGCAACCCGCCCGACGCTCTCTTTTTCTTCCCCCACGCGGCCACCAGCCGCCGCCAAAGCGCGGCCAACACGCGCCCATGTTGCGCCCCAAGGTCTGGCCGGATTGAGCCCGCGCGGTCGCCCCTGGTCGTCGGCGTCTTGCGGGCGTTCACGCTGCGCCCTTCTCGTGTCGATCGAAACGGACGCACAGGGCGTCGACCTCTGGACGCCGGTGGCCACCGAAATCGGTGTTCCCGTGGAGGTGCTCGTCGAGATCTGAGCAGCCACGAACGCGTGTGCACTATAGACCAGGGCCTAGACCACCTCCCGTCGCCCGATTTCGAGGCTTGACATCGGCCGCGCGGCGACGATCGCGATTGGGGTTTCAGCCAGGGGAGGGAATCGCCCCCCGAGCTACCACCCGGCCGTAGCCGCTGCGTCGATCGCGGGCCGTATGCGGCGCGCTGACGGGTCTTCGTCAGCAGTTGGCGGCGCTTGGTGGTGGCTGGCGACATCGAATACTCTGTCGGCCGTGCCCCCGCCAAAGCCCCTCGACACGAAGGACGCGCAACGAGCTCTCAACGCCCATATGAGCTGGTTGCGCAAGGAGGGGACTCCCATCAAGCTCACTCGCAGGATCTACGAGCAACTCGAAAACGCCTTCATTCCCGGCGTCCCGCACCACGTGGTGTACGAATCTGCTCGCTCGGCAGCGTTGTATATCCGCTTTGGGTCTCATCCGGAGGAGCAGGAAGCCATCAACTTGGCTCGCCAAATCTACGCCAAGGCGGAGCGGCTCGAGAAGCTGGCGAGCGTCATCGACGTGCGCCGAAAACGAGAAGCTCGCCGGCAAGGGTACGATGCTACACGCTTGGAACTCGTTTCCATGGACGTTGAGGAGCTGGTTTGCGCGGCGGGGAACGCGACTAGCTCTCTTGAGACGACGTGGGGCTTGCAGTACCCCACGTCTCTGCGTGAGTGGCAGAAGCACGTACGGGTGACGATGGGCAAGCTGCTGGAGCTCGGTGTGGAGGAAGCTGACGTACTTGGTCTGTTTCCCGGGATCACGTTTGCGCGCGAGGCGCAGCTCAAGCAGCTCCAGCGGGCAAGGAAGGAGCAGGGCCTGCCGGTGAGAAGGGGCCGCCCGCCGAAAGAGCCGCCGAAAGGAAAATGGATAGATCGGAATTCCTTTTAGTCCATTTACCGGTTCGCCCTCGGGGGCTATTCATTGGGCATGACCAATGGCGATGATTGGCTGCTGTTGGAGGAAGTCGCTGAAATTTCACGAACCTCCACGAACACCGTCCGGCACTGGATCCGTACGGGTAGGCTTCTGAGCACTCGGCCGGGGCGGCGGCGCCTGGTGCGGCGCTCTCATCTCGACGAGTTTCTGAGCCCCGCCGGGTCGACTCGCACACCTCTGGGGGAAACCGATGGCGACTCCGAAAGACGCAGCTGATAGTCGAGATGGTTCGCTAGAGCTCCGCCTTCCTCCCGAGCTGCAGGACGCCATCGTGGACCTTTTTCGGGTGCTGGGGCGGTGCGCTGGGCCCGGCGATCCGAGGAAGCCGCGAACCGACCCACTGGCGGTGGACGACCTGACCGCTGCGGCCGCGCGCCGCGAGCTGCAGGCCTCGGCTCAGCTCTTCTCCCGCAAGGAGGCCGCCAGATACACGCGGCGAAGTCCGGCCTCCTTCGACAAGACGATTCGCCCAAACCTCAGGAACGCGGGGAGCCCGCGACGCCCCCTCTACCTCAAGAGCGACATCGACCAATGCCTGCAAAGCTACCCTGCCCCTGGACCCTCCGCCGCAGCGCCAAAAGCGCCAACCTCGAAGTGCGCTTCTCCCATCAGGGCCAGCGTTACGAAAAGTCCACGGGCACGAGCGACGCTCGCGAAGCTGAGAGCCGTGCCGCCCAATTCTACGCGCAGGTCCTGAAGGGCGAATACGAAGCGCCAGCCAGGCTTCTCGCGGACGGGTCGACTCGGGTCGACGAGATCGCCGCCCTCTGGCTCACCGAGCAGAAGTACGAGGAGGGGCCCTGGCTCAGCTATGTACGGCACTGGCAAGCGCACTTCTCCACCCTCGGAGCGCTGTGCAGGCCCGGCGCTATCGCAGAGTATTGGCGAATTCGGCTGACCGTGGTGCTCTGGCAGACGGCGAACAAGGAACGGGGCCCGCTTCAGGACTTGCTCGACTGGTGCTACCGGACGCACCAACTTTCCGAAAGCATGGTCGCGCCGCCGCTTCCCCTGCGGAAGAAGCGCGCCAATAGAGGCACCCCGTACCACAAGCGTCGCCGCGGAAAAGCCACTGCGCTCAGTGCAGAGCAGGCGAGGGAAGTCGTTGCGGCGCTCCCGGAGTACTCCGAGAGCAAAAGGGCCACGCCCTTTCCGATCCGCGCTCGCTTCGAGCTCATGCTCGAAACGGGGCTCCGCCCCAAGATACTCGACCAGCTTAGCGTGCCCGAGCACTACACCAAGGGCTCGGATACGCTGCGCATCAGCGGCGACATCGACAAGAACGAATACGCCCGAGAGCTACCCCTGAGCGCCGCCGCGCGGGCCGCCCTCGGCTCAGTGTGCCACGCGAAGGGCCTCATCTTCGGCAAGCACGACTACCGCCCCCAGCTGAAGAAGGCCGCCGAAAGCGTCCTCCCAGCCCATCTCGCGGTCACTTTCACCGCCTACGACTTCCGACACCGCTTCGCCACCGAGGTCGCCGCGACCGGTGACCTGACGGGAGCTGCCTATCTGATGGGTCACAAGCAGCCGACGACCATCAACCGGTACGCCCGTCCCGAGCGGACGGCTGCGGAACGAGTCCTCGCGGCCCGCAGTCGAGCGATTGGGGGAGCTGCCTGGGGGAGAACGAAAAACGGCCACCCAACGGCAGCCGCCACCAACGGAAAGGATCCAATGCTGACAGAATCAACCCATGGGGACTCGGCCCAGCGCGAACAAACCCCGTCACCCCCGGCCCCCCAAAAAACAAACGCCCCGACCGCTCTCACTGGCCCAACCCAATCCTGCCAATCCCCAGCAGAACCCACCCCCCAACCCCCCACGAACAAACCAAAAACAGCCGCCAAAGCGGCTGCTACAGCGCCGGACTCGAACCGGCGCAAACAAATCCTGCCAAAGACTCCGATCGGCCGAACAAGTGCCAAGAAGACTCTAATAAGGCCCGAGTCCGTCCACACAGCGACTGCCACCGCGGCGAACAACGGCTCTCAGAGCCTATTAGTGCGAAGAAGAGGACTCGAACCTCCACGGGAGTTACCCCACTAGCACCTCAAG
>JBNKVS010000054.1:0-14626 GCA_050299315.1 Polyangiaceae bacterium
CCGCCGGCGAACGCGCCGCTGCCCCGGCGCGTTCGCCGGGCGACCTCGGGGCGGGCGACCCCGGAGCGGGCGATGAGCCTTCTTCCAACGAGGCCGAGCCGCGCCCGCTGGCGTCGTCGCGCAGCCCGGCGCCTCCGCCACACCCGGGCGAGCCCACCCGAGCCGCGGGTCGCGACCCCAGCGTTTCGGCCGCCGAGCCCCCGCGCAGGAGAAAGGCGTCCCCGGCGAGGCGATCGGCCTCGGAGAAGAAGGCGCCAGCCCGCTCCAAGCCGGCTCGGCAAGGCGAGGGCGCCGGAGACGACGGCCCGGGCGGGGCCCTTCGTGAGGTCGTGGTGCGCATTACGGGGGCCACCGGCGGCACCCTGCGGATCGATGGCACGCCGCGGCAATGGTTCGGTGACGTGAAGCACGAGCTGAGCCCTGGCCCCCACGACTTCGAGTTCGTGTCGCCAGATCCTTCATGCTGTGTGACGACGCGTCGAACGGTGGTGATCGACGCGGGTGAGGGCGTACAGCACGTCGTGGGCAAGGTTCCCTTTCTCGACGCCACGCTGCGCGTCGATTCCGATTCCCGTGTCGGCGAGCTCGGCGTGCTGAGCTGCCCCACGCTGTTCTCCGGGGAGCGGCATTTTCCCGGGGAGGTTCGGGTATCGATGTCCCGCCAGAAGATGTCGACCACGTGCACGCTGCGCAGCGAGACGCCGGGCGCGGCCCCGCAGAGCCGGCGGGTCCGCTTGCGAGCGGGTCGAACGACCGTGATCCCGTGGCCCTGAATCAGCGAGCGCGATCGTCGACCGAGATCGCGTGCCCCCCTCCGGTGCGGGCACGCAAACTTCTCCGTTCGTCGGTCTTTGGCTCGACTCATCGTCGTCTCCCGCCCAATGAGGGTCCGAGAATCTCGAACCCTCCGGTAGCGGCTAGCCCGGATTTTTCACGACCTGGCCCCGAGGGTGCGATGCGTCGTGTCTTTTCGCTCAGCTGCCCGCCAGCGCGTGCGGGGCAGACAGCAAGTCCCCGGCGGGCGTCGGGACTGAAAATCCACCTCCTCCTCGCACCCTCGGTCCGGCGGTCGTGAGAAGTCCGGGCTAGCTAGGGCGCCTTCCCGGCTGGGACGTCGAAGCCGAGTCATCGGGGGGCGGTGGTGGGATTGTCCGTGCTCGCGCGGTCGCCCTCGCCCCGAGCGGCTCGCGGCAGCTGGGTCGGTCCCGTTCCGACTCGGGCGGCCCGAGCACGAACCCTCGGAAGCTTCCCGCGCCGCGAGGGCGAAGCGGGGGTCGACCCGGGACGGGTGCGGGCTCGTCGCGGATTCTCTTGCCATTTCGAGCCAGAGGCCCCGGCGCGGCGTCGGGGGCCGCTGCATGGCGGCGATCGGAAGGCGGTGGCGGCCCCCGGCGCCATCGATCCCGGTCGCTTCGCAGGGGCGCGACAATCGCCCAACAACTGGATGGAAACGCTGCACTAAACGCGGCGGCTGGCTAAGGTACGGTCGCTCCGCCCGAGGGGTTCGAGAATTGTCAGAGGCCATGCTGTCGAGAAGCGCTCCCTTTCGCCGGCTATCGCTGCAATGCGTCGTCGGCGCCCTGTTGTTCGTGGGTCGCTCCGAGGCCCAGCCCGCCCCCGATTCGGCGAACGAGTCGGCGGCCCCGGCGGGCTTGCGGGGGAGCTTTTCCACGGCCCTGGAGCGCGCCGTGATCGACTACGAGTCCGGCAACTACGAGGGCTGCGTGGACGCCTTTCGTTCGCTCTTGCCGAGCGCGCCGTCGGCTGCGGCCACGGCGACGGCAAGGACGTATCTCGCCGCGTGCCTCGTGGCGCTCGGGCGCCTGGATGAAGCCAGGGTGCAGTTTCGGGAGGCGATTTTGGCCGATCGCCAACTGCAGCCGCCCGATCCGGTCGTGTTTCCCGGGGCCGTCGTGGACTTGTTCGTCCAGGTTCGAGGGGAGTTGATGGCCACGCTGCGCCAACAGCAGCAGGAGGAGCTGGAGCGGGGGCGCGCGCGGGCCGAGGCGTTGCGTCGCGATCAGGAGCGAGAGCGGCTCCGTGTTCGCGAGCTGGAGCGGCTCGTCGCATCGGAGACGCTGGTGCGCAGAAATGAGCGCTGGATGGCGTGGGTGCCGTACGGCATCGGCCAATTCCACAACGACGACGAGGTCCTCGGCTGGGTCTTGCTCACGACCGAGTTTGCGCTCACGGTGGCTGCGATATCGGCCACGTCCGTCGAGCTCAACCTGCACAGTCGGGCGGAGGGCGGAAACTCCACGCTCGATGATCGCGATCTGACGCGCAGCGTGCGCGCGGCGCGGGCCGTCGGAACGATCTCGTGGACCTCCCTGGCGTTGTTGGCCGCCGCCGGGGTGGTCGAGGCGAACCTCTCGTTTCGGCCCGAGGTGGTGCTGGGGGAGCGCCGCAGAGAGTTGCCTCCCTCGCTGCTGCCGAGCGAGGACCGCGAGGAAGGGGCCCCGGCCCCGCAAGGGGGCGCCTGGTTCGGTCTCAGCGGTCGCTTCTGACCGGGCCGGGGCGTTTCCACCCCCGCGCTCGGGGCGCCCGCGCGAGAGCACCTGCCGGCCGAGGGCCTGCCGTGGGTCGATTCGTGCCACGCGGCCGCCAGCGGCCGCGGCGCGCCGGGATGCGGCGAAATCGCCCATCGGTGGGGCCTTCGTCGGTCGGCTCCGTTTTCGTAGCGCGCGCCGGCCTTCGTAGTAGATTTCCGTTGGCGCGTGCGCCGATGCGGGCAGCCGGCTGCGCGCTTGGCGAGCCGCCGGTTTGCCCGCGGCCCCCGCCGCCTCGTCGCCCTCCCCCCCGTGAAACCCATCGAGCACCCCGAGTTCTTTCGACGCCCCCCACCCGAAGGGCGCTCGCGCGAGAGCACCCTCGTCCTCGACGAGCGGGGGCGCTTCTGGCACGACGGGCGCCCCGTGGAGCACGCGGGCATGCAGGAGGCTTTCGCGGGCTGGATTCGCAAGCACCCGGACGACGGCCGCTACATTCTTTGCAACGGTTACGACTGGACGTACCTGCAAGTCCTCGACGCCCCGCTCTTCGTTCGCGCTGTGGCGACGCGGGGCCCGGAGCCCGAGCTGGTCTTCTCCGACGGCAGTCGGCAGCCGCTTCGCGGCGCGCACTTGCGGGTCGTCGGCGAGGAAGCCCTCTACGTCGAGGTCCGCGGCCGCGATCTCGAGGCGCGTTTCTTGCCGCCGTCGCAGGCTGCGCTGTCCCCCTTCGTCGAGGAAGGGGAGGAGGGGCGGCCGGTGCTGTGCGTCGCGGGGGTCGTGGTGCCCATCGAGGTGGATGCGCCGCCGCCGGCCTCTCCGGGAGACCGGCAGTAGCCTTTCGCTCAGATTCTCTCTGAGCGGTCTTCGGGCCGGTCGAGCGGGATCCCGTACGGCACGCGCACTTCGACGGGGCGCTCGCCCGGGACCTTGCGCCGAACGAGGGAGTTGGGTAACCTTCGCTTGCCCACTTCAGGTGGGTGCGTTCCCATTCGGATCCTGCACAGGGTCCGTTTTTTTTGGGGCGGGGTGAAGGCCGATGGGTCCGAGCCATCGTCCCACGAGTCCATCCTTGCCCCGCTGATGTCGTTCGAAAAGCTGTTTTCTTTCGAAAAGCTGCCCGGTCTCCCCCGGGATCGGGTGGTTGCGGCCATCGCGCCGGTCCTGCGCGCTGCGGGCCTGCGCGGGGTGGAGCTCGTCTGGAAGTCGGATCCGCAGGGGCGAGTGTTGGAGCTGACCGTTGAGCCGGGCGAGGGGCTCGGGGTGCTCGGCGGGGAGGCGGGGGGCCTCCGACCCGCAGGCGAGCGGCCGGGAAGCGGCGACGGATCCGGAAGCCACGGAGGCGGCGGGGTCGATGGCAGTGGGGTCGATGGCAGTGGGGTCGGCGACGGCGGCGGTCGTGGCCTCACGCTGGACGAATGCGCGGACGTCTCCCGAGCCGTTTCTGCGGCGCTGGATGCCGCGGATTTCATCGAGGGGCAGTACCGGCTGGAAGTCGGCTCTCCCGGGCTCGAAAGGCCGCTGTACGGTTTGCAGGACTACGAGCGGTTTGTCGGCAAGCTCGCTTGGCTGAAGCTTGGTCGACCGGTTAACCATGAATATGTTCTACGCGGTCACTTGCGTGGCGTCGACGAGTCGGGGCGGGTCTTGGTGGAGGTTTCCCGCGCCACCGTGCACGGCGTGCCTCTCGAGAACATCCGCAACGCTCATCTGCTCATCGATTGGGAGCAGTTGGGTTTCGCTCCCAAGCTCCCCAAGCCCTCCAAGGGGCGAGGGGACAAGCGCCGTCCGCCCAGCGCAGGGCGTCGGCGGGCTGCCTCCGGGCGTTGAGGCAGCGGCCGCCGACAAACAGGCCAACTCACAGGGTTGAATAGACGAAATGGCAGTACAATCTCCGGAGTTTGCGGGCAGTCTCGGCATGATCGTCGAGCAGGTCGCACAGGAAAAGGGTATCGACAAGGGCGTCCTCATCGAGACGATGGAGGCGGCGATACTCAAGGCGGCTCAGGCTGCCTTCGGGCCCGCCCGAGAGCTCGAGGCCCAGTACAATCACGAGACCGGGTCGATCGACCTCTTTCAGTACATGACCGTCGTCGAAGAGGTGGACGAGCCGGAGCGGCAGATGTCTGCCGAGCTCGCGCGCAAGCACGGGCTGGAGGCCGAAATCGGAGAGGAGCTGGGGTTCCAGGTTTTCTGGCATCCCCGCGATGCCGAGAAGGCCCGGCAGCAAGACAAGGAGTTCGGCGCCGTGCTGGACATGCGTCAGGCCCGAAGCACCTTCGGCCGGATCGCCGCGCAGACAGCCAAGCAGGTGCTGCTGCAGCGGGTGCGCGACGCCGAGCGGGACATCATCTTCAACCAGTTCAAGGATCGCAAAGGGCAGCTGATCCGCGGCATCGTTCGGCGTTTCGAGCGCGGCCACAACGTGATCGTGGATCTGGGCGAGACGGAGGGCGTGCTGCCCTACCGGGAGCAGACGCCCCGCGAGACGTATCGCCCCGGGGACCGCATCGTCGCGTACGTCAAGGACATCGACCGCGAGGCGCGCGGCCCGCTGATCATCCTCAGTCGAAGTGCCCCTCAGCTGGTCGAGCGGCTGTTCGAATCTGAAGTCCCCGAAATTTACGAGGGTATCGTCAAGATCGTCGGGGTGGCTCGCGAGCCGGGCTCGCGCAGCAAGATCGCGGTGACGACCCGCGACGGGGACGTCGATCCCGTCGGGGCCTGCGTGGGCATCAAGGGCTCGCGCGTTCAGGCCGTGGTCCAGGAGCTGCGCGGCGAAAAAATCGACATCGTGCCCTACGACCAGGACGTTGCGCGCTACATCATCGCTGCTATCCAGCCCGCCGACGTGAACAAGGTCATCGTCGACGAGGCGGATAATCGGATGGAGCTCGTCGTGCCCGACGAGAAGCTCTCGCTCGCGATCGGGCGCAAAGGGCAAAATGTGCGCCTCGCGTCCCAGCTGACGGGTTGGAAGTTGGATATCATCAGCGAATCCAAGTTCAAAGCGATGGAGGAAGAGGCCCTGCAGGCCTTCCGCGAAATCGAGAACGTCGAAGAGGAGCTGGCGCGCAGCATGTACCGCCTGGGGTTTCGCGCGCTCGAGGAGGTCGCCGAGGCCAGCCCCGAGGAGTTGGTGACCATCGACGGCGTGAGCTCGCAGGAGGCGGCGCAAGCTTTGCGCGACAACGCGGCCGCCGCGATGGATCGGATGCGCTCCGAGCGGCTCGAGGTGGCGTGCAACCGCTCGGAGCCGCCCACGGAGCGCGAGCTGCTCCAGCTGGTGCCGGGCATCGGGTTGCGCACCCTGCAGTTTCTCGAAGAGGGTGGCTATCGGATGATTCGCGATGTGGTACGCGAGGACCCCGACCGGTTGAGCATCAGGACGGGCCTCACCAATCGCAAAGCCCGAGCCGTGCAGAGCGCGGCCAAGGATTTTCTCGCGGTCGACGTGCCGCAGATCGAGGAGCGGCGCAAGCGCATCGGCGAGAGCGTCACACAGCAGGACCCGGAGGCACAAACTTCGTGAGAAATAGTTTGATTGAAAGTGGTTCGCGCTCGAGCTGGCTGGAGGTTCGATGAGCAAGATGCGAGTCTATGAAGTCGCCAGGGACCTCTCCATGGACAACAAGACCCTCGTGTCGTTGTTTCAGTCCGTCGGCGTGACGGACGTGCGCAACCACATGAGCGCTGTGCTGCCGGAACAGGTCGATCGCGTGAAGCGTCACCTGGAGCGGCAAAATAGCCAGAAGGCGGTGGAGGAGCAGCGCATTCGCCCCACGGTGGTGAAGCGCAGGGGTCGCAAGGTGGTGACCCCCGCTGACAAGAACCCTGCCGTGGCCGCATCCGCTCGCAAGACCTCGCAAGGCAAGCCTGCCGAGGAGGCTGCGGCCAGGAAGGCCAAGCCGGCGACGGCCAAGTCACCTGCCGCCGCGCCGCCGCAAGCGCCCCCGGCTGCGCCCCCAGCCGCCGAGAAGGTCGCGGTGAGCAAGCCCGCGGAAGCGAAGGTTGCGGCGGAGCCCGCTCGCAAGTCTTCGCCGAGCAACGGGAGCGTGCCGGCGCCCGAATCGGTGGCAGCCCAGCCTGCCGAGTCGGCCCGTCCAGCCGCCGCCCCCCAGGCGCCGCCAGCGAGCAAGCCCGCCGCGGTGGCCGCGCCGCCCGTCGCCCCCCAGGTGGCCGAGGCGCCCGTACACGAGTCGGCTCGGGAAGCCGCGCCCGCTCCCGGCGCGTCCCCTCCTGCCGCGGCGCCCGCCGCATCGAGCAAGCCTGCCGCGGCGCCGCAGCAGCCTGCTGCGCCGCAGCAGTCCGCTGCGGCCGCCGCCAAGCCGCCCGCAAGTCCTGCCGCGGCGGCCCCTCCGCCTGCCGCGTCTCGGCCAGCGGCCGCCTCCGGCGCGCCCGCCCAGCCCCGCGTGGCGCGTCCGGCGGCGCCGGCGGCTGCCCCCAAACCAGCGGCCGCGGCGGCGCCCCCTGCCGCCGAGCAACCCAAGCCGAGGCCCCGGCCCAAGACGGGTATCGAGGTCTGGGAAGGGCGCGCCGGCGTTCCGATGCCGCAGCCGCCGCGCGGCGGAGCTCCGCGCCGAGTTCAGTACGACGCCAAAGCCGGCGGCGCCGCGGGGCGCCCGGGTGGCGGCAGGCCCGGAGGGTTTCCAGGCGGTCGTATGGGTGGGCGAGGCATGCGCCATCGCGGCCTCGGCTCGCTCTCGCCGCGCCGTTCCGGGGGCGGCTCCGTCACTCAGGAGCGTTCGGCCCACAAGAAGATCGTAAAGATCGAGGGAATGGTCGGGCTGCAGACCCTGGCCGGGAAGATGGGCGCCAAGGCGGGCGAAGTGCTCATGAAGCTGATGGGCCTCGGCATGACCGGGGTGAACATCAATTCCACCCTGGAGCCCGACACCGCCAAGATCGTCGCCAACGAATTCGGTTGGGAGGTGGAGGACATCGCGGTCAGCGAGGAGGATCGCATCGTCGCCGCGCAGGGCCTCGACACCCGCGAGGGCGACGACGATCGGGAGCCCCGACCCCCGGTGGTCACGGTCATGGGTCACGTCGACCACGGCAAGACCAGCCTGCTCGACTACATACGCAAAAGCCAGGTAACCGAAGGCGAAGCCGGCGGCATCACCCAGCACATCGGTGCCTACTCCGTTTCGACCAGCAAGGGGTCGATCACGTTCCTGGACACTCCGGGCCACGCGGCGTTCTCTCAAATGCGCGCTCGCGGCGCTCGAACGACGGATCTGGTGATCCTCGTCGTGGCGGCCGACGACGGCGTCATGCCGCAGACGAAGGAAGCCATCTCGCACGCCAAGTCGGCGAGCGTTCCGATCGTGGTGGCCGTCAACAAGATCGACAAGGAAGGCGCGCAGCCGGAGCGCGTTCGGCGCGAGCTGAGCGAGGTCGGTTTGGTCCCGGAGGAGTGGGGCGGTGATACGCTCTTCTGCGAGTGCTCGGCCCTGACGGGCGAGGGCGTCGACAAGTTGCTCGAGAACGTCGCCCTGCAGTCCGAGCTGCTCGAGCTCACCGCGAACCCGAAGAAGCCGGCGAGCGGCGTCGTCATCGAGGCCAAGCTCGACCGCGGCCGCGGGCCGGTCGCAACGGTGCTCATCCAATCCGGCACGCTCTCGCGCGGAGATGTCGTCCTGGCCGGCAGCGTCTACGGCAAGGTGCGGGCCATGCTCGGAGATCGCGGCAAGACGGCTCAAAAGGCCGGGCCCTCCGTTCCGGTAGAGGTCATCGGCCTGAGCGACGTGCCTTCCGCGGGCGATCCGGTCCACGTCATCAAGAACCTCAAGGAGGCTCAAGATATCGCCGAGTCGCGTCACAATCGCGAACGGCGGAGCGTGATGAGCAGCCACCGCAAGGTGTCGCTCGAAGAGCTCGCTCGAAAGATGACCCAGGCCGATCAGCTCGAGGTCAAGCTCGTCATCAAGGGTGACGTGCAGGGCTCGGTGGAAGCGCTCAGCAACGCGCTCAACGAGCTCAGCACCGAGAAGGTGAAGGTGACCATCGTGCACGCCGCGGTGGGGGCCATCACCGAAGGGGACGTGAACCTCGCGATCGCCGCCAAGGCCATCGTCGTCGGCTTCAACGTTCGCCCAGCGGGCAAGGCGGGGTCTCTCGCTCAGAAGGAAGGCATCGAGATTCGTCAGTACCGCGTCATCTACGACGTGACCGACGACATCCGAAACACCATGGAGGGCTTGCTGGCTCCGACCTTGGTGGAGAAGCTCATCGGCAAGGCCGAGGTCCGCAAGCTGTTCAAGCTGGGCAAGAGCAACGTGATCGCCGGGTGCATGGTGATCCAGGGCTCCGTCAAGAGAAACTGCAGCGTGCGTCTGCTTCGCCGAGAGGAAGTGCTGTGGGAGGGCAAGTTGGCCAGCCTCAAGCGCTTCAAGGACGACGTTCGCGAGGTCAAGGAAGGCTTCGACTGCGGTATCGCGCTCGAAGGGTTCGTGGCTCTCGAGGAGGGCGACATCATCGAGGCGATGGAGACGGAGGAAGTCCGGCAGACGCTTTGATCTCGGGGCGCGGCGCCGAGCGGCGCTCGCCGGGGGGCCGTCCCGAAAGGGCGTCTCCGGGCAGGCGCGTGAAGCACCGCCGCCAGCGAACGGAGCGAGCCAGTCGCAAGTCGGCCGTCGCATCCGCGTCCCCGGCGAGGGGGGCTTTCGCAGCGGCGTCCTCGGAAAGCGCGAGCGCGCCGTGGTGAGGTCATGTTCGTAGGCGTCGTCCGCATCCATCTCCACTTGCCCGGGTCCCGCTCGCTGAAGGATCGTCGGCGCGTCGTGAAAGCCCTCAAGGACCGCATCTCGAGCCGCCTGCGCGTGAGCGTGGCCGAGGTGGGGGAGCTCGATCTTCTGCAGAGCGCAACTCTGGGTGCGGCGGTGGTGTCGAACGACAGCGCGCATTGCGACGAAGTGCTCGCATCCATCGTGAGCCACGCGCGCCGACAGTCCGACGCCGTGCTCGCCGACGTTCGCACCGAGATTGTCTCCTTTGGAGCGGCGGGAAGCGGGATCGAGCGAGGAATCGAGGCGACATTCGAGCGGGAGCCCCCGCCGGGAGGATTCGATGAGTGAAGCGCGTAGGCCCCGACGTATGGCCGAGACGATACGCAAGCACGTCGCCGAGGCGCTGCAGCGCGAGCTGTTCGACCCGGGGCTCCAGTCGGTGATGGTCACCAAGGTCGAGCTCGGGCCCGATCTCGCCGTGGCTCGCATCTACCTCCGCTCGATGATCGGCGGGGGCGACGAGCGCCGCCAGCGCCAGGTGGAGCGTGCGGCCACCCGAGCGGCGCCGCTGCTGCGCAAGGGGCTGAACGCCAAGCTCTCCGTGCGCAAGCCCCCGGAGTTCTCGTTTCACTACGACCGAGGGCAGGACGCGCTCGATCGCGTCGAAGAAATCCTGGACGAAATCCGTCAAGAGGGCCGCACGCCGCCCGAAGGCTAGCCCGCGCGCCGTCGTCGGGCGGAGTCTCCTCGCCCTCCCGCGGCGGGGCGTCGAGGACACTCGCGCGGAGTCTCCTCGCGCGCTGACGCGAGCCGCTCGCTCACGCGACCGGCTCGACGAGTGGCACCGCGTGAGCGAGGGGGCGGGGCGCTTCAGAACGGCAAGGGAGTTTCCGCCTCGGCCTCGACGATCGCGAAGGTCACGCGATCGCTTTGCTGCTGTGCGTCCGGCGGACCTCCCGGCTGGGCGGGCTGCTGGCCCGCGTAGCCTTGGGCCGTCAACTGCCCGCTGGGCACTCCGTGCAGCACGAGCGCGTCCCGAACGGTGTTCGCGCGCTGCTCGCCGAGCTCTCGCTGGGCGGGGACGGCCCCGCTCGCATGGCCCTGGACCTCGACGCGGACCTCGGGATTTTCCGAGAGCAGCAGGGCGAGCTCCTGGATCAGCGCCATGGCGTCTGGAGATAGTTCCGAGGAACCGGCCGCGAACAGCAAGGGGCGCTTCAGGCGGAGCTTGCCGCCCTCGAGCCTGACGTTCGGGTTGCTCGGGATGGGGGTCAACGACAGCACTCGGTCGACCTCGGCCGGCGCTTCGAGGTTCATCTCGATGACGCTGGTGAGGTAGCCCGGGGCCCGCACGGTGATGCGCGTCTCGCCGGGGGGAACGTTCTGGAAGCGGAAGGCTCCGACTTCGTCCACCTGCAGCTCGAGGCTGCGCCCGAGCACGTCCGTCACCTGCGTCGTGGCCGTGCCGACGGGCGCGCCCGAGGCCGAATCGATCACGCGGCCGTTGACGTTGCTCAGCTTCGGCAGCGGCTCGAGCTCACAGCGCAGCCCGGGCTCCTCGAGCGCCTCGGGCGCGTTGGGGGAAGAAAGCCCGGCCGGCGCCGGTTGCGCCACCGGATCTTCCGGCAGAGCCTCCAGCACCTCGACGCTGCAAAGCCCCTCCCGATAGCCCTCCGCGTTGATGCGCAGCGTGTACAGCCCAGGCTCCAGCGGCGCGGTTCGGAAGGCCCCCTCCGCGGTGCTGATCATGCCCGTCAGGTTGCGACCATCGAAGCGGATCAACGCGTCGGGAATGGCCGTGTCCGTCTCTTTCTCCACCACGATGCCGTGGACTCGGAGCGTATCCTGATCCGGCAGTGGCGCGGGCGCGGCGACCTGGCGAATTTCCACCTTGGGCTTCGTCGTGGAAGCGAAGGAGACTCCCAGCCACAGCGTCCAGGGCGCCTCCGGGGTGATCTCCGCGAGGAAATTCGAGACCGCGCCCGTTCCGATGTCCACGGCGCCCGAGACGGCGACGCCATCCAGCCACCAGGGGACCATTTTCCAGGGGATGGCTCGCGCGCCTACGGTGAGGCGCGATGGGGTGAACGCGAACGTGCTGTTCTCTTCCAGGCACCCGTCGCCGCTCTGCAGCAGCGCCCGATCGCACACCCAACCCTGGCGATTGGCGGGAATGTCGATGGTCCACTCGACGTAGGGGTGGACGGCCTCGAAGGTGCCTTCGACACCCAACCCGATCGGCACGGTGTCGACCCGCTGGATCCCCAAGCTGAAGCGCTCCACCCGATCCACGTAGCGGACGTTGCCTTCGTATTCCTCGACGAGCTTGCTCGAGTTGTCGAACAGGTAGCCGAGGTTCGCGTGGAAACGCACCGGGATGGGGCGCGAGGGCAGCTCGTTCAAGTCCACGCTGGCCAGGGCCTCGAGCCCCAGATCCACCGAATCGATCCCCGACAGGCCCACCTGACCGCTGCCGGTGGCGAAGCCCAGCTCCAGCGCGGCGCCGGCGGTGAAGATGCGACCCGGTCGAGGGCCGAGCAACGTGCCCTTCACGCCGAGGCTCCAGTCCCCCACGACCTGCTTCAGTTGGGGAGCGGGGCGCGTGGTGGAGGTGCTGTTCGAAAACAGGCCGCCGTAGAGCTCGAGGTAGTCCGTGAGCGTGGCGGAGACGAGGAAGTTGGCGCTGACGCGATCCACCTCATCCGCGCTCGACGACCCGTCGCCCGCGGAGTCGGGGCACTCCGGGCAGAGAAACTCCGAGCCGCTGAAGAATCCGGTCAAAAGGGAGAGCCGAAATGTGCCCGGTGCGCCGGGATTGGCGCTCTGCACGCGCATCAGCCCCGTTGCACCGCTCAGGCCGCTCACGTCCTCGAGGCCGGCGAGCGCGGCGCCGACCGTGTCTCGATCCACCGGGCCCGAGGCGCCGAGAGCGCTCTCGGCAGCCGCGTCCTGTAGATAGTTGTCCGGCGGGGGGATCCAGCCGCCCGCTTCGCCGGGCGCGGGCGACTCGGATGCGGGCGACTCGGACGCGGGCGTGCTGGCAGCGGCCGGGGGCGGAGCCGCCGGGGCGGGCCCCGGGGGGGGATCGGCGCTGGGCGCCGCGGGGGGTGGGGGAGCGTCCGGGCTCTGCGCCAGCGCGGCTCGAGGGGCTGCCAGCATCGCGGAGGCGAGGGCGGCGAGGAGGGGCGCGATCGAGCCGCGCTGCGCCGCGCGAGCGCGCGGCGGAGTCCCGTTCGCGGATGGCCTCGGTGCGACCCGCGGGGACGAAGTCATGCTCTCTCGAGCTCCGACACAATTCATGCAGCGATGAGTGTTATGGCTATCGACACCGACCGCAAGTTGCTCGTCCTCGGGCATGCGGGCTACCGTTGCACTCGCCGTGTCTGCGCCCCTTATCCAAGTCGAGCGGCTGCGCAAGGTGTATCGCCAGGGCTTCTGGATGCGCCGCGTGGAAGCCGTCCGCGGCGTGAGCTTTCAGGTCACCGAGGGCCAGGCGTTTGGCTTCTTGGGTCCGAACGGGGCCGGCAAGACGACCACCATCAAGATCCTCATGGGGCTGATTGGTGCCACGAGTGGGCAGGCGACGCTCTTCGGGCGCCCCGTTCCCCACCCGCGGACTCGGGATCGGGTTGGCTTCATGCCCGAGAACCCGTACGTCTATCCATATTTAAGTCCGCGCGAGTTCGTCCTGCTTTGCGGCCGTTTGTCCGGATTGCGCGGGGGGCCCCTGCGCGATCGCTGCGAGCGCGTGCTCGGGCAAACGGGCATCGCCTACGCCGCGGATCGCCAGGTCCGCCGCCTGTCGAAGGGCATGTTGCAGCGCACCGGCTTGGCTGCCGCTCTGGTCGCCGACCCCCAGTTGCTCGTGTTGGACGAGCCCATGAGCGGGCTCGACCCCGGGGGGCGTCGCGAAGTGCGAGACATCATCATCGACGAGAGGCGCCAGGGTCGAACCATCTTCTTCTCGACCCACATCCTCTCGGACGTGCCCTCGCTCTGCGAGCACGTCGCCATCCTACAAAAGGGCAAGGTGGTGGTGGCGGGCCGCCTCGAGGAGTTGCTCGAGCGCGACGCCAGGCGGACCGAGATCGTCCTCGAAGGAGGGCGCTCGGGGCTTCTGCCCGCCCTGCGCGAGAGGGGGCTGCACCCCTCGGAAGACGCCCCGCGCGCCCGCGTGGCGGTGGAGGACAGCGCCGCCGTCAACGGCGTCCTGGGCGTCATCATCGAGCACGGAGCGCGCGTCGTCGAGGTCACCCCCGTCCACGAAACGCTCGAGGACCTCTTCGTGCGCGAAGCACTACAGGGAAACTGACCGAGCCGGGCGGTGCTCGGGCGCCCGCGCGGGCGCCCGGGGCAGCGTCCTCGGGGCGCGCGTCCGCCGGGGCTGCGCCGTGTGCCGCGCGGGCGGCGTCCGCGGGTGTGCGTCCGCCGGGGCCGCGCCGTGTGCCGCGCGGGTGGCGTCCTCGGGTGTGCGTGTCGCCGGGGCTCGGCCGCGCGCCGTTGTGCTGCCGGGGCCGCGTCCTCGGGTGGTGCGCCTCGCCCGGGTCTCCGCGGCCGCCGCGTGCTGCCGGGGCGGCGTTCCCGGGCGTGTGCCTCGCCCGGGGCCCGAGCGACGCCGTCTGGGCCCCGCGAAGCGGCGGCGGGCAAGCCGTCGGTCGTCGGGTCACCCGGCGTCGGCGGGCCTCGGCGGCGGTCGCCCGGCAACCGACGGCGGCGTACCCGTTTGGCATAGGGCCCGTACGGCGCCGACGCATCGCGCTCCCGGCCGCCGCCCGGCCCCTCCGGGCGCCGCCGCCCGCGTCCACGCTCCGAGGGGCGATCCCGCGGGCTCGAGTGAGCTCTGCTCGCGGGCCGAGCGGTCGCCGTGTTGCACTTGAACCGGCTCGGTGTCCCTGGACCGGGCTAGCGGCGTTCGCGAGGCCGGCATTCCGCGGCCGCCGTGCAGCTCCGGCCGGGACGTTCGCCGCCCCTCCGGCGCGCTGCCCCTCGGCACTTCGCCTTCCCCCTTTGGCGGGCCTCCGGCGCGCGCTCGACCCCGCAACCTCCACGCGGGCCGCCGCGCCCGGCACGGCTCCTGAACGAACCGGCGGATTACCGTGAGAAACCCCCTTGACCTCTGGCACCCGACGGATACCCTGCGCGCCTCCTTCCAGAATAGCTCAGTTGGTAGAGCGGTCGGCTGTTAACCGATTGGTCGTAGGTTCGAGTCCTACTTCTGGAGCCATTTTTGCCCAAGGCGAACAACCTCGGGCGCCAGGTAAACACAGGGCCTCATCGGGATGACCGGCGAGGCCCTCTTCTTTTTTCCGTTGTTCCGCAGGGCCTTGCCGCATCTCGGTGATCGACGCGTGCTCGCGGGAGCGCGATGCTCAGAGCACGAGGTCATCGGCGACATGCTGATCGCGG
>JBNKVS010000055.1:0-189461 GCA_050299315.1 Polyangiaceae bacterium
CTTGCTCGATACCGCGCGACGAGCGCGCGTCCTTCGGCGGCGCTTCGTCGCTTTCTCGTCCTCGCTTGTCGATTTGCCATCGCCCGGACTCTGCATGACGCGGCTCACCAGCTCCAGGTGCCCTCCAAGGGATGCTTACCCAGCGTGAGCTCCGGCAGAACCGTCGCAACTGGTCGATAGTCGAGGAATGCCTCCAGGCTGGCAACGATCCGCTCGCGGCTGCGAACACCGAAGTAGCCGACCGTACGGTCAAGCTCCAGGGCCCGCGGCAGGGCCCCGAGCAGTTGAACGAGCCGAGCCGCGCTCGCGCACGCCATGTCCATGTCGAACCGCTGGTCCATGACCAGCGCCGGCGCGTGCGTGGCCAGTGCTCCGCGATACGCATCGAGCATCGTTTCCCGAACCCCGGTTGGCAGTCGGAGCCCATCCATGCAGCGCAAGTGGCCGATGATTGGATACGCTGCGTCGATAAACGGATGGCGGAAGCGCCCCATTTCGAGATCAACGAAACGCAGCCGTTCGTTGGTCAGTACCCGATTCGGTGGGCACTGGTCATCGAACGTATAGCAAGCACAGTCCTCTGCCAGCAGCCGCGTGGCGATCAGCTCAAGCTCCGACGCGGCGGCCCGACTGTCGACACCGATCGCGTCGCACGCCTCGCTCAGGGAATCGGCAAGACACGCCAGAGTTCGATCGAGCTCGGTTG
Organism: Polyangiaceae bacterium; assembly: GCA_050299315.1. Lineage (GTDB taxonomy): Bacteria > Myxococcota_A > Polyangia > Polyangiales > Polyangiaceae > SZUA-265. Next base: position 707 of record JBNKVS010000055.1, read on the forward strand.
GCGGGATTGGCTCGTGTGTGAGTTTCGCGTAGAGCTCGGCGTACTCGCCGCAGAGACCCTGGGTCGCGCCATGGACCTGAGCTAGCAGCCACATGCTCTCTTCCAGCGCGTTCACCGCCCAGCTCCGCCGGGACTGCAGGAGGTGGTGCAGGGTCGGCCCCTCGCCCACATGCTCGATGACCAGCAGATCGCGCTCGCGATCACCCCCGTACAACCGAGGCACGATTGCACGAGTTTGATCTAGCCGATTTAACAGCTCGAGCCCCGCCCACTCGGCGAAGATCGTTCCGCACGCTCGCTGTGAAACCTTGACCACTACCTGATTCGGGGCCCCTTCCGGACCGCGCTTCACCACACACGAAAGCAACCGGTGTCGTCCCCAATCGCGGATGACCTGGTGGGGGCGTATCGAGACGGGATGCCTCCAGGCCCGCTCCAACACCTCTCGGGCTGCGTCGACCGCCAGCTCCTGCCAACCCGCGCTTTCCCGCTGGAGTGCGCGCAGGGCCTTGACGCGAGGTACGTCCTTATCCCGCCGCGCCTTGGTCATGCCCGCGAGCAGATCCTCGATGGCTGCCAACCAGTGCCGACCACCGTGCACATGGCTCAGGATGGCGCGTGCCTTGAGGTCATCGTAGCTGCCCATGAGCGACGGGACCACGTCGAAGTTGCCCAGGTTGGTCGAGAACGCGTGATCCAGAGAGAGCAGATCGTCTGGATCCAGCTTCCAGTCCGCCGGCACCTCCGCCGCTTCCGCGAGCCACCTCCGCTCGCCAGTGCCAGTGGTCTCCCAACGTCCGGTGCGCTCGGGCACTGCTTCGATCTCGCGAAGCAGGTCAGCTAGTCGCTGGAGATTCTCCCGGTCCAGCGCCGGTACCACATCCAGATCGCCCGGGGTAACGTCGAGACCCTGGAGCTTGGCGGCGACCGAACCGGCAATGACGTAGCGCACCCGATGGCGCTCCAACTGCTGTAGGATCTCGCGGACTTGAGGGGGCCGAGAGGCGCGAGCAGACGACATAGGTTCACGCATCATACGCGCAATCGGGACAGTCGACGAATGCTCTTGCCGGCGGGACACTTCAAAGCCGGGTCGTCACGTCAATCATGGGTGCCAAGGCACTTCGGCCGACAGACGAACGGCGCTAGCTTCCCGGGGAGAACTGACACCCACCCGGTCGCGAGCTTCCTCGCCTTGCGAGCAAACGCCGCCGAACAAGTGGTTGCACTCGGCAGGGCTGTGATGATGCCTTGCTGCTTGAGCAGGCTGTCGTCGGGAGGGCCGCGTCGCGGCCCGTCCTGTCGGCTGCGCCCGGTGCTCGCTTGAGGTAGTCTCGGGCCCTGCGAGTGAAGCACAGGACGTTCTGCAGAGCCAAGGTGGCTGCCATGGTCGTCTCGGGCGGAAGGCTCCCTTGAACACTTGCAGGGTGATGTCTCGATGCGGCAAGTCCCAGATTGGTGATGGAGTCCGAGCTCGATAGTTCGAATTGATCAGCAATGACGGAGACCCCGATGGACGAAGACGACCGAGAAGTTTCGGACGCAGCAGACTGGGTAACCTCGGGCCTACGCGGCTCTTCGCAGTCCGTTCTATCGATGGTGCCCGTGGGATTTGAAGCATACGCTCGCATCTTTCACCCTGCCAGAATGTCGAAGCCGGTCGCCGTCTGGGCGGACGTCTTTGCCGGTAGGGAGCGGCCTTGGCGCACGGTTCGCTGGGCTGAGATCGCGACCGCTAACGGGCGACGAGTTGGCCCGCTCATGCAGATGGAGGGGCTCACCGGCAGCAGACAGCTGGCGATGCAGGGTCAGTCGGGGCTGTTCGATCAAGCGCCAGCAAGGGGCCAACTGGAAGAAAACACAGCTCGGGGCGTAGTAGAGGTCCTTCGCCGGCATACAACGACTCCAAGCGAGTGTTTCTTTGGTGTCTGGGAGGGCTCAAACAGCCTCCCCGACGACGTTGCTAGTCGTGCCCCCACGTTTTCGCTGCCAAACCGATGGCTCTACTATCTGCTGGAGGGCCCCTTGGAGCATTTGCTAACAGCCCAGCCAATTCACATGGCATGGCCAAGGGACCACGCCTGGTGTCTGGGAACCCACGTCGACTTCGACTCCAGCTACGTGGGAGGCAAGTCTGCCTGCGTCCGCGATATGCTCGCTAGCCTGGAGTTGGAAGCTTTTGAGGTCGAGCCAGGAGACCCCATTCAGTCGCACACCGACCCGCTGAATCCACCTTCACGACCCTAGCGCCACTTTGGCGTGGGCCTGCAGAACTGCACGCTGCTCCCGGCGAGGCCTCGCGGCGCTCGGGACCTCGCGACAGAACGCCATTCGTTATGCGAACGCGAGAGGCGTCCGGGCCAGGCTGGGCGTACCGCCGACCTGGCGCTGGAGGCGGATAGAAGCGGGAACGAATCAGGCCCGCGCGACGACGATAAGCTCGCCGTTGCCGGCGCCGACCGGCTCGCGAAACCATCCGCCGTAGAGCTGCTCTATCGTAAAGCCCGCCTCAGCTGCGGACTCCTGGAGGAGCTGTGCAGTTCGAAATCGCAGCATTGAGTTACTCTGCAGCTCTTCACCATTGGGGAAGGAGTAGCGACGAGTGAAGCTCACCACGCTGCTCTCAACAGCGGTCACCTCGGTCCACACCGAGACAACTTGCCCATCGGGCAGTTCGATCTGGCGTCGGGAATCCTTGGGGTTCCATCGCTCCCACCCCCGCGCGTGCGGATCGCGGGAGTCAAAAGCGAGCCTCCCGCCGTTGACGAGTGCTCGCCGCAGGTTGACCAGCGTCGTTGCCCACTCGCGGTCCGTAAGAAAGCACTGGGCGACGTGACTCGTCATTAGAGCCACGTCGAACGCAGCACTTGGCGCGGACTGTACCGTGCCTCGGACCCAGGCTACTCTGTCAGCGCCTGGCTTGAGGCGCGCGCGTGCGAGGACTGCGCCCGCGGGGTCCAGCGCGGTGACAAGGTGCCCATACGCAGCAAGGCCGAGCGCGAGCCGTCCTGTTCCACAGCCCAGGTCCAGCACTCGTGCTGCAGGAGTCTCGTTGACCAGCCCAACGAAGTAGTCATCGTCCTGCGCCCAGCTACACTCGGTGTCGTAGATCTCGGCAAGACGAGGGTCATTGAATTCGGCGTCGCGCACGCGCCAAGTTTATCACAAGGCCACGACTGCGCCGATCGAACCCCGGGCACAACCGGCAACATTCAGGGCGCATCGTCGTCGTGACCGGGCCCAGCCAAGTCGGGGCGTCCATCGGCTGGACCGTGTGATTGTCCGATGGTAGGAAAGAGCATCAGCCCATCTGCGGAGATCGCCAATGATGACCAGCGGGACGCGGTACAGGCTTCGTGCGCGACCGCGTCGCATAACAAGTGGTTGCACTCGGCAGGGCTGTGATGAGGTCCTTCTGCTTGACTGGGTCGAAGTCGGGAGGGCCGCGTCGCGGCCCGTCTTGTGGGCTGCGCCCGGTGCTTGATTGAAGTACTCTCGGGCCCTGCGAGTGAACCACGGTCGCTAGCCGGACCAGAACTCGCCCGTATGGACCGAGAACGAGATGGCCATTTGACGAGTAACCGTCGAAGGCCGCCCGAGAGCGCCGCTCCAGCGGGGCGGCGCCTCGGATCGGTGCGCATAAGGAGAGCCTTACGTGAACTTTCGCGGGCATCTCGGGAAGGGGATAGCTTTGATTTTCCTCCACGCTTGGGGTGAAAGGTACGAGCGAGAGCGGAGTCTTCAGGGCTCTTCGATGCGCGCGGCTCGCACCCGATCTTTCTCGCGCACCGCGCGAACCACTTCGAGCACGGCGCGAGCCACTAAGTCTGGCTGATCGAACGGGATCATGTGGCCGCTCTTTCGAGCCATGACCTGGACGGAGTTCGGCGAGAGTGCCGCGAGCCGCGCGTAGCGCTGGTGCTTGGCGCGTACGAGCCGCTTCGACGCCTCATCCGGCGCGCTCAAGAGGAATGCGACGGTTTCTTCGAGCGCTGCGTTCAGGACCACGACCGGTACGTCTCCGAGCGAGCGGTTGCCCTCACGCACCGCCTCCAGCCCCGCTTCGAAGGCCTCGAAAGTCATGCCCTCCACGCTTTCGTGCTGGGTCCCTCCTCCCATTTGCTGGAGCGCGCTCGGAAGCACGGCCTCGAGATCCCGAAACTGATCCTCGTGCGAAGGGTCGACGAACACGAAGCCCGCAACGTCTTGGCGATGCTCCCGCGCGTACAGCCGAATGTTGATCCCTCCCAAAGAGTGCCCGACCAGGACGAACGGCGGAGCTTCTCCGCTCGCGGCGAGTAGCTCACCGAGCTCCAGCGCCATTTCAATGGGGGTGTGGGGACGAGGAGGCGGGGCGCTTCGACCAATGCCCAGGCGGGAGTATACACAGGCACGCACCTGCTCGGAGACGACCGTCATGATCCCATACCAGCCAAACGGCTGTACGCCGTGCCCCGAGTCGAACACCACCGTGGGGGCACCCCGTCCCCAGCACTCGATGTGCATCGAGCGACCTCTGACTGGAAGATCGCGACCCGTCTGAGGAGTGTCGACCCGAGGCGAAGGTTCGGCTTGCGGTGCGGCGACGGCTCGCGTCGGAATGCCAGCCTGCAGCGCCTCAGCGGCTGGCTCGGCATTGGCAGCCGCGCTCGGGGTCTCACTCCGACAAGCGAGGACACACAGGAGCAGAACCGCTGCGCTATTCGCGCGCCAGACCCAAAGTAGATTGGCTCCCGCGAGCCTTCCCTTCCTCGCGAACTCCGCACGCATCACTGCAAATATGTACGGAGCAGCGAGGAACCTGTTGCCAAAAGTGAAGCGTGGAGGAAAATCAAAGGCATTCTCCCCGAGCCGCCGGCGAAACTTGACGATTCCGGGCTTCGAGGTCCTCCCGATGCCCCTTCGGCAGGTTTTTGGTATGACGTTAGACCGACTCGGATCACGCCTTTGCCACGCGACGAGGACGCGGGATAGTTGAACCATGCTCAGCCATGTCTCCTTGGGCGTAAGTGACCTTTCGAGAGCGGTGGCGTTCTACGACGCTGCGCTTGCCCCTCTGGGATACGCCCGCCTGTGGCAGAGCGACCGCGGTGCGGGGTACGGCCCGGCGAACGTTGGCGGCGACGAGGTGTTGGCTGTGTTCGTCCATGCGGATTGCGTCGAGCGTTTGGCCGCTGGCCCAGGGTTCCACTTGGCCTTTGCCGCCCCGAGTCCAGAGGCGGTACAGGAGTTTCACTCCGTCGGTCTCGCGCACGGGGGCACCGACGGTGGCGGGCCTGGGCTGCGCCCTCAGTACGGTGAAAGCTATTACGCGGCGTTCGTGCTTGACCCCGATGGGCACAAGCTTGAAGCCAAGGCAGGCTAGGGCGCTTCCGGGAAGACTAAGTCATTGACGTAGTCCGCCAATGGGCTAGTCTGCTCTTGTGAGGGTCGAGTGGGATGACGCCAAGAACCTTGCCAACCAAGAGAAGCACCACATCTCCTTCGAAGCTTCTCACGAGCGAAGCTGAATGCCTTGAAATCTCACGAGCGAAGCTGAATGCCTTGAAATCTTTGACCAGATCCACTCCGACACGGAAGACCGCTTCATTAGCATTGGTCCGATTCGACGCGGCCTTGTCATGGTGGTTTGGACCGAGCGAGTCGGCGATGTTATTCGAATCATTTCCGCCCGGATGGCGATGAAGCAAGAGGCCCAGCGCTATCTGGCTTACATGGAGCGCCAGTCATGAGTGACGATATGCCAGAGCTGACGGACGAGGACTTTGCAAGTGCGCTTCCTGCGCGTCTGCGAAAACGCCTCATCAAGGGGGAGTTTCGTTCGGGTGACGACATCGCCGCGCTGAGGCGATTTGTCCGCCTGACGCAGGAACAGTTCGCTCAGGCGATGGGGATCAGTGTTCATACGCTTCGCAACTGGGAGCAGGGTAGGCGGACACCAGAAGGACCCGCAATTGCACTGCTGCGGATTGCCGCGAAGCATCCGCGCATCATCCGAGAGAACCTGGAAAGTGCTGCGTAGCCTACGAGTAGGGCGGGAGCGGTCTAACACGGACATTGAACCCGACGGTCTTGAAGAGGTCTGCCTGCGTGATCGGCCAGCTCGGGAAGGCCGCGTCGCGGCCTGTTTTCCGGCTTCGCCGTGCTGGGCTGAGGTATTCTAGGCGCGCGCGGGTTAATGCCATTCGTTCGGCGGGCGAGGTGCCTTCTCGAATACGGCGAGGCTTCTCGCAGTCATTCCTGAGGTTCTTGTGCCATTCAGGTCTGCGGAGGCCCCCAGGCCCGGTCGTGGTGCTCGTTGTGCGAAGGAATGAGCGGAGCGGCTCGTGGCGCTCGTCTTTCTGGGCCGAGTTGGGACTGGGCGCGCGGGGGCTAGCGGGTCGTTGCTTCCGCCAGTTTGCAGCGGGCTCACTGTGTCAACCTAAGGGGTTGACAGTTCCGCCCGAAGTGCTAGAACGATGAAGTGATTCGGGTCGTGGTTCTGTCGGCTGCGGCCCGCAAGGAGCTCCGAAAGTGCCCCAGGCACGTCGCGCGAAAACTGATGGCCTGGGTCGGTTCCGTGCAGGTGGCGGGGCTGGAAGCAACGCGCCGAAGCCCCGGACATCACGATGAACCCCTCAAAGGAAGATGGGCGGGTCACCGGTCAATTCGCCTGAGCCGCGCGTAGCGAGCCATCTACAGAATCCAGGACGACGGCGCCGTTGAGTTTGCCGTCGTGGAACGCGTGAACAAGCACGAATACTGAGAAGAGGTCACATGGCTAAACGCAAGGCGAAGGCTTCCGAGCTGAACAGGGTTCAGGAATCAACGACGGCGTTTCTCGAATCGCTCAACGACGGGCCGTTGACTTTTGGACAGCTTCTCGAGGCGATCCGGATGGCCGACGAGCAGTCGCTATCCCAGTTTGCAGGGCGGCTCGGAATCTCGCGACAGCACCTTCATCAGCTCGAGTCTGGGGCAAAGCGAGTCAGTCCCGATCGTGCAGTGCGATTCGCGAAAGCTTTGGGGTACAGTGAGCTGTATTTCGTGCAGTTGGCTCTGCAGGAGCTTGTCGACGAGGCAGGCGTTGCCGCGAAGGTGGAGGTCAGAGTCGGATAGCGTTCGCCGCCGCAGGTGTGAGCGCTTTCGCGGTGACGGAGCCCAAGGGAGCGCAGCGAGCGGCGCGGAGGCCAGCGCCAAAACGTGTGTTGAACAAGTCCGAGGCTGGCGCCGATGGTGCGGATGCGCAAACGCCGAGCTGCACGATCGGTTCGATCGCCGTCAGTCCGTCGCGGGCGAGCCCGACTTCGTCCTGAAGGCCGCCAATCACGAGCCGATTGGCATTCGCGAAGTGTATTCGTCCAACGGCGCAACCGGTCTGCGCGATCTCGAAGCGGCAGAATCCGCCTATGAGCGCGTGAGAGAGGAAATCGAAGCGGTGCCCTTGGTGATCGCTGATGACGAGCACGGCCTGCTCGAGCCGGTCCCGCATCGGTTCGGCGTAGAAGGAGGGCGTGAGCGGGTCCCGGTTGCCGCCGAATACGAGCGGCGGCGGGCTGCTCACCGCAGAAACGACGGCCGGATCGATCACGTGGGGCCAGCCCGCACAGGCGGCGGCGCCATACGAGGTGGCGGCGAGCAGCGGGGAGCGCTGCCCGAACTCCTCGAAGAGCGCGTCGAGCGCCTCGACGCTGGGTGGCGGCCGCGTGTCGTCGCCGCAGTTGATGGCGAGGTTCGCCGACTCGTCGAGCAGGGAGAGCCCGCCCTGCGAACGCTGAGCCCGCGCCGGGTCCAGCGCGCTCATCACGCCTTCGGGGTCGTCGTCAAAGGCCGTCAGCAGCTCGCCTGCCTTGGGCTACGCTGCCGCCCCCCGACCTACGCGCTCAGGGGCACGCGTCGGTCAGGGAGAAGCGCTCGAACTTGACCAAGGAGAGAAAATCCACCAAGTGAACCCCGAGCGGCTTCGCTTCGCTCCCATCGAATGATCGCCTTCCCCTACAACGAGTGATCGGCTTGCCTCGGATTGGGTGACCGACCTCACTGCAATGCGCACCTCACAGCTGAATACCATTCGTTAGGCCTCGAATTCGCTACTTCGGCCGACCCCTCAGCCCCTTCGAAAGCCCACCTCCATGCACCAAGGCAACTGCCATTGCGGCGCTGTAAAGCTGAAGCTCCCTTCCACGCCCACGGTGGCCACCTCATGCAACTGCTCGCTGTGCCGTCGTATTGGGGGGCCGTGGGTTTACTTCGAGCTCGGCACAGTCGAGATCGAAGGGCATCCCGAGAACACATCCGAGTACGTTCAAGGCGACAAGACCTTGAGAACAGTCCGCTGCCGAACCTGCGGGTGTGTCACGCACTGGGAGCCAGTCGAATCCAAGCCAGGCGCCAAGCATGGCGTCCACCTCGGAAACTTCGATCCTGAGTTCGTAGCCTCAGTGAAGGTACGAAGGTTCGATGGCGCCAACACCTGGAAGTTCTTTGACGAGCTAGCTTCGACCAATGAGCCGCCGCCGCGAAGCGAGGCCTAACCACTCGCTCAACCTTCCCGGGGCAACTCGGCACTCGACAGTCGCGCTCCCTCCTTCGTCGGTCGCGCGCCCGCGAGTCAACGTCGGTCGAACGCCGGTCGCGGATGAATCCCCACGAATCATCGGGACGAGGGTGCATCGTGCACCGTCGCCACCACGGCGTGATGCCCATCAGGGCGCATGCCATGGGGCACGGCCCCGATGGGCATCACGGGGGCGAGCGACCGGCGGGGCAGTCGCGGGTCCGTTCTCGTCGGCGAGGAGGGCGCTGACCGGGGAGCGGTCCACCACCTCGAGGTTGCGTCGGGCGGCCATGCGCGGGGCGTTGCCGGCGACGCGGTCGATGTCACGCAGGATGCCGCTCGCGCCCTCGTGAAGGACGGCGAGCGCGTCGGACGTGCAGATTTGCCGCTCCAGCTCGTCGACCTGTTTGCGGTCATTGCGCAGGAGGCTCGCGCACTTGTGCGAGAGCCTTCGCAAATCGCGAGGCTCGTGCTCGCAGCGGTGTCGTTCAATGCGCTCGCCCTGGTGGTGTGTCGTTTCCTGCCGGCGGCGAGCGTCGTCGCACCGGGGGCGCTACTGCTCGGAGTCGGAACGGCGCTGCTATTGCCGACGCTGGCCATTTCCCTCGAGCGTGAGCGCCCAGCGCTGCCGTACTGGGCCAGCCTACCGCGGCCGGTTCCCTGGATGCTTGCTCAAAAGGCGCTCTTCACGTCAGCTTTATGCCTCGTCGGCGCACTGCCCGCAGGTGCGTACGCGAGCCTGGGCGCACCTCAACCACTCGAGGCGCTTGCTTCCATTTCGAGAGGAGCGCTCACGCTCGTGCTCTTGGCCCACCACCAGGGGGCGCTGTGGCTGCGCACGACCATGATCGGCGCCGCACCCAGCCAGTTTCGCGTATTGGCGAGCGCTCTGCAGCTAGTACTGCTCGCGGCGCTTGCCGCGGCCGTGCTCGTGCAGCCGGGCGCTCTTGGCGTGCTCTCGTGGACGTTGGCCATGGCGTTCGCCGCCGCCTCCTGGTGCGACTCGATGCGCCGGCTTCCCTTCGTGGTCGACCCATCGGCGCCTCGTCCTCGTTCGCTCTCCGCCGTGGGCACGCGGTTGCTCATCTCGGCGCTGCGCATCGTACAAGTACGAGTCGCAGCGGTGGGTGCCGAGATGGGAGATGCCCCGCATCGTGCCCAGATGGCTGCTTTGGCGGCGGCGGTGACCTTCGTTTTGCTGCCCAGCCTGCTGTGGTTGCGCGTCCGCTTGGGTACGCGTCTCTGGATGCGGCTGGGGCTTTCGCGGTCTACAGTGCAGCGTCGTCCCGCGTGCGCGCCCCTTTCGCCGATGGGGAATCGGACCCGAGCGAGCGGGCTTCCTTCGCTCCCTACTGACGTCCGAGCACCCACCCGAGGCCAGCCAAGATATGATTGGTTCCAAGGGTGGCGTCGCGCAGATCCGCATCAACCTTTGCGAAGCTGGTATAAAAGACTCGGCCGCCTCCTGTCTCGGTCCGCACCCAGGAGACCGGCGTGGTGGTGTTGCCGTACGTGCATTCGACCAATACGGTCGCGTCCTGCGTCACGTCCGCAACGTCGACGTTTCCCACGTACGGGAACGTGGCGGGCAGGTTGGTCGATGCGGGGTGGTCCGCCGTTCGCGTGCAGTCGAGACTGCCGTTGTCACTGGAGTTCTGGCCATTGTGCGCCCACCCGCCGAGCAGCTGATTGTAAAGCGGCATGGTCGCCGCCGAGGTGAACGTGACGTTGGCGCAGTGTGTCCCGAAGAGGCCGCCGCCCTGCTGCAGAAACCTCTGCAGAGCCATCGATTCGTTCGTGCCGTCCCGGTTGTTGCCGAACGGGGAAAAGCAGGTGTTGATCATGGCGACCGCGGCGTACTCCGCAAGGTTGTCGTCCGTGAACATCGCCGCGTCGACCGACTCGTCGCTCTCGAAGCCCCAATCCATCAGCGTCTGCTTGTAGCTCGCGATCTGCTCCGGGATGTCACGGATGACCCCCGAGCTGCCAAGCGTGTAGAGCAAGACGCGCGCCGGCCGCGTGGAGGGCTGCGCGCCGCTGTCCGCGGCACCCACCGAACCGGCGACTCCGCTCTGACCCGCGGTATCGCCGTCCGACATGCTGGATGCCCCACCCGTTCCCGCGCTGCTCGCCCCGCCGGCGGTCGTTCCCCCGGCGGTCGTTCCCCCAGCGGTCGTTCCCGGTGCGTCGCCGCCAGCGGTCTCATCCGCTCCGCCGGCGATTGTGCCAGCTGCCACACTTTCCTCAGCGGCGTTGGCGCTGCCGGTGGCGCCGCCCGCGCTGCTTGCGCTACCGGCCGCGCCCGAGCTCGCCCCAACGGAGACCGCGGGAGTCTGACCCCCGTCGCGACAGGCTGCCAACGCGAGACACGTGATCACGATCCAAACCTGGGGGCACCGATTCATGGGGCGAAGACTAGTCTCATTGCCGTGCAGCCGCTAGACCTCGATCCCGCGCAAGCGCTGGGGCTCGGCCTAGCTTTTTTTCCAGGGGCTTTCGCAAAGCCCCCTCAGCCCCGGAAGCAGTTGTGCGCCACCCGCAACCCATAGGTCCGAAGCGAGCTCTCGCCCCGGTACCTCGGCAACGCCGATAGCAAGGCGAGGTAAATTTCCTGCAACAGATCGTCGCGAACCGATCCCGGCGGCGCGTACATGGCCGCCGTCCGCCCCAACACGGGGCGAAACTCCGTCAGCACCTGCTCGATGTCGACCACGCAATTCGAATAGTGCCTCGCTGCATCACGACCTTACGCGCCGCGGTCGATTTATCGAGCGCTCGGGCGGCCACCGGGACGGTGCCGATCCATGTTTCAGGTTCCCGCGGCGGCGCCGGGCCTATCTCGGATGTGGCGAGCACGGCCGCCGCCCGCCGCAGGCGTTCCCGTGGTTTCGGATGAGGGTCCGTGGATCGGGTACCGATCAGGCTCGCCGCGGTGCGGACTTGGCGTGGGCAATTCGCCGCGGGCTCGAGCAAGTCGAGTCGCTGCCTCGCTTCCTACCGCTGCGCAGCGAGGGAGCTCAGTCGGATACGCCTTCTGCGAGTCACTTTCGGGGGGCGCTCGCCGGAGGAATCAGCGCGAGGAGGCTCCGCAAGCTTTCGTCGCAGCGCGCCCCGCCGGCCTCGAACTCGGCTCGGGTCGTCGTGCCCCGGAGCACCCCCCGAAACTGCAGGCCCGCACCGCGCGCCGCCTGGTAGTCGCGCAGCGAGTCCCCCACGTACAGCACCTCCGCGGCGCGAATGCCGCGCTCGGCCAGGGTCGTGAGCGCCGGCTCGAACACCCGCGGATCGGGCTTGTGGTAGGCAGTGTCCTCCTCGGTTTGCAGTATGGCGAGGTCCGCCGGGCGAACGCCGATTCGCGCCAGTTGCACCGTGACCATGGAGCGCCCCGCCGAGGTCACGATTCCAACAGACACGCGCCCTCGCAATGCCTCGAGCAGCTCTAGTGCCTCGGGATAGGGCTCAATCGGAAACTCGTCGTCGACGGCCTCGTAGTAGTGAATCGCACGGGCCACCGCGGGCTCCACGTGACCGAACAGCGCGCGAAACAGCGCCTCGTAAGGTATCCCCCAGTGCTCGCGAATCGCCTCGTCGCTCAGAGCCATGGAGTAGTGCCGCTTCGCCACACGGCTCGAAGCGCTGCGAATTTGCTTTCCTTCGTTTGAACGAGCGTGTCGTCATAATCGAACAAGACAGCCTTCAGCATGACGCGAGCTCATACCGCCTCGACGCTTCAAAAGGAAGTCGAGCGCGCCTGCTCCGGGGGGCGCCCACGTTTAGCGCTGGGCAGGTTGCCCTTCAAGCCGATGCTGTTCGCATCGCTGGATCCGTATCCTCCCCAGGGGGCCGAACGTGAACGCGTTTCCGCGGTGACGGAGCGCGAGGGAGCGCAGCCAGCGGCGCGGAGGCCAGCGCCAAAACGCGTGCTGAACGAGCGACCGTCGTCACGTCGCAGGCTGCACGCGGACATCTGCCGGCCGCAACCGCTCCTCGTGCGGTATCCTGCGGCAAAGGAGGCGAGATGACAGACCCTTACGCATCCGTCAAAGCCCACTTCGAAGAGGTGGCCGAGGTGACCGTCAACGCCGGGCGCGGCGCCCAAGGCCTGAAGGTGGGCAGCAAGATGTTCGCCATGTTCTTCAAGGGAGACCTGCTGCTCACGCTGCCGCCAGCGCGCGTCGAGGCGCTGATTGCGGCGGGCCGCGGGCTCCCCTACGACCCCGGAACGGGCAAAATCATGAAGAACCGAGTGTTGATCCCAGCTGCCAAGAAGCGCTCCTGGATCAAGTTGTGCGAAGAAGCCGCGGCAGCGGTGGGCCCGTGACGGCCCTTCCGCCCACTCGAGCAAGCCGCGGCCCTTCCGCCCACTGAGGAGTGCCCGGTCGGAGGAGCCGAATCCGCTCCGCCGACAGCGCCGCGTCGAAAAGCAATTCGTCCCGCTCTCGCGGGCCGGGGGCGCGCGCGAGAGGGTGTGCGCGAGAGGGTGTGCGCGAGAGGGCGTGCGCGAGAGGGCGTGCGCGAGGGGGCGTGCGCGAGAGGGCGTGCGCGAGAGGCGGAGAGAGGGCGAAGTGTCGCGCGGGGAGGGCGGCCTCGGGCGCCACTCGGGCGCCACTCGATCAATCCAGGCGCGAAGATCGGGCTTGCATTTAGTTTGTCGGTGGGTCAAATGTTGACTGGTTCGTCAAACAATGGCGAGCGTGGATTCTCTCGTGCCCGGGCGCCCGGGTGCCCCCATTCCCATCCAAACCCGCATCCAACGCCCGCCGGGGCGGCTCTCCCGGCTGCGCGGCAATCTCACGCGAAAGAAGGAAGCTGCCATGAAACCAACTCCCGCTGGCTGGCCGCGTATCTCCACGGCCCTGTACTACGAGGATCCCGCGATGGCGATCGACTGGCTGTGCGAGGCGTTTGGCTTCGAGGTGCAGCTGAAGGTGGAAGGGGAGGGCGGTCGGATCGAGCATTCCGAGTTGGTGTTTGGCGGCGGGTTGGTGATGGTCGGCGGAGAGAAGGTGGAGAAGTTTCCCTACGGGAAGCCGCCGGCGCTCGTGGGCGGGGCCAACACGCAGAACATGATGGTCTACGTCGACGCGGTGCAGGCGCACTGCGAGCGGGCACGTGCTGCGGGGGCCGTCATCGTGCAAGAACCGGAGATCCACGACTACGGGGACGATTTCTGGGCTGACCGAGGCTACGAATGTCGGGACATCGGAGGCCATCACTGGTGGTTTCATGAGCGCCTGCGCACACGCGGCAGGGAAGCGTGAGGCGGCGGTGAGCGATCTCGACGCGACCTTTGCCGCCCTCGCAGATAGAACGCGGCGCGGTATCGTCGACTGCCTGCGCCGGCAGCCGTGCCGCGCCGGGGAGCTCTCGCGCGCCCTCGACGTGCCGCCGGCGGGACTGAGCCGTCACCTGCGCGTGTTGCGGGAGAGCCGCCTGGTCGAGGAAGAGGGACTGCAGAGCGATGCGCGCGTCCGGATCTATCGGTTGCGGCGCGAGCCCTTCGAGGGGCTGCGCGGCTGGGTCGAAGAGGTCGAGGCCTTTTGGGGCAGCCAGCTCGCCGCCTTCAAGGAGCACGCGGAGGGCGGGTCGGCGCGTCCGGACCCGGCGCCGCCGGTGGCCCCCCCTGCGACCGTGTCGAATCCGTCTCGCTCTTCCGGGCGGCGGGTCCGCGGCGCCGCTTCGCCGAGGCCCTCGCGGCGGTCGAGCGCGCGCCCGAGCTCCGGGCGCGGAGCGGGGGCCCGCCGTGGCAAGGGGCGCGACCGGTGAGCGCCCCAGCGGGCGATTCCGCCTCCGCGAGCGTCCTCGTTCGCGTCGCGCGCGAGACGGCATTCGATCGGTTCACGCGCGAGCTCGATCTGTGGTGGCGTCACGGGAAGAAGTACCGGATCGCGGGCGCGCGGCCCGGGCGACTCTCTTTGCAGTGCCGGCTCGGAGGCGAGCTCGTCGAGACGGTCCAGACGCGATCGGGGCCTCGGACGTTCGTCGTCGGGCGAGTCCTGGCGTGGGAGCCTCCGGAGCGCGTGTATTTCGAGTGGCGCAACGTCAACTTCGCGCCCGGAGAGAAGACCTTCGTGGAGGTCCTTTTCTCCGTGGTGTCCGAGGGCACGATGGTGCGCGTCCGCCACCACGGCTGGAGCGCCCTTCGCGACGACCATCCGGCGCGCCACGGGCTCGTTGGTGCCCCCTGGCTCCGAAGCGTTGGCCTTTGGTGGGGAGGGCTGCTGACCGCGCTCCGGGAGCACGCCGGGTCCGAGCGATGAAGCGAGCGCGCCGCGGCGGGGCCGGGAGACGGGCCAGCCCGCGCTAGCACAAGGCTGGCGTCCGGGGGCGCCACGCCGAGGCGGATTGGACATCGCGTGAGGCCGCGGGCAAGCCCGAGCGGACCGCCGCCGAGGGCAAGGTCGCCGTCGCGGAACACTCCGCCGGCGGCTACCGCAGCGTGATGACTCACTGCGACGAGCTCTTCGCCGCCATACTCGAACGCGATGCGACCCCGGCCATTGGGGGAGCGTCGGGCGCTCGAGCTCCGCGCGCTACCGCCGCTTTCTCACCTTCCCACAGTGCATGAGCACGGTGGTGCCCGGAAGCGTCATCGCCACGTCCACCTTGGCGCAGCGCTTGCGAACGTGACGCTCCACGCGGCGATACGTGTCGCCACTTCGAGCCGTCAGCAGCCAATACGAGCCACCCCTTCGCCTGTCGATGGCGCGGCGAACCGATGGAAAGCGCCCACCGCGGAGGCTGTGGATTCGGAAATCCTTTCGCATCGCCTGGAGCTTGGTCGCGTCCGCTCCCTCGTAGAGCGTGGTGTAGTACTTGAACGGGACTGACGCCCAGCCGTCCATGATCAGCAGAGGGCGCACCCGCCTGGGTCGTTTCGAAGGGTTTCGCGCACGTGCGCGCTTCCAGCGGGCCTCGGTCTCGGAGACGTGAAGGAGCGCTTGTCGAACGCGGCTCGAGTTGGCCCACTGGCTCGCCTTTTGCGCCGTTCGCGCCGGCGAGGTGAGCAATGCCATCACGAGCAGCGTGGCGAGGGAGAGCCTTCCAGCGATGAGCGCCCCCCGGACCCGGTGCAAGGCATGGGCCGCCTCTTCCAAGCCGGCGATCACCAACAACAACACGTAGGCAACGAGGAACAGGTTCGTTCGAAAGGGCCCGTACGGCCACAGACCCAACGCTCCCAGAGCGATGGTCGCAGCCCAGGGACCCAGCCACAGGATCTGGCGCGAGACTTGCTTTCGCCAGACGATGGACACCAGGCCGAGCAGAGACGCCGCGACGAACAGCCACTCGCTCATCGTGGCGGCGAACGGCTCCACGGCTTCCGGAAATCGTAGGTGACCGGCAGACGCCACGGTGTCGCGCGTCTTTTCGGCCAGCCACTGCGCGTGTTCCCAAGCGCTGTCTCCTAGGAAGAATACGTCGTACTTTCGCCCCCAGAATTCCGTCTTCGGGTCCTCGCCCTGAACCTTCGAAAGGAAGACCCACAGGAGGCTCCCGGCCGCGCACGCCCCCGCGGCGCAAGCCACCACGGCGTTGCGGCGCTCCTTGCGCAGCGCAGCGTTGGCGGTGACGTAGATGAATATCCACGGCAGGACCATGGCCACGGACCATGCGAAGAGCGGGCTGAGCGCCCCGACGACAGCCAGGCCCAGCAGCGTGACCAGACGCCGACTCTTCAGAAACGAAGACGCTAGCGCGAGTAGGCACAGGTGCGAGAACAACTCGATCGAGTAGGGCTTGAACTCCGAGCTGAGCGTGATCGCCATGGGTTGCAGCGCCAGGACGAACAGCCCGAGCGCGCGGCCCCAGCGGGTGAAGCCCGCGGCTCGCCCCAAACTCAACCACACCGGCATGCTCGCGATGCCCGCGACCATCGCCGGCGCTCGCAGGACGGGCACCGTGTTGTGCAGCTCGCCCAGCCACAGCGTCAGGCGGACGAACCCGGGGGGGCGGATTTGGGTCGACCAGCCCCGAAAGATTCGCACGGCCCAGGCGGCTTCGTCGTACCAGAAGCCCGATTCGAAGTAGTTCCAAAGGCGGACGGTGATTCCCAGAGCCACGAGCGCCACGCCGGCGAGCGGGTAGCCGTGCGCCGCGTACAAACGGCGACCCTCGCGGACAGCTCGTTCACCAAAGCCCTGCAGCCGCGGCGATTCTCGCTCGATCGCGTCCGTCATTCATCGACCCCCGGTTGCGTGCTGCTGCCCGAAAATACGCATGGAACTGTCTACATTCACGGGAGCTCAGACGCAGCATTCTCTGCGCGAAATCCCGTCTCGCTCGACTGCCGGGTTGCAAGGTGACGGGGAAGGCTGGAGTCGGGGCGGCGGGAGCCTGGCGGCGGTCGAGCTTCGCGTCGGGGGCCAGCGAGCGGCGAACGCGGACGACACAGTCCAAAGCAACGCGCCCCCCCGCCTCGGGGGCGACGCGCCGCTCGGCGGTGAGCGCCTTTTCGAGCCCCAGCCGGTTGCCGATCGCGTCGGCGCCTCGATTCGGCGTGAAGAGCACGCTCGCGTCTCGAGGGCCGCCTAGCCATCGGCGAGGGTTCGCGGAGTCGTGCGCCACCAGGATCAGGTGGCCCCCGGCCCCGGCGGCCAATCCGGCGCTACTGGATCACCGACCGACCGCTGGCCACGCGGCGCGGGGGCTCGACGAGGACGACGTTCGCTCGCTCGAAGGCCCGTATCGTCGAGGATGGTGCCGCGATACGCCATCCCGGCGCCGCTATCGGCCCGCTTCGCCGCGCCACTCCGAAGGCGGCATCCCCACCACCCGCTTGAACGCCCGTGAGAAGGCCGCTTCGGACTCGAATCCGACCTCCCGAGCGACGGTTGCCACCTTCGCGTCCGACTCCCGGAGCTTGCGAGCCGCCAACTGCAGACGCCAGTGGCTCAGGTACTGCATGGGAGGCATTCCAACGAAGCGATGGAAGCAATCGATGAGTCGAGAGCGCGCGACTCCCGCCTCCGAGCACAGCTCCGCGAGGCTCCAGGGGGCGGCTGGCCGCTGGTGCAGCGCCCGCAGGGCTCGGCCGACGGCCGGATGCTGCAGCCCCGCGAGCCAGCCCCCCCTGCCCTCGGGGGCTCGGGTCGCGCAGCGTCGCAGCACTTCGACGAACATCAGCTCGCTCAGCCGCAGCAGCACGGCGCGACTGCCGGGGCCCGGGTTGCGCACTTCCGACAGGGCGTGCTCCACGAGGCTTCCGAGGCGAGGGCCCTCGACCCGCGCCGCGTCGCGCACGACCGTGGCCGGATCGAGGAACGAGAGCAGTGGATTGAACGGGCTCAAATCACAGCCCAGGAATCCACAAATCAGTTGGTTTCTCGCCCCTCCTCGGGGGCCGCTGGTGACCACCGGGGGGAGCTGGCCGCTCGCCATGGACCGATAGAAGGCGCGGCCCTCTTCGAGCTGCACCCGGGCCGTTTGGCATTGCTCCTCCGAGCTGCCAATCACGTAGGAGTTGCCGCGCGGAACGACGAGGACATCTCCCGCTTCGAGCTCGAACGCGGGAGCTCCCAGGGGCCCGCCCCAACAGTGCCCACTGGTCACGAGGTGATAGGACACGACACTCTGAGAGTCGAGGAGAGCGGAAGCGGCCACTTCGCTCCCGTCCGGAACTGCCATCGCGAAGGGCGACCCGACATCCCAGCGAAAGAAGAACGCCGAACGCAGACGCACTTCTCGCAGCAAGTCCGACAGCGCGTCGTGCTCCGCGGGCGGGGCCGCCGGCGCTGACCCGTCGGTGGACGCGTGGTCAACCGAATCGGACGCTCGGTCATGGTCAGCTCGAGTATCTTTCTTCACGATCGACTCACGATGACGGCGAGCAGCATACCCCACGAACCCCCCAAACCCCAGCTTGCCCCGGCCCGGGTCTACGAAGAGCGTTTCGTCCCAGCGTTTTTCTCGCCTTGGGCGGATCGCCTCGCCGCCGGGGCCGGGGCTGAGACGGCGGCCTCGATGCTCGACGTGGCCTGTGGCACCGGAGCGCTGACGCGGGCACTCGTCGCCCGGAGGCGGCCCGGGGCGGTGGTTACGGGGCTCGACGCGCTGCCGGACATGTTGGCGGTCGCCGCCGAGGTCGTTCCCGAGGCGCGCTTCGTCGGTGGGCGCGCCGAAGCGCTGCCCTTCGAGGACGCCGAGTTCGATTTGGTCGCCAGCCAATTTGCGCTGATGTTCTTCGATGATCCGGTTCTGGCTCTGCGAGAGATGTGGCGAACGCTGCGCCCTTCGGGGCGTCTGCGGGTCGCTGTCTGCGGGGCTCTCGACCACAGCCCCGCGTATGCCGTCTTGGCGGAGCTGTTGCAGAGGCTGTTTGGAGCCGAGGTGGCCGACGGATTTCGCGCCCCCTTCCGGCTCGGTTGCCGAGAGGAACTCGCGCGGCTCTGCCGCCACGCGGAGCTGCCGCGATTCGAGGTGAGCCGCCGTGATGGCAATGCGTCGTTCGCCTCGGTCAAGGCGATGGTGGCAGCGGAGGGGGCGTGCGTCTGGACCTTGGGAGGGCGACTCGACGCGAATCGGTTGGAGCGGCTCGAGCGGGAAGCGGAGGAGTCACTCGCGCCGTTCGTCGGGGGCGATGGGCGCCTCGAGTTCTGCGCACCGATATTGGTCGTCGATGCCACTCGTCCGTAGGGCGAGGGGAGCGCAGTCGGCCACACAGGCGCTCCCAGTGTGGAGCCGCACGCGCAAGCGCTCGACAGCGTGGTAACGGGTCATTGGTGGAAGGTGGTCATCGCGAAGCGCTCGTGCCCTGTCGCTCAGCGGGCGCGGCTCACGAGGGACACTTCGGCGCACCAGCGCTCGCGGTGCGGCTGCACCGAGCGCTGGCGAGGGCTTGCGCCGCGGTGGTCGTGCTGGCCGGGTGCGGCTCGGGTTCCATTTCGTTGCCCCCCGTGGTCGAGCCCGCGGTGGCGGCGATCCCGGGGGTGCGAGCGACCACCCACCCCGACCCCGTCTACGGCGGGCGCTACTACCTGTTGCGCGGCGGGCCGGAGCGCTCGGCCGGTCCACCGATGCTGCTGGTGCATGGGCTCGGGGAAAACGGCGTGCGCGACTGGTACCCGGTGTTCGAGTCCTTGGCTCGCGAACGGGCCGTGGCGGCGGTGGATCTGCCAGGCTTCGGGCGCTCCCGTCGGGCGAACCTCCACTACACCCCCGAAGGCTACGCTCGATTCGTGGCGCACGTGATCGGCAGTCGACTCGGGGGGCAGGTCGATCTCGTGGGTCATTCGATGGGGGCTTCGATCGCCCTGGCCACTGCCGCGCTCGCGCCCGGCGCCGTGCGCCGCCTCGTCCTGATCGACGCTGCCGGAATCCTCAGCCGAGAGGCGCTGGTCAGCGAATACGCGAGCGGTCAAGGGGAGGAGGAGCCGACTCTTGCCGCAGAGCTGTTTCAAGATCTCTTCATCACGAAGCTTTCCCGCTTGGCGCCCGAGCCCGCCACCTTGCTCGAGAGCGAACGCTTGCGTTCGCGTTGGCTCTCGGGAGATCCCGTTCGAATCTCCGCTCTATCGCTGCTCGAGACCAACTTCGATCCCTTTCTCGCTCGGGTGGTCGCGCCCACTCTCCTGCTCTGGGGCGAGAGCGACGGGGTCGCGCCTCTACGAGTCTGTCGGATCCTCGCCCAGCGCTTGCCGGCGGTCGAGCCCCGGCTGCTGCCAAGCGTCGGGCACAATCCCATCGCCGAGCGCCCCGCCGCGGTCGCCGAAGCCATCACGGAGTTTCTCGGTCGGGCGTTTTCGCTACCCCATTCGCGAGTACGCCCCTGGCTTTCGTTGCCGCCCGTGGCGGCGCACGGCTCCGCTCCCTTCGTTTGCGAAGCCGGCTCCGGGGTGCGGCTCACCGGCTCCCTCGGGTTGGTTCGGGTGTCGGAATGCCGGGATCTCGTCATCGAAGACGCGACGGTCGAGCGGCTGGTCGTCGAGGGGTCGAAGCTGGCGCTGTCGGGGGTACGCGTGCTCCATGGAGCGACGCTCACCGGTTCGCGCGTGGTCGTGACGGCAAGCGAGCTGCGGGGCGAGCCCGGTCTGGAGCTGGACGGCAGCGTGTTGGACATTGCTTCGACTCGTGTCTTCGGCATCACCAATCGGTTGCAGGGCAACGGCGGCTCCGCCGCGCAGGGGAGCCGGCTCGTCTTCAGCGTGAGCCACAGCCGCGGCCCCACGGGGGACACGCCGCTGCACGGCATCTACACCCTCGAGTCCGGCGAACGACTGTAGCCATCTGCGCTGCCCCACGCGGGCGCCGAGCGGGGCGCTGCCGCGCGCTCGGCGCCCAGTGCCCGGATGACCTCGGCTGGCCCTGCGCGCCCCGTGCCGAGCACGCGAGCGCCCGCGCGGCGTCCGAGTTCATGCGAGCCACTCGTCGAGTTTTGGGGGCCACGTCATCGGACCGGCCGTCCCAACCGCGTCGGAGCAGTCGAGAGAGCCCTGAGAGCTGGTTGGCCTCTGCCCGAGCCACGTTCTCCCATTTCGGTTCCTCAATGCCTACCGGCGGCGCGCGGCGGGGACCTCTACATCGATGCGAGCTCACCGGTGGCGTCCGTCACGATCCTCACGTCGATGCGACGATTCTGAGCGCGACCCTCGGCCGTTTCGTTGTTGCCCACCGGTTGTGCCTCGCCTTTGCCGTCCGAAGTCATTCTACCCACCGCCACGCCGCCGACGGTGGTCAGGAAGTTGACGACCGCCTGGGCGCGAGCGGCCGATAGCTCCAGGTTGCGCTGCTCTCCGCCCCGGTTGTCCGTATGCCCCGTGACCGTTCCCTTCGTGTTCGGGAAGGTATTGAGCGCAGTGACGACTTTGTTGAGGAGCCCGTAGTTGCTCGCCGAAATGTCAGACCTGCCGGAGGGGAACGCGAAGCCCTTCAGTCGGATGGTGACGTCGCCGCTCTGACGAAAGACCTCGGCCTCCGCTTCGCTGAAGAGCGCCTGGACCGAAGCGAAGCGGGTTTCCGATCGCTTCCTTCGGCGCTCCGCCTCTGCGGTCGCCTGAGCGTCTGCAGACAAGCGCTGCTCCAGCTGCTGGACCTGTCGAGAGGCCGCTCGGCGGGCTTGCGTCATTTCCTTTTCCATTCGCGCGAGCTGCGACGTGTTCCCGTTCTTCACGGCTTCGAGCTGTTGCTCGGCACGCTTCTCCGCCTCCAGCGCCTCCTTTTGGCGCTGAGCGAGGAGGCGTTGCATGTCTGCCCCGTGAGACTGGCGCTGCGCTTCGAGCTCGTGCTCTAGCCCGGCGATCTGCTTTCGCGTGAGCGCGTTCGTCCCTCGCATGTTGGCCAGCACGGACTGCATGGCTTTCGTGTCTTGCTGGAGGGCGAAGATGACCTGTGCGTTCGGCTTGTCGAACGGCAGCGTCTCGTCGCTGAGCGCCCGCCGCACCTGCTGAAGCTGGCCCTGATACCAGAGCATGCGGTCCTCGAACGAGA
Source organism: Polyangiaceae bacterium (assembly GCA_050299315.1). GTDB lineage: Bacteria > Myxococcota_A > Polyangia > Polyangiales > Polyangiaceae > SZUA-265. Next base: position 22,668 of record JBNKVS010000055.1, read on the forward strand.
AATTCTGCCGCTCGAAGTACTTCAGAACGTGGGTGATTTCGCGTGCGCGGTGAGCGAGCCACGTGGCGCGTTCGGCGTGCACGTCGGCCTTTTCGGTTTGGGTGCGGTCCGCCTCGAGAACGGATACCATCAGGTTCAGCTCGTCCTTCGCGAGGCCCAGTGTCTTCTCTGCGTACTTGCTTGCGCCGGCGTCCTCTGCGGCGTGAATTGCGATCCTCGAGGCTTCGGCCTTCCCCTTCTTCAAGGCAGCGAGCTCGAGTTGAGCGTACTCGTCGATGAGGGCAGAACGCTTGCTGCGCGCCTTCGGAGTCTTTCCGTCTTCGAGGAGGCCGGACGCATCTTGAAAGTGCTCGTCGGCGTCCTGTAGTCGACTCGCGAAGAGATCTCCGGCGCCCTGGTTGACAGCGCGAACGCGCATGTCCAGGACCTCCTCCATTACCCGCCGATTCGCCTCGATCACCCCGTTGAGCTCCTCGAGGGCAACTACGCCGTCGTCGGCGATTTGGGTGGCTTCGTCCTTGTTGGCTTTGCGGGCCTGATCGACCGCATCGTTCAGTTGCTGCTCCGTGGTTTCGAAATGCTGTGGGGCGAGCAGTTCGCCGTGCCGCCCGCGCGCCTCTTCGACGCCGTCACTGAGCTGAGCGAGCGTGGTGTATTGCCGAAGGGCATCTTGCTTGGTCAAACCGGCAGCTCCGCAGCCTGGTAGCAGCAAGCAGGTGCCTGCTAAAAAGAGGGTTGAGCTGATTCGGACAATCGTAGTCATGTTGGTCCTACGCCTCATCGTTGGTGTTTTTGTCATGGGGAGGGTCGGGTTCGAAGTCGGGTGGTGGTGAGTGAGGTTTCGTCGTGGTTACGTTCGACGATCGCTCGGGTTGCGCTCTTGGATCGCTCCGCGTGGACCTTCGGCTCACGTGTCGAGGGCAGGTGCTTCCCCGCGGGTCGACATCGGACTGAGCTTCCAAACGAAGCGACTCTCGTTCGCCGTCTTGCGTCTATGCTCGGCGGCAGCCTTGCCGCGGCTGCATCGCCGGGACTGCATTGCGGCCACTGCATTCCCCGTGCCACAGTGAAGCGTCTGGACCACCCGGAATGGATCGCACCCTCTCGCGAGCCCGTTCGAAGGGCTTCGGACCGGCAAGCTGGCCGTGTCCGGCGACAGCGCGGCTGCGCAACCGTTGGCTGGGGTCCCAAGTAGCGCGCCGAGCTCGGTCTTCTGCGGCGTTTCGCGCGGGAGTAGTGCTTCGACCCGCTCGTCGAGGGAAGTTGGCTTTCGCGCGACGAAGCCCGAGCGCGACGACCGGCAGGCTGCGCGCCCTTGGGTTCGATGACGTGAACCGGCGCGTCGCGGGTGCTTCCGTCCGCAGCCCCGACTAACCCAGGAAGACGTGCTCGGATTCGTGTTGGCAATCGACCGGACCGACGCCCTCGCTCATTCTGAAGTGAGCAGCCATTTTGAAGGCCAATTCGCTGGCGTGCTTCAAGTCGTTTTCGGCACCGGAGGAGCAATGGCCCAGCACGACGCTTTCCGCCGCGTGGCCGCCCATGCACCGCCGCCTTGGCCCCGGAGCGGTTTCTTCCCCGTCCGAGCTGCAGGCCGCGGAGGTCATCCGCATGCAACGGCTCCTGCGTGGCAGCCACACGGGGGCGCTCGCGCTGTTCACGGTACGCCTCGCCGGAGGCGCCGGGCTGGTGCTGGCGTCCCGGGAGACTCCCACGCGCCAGGGCTTGGCGCTGACGTCCGCCAACTCTGCGCGGCCGCTGCGCGGGCGACCGCCCGGACGCCAGGCTCGGGCGGTCGGCGCAGCCGCCCCGCGCTGCCGAGTCGGCAGTCCGCCCCCCCCCGCGGGACTCGGACGCGGGCCGTCGCCCGTCAGGGAACGAGCGTGTGGCACCCCGCGCAGCCAAAGCCCTGACCCGTGGCTGGATCGTACGGCTGCAGGCCGAGCGCGGCGGCCATTTCCGGGACGACCCGATTCGCCATGAACTCGGAAACTTCGGGATCGGTCGTGAACGCGTTGATCCGTCCGTTTTCGAGCGCAAGGGTCGGCAGGTATCGCGTGGGGGACTGGGAGCTCGGCCCGTGGCAGGACTCGCAGCCGAAGTCGGCGAGCGCGTCCGCGTCGCCAGCGCGAAAGACCCGAGCGAGCGCGGGGGTCACGCGCTGTTTCATGATGGCAACCTGCTCGTCCTGGGAGAGCGAACCCGACCAGTGGGCGGGCGCCTCGCCAGGCGAGATCGCTGGCTGCGATGGGTCGACGGGTTTCTGGTCGCGGCTCGCGCTGCAGGCCAGGAGAAACGCGGCGGTGAGGCCGAAGAGAAGTGACTTCATGGTGCAGCTCCCGGCGGGTTTCAGGCAGCCCGGGTCAAGGAGACCTCGATTTGGATCGAGACTTGGTCGCCGACCATCACTCCTCCCGCCTCCAGGGCGGAATTCCAGGTCATGCCGAAGTCGGTGCGCGAGATCTGGGCGCTGACCGTTGCGCCGAAGCGCAGCTGGCCCCACGGATCCCGGCGCTCCTCGCTGAGCTCACGCAGCGCGAGCGTCAGCTCGCGAGTCACGCCGCGGAGGGTGAGCGCGCCGGTCACGTCGTAGCCGCCCTGGACGGGGGCAAAGCCGTGCGACTCGAAGGTGATCTGCGGGTGCTGGGCCGCGTCGAAGAAGTCCGCGCTGGCCAGGTGCGCATCACGCTGGACCTGGCCGGTGTGAATGGAGGCAACCTCGATGGCGGCGGAGAGCTGGCTCTCGGGCAGCCGTTTGGGGTCGAAGCGCAGGCGGGCGCTCACCTGTTGGAACTCGCCGCGCACGTGGCTCACCATCAGGTGGCGGACGCGGAAGCCCACGCTGGAATGCGCCGGATCGAGCTGCCACTCAGGCAACGCAAGGGCCGCAGCCGCCCCGGCGGCGCTCGCAGCGGGCTGGGCGACGTCGGAGGACGAAGAGGAGGTCGAGGCGGGGAGGTTCGAGCTTTCGAGAGTCATTGGTCACAATCCTTTGCTGAGGGGAACAATCCCAGCTTGGGGCCTTTACGCCAGCGCGATTAGGCCTCGTGATCAGGACTCGCTGTTCGCAGGGGCGAACAATGCTAGGTCGTTTCGGAATGAACCCGCGCCGCTTTGCCCGCTTTGCCCGGGTCGTGCGAGAGGGAGGCTGCACCGCGGCGGCGCGCGCGCTCGGCTTGCCCAAGTCCTTGCAAGGACAGCTCCGGACGGGCTCAATGCGACTGTTCGGCCACGAAATCCTGCAGGGACCGTGCGTAGAGAAGGCGCAGGGCGCCTCGCATCGGGGTTTCGCCCGTCACCGGGTCCTTCTTACCAAGCGGGTGGCTCCCGTCGTGGAGTCTCGCTCGGATCGTCGCTCGCCGAACGATGTCTGGCGCGCGGTCGTCGGGGGCCTTCGCAGCGCCGAAGGGCGCGGCTTCCGAGGGCTCTCACGAATCGCGGGCGGCCGGTGTGCGCATGCGTACGAGGCGTACCGAGTTGCCTGCGCGCAGAAGCGTGTCGCACCAAGATTCGTCCTTCCAGTCGTAGTAGACTTGGAGGCCGATGGCGCGCCCCGCTCGAAAGTGGCTCCAAGCGTCGCTCAGGCTCTCCCCCCCGGGCCCGACACGCCGAGTCGCGTGCCCCTTGAGCCGCACCTCCCGCACTCGGGTCGCGCTCGTGATGTCGCGGTGCCAGTCGAGGAGCTGCCGTTCGTCGACAATTCCCTGGAACACGTCGGGCAGCGCGTCCTCGCCAGCCGCCTCGGACTGACCGAGCAACGTCGATGGCGGGGCCTCGGGGGCTGTCATGCTCGGCTCCGGCGCTCCCAGTCGGCGGCAAGCTCGGCGTACTCGGCCTGCTCGCCATCAGAGAGGTCGGGCGCCTCGTGAGCGGGGGCCAGCCCAACCTTCACGGGGCGCCCAGCGTGAGCCAATGCACTTTCGCGGATGCGGATTGGTGGCAGCATCGCTGTCGAAGGCCGATTCGCGTAGAAATCCGCGAGCGAGAAGCCGGATGCCACCGGCGACGGACGAGGCGTCTCGGGTGCGCGGTTTTCCTGCGGCTGCGAGGGTGTCCAACCAGAGTCGCCGCGCAGCGGGCTCTCGTCCCGGGACTGCCACAGATTGAGAAAGGCCCTGCGGCCCAGTGCTTTCTTCATGGGGAGACCTCGGCGGAAGGTTTGGCGAGCGTCGAGAGCATCGCTTCTCGCGCGAAATCGCTTCGCGGAAGGTGACACTGCTGGCAACTCTGCCGGACGGGGTGAGAGGTTCGCAAGCCGACCGAACCCGTGACACCGTGACAACTCTCGCAGCGTTCACGCATGAAGCGGGTGTGGGGCAATGCGGGGGGAGCGTGTGGATAGGCGCGGGCCCCCCGCCCGCCGAACTCCTCGACGGTCGCCCGTGCGGTGAGCGTCGTCTCTTCCGGAGCGGCGGGCAATTGCTCGAGGGCCTCCCGTAGCCAGGCGGGCCGCGCTGCTGCAGACGGTGCATGGCACTGTGTGCAGCTACTGAGGGGTCGGTGGCCCATCATGGGAGCGATCCGATCGCCAACCTTGGCTCCTCGCTCGTGGCACACGAGGCAGTTGGGCTGCGTTCGTTCATCGATGGCGTGGGGGATGGTTGGCGGAGCGCCGTCGAACGCCCGGCGTGACGCGCGCTTCGCGAGGCTGGCGAGGCGCGCCTCCTCGGTTCGGGGAGGCACCGCGTCCGTGCGGCTCGGCAGGAGCCCCGTGAGTACCCCGCGCGCCGCCGAGTAGACGGCGGCGTTTGGCCCGTGCGGCTCCGTGCGCAACTCGCGGTAGCTCGAGGCGGGCTTGCCCTCGCGGGCTTTGGCCTGGGTGTCCGCGACGTATCCGCGAGGTTCGGGGGAGGTCGAAACTCCTCGCAAGAAGCCAGCGGATGCCGCTGACAGGAGCACGGCCCCGAGCAACCACGAGCTGCGACGAGCCTCCATTCGATCACGCCTCGGCGAGCGACAGCTGCGCCGCACATTTCTTGTAGTCCGGTTGCTTCGAGAATGGGTCGAATGCCTCGAGCGTGAGCTGGTTGACCAGCAGGTTCTCGTCGAAGAACGGGACGAACAGGTTGCCCGGCGCGGGGGCTCCTCGACCGTCGACCCACGCGAGCAGCTCCAGCTTGCCGCGACGGGTCTCCAGCCGCACTCGGTCTCCCGAGCGGATCCCGAGCTTCCTGGCGTCCGACGAGTTGACCTCGACGTAGGCGGCAGGCATCGCGCGTCGGAGCTCTGGGACGCGACCCGTCATCGTGCCGGAGTGCCAGTGCTCGAGAACCCGGCCCGTGCACAACCAAAACGGGTATTGCTCGTCGGGAACCTCGGGCGGAGGCTCGTAAGGACGAAACCAGATTTGCGCGCGGCCATCCCCGGTGGTCGAGTGGTAGAAGTCTATCTCCGAGCCCGGCTTGACGTAGGGGTCGTCGAACTCGGAAAAACGAAACCTGGTTTCGCGCCAGCGGCCGTCCGCTTGCTCGACGACGGGCCAGCGCAGCCCGCGCGCCTTCACGTACTCTGCATAGGGCGCGAGGTCCTTGTGCTTGAGCCGGGAAAACCTGCGGTACTCTTCGAACAGGTGTTCGTCCACGTTCACGTCATAGTACCGCGCGAAATCCCAGATCGGGACTTGCTTGCCGCCCTTGGTGACGGAGAAGAGAAACTTTCCCTCTTTGTCCCGAGCCCCCGCGAAGCCCTTGTCGAAGAGCTTCTTGGTCATCGCAATGGTTTGCCAGCAGTCGTCTCGCGCCTGCCCGGGCGGTGGCACCATGCGGAACCACTGCTGCGTTCGACGCTCGGAGTTGCCGACGATGCCATTCTTCTCGACCCACATGGCACTCGGCAGGACGAGATCTGCCTTGCGCGTCGTCTCCGTGGGGTAGACGTCGGACACGATGAGGAATTTGTCGTCCAGCTTCCGGCTCGGCTCGAACAGGCTCCCGAGGTTGGGGAGAGTCTGGCCGGGGTTCGTCACCTGGACCCAAATCGTGTTGATTTCTCCCCCGGGTTGGTCGCTCGGGGTGGAAAAACTCTTCCACATGGCCACGGTGTGATGGCCCGGCTGGGCGCGGATGCGTCCGGCGGGAAGATTCCAGATTTCCTCGGCCTGCCGGCGGTGCTCGGGGTTGGCGACGACGCGCCCACCGGGCAAGGCATGCGCCAGGGTGCCGACCTCGCGCACCGTGCCGCACGCCGAGGGTTGGCCGGTGAGGCTGGTGGGTGCGTCTCCAGGCTTGCCGAAATGGCCGGAGAAGAGGTGCAGCCCGTGCACGAGGTTGTTGATGGCCGTGCCGCGCGTGTGCTGGTTCATGCCCATGCACCACAGACTGGTGATGCGTAGGTTGCGGTCCGAGAAGAGATCGGCGAGTAGCTTCAGCTGCTCTTCCGGGACGCCGGAGACCCGGCTCACGTACTCGAACGTGTACGGTTCGAGGCGCTGCAAAAACTCGTCGAACCCGATGGCGGCGCCGGGCAGGCTGGGAGGGGACGAGTCTGCGCGAAACGCGCAGTGCTTTTCGACGAACGCTCGGTCGTACGTCTTTCGCTTGGCGAGCTCCCGGAGGACGCCGTTGGCGATGGCCAGGTCCGTGTGGGGTGTGAAGGAAATGTGGTGATCGGCGAACTCCGTGCTGCGGGTTCGGCGTGTTCCGATGTCGATGATGCGCACGGTCTCGCCGCGGCTCCGCCGGTCGACGAGACGCGAGAAGAGCACCGGGTGCATCTCGGCGGGGTTGTTGCCCCAGAAGATGCAGACGTCACAAGCCTCGAGGTCGTCATAGCAACCGGCTGGCTCGTCCACACCGTACGTCGAAAGGAAGCCGGTTACGGCCGAAGCCATGCACAACCGGGCGTTGGGGTCGATATGGTTGTTGGCGATGCCGCCCTTCATCAGCTTCTGCGCGGCGTATCCCTCCGGGATGGTCCACTGCCCGCTGCCGTAGAAGGCGAACCCCTTTGGGTCGCGGATGACGCGCTCGGCGATGATGTCGAGCGCCCGGTCCCAAGAGATCGGCTCGAAGGAGTCCCCCTTCCGCAGCAGAGGGCGGGTGAGACGGTCTCGGCCGTAGAGCGCCAAGCCGACGTGGTAGCCCTTGACGCACAGCAGGCCACGGTTCACGTCGGCCTCCTGATCGCCTGCAACGGCAACCACTTTCCTTCCTCGGACGCCGACCTGGACATGGCAGCCCGTACCGCAAAAGCGACACGGGGCCTTCTGCCACTCCAGCTCCGGATCCGCCTGTGCCTGGGCGCTCTGGGCGCGGCCGTGTGCGGCCGCCGCAGCGAGCGCCATGGCGCTGCGCCTGAGGAAATTCCTTCGCTCCATGTTCCCCATGATCGATGCCGTGCGACGGAGTATCGCCGCTTCGGGTCCTCGCCTCAACCCCTGGTTGTCGGTCGCGTCGCTACAGCGCGTCGGTGGGCACCGGGCGCGGAGACCGCCGCGCGGGCGCCGGATCACCCGCTGGCTGCCTCCTCGGTGTCGTCCCAGTGAACGCCGATGACGTCGACATGTACGACCTGTGGAAGAGTGAGTAGCCATCGATGGAGTCGTTCCCCTTCTTCGAGCGAACTCGGCTCGGCGACGACGGGCACCCGCCCCTCGAGGGGCTCTCCCACGGTGAGAAGGCGATGTGCGCGCAGCGTTTGCAGGGCTTGCTCGACATCCGCGGGGGCGTTTTCGAGAGTGATGACGAGGGCGCTGATGGGCACGGTCGACCTGCGGAACCCGGCTAACCCCGCGAAACTCGACCAGGGCAGACCTCCGGGGCGTGTGGAGAGGTGCGCCGCTGCCACGGCCAACGGCGGAGGAACGCCCAAGTGGTAACAGGTTTGGGGGCGACCGTCGATGTCCCGCGGCGACGGTTGTCTTCCCGTCGAGTTCATGGCACTGGTACGGCGACATGAGGATGGGCCAGTGCGCAGAGTTCGGCGCATGCTCGTCGGGAACGGGCCGGCTCAGCGTGCGCGCGCGCAGAATTGGCGCACGCGTCCCGGCGAGGGGAGAGCTCGTTGCCGCGGCACGAGTCCCGCCCGTGGATCCCGTACGGCTCTGGCTTGGCCTTTGCGGTCTGGCGTGCATTGCGCTCCTCGCTTGCAACCGAGTGGACGGGCGCGAGCGTGGTAGGCACCTTCCGTCGGACGAATCTGCCGGCAGGAGGAATCATCAGCCAGTGATTCATCGGCCGGCGAAGCTCACCCACATCGACCTCCCGGAGCCCCCCCTGCTCACGGACGTGGTGGAGGGGGTCGACCGCGAACCAGCGGCCGCTCACGGCGGCGCGAAAGCGCCCGGGCGAGAGCCCGCGCCCGCGGTCCGCGGAGCTACGCTCGTCGCTTGCGAAACCTGCCACTCGATCGGCGACCCGAGGCCGCTGCCGAGTTCGATGACCCAGCTGGCGACATTCCACCAAGGGCTCGAATTTCGCCACGGGCCGCTGGCGTGCGCCAGCTGTCACGTGCGCGGAGGGACCCCACGGCTGCATCTTGCAGACGCCACGGAGGTCGCGACGAGCGAAGCGATGCAGCTGTGCCAGCAGTGTCACGGTCCGCAGTTTCGGGATTACCGAGCGGGGAGTCACGGAGGCATGACGGGCTACTGGAATCTCGCGGCCGGTCCCCGGCAGCGCAACCATTGTGTCGACTGCCACGACGCGCACTCGCCGGCGATTCGACCCGTGTTGCCTGCGGAAGGCCCGCGGGATCGATTTTTCGCCCGCCGGGCAAACGGGGGTCCGCATTCGAAGGGGCCGCGGCCGTGAAAGCGACGAGTCGGCGGCGCGCGCTGAAGGTCGTGGGTGCCACCTTGGGCGCCGGGGCGTTTGCCAAGGCGATGGAGCCGCTCAAGAACTTTCATCACCACCTGACCCTCGACGAGTTCCTGCAGCGTCACTATCGCGAGCTGTCGAGAGAGGACCTCGAGCGCGTGCTGCGCCGCCTCGAGCAGGAGACGCTCGAAGAGTACGGGGCAGAGGTCACCATCGCGGATCACGAGCCCTTGGAGGGGGTCGAGTTCGGATACGCGTTGAACCTCAGCGTGTGCATTGGATGTCGTAAGTGCGCCGAGGCCTGCCACCAAGAGAACAACCACGATCGCCGGACGAACAACAGCTACATTCGCGTATTCGAGATGGAGCAGGGTAGCCTCGACTTCGAGAAGGGCACCGCCGACTACGACCACGAGGTGCCTCGGCCCGGCAAATACTATCTGCCGGTCCAGTGCCAGCAGTGTGACAATGCGCCGTGCGTCGACGTGTGTCCGGTGCAGGCCACCTGGAAGGAAAAGGACGGCATCGTGGTCGTCGACTACAACTGGTGCATCGGGTGCCGCTACTGCGAAGCGGCCTGCCCGTACCACGCCCGGCGCTTCAACTGGACGCGTCCCGAAATCTCGCCCGACGAGGTCAATCCGGATCAAAGCTATCTGTCGAATCGGATTCGACCCCAGGGCGTGGTCGAGAAGTGCACGTTCTGCCTGCATCGAACTCGTGAAGGCCGCTTGCCGGCGTGTTTGGAAGCGTGCCCCACGGGCGCCCGAGTTTTTGGCAACCTTCTCGATCCCGACAGTGAGATTCGCTGGGTGCTCGAGAACAAGCGCGTCTTCGTTCTCAAGGAAGAGTTGGGAACGCGGCCGCGATTTTTCTATTTCTTCGACGAGTGAAAGGTGGCGCCTTGCCGGAGCGGTCCGATCGTGTCGGGTACCTCGACTTTCTGGTTCATCTCGTGCGTGGTGGCTTTTCCGGGAGCTCCGCCTTTTACGTCACCATGACGCTGCTCAGCGCGCTCTCCCTGGTTGGCGCGAACGCGTGGGCCGAGCAGGTGTCTCAGGGCATGGCCGTGACCGGCCTCGGGGATCACGTTTCGTGGGGTCTGTACATCGCCAACTTCACATTTGGCGTCGGGCTGGCGGCGGGCGCCGTCATGATGGTCATCCCGGCGTATCTCTACGACGACCGCGACATGCACGACGTGGTTCTGGTGGGCGAGCTTTTGGCCATCGCTTCCATCATCGTGTGCATCCTGTTCGTAGTCGTCGACATGGGCCGCCCGGATCGCCTGTGGCACATCATGCCCGGTCTGGGGCGCTTCAATTGGCCGATATCCATGCTTACGTGGGACGTGCTGGTACTCGGCGGTTACCTCCTGCTCAATCTGCACGTCGCGGGGTATCTCGCCTACCAGCGTTTTCTCGGAGCCAAGCCGCGCAAGGCCTGGTACGTGCCCTTCGTCTTCGTGTCCATCTTCTGGGCGATTTCGATCCACAGCGTGACGGCGTTCCTGTACAGCGGCCTCGGCGGTAGGCCGTTTTGGAACTCCGCTCTGCTCGCTCCGAGGTTCATCGCCTCGGCATTCATCACGGGGCCGGCGTTCGTCATCCTGCTCCTGACGGCCCTGGAGCGAACGGGCTACGCCCCGCTCGGCTCCGGACCGATTCGCACCTTGAGCCGCGTGCTGCGAATCACCGTCCTCGTAAACCTGTTCATGCTGCTGTCGGAGCTATTCACGGCGCTGTACACGGGCGGGCTGCATGCGCTCAGCGCGCGCTACCTGTTCTTTGGCCTCCACGGTCATCACGGCCTGGTCGGCTGGATCTGGACGGGCGTGGTGATGAACGTAGCGGGGGCGCTGCTCTTGTATTCGCCCGAGGGGCAGCAGGGGGAGCGCAGGCGGCTCGTGGTCGCTTGCGCTCTGAGCTTCTGCGGAGTGTGGATCGAAAAGGGGATGGGGCTGATCGTGCCCGGGTTCGTGCCCAGCACGCTGCACGAACTCGTGGAGTACGCGCCCAGCATCGTCGAGTGGAAGGTATGTGTCGGAATCTGGGCGTTTGGCGCCTTGGTGTTGGTGATCGCGCTCAAGTTGGCGCGTCCCGTGCTGCTCGGTGAGCTGGCCGCGCACGGCTCCGTCGCGGGGCCGCGCCCGCCTGGGGGCAGCCCCTGGTCGACGCCCGTATCCTCTCCTCCCAGTCGATGAGGCCTCGGCCTCGTCCGTGTGCGCCGGTTCCGAGCGTCCCGAGCCGCTCGACGGGTCGCCTTCCCAGCGCATGAGCTGCCCCGCGGCGCGGCCGCGGGGGGCTTCCTCGCGAGCCGCGCGGGCGCCACCCTTTGGTGGCGGGCTGTTGCCTGGAGCGGCTCCGCGCGGGCCGACGCCGCGCCGCTCTCGGGCACCCAAGCTCACGTGCCGCGGGCTGGGCGCCACTCCGGCTTCGTGAGAAGGCGGCGGTCACGGGGGCCCCAGCAGCAGAGCGAGCCCTAGAATGCCGACTGCAGCTGAACCCGCATTTCGTCGACGTCGGTGGATTCTGCGCCGGGCTCGCGCTCCGTCAGCCGGAAGTAGTCGGCCTGGACCTTGAAAGAGTGCTCGGCAAAGTAGTAGCTCACCCCTCCGCCGTATTCACCTCGTTCGGTGAGGCTCGAGTCCTTCCCGGTTTGCCGGATTGTCCCGACACGTGCCGCGACCTCGAGCGGCAGGGTCGGCAGCAGGTAGCCGACCTGTAGCATGCCGCCGATTCCGTCTCTTGGGGCTTCCGTCGGAACCGGAACCTCGTCGCCAGACTGCGCCGGAAGGGTCGCATCGCCCGGGTTGCGCGTTCCCGTTCGCCACGCCCACTCGGAGGTCACCGAGAGCCCCCGGTAGCGAAATACCAGGTCCCATGTGAGGCCGTCGAAGTCGGTAGTCCCGCCATCTGCCGGGTTGCCCGCCAGAGCTCCGCGCGCCTCGTGGACTTTGGCGTAGGCGGCGCCGAGGCTGAGCTTGGGGTTCGGGGACCGCTCGAAATCCACTTCCCGGTAGTCCTTGAACGCTCCAAAGGGGAGGGCTTCGAGCCGTACCATGTACGCTAGCCCGAGCTCGTGCAGGCCGCTGCCATTGCGCCCTTCCCCCGCGTACACCCCGAGGGAATAGCGCAGCCAGCCGAGGCCGCCGAGGTCTTTGGAGCGCAGATCGATGCCAATGTCGCGGTCGAGATTGAACTCCGCGTTCACGATGGATCGGTCCACCAGCTGCAGATCCCCCGAAGAGACGACGCGCTGGCGATTGTACGGGACCTTGTACTGGCCGACTCTCAGCGTGAGATCACGAAGGTGGTCGAACGTGAAGTACCAGTCGAGCAACGGGCTGGTCGTCGGATTTCGGTCGTCGCGCTGCCCTACGTCGCGTGGAGCAAAGGCCAGCTCCACTTTGAGCTTGTTGTGCTTGCCGAAGGCGTGCCCCTTGAATTGAAGGCGCGCCCGCCTCAGTTGAGAACTCTCCTGGGCCGCAGTGCCGTCGGCGAGGCTCAAGGTGTAGCGAGGCTGAGCCCGCAGGCGGAGAGCCAGCTCGAACAGCTCGTCATCACTTTCCAACACCAGCCCCGTACCCGGCGCGAAGTGGGCTCGGGCGGCGTCGAGTGAATGCTTGCCCAGGAGCGACGGGCTGTCTGCCTCAGGGATGCTAGCTGGCCCTGGCGCGGCCGATCTCGCGTCTTGTTGCGCCTGCGCGGCCGAGCCGAGCGCCGCGGCGAGCAGGAAGATTCGGGCGCTGTGCCGAACGGAGAGGAGCCTCGTGTGCCTTTTGCAATTGTGTTCCGTCACTGGGGTGACACACAGCTGTTACAAAGTGACTTCCCTGAAACAATTGTGTGACTATTCGGTGACATATGCCGCGCAGGCGCGGTCCTCTTTGCGGCAGGCTAGTCGGTTTGGGTGCGTACCGTGCCCGGTCGCCGCCCGCTGGAGGGGGCTCGGCTCGCCGTAGCGAGAGGCCCGTGGCCGAGGCGGCCGGTCGGGGCCGCCGCTGGGCGCGCAGCAATGTCGCGGTTGCCCATCCCCCCTCGGGTAGCCCGCCAGGCACGCTCCCCCCGAGAGAGGGCTGATCCGGGCTAGGCGTCGGCTAGGCGCGTGCTCACACCATTGCCGAGACCTCTTTCATGAGTCGAGCACCGAACGGTGCGACTCCGTCTTCCCCTGAGCGCTCGCGCGGTGGCTCATTTCTAGGTCAGTTTTCCCTGGGGGTCTGGAGCAGACCCCCAGCCCGCGGGGAATGAATCCCCGCAGGGCGCCGCCACCGCTTTGCGCTCCGCGCGGGGCCCCAGCCCCGCTTGGTCCCGTCCATCAGGAGGCGACCGCAGCAACTCGGTTTCGCCCTAGAGATCCCCCCAACACCACGACGCGCGCTCGCCTGCCTCGTTGGTGAACTCGCGACACGTCTGATTGGTCCAGAACTCGATGTTGGATGCGATCCAATCCGTCTTGCCGCGAACTCGGCTGGCGCGGCCCGCCGTGTCGCAGACCGCCCCGTCCACGAACCCGTCGCTATCGTCTTCCGTTGCGGACATGACGGTCGCGAGCGCGTTCCAGTAGCCGCCGACTGCGTCAGAATAGCCGGAGCTTCTCAGACCGGGCGCGCCCGAATCGCCCTGACAAACCCAGCGCCCCAACGCCGTGGCTCGCCAGCGAACGTGATGGCTTCCAGTCCACTTCATCGTAATGCCCATCTTGTCTTGCTCACCCACGCTGGGCGCCCCGTAGCCAACTAACGTGAGCCCCATGTTCTCATCGAGGGAACGCATCGAGAGGGTGACGAAGCTGCGAGACGGCAGGTTCAAGGTTTGCGTCGGGCCACTATTGGACCCGTCGTCGCAGGGAGCGCCCGGCCGGCACAGAGTGCCGAGCGCGAAGTCCCACTCGGGGGTTCTCGCCACCTGCTTCGCCGTCGTCTTGGTTTGGTTGGGGTGCACGTAGAACCACATCGGGGTACCGTCGACGCCGCTGGTGTCGAAACGACGCGTCACCGGGTCCTCGCAGTCGAAGCATATCGTCGATGGGTCCAGCGGATTGGCAATCGTGAGCGTCACGTTCCGCAAGCCGTTGCGATCGGGGTTTGGAAGGCAATGGGCGGCGGTCACGATGGCGCGATTGTTGAGGATACTCCCACTGCAGCAGCCAAAGCCCTGGACGCAAACCTGCAGTGCGCCACGCTCGTTGGAAGCGGTACTACTGCCAATGCCGAGGATCTTCGGCACCAAGGCCGAGCCTTCGGGCCGTGGCTCCCCATCCGGGCCCAGGTCCGCGGGGGCCAAGTCGCCTCGAGGCGTGTCGTCGTCGGATTCGAATGAGCTTCGGGCAACGCCCCGTGCGCCTCCCGAGCGCTCTTCGGCATCCCCCAAACCTTCCCCGACCCGTGTCGAATCGCCCTCGTAGCCTGCAGAGCATGCCACCAGCGCCAAACCAACTGCCACGTTCAGCGCGGCGCTTGGGCCCAGTATCGCGTGCTGCATGTTTCCCGTCTCCTCCCGCCCGGAGCCGCACCAACGCCGAGGCAGCAGGCTGCGCGCCGCGCGCACCTGGCTCGATGCCCTGCGCTCAATGGGCGATTCGCCCCTCGTTCACAGGAGAGGCTTCGGTCCTTCTTGCCGGCTACTACGGAGCCGCTCGAGGGCTGGTCGATCTATTTTCGCACGAAGTGAGCACAGCCACGCAATCCGATTGGGGGGCCCTGTTGCGTTGCGCCCAATGACGCGGAAACGGCGTTCCGATTGCAGTTTGGCGGACAGCAGAAGGGCGAGCGTGGAATCGGTTGGCCAAGGAGACGGTCGCACAAAAGGTGCGAAGCCCGCGGCGGCAACCGTGGGCTTCGCGTTCATGCTGGGAAAAGGTGGCTCCTCCGGCCGCTCCCCGCTCACTCCTTTGGGGGTTCGGTCCCCGCAGCGCGCGGATTCCGGAAATGGCACACGGCTCGGCGAGCTTGCCATCTTCGATGCGCCACATATCGTAAGACACCGCCAAAGGTCTGTCTTCCGCGGGTCCGAGAATATCCGCTTCGAAGCGGTCAAGACGAAGTGGCCTGCAGCCCCGAGAGCCCGTCGACGGCCTGCCTTTGCGCGCCCGGGCCTGTCGACCCGGCCGACGGAGTCATCTCGGTGGCGGCGGCTGATTCGGCTCTGCCGCCTGAGCGCCTGCGCTGCGCACTAACGCCCAATCGACCTGATTTTCCGCTGTGCAGCCGTGCGATCCGATCACGCGCCCAGCGCAGGGGAATTCCAGAATTCTCGGCATTCCATGCAGGCGTTCCTCAGCACAACGACCAGAAGAAATCGTCGAACTGGCTGATGACGATCGCGCTGAACCACCAGCCGCACTACTGGGAGCAACCGGCGGACACCTTCGTGGGGTGGGGGTACGGGCTGTTCCCGGACAAGGTCGGCAACTACGTTTCCAAGAGGATGTCCGAGTGCACGGGGCGAGAGATCCTCCACGAGCTGCTCTGTCACCTCAAGTTCGACCAGCAGCGCGACGCCATCCTCGACTCGTCGATCGTCATTCCTTGCCTGATGCCGTTCATCACCAGCATGTTCCTACCGCGCAAGCGGGGCGACCGCCCCGACGTCGTTCCCAGCGGGTCGACCAACCTCGCCTTCATGGGCCAGCTCGCTGAAACGCCAGATGACGTCGTCTTCACGGTCGAGTACTCGATACGAACCGCCTGGGAGGCTGTCGCCACGCTCCTCGAGCTCGAGCGGCGTCCTCCGCCGGTCTACAAGGGCCGCTATGACCCGCGGGTCTTGGTGCACGCGCTGGAGACCATGCACCACTGAACGGTTCATGCGGGACCGGGTGGAACGCTGCCTCGAGATAGCGGACCGTTCCGCCCGAACCAGGCTCTCCGTTTGGTCGCTGGCGGCGGCCGCTTCTGGCGTCGCATTCCGCGCCCAGTGGCGGCTCACCGCGTATGACCGCAGCGGGTATCGATCATCGGAAACTTCAGGGCGCAACTTTGGCGGAAGCACGGCTTCGCCTTCGACTCGGTCCCGAGCCAGACGTACCGCGCCAACAGGAAGGCCTCGACCTTCCACCACTCGGGTAGGCGTGGTGCTGGTGCAGCCAGCCGATCACGTGACTGCGGGCGAGACGCTGCCGACCTTCCGGTTGGTCCCGGCGAGGCCTCGCCGCGCCCGGACCGCGCGGGGGCGCCCGACGGCTGGCGCCCGACGGCTAGCGACCGGGCTCGATGCCGAGCTCGCGAAGACGGCGCCACAGCGTGACGCGGCTCATCCCCAGAATCTGCGCGGCCCGGCTCTTGTTTCCGCCCGCCTTGGCCAGGGCGTCGAGCAGGCGCTGTTGCTCGGGGGACGCGACCGCGGCGGACGCCTCGAGAGCGACGCTCGGGCTGCCGAGCCCGAGCACGGCGTCGAGCAGCTCGGGCGGCAGGTCGTTGGGCTCGAGGATGGGCCCATCTCCCACGGCGTAGGCGTAGGCCAGCACGTTGCGCAGCTCGCGCACGTTGCCGGGCCAGTCGTAGCGCTCGAGGATGCTCAAGGTGCTCGGTGAAACCCGCTCGATCGTCCGCCGCGCGGACTTGTCGTGCGATTCGATGAACTTTTCGCACAAGAGCGCGATGTCTTCCCGGTGCTCCCGCAAGGCGGGCAGGAAGATGGGGATGACGCGCAGGCGGTACATCAGGTCGGCGCGAAAACGCCCGAGCTCCACTTCGCGGCGCAGCCCCCGGTGCGTGGCGGAGACGATTCGTACGTCCACCGCGACGGGCTTGCGCGCGCCGATCGGCAAGACCGTCTGCGTCTCGAGGGCTCGGAGCAGCTTCGCCTGGAGCTCCGGCGGCATCTCCCCCACTTCGTCCAGGAAGAGTGTGCCGCCGGACGCGAGCTGGAAGTGCCCCTTGGCGTCGCTGACGGCGCCGGTGAAGGCGCCGCGCACGTGACCGAAGAGCTCACTTTCGAGCAGGGTGGCGGGCAGGGCCGCGCAGTTGAGGGCGCGAAAGGGCCCGCGGCGGCGGCGCGACAGGTCGTGGAGGGCGCGCGCGGCCAGCTCTTTGCCGGTGCCCGTTTCGCCGCGGACGAGCACGGGGGATTCGTCCGCGGCGACGCGCTCGATGATACGGAAGACGTCCTTCATCTTGGCGGCCTGGGTCCACATGCCGTGGAATTCGAGCGGGCCCGAGCCGTGTGCGCCGGCGTCGTCGAGCAGCAGCAGCCAGCCCGCGGGGGGCTTTTCGGGCCCCAGAGGCAGCGCCCGCACCTTCAGCAGGCGGCCGGGCTGCTGCCCGTCGGGGTGCGCGACCACGGCCTGCACCGGGCGCCCTTCGGAGAGGGCCACGGCGATGGGGCGCTCCGGGGAGTTGCCGCACAGGACCTTGGCGGCGGGCACGGCAAGCGGCACTTCGAAGCCGAGGAGCCGTTTTGCGTCGGCCGTCGCCAAGGCGATGCGCAGCTGGGCATCGAGCAGCAGCGCCGCGCCGACGGACGCGGAGAGTGCGAGCTCGTAGAGCGCTGCGGATTCGACGGGGCGAGTCGAGCGAGCCAGACCGCTCGTGTAACACGTTTCACGGCCCTGCGAAACACCCGAGCGGCCGGGCTGGCTCGTCGAGGGGTTGGCCCGCGCGGTCGGGGCCGCGACGCCGGACCCGCGGCGGGGCGGCCCGCGGCGGGCCGGGCCGCGAGGTCAGCCCCGGGGCAGCGGGCGCCCCAGAGCATCCGCGGGCCGAAGCAGGTTCAGCGGCAAGCGCAGATAGCGCGTGCCGTTCTCTCGAGCGGCCGGCAGCCGACCGGCGTCGACGTTGACCTGCACGCTCTGGAAGAGCAGCGCCGGGGCGGCGAGCGACGCATCCCGCTGCTGCCGAAATTGCACGAACTGCTCGCGTGTGGTGCCCTGGTGGAGCTGGGGGTTGTGGTGCTTGGAGGCGCCGATGCTGGTTTCCCAGCGCACCTCGCGCCCGCCGGGTTGGTAGTCGTGCCCCACGAAGACGCGCGTCGCGTCCGGCAGCTCGTACAGGCGCTGCACCGAGTCGTAGAGCGCCTCGGCGCTGCCCCGCGGGAAGTCGCAGCGGCCCGTCCCGTAGTCATCCATGAACAGCGCGTCCCCGGTGAACACCGCGTCGCCGATCGAGTAGCTCAGGCAGGCGGGTGTGTGCCCCGGCGTCGCGATGGCGGTGATCTCCAGGCTCCCCGCCCGCAAGGTCTCCCCGTCCGCGAGCAAGCGCCCGAACTGACTGCCGTCCGTCGGAAAAGTCGCGGGCAGGTCGAAGAGCTGTTTGAAGGTGCTCTGAACCTCCCGAATCCGCTCGCCGATGACGACGGGCACCCCGAAGCTCTCCGCCAGCAGCTGGCAACCGGAGAGGTGGTCGGCGTGGGCGTGCGTTTCCAGCACGTAGTGGAGACGAAGCTCGTGGCGGCGAATGAAATCGGCCACTTTGTCGACCGATTCGGTGAAGGTGTACGAGCCCACGGGCTCGTAATCGAGCACCGGGTCGATGACGAGGGCGTCGCGCGACTTCGGGTCGTAGACGACGTAGGTGAGGGTGTACGTGCGGGGATCGAAGAACGATTCGACATTCGGTTTCATGACTCAACTCCCTTGTGAAATTCTCAGTGAGGACGAACGCGGCACGGCGGGTAGGCTGCCGCTTCGGGAGCGCTCTCGAGGAGCGCGGCCTGGGCGAGCGGCTCTTCGCCGCCGCACCAGAAATACGAGGGTCGTGGCGACCGCCGAGACCCCAACGGCCAGCGGCAGGCTCGCGGGCTGCCCGAGCAGGGGGGGCAGCTCCTGCGAAAGAATGAAGAAGGCCATGGCGATGACGAACCAGCCGAAGGCTCGGCGCAGGGCGGCCGGGCTGACGTGGGAGGCGAGCGCGCTGCCCACCACGCTGCCCGCGATCGCCGACGAGCCGAGCACCGCGGCCAGGGTCCAGTCGACCGGGACGTGACCCAGAAAGCCGGCGAAGCCCGCCAGTGATTTCAGCGCAATCACCAAGAGGGAGGTCCCCACGGCCACGTCCATCGGCAAGTTGCCGAGCAGCACCAGGGCGGGAACGACGAGGAAGCCCCCGCCCGCTCCGACGAAGCCCGTGGCCGCGCCGACCAGCAGACCCTCGGCGAGCACCTTGCCGAGCGGCAACGGCCCCGACGGACCGGCGGAGTCAGCCCCCGGGCGCTTCGGGCGCAACATCGCGAAGGCCGTGCCGAACATCATCAGGCCGAAACCGATCAACAGCACGGCCGCCGGCACGAGGTGGGCGACGCGGCCGGCCCCGAAGGCGCCGGCCATTCCCGCGGCGCCGAAGACGAGGCCCGTGCGCCACTGGACCCGGCCGCGGCGCGCGTGCGCGATCAGGCCGAAGAGGCTCGTCGTGCCGACGACCAGCAGAGACAAGGCGATCGCCGCGTGACCCTCGATCCCCAGCACGTAGCGCAGAATGGGGACGGTCAAGATGGAGCCGCCCCCTCCGAGCAAGCCCAACGAAACGCCGACCACGAGAGCCAGCACGGCAGCGATCAAGAACACTATGAAACCTCCACGTTTGCTTCCGAGGGGGGTCATTGCGAGGCGCGTGCCATGTCCTGCTCCGTTGCCCCGTCGGGGCTTTCCCTCGGAGAAACGGCCCCGCGCCGCCGCGTGGACCGCGCCGTTTCGGGGCGATGGCGAAACACTCGCTTGCAACGGCTGAAACGCAGCCGTTTCCAGGTGCCCCCCCCTGGGCGCGCGAGCCGCTGATTTTGCGCTGTTTTTTTCGGCTCCCCGGGACGGCACGGAGGGTGCAATGATCCAGGTGCTCGGCTCGAATACGAAGCCGCTCGGGCCTCGAAAGGAAGCGTTTTCAGGAACAACCATGAACACCATCGACTTCACACCAGGTAGTTCGCTCGCCGGCGGCGCCCTCATCGGCCTCGCCGCCTCCCTCCTGCTCCTCGCCTCGGGTCGCGTCGCCGGTATCAGCGGGATCGCCGTGGGCGCGCTGCGCGGCGCCGGAGCCGATCGTCGCTGGCGCGCGCTGTTTCTGATGGGGCTGCTGCTCTCCGGGGCCGCGATGGCGTGGCTCGCCCCCAGCGTGATTGCCGCGTCGCCGCGCTCGCTGCTGGGGATCGGGGTGGCGGGGCTCCTGGTGGGCGTCGGCACGCGGCTCGGCAGTGGCTGCACGAGCGGCCACGGGGTCTGCGGCATCAGCCGGCGGTCCCCGCGCTCGCTGCTGGCGACCGCGGCCTTCATGGCGGCCGGTGCGGCGACGGTCGCGCTGGTCCGCGTGTTCGGAGGTGCCGCGTGAGCGCGGAGCCGAATCGGACGACCGGCGACGCCGGGTCGGTTCGCCCCCCCCGTCGGGACCGCCACGCCCACCAAGGCTGGGTCGCCGTGGCTTCGGGTCTGCTCTTTGGCGCCGGGCTCGGCGTCGGCGGCATGACGAAGCCGCACAAGGTGATCGGCTTTCTCGACTTCGGAGGCAACTGGGACCCGAGCCTCGCGTTCGTGATGCTGGGCGCCATCAGCGTGCACGCGCTCGCCTATCGACTGGTCAGCGGAAGCGCGGGACCCCTCTTTGCCGCCCAGTTCGCGATTCCCACCCGCCGCGACATCGACGGGCGGTTGCTCGTCGGCGCTGCCGTGTTCGGCGTCGGCTGGGGGCTGGCGGGCTTCTGCCCCGGCCCGGCGCTCGTGTCGCTCGGCTCGGGGTCCGTGGGGGCGATCGCCTTCGTACTGATGTTCTTCGTGGGCTCGCTTTTGGTGGACGGGCTCACCGCGGCGCTGGCGCGCCGGCGCGCGGCGCGCGCCACGCCCCCCGATGCGGCCGGGCACGCGTGCTAGAGCGGCAATCCCGACGATTGCCGCGACGAATCAACGACGTAGAGCACCGAACGGGTAGCGTGCGTCGAGCACGGGCCCGGGAAAACGAGCCTTCACCGGCTTGGAGGGGCGTTTTTCCAGGCCCGTGACTGGAGGCAACCTGTTCGGTGCTCTAGGCTGGCTCCCACCCACGAGAGGGGATGGGAACTGACGAAGAGGAGAGCCGTGAGCGAGCCGTGCCGCAAGAACGCTCGCCGGCGGCGCTCACCGAAGGGCGGCGACGGCGAGCGCGGGCTCGGTCCGCCGCGAGCTGGCCAAAGTGGTCTCGCGCCGACGGAGCCCCAGGAAATCAAAGGAGCCTTTCATGCTGTTTCGCCAATTGTTCGACCAAGACACGTCTACCTACACCTACCTGCTGGCGGACGAAGCCACTCGCCAGGCAGTGATCATCGATCCGGTCTTCGAGCAGCTCGACCGCGACGCCATGCTGATCGAAGAGCTGGAGCTGAATCTGCTCTGGGCGCTCGACACGCACGTGCACGCCGACCACGTCACGGCGATCGGTCTGCTGAAGGAGCGCTTCGGCGCCCGCTCCGTCGTCTCCGAGGGGGCCGGCGCGGTGTGTGCCGATCGGTTGGTCAAGCAGGGAGACCACCTCGAGTTCGGGGGACACGCGCTCGAAGTGCGGGAGACGCCCGGCCACACGAACGGGTGCGTGACGTACGTGAGCGAGCCCGAGGCCATGGCGTTCACGGGCGACGCCCTGTTGATTCGCGGCTGCGGCCGCACCGATTTCCAGCAGGGCGATTCGGCCGTGCTCTACCGCTCCGTCCACGAGCAAATCTTCACTCTCCCCGAGGCGACCCTGCTCTACCCGGGGCACGACTACAAGGGGCGTACGGTCACCTCGGTCGCGGAGGAGGTGCGCTTGAATCCGCGGCTCGGCAAGGGCAACACTCTCGAGCAGTTCATCCACATCATGAGCGAGCTCTCCCTGCCCCAGCCCCGCAAGATCGGCGAAGCCGTGCCGCGCAACCTGCAGTGCGGTCGACCCGCGGCCGCCCCCGGCGTGCCCGCGTCGCTCGACACCGGTTGGGCGCCGATCCAGCTCTCCGCCGCCGGGGTGCCGGAGGTCGAGGGGGGCTGGCTGGAGGGCCACCGCAGCGGTCTGCTGGTGGTCGACGTGCGAGAGCCCGACGAGTACCGCGGTGAGCTGGGCCACATTCCGGGGGCCTTGCTCGTTCCGCTGCAGACGCTCGGTGCGGCGGCCCCGGCGTTGCCGCGCGACCGGCCCGTAGTGGTCGTCTGCCGCTCGGGCGGGCGCTCCGGAAAGGCAGCCCTCGAGCTTCTGGGCGCGGGATTTGCCCAGGTCGCCTCGCTCGCGGGCGGAATGCGGGCCTACGGCGCCGAGCGGCGCGGCGTCGCGTACGGGGCGCCGCCCGAGGGCGCCTTGGACCGCCAGGGTTGAGTGCGCGCACACGAGAGCAGCTCCGAGGCGGATTGGGCCGAGCGTTCCTACCCAACGGTTCGCCGCCTTGGCATGGAGAAGAGGTTTGCTGAGAAGAAGAGCCTCTGACTCGCATCCGGGCGACTAGCCCGATGGTGAGCTGACCCATCTGTTCCAGATGTGGGACCTTCTCGAGCCCTCTGCCATGGGACGCGGCTCGAGCGAACGAGGAGCGCTGGGCGGGGGGAGGCAAGCTAGTCGAAGCCGCCGAGAGGACCTTCGGCGCCGCACCCCGTCAGCCCATCGAGGCCGCAGCGGCAGGTTCGAAGGGAGCCGGGCTCCGCGCCCAGCGCCCGCTCGACCTGCCTCCGCGAGAAGGCTTCGGTGCACGAGCTCTGCTCGCCGGCAACGACCCGACGGCTACCGCAGGGAAGGAGCACCGGGGCGGCCCCCTGGGCCGTGGCCGCCGCCCGCAGCTCGCCCGTGCTCCGGTCGTAGCCGAGCTTCACGATCGAGTCGCGGCCCCGATCTTCGAGCCAGTCCGCGCCGCACGCCTCGTAGAAGTTGCCGGTGAATTGGGCGCAATCGAAGCCGCTCGCATTCGTGGCAAGACTCGCTTCGCAGCCGTAGATGCTGCAAAAGCAGTCGAGCGAGACCAAGGCCGTCTCGTCATCGAGCGCCTCGCATCGGCAGCCCGGCGGCGGCTCGGGGAGCCGAAACTCGGGCCACGGGATCGGTGTGTCGCGGCACCGCGGCAGGCGCGGAACTTCTTCCGCTGCCGGAGGCTCGTCACACGACCAGCAGCTATATTCGATCTGGTCGCACTCGAGCGGCTCGGTGGCGAAGTAGCGGTCGTCCCAGCTGCCCACCGGCAGGCTGCCCGCGCCGCGATACCAATAGCGTTGGGCTGCGACGGCCACTCGCAGCATCCCGCAGCCCACCTGTACGTTCATGCAGCCCGAGAGCCGCAGCGCTTCTTGCAGCGTCATGCACGGCGGATCGGATTCGCAACCCATGGCGGCCGCCATCGTGCGCTCGTCGATCGAGATGTAGTCGAAGTCTTCCAGCAGCCATTGCTCTTCGCGTTGTACGGAAGGCGCGCGCACGACGCTTTCGACCGGGGCGACGAGCCGTGGGCCCGCGTCCGGGGCCGGCTCGTTCGTTGCTGCTTCGCCGCTGGTGGCGCGGGGCACGCAGCCCCCGAGCACGCAGCGCTGACCCTCGGGGCACTGCGGATCGAGTGCGCAATCCTGAAGACACAGCCCGGCCGGCGCGCTGGCAGCCCGACCGCACGTCAGCTCGTGCGTGAGGCTGCCCGAGGCGTGGCAGGAGCGCGCCTCGCCGCAATCGCCTGCGCCGCAGCTCGACGTGCAGAGCCCGCACAGGCACCCGCCCACTTGGCAGTCCGAGTCCGCCGCGCAGGCGGCGGGCGCGGCCGGCCGCGGCCGAGCGGAGCGACGGCCGTGGCAGGCAAGGCAGAGCAAGCCGACCGAAACGAGAGCCGCCTCCACTCGCCGGGCCCGGAGGTTGGGCGCTCCCCTGCTCACGGCAGACCTCGGCAGTCGGCTGGGTCGGTGCCGGCCGTGCAGAGCCCACTCGGCTCGTCGCATTCCCCGTCGTTTTCCCAGGGGCAGGTCGAGCGCAGCTCGCTCCAGGAGAGCACGAGAGATGGTCCCGCGAAGGGCCGCAGCGCGTCGAGCGACGCGTCGTCGAGCTGCGGGTTGAAGAGGGCCTCCACGGAAGTGTCGGCGCCTGCCTCCAGGGCGGGGGCGCTGATGCGCTGGAGCCGCTTGTTTCTCTCGATCCGCAAGTGGCAGCGGGAGAGGCTCGGCAGAGAAATCTCCAGCAGGTCCGTGTCCACCAGGCTCAGCGCCCGAAGGCTCTGCACGCTGCCGAAGTAGGCGTCGTCCGCCGTCAGGGCCTGGTTGCCCGTCAGCCGAAGCTCCAAGAGCCCCTGCGTCGGCAAGCCGGCGAGCGAGGGGAGCGCGTCGTCGTCTTGCAGCAGCACGCCTTCGAGTCCGAGAGCGGCGAGATCCCCGAGGCTCGCGAGGGCCGGGTTTCTCTGAGCGAACAGGACGCGCAGGCTCGACAGAGACGCGAGCCCCGCCAGGCTGGTGAGCTGTTCATTATGGGTCACGAGCAGCCGATCCACGCTCCCGGAGCCGAGCTCGATCGAGGCGGCCCCCGTGTCACGCACCTCCACGCGCTCGACGCTTTGCCCCATCGGCAGCCTCCTCACGGCGGGCAGGCTGGGCAGAGCGCTGAGGTACACTCGCGTCAGCGAGGCGCTCGGGGAGAGCCCTTCGAGGCTCGTCAGCCCGTCGAGGTAGCTCAGGCTCAGCGAGGTGAGCGAATCGAGCTCCTCGAGCCCCGAGAGGTCGCGCAACAACGGGCTGCCACTCACGTGTAGCTCCGCGATCTCGCTGCTCGAAGGCAGGCCGCGCAGGCTCGCGAGCTCGCGGCCCGAGATCGACAGCTCGCGCACCCCCGCCAGCTCGGCGAGGCCCGAGAGATCGTCGAGGGGGCTCTCCGACACATGTACGGTCTCGACGGAGGCCCTCAGTCCCGGGGCGCCTGGCAGTTCGTCGTTGCCCCAGGCGAGCCTCAACTCGCCGATGCGCGCGAGCCGGGGAGCCCCGGCGAAAGACGAAAGGGTCGGGTTGGCGCGCAGCTCGAAGACGCCGACCTCCTCCAGCGAATCGAGCCCCTCGAGACCGGCGAGCCAGGGGCAGCCGACGATGCTCAGGGTTCCCGACTTCTCCTCGGCGCTTCCGACCCGCTGAAGCGCACCGAGCCCCGCGAGCGAGGTCAGGCGACAGTCGTCGATGACGAGGCTGCCTACCCGTTGCAGGCTCGAAAGGCCCCCGAGGCCGTCGGGCGGCAAGCTGTCGGAGGGCAAGCTATCGGTGACCAGCTCGGCGCCAGGCCCGCTCCAGGCTTTCCCCGCCAGAGAGAGCGTTCCCACCACCTCGCGCAGGCTCCGGAGGGCGCTTCGATCGGTGCCCCTCGGAAGCGAAATCCACAGGTTGCCTTGGACCACCTCGCAGCCGATCATCGCGTCGACCTCGGCCTGGCTGCCCAGCTGCACCGAGCGCCACAGCCGGGGAGAGGTGGCGCACAGGCTCTCGCGCGCTGGGCTCGCGACCTGCCCGCCGCGATCTCTTTCGACGAGGCTCTCCCAGAGCTCGGCGGGCGCGCACACGCCCGACAAGCAAGGCCCGCCGCCACAGTCGCTCGGCCATTCGCAGCGCGGCAGGCACAGCCCGGCGCTCCCGCGGCCCGCACAGTACGTCGCCTGCAGCTCGCTGCCGGGCTCGGCGCAGACGGAGCCCAACCCGCGGGAGACGCCGCTGCAGCTGGCTGCGGCTTCGCAGGCCCGGCTGCAGATGCCGCACAGGCACGAGCCCTGCGCGCAATCCGCGTCGACCCGGCACGAGGCGAACCAGGGGCGCTCGAGCGCTCCGCGGTCCGTCGATTGACCGCCGCAGCAGAGAGCGCAGGCGACCCACCACGCGGCCGAGCCGCTTGGCCGTCGAACCACTCCCCCCCACCGCATTCCCCCGCCCTACCATGTCGATCGCAGCGAGCCCAACGAGTCGCCCGGGTTTTACCCGGCGGGTGCGGCTCGCCGGCAGGCGGAGCGGGGACTCTCTCGCAGCCGCGGTGCTGCCCCGGCCGTCCGAAGCATGGCCGCTTGCGCCTACGCGGCGTGGCGCGCGGCTACGGAAGGTTCCAATCCCATCGCAGCGTACCACGGAGCGCGCGCCGCTCCGCGCCGAAGCGCACCGGGAGCTCCGGTTCGGTGTGCGCTTCAGAGGTGGGGCCGGGCGAGAAACGGCAAGCCGGTACCAGGGTCACGCAACGGCAAACCCTCCCGACCGCGCAGCAGTCTCGCTTCGATTTCTTCGACGATGGCGCGGCGATACCGCATGAGGAGCGGCGTACCCAGCTGCTCCTCCACGGCTGCCAGCATCCGGCGAACCCACTGCCGCTTCGCGGGGGCGCCGGCGACCGAGGCAATGGGTTGCATGGCGCGCTCCAGCTCGGAGAGCCGAGCCACCCACGTCGCGGTTTCGCCGGATTCCGTCGCGGTCGACGCAGCGCTCAGCCGTCGCCGGGCCGCGGTGAGCAGCTCCCCGTTGCCTTGACGGGCAACCCAAAACTCCAGGTCGACCGCGGTCGGCGCCGGTAGATCGAACCGAACCGCCTTCGCCGTCGGCGGCGTACCGCTTCGCCGCCACA
Organism: Polyangiaceae bacterium; assembly: GCA_050299315.1. Lineage (GTDB taxonomy): Bacteria > Myxococcota_A > Polyangia > Polyangiales > Polyangiaceae > SZUA-265. The sequence goes on from JBNKVS010000055.1 coordinate 48,888, forward strand.
GCAGCGTGGCAGTGTTTTCGTCGACCACGAGCTCATGGGCGATCTGCCCGGGGGGTGTTGCGGCCAGCAAGCGTTCCTCGTAGGGGCTTCCCCGGCCTTCCCACCAGGAGCTGGTTCCGACACAACATTCGCGCGCCTGGAGCGCCGTGAAGCGCTCAGCCGAGCCATCGGTTCGGGGCGTAGCACCCATCAAAGCCTCGAGCTCGCGCGTCACGGTCGCGCGCGAAGAGGGACTGTCGTCCGGTGCCTCCGGCTGGTACGAGCGGCGCAGCTTCGATGCGGACAGGAGGGTCCGCTCACGAAGCGGCGCGCGCCGCAGGAGCTGAATGCCGAAGGCCGTATCGACGGGGCCGACCACAGCACCGACGGGTGTCTCGGCGAGGGCTGCCAATTCACGGGGGAAGGGCGTGGGCTCGTGCGTCGACCACTCACCGAAATCCCCGCCTCGGAGCGCATCTCGGTGGTCCGAATGGCGCTCGACCAAGTCGGCGAACTCTTCGGGGTGCTCGCGGAGCCGCGAAAGCAGCTGGGAGGCCAACGCGAGCGCATCCTCGCGGGAGCGACGCGGGACGGCGCGCCAGGCGAGAAATCGGTGTAGCCACGGAGCCGAATCGTAGGCCAGCACGAGGCGCTCACCACCGATCGTCTCCTCGGCGGGTGGCGCGTGGCGCTGCAAGACGTGAAAGCCGAATTCGGTCTCGACGACCCGCGAGACCCGACCCGGCTCCAGTGCCGAGAGCGCGTCGAGCACCTCGGGCCAGTCGGCGAGCTGCAGCGCGCTCCAACCCCCCAGATATCCGCCGCGTTCGCGCGTCGTCTCGTCGTCCGACCAACGCCGTGCGAGCCCGGCAAACGTGTCCCGTGTGGCACGCTCGGATAGGGTCTGCGCGAGCTGCCGTGCCTGTCGTCGAGCGCGCGTTGGCGCCTTCGCGCGGGGGCGCCAGTCCGGTAGCTCGAAACTGGCTGCGAAAGGGTCGGCGTCCCGATGGGCAATCACGAGGTGAGAAAACCACACCATCGCGGTTTCCAGCTCACGCGGGTCGGCGAGGCGCCAGCGCGCTGGCGGGTACGAGCTCGGTCCGAGCGAGCCAGGTGGCGCGCCATCGGTTCGGGCCGGCGCGCTGAGGCCGCAACCAAGAAGGAAGGCCGCGGCCATCAGGAGCCAGGCGGAAAGGTTTGTCGTCGTCCAGCGCGACATGCTGCCTCGATTGGTATGTTCGTGTTTCGTCAGGTCTATGCGTGCGCGCCCGATCGCTGCCCTGTATCGGTACGTCGAAACGCGCCTCGAATGGCGCCGGACTCGCCGTGGCGAAGATGGTCGCCGGACGTTGCGCCCTCTGCATTGGTCGTCGCCCTTCCGACAAGGGCAACCAACGGAGCTTCGTCTGCGTTCGGCCGTGCCCCGAAAGCGCCGTCGCAGCAGCCTCCCACGAGCGGAAAGCTGCCGCGGCGGCGAACCAGCTCCTTTGTCCTCGAACCCAACGACCCTTTTTCCTGGCTTCAAGCGCCTGCCCGAGGCAGCCGCGACTCGTGGTCAAGGCTCGCCGGGGTGCTTTCCCGCTATCGGAAGATGTGCGTGCGATAGAACACCATGGCTTCGCAGCCGTCGGAGTCCGAGTCCGAGCCTCCGCCCGTCACATCCGCAGTGCAGCTCCCAATTGGCTGCCGGCTCCTATCGTGACCATCGATGATGATGCCCCGGCCCACGGCGGCGTCGATTCGTACGAGGTTGGTGCTGACCTTTCGGTTGGGTACCGCCGAGGACGCGAACACGATGTTGCGACGCGAGCAGACCTGATCGTCGGTGGCTCGCACGAGGATCGCGGCACAGTTCTGGACGGTGGCTGCAGTTCCTTGGACGGCGATGCCCAGGAGGGCTCCGAACAAGCTGGCGGTGAGGCCGATCTTAATCATCTTCTTCATACTCTTGCTTCCTTTGTTTGCGGGGGAGCTCGCCCCCCGGGTTGGTTCCCGCTCGCGCGGGAAAGATCCTGGCTCGTCCTTTCAGGGATCGAGCGTGAGTCGAAGATCCATCTCGACGGGCACCTCCGCGACCCCCGCCGCGTGCGCAGCGCCCAGAGTGGCGAGCACGGTGTACTGCCCCTCGGGCAGTCCTTCGATGAGAAAGGCGCCGCGGTCGTCCGTGAGCACCGCATCGTTCGCGAGCCGCTGCGTCCGAGCCGATTCGTCCTGTGCTCGAACCCAGGCGTCCACGACGGGGTTGCCGAGCGCATCGGACACCGTCCCCACCAAGCTGTGAAGCGCGGGCTCTTCCAGGCCCACTTCCACCACTTGCCCGTCGCGCTCCAACGTCACTTCCCGCGCGATCGACCCCCACTGCACGCGGTAGCGGCCGAGTGGCAACCCGCGAGCGACGAACCGGGCGCCCTCCCGCTCGGTCGCGATGGGGTCGCCTCCGCCGGCGGGAGCCAACCGGGGAGCAACGAAGCCCAGCGTGCTGCCAGCCGATTGAGGCGGGATGAGTTGCACGCTGGCCCGTGGCGGTGCAACGAGCACGACGAAAGGCCGAGCATCTGCGATCAGCTCCACCGCGGTCGGGGGTTGGACAGGCTCCGAGTACCGGCTCGTCAGGGTCAACTCGTAGCGCCCCGGTGGCAGGCCGGTGCAGCGAAACGACCCCAGTCGATCGGCGGGGCAGATCCGAACGACGTCGGCGGGCGAGCTCACGGAGGGCGCCGCCCCGTCGGACGCGGACCGAAGCTCGACGAGGGCATCGGCGTAGGGGGCTCCGCCGTCACGCTCCACGCGTCCCAGCACGACACCCCCGGAGCGCAGGTTCCAGTGTCGAACGACGGAATCGTCGCTCGACAGCCGCATACTCCCGTGCTCGGGGATGGCATCGCCGCACCTCACCTCGACCTCGTAGTCACCGGGCGCAAATCCGCCGAGCTCCACGGCACCGTCAGCCGTCGTGGTCGCTGCAAACAGCACGTCACCCTGCCGCAGCCACACGTGCCCGTCGGCGCACGGATCTCCATCGACGTGGACGCTTCCCCTGAGCCCCGCCGCCGATGGCAGCTCCAGTCGCGCCCCGTCATCGGCCTCGCCAACGCCGAGCTGAACCCAAGTATGCTGCACTTGCCAGCGCTTGCCTCCCGCCGAAACGCGGTAGCTCCCTGCTGCCAGCTCGTCGAACACGAAGCTCCCATCCTGAGCAGTGACCGTGAGTCGCGTAGGAACGACCAGCCCATCGACGTTGGATGCGCGTACCTCGACGTCGGCGAGGGGCGACTGGGTGCCGGAGGCGACTACGACCCCCGTCAGGCTGGATGCCGGCAGAAGGGTGATGCGCAGGCCCGATGCCGGTGCTTGCACGCGACGGACTGCCTCGGAGTAGCCCGATGCACGAGCGGACAAGAGCGCCACGCCATGCGCCGTCAACGAGAAGTATCCTTCGCCATCGCTGAGCGCAAAGGTCGGTGCATCGCCATCGATCGCGCGGGCCACCACCAGAGCCCCTGCGATCGAGCCCCCCGTGGCGTCCACCAACGACCCGGAGACCGCTTCGTGCGCGGCCGGCTCGAGCACGATGAGAAGCGGCTCTCGCGCGCCCGCGACCAACGACTGCAGCTCGGTGCGAAAGCCCGAAGCGCCTGCGGCCAACACGCCTCGCGCCCGGGCTGGCAAGCGGAATTGCCCGTCGCGATCCGAGCTCGTGCACGAGCTCTCAGTGAAGCGCTCGAGGTCCGTTCCCCTCTCGTGCCAGCACAGGGTAGCCCCGGAGATGGCCTCACCCCGAGGAGTCTGCACACGCCCCTCGCTTGCAGCCGCCCGCCGTCGCCTCACTTCGGCTACGGTCCGGCGGGCACGGTGACGATCTTCGTCGCGAGTCGCTGCCCGAGGGGCGACCGAAGCCACCGCAGCGGGCTCGGGCCTGGCAGGAGCTGCCTCACCCCGCGAAGGGTTCGAAAGCAGCGTCGCGCACAGCAGCCCCACGCTCGCCGCCATCGCCACCAATGCGACGAGCCACCGCGCTCGCTCCGCCCCACACGCTCGACGGACGGGTCGAGCATCGCGCCGCCGTCGCGTGACGCGACCACTCGCCGCGCGAGAAGGTCTTTTCGTCGATCCGTCGAGAACCCGAGCCACCTTGCCCGCTAGTGCATCGGGCATACCAACCGAAGGGCGCGACGCGGACGGCTACTTTTCCTGGGGTTTCGCATCCAGTTCCCTGGGCCCGGCGCCAGTCCCCGTCTCCTCGACCATACGGGTGTGCCCTCGAAGGCACGACGTGCGCCCTGAGCACGGAGCTTCACGGCGGACCGCAAGAGGCGCCCCTCCTTGGTGCGGCCAGCCCGGATTCTTCACGACCTGGCCCCGAGGGTGAGATGAGTCGTGTCTTTTCGCCCAGCTGCCCGCCAACGCGTCCGGGGCAGACGGCGAGTCTGCCTGCGCGCGTCGGGCGAACTCGGCCCGCGCTGCGCCGAACCCGCAGCGATTCAGGACAGGCCGAGCTTCGCCAGCAAGCGAACGAGGTAGCTGCGCTGCATGCCGGAGCGGCGCGCCGCCTCGGAGCGATTGCCTTCCGTTCGCGAGAGCAACTGGCGGAAGTAGGTCCGGGTGAACAGCTGCACCAGCTCGTCTTTCTGTTCTTGGTAGGTTCTTCCCGCGTCGACGAAATGCTCGATCGACGATTGTAGGTCCGTCGCGGGCGGCTCGCTTCGAGCCGGTGTGGCGCCCACGGCCGCAAAGGCTTCCACCGCATTGCGGAGCTCGCGCACGTTGCCCGGCCAGCTGTGCTCCCGAAGCGCCGCCGCAAAATCGTCGGGTAGCGGGCCCATCCCCGCGGCGAAGGCAAATCGCTGTGCAATCGGAACGATGTCTTGCTCGCGGGCGCGGAGGGCGGGCAGCTCGAGAGAAACCACTCGAATCCGGTAGTACAGATCCTGGCGAAAGCGCCCCGCCGCGACCTCCTCGGCGAGGTCGCGGTGAGTCGCCGCCAACAGGCGCACTCGCACCTGTTCGTCGCGCGAGCCACCCACCGGGGCTACGCTCCCGGACTCCAGTGCTCGCAACAGAAGGGGCTGCACGTCGAGCGGCAGCTCCGCCACCTCGTCGAGAAACAGAGTGCCAGCGTGCGCGGCGCGAAATGCGCCCTCGCGCCGTGCAATGGCGCCCGTGAAAGCCCCGCGCTCGTGGCCGAACAGCTCGCTGCGCGCGAGCTCGCGCCCGAGCGCGCCACAGTTGACGCAGACGAGCGGCCCTTCCCGCACCAGGGAGTGTTCGTGAATCGCGCGGGCGACGAGCTCCTTGCCCGTACCCGACTCGCCCGTGATCAGGACACTGACGGTCGAGCCCTCGAGGCGAGCGAGCATGCGAAACACGTCGTGCATGGCAGCAGAGGCCCCGACCAAGTCCCCGTAGCGGTCCACGCTGCAGTCGTCCGCGCGCTGCAGCGCAGCGATGTCGGCCGTCAGCTCGAACTCCACGGCGCCCAGTAGAAAGCGACTTCCCGGAGGCAAGACGACTCCGTAGAAGCGCCGGCCGAGATAAAAGAGCCCGTTCTTGCTGCCGAGGTCCCGAACGGCGACCCCTTCGGGCACCAAGCTCAACTCGGCGTGCCGCCGCGAAACGGTTGGTTCGTCTACGACCAGATCGCAGTCCCGACCGGCGCCCAGCACCACTGGACCTGCGTCGAGGCGCAGCGACCCGGGAGTGGCTCCTGCCGAGGAGCACTTCACCCAGACGGGGAGAGGCCGCAGATCGACGCTGCGTACACGCAGCAGGGTGGAGCCGTCGCGGCCGGGCAAGAAAGTCGTGTTGGAGGAAGATTGCGCCATGGTGGGAAAATCGCCCCGCTCTAGCGGCCAGCCTCCGCTGGGAGGATTGGATCCCGCGCGCAGCGCGCTCCGAGCTGAGCCACAAACCTACCCGGTGCCAGAAGGTTGCGCGAGCTGGCGCGGAATTCACTGTCGAACCCGCCCGTGCAGCACGCCCCATCGGTCCCCCCTCGCACGCTGCGACCCAGCGCGGGCTGGAGTTGCGCGCAGTCCCAGCACGGCGGCGAGGGTCCAACGCTGGGGACCGAATACCAGTCGAGAACCCACTCCAGCAGACCGCCGGCAAGCCCCTCGTGCCCGAAACGGCCATGCCGCTGCGGCGCGGCGTCCACCCGAGCGGTGTCGTCGAAGCTGGCCGACGGGCGTGCGGAGGGGTCCGCTCCCCAAGGATAGACCCGGTTGTCGTCGCCCCCCGCCGCCGCGAACTCCCACTCGGCGTCGGTGGGCAGGCGTCCGCCGTCCCAGATGCAGAACGCGCTGGCTACGAACCAGCTCAGGCAGTTCATCGGCAGGGCCTCCGCGCCGTCGACGACCCACACCGACAGGCGCGCCGAGGGCTCGCCGGCGTCGGCGAGCTCCGCCCCGGCGTCGTTCCCCGCCCCGGCGCTGCTGTCGGGCTCCGCCCCGCTGGCCTGGATCTTGGGCGTGCCACCACACTGAACGAGGTCGGCCAGTCGCCTCTGGGTGGCGGGAAGCTCGACGTTCCACTCCGGGTCCCAGCCGCTCCCGACGCCGAGGCGCGGATGGGCGCCGGCACCCGGCGCGGGCGCGCCGCGGTATTCGCGAACGAACTGCACGAACCGCTGGGCGGTGACCTCGAAGCGGTCGAGGAAGAAACCGCCGACGGAGGCAGGCCGTTCTCGCACGGCGTCCGGCACGTCCTCGAGCGCCAGCCCATCGAGCTCTGCGGGGGAGAAGCCCATCTCGAACTCGCCTCCGGGTACCCATACACTTTCGCAGTCGGGTGGAGCGGAGGCGTCGAGCTCGCCGACGGAAGTGCCATCCAGTGCAGCGGCTCCCCGACAGGACCGAGGCACCGGAGCCGGAGGGGGAGGCGAGGGCGGTGTGCTGGGCAATGGGTCCGGGGACGAAGCGGGGGGCACCCACGGGTCTTGCCCCGATCCCCGATCGACCTCGGTCGCGCCTGGCTCGCCGCCATCGCTCCCCGTGGCCGCCGGCAGTCGATCCGCGTCTCCTTTCGGAGGTGTGCAGCCCATCGCCACGGCCAACGTCCAGGACGGCATGGCTTCACGAGCCCCCACAGCTTGCTCCCCAGTACCAATCCGGCGACGCGTCGACCATGCCGCCGAGGCTGACGCGCACGGCGCTGTCTTCCGGCGACGACCAATCCAGCCTCCACAGGTCTGGGCGTGGATCCGACTGCGAACGACCGCGGCTACTCACGAATACCAGTTGCCGTCCGTCGGGTGACCACGCGGGGTGGGCGTCCTCCGCCTGGTTGTCGGTGATGCGCTGCAGCTCGCCACTTTCGAGGTCCAGAACGTAGATCTCCCGACGCTCGTAGCCCGGGTCGCCGGGTGAGGACTCGAGACCGTGAAACGCCAGACGCGCCGCGTCCGGCGACCAGCGCGGGCGACCCACCGCGCGGAGCCTTCCCCCCAGCAGCTCTCGCGCGGGCTGCGCGCCCGACAGGCTCACCACCCACAGTTCGTCCGCCAGCTCCCCGGAACCGCTGACCAGCGCCAACCGATCCGCATCGACGGGCGACCAGCTCGGATACAGGTGCGGACCCGCAGGCTCCGACGTGAGCTGTGTCACGGAGCCGCCCGCTCGGGAAATCCGCCAAATGCGTCGCGGCTGGTCGCCTTCGGCGGCGGAGAACGCCAAGAAGCGGCCGTCCGGAGACCAGCTTGGAGCACCTGCCGTTTCGGCCATGACGACCCCGTCGCCCTCCATCCGCGTGAGGGAAACCTCTCCGAGTTGGCCGACCTCGACGAGCAGCAGACGGGTGGCCGCCGGCGCCGATTCGGTGGCGTACACTCCTTTGGCGAGGGCAAGCACTCGGCCGTCGGGAGACCAGGCCGGGCTGAACACGGGCGTCGTGCCGGTGACACGCCGCAGCCCGGTACCGTCCTGCCGAACCACGAACAGCTCCGGCTCGGCTGACAGAGAGGATCGCGTGGAGGTGAACGCGATCGGAGTGTCGAGGGCCGCGCAGGGGGAATCCGCGAGGGGTGGCACGAGGGCCGCTGCGCCTCGCTCGGCGCGCGGACCCGCGTCGTTTCGAGGGCTCGGCCCGCCATCGAGGCCCTCGCCCGGGTAGCTCGCGCCCGCGCGTGTCGACCGGGCCGCTGCGTCGCCGGCCCGTGCGCGGGCCCTTGCCCCCGCGTCGACCGGACGCGGGCGCCCGGGCTCCTCGTTCACTCCGCTGGACTCGGGGTGGCAAGCGAGGCCGAGCCAGACCGCGCTAGCGAGCGCCCCAGTACCAGTCCGCCGACGTGTCACCGCGCGGGCTGTCGTCATCATCGATCAGATTCCTCGCTCGAGTGGGATCGTCGAGTGGGATGAGCCAGATGTCTTGGTCGACACCGCGATTGCTGGTGATGAGGAGCGCATCCCCTGTGGGAGACCAGGTCGGCTCTTTGTCGAGGGCGAAGTTGAAGGTCAACCGCTGCAGCTCTCCACTTTCTACGTCGAGGACGAACACCTCGTCGGTCGGTATGGCCCCCGTGCCCGCGTCCGGAGGCGGTGTGGTGGTGAAGGAACCGTCTTCAGCGAGGGGAAAGGCGGTGAAAGCGAGCCGCGTGTCGTCCGGTGACCAACGCACGTCGGTCGGCGCGTACACGCGACCCTGCGTGAGGTTGCGCGCCGTCGCGGGGTCAGCGCCCTCCTCGATCAGGAAGATGTCCCGACTGCCCGTGCCGGTCAGGTCGATGAACGCGATTCGACTCGGGGACCGCCGCGACCACGCCGCCTCGCGCTGATACCCCGGCACGTCGACCAGCATGCGCTGGTACTGGCCCCCCGCCAGGGAGACGGACCAAAGCCAGACCCCAGCCGGGTCCCGAACGGACGAATACGCCAGCCTGGTGCCGTCGGCGGACCAGTTTGCCGCGAAGCTCCAGAAACTGGTGTGCTCCCCCTCGGTGAGATCCACCCACTCTCCACTTTCCACCGACAGAACCGCCACCTCCGTCGTGATGTTCTCGGTAGCATGGCGAAATGCGACACGCGCGCCGTCGGGAGACCACCGAGGCAGGAAGAAGCCGCCTCCATGGGTCAGCTGGTGGATGCCACTGCCGTCTGGCCTCATGAGAAAGAGGTTGCCGTCCTCGCCGTTGGTCGCCGAGCGAAAGATGATGGGAAGGCGCTCCCACAGGGCCGGCGGCGCACCGGCGTCCGAGACTGGCTCGTTCGTGGCTCCCTCGTTCGTGGCTCCCTCGTTCGTCGCTCCCCGCCCGGGCGCCTCGGCTGGCGCCGCCCCGCCGAGCTCCCCTGAAATCGCGGGGGAACCGGGAGGCTCCTGCAGAGGAGGCGGCTCGGTGAACTCCGGCGGCCCCCCACCGAGGGAATCCGGCTCGTTCGAATCTGCGGGTGCTTGCCTCCCTTCGCTGCCCCCAAGCCCGGATTCCCCGGGGTAGACGATCGTCTCATCCGGTTTGGGCTGCTGACAGGCAAAGGCGAGCGCCAGGCAAACGCGACGGTATTGGTGCAATCTCCTCCTCCCACTTCTCGGGCCGCAAGCTCTGCGCCGCCCAAGAATCGGAATAGCTCTCCGAGGTGCAGTCGTCCACTCGAATCGCGCCCGACGACGAGAGCGGCGCAGAGGAACCGTTTTACGCCGGCGGAGGTACGGCCACGGCTCGTCGCCAGGGCACCGCGCATCGAACCGAGGAAAGAGTTCCGTGCATCTCGGTGCACGGGCTCGCGTTCTGGCGAACTGCATGGTCCATGGGGACCGTTTCGCGTGCTATTCGATGAATCATGAGAGCCAACGGTGACCGCTCCGACCGCTTCATCGACGGGCGCTACGTGATCGACGCGGTCCTCGGAAGAGGCGGGATGGGTGTCGTCTACGCCGGACGTCACCTTGCCACCGGGCGCGACGTGGCCGTGAAGATCCTTCGGGAAGAGCTGCGCATGCAGTCGGATTTCGTGCAACGCTTTCGGCAAGAGGCGCAACTGGCCGTGCGCGCCGCCCACCCCAACGTGGTGCAAGTGCTCGACTCCGGCGTCGACGAACGAACGGTGCCGTACATCGTCCTCGAACGCCTCTACGGTGCAACGCTGGAAGCGAAGTTGGCAGCCGCGCTCGATCCATTCACGACGGCGTGGCTCCTCACCCCCATTGCCGGAGCCCTTGCGGCGCTGCATCGTTCGCACGTCGTCCACCGCGACATCAAACCATCGAATCTGTTCTTGAGCGTGGGCCACGGCCCATCGATCATGCCGAAGGTAGTGGATTTCGGCGTGGCCAAAGCGCTGGAGGGCTCCGCGGCAACGCGCACCGGTTGGGCCGTTGGAACGCCGGCGTACATGGCTCCCGAACAGGTTCTCGGCGGGCGAACGGTCGGGCCGGCGGCGGACATTTGGTCGCTCGCCGTGGTGTGGATTCGCTGCCTGACGGGGCAAGTGCCGCAGGAGCTCGGCGGCGGGCCGCTGGCAATGGCGGCGCAGCCCGCCCGAGTGGCAGGGTCGAGCGCAATTCCGCCGCCCGTGGCAGAGGTACTGGCCCGCGCGCTGGCCTTCGATCCCCGCCAGCGCCTCGGCAGTATGGGCGCCTTTCAACGGCAGCTGCTCGACGCGCTCGAGCGGCTGGCTCCGAGCCGGCAGTGGCCTCCCCTCGAAGCGACCGAGGTCGATTGTCGCCACTTGCCCCCTTGGGGCGACCTGGTGAGACCAGCCGGCGGCGAAACGCCACAGCCCCTGCCGCACCCCGAGATTCGCGTCACGAAGAGCTTGGTGGCGTCGGGCCCCTCGAGGCTCGAATCGTCGCGACGGTCCGCCGTCTTGATGTCGGCCGTGCTCTCGGCGGCGGGGGCCGCGGCTGGTGTTTCTTGGGCGGCTTGGGGCCACTCGGGCGATGCAATGCACGCGCCGCCGGACTCCGGAAGCTCGGCGCGTGGGGAGGAAGGCCCGAAGCCAGTGATTGCGCGTGTGCGGCCGCTCGCCGCCCCCGCGAGCGCCGCGCAGCTCTCCACGCTGGAGGTCCCGACGACCGCCGTGTCGCGGGCGCCGACCGCGCGCGTGGCTGGCAACGCGGGGTCCCCGCCCGCGCGCTCTCGGCGCGAATCGAGCTCCCGCGCCGTCGAGCGAGAAGGGGCAACGCCCACGCGAGCGGCTCGCGAGGTGGGAGTCCGGCGCCGAGCTCAATCGGAAGCTCGGCTCGAACCCTCGGAAACGAGCTCCACCGAGCGGGCGCAGCGTTTCGCGGACGCGGCTCGTGGCCGCGGCCAACCCGGACCGCAGCCGGTGCCTGGCGGCGGCTTCGGAGAGGTCACCGCGCCGCGGAGCGCGGCCCCGCCCAGCGTCGACGCCCGACCTCGGTTCGGTGCCAACCGAGCCCCGATTCTGCGCTGACCGCCGCCTCGAGCCTGCCGCGGGGTCAGAAGCGATGCGTGCAGAGCACGCCAGCCAAGCCCACTCCACACGCCAGAGAATTCGCTTCGGGCTGCTGCGGAGAGGTCAGCCAGAACCCGACGCCGAGAGCGCCGAACACGGCGCCTGCGCTGATTCCCGCGACCGCGATGAGCTCACCCGCCCGGAAGGCGGAACGCTCGTCGGAGCAGACCTCGCTTCTCGGGCGGTCTGCGCGCAAGCATCGCTCATCATCGTTGTAGCGAGCTACGTTCACTTCTCGGTATACCCACCCGAAAGCCCCCAGCGTGACGCCGCTTGCGGCGACGAAGAAGCTGTAGCTCGCCCAGGGGCTCACCTCGTCGACCTCGGCGGGCGGCCCGACGACCGACGGTAGCGGCGTCATCGCCAACCGCACGCGAGTCAGGCCACCGACATCCACGCGAATCCTACGGGAGACCTCGTAGTAGCCCGGCGCCGAAGCAACCAGCACGGAGCTGCCCGCGATGGCGGGGAGGGGTTCCGCAAAGGGGGTTACGCCGATATCGTGGTCGTCGATCGTCACGCGGACGGCGTCGACGTTCGCCTGGATCTCGACGCGCCCCAAGTGCAACTCGATCTCGGCGAGTGAAGAGCGCAGCGCTTGGCCGTGCCGGGCGATGAAGGGGTGGCGTTCGTCCAAGGCTTCTGCGAGGTGGGCGTGCGCCTCGAGCCACAGTCCGAGAGCCTGCTCGGCGAGCGCCTGCTGCGCCAGTGATTCCGCCGAGGGGTGCAAGCGGTGTGCTCGTCGAAACATCTCGAGGGCCTGGGCATCGTCACCGGCCTCCCGCTGCCGCACGCCCTCTTCGATCAAGCTGTCGGCCCGCGTGCGAGCCCCGGCTCCAGCCTCGATCGGGGCGGAGACGGGGGGCTCCATGCCCCAGGCAGAGCGACCGGCGGGGGCCACTAGGAACGAAAGCAGCGCGCCCACGCGACTCGCCCGAAGCCCTGCTGGCCACCTCCGCACCATGTCCCATCTGTCTCCTGCCCACGCGGGCGCGCGCAAGGGCTGGATGGCGTTCCCACGACGACGCCCCCGAATCGGAGCTGCCGTGTCCGCGCGCCAGGCCATCTGGCGCCCACCCATGATTCATTCGGAGCGGAATCCTTCGCGGTCGCCCCGAGCTTTGGGGATCGCCTTCGCGTCCTTGGCATCGACCCGATGGCATTCGCTCCCGTCCCCGGCTCCAAAGCCGCGCCTCCCCCAAACGCCCTGCTCTGCGGCCCGTGTCGCGCTGCCGCGTCCCGTCGGGGCGTTGCGCTCTTCCGACCTGGTTTGCAATTGCCAAGAGCTCGTCGTTTCGGCGCAAATTCTTGCTCGAGCAGGCCCGCCCGGATTCGGTCTTGCCGCGCACCATCGAGCCGCGCGGGGCGACCCGGTCTCTCGGGGCCCAGCGCGGACGAGGCACCGCGGAACGCGGCTCACTAGCGCGCGCGCGCGCCTGAGCCCATCATGGCGGCAATGGATCCCCGGGCAGCGTGCCGTCCTTCGACGCCGACAGCGGGCTCCTGCTCAGCTTGGAGACGCTCCTGCTCCGAGAAGACGCAGACGCGGCGCATCGCAGGCAGCTGGGCTCGTTCTCTTCGTTCGAGCGCGAGCAGGGCCGCTGCCGGGTCACCCGCAGGGCGTTGAACGCGCTGGCCGTGGAGGAGGATCGCGCCGTGCGCCTGGGGCAGCTGGTTCTCGAAGGTCAACCAGAGCCGGTCGGAACGAACGTCATGTTGTCGGCGCGCGCAGGCCCCGCGACGCCCTGCGGGCTCGGCCGCGACGGTGCCGGCTCGGGCCGCGCGTGCGACGATGGTACCCGCCGACCCCGTGCGCTTCGATGCGAAGCCGTGGCGCGACTTCTGGTCTGCTTTCGTCCCTCTGGTTCGAAACGCCGTTGAGCACGGCATCGAGTCTCGGGATCCAGATCAGCGCGCTCTACCATTCGCTGTGGGCCCTCGGAGCCGCGCTACCCACCTTCGGGGGCAGCGCCGGGCCGAGCCTCGCCGGAGTCCTGGCGACGGCGAGCCATGGTGGCGACCTCACCAGTGCGCGCCGGGCCGACCGGGTGCACGGGCTACACCTAGTGGGAGAGACGGGTCGGCAGGAGTCTTCGTCTATCTGGGAGACATGATCGTTCCGTTGAGGACGGAGCGCTGGTTTGATGTGCGAACCGCAGGAGGACACCAGGCGTGCGTTTCGACTCCCCGAGGAGCGAGCACCGTGAGCACGCCATCGCAGCCAGCGACGGCGTGATCGGTCACGCGTCACGCCGTCGATCAACACCGCGTCGGCATCGACGTCACCCCGGCGAATCTCCTGCCGCAGGGCTTCGCGGCCGGCTTCACGCAGCCGTGCCTTCAGCTCGCGCTCGAAATCGGTGAAGCTCTCGGCGGTGATTGACTCGTTGGTCTTCTTCCAATTCGTCACCAGGTCACCGGGCCTCTCCAATGCCGGGCAATCCTGTCGGGTTGCCGGGGCCGGGTCGTGGTCTCCCTACTCGAGTGCAGCGCTTCCCATGTCCCAATCAACGCCTGGCCAGTCCCGGAAACCGGCGTCGATTCCGGATCTCAGCCGTCTGGCATTCTGTGACATACTCGCGCGGCGATGATCGAGAGGCGGAACGATCAATGCGTTGGGTTGGGTGGAACTCAACGAGGCAACCACCTAGCGGTTTGGTTGCTCACCGTCGGTCTCACGGTCGCGGTGTTCGTGCAGGACTGGGCCATCGAACTCGGTGTGGCCGGCGCAGTACCTTACGTCGCAGCGGTGTTGGCCACGCTCTGGCTCCCCAGTCGCCGCGCGACTGCCGTGTCGACGTTGGTTTGCCTAGCGTTGACCGTATTCGGATTCTTCATCTCCCCCAGCGGCGGCGAGTGGTGGAAGGTGATTCTGAATCGCCTCTACGCGGGTCTGGCAATTGGCGTAACGGGGGCGGTCATCCTGGTTTGGAAGGAGGCCCAGCTACGCCAGCGGCTGCTGGAACGACGGGCTAGTCGCATCATCTCCAGCTCGAACGACGGCATGCTGCTGCTCGACACGGCCGGCCACGTGCGGATGCAGAATCCGGCAGCGAACAAGATGACTGGGGCGTGGCAGAAGACGGATGCTTCGACGCCCGGTTTCGAGTGGTTGGACGCCGATTCTCGTGCCCGGGTGGAGGAGCGGCTCGCCCAGCCGAGCGACGAGCCGCTGATGCTTGCTTCAGGAGACGGTACCGCCGAGTTCGAGGCGACGCTGGTTCGTGTCGAGGGCGCCGACGATGATTGGGCGTACTTGATGACCCTGCGCGACGTCTCCGCACGTCGCGCGGCGGAGCGTTCGCGCAAGCTAATGGAGCAGCGGATTGCCGAATCGACGGCTCTGGAGTCACTGGGCAGGCTCGCGGGCGGCATAGCCCACGACTTCAACAATTTGCTGACCATCGTCGTCGGGATCGCGGATGTGTTGTTGAACGACGACGATCTCAGCGAGTCCACCAAGGAGGACCTCGAACAGATATCCGCCGCCTGCGATCGCGCTGCCGAACTGACCGCCCAGCTCTTGGCCGTGGCACGGCGTCAAGTGCTGCACCCACGCGTCTTGGAGCCGCGCCGCACGGTCGAAGACATGGTGCCACTTCTCCTGCGCCTCTTGCCCGAATCGGTCCAGCTAGAGGTTCACATCGCCGACGACGTGGGCAACGTGATGGTGGACCAATCCAAGCTGGAGCAGGTACTGGTCAACCTCGCCACCAACGCCAGTGACGCCATGCCCGATGGTGGCACCCTGACGCTCGACCTGGCCAATAGATCGCTCGATGAGGACTACGCCCAAACCCACCCCGGTGTGGCTCCTGGTGACTACGTGATGATCGCCGTGACGGATTCTGGCGGCGGCATATCTGAAGCGCCCCTCAGTCGGGTGTTCGAGCCATTCTTCTCGACCAAGGCGGGACGAGGTAATGGGCTGGGGCTTGCCACGGTGCACGGTATCGTGGGCCAGAGTGGGGGGCACGTCCACGTCTATAGCGAGCCCGGCAAGGGAACCTGCTTTCGGGTCTATTTCCCCGTGAGCACGGACCCAGCCGCGCCTCAAGAAGTGGGCAGCGCGGCATGCGAGTTGCCGTCCGGGCTGCGGGTACTCCTCGTCGAAGACGAGGAGGCGGTTCGCGCTTCGGTGGGCCGGCTGCTGGCAGGCTTGGGTTGCCGCGTCACGGCCGCGGAGAGTGGAGCGGTGGCTCTGAGTCGCTTCGGGGATCGTGCGACGGAGTTCGAGCTGCTATTGACGGACGTCGTCATGCCCAAAGTCAATGGCCCAGCCCTCGCCGAGCAACTGAAGACCAGAAACCCGGCGCTCCGCGTCCTGTACATGTCCGGCAATATGGAGAACGCCATCGTTCGACACGGCGTGCTGGATGCGAACGTTCATTTTCTGAGCAAGCCATTCAACCAGGCCGATCTCAACAACGCCCTCGCTCGGGCTTTGACACCAGTTCAGAGCCACTCCCAAACGGGGGGCCCGCTCCAACGGAGTCCCGCCAGATCGAGAGCGTGGTCGTGACCCTGACCGACGTCACCGAGTTCAAGGCGGCCAACGAGCGGCTCGAGTTCGAAAGCGAGCGGCTGTCGCTGGCGTGGGAGGCGGCGCGCGGTGCCATCTACGAGCACGCCGTCCCCCTCGACCGTGAACGCCGGAAATCAAGACCACGATCTCCGTCGCTCGGGAGAGCTGCGCCTGGACATCCCCACCCATAGAAGGGATTCGAAAGCGATCCAGCGCAAGGGCGGCCCTCGCAGTCCGCGATCGTTTCCGTCCCGCAGCCGTCGGCGGGCGACAGATTGCGAGCGAGGGGTTTTGCCGTGTCCGAGCGCGGAGGGGCCGCTCGGTTGAGCTTTCACCTCCACAACACCGAGCAAGACGCCGCGCTGGCCGCCGAGATCGTTTCCGCCTCGTCGTAGTCTGCGCCGTTTGCAGCGGCGGGGCGCCTCGCTATGCTCCGCGCATGAATGCCGCGCGATTCTCCCACTACGTGCTTCGCACCACCGACGTGGAGGCGGCGTCCGCCTTCTACGAAGCGGCCATCGGTCGGAAGGGGGACGGCATCACTCCGTTGCCTCAGGCTGCGGTTGCCCGCGGCGCGCCGCCGCACTGGCTCGGGCACGTCGATGTCGGCGGTCTCGGCGGAGCGGAGAGCGCGGCCGCGCGGTTCGTCGCGCGGGGTGCGATGCGGCTCGGGCCTCCGGGGGGCGCGGGCAAAGCGGTGGTGCTTCGGGATCCGGGCGGCGCTGTCCTGGCGTTGACGAGCGCGGCCGCGGACGCTTCGGCAGCGGAGGTCGCCTGGCACCAGCTCAACACGAGCGCAGAAGCCACCGCCGCGAAGAACTACGCGGAGCTGCTCGGTTGGGCCATCGGCGATAGTGTGGATCTCGGGGAGCACGGCCGCCATCGCCCGTTCGCGTTTGGGGCGCAAGAGCCGAACGTCGGGGTGCTGTCGGCGCTCGAAGGCCGCGCCGGCGTTCACCCGCACTGGCTGTTCTTTTTCTCCGTGCCTTCGCTCGACCCGGCCATCGAGCGCGTGCGGCTCCACGGCGGCCTCGTCATCGGGTCGCTGCGCCTGCCGAATGGGGCGCGTATCGCCGCCTGCGACGACCCCCAAGGGGCTGCGTTTGGGCTCATCGAGCCGGGCGATGCCGCGTCCCTGGCGAGTCAGTGAGCCAGCTACGCTCGTGAGCACGCGCCCTGTGGGGGGGCGGCACGCGGTTTGCTTGCTGACGAGGGCGGCCCGGCTCGTGGCGTCGGCGCGCGAACGACGAGCGCAGAAAGGCTCCAGCCGTGCTCAGCTAGCGCGGTGGGACGCAGCCCTCGGTTGGACGCACTTGGACCGACGAGCATGCGGCGACGGACGCTGAGGGGGACCTGCGAGTCCCGAAGAGGTGCTGGGTGAGTGGACCTGCCGAGGTTGGAGGATTGGTGACGGAATGCACACCGCCTGCGGTCCGATCGTGGCAACCACGCAGATCTACGACGTCTACGAGGAGCCCGGCTACGATCTGGGCAAGCAGAGCTCTGCGCGCGCGCTGCTTGCGGACGGTTACGAGCTAGTGAACGTTGGCCAGACCGCTCTGCGTGCAGTGACTGGCGGAACGGGGCCCTATCGCGGAGTGCAGGGGCAGATGGAGCAAATGTTGCTCGGTGTGAAGGCAAGCGGGGGGGGAAGTTGCGGGTCGCCTTCGACATCGAGTGACGGAGGCCAGCGGCGGCGTAGGCCGCGAGAGCGCATTGCGGCTGAGTGGAACCCGCCCTAGAAGACGGGAGGCGGGCCACTTCTAGTCGTTCTTCAGAACTTGCTCTGGCGGCCGCGCCTTTAGCAGCTCCGCAAAGCGCTGCAGCCAACCGGAGCGCACGACACTGGGTCGCTGCTTGCAGCGCTCGACGTACTTCGCGAGGGCCGGCGTCCAAGTCGAGAACTGGAACCCCAATGCCTCGCAGTGCATCAACAGCGGAAAGACGGCGATGTCCGCTAGCGTGAAGACATCCCCCGCCAAGTAGTCCCGGTTCCGCAGGTAGCGATTCCATTGAGGAAGCTCTTCCTTCAGTAACTGGATACGGTCCTGCAGCTGCGCTTTGCCCTTTCGGCCGAAGACTACGGAGCCAAAGAGGTTCTTGGGATCCAACTTGGATTGAAACTCTTCCAGGCGTTGCAGTGCCAAGGCCCGCGCCTGCGGCTCTGCCACGGGTGGCATCAGGGGCGGCTCGGGAAGCACGTCGTCGATGAAGCGAATGATCGCGATGCTTTCCGCGAGCACGATTCGCTCGGCACCTGACTCGTATACGAGAGTGGGCACCTGGTGCCGTGGGTTGAGAGCCGCGAACTCCGGGGAGCGATGCTCCCCAGCGAGCAGGTTGACCTCGACCTTGGTGAACGGTGCTTGCTTCTCCAGCAGAGCCAGCTCGGGGCGCACTGCGTTGTGGGAGGGGCCGAAGGTGTACAGAGTGAGGCTAGGCGACATAGCGTCACGTTACTGGTTTCCTCGTTCCGCGTCCCGGGAGCTTGCCTCAGGGTGTGATCGAGCCTCACGGGGCGCGGAAAATGGCCCCCAACTGCCCGTCTGGGTTGTGGATTTCGACGGGACCGCCCGACCTGTGGCTGCCGGTGAAGGGGGCTGCACGGGGTGGTCCGAGCCTTCCACCGGGAGCACGAAGGCAACCGAGCGCGGCGGCTCCCCTTCGAAGTTGCTCAGCGCGAGCATTCTCCCGTCGAGCGACAGGACGTGGTCGTTGTTGTCGTGGCGACGCGGCCCGGTATTGAGCTCGGCGACCTTGCCGGTTGCCAGATCGTATGGGTGAATCACACCGGCCGAGCTGTTGCGGATGAGCTTGTCGGTCGATCGAGGCTGCCCGAGCCCCGGAGCTCGTCGCGAGAGCGACCTTGGCGCTGGCCGAGGGGCGTAACACCGGACGCACTCGCCCCTCGCCGTGGACGCTGCGATGGACAGCTTCTTTGCTGCGCTCGGGAGTCGAAGCCATCGCGGCTCGCTCGGCGCTCGCGCTTCACAACTGAACGAGAGACCCGGCGGGAGGAGCCTCCTCCTCCCCCGGGGATCGCCTTTCCCTCCCCGATCACCGCAACTCGGACGCCAGGAGCGTCGGCTGGCTCGGGTGAGGCTGCCCGCCATCTTGCCCGACCGTCTGTCGAGCACGCCCGGGGGGCAGCGGGGCGAAAGACACGACTCATCGCACCCTCGGGACCAGGCCGTGAGAAATTCGGGCTAGTGCGCCACGCGCGTCTTGGTCCACTCGTTCGAGAAACTGACTGGCACACCCTGTCGTTCGAGGACCAAGGCCAGTTGAAACTGCAGAGCGCCATCCACCGCCATGCTCGCTGGGACTTGGAATTCGAGCACGCCGTCCTCGCGGCGCGCGCCGCGGATCGGCTTTCCGCGCGCATCCTCCCCCGTCTCCTCGATTCGCACTCGGGCAAAGAACCGCGTGCCTTCGTTCGGCTCACCTTCTGCGTACGCCAGAAGCTCGACCGCGTCGCCCTTCCGACGCGCCCTGCCCCCCCGCAGGGTCGGCACCCGAGCCAGCTCGCCCTGCAGCTCTCGGTCGATCTTCGCGAGCTCACTGTTCCAGGCATCGTTGACTCGCCACAGCTCGCACCCGGCACGCCGCAGCAGCCGCCGCCACAACTCGCGAGGTGCCATCGAAGACCACGCGTCGGGAGTGCCCAGCGCCTTCAAGACCTTCTGCGGTGCATCGACGCCACAGCTTTCGACCAGGGCCTGCGCCCAGACGAACCCCATTGCGTACACCAAACGCGGACCGTAGCGCTGGGTGAAGTTTTCAAACTGGATCATCCGGTCGAACGTGACCCCCAGGCGCCGCCGCGCCAACGCTGCCTCGAGCCTTCGGGCGCCGACCACCGCGGCGCTGGGGCGCAGCTCCAGCGCCAGAGCCTCGGCCAGACCCTCGGAAA
This sequence comes from Polyangiaceae bacterium, assembly GCA_050299315.1. Taxonomy (GTDB): domain Bacteria; phylum Myxococcota_A; class Polyangia; order Polyangiales; family Polyangiaceae; genus SZUA-265. The sequence continues at coordinate 68,710 of JBNKVS010000055.1, forward strand.
AGAAGCCTACGGTGGCATGTTCGCTACTCGTTCGTCGGTCGGAAGCGCGCAGCGAGAAGACGTGCGCGGTCTCGTGGAGGAAAACACGCTCCAGGTCTTCGAGCGAGCGAGAGCGGGTCAGGTCCATGCGGATCGTGTTCCAATTCGTGGTGCCCGCATGGGTCGCGCTGCTCCGCGTGAAGTCGACCGTCACGACGTGCCCGCCCGGCTGCATTCCCAGCCGCTGCGCCAGCCGCTGGTGGAGCGCGTCCATCACGGCCACCAGTGGCTTCACCCGTGCCGCGAGCAGTGGCGAATACGTAACCTCGTGGAATCGTGTGCGCTGGTGCAACGTCCCACGCCCGTGCGCAGCGGGAGCGGAGGCATCGCGGCTCAGGCGTGGCGCGGCCTCATCCCTGCTGGCGAGGGCCCACACACCAACCCCGGCGGCCAGTAGCACGCCCGAGCTCCAGCGCACCCAGGGCCGCCGCAGCCAGCGGAGCGGTGGCCTGCTCGTCCAGCGAGCGCACAGCGCGCGGGCTCCGTCGGTGTGGCCCACCCACAGCCACGCCGCAATACAGCAGGCCAGCAGCCCGCCCAGGGCATGCCCGCCCAGTGTACCCCAGGCGACCATCGCGTGTTGCCCGTCGAACTCGACCCGCAACACGCTGAGCGGATCGAGCTTGCGGAGCCACGGCGCGTAGCCGCCCAGCTTGTTCAGCGCTAGATAGGTCGTCAGTACGATCAGTGGACCAAAGCGCCCGAAGACCGTGATCAGCTGGCCGTAGCCCACGGCAATCCACGCGAGCGTCAGCGACGTCGCGAGCGTCGCGGCCAACCAATCGACGCGGAACGTGTGACCGACGAAGGAGCCCTGGGCGGGCAGGTGCAACAGCCAACGCAGGAGCTCGAACACCACGGCTTCCACCGACAGAATGAGCGCCGGAGCGAGGGCGCGTGCGAGAAAGAACCGCGCGCGCGACAGCGGCAAGGCAAATGCGAACGCGAGCGTGCCCTCGTCTCGGTCCCGCGGAAACCCCGCCTGGCACAGGAGCAGCGCAAAGGCGAGCGTGAGGTACCCGGCGTAGGGCTGCAAAGGTCCCTCGAACAGCCGGGAGCTGCTCACCCAGGGCGCTGTTTCCGGCGGGGAGAGCAGCAGAGTGAGGAGCAGCCACGACAGATCAATGGCAGCCAAGAGCGCGATCCAGAGACGCAGCCTCGCGAGCTCATGGCGTATCAGCAGCCCGAGCGTCACGGAACCTCCAGCCGCCGCGCCTCGAGGCGCGCGTAGCGTCGCAGCCCCGGTAGCCCACAATCGACGGCCGCGAACGCGCGCTGCCCCGACTGATATTGCCCACGCAGAGGCACATCGTGGGTAGACAGACCCGCGGGCACTTCGAAGCCGAGGACACGCACCGCGCCCGCTTGAACCGCCAAGTCGTAGGGCGGCAGCGAGGCGTGACGGAGCTCGCAGGGCAAGGGCGCCGCCAGCGCGGGCCCGGAGACTCGAGCGAGCAGATCATTGCCTACGTCCGTAGCCACCATGCGAACAGTCGCAGTGAACGCAGGAACGGCCGCCAGCCGAGCCGCCAGGCGCTCCTCCGCCGCGTCGAGCTGCCCATGGTACGCCGCCACGAAATCCGTCCAGCGCTCGCCGGTGGCCCGCTCGAGGGCAGCCGGGAAATCCGCGCGCTCGGCAAAGAAGGAATCGAAGCCATTGCGAACCGTGGGGCGCACCAGCAGGGCACGCGCCAGCTCGAGCACGCGCTCGCGGCCATGTTGCTGCTCGAGCAGCTCCACCAAAGTGAAGCCCAACGACAGCGCTCCCTCGCGGCCGGCGAGCTCGAAGAGGCGCTCCCAGCCCTCGAGTTGCTGGGCGTCGAGGGAGAGCCGGCGCCTGACCACCAGCGCGTGGAGCCAGCGCTGTTCGCTGACTGCCGGTTCGGCGGGCGGGGCCCAGTAGCTGGCGAAGCCTTCGGCGAACCAGCGGTTGGGCTCGAACGACGAGCGACCGACCGAGAGCTGCTGGAAGCTCTGCTGGGCCGCCCACAGCGCGAGATCGACCCGATCGAGCTGTGCCAGATTGGCCTCGATCAACACACCCCCGTCCGCGCGAGCGAAGCGCAGGCCTGACGCGCTGGCAACGTGCATGAGATGCAGCGCCGGCGGCTCGGACACGTGCAGCTCGGTCCGCAGCCGCGCCGAGAGCTGCTCGAGTGTGGCGAGCGCTTCGCGCGCCGGCGGCTCGAGAGCTGCGTCCTCGTACCGCACGTGCACGTTCGCCCGCTCGCTGACCAGGGCTCCAGAGCCCGTGACGCCAAGTGGCTTGTGCGGCTGCGCCGACGGCACTACCACGGCAAGCGCCAGTTGCGCGGCGAGCACCCCCCAAAACGCCGTCTTCTCGCCGGCCGAAGCGGGTCGTGCCAGCCGCTCCGCCACGGAGCCCTCGCGCAGCAGCGGAAGCCCGAGCCCCAGGAGCACGGCCGCCGCCGCGAGCACGCCGGCCTCGATCAGGGCTCGCACCGGAAACGACTCGCGCTCGAAGGGAAAGCTCCCCGGGGCGAGCAGCTCCAGCGGACCGATGCGGCTCAGCTCGACGCCTCGCCTTTTCAGGAGGAGGAGCCCGACGAGCAGCGTGGAATAGCCCAACCAGCGCAGGCGCCCGAGCGCCGCCAGCGCGAAGGCCACGCTCCAGCACACGCCGACGTACGCCAGGGTGCGGGCGCCCAAGATGGCCAGGAAGCGCGGTTCGGTATCCCCGGAAAGTCGGGAAACCACCACCAGCAGCAGCGAGCCCGCCAGCGAGCTTTGAGTCACGAGCCCCCAGCTGAGCTTGGCGAGAGGAAACTCCCAGCGCCTCAGCGGCAGCGCGTCCACGAAGAGCTGCGATCGCTGGCGATACTCGCGCACTACCGTCGCGTGCGCCTGAGTCAGTGCCAGCACCGGCACGAACGCGAGCAGACACTCGGACAACACGGACAACCGACTGGTGGCCGTGTCGCTGCTTGCGTTTGCGTACCCGACGATGACCCCCATCAACGTCAGCACCAGCGCCGCGGCCAGCAGGTGCCAGCGCTGCTGGCGCAGCTCCTTGCGCCACAACGTCAGCTGGTGCGCGATCATGCCGGTGCAGACAGCGCAGCTCCGAGCGCCGCGCCCGCGCCGCCGGGCGCCGTCAGGGTGAGCGCGTGGCCACTGCGCACGAGCGCCACGAACGCCTCCTCGAGCGAGAGACGCTCGAAGCGCGCCGCCGGTAGCCGTGCGCTCAGCGCAGCGAGCTTGGCGGGGTCGAGCGCCCACAGCGCGAGCTCGAGCTCGCTCTTCGTTTGGCGGTGCGACAACAGCTGCAGCTCGAGCCGTGTGAGCAGCTGCCGCACCGCCGCCAGCTCTTCCGCGGTGGCGGCGGGCAGGCGTACGCGCCGCGAGCGCTCCCGCATCTCGGCCAGCGCGCCCTGAAAGCGCAGCTGGCCACGCTCCAGGATCCCGACGCGGGTCGAGATGCGCTCCACCTCGTCGATCAAGTGAGACGAAAAGAGCAACGTGCGTCGGCCCTCTGCGACCAGGTCCCGCACAATCTCCACGAACTCGTGACGCGCGACGGGATCGAGGCCCGCCGTAGGCTCGTCGAAGACCAGCAACTCCGGGTCGTGTGCGAGGGCCAGCGCCAGCGCCAACTTGACGCGAGTTCCGCCCGACAGCGCGCTCACCTTGCGAGGGGGTACCTCGAGCGCTCGCAGCAAACGCTCGTATTCCGCTTGCTCCCAGGTTGGATAGAAAGCCCCCACGAAGTCTCCGAGCGCACGGGGCGTCATCCAGCCGTAGAAATGCTGCTCCTGCGCGACGTAGCCAACGCGACGCCGCGGGCGGACGTCGCCGGGTGTCACACGCTGACCGAACAGCCACAGCTCGCCGGCGTCCGGTCGCGTGATGCCCATGACCACGCGCAGCGTGGTCGACTTGCCGGCGCCGTTTCGGCCCAGGAAGGCGTAGACTTCGCCGCGCTCGACCTCCAGGTCCAGGCCCTGCAGCACGGCTAAGTCCCCGTAGCTCTTTCGCACCCCGCGCAGCGCCAGGACCGGCCCAGAAGACATGCGCCCATGCAACCAATCGCCGCGCCGCTGCGCAAGCCCTGGCACGCAGTATTGCTCCACCGCGCCAGCTCAGCGGCGCGCCACGAGGTCTGGGCAGAACCAGGAGCCGGCCAGGGGCACCTAGAGTTGGTCACCGTCGCCGAGCGATGGGCTGTTGGCGGCGACGCCGCTCGCGTCGCGCTCCCATCAGGACGGGGCCCGGCGGCTCCGGGTGCGGATGTTCCTCACTCGAGCACGGGCTGCTCGTTGTTTTCTCCGCAGAGCGCGCTCGCCGGTGGATCATCGATTGCCAGCTGCAGGGCGTCATCGCCGACTCGTCACTGGATCGGGCGTGCCGAAGTGGTGGCTTGCCGCGTGAACCAATACGCTCGCGACCGTCCTGGCCGGCGAGGCCACGAGGCTCGTTGCTCCGGGCGGTCTGATTGCCAAGCTGGCCAGAATCCGCCCGGACTGCACGAGTGACCTTTGTTGGGGTCGGAGCGCCCGTGTTGCCCCGAAACCCCCCCATACCGCCGGAGTCGCGGACGTTGAAGCGCCTCATCCGCCCCACAGCGCCGTGACCGAGGGATTGTTCCAAGATGCCCAGGCGTACGCCGAAGCACCACGGGCGGCCGGCATTTCACGAGGCGCGGCGGCTGCCGCTGCGGCGGTACGCGCCGGCTGGACTTCAGGAACCCGAGTAGCTCTTCACTCACTCGACCTTCTCCCACACCGAGCGCCTGCAGCCGCTCGAGCCGCTCCTCCTTGGGAGCCCCCTGATCGTTGCGCGCCGCCAGCCCGTTCGTGATCTTGACGGGGGTCTCGTGCTGATCATCCACTTCGTGGATCTCCAGGCTCAGTTTCTCGTCGTTCCACTCGAGAAACTCTTTCACCGGGTCTTGGAGTGCTGGGGCCAGCCGTCGCAGACGAGACATTCGGGCGCACTCACTGGGGATTGGTTCAGGCTGCGTTGACTGGGGGCTGCGCGGGGCTCACACGAAGCTGCAGTGGGAAGACCTGAGCAACCCGGTGAGGTAGCTCGGGGGGTTTTGGTGTCAATACGGTGTATTGACGGCTGGCGAGGCCGATCCAGGCTCCGCTCACCACTTGCTTTGACGCAACTACCCGATTCATCCTTGCCGCATGAAAGTGATCGTGACGGGAACGACTGGAATGGTGGGCGAGGGCGTCATGCTCGAATGTCTGGAGAACCCAGCAGTGGAGCAGGTCCTGTCGCTGTCGCGAAGGTCGTGTGGGCACACGCATCCGAAGTTGAGCGAGTGTTTGATTGCGGACTTTCGTGATCTCAGTGCGATTGAGGAGAAGTTGCAGGGCTACGATGCCTGCTTCTACTGTGCTGGGGTGAGCTCGGTGGGGATGAGCGAAGCGGATTACACGACGGTGACGTATGACACGCCGCTGGCGTTGGCGGAGACTCTGGTTCGTCTCCATCCGCATATGGTCTTCACCCACATCTCGGGGTTGCATACGGACGGTACCGAAAAAGGCAACTTGATGTGGGCGCGGGTGAAGGGCAGGGCTGAGAACGCGCTGATGTGTTTGCCATTTCGTGGCGTGTACAACTTTCGGCCGGGTTTGATGCAACCCGTTGCCGGGCAGAAGAATCTCAAACGGCTCTATCGTGTCTTGCTGCCGTTGTTCCCGGTGTTGAAGCTATTCTTCAGTGCTCTCACGTTGAACGAAGTAGGGCGAGCGATGATCGCATGCGTGCGCTCAGGGGCACCCAAACAGGTTCTCGAAGTCGTGGACATTCGAGCGCTGGCCGGGGCGTAGGTCACCTGGATGTGGTGTGATTCGCTCAGCTCCAGCAGACTCGACGGGAGCTGGAGGACGAGCTGGAGAATGGCGGCTCGAGCCAGGAGGACGCCTCGTTGACGGCGGACCTGTCGACGCGGGCCCGGTCGGCGCTGTCGCCCTACTTCGACTGAGCACCCGGGGGCCCCGCTCCGGCGGTCCACACGTCCACGTTGGGGTCCGCGCGCGATCGTCCGTGGGACCCGTGATGATGCCGTCTTCGGCGAGCCCGGCTGGCTCGGAGGCGGCGGCAAGCATACGGTGAGGCGGCTCGGGCGAAGGAGCGCGAGCGGCAGAGGCGGCACCGCCGGCGGGGCGATGAGGGGCGTGTCTACGAGCCAGCCCTGCCACGGCTCACCGGTCGAGGCCTGCCGTGGGCAACCGCCTGCAAGAACTTGCTCCCCGCTCCGGTCCGACAACGAGATCCACGAGCGGGTCACGACGGACGCCACCGTGGACTTTTCGCTCGAAGGGCTCGCTCACCTGTATCGGCGCGGAGAAGAGCCCGAGACCATGCTGAGAGTTTTCCGCTCGGGTCGGGAGAGCACCCGCGGCGAAGTCCACGAGGCGCTCCAGAAGCTTCTTCCCCTCGACCAACGTCTCGATGCGGTCCTGCGGTCCTGCTCCCACCCGTGTCCGCGGACCCTCCCGGTCGGAGATGACGACCAAACGCCGGCACCCTCGCGGATCGGGCAGGGCGACGGCACCGCTCGCCCGGCGCCTGGCCACGAGGGTGGGCCTCCCCGAGACGAGGTGACCCCCGACGTGTGCAGCGAGCCGGTGGACATGCGGTTGTTCGGGTTCGAGCGATCGGCAGCGCGCATTCGCGACGAGCTGAAGGAGGATCCGCGGGGTGGGTCGCTTTTCGCTGGCTGACGCGTAGCGTCATGGGGCACTCACGTGGTCTATCAGAGGCGCCAGGCGGGAGCCCGCGGGAAGCACCGCTGCTTCTCGGGCGGGCCGAAGTCAGTGCCCGTCTGTGGGTGTGGGTGCGGCGGGGAGCTCGCTTTGGCGCTGCGAAGGGTCGCTGAGAGGGTTCGAGACCGCGGTGCTGCTGCCGTAATGGATCCTTGGTAGGGGGAAGCAGCGGATGCGGAAGTCCACGAGTCGCGCCGGCAGTTGCCCGGATCTGGCCGAGTTCGTGCCGAGCCGGCTGACGGCCTCGTGGCTGGCGGTGTTCCCCCTCCTCTCGGTGGCGACACTCCACGCGAGCTGGCGTCTCGAGCGCCAGCTCGCGCTGGCGGAGCTGGAGCACGACCTGGGGGCGCTCGACGGCCCCCTGCGCATCGAGACGGACCTCGTCGCGCTAGCGCCGGATTTGGCGCCAAGGCTGAATGGCTCCCGGTGGCGTCTCGACTTCGAGTCGGCGGTAGTGGCCCGCGACGAGATCCGCGAGAGCGTCCAGGCGCCGCTCGAAAATTTGGAAATGTAGCCAGAGGGTCGCGGCTCGTTCGCCGCGAGGGAGACGGACGAGTGAACGATTCAGGGGACGACTGGGCGCAGCAGGCTATAAGACGGCCCGGCAGCGAAACACGGGAGCTCCAGGCCAAGGCGCAGATCCTGATTGTCGACGACGACCCGATCGCCATCCGCGTGGTCCGGCGGGCCTTGCACGAGTACGCGTGCGTGCGCTTCGCCACCAGCGGCGCCGATGCCTTTTGTCGTATCGGAGAGCGGACCCCCGACCTCATCTTGCTGGACGCGGAGATGCCCGGCGAGCACGGCTTCGAGGTTTGCCGCAGGTTCAAGCAGGAGCCGGCCCTTCGGGACGTTCCCATCATCTTCGTGACCGCGCTCGACGACCCGGAGTTCGAGGTGCAAGCCCTGCGGGTCGGCGCCGCGGACTTCATCGGCAAGCCGATCAGCCCGGCGCTCTTGAAGCTCCGGGCGGGCCTGCACCTGCGGCTCAAGTGGCAGTTGGACCAACTGCAACGGATCGCGCGCACGGACGAGCTGACGCAGCTGTGGAACCGACGGGCGTTCAACGAGACCGTTCGCGTCGAGTGGAAGCGCTCGCTCCGGGCGGGCAACCCTCTGTCTCTGATCATCGCAGATGTCGACAACTTCAAGCGCTACAACGATACGTACGGTCACGCGGACGGCGATGAGTGCCTGAGAACGGTGGCCACGTGCTTCCAGGCCGTGGCGCGGCGCCCCGGAGATTTCGTCGCGCGGTACGGGGGCGAGGAGTTCGCAGTCGTGCTGCCGGACACCGACCCTCAGGGCGCGCTGCACCTCGCCAAGCGCATCTGTGAACGCGTCCAGGCCGCGGGAGTGCCGCACGAGAGCTCCGACGTGGCGGGCGTCGTCACCGTGAGCGCGGGCGCGACCACTCTTCATCCGGGCCGGCTCGGTCGAGGGGGCCGGAGGAGCATGCCTCCAGAATCGACCGAAGAGCTCCTGTTCAACAACGCGGACAAGGCCCTTTTCGAAGCGAAGCGGCAGGGCCGCAACCGGGCGCTGTGGGGCGGTCTGCCGTCGCCCAGTATCGAGCGGCCCGGGGGGCGCGGGGGGCCATTGTGAACCGGTTTCGCGACCTGGCCGAGGCTCTCCCGCACATGGTTTGGACCTGTGATCCGGACGGCCGCTGCGACTACCTCAGCCCCCAGTGGGTCGAGTACACGGGGATCGCGGCCGAGCCGCAGCTCGGCTACGGTTGGCTCGAGCAGCTACACCCGGAAGACGTCGCGCCCACTCAGGAGCGCTGGGCAAGTGCGGCCGCGAGCAGCCTGTCGTTTGACACCGAGTTCCGCATTCGACGCCGCGACGGCGCCTACCGCTGGTTCAAGACCCGCGCGCGCGCCGTCACGGACGAGGCGGGAAAGATCCTCAAGTGGTACGGCAGCAACACGGACATTCAGGAGCTCCGGGATGCCCAGGCCAGCACGCTTCGCCTGAACCAGGAGCTCGAGGCCCACGTGTGCGAGCGCACCGCCTCGCTCGGAGAGGCGAACGCGCGCCTCCAGGCGATCGCCACCCAGCTTCGCATTGCGCAGTCGGTCACGCAGGTGGGCAGCTGGGAGTTCGACTTGGTCGAAAACCAGGTCGTCTGGTCCGACGAGTTGTTCCGGATCCTGGGCATGGATCCCGGCGAGCCGGTGCCTCAATACGAGCAGCAAGCCAGCTTGTTCACCGAGGAGAGCTGGGCGCGTCTGAGCGCGGCGATCGCCCGCGGTGTCGAGACGGGCGAGGGCTACGATCTCGAGCTGGACGTCTACCGGCGGGACGGCGCGCTGATCCGCGCCCGGGCCCTCGCGACCACGCTCCGCGACGCCAACGGCAGTATCGCCAAGCTGGTGGGGACCTTCCAGGACGTGACGGATCGGCACCAGCACGCCCGCCACCTGCGCGAGCTGAGCAGTCGACTGCAGTTGGCGACCTCCGCGACCCAAATGGGCGTGTGGGATTGGGACGTTCAGACCAACGTCCTGATCTGGGACGAGACCATGCACCACCTCTACAAGACCCCCGAGGGCGGCTTCGACGGCGTCTACGAGGTCTGGCGGCACCGGCTGCACCCCGACGATCGCGAGCGGGCCGAGCGGGAGCTCGCCGAGGCGGTCGCTGGGGGCCCGCCCTTCGACACCTCGTTCCGGATCGTGCACCCCGACGGGAACGTGATGTACCTGCGCGCGCAGGCCGTGATCCACCGGGATCCGAGCAGCGGGGAGGTTCAGCGCGCGGTCGGCGTCAACTGGGACGTCACCGAGCAGCGTCTGGCCGAGCAACGCGTGCGGCGAAGCGAGGCGCTCCAGCGGGCAATTTTGGCCAGCGCCGGATCGGCGGTCGTCGCCATGGATCTCGATGGCACCATCACCTCCTTCAACCGGGCCGCGGAGCGACTGTTGGGTCGCCGCGCGGGCGATGTCGTCGGGAAGCTGAGCCTCTTGGCACTTCACGATCGCGCCGAGCTGCGCTCTAGGCGGGAGCAGTTGGAGCGCGAGCGCGGCGCGCGCTTCGCTACGGACTTCGAGGTGCTGGTGACCGAGGCGCACCGCGAGGAGGCCGCGAGTCAGGAGTGGAACTTCGTCCGCTCGGATGGCTCCCAGGTGCCCGTGTTGGTGAGCCTCAGCCTCTTGCGCGAGCCGCAAGTGGACGGCAGTAGCGGTCCTCCCTCCGGCTTTTTGGTGGTGGCCAGTGATCTGCGCGCCCGGCGCGAGCAGGACCGCGCCCTTCGGGAGCTCAACCAGCTGCTGGCGGAGCGGACGGCGCAAGCCGAAGGCGCCAGCCAGGCCAAGAGTCGCTTCCTCGCCAACATGAGCCACGAGATCCGAACGCCGCTGGGCGCCATCACGGGGATGGGCTACCTGCTGGCTCGCACGCAGCTGTCGAGTCAGCAGCGCGCGTACGTCGACACGATTCAGAGCGCCTCCGGGAGCCTGCTGGGGATGATCAACGACGTGCTCGACCTCTCCAAAGTGGAGGCCGGGCAGCTGGAGCTGGATCTTGGGGCGCTGTCCACAGAGCAGTTCGTGGAAGACGCCGCCACCCTGATGCGCGGCTACGCCGAGGGGCGCCCGCTGGAGCTGATCGTCTCGGTCGCCCCCGACGTCCCCGCCCGGCTCTGGGGCGACCGCGTGCGCTTGATGCAGGTGGTGACCAACCTGACCGGCAACGCCGTGAAGTTTTCCACGGGGGGATTCGTGCGCTTGAGCGTCGGTTGGCAGGAGCGGGAGAGCGAGGCGGGGGAGCTCTGCATCCGGGTCGACGACACGGGCTGCGGCATCCCACCGGAGCAGGTCGAGCGGCTCTTCGAGCCCTTCACCCAGGGCGACGCCGCCGTAGGCTCGTCCGTGGGAACTGGCCTGGGCTTGGCCATCGTGCGCGAGCTGGTCCACTTGATGGGCGGAAGCATCAACGTGGAGAGCGCCCTGGGCGTGGGGAGTTGCTTCAGGGTCAACGTCCCGCTGAAGGCGCTGCAGCCTGCCGCGGGCGACTCCCGCTCGGCGGACGGTCGGGCGCTGGAGGTCTTGATCGCCGAGGACCACGACGAGCAACGCTTGGCGCTGGCGGCCTGCGCGAAGAAGCTCGGCTGGAACGTGACCCTCGCGGAGACGGGCGAGCAGGCGCTGGAGATTCTCCTCAGCGGCTCCCGCGCGCGCCCCTTCCACGCCGTGGTGTTGGACTGGAAAATGCCGGGCATGGGGGGCTTGGAGACCTTGGTGGCGATTCGGAAAAAAATGGGAGACCAAGCCGACTGCCCGGGCCTCGTCATGCTCACCGCCCTGGGCGTCGCGCGGCTCGAGCAGCACCCCGAAGCGCGCCTGGCCGACGCCACCCTCAGCAAGCCCGTCACCGCCCCCCGCCTGTACCAGACGGTGCTCAGCGCTTTGCACGACGCCGCGCCGACCTCCGAGCCGTTGTCCTCCGATTTGGCGCGCCTTCCGGGGACGCACCTGCTCGTGGTGGACGACAACGAGGTCAACCGGCAGGTGGCGGGCCGGATTCTCGAGCTCGACGGGGCGACCGTGCGCAGCGTGGAGAGTGGCCGCGGCGCGCTCGCATGCGTGCGGGAGAACCCCCGCGGCTTCGACGCCATCTTGATGGACCTGCAGATGCCCGAGATGGACGGCGCCGAGGCGACTCGGGCCATCCGCCAGCTCGACCAGCGCGTGCCCATCCTCGCGCTGACCGCGGCGGCGCTGTCCAGCGAGCGTGCCCGTGCGCTCGCGGCGGGAATGGACGACTTCGTCACCAAGCCCTTCGACCCGGAAGACCTGGTGGCGCGGGTGCGTGCCCACGTGCAGCGCGCCAGGCCCCTCCAGGCGCAGCCCCGCGAAGCGCCGGCCTCCGCTGCGGTTTGGCCCGAGGTCGACGGGGTGGTCGCTGCCGACGCCGCGCGCCGCTTGTTGGGCGACGTCGGCCTGTTCCGCCAGCTCTTGGGCCGCTTGCTGGAAGGTTTTTCGGACCTGCAGCGGGTGGAGCCTCGCTCGGGGGTCGAGGGGCTCCCGGAGCTGGCGGGCCGGCTGCACCAGTTGCGGGGGGCATCGGGCAATTTGGGCGCGAGGAGCTTGCAGGAGGCCGCTGGCGACGCGGAGAGCGCCGCGCGCGCCCAGGATGCGGCCCAGCTGCGCGATGGCCTGGTGCGCGTCGCGACCGAGCTGCGCCGCCTTCAGCGCGGGGCGGCGGCAGTTTTGCCGTCTTGGGAGGGTCGAGCGGAGGGCGCGAGGGCGGCCCTTCCGCTGGATCGGGAGCTCTTGAGTGTTTTCGTGCAGGAGCTCCGTAGCCAGGATCTCGGGGCGCTCCAGACGTACGAGCGGCTGGACTCTCAGCTCGCCTCTTGCCTCGCGGAGCCCGAGCGGGCCGCTCTGCGGTCGGCGCTGGAGGCGCTGGATTTCGCCCGGGCCCTGTGCCTGGTGCAGACCGCCGCCGCGAGGGCCGACGGGCCACCGGCCGCGTCACCGGGCGCCGCGTGAAGTGGCGTGGACGCCCTCGCAACCGGGAAAGTCGCTCGTGACGTTGCACAGCGAGGCGCCCGGCGCCAGCGGGAAATCCGGGCGCTGACCTTCCGCCTGCTCGCCCTCGGTGCACCCGCGGCGAAGACCCGATCGCCACCGCGACATCACCCCCGGTGGGAAGGTTGTCGCGGCGGCGAAAACGCTGCTTCAGGAGTAGCGCTCGGCGAGCTCCTGCTCGACGCCTTGGAGGCCGCGGCGCGCTAGCGCTAGGTTCGAGCGGCGCCGATCCAGCGCGCTGTAGAGAAACAGCTTCGTCCCCACCATGCGGATCAGGTGATACTGACCGTTGAGCGCGACGAGGATGTCCTCGATCTTGTCTTGAAGCCCCAGCTTGTCGCGGATCTTCTTCTTTGCGCGGACGACCTCGGCGTTGCCGGCGGCCGCCAGCTCGAGATCGAAACCGGCGTTCCCTGCGACGCCCAGGCAGAGCCCACTTTCGAAGTCCACCAAGGCAACGCCTAGACAGCCATCGATTTCGAGCGCCTTCTTCAATGATTCTTTGATTTGTAGCATTGAGCCTCTCCCCTTCCTCCTGAGAATTGGCAACCGTTCGAGTTTCAACGGCCTGCGGGGAGCGCGCGAAAGTTCCCCGCGGCAGGTTCGAACGGTTCGCCAGTCCACGGCTGGGCCGGCCTCGAGCGCACGGCGCGATTTCATTCGACTTGGGTGGCCGGATCGGTGATGGGCCCCAACCCGCTTGTCGTCCGGCCTGGGAAGCCGAGGTCCGAGCTCCATCGCGCGAAGCTCTTGACGTTGGCACCGTTCGAGCGCTGCACGGGGACCGTCGTGCAAGAGTCGACTCGAACGGGGCAGGAACTCAAAATGGTGGGACGCGCACCTCCGATCGTCGGGCCACGATGTCCGTCACCGACTGTGGTGAGTGGCACGCCACAGGCTCTCCTCCGGTCGGGGCTTGGTCGGGCCGAGCGCCTCGAGCTGGCGCATGACTCGCTCCGTCTGCCTGCGCAAGCCCGCCTCGAGCGTCGTGCCGACGGCCTGCCACAGGTCGCCCGAGCAGGCCTCGCCGGCCCAGCGTTTCGACGAGGTCCAGCCTGCCGCCGCCGCATCGCCGACCCTCATCCACCGGCTCAGCGCCTCGCGCACCCTGGCCGCAGGCGACCACAGCCACAGCGCCAGACCAATCGTCTCGGCGCCGTAGTGCTTCCGCGGCAGCAAGGCCTCCGTCGTCACCGTCATCACCAGGCCGCGCTCCTGGCACTGGTAGCGACGCACCGTCACCTCCCGGAGGACTGCAGCGCCCCCGAGCACGGCCGGCCCGAGCAGCTGGCGAGTGCGCTTCCCGTGGCCGTGCAGCCCGCAGCTGCCCGACGCGCCCCGACGCGGCGTCGAGCACCGAGAACAGCATCTCGGACGTACGGCGTCGACACCCGGCGCCTCGCCCTCCAACCAAAACTTGCTTGGCATCGTGCGCTCGCCTCGCTCCCCGACCAGGTGAGAGGGACCTACGGTGCGCAGTAGCGTTCAGTAGACGGAGCTAGGTCGGTCACGACTCGCCTACAGTTGCCAAAAAAGAGTGCTCGCACCGGGCGAGCTCGGTGAAACGCATTCGCGGCTCGTGCACAGGTAGGAACGCCCACGCACCTTCCGCGCATCCGTTTCACCAGCACAACACGCGGCGACGCAACCAAACCGGCGACGGCACTCACCAACCGGTGAGCGGCGTCTGACGGGAGTCGGCGCGGCGGAAGACCGGCCTACTGGGCGAGCGCCGTCAGGCGCTGACCACGGTCGTAGCTCGGCGGGACGCTGGACCGTGCGTGCTCTCCCGCGGCGCTCCCGCTACACTGCGCGCAACGCCCTGGTGTTGGCGCGCGAGGGCGGTTATGAGAACGGCCGTGCAACGCGTCGTGATCCGCAAGCCCGGGGGCTGGAATCGGCTGGAGCTATGCGAGGAGCCCACACCTCGTCCAGGGCCGGGCGAAGTTCTGATTCGCACGCAGGCAATAGGCGTAAACTACGCCGACTGCGTCGTGCGCATGGGCTTGTATCGCTCTGCAAAGGAGTACGTGGGCTGGCCGATCACGCCGGGCTTCGAGTGCGCCGGGGAGGTGGAGGCCGTCGGCGACGGGGTCGTCGACTTGCAGGTGGGTCAGCGCGTGCTCGGACTGACGCGCTTCGGTGGCTATTCGACGCACGTGGTCGCGCCCCGCGCGCAGGTGTTCACGCCTGCACTGAGCTGGTCAGCCTGCGAGCTAGGAGGGTTTTCCGTGGTTGCGCTGACGGCCTGGTACGCTCTGCGTGAGCTGTGTCGGCTGCGCCCCGGCATGCAGGTGCTCATCCACTCGGGCGCGGGCGGGGTCGGCTCCGCGGCAACGCAGATCGCGAGGCGCTTCGGAGCGGAGGTCACTTCGGTCGTCGGAGCTGCGCACAAGGTAGAGACGGCGCGCCAGCTGGGAGCGACGCACGTCGTCGTGCGCGAAGAAGGCAGCTGGAGCCGAGCTGCGCGCCAGCGGGTCCCACAGGGCTTCGATATCGTGCTGGATCCCAATGGCGGCTCGATGCTGCGCAAGAGCTACGAGCTACTGCGCCCCGCCGGACGCCTGGTGGTCTACGGCGCGCACAGCTTTTTTGCGCGGGGACAGCAGCGCCCCAACCTGCTGCGATTGCTGATGGGCCTGCTGACGACGCCTCGGTTCCACCCATTGTCCATGATTGACCGCAACTGCGGCGTCCTGGCGTTCAACCTGTCGTACCTGTTCGAGCGCTCCGAGCTGCTCGGGGAGGCGATGTCCGAGCTGGAGCAGTGGGCGCAGCGCGGCGAGCTGGCTGCGCCTCGCGTCCAGGAGTTTCTCCTCGCCGATGTCGCCAGAGCGCACCAAGCGCTGGAGTCGGGTCAGACCGTCGGCAAGCTGGTGCTCACGCCCGGCTCGAGCCCCTGAAGCCAACTGGCCACCGTAGCCGGGCTCTGTGCAAAAGGACACCCGATGGAAATTCTCGAGATTGCGGACGACGTCGTCGGCGTACGCATGAACAGCAAGATTGAGAAAAGCGACATGGACGCGATCGTCGCTGAAGTAGAGAACAAGCTGAAGCGCCATCCCTCCCTGGCCGTCCACGGCAAATAAGGATTCCAACGCGATCCAGCGCGAGCATCCTCGGGCTCTCGACGCAGAGTTGACATGACGTTCGTTCCGCGAAGCCAGTGCAGGTCCGAACCGGGCGGATTCTGGCCAGCTTGGCACGCGCCGCCGATCGCGAGCCACGCGAGGACCAATCGTGCGCATGGCCGGCGTCGAGCGCCGCTCGGGAGAGCAAGGGTGCAGGGTGCAGAGAGGCACGCGCGTCGCCGAGTGTCGAGCCAGCAGCTCTCGGTTCGAGCGGGCTCTCGCCGTTCATGCGAGGGAACGCGTCGCCGAGCCCAGCGAAGGCATCGCGCGTCTACCGGTGCGGCGCTCGAGCGGTCCCCGGTCCCTCGGTTCGTGCCCGCGACCCCTGGTGCGACGCGCTGACCCGCGGCTCGTGCGCGCCCGCATCTATTGGACCCGACTCACTTTGCCGTTGATCTCGGGGTTGACGAGAGAGACGCAAGAGCGCCCGGCGTCGAGCCGGTGCGAGGCGGGCGGCGTTGGCGAGCCACACCGAGCGGCCTGGAGGGCCCGCGCGGGGCGAGCCCGCGGGCGGGATCCGCGCCCGGCGGGAGCGCTGCGGCGGCGTCCGAGCGGGGCCTTCCCCCGGCGCGATGACTCCGAGTCGACACACATACAATGTGAGAAGGCGTCGCCTTCGGGGCGCGAGAAGCGGCGAGACATGGAAATTCCCCTCTCCACGCACCACTGCTCGAGGTGGTATGAGCAAGCCATGTTGGGTGCAGCGGCAAGTCTTCCTCTCGAGCAGCCGGGGTTGGCTGCGCCGCGGCCTTCGGTGCGGGCGCCCGCGGTGTCGTCGCCTGCGGTGTCGTCGCCTGCGGTGCTGCGCACCGCAGCACCCGGGCCCGCGCGCACCGCCGGCCCGAGGCCCTCGGCTCGTTGTCGTTCGGCGGCTCGGGGGCGGCGCTCGTCGAGAGCGGCTCGGCAAGCTGCCGAGCGGCAGTGGCAGCTGCGAGCGCTCGGCAGGGGGCTCGCGGCGCCGGGCCCGCGGGGGGCACTATCGTGATGTCCTTCGAGCGCGGCGCGGGCCAGCCGGCGAGGCGCCGGGCCAGCGGGTTTTCGATGCTGGTGATGGGGGTCGGTCTGCCGGAGCTGTTGCAGTTGCGCGCCACGGATCCCTGCCCGGGCACGCTGGAGATCACCTCGCCACGGGGCCTGGGGGAGATCCGCTTCGGCTCGGGCCGAGTGCTGGGCGCGCGGTGCAACGGGCTGGAAGGCATCGCGGCCGTCGCCGAGCTGCTGAGCTGGGAAGGCGGCGAGGTGGTGGAGCGGCCGTGGCCGCAGCCCGCGGCGCCCGAGCTCAACATGAGCATCGACGCTTTGCTGTTGCACGCTGCGCAGCTTGCAGATGAAGGCGGGTTGCCGGCGTGCTCGCCCCTCGAAGCGGAGCTTTCGGGCGAAGCGGATCGGCTGGAGCGCCAAACTCCCGTCAGCGGGATCCATTTTCGCAGCGCCCTGATGGAGGAGGCGCCGGTGCCGGAGAGCGCGTTGTCGCCCGCCGAGCCGCCGCCCGCCGAGCCGCCGCCCGCCGAGCCACCGCCCGCCGTGCCGCCAGAGGTTGCACCGCTGGAGGTCGCGCCGGAGCCGTCGTTGGTGCGGCGGGCCTGGGAAGTGGCCGAGCGGTTCGCGCAGGCTGGCCGCGCGTCGCGGGAGGCGAGCCCGCAGGCTGCGTCGCGGGCTGGTGCTGCGTTGCGGGCGAGCGCGAGCCCCCCGGCGCAGCCCCCGGTGGGCTGTGCCGAGGGGGCCTCCCCCGAACCCCCGATTGCCGTGCCCGCGCGGTCCGCGTGGGGGTGGCGCGCCGTTCGAGAGACGGCTTCTGGCGCGCTGAGAGAGTTTGCGCGAGGGCGCCGCCATCCCTGAGCCCGGGTGGGGCGCTCCGTCCGGGCCTCGCCTCGGGCAGCTCCCGGAGGTAGCAGCTCGGCGCGCGGGCAGACGGCTCGACCCCGACGCCTTCGGGGAGCGCCGGGTTGCGGGCGAGCACTTCTTCGATGCCCTCGAAGGGCGTGAACTCCGCGTAGTCGCCGGCGCCGAAGGGCCCGCCGAAGGCCGCCGTCGAAACGTCGCGGAAGCGCTGCACGGTCGTCTCGAGCCCTCCGCGGCAGGCGTCCTGTCGCCGTTTGCGCGCATCGGTCGGTGAAGGCCAGCGGCGGGCCCCGGCGCGGCGGCGCAGGCGCCGGACGAATCGAGCCTCAGGTGAACACGATTTGGGCGCTTTCGCTCAGATCGAAGAAGTCCCCTGCCGTGATCACGTCGACGACCTGAGAGACGAGGTCCTCGCGCGTTCGCTTGAACATCTTCATGGCCAGCTCACACGCGTACAGGCGAGCCCCCGCTTCGTCGAGGATTTGCAGCATTTCCCGGGGGCCGGGCAGGTCCAGCTCGTCCATGCGCTTCTGCATCATCTTGGCTGCCAGGTTTTCCATGCCCGGCAAGCCGGCGATCATCGTGGGCATCGGGCTGGTCGCGTTGCCTGCGAGGTTCACGTGCAGGTGGTCGACTTTATTTTCCGTGATGACGTCCAGCCCGTAGAAGGTGAAGAACAGAAAGGCGTCGATGCCACTTTGGCGGGCGGCGTTGGCCAAGATGAGCGCGGGGTAGGCATCGTCGAGCCCCCCTTTGCTCACGATCAGGGCGATTTTTCGGCTCTCGTTGCTGGGCACGGTACGGTTCTCCGGTTGGGTCAGGTCGTCAGATGCACCCGACGGGCTTGGGCAGGCCGGCGATCAGCGCGGTGCTCTTGCCCGGGGCTTTGGGGAAAAGTGAGTAGATCTCTTTGGTGCTCAAGCCCGAGATGCTGGACAGCCGCCGCACGTTCGGGGAGAGGCCCGTGCGGGCGTACTCGGCTCGCGCGCTTTCGATCAGCTGGTAGTGCTGCGCCGTGAGCGCGACGCCGAGGCGGGCGGCGAGCTGCTCGGCCAGGGGTTTGGTCCACTGATTGGCATCTACCAGGAAGCCTTCGGGCGTCAGGGCGACCCCGGCCAGCTCGGGCGGTGCGACCCGACTCGCGCCGCCGGCGGCCGCTTGCGGGGTTGCGCGGGGGGGCGAGGAGTCGTGGCGCGGCGGGGCTGGCTGCCTTGCGGCAGGGGCTCGGGCGGGCCGCTTTCGGGGCTCTTCCGGGCGCTTCGAACGGGCCGGGCGCGGGCGGCTCGGCCCGAGATGACTCGCGAGCCGCTGGCGGCGCATCTCTTTCTTCACGCCGCGGCCGAGGCGGCGCACGACCTCGATCATCACGGCCATGCCTCGCTGGGCGTCCTCGTCGCGACCGGCTCGGGCCATCCCCAGCAGCCCGACCGGCTTCAGCTCGTCGGCGTGCTCGGCGGCATCTCCGATTTCGCTCACGAGACGCAGCACTTGCGGCTGGGTGAGCGACTTGAGGGCGCCGGCGATGGCGCCGGTGCTCTGCGCCAGCTCGCGTAGATCTTCCGGGGAGGTCGTCCTCACGAGGCTGTCGACCACGCCCAGAAGCTCTCGACCGAACGCGAAGTATCCCCGGGCCTCGAGCTCGCCGAGGTGCTCGGCCCCCACGGCCAGGGCCTCCTTCAGGATGGGCATCATCTCGTCCCACAGCTCGTCGCGCTTTTGCGCGGCCTTGCGCAGCTCGGCGACCACCTCGCGCAGCGCGTCGAGGCTGCGTCGTATGGCTTCTTGTTCGTGCATGCTCAACTCCACTTTCCGGCCATCGCCATGCGGTGGTCCAGCGGCAATGGGTCACCGGCCAGGAGCTTGTTCCAATACAGCCACTTGAAGCCCAGCTTGCCCCAGTGGTTCGTGTGGCTCTCCTCCAGCAGTGTGAAGGGGCCCACACCCGGAAGCGGAAAACGCCCGGGGAGCGGCTCCGTTTCGTAGTTGAAGTCGATCAGCATGGCCTTGCCGAAGCCCGTCTCGATGAAGCAGTTCGCGTGCCCATCGAACTGCGCCGAAAGGGGCCGATCGTCGAGGTAGCTCAGGATGTTGTCGAACAGCACCTCAGACTGGAAGTGCGCCACCGCTCCCGCTTTCGAGCTGGGCAGATTCGTCGCGTCCCCCAAGACGAAGATGCGCTCGTGAGCGAGCGATTGCAGGGTGTGCTTGTGCGTCGGCACGAAACCCTGCTCGTCCCCCAAGCCCGAGTCCGCGATGGCTTGCGCGCCGGCGTGCAGCGGAACACTCACCAGCAGGTCGTAGCCGACGGCTCGGCCGTCGTAGGCCCGGATCTCCCGCTTCTCGCCATCTACCTGTTCCACGGCGAAATCCGTCTCGAGCCGGATGCCCTTTTCCTCCAGCAATCCGCCCAGCAAGCTGGCCGCCCGCGGCCTGGTGAAGGCCCCGTCGAGCGGGGTGACGAGCACCAGGTCGACGGCGCTTCGGATGCCGCGTTCGTTGAAGTAGGCATCCGCCAGGAAGGCGAATTCCAGGGGCGCCACGGGACACTTGATCGGCATCTCGGCGATGTCGATCAGCAGCGTGCCCCGCTCGAAATTCGCCAGGCGGGGGGCGAGGGCCTTCGCGCCTTCGAGCGTGTAGAAGTCGAAGGCCGTTTCCCGCCATCCGGGGCCCGTGAGGCCCGGGGTTGCCTGCGGGTCGATCCGGCAGCCGCTGGCGATGACGAGCAGGTCGTAGCGGATCTTGCTGCCCTGCGACAGGTGAACCTCGCGCCGCTCGGGGTCGATGCGCGACAGGCCGCTCAAGATCGGGCGCACCTCGGGTCGCAAGAAGCGGCGGCGCGGGCGCACCACGTCGCTCACCTGGTAGTCCCCGAATGGCACGAAGAGCAGGCCGGGCTGGTAGACGTGGTCGTCATCTCGGTCGATGATGGTCACTCTCCATTCCCGGGCGGGCAGCGCGCCCACCAGTTTGTTGGCCATCATGGTTCCAGCGGTTCCTGCTCCCGCGATGACGAGCTCTTTCACGTTTGCTCCCTTGGCTGCGAGCTCCGGCTCCGCGGGGGGACGGCCCGAGGCGCGCACAGGAGCTGTTGCACCGAAGCGAGTGCAGTATCCGTGCCGTGCGCGCTCACGGCGCGAGAAGGCCGGCGATGCTCGAAGAAGACCTGCGGGACGTTCGCCGGCGCCGCGCAAGGTTTTCCTCTCGGAGGCCAGGGATCGGGGAATTTGCGCGAGCGGCCTTCGAGCGAGCCCCTTGCCGGCCCGGAGCTCGGCGAGCGGCCCGGCGCTGTCGCCGCGCCGCCGGCAGCGCGGCGCCGCCGCGCCGCCTCGGCCGGTCGGGGCGCGTCCGTCGGGCCGCGTCAGGGGCGCCGACGCTTGCTCGAGGCCAGCTTGGTCGCCTCGGTGACGAGAAAGACCACGCTGGAGGCGACCAGCACGACCCCGAGATCGAACGCGGAGACGGCCTCGATGCGGAGCAGGCGGCGCGCGGGAGCCCAGTACAGGACGGCGAGCTGCACCGCCGAGGTGCCGAGGATCGTCCCGAGCAGAGGCGGGTTGCTGCGCAAACCCAGCTGCCAGAGGGTCAGCCGATCGGAGCGCACGGCCAGGGCATTGCCGAGCTGAGAGAACGTGAGCGAGAGAAAGATGAGCGTTTGCCAGGGTCGGCCGCTGGCTTTTCCCCACACGCCGAGGGCGAGCGGAACGAGGCCCATGAGCAGCCCGATCACGGCCACTTGGCCCCACAAGCCCCGGGAGACGATGCTCTCCTTCGGATCGCGCGGTGGCCGTGCCATCGCGTCGGGCTCGGCGCGCTCGATCGAGAGGGTGAGGCCCGGTAGCCCGTCGGTGACCAGGTTGATCCACAGGATCTGTACCGGGAGCAGCGGCACGGCCAAGCCGACGAACGGCCCCAGCACCATGACCCAGATCTCGCCCGCGTTCGACGTGAGCGTGTAGCGAACGAAGCGCCGAATGTTGTCGTAGACGCGCCGACCCTCCTCCACCGCTGCGACGACGGTGGCGAAATCATCCCGCGTGAGCACCATGTCCGCGGCTTGCCGCGCCACCTCCGTGCCCGCCATCCCCATCGCCACGCCGATGTCCGCTGCTCGAAGCGCCGGGGCGTCGTTCACCCCGTCCCCGGTCATCGCGACGACCGCGCCGCGGCGCTGCCAGGCGCGAACGATGTCGAGCTTCTGCCCGGGCGAAACGCGACAGTAGACGCCGACCTCCGGGGCCCGAGCGGTGAGCTGCTCCGCCGTCATCCGCGAAAGCTCCGTTCCCGCGATCGGCGACTCGCTGCGGGGCAGCTCCAGCCGCTCGGCGATGGCCCGCGCGGTGGCCGGGTGGTCCCCGGTGATCATGACCACGGAGATCCCGGCGCGTCGGCAGGCTTGGACGGCAGGCTTGGACTCCGCGCGCAGCGAATCGGCCATCGCCACTAGGCCGAGCAGCGTGAGGTCGGCCTCTCGGGGCGACGCCGAGCGCGGGCCCTCGGCTCGCCGAGCGTCCGCCAGCGCCAGCACGCGGTAGCCGCTGCCGGCGTAGTGCTCCGCGCGCTCGCGAATGCGCTGGCGTTCGCTGTCTTGCAGGTCGACATCCCCCCCCGCGGCAGCCACGCGGTTGCAGAGTGGCTCGACCGCCTCGAGGGCCCCTTTGCATGCGACGAGCGACGGGCCCTCGGGGGCGGCGTGCACGGTGGTCATTCGCTTGCGCTCCGAATCGAACGGCAGCTCGTCGATCCGAGGCGCCGCCGCCCGTGCCGCCGCTCGGTCCAACCCCGCACGGGCCGCCATCGCCAGCAACGCGCCCTCGGTCGGGTCCCCCGCGACCGTCCAGCTCTGCGTCGGCTCCCGCGGCGCCACCAGGGAGGCGTCGTTGCACAGCGTGCTCGCCACGACCAGGCGACCCAGAGGAGAGGCCGGGTCGAGGGCGACCGCGCGACCCTCGAGCCGCATCGTGCCCGAGGGCTCGTAGCCGTTGCCTTCGAGCGACGCCTCTCCCTGCGAGGTCAGCACGCGCTCGACGGTCATCCTCCCCTGGGTGAGGGTGCCGGTCTTGTCGGTGCAGATCACGGTGACGGAGCCGAGCGTCTCCACGGAGGGGAGCCGGGCCACGATCGCCCCCCGCTTCACCATGCGCTGCGCGCCCAAGGCCAGCGCGATGGTGACGACGGCCGGCAGCGCTTCGGGGATGGCGGCGACGGCGAGGCTGACCGCCGTCAAGAACATCAGGCTCAGGTCTTCTCCGCGCAGGACCCCGACGGCGAAAACGCCCACGCACACCAGCAGCGCGCCGAGCGCCAGGCGACGACCGAGCCGGGCGAGCCGCTGCTGCAGAGGCGTCGAGCGCGCCTCGTGGCTCCCGAGCAGGCCGGCGATCTCTCCGAGGGCGGTGCTCATTCCGGTGGCGACGACCACCGCGGTCGCCCGCCCGCGAACCACGGCGGTGCCGCGAAACACCATGTTTCTCCGGTCGCCCGCCATCTGACCCGCCTCCGCCTCGAGGCGCTCGGGGGATTTGTCGACCGGTAGGGATTCTCCCGTCAGAGGGGCTTCGTCCACCTGCAATCCGGCGCACTCGGTCAAGCGGGCGTCGGCCGAGACGAGATCCCCGGCTTCGATCAGCAACACGTCCCCGACGACCAGCTCCCGTTCGGCAACCTGCTGACGGTTCCCGTCGCGGATCACCCGGCTGGTCGGCGCGGAGAGGCTCCTCAGCGCCGCCATGGCCCGCTCTGCGCGGAATTCCTGGGCGAAGCCGATTGCCGCGTTGACGACGAGGATGACGCCGATGACGGCGGCATCGACGACCTCCCCCAGCAGGGCCGTGATGGCGCACGCCACCAGGAGCACCACGATCATCGTGCTCCCGAACTGCGCGAGCAGCATCCGAAGCGGGGAGCGTCGCGCTCCGTCGGCGAGCTCGTTCGGTCCGAAGCGGGTCAGCCGCGATGCGGCCTCGCTGGCATCGAGCCCGCGCTGGACGTCGACGCCCAAAGCGTTCGCCACGTCCTGTGCGGACCGAGCCCACGGGGGATCGACGGGGGCGGCGGCGGGCGCAGGAGCGGGCGCAGGGGCGGTCGACACGGCCGCCCAGCTACCCCCAAACGCCTCCCGAAGTCGAGAGCGGGGGGGCCGGCCGAGGCTTCGAGCCGGGACCCTCCGCCTCCGGCGAGGCCGCGAGAGCGCGCGAGCGTTCTCCGAGTGGTGAACGGAGCCGGCGCGCAGGAGCTGCGGGGGGTGCGCGCCGGGAGGCGCACTTTTGCCGCCTCCGCTCGCAGCCGTTTCGGGCGAGCGGTGTCATTCGGGGAGCCGGCGCCGCGAGCGCCGCGCGCGGCGCTCGAAGGCTTTCGGCGCGGCGTCGGGAGGTGGGCGCCGCGTCGTGGCGCGGTCGGCCGCGATGCCCGGCGGATCGTGGCACCCTCATTGCAACCTCTCGCTCGCGATGTCCACGATCTCCTCTGCAGCGGCTTCCTCGGGGCTCTCGCCCGGGCCGGAGCCGACCCGCGCGGTCGCGGCGGGTGGGGCGTCTTCGGCGGCGGCTTCGAGTCGAGCCGCCGAGGTACGCGCCACCCTGGCTCGTGCGCGTCGGCGCAGGTCGCGGCATTGGATTTCGGTGCTCGCTCTGGGGGCGGCGGGGCTGCTCGCGTGGGGCTGGTCTCGGTTGGGCTCCGACGGGGCGACGACCCCCTATCGGTTCGAGACCCTGGCAAGCCGCCGCGGCGTCGTGAGCTCCACCGTCACCGCGACGGGCAGCCTGCAGCCGCTGGCCCAGGTCGAGGTTGGCCCGGAGCTCAGCGGCCGCGTGACACGCGTCTTGGTCGACTTCAACCAGCGCGTCGCGGCGGGCCAGATCCTGTGCGAGCTCGACCCCGAGCAGTGGCAGGCGGCCGTTCGACAGGCTCGCGCGCAGCTGGCGGCCAACCAGGCCGCTCTCGAGAGCGGAGGCGTGACGCTGGGCGAGGCGCGGGTGGAGGCAGAGCGTTCCCGCCAGCTGTCGGCGGCCGGGATCGCGAGCCAGCAAAGCCTGGACGCCGCGCGGGCGACGCTGCGCAAGGCCGAAGCCGCGGTGCGCGTCGCGGAGGCTCAGGTGGAGCTCGCGCGCGCGGCGCTCGAGTCGGCGCGCACCTCGCTGTCGAAGGCGGTCATCCGGTCGCCCATCGACGGCATCGTGCTTTCCCGCGCCGTCGAGCCCGGGCAAGCCGTGGCGGCCTCGCTGCAGGCCCCGGTGCTCTTCGTGCTGGCGCGCGACCTCGACCGCATGGAGCTGCACATCGAAATCGACGAAGCGGACATCGGTCGGGTTGCCGAGGGCCAGAGCGCCTCCTTCGTCGTCGACGCGTACCCGGACAGGACCTTCGAGGCGACCCTCTCCGGGATTCACAACATCGCGACCGTCGACAACAACGTCGTCAGCTACGAGGCCGTTCTGCGCGTGGAAAACGCCGAGGGTCGGCTGAGGCCCGGCATGACCGCAACCGTGACCGTCGTCACTGCGCGGCAAGAAGATGCGCTGCTCGTGCCGAACCGAGCGCTGCGTTTCGTGCCGCCCTCCGCCCTCGAAGCGCCCGACCGGCAGGGCCCTCCCAACCCCTTCGCCCCGAAGCGCTCGGCCAAGCGGAGCCCCTCGCGCAAGGACCCTTCGGCGGCCGCGCCGCGCGTCTGGACCCTGGGCGAGGCGGGGGCACCGGTTGCGATTTCGCTTCGAACGGGCATGACCGACGGGGAATGGACCGAGGTGCGCGGCGGTGCGCTCCAGGCTGGGATCCCGCTCCTCGTCGACGCAACGAAGCGGGGGAAGTGAGGCATGAGCGGACTCGAGAGCCAACCCCGCCCCGGGCCCCCGCCGCTGCCCGAAGGCTTCGAGCTTCGGGGGGTCAGCAAGACCTACGGCCACGGGCCGGCGCAAGTGCAGGCGCTCGTCGACATCGACTTGAGGATCGAGCCGGGCCAGTTCGTGGCCATGATGGGACCGAGCGGCTCGGGGAAGTCGACCTGCATGAACCTGCTCGGTTGCCTCGACAGCCCGACCGCCGGGGGGTACTTCTTTCACGGGGTGGACGTGAGCCAGCTCGACCCAGACCAGTTGGCCATGCTTCGGCGCCATTACATCGGGTTCGTGTTCCAGGGTTTCAACCTGCTGGCGAGGGCGAGCGCGCTGGACAACGTCGAGCTCCCCTTGCACTACCACCGCGTCTCCGCCGAGGAACGCAGAGTCCGGGCTCAGGCGGCGTTGGTTCGAGTGGGGCTCGCGGGGCGCGAGCACCACACCCCCGCGGAGCTGTCCGGTGGTCAGCAGCAGCGCGTGGCCATCGCTCGCGCGCTCATCACCGAGCCAACCTTGCTGTTGGCGGACGAGCCAACCGGCAACCTGGACACCGAGCGCAGCCTCGAGATTCTACAGCTCCTCGTGCGCTTGAACCGCGAGACGGGGCTGACGGTCGCGATGGTGACGCACGAGCCCGACCTGGCGCATTTCGCCGAGCGCATCGTGCGCTTTCGAGATGGCCGCATCGTCGAGGATCGGGCCGCCGCAGCCGCCTGACCGGGGCGGCGGGCGCTCTCGCGAAGCGTCCTCTCGAGGCGCGCCGCAGCGGCAAGAGAGACAGAGAGCAAGATGCTGTACAAGATCATCCTCATCGCCAGCTCCGAGATCCTGCGAAACCGGCTGCGCTCACTGTTGACGATGCTCGGTGTGGTGATCGGCGTGGGATCCGTGATCGGCATGGTCATGCTCGGGGACGGCGCCACGGCCAACGTGACGGCGAGCATTTCCGCGCTCGGCGAGAACATGATGATCCTGTCGCCGGGCGCGTCCCGCCGCGGGCCGGGCCGGGTATCCACGGTGGCCAGCGAGTTCGAGCTGTCGGATGCTCGGGCCATCCGCCGTCAAGTCCCCGGGTTGGCGCACGTCGCGCCCTCCGCCGCGCGGCAGGCCTTGGTCGTCTTCGGCAGCAACAACCACCAGACGTTGGTCATGGGAACGACGCCCGAGTACTTCGAGATCACGGGGCACTCGCTCGGGCAAGGTCGCTGGATGAACGCCGCGGAGCTGGCCACGGGGCGCCCCGTGTGCTTGCTCGGGCAGACGGTCGTCGAGGAGCTCTTCGGCGGGGGGCAGGCGCTGGGCAGCGCCGTTCGCATTGGAAACCTCTCCTGCCAGGTCATCGGCACCCTGGCCGACAAGGGCACCAGTACCTTTCGAGATCCCAACGACGTGGTCGTGATGCCGCTGCGCACCTACCAGCGTCGAGTGAGCGGCAGCACCGGCGTCTCCACGATCTACCTGTCGACGATGCCGGGACGCTCCTCGCGGCTCGTGCAGTATCAGACCGAGGTGCTGATGCGGGAGCGGCGCCACCTCACCGCCGGCGAAGCCAGCGACTTCAACGTTCGAGACATGGCCGAAATCATCGAGGCCGTCTCCGCGACCACGTCGACGATGACGGCGCTCTTGGGGGGGATTGCGGCGGTCAGCCTGCTGGTGGGTGGAATTGGAATCATGAACATCATGCTGGTGTCGGTGACGGAGCGCACCCGCGAAATCGGCCTTCGGCTGGCCCTCGGCGCCCGCGGCACGGACGTGATGCTTCAGTTCTTGGTGGAGGCGGTCGTGCTCTCCCTCTTCGGCGGCGCGCTGGGCGTGCTGTTCGGCATCGCCCTCGGGACCTTCGGGGCGCGCCTGGTCGGCCTCCCCGTGACCCTCTCGATTCCCGTCATCGTGATGGCGTTCGGTTTCTCGGCGTGTGTCGGAGTGCTGTTCGGGTATCTGCCCGCGCGAAAGGCCGCTCACCTGCGCCCCATCGAAGCGCTGCGGCACGAATGATGATACTCTCGAGTCGGAAGGTCCCCATCATGCCCTCAGCCTCCAACCGATCGCGTTGCGTCGAAGCCCGCGATCCCGACGGCGAGCGTCTGCCGCGTAGAAGTTGCGCGTCCGCCCGTAGCCTTTGCGGCGTCGCAGGGTTTGCGCGTCAGAGGACTGCCTTGGTTGCGTATCTCGGTGCGCCCCGTGGGACGGGTCGCGGCTCCCTCGGCGACGATACACGTGAGAAATGTCAGCGAAGCGCGGTCGCGACGTTCGACGCAGTAGGCCCGAGTGATGGTCGCTTTCAGCAGGCGAGCGCCTCCGGGAGGGTCTAGAGCATGTCCGCGATTTCGGCTGTAGATTGGACGCTTTCCGACCGCACGCAGGGGCGCGTCCACAACGTGAGCGAGCACATCGTCGAATTCGTGTGCGACTCCGGGGAGGGGGCGCAAACGGCCGGTCAACTCCTGGGTACGGCCGCCGCCAAGAGCGGGCACGGCGTGTGGACGGTCGAAATCATCCCCGCGGAGATCGAGCCGCCGCATCGCTCTCGAGCCGGCGCGAGCGGCAACCGAGTGCGAATCGGCAAAGGTCCGGTCACCAACATGGGCGACGGCGCCGACGTGGTGGTGGCCTTCAACGAGCAGGTGCTCTACAGTCGCATCGATCTCGGCGCATTCAAGCCGGGGACCTGCATCCTCCTCGAAAGCAAGTGGCAGGCCGACGGCTCCGCGCAGGTGCGCAGTGAGTACGCGGCGGCCGTTGCGGACTTTCGCGAGCGAGGGTTTCGCGTGGTGGAGGTGCCCATGGAAGTGGAGTGCCTGAAGCTCGTCGACGATGCGCGCCGCGGCAAGAACATCTGGGCGCTCGGACTGATCAGCCGGGTCTACGGTCTCGATCGCGCCTGCCTGGAGGCGGAGCTGCGCCGCAAGCTCGCGCGCAAGGGGGAAGCGGTCGTCGCGCTGAATGTGCGTCTGCTGGAGGCGGGCGCGGCCTGGGCCGAGCAGAATCTCGACGTTCGTTTCCACATCGGCGTGGAGCCGAGCGATCAGGCGCGCGTGGTCATGAACGGCAATCAGGCCGTGGCGCTCGGGGCGATGGCCGCGGGAATCGAAGTGTGCTCGATGTACCCGATTACGCCCGCCACCAGCGTGTCGCACCACCTGGCGGGGGCGATGCATCGCGTCGGGGGCTTCGTTCACCAGGCGGAGGACGAAATCGGGGCGATGGGGTTCGCGCTCGGAGCCTCCTATGCGGGAAAGACTGCGCTGACGGTCACCTCCGGGCCTGGTCTGGCACTGAAGACCGAGTTCCTGGGCCTGGCGGTGATGGCCGAGCTTCCGGTCGTGGTCGTGGACGTGCAGCGCGGCGGCCCTTCGACGGGTCTGCCCACGCGGGTGGAGCAGGGGGACCTATTGGCTGCTCTGTTCGGGCAACCCGGGGACGCCCCGAAGATCGTGATCGCGCCCTCCAGCATCGAGGAGTGCTTTCACTTCGTGGTGTTGGCGCGCAAGCTAGCCGAAACGTTTCGCGGGCCCGTGATCGTCTTGACCGACGCCAACCTGGCGACGGGGCAGGGCCCGTTTCCCAAGCCGGAGGTGCGCGCGGAGTGGCTCTCGCCGCCCCCGGATGTTCGTGACTGGGATTCCGAGGTGCCTCCCTTCGCTTGGGATCCGGCCACGGGTATCTCGGGGCGCCCCATCCCGGGTCAGCGAGGTGGCGCCTACGTGTTGACCGGCCTCGCCCACGACGAGCGCAGCCGGGTCGCCTACGAAAGCCCGACGAACCAGCGCTCGATGGCGGCGCGCAGCCGCAAGCTGGCCACGCTCTTCAAGAGCCTCGAGCCGCCCGCGTTGCACGGCGATGAAGAAGGACGACTGCTGGTGGTCGGCTGGGGTTCGACGAGAGGGGCCATCGAGGAGGCCGTAGACCGGCTTCGAGCCGACGGAGGCAGCGTTTCCTCGCTGCACCTGCGCTTCCTCTCGCCACTCGAGCCAGGGCTCGAAGCGATCTTCCGGCGCTTCGAGCAGGTGATGACCGTGGAAGTGAACTACTCGGACGATGAGGACGATCCGACCATTCCGGCCGAGGCTCGGCGCTACTCGCAGCTGGCTTGGCTCTTGCGCGCTCGCACGCTGTGCGACGTGAAGTGCTGGTCGCGCGTCCCGGGCACCCCGCTCGCCCCGGGCGTGATCGAGAAGCAACTGAGGGCGCGCCTGGCGGGGTGACCGCGCCCCCCGCGTCATCATCGAAGCGAAGGAACACACCATGCAATCGCTACTCGCACCCGACTGGTACCTGGAGGGACGGACGTGCCACCTGGTGATGGCGGACTATCAGGGCGCCGTCGCGCGGTGGTGCCCAGGCTGCGGCGATCACGCGGCTCTGACGGCCGTGCAGCGCCTGCTGCGCGACAAGCAGATCCCTCCCGAAAAGACCGTGGTCATCTCGGGAATCGGTTGCTCGAGTCGCTTCCCGCACTACATGAAGACGTACGGCTTCCACGGCTTGCACGGCCGTCCGCTGCCGGTTGCGGAGGGGGTGCGCTCGCGTCGACCGGATCTGCATCTGTTCGTCGTGACGGGGGACGGGGACTGCTGCGCCATCGGGACGGCGCACTGGGTGCACTCCATTCGCTACAACATGAAAATGACCGTGATGTTGTTCGACAACAACATCTACGGGCTGACCAAGATGCAGTCGTCGCCGACGACGCCCAAGGCCCGGCGCTCGAACACCCACCCCGGGGGTGTGCCGCTCAGCCCGCTCAATCCGCTCTCGACCACGCTCAGCGTGACCAACGTTTCCTTCGTTGCGCAGACGGCGGATTGGGAGCCGGCACACCTGCTGCGAGTTCTCGAGATTGCCCACGAGCACCCGGGGCTCGCCTTCGTGCGCATCCTGCAGCGGTGCCCTCACTACATGGATCATCGCTGGGAGGACCTGCAGCGAAATGCCAGCGAAGCCGTGCACCTGTTTCACGAGCTGGGCGTCCCGCGCCGGCCGGGGGACGAGCGCTTGGCCAACGCCGTCGATCACGACCCCAGCGACCTGGCGGCCGCGCGGGCCATCGCCGCGCGCGAGGACCGCTGGCCCCTCGGCATCCTGTACCGGAACCCGAATGCCGAGCGCTACGACGAATCGAGCTGCGTCGGCCGGGGTATGAGCAACGCGGAGAAGCTCGAAGCCATGGAGGGCGAGCTTGCCCTGTTCGAAATCTGAGCTCGCAACCTGAAGTGGGTGAAGGCATCCGATGACGACGACCGAACCGCAAACACCCGCTCCCCTCGAGCCCCACGATCCAGAGGCTCGAGCGCCGGGGCGGTCCGTTCCCCGGCTGCCGCCCGGGTTCGGCGCTTCCCTGCCGGCCCACTCCCAACCGGCGCTGCTGCGTTTTCATCTTCTGGGCGTCGCCGAAGGCGAGGCTCCGGCTGCCGGGGCACCCCTCGCGCTGTGGGCGGAGCCGGCCGCCGGCGCGGCGGCGGAGCCGCCGGAGCCGTTCCGCGTCGTGGTCGGCCGATACCTCACTGAGTTGGCCGCCGCGCGGCGCGAGGCCCTGGCTCGCTTGATTGCGGAAGCTGGCGATCTGCGCCGCCAGGTGTCGGAGCTGCTCGCGGCGGATGCCGCGCACGCCCGCGCGGCGCCCTCTGCGGCGGACCTGGCGCGGTCGGTGGGCGAGCCCGCGCACGGTCACATCGACGTGGTGGGGCTCGCCGCTCATCTGCCGCGCGAGCGCGGGCCGAAGCACCTGCCTCCCGAGCGGCGAGGTCGTTTGGAGGCGTCGCTCCAGGCGCTGACGGAGCTCGCTCCCGAGCCGGGGGCGGCGTGTGTGCACGCGGTGGTTCCCGTGCACCTGTCGGGTGTGGCGGAGGTCTCCGCCGGGGTCGCCGTCGTCGAGTTGGAACGGGGCCGCGAGGGGGGCTCGGAGCCCTCCGACGGAGTGTCGGCGGACTATCGCTTGGCGTGCGAGCTGGCCGATGCGGCGATGCGGCGTCGGCTGTCGTTGGCGCGCGCGATGCGGGTAGCGCGGCTCGAGCTTTCTGCCGCCTATCGCGCCGAGGTGCACGACGTCGTGGTCGACAGCCTCGAGTGGGAGATGCTCAGCGACGGCGAGCGCAGAGCCGCCGAGGCGGTGGTGGTCGTGCGGCAGGCTCGCTCCCGGGACTGCCTGCCGCCGATTCTTTCCGAGGGGCGGCCCCTGCACGTGCTCCAGCAGGCCGCGGCGTGGGCTGCCGAGCCGCTGCCGCTGGGCGCGCCGGGGCGCCCGTCGCTGGCGAGTCGGGCTCACGCTCACGCCAGCTGCTTCGTTCTACAGAGCAGCGCCTGTCGGCCCGAGCACCTGTGGCAGGGGCTCGCGCGGATGGTCCAAACGGTTCGGCCGGCGTTGGCGTTGGTCGCCAGCCCCGACGAGGCGCTGCCCTCGGCGCGCGGCGAGCTCGAGCTCGCGGTCCTTTCGCGGCACCGGCCGCTGTTCACGTTCGACCCCGAGGCGCCGCGCATGCAGTGGCTTTCGTTCCAGGACAACCCGGCTCCCGAGCGCGCTTGGCCCTGGCTCGAAGTGGGCTGCCGCGGGCCCGACGGCTCGGCGCACACACTCCGCTGGGAGGCGACGCTGGCGGACCTGGTGGCGGCCGAGGAGGCGCGGGCCTCGTCGGTCCGGGGTGGAGCGCCCTCTGCGAGCCTGTTGCCGATTGCGGAGGACCGATGGGCTGCCGACCAACTGTCCGTCTCCGAGTACCTGGAGGCGTGGGAGGCCGGCACGCTGCGCGACCAGCTGCCCTTCGTCTGGACACTGCGCGGGGACGGAACCGTCCAGCGGGCGGTCGTTACGCGCGCGCTCGCAGCGGACGTGCGGCGAGCCCGACGCGCCTATCGAGCCTTGCAGCAGCTGGGCGGCGTGGGGGACCCCTGGGCCCGGCGCGCCGCCGAGCAGGCGCTCGCGGCGGCGCGATCCGAGGCCGACCGAGACCGCGCCGAGCGGGAGCAACGCCACCGGCACGAGCTCGCCGAGGCGCGCGCGGCGGGCGGGTCCGACGCCTTGCATCGGCTCGCGGCGGCCCTGCTTTCGGAGGACGGCCTGCTCGCGGCGTCGCCGGGCGGCGCCGCCGCGCCGCCCAGCCCTGCGCAGGATGCCGGGGTCGACGGGGCGATCGGGTCCCCCGCGGCGGCGGCCCCGTCGGCGACCCCCACGCCATCGGCATCCTTCCCAAACGGCGGCGAGACGGCGCCCGCTTCTGTGGACCCCCGTGCGGCGCCCACCGCCCCCGCCGAAGGGCTCGCGGAGGGGTTCGGCCTCGAGGAGCCGTACGTCGAGACGGAGCGCTGCACCAGTTGCAACGAGTGTACCCAACGGCTGCCGGACGCGTTTCGGTACGATGAAAACCAGCAGGCTCACTTCGTCGCGTCCGAAAAGGTTCCGTACGCCTCCTTGGTGGCCGTCGCGGAGAAGTGCCCGGCCCGCTGCATCCACCCCGGAGCTCCGGTGGAAGGAGACGAGACGGCAACGGACGATCTGCTGGAGCGGGCTCGGGCGCTTTCTTGAGGTGGCCCCAGACGCCGGGGAGCGAAACGACGAATGGACGAAGTCTACGTAGCCGCGCTGCTGATGAGTGCTTTGACCCTCGGGTTCGGCACGGTGCTGGCCTTGGCGCACCGCTACCTTCGCGTCGAGGAAGACGCCCGGCTTCCGCGGATCGAGAGCTTGCTCGGCGGCAGCAACTGCGGCGCGTGCGGCCAGCCCGGGTGTCGCGCGTTCGCCGAGGCACTCCTGCGCAAGCAGGCCGAGCCCGCCCAGTGTACGGTCAGCCCCCCGGAGGCCATCGAGGAGCTGGCCGTGCTGCTCGGCGTGGCGGCGGGCCGCATGCAAAAGCGCGTGGCTCGGGTGCACTGCGGCGGGGGGCGCTCTGCCGTGCAACGAGTGGCCGAATACCGGGGCGAGCCGACCTGCGCGTCCGCGTTCCGCGCGCAGCGGGGCGGGCGCGCCTGCGCCTGGGGGTGTTTGGGGCTGGCGGACTGCGCGCGCGCCTGCACGTTCGAGGCGATTCGGATGAACGACGAAGAGCTGCCCGTCGTCGATCCCGAGCGCTGCACCGCCTGCGGCGACTGCGTGACGGCCTGCCCCGCCTCGCTGATCGCGCTGCAACCGCTCGACGAGCCGCTGGTCGTGCAGTGCAGCTCCCCGCTCACCGGCGACCGGGCGCGCGCCAGCTGCGCGGTGGCCTGCGATGCCTGTGGGCGCTGCGGCCTCGACGCGCCTGCCGGCGTGATCGAAATGGAGGCGGGGTTGCCTCGCGTACGGAGACCCGAGCGCGCCCCGGAGGCGTGTACTTACCGCTGCCCGACGGGCGCGATCGCGTGGGTGCCCGGCGCGCAGTTCGACTACCACGTCCCGATCAGCGCCCTGACGAGGCAGCGTGACTGACGCGTCGTCGAACCGCGCCGCGGGCCCGAGGCGTTTGGAGCGGGGTGGGGTGAGATGAGATGAGGGAAGAGGACATGGCGGATACGCAACCGGCCGAGCGCGAACCGGCGGATTGGCTTTCGGCTCTCGGCAAGATCTGGCCGCGGCGCGGCGAGGTGGCGCCCAGCCCGTCGCCAGCCCTCCCGCTCGGAGCCTGGGCGGGGCTGCTGCTGCAGGAGCTGCAGGTCGCCGACTGGGTGGGGTGCTCGGGCGCGCCCGTCCCCCCGGCGGCGGCGCTCCACGCCGCGACGCGGCCGGAGGAGGTCGTCTCGCGGGCGACGGGCGCGGCGCTTTCGGGGGCGCGGGTCGCGGCGCTGGTGTCCGGGCAGGGCGCTTTCGAAGCGCTGCTCGGAGCCTGCCGCCGGGCGCTGCCCGCGCTGTTCGTGCGCGGCGGGGAAACGGGGGAGGAGGCGGCGCGTCAGCAGGCGATGCTGCTCGAGGCATGGGCGGGTGCGGGTCTGGTCGCCTGTCCCAGCAGCGCTCAGGGCGCCATCGACTCGGCGCTCGTCCTGCGTCGGGCTGCCGAGCAGGCGCTCGCGCCGGGGCTGCTGTGTCTCGACGGACCGAGCTCGAGCTGGGCGCCTCGCCCCGTGGCGCTCTTGCCGTCCGCTCCGCTGCGCGCCTACCTGGGCGCGGCGGGGGACGCCATCGCGTCTCCGACGCCCGCGCAGCAAATGCTCTTCGGCCCCGAGCGTCGGCGCGTGCCGCGCTGGGTCGATCCGAGCCGTCCGCGGGGCTTGGCGCTGCCGCTGGCGGCCGACGACGTCGACGCGGCGGTGCGCTCGCGCGATCGCTACTTCGACGCGGCGTTGCCGCGGTTCGTGCGTGAGGCGAGCGACGCCTTGGCCGCGCTCACGGGGCGCGTGGCGCCGCTCGTGCGCCAACTCGGCGAGCGGTCGGCACCGGCGGTGGTGGTGGTGGCCGGTGCCGCGGCCGAGCTGGTGGACGCGGTGCGCGAGGGGCTGCAGCACAGCGAGGGGCTGCGGGTTCGGGTGGTTTGCCTGGAGTGGCTGCGCCCGTTTCCGCACAAGGCGCTGCTGCGCGCGCTGGCGGGTGCCAAGCGTGTCGTCGTGTTGGAGCGCGGCGCCGCCCCGGGGCCGCAGGCTTGGCTCTGCCGGCAGGTGCGCTCCTCTGCTCTCGGTGAGGGGTTCGGCATCGCGTCGGCGACGTTCGGCCCTTCGCGGGAGCTGCCGCGCCCGGTGGACGTGCGTGCCCTGATGCGGCGGCTGGCGGCGGGTCGGTTGGGCGAAGCCACCCATCTGGGCGTGCCCGAGCTGCTTTCCTCCCCGCAGCTCGACCGCCAGGCGCTCGCCGAGCGGTTGCAGCGCAGCTACCCGCCCGGGCCGGACGCTCCGGACGTGCTCGCGGAGGCCGAAGAAGAGGCCACGCCGGAGGCGGCGGGCGTGTCCTCCGCGGGGGCCGATCTCGCGCCCGCTTCTGCGGGCGCCGTGCTGCCGCCGGGACAGCACGTCGTGGAGGTCTCGTTGGGGCGCCTGGCGCCCCCGGTGGACCTGCTGCAGAGCTGGGCCCAGAGCTTGCTGGGGGAGGGGGAAGCGTGGCCCCACACGCGGCTCGCGTCGCTTGGTTCGGGCGGTTGGTGCGTGCGTCTCGCGTGGGGTCCGCGGGCCCTGCTGCGCAGCGCGTCCGACGCGGGGGTCGACGTGCTGGTGGTGCGCGACGCGCTCGACCCGGACCTGGACGAGGCGCTGCGGCGCGTGCGGCGCGGGGGCTGCGTCGCGTTGTACGCACCGAGCTCGCTCGAACTCGCGCTGCCGGCGGGGCTCGGCCGCGCGGAGCTCGCGGGCTCCGTGCGCGTGGTGGCGTTCGGCGGCGATCTGAGCGAGCAGCTGCGCGGCAGCCTGCAGCTCGCGGCGGGCCGCCTCGCGCCGCCGGGGTGCCGCGACGTGACCGCCGCGCTGCGCGCCGCCGCGCGGTCGCCGGAGCCGGGCGGAGCCGCCTGGCGCGCCCCCGCGCCGCCGAGCCCGGCGGCGCGGGGCGAGGGCGCCGCCGCGCTGCCCCTCGACGGGCGGCACCATCTGTGGACCGAGTCGCTCGCCGCCCGGCGGGGCGGCGCGCCGGCGGTGCCCGAGCCGCGGCTGGCTCTGGCGGCTGCCCCGGCGCGCAGCAGCGGGCTGGGCGGGCCTCGTCGCTTGCCGGCGCGGGTGCCGCGGATCGATCCGGCTGCCTGCACCGCGTGCGGAATCTGCTGGAGCGCCTGCCCCGATGGGTCGCTGCTGCCCGCGGCGTTGTCCACCGCTTCGCTGCTCGGGGCGACGTTCGACGCGGTCGCGCCCCCCGCCGAGCGCAGCCCGGCGGCGTCCAAGCTCGGGCGCGGGCTCCGGTCGATGGCTGTGTTGGTCAATCGGCAGCTCACCGAGGGCGGCGGCACGGCGCTGGACGCGTCGGTCCTGGACCGTGCCGGGCAGGCGTTGCTCGCCCAGCTGGGACTGGGCGAGGCAGAGACCCCGGCCGCGCGAAGCCGCTTGGCGGCGCTGCGCGCCGCATTGCTCGAGCTGGGGCCCATTGCCTCCAAGCCGCTTTTTCACGACGCCGAGGCGCGGGCGGCCGGCAGCGGCGCGCTGCTGGCTCTGCTTCGTGACCCCCGCAGCTGCCAGGGCTGCGGCGTGTGCGCCCAGGAGTGTCCGGAGCGCGCGATCGAAATGCGGCCGGCGGATGCCTCGGAGCGGGAGCGCATGCAGCGCGGGGTCGAGTGGTGGGGCCGCCTTCCCGACACGCCGGTCGCGACGCGCAGCGCCGCCGCCGAGTCGGGGGCGATCGGGCCTCTCGGCGCCGCGCTGTTGTCGCGGCGCGCGCTGCGGTCACTGCAGCCGTCCGGCGCCGGCGCCGGCACCGAGCCCGGTTCGGGCGCGCGATTGGCCGCGCAGCTGCTCTGCGCGCAGCTTCACGACGCGATGGCGGACGAGCGCCGAGCCTGGTGGGCGCGTGTCGGGCAGCTCGCCGAAGCCCTGCCGGCCGCGGTGCGCGCCCAGCTCGCGGCCGCCGTCGACACGGGGGATCTCGAATCGCTGCAAGCCTCGCTCCGCGAGGTGCCCGACCACCCCGACAATCTGCCGTCCTTGGTCGAGCGCCTCGCCGCCCACGGACGGCGCGGCAGCTTCGACGCGACCCTCGCCGAGCGGCGCGTGGCGGCAGCGCGCGAGCTGCGCCGCCAGCTCGCCGCTCGCAGCGACGACGAGGTCGCCGACGGGCCGCGGGCCGTGATGGTCGTCTCGCGGGGCTGCGCGCTCGAGTCGGCGCTGCGCTACCCCGACAATCCCTCGGCGGTGCCGCTGCTGGTCGAGGCGGCCGACGCGGCCCTGACGGTCGCCACCGGCTTGTGGCAGCAGGCGCTGGGTGAGGCGCGCCGGGCGGCGGAAGCGCTGCGCGTCGCGGAGCGGTTGGCGGCGGCCGCGAGCGATTGGCGTCAGCAGCTCGAGGCGGCGGGCGACGCTCCGCTGTCCGCCAGCGAGCGAGCGCTCGTGCCGACGCCCGTGGTCTTCCTGGGCCCGGAGAGTCTACGCGGCGCAGGCCTCTCGCGGCTCTGCGAGGCGCTCTCGGCGTCCGCGCCGCTGCGAGTCGTTCTGCTCGACGATCGCCCGCTGGCGGCGCTCGACCCGCAGCCGAGTCTGCTCGGCCTGAGTCTGCAGTCCGCCTTCGTCTCGGCCGTGAGCTTGGCCCATCCCGCGCACCTGGCCGAGAGCTGGTCGGCGGCGCTGCGCTTCGACGGGCCCGCCCTGCTGCAGGTGTGGTGCCCGAGTCCGCGCCGTCACGGCTTCGATCCGAGCGAGCTGCTGGCTCAGGCGCGCCGAGCGGTGGAGGCTCGCGCGCTGCCCCTGCTGCGGTACGAGCCGCGCGACGGGCGCGCGTTCGGCGAGTGCCTCGATCTGAGCGGCAATCCCGCACCCTCCGCGGC
Source organism: Polyangiaceae bacterium (assembly GCA_050299315.1). Taxonomy (GTDB): domain Bacteria; phylum Myxococcota_A; class Polyangia; order Polyangiales; family Polyangiaceae; genus SZUA-265. Next base: position 106,187 of record JBNKVS010000055.1, read on the forward strand.
ACGGGTCGCTCGGCTCGCGGCGGCTCGCTTCGCCACGCTCGAGCAGTGGGCTCACAGCCAGCCGAGCGCGCGCGAGCGGTTGCGCGAGCAGATCACCGCGGAGCTCGAGCCGCGTCGAGCCTCCGAGCGCGCCGAGTTGGAGGCCGGCCATGCCGAGCGGCTTCGCGCGCTGCGGGCCGAGCTGGAGCAGACCCACCTGCAGCGCATCCACACCCGTTTGCTGTCCCTGGCGGGCCTGCCCGTGGGGCCCCGAGGGGCCGCTGGTGAGGAGGAGCCGTCGTGAAGATGTCGCTGCCCCTCTGGCTGCGTCGAAACGGGCCGCGCAGCTTTCGCCACGGCATCCACCCCGACCCGCACAAGGAGGCGACGGGCGGGCTGGCGGTCGAGCACATGCCGCTGGTGGAACGCTACGTGCTGCCGCTGTCGCAGCACGCCGGCGCGCCGAGCGTGCCGCGCGTGCGGCCCGGGCAGGAAGTCCGGCGCGGCGAGTGCCTCGCCGACCCCGATGGGCAGCGCTCCGTGGCGCTGCACGCGCCCGCTTCGGGGCGCGTGCGGGCGATCGAGCTTTCACCCCATCCGAGCGGCGGTCTGTCGCCGGCCATCATCCTGGAGACGAACTTCTACGCCGACCAGAGCGTGCAGTGCGCGCCCGCGTACCCGGGTGAGCCGGGCACGCGCGAGCTGTGGAATCGGCGGGCGAGCGACCCGCCCACCACCGAAGAGGAGCGCGCCGCCGCCCTGCGACAGGTGCAGCGAGCCGGCGTCGTGGGTATGGGCGGGGCCGCCTACCCGGCGCACGCCAAGCTTCGTCTGCCCCCGGGGAAGCGGGTCGACACGGTCGTGCTCAACGGCGCGGAGTGCGAACCCTACTTGACCGCCGATCACCGTCTGATGGTCGAGCGCTCGGCCGCGGTGATCCTGGGGTTGCGCCTCTTGGTCGCGCTGCTCGGCGCGCGCCGCGGCAGCATCGGAGTCGAGGTCAACAAGCCCGACGCAATCGAGGCGCTCTCGCGGGCGTGTCGCGGCGACGATCGGCTCGAGGTCGTTCCGCTGGGCGTCGAGTACCCGGAGGGAGCCAAGCAGATGCTGATCGAGGCGGTGACGGGGGCGCGGGTTCCGCTGGGGGGTCGCTCGGTCGATATCCACGTCACGATCCACAACGTGGCCAGCGCCGCGGCCATCTACGATGCCTGCGCCTCGGGCCGCCCGGCGGTGGAGCGCATCGTGACCGTGACGGGAGCGGGGGTGAGGCGACCCGCCAACGTGCTGGTGCCGATCGGAACGCCGATGAACGACCTGGTGGCGCACTGCGGGGGGCTCACCGAAGGGACCCGGAGCGTGGTCGTGGGCGGCGCCATGATGGGCCAAACGCAGGCGTCGCTCGCCGTTCCCGTGACCAAGGCGGTGAGCGGCCTGCTCGCCCTGACCGAGGGAGCTCGGCCGATCGCCGAGGAGCCGTGCATTCGCTGCGGCTCGTGCCTCGAGGCGTGCCCGATGTTCCTCAACCCGGCGCAGCTGGCGTTGCTCACGCGCGGCGGGCGCTCGGAGGCGCTCCGGGAGGCGAACGTCGGCGCGTGTTTCGAGTGCGGAAGCTGCGCCTTCGTGTGCCCTTCGCACATTCCGCTGACGGATCTGATCCGCACGGGCAAATCGCTGGCGCGCAAGGTGGCGTCGTGAGGGAGGCCGGGCCGAAGGGCGTCGCGGGCAAGGGCGTCCGGGGGGGCGAAGCCTCCTTCTCCGGCGCGCTCGAGCTGCGGGGGGGGCCCTTCCTCCACGCGCGCCGCGACACCCGCGCGCTGATGCGGGAAGTTCTGTTGAGCCTGTTGCCCGTGCTCGCGATCTCCGTCGTCTTCTTCGGCTGGGTGGCGCTCGGCTCCGCCGTGGCTTGTTGTCTCGGGGCTGCCGTCGCGGAGCGCTGGGCCGGCTCGGACGGCGGCTGGAGCCGCTTGCGGGACGGCAGCTCGATGATCACCGGCCTGCTCCTGGCGCTGTCTTTGCCGCCCGCCCTGCCGCTCTGGATGGGGGTGCTCGGAGGGGTGGTCGCCGTCGGTGCGGGGAAGATGGCGTTCGGCGGCCTCGGCCAGAATCCTTTCAACCCCGCGTTGGTCGGGCGCGCGTTCTTGCAGGCGGCCTTTCCGACGGTGGTGACGACGTGGACGAAGCCCGACGCCCCGCTGGAGGCGCTCGCGCCGGCGGTGTTGAGCTGGCCCTTCACCCACGGGGCGCCGGTCGATGCTGTGACCGGGGCAACCCCGCTCGGCTTGGCGAAATTCGAGAAGGTCACCACGGAGCTCGGACCGCTGCTCTGGGGCAACGTAGGCGGGTCGCTGGGCGAGACGTCGGCCGTTTTGCTGTGCGGCTTGGGTCTCGTGCTCGGCTGGCGCAGGACCTTCGACTACCGGTTGCCGCTGGGGATGTTGCTCTCGGTCGCGGTCCTCAGCGCCGCGCTGCACGCCGGCTTTCCGTCGGTGTGTCCGGCGCCGATGTTCATGTTGCTCTCCGGCGGGTTGCTGTTCGCGGCCGTTTTCCTCGTCACCGACCCGGTCACCAGCCCGGTCACTCCGCGCGGCGCCTGGATCTTCGGCGCGGGCGCGGGCGCGCTGGTCGTGCTGATCCGAGTCTTCGGGGGGCTGCCGGAGGGGGTGATGTACGCGATCCTGATCATGAATGCCGGCGTGCCTTTGATCGATCGCTACACACAGCCCAAGCCGTTTGGCGCGCAGGTGAGCGCATGAGCGTTCGCGAGCCGGGCACTGTGCGGCTGGTGCTCTCGCTGGTGGCGGCGGGGCTGCTGTCCGGAACGGCGCTCGCCGGTGTTTACGTGGCGAGCGCGCCGCGGATCGCGCGCAATCGGGCCGAGGCGCTCGAGCGTGCGGTGCTCGAGGTGGTGCCCGGGGCCCGTCGCTTCGAGGAGTGGGCCGTCGATGCGCAGGGCGGGGTCACGGCGGCGTCGGCAGACGCCTCGTCGCGCGTGGGGGCGTCCAAGAGCGAACGCGTGCTGGAGGCGCGCGGCGCGGGCGGCGAACGGGTCGGCTTTGCGGTGGTCGCCGAAGGGCCCGGGTTTGCCGACACCATTCGCTTGATCTACGGCCTCGACTCGAGCGCGAGCACCGTCGTCGGGCTGCGCATCCTGGAAAATCGCGAAACGCCGGGGCTCGGGGACAAGATCCTGAGCGACGCCGCGTTCGTGGGCTCTTTCCAGCACCTGGAGGTGGAGCCGCGCATCGTCGCCCAAACGCGCGGCCCCCGCGCGGCGGCCAACGAGGTGGATTGCATCAGCGGCGCCACGATTTCGTCGAAGGCCGTGATCCGAATCATCCAGACGAGCCTCGACCAGTGGCGGCCCCGCCTCGAAGCGGGGTCGGCACGGGGGAAACCATGAGCACGCCGGGCAACTTGCAGCCCTGGTCGGAGCTGGGCAAGGGGATCTGGCAACAGAACCCCATCTTGGTGAGCGTGCTCGGGTTGTGCCCGGCGATGGCCGTCACCAACTCGCTCATGAACGCGCTGGTCATGGGGGTGGCGACGACCTTCGTGCTGGTTGGCTCGAGCACGCTGATCTCCGCCTTGCGCCGGTGGGTGCCCCAGCCGGTGCGCATCTCGCTGTTCATCATCGTCATCGCCACGTTCGTGACCAGCGTGGACTTCACGCTCGCGGCGCTCTTGCCCCGAGCGCACGCGCAGCTCGGAGCATTCATCTCGCTGATCGTCGTCAACTGCTTGATCTTGGGACGGCAGGAGGCCTACGCATCGAAGCAGCCCGTGTGGCTCTCCATCGCGGACGCCGCGGGCATGGGGCTGGGTTTCACTTTGGCCCTCTCGGCCATCGGCGCGGTGCGCGAGCTGCTCGGCACGGGCGCGCTCCTGGGCGCCTCCGTGTTCGGGCCCGCATTCGAGCCTTGGGCGGTGATGGTGCTGCCGCCGGGGGGGTTCTTCAGCTTGACGGCGATGCTGATCTTGGTGGCGAAGCTCGAGCGGCGCCGCGCCGTCCGCGCGCGGGCCAGCGAAGCGCCGCCCCCGGTATCCCCGACGGGGCGATTCGATGGCTGAAATGGTTTGGATTTTCGCCTCGGCGTGCGTGGTGAACAACTTCACGCTCTCCTACTTCCTGGGCCTGTGCCCCTTCTTCGGCGTGACGAGCGAGCTGGGGACGGCGGCCAAGATGGGGCTGGCCAACATCTTCGTGCTGCTGATTACCTCATTTTGCGCGTGGTTCTTGGAGCGCTTTCTGCTCGTCTACGCGCCGTACCTTCGTCTGATGTCTTTCATCGTCGTGATCGCCAGCACCGTGCAGTTCGTCGAGATCGTGATCCGCCGCTTCAGCCCGGTGCTGTTTCGCGCCCTCGGCATCTTCCTGCCACTGATTACGACCAACTGCGCGATCCTCGGTCTGGCATTGTTCCAGACCAGCCGGGGGTACGATCTGTTGCAGGGCCTGGTCTACGCTCTCGGCGCCGGCTGCGGCCTGACGCTCGCGCTGGTGCTGATGGCGGGGCTTCGCGAGCGCACGGCGCTGTCCCGCGTGCCGGACGTGGTGCGCGGCACGGCGCTGAGTTTCCTGCTGGCGGGGATCCTTTCGCTCGCGTTCATGGGCTTCGCGGGCCTCTTTTCGGGAGCCACCTGAGATGCTGCACGCCTGGCCCATCCTCGTGCTCGCGGGGGGCTGCGGCTTGTGGGTGCTCTTGCAGCGCATCGCAGGCTGGGCGCCGGGTCCGTGCTCGGGTCTCGGGGCCTGTCCGCGCGCCGAGGGCAACGCCCCGGCGTGCTCGCGCCGCTGCCCCCGGGCGGCCGAGGCGGAGAGGGACGCGCCGCCGTAGCTCGTCCGCGTCGGGGCTCCGGGCGGCGGCGCGCAGGCGGTTGTCTCCCGGGGGCGGCTTTCCCCCAGGGCTACGTGGGCCCCGAGCGGGGCAGCCGCAGCCGGACGCAGGTGCCCCGGCCGACGACGCTTTCGACTTGCACGCTGCCGTGGTGCTCTTCCACGATGCGATGCACGATGGCGAGGCCGAGGCCGGTGCCGATCAGGCGGCTCTTGGTGGTGAAGCCGGGGTCGAAGACCTTGGGCAGGTTCTCGGGGGGGATGCCGCAACCCGTGTCTTCGAACTCTGCGACGATGCACTCGGCTTCGGGGTGGATGCGAATGGTGATGGTTCCCGGGCCTTCGATGGCGTGGCAGGCGTTGACCAGCAGGTTCATGTAGACCTGGTTCATCCGGCTGGCGAAGCACGGAAGGGGCTCGACCGGTTGGAAATCGCGTACGACCTGCACGCGGCTGCCGAGCAGGTGGTGGGCGAGGGTGAGCGCGGATTCGACGCCTTCGCTGACTTGCACGCGCTCGAGCTCGGCGCGATCGAGCCGGGCGAACTGGCGCAGGCTGGCGACCACGCTCTGCAGCTGCTTGAGGCCGGCCAGGGCCACGTCCGTCAGGGCTCGCAGCTGCTGAGTGGCGCGCTGCATGGCGGGAGCATCCGAGGCGGTGAGCGCTTGCTCGAGGCGGCCCACGAGAGTTCTCGTCGTCTGCGCGGAGCTCGAGAGGGCGCCGAGCGGAGTGTTCATTTCGTGGGCGACGCCGGCGACGAGGTTGCCGAGGGCGGCCATCTTCTCCTGCAGCAGTAGGCGTGCTTGTGCTTGCTCGAGATCTTTCAGGGCGGACTCGAGCTCCGCGGTGCGCTCGCGCACGCGCTGCTCGAGCTGCTCGTAGACGCGCGCCTTTTCGATCGAGATGGCCAGCTGCGCGGAGAGCAAGCCGAGCAGCTCCACGCGCTCGGCGGCGAACGCGCCCACCGAGAGGTTGTTTTCCAGGTAGAGCACACCGGTGCAGCGCCCCCGGTCCACGAGCGGCATGCACAGCACCGAAACCGGCGTGCGCTCCTGCATGTAGGGGTCGGTGTCGAAGCCGCCGGCGTGGCGGGCGTCGCCGAGCACGACGGGCTCGCGCGTTCGCGCCGCGTACTCGACCACGCGCCGGGGAAGCTCTCGGTCGGCCTGGTCGAGCGGGATGCCGAGCAATACCTCCGATCGGCCGCTGGCGTGGCGGCGGGCTTCGAGCTGGAGCTCTTCGCCCGTGAACAGCAGCAGGCTACAGCGCTCGGCGCCGGCCGTTTCCGTCACCGTGTCCAGCAGGCGCTCGAGCAGATCTTCGAGGCCGAGGCCGCCGGCGATGGCGCGTGAAGCCTTCACGAAAGGCTCCAGCTCGAGGCGCACGCCTTCGGTGGTCGTCCAGCTCTCCGTGGAGTTGCCGGGGCCGGGGGAAGGGGCCTCGCTCAGGTGGCTCGCGAGCCCCGAGGCGCCGGCGCTGCGGGCGGCGCGCGCGGCTCGGGCGAGGTGCGCCTCGGCGGCCAGCTGCGCGCCGATTTGGCGGTAGCAGCGCGCGGCGAACTGGTGAGAGAGCACCTCGTCGAGGACGAAGCCGCGACGGGCGGCCCCGCGCGCGGCCGCCTCGTAGCCGCGCAGCGCGGCGGCCACGTCTCCGCTCAGGCGGGCTCGCTCCGCTCGAAGCAGCTCGAGCTTGTGAGCGTAGTTGTGCGCGCAGCTTTCTTCCCACACGAGGAACTGCGCGAGCTGCGCATCGAGCTGCTCGACCAGCTCGGCCCGGCGGGGCTCCTCCGATTCGTCGGCAAGCGCCGCCGAGGCCAGCGCGCCGTAGAAATGGGCTTCCGGCACGTGGTGCATGCCGGCGATGTAGATGAGCGGCTCGGCGAGCGCGCCGTAGGCTTCGTGGGCCTGCGAGTAGTCTTCGTACAAGAGTGCCGTCTGGAGCTGGTAGTGGTGGCAGAGGGCGATGCCCACCCCGAAGCGCGCGGCCGTGAACCGCGCCAGTGAATCACGGAGCGAGAACCCCTCCCGGTCGAGGCTCGCCGCCTCGCCCTGGGGATTGACTAGCGCCGAGATGGCTGCCCGCAAGAGCCTTTGGTGCTCCATGATGGGCGCGCTCTTGGTGCGCTCGATGAACGGCAGGGTTTCTTCGATGTGCCGCAAGATGTCCTCGAGCGGCGTGCCGACGGAGAGCATCACCCGGCCGAGGATGGCGGTGGAATAGCCGGCGTACGCAAAATCGCCGCTCTCGGTGCCCGCTGCGATCGCTCGCCGCAGCTCGACGATGCATTCCCCGAGCGGCCGCACCCAGTGCTTGATGAAGAGCCCGTAGAGGGTTCGCAGCTTGGCTTGTACGCGCGCGAGCGGGTAGCGCTCGTCGAGCGACAGGGCCAGCTCCCCGAACTGGTTGGCTTCGCGATACTTGCCCCACACGGCCCCGAGCACCGTGCCGAGCCAGGCGTAGCCGAATGCGGAGAGCGGGGAGTTGCCGTAGCGCAGGTTGTGGTTGGCCGCCGTCAGCACGACCAAAACGAACTGCTCGCCGGAGTAGAAGTAGGCGGGCGCCGTCATGTCGGCGAGCAGGTGGCGCACGAGCAGCTGCCGCTCGTCGAGCAGGCGCGGCGCCTCGAGCAGGTCGCTCATCGAGCGCTCGGTCATGAAGGAGCGCAGCGCCCGGTGCTCGCGTTCGGTGGCCTCGGCCACGGCGCCCGGCAGCTCGCTCGGCGGGGGGACCCCGAGGCGAGCCAGGGCCTTCCAGCCCGTCCGCACGTTCTTTTCGTACTGGCCGGCGCTCTCGTACAGAGCCAGCCGCCCGGCGTCGATGCGCGATTGGCGAAGCGGATCCGGGGTCTGGGCGATCAGCGCCTCGAAGAGGGTCTCCGCCCCGGCGTTGTCCCCGCACAGCGCCGTCGCCTCCGCCAGCTCGAGCGTCAGCTCGGCCCGCAGCGCGACATCGGCCGCGAGCTGCGGGGCGGGGGCTCGGGGGGCGGCTTCCGAGCGCGCCAGGTGCTCGAGGCCCCGAGCGGCGAAATCCCTGGCGACGGACCAGGCGGCGGCGGCCTTGGCCTGGGTCGCTGCGCGCAGGTCGAGCCGCGCCAGCTCGTAGAGCTCGGTGCGGCTCGTGAGCAGCGCCGCGCCGCGGCTGAGGTGGCTGGCCACCGCGAACACGTCCTGCTCGCCCTCCGCGGCGGTGGCTTGCAGCATGCGGCCGATGCGCAGGTGCAGGGCGGGCTGCTCTGCCTCGTCGATCAACGAGTAGGCGGCTTGCTGGACGCGATCGTGCGAGAAGGAGAGCCAAGCCGTCAGCTCGGTGGGCGTGCAGGTGTCGAGGCTGGGGTCGCCCTCCGCGCTCTCGGCCGGGCGCAGCAGCCCGCCGGCGATGGCGGGCCATAGAGCTGCGGCGACCTGCTCGGGCGGTGCGTCGAGCGCGTGGGCGAGCGCCTCCGAGGAGAGTGTGGCTCCCAGCGCCGCGGCGTGAGCCATGGCTCGCTGGGTCGCTTCGTCGAACCGACGCAGGTTCGCCGCCATGAACTCGACGACGTTGTCCGTGGCGGGCTGGCGGCGTACCTCTTCTTCGAGCCACGCCCAGCGCCGGCGGGCGCGATCGTAGTGCAGCACGCCGCGGTCGTAGAGCGTGATCAGGAACTGGCGGGTATAAAAGGGGTTGCCGCCCGTCCGCTGCCAGACGAGGCGGGCCATCGGCGCGGCCTCTCGCGCCGGCAGGCGCAGCGTGTCCGCGACCAGCTGGGCGACGCTGGCCTCGCCCAGGGGTTCGAGCTCCAGCCGCAAGGGTTGCTCGTCGAGCGTCTTCACCATCTGAAGCAGCGGGTGCGTCGCGTCGACCTCGTTGTCCCGGTAGGCCCCCACCAACAGCAGCCGCTCGAGCGTGGTGTCCGAGGCCAGGCTGCGCACCAGCTCGATCGAAGCCGGATCCGCCCACTGCAGATCGTCGATGAAGAGCAGCAGGGGCCGCTTCCGGCACAGGCAGCCGATCAGGCGCCCGAAGGCGAGCAGCAGCCGGTTCTGAAGCTCTGCGGAGTCGAGCGCGCCCTCCCCGGGCGAGCTTTCGGCGCCGCGGGCGCTGGGGAGCCACAGCCGTAGCTCGGGCAGCACGCCCAGCAGGGCGCCGGCCATCGCGCCCAGCTCTTGCTCGAGCGCTGCGCGCAAGCCGCCGCTGCCCTGGGCGTCGAGAAGCTCGCGCTTGAGCAGGCCGGCCAGGGCGCGCGTGAAGGGGGCGTACGGCACGTCTCGCCGCAGCTGGTCGAACTTGCCCACCGCGGTGCGGAAGGACTGCTCGACGAGCGAACCGGAAGCGGCTTCCACCAGGGCGGACTTGCCGACTCCCGAGTAGCCCGCCACCAGGCAGGTCACCGGGCCATCGCCGCGCACGGTGGCCGCCACGGCCTGCTCGAGGCGCGCGAGCTCGGCTGCGCGCCCGTACAGACCCGTCGCCAGCTCGAAGTGCTCCGGATAATCGCTCTCCCCCAGCTCGAAACGGGCGCTCGGCCCCTCGCGCCGCAGCCGCTCGAGGTCTGCAGCCAAGCCGAAGGCAGACTGGTAGCGATCCTCGGGGGCCTTGCTGAGCAACCGCTCCACGATGCGCGAGAGCAGCGCGGGCAGCTGGGGAGCCACCTCGCAGAGCGCCGGCGGGACCCGGGCGACGTGGGCGTGCATCAGCTCCAGGGCATCTCTGAAGGGGAAGGGGAGCCGGCCGGAGAACAGCTCGAAGAGCGTGACGCCGAGGGAGTACAGATCCGTTCGGTAGTCCAGCGGGCGCGCCGTTCTGCCGGTCTGCTCGGGGGACATGTAGGGCACCGTGCCGGCGAGCTTGCCGACGTGCGCCAGCTGGCCGCGCCGCGCGGCGAGCCGTGAGGAGATGCTGAAGTCGATCAGCTCGATGCCCGTGGCATCCACGATGACGTTGGAGGGGTTGAGGTCGAGGTGGATGATCCCGGCGTGGTGCACGCCCCCGATGATCTTGGCCAGCTCGATCGCCCAAGCGAGCGCCTGGTCCAGCGGCACCGGTCCGCGCCGCAGCTCGCGGTCGAGCGCGCGTTTGCCGGAGTCCGCCAGCACCAGGGCGCAATTTCGGTGGTCGGAGAACGAGCCCAGCGCGCGGACCACGCCGGGCACGTGGCCCAGAGCTCGCAAGAGCTCCAGCTCCCGTTTCATCGCGAGCGCGCGAGCGCGGGGCACGGGCCGCTCGCGCGGCGCCTTGACTACGACGGCCTGCCCGTCGGCGCGGCGAGCGCGGTGTACCACCACGGCGCGCCCTGCGTGCAGCAACTCCCCGATCTCGAAGCCCGGCAATTCGAAGCTCATCGCGCCGCGAGCCCCTGCGATCGGCGAGCCGCGATCGGGGCGCGGCGTCTGCTGCGCCCGTCGACCCGCGGCGCCCGACGAGGCTGGACCCGCTCGGCCGGCCTCGGGGACTGGAGCCGCCGGGTGTGCTGCCCTTCGCTCGGACGGTGCCGCCTGCCGATCGAGCGGCTCCGCAGGAAATGCGCCGCGCCGAGCGCAAGCGGGCGAACGACCCGCATCGGAGCGGGCGGCCGCCAGGGTCGACACGACAAAGCCCTTGCACTATCGTGCTCGCGCAGAGACAGGGTTTTGCGATGCACAGCTTTCCGCCACCGCCGAGCTTGGGCACCGAAGAGATCGCCTGCTCCCGGGTCGTGGTGGTGGACGACGAGCCCCTGATCACCAACATCCTGACCACGCTCCTGAACGTCGAGCTGGGCATCGAGCCCAGCACCTTCAACGACCCGCGGGCGGCGCTCTCGCACATCGCCGAGCAGGACGTGGATCTCGTGATTTCGGATTTCCTGATGCCCGGGATGAGCGGCATCGAGTTGCTCCGCGAGGCTCGCAAGGCCCGCCCCGAAGTGCCGCGCGTGCTGCTCACCGGGTACGCCGACAAGGAAAGCGCGGTGGCCGCCATCAACGAGATCCAGCTCTTCAACTACGTGGAAAAGCCGTGGGACAACGCCCAGCTCAAGCAGGTCATCGTGGGGGCGCTGAATCATTGCAACTTGGTCCGGATGGTGTGCTCCACGGTGGCGGAGCTTAGCGCGACTCGGGACGACCTTCGACACTTGCAGGGAGTGCTGGCGCGAGTCTTTTGTTGAGTTGGGCCCGCGCGGGGCGGAGCTATGGCCGGGGCGCTTCGCCCCCCGCCTCGGCGCCTCGTGGGGGAGCCAGTGGCGAGGGCGCGTCCGTGCGGGGAGCGCGCACGCGCAGGTTCTCTTCGAGGTAGGTCAGCCCCGCGGTGATGACCAGGTCGCCCGCCTTCAGGCCCTCGGTGACGACCAGCCCTTCGTCGGTGAGGCCCGCCGTTGCGACCCGCCGGCGCTGCGCCACGCTCACCTCGCCCTGCTCGGGCACGGCCACCCAGGCGAAGCGCCCCGAGCGATCTTCGCCGACGGCCTTCGAGGGCACGACCAGTCCCGCCGCGGCGCTCGAAGAGAGCTCGAGCCGGGCGCGAGCCGCCATGCCGGAGAGAATGCGCGGGTCGGCGCGGTCGAGCTGCAGCACCACCGGGTAGGCGGCGCCGCGATTCGCCACCGAGACACCCACCTGGGTCACCGTGGCCGAAAAGCTCTCCTCCCCCACCGCCGCGAACGAGACCTGGGCCGCGTCGCCGCTGCGCACCTGGGCGATCACGCTCTCCGGCACCGAGATTTCGACCTCGATCGAGTCGCCCGTGTTGAGCGTGACGACTGGCTTGCCTTCGCGCAGGTTCTCCCCGGCTTCCGCCGACACCTCGGCGACGCGCCCGGCGCTGGGCGCGATCAGCTGGGCATAGGCCACTCGGGCTTCGGCCAGCTGGTTTCGCTGCTCCGCCGCCTGCAGGTTGGCCCGCGCCGAGTCGAGCCCGAGCCGCGCGGCGTCGAGGTCCTGGCGGCTGGCGCTGTCGTTTTCGTACAGGGTGGCGACGCGCCGGTGCTGCGCCTCGGCGTTGCGCAGCTGCGCCTTGGCTTGTCGCAGCGCGGCGTTCGCCTCGCCGCGCTTGAGGTCGAGGTCGGTCGCGTCGAGCGAGGCCAGGCGCTGCCCTTTCGCAACTCGATCCCCCACGCGTACGCCGACGTTCGAGAGCGTGCCCGGAACCTTGAAGCTCAGCTTGGCCTCCGAGGCGGCGCGGGCCACACCGGCGAAGGAGCGGGCGGTCGAGCGAGAACGGGCCTGGGCGACGGCGACTCGGACCCGCCGCGGTTGTGGCTCGCTCGGAGCGGTGTCGGGGGAATGGCAGCCTGCGCCCAGCGCGGCGGCGAGTGTCAGTACGGCGAAGAAGGTGTGTCGGTTCATCGTTGGCTCCTGGTGGGGAAGGGGAAAGTCAGGGGGTGACGGCCACGGGGGCCGGCGCGGGAGGGGCGGCGCGCGAAGAGGCGGCCGCGGGCGCGGGGGCCGTCGGCGCGGGGGCAACCGCCGGGGGCGGCGCCCCGCGGGAAGGTGCTGCCGCGGGGCCCGAGAGCCTGCGCAGCAGCTGGCGCGCGCCTTCGTCGTTTTCGGTCGGCAGCCGCCCCGCGGCGCGCTCCACCTCCACGCCGTCGAGCAGGTAGGCGTAGAGGGCGCCGGCGGACGCCAGCTGGGCGGTCTGCGCCTGGGTCTGGGCGTCGAGTAGCTGCACGATGTTGGTGGCGCCGCGCGCGTAGCCGTCGCTGATGACCGAGAGGTTGGCCAGGGCGGCCGCCTCGGCGTCGCGGGAGAGGGTCACGGCGGCCAGCGAGGCCCCGGCGCGGTGCAGGGCCGCGCGCACCCGCTGATCGATGCGCCGCTCGAGCGACCGCTTCTGGAGCACGAGCTGCGACAGCTCCGTGTGGTTCTTGTCCACCGCGGCCCCTCTCCGCCCCCCCTCGAACAGCGGCAGCTGCACGCTCACTCCCACCTGCCAGTCGAAGTCGTTCGGCACCGGCACGGGCAGCGGCTGCCCGCCGGGCAGCTCGGGCAGCTCGGGCGTCTCGCTGCCTTGGCCGCCGCGCGCGAAGCGATGGGTCACGCCACCGAACAGGGCCACGTCGGGCGCGTAGTACGAGCGCTGGTTGGAGAGCAGCTCGCGCTGTTTGGCCTCGATCGAGTGGCCGAGCGCGGCGATCTCCGGCGCCGCCGCCAGGGCCTCGGCCACCAGCTGCTGCCGCAGCCGCCTGAACTCCGTCGTGCTGTCGAGCAGGGCGCGAAACTCGGGCTGCGCCGCCAGCATGGGGGTCTCTTCGAGGGTCGTCTCCCGCACCCGCAGCGGCTCTTCCAGGGGGCGGGCGAGCAGCTGGTTGAGCTGGATTTCGGCCACGTTGCGCGCGGCGGCGGCGTCGATCACGGCGCGCCGGGCGGCGGCGATTTGCGACTGCCAGCGGGAGACCTCCGCCGGGTTGGCCACGCCAGTTTCCACCCGCAGGCGGGCGAGCTCCAGGTGCTCGCGGGTGGTGGCGAGCTGCTCGCCCTGGACGCGCTCGGCCGTTTGGGCGCCGAGCAGGGCCAGGTAGGCCCGCGCCGTCGCCCACGCCACATCGAGCCGACCGAGCTGGCCGCGCTCGGCCAGGGCCAGAGAAAGCTCGCGCTGCACCGTCAGGTTGGCCCAGGCGCGCTCGCTGTAGAGCGGCACCGTTGCCGAGAGGCTGTACTGGGCCATTCTCTCGGCCGTCCCGAAGGCGGCGCGGTCGGCGTCGATCCACACGCCGGTGAGGCTGGCGTCGGCGCGAGGCTTCAGCTTGGCAGCCGCCAAGTCCACGTTGTACGCACCCGCGGCCACTTCGCGCTGCAGCGCCGCGAGGTCGACGTTTTGCGCCAGGGCCAGCTGCACGGCCGCGCCCAGCGTCAGGGCGGCTCCTTCCTCCTGTCGCAGGGGGTGCAACACCTGGGCTTCGATCAGCAGCGACCAGCGCAGAGGCAAGGAGAGCGCGCGAGCCGTGGCCAGGTTGATGGTCCAGCGCGCGTCGCGAGGCAACAGGCGGCGCCGGGCGGGGGCCGCGGCCCCTTCGGCGCTGGCTTCCGCGATCGCTCGCGTGGTGAGGGCGACGCGCCGCACGAGCCGCTGCAGATCGGCGCGCGTGCCGAGGCCCGCGAGCAGGCCCCGCTCGACCATCGGCTCCCCCAGCCAGGCCACGCTCGGCAGTCGGCGCTCGATCAGCTGCGCGGCGAGCCGCTCGAGCTGGCCCTCGTCGAGCTGAGGATTGGGGCCGACGTACGCGGCGGCCGCATCGGCCGGAATCGCGGCCACGGCCGCCGCCACGTCTCGGTCGACGGAGATGGTGACGAGCTCGCGCCCGCGTCGCCGCGCCGCGCGCTGCAGGGCCTCGGAGAGCCCGTCGATCGCCTCGAGCTGGCGCGAGCCCAGCCAGGCCACCTTGCCCGAAACCCCCAGCTCGTCGAGGACCGCCAGGTCACGGTCGAAATCGAGCTGCCAAACGATGGGGGACCAGCGCGGGTCGGCGGCCGTCGGCGCCGTCGGGTCGCTCGGGCCGCTCACCTCCAGCGCGCGCGGCCGGGGGCCTTCGCTCGGCGTCGGCCCCTGTCGGTGTGCCCCCGGGGGCGAAGCGACCTCGGCGGCGTCGCGCAGCACGAAGGGCGCGACGGCCGGCTTGGGCAGCGGCTCGCCGCGCGCCACGCGCTGGTCCAAGGCGTGGGAGGCGAGGACGCCGAAGCCGATCACCAAGTCGACCTCGGGATCGGCGAGCAGCGCTTCGACCGCCCTGCGGGCTCCCTCCAGCGTGCCGTCCGCCGAGCGCAGTTTGTCCGGCGACCACTGCGTCGCCCCGGCGCCGTCGGAGAGCGCCGCGAGCTCGCCCTGCAGCGCCGCTGCCAGGGAGTCGAAGCGCGAGTGGGGGCTATCGAGCACGAGGCCGAGGCGCAGCGGGCGCTCTGCGGCGAGCTGCTCCTGGCTCGGGGCAGGCGCTTGCCCGTCGGCGGCACCGGACTGGGCTCGCGCCGGGCCCCACGCCACGGCCAGCAGTAGGCCGAGCAGCCAGGGAACCTTCCGAAAAAGGACGTTTGGATGAGTTCCACATCTCATGTCTCCCGCCTGTGCATCCTCCGTGCCGTTTCCAAAAGGTCTTTGCCCACCCGTTTGGATGATTTGTGGATATGCTGGCCGCCGTGGGACCCGACGACATTCGGATGCTTCGGGGGGCGCGCACGCGCGCGGCCTTCGCCGAGCTCGCCGGGGTTACGCCCCTGACCGTGTACCGCTGGGAGCTGCCCGATGGCGCCAGCGAGGCGCGGCGACCGCGCGGCAAGAAGCTCGCGCGTCTGCGCGAGCTGGTCGCCGCCGGCGCGCTGGGGGGATCGGGCGCGGCGGGAGGGGGCGAGGGGCTCGCACCGCCGGCCCCGCGCCGGCTGCGGCCCGGCGCGCCGGCGGCCCGATCGGGCTCGGCGCCCCGCGACGCCGCGGCGGCCCGGCAGGCGGGGGCGGCCGGAGCCGCTGCGTCGAGCGCGCCCGTCGTCGAGTGGGCCTCGGCGGGCCCGCGCGCGGCGTCCGCGCCGAGCGTCCTCGCGCCCGGCGCCGTCGCCGAAGCCGTGGCGGGCGCCGTCGTGCCCCGGCCCGCCGCGGAGGCCGCCCTCGGGGGCGCTCCGAGCGCGGCGCCGGGAGCTGCTTCGAGTTCGCCCGCGGCGCTGCCCGCCCTGCGCCCCGCCGAGTGGGAGGTCGTGCTGCCGGCCCTGGCCAGCTTGGACGAAGGCGACGCCGCGGGGGCCGAGGCGCACTTGGTCACGGCGCTGGGCAGCGCCGGCGAGCTGACCGCGGCCGGGCGGGCGCTGACGGCCATCGCCTTTGCCCACGTGCAGCTGCTCGGCCGCGGGTCGGTGCGCGGCCTGCTGCTTTCGCTCCCGCCGCTGCTGGCCCCCGACCAGATCGAGCGCTATCCGGCGCTCGTCGGGGCCCACGCTCACGCGGCGGGGGCGCTGTTGTACGCGCTTTGCCCGGCGCCGTGGCGCAGCCCCGCCAAGGTGGCGCTGCACGCCTCGCGCGCCCGCGCCCGGGCGGCGGCCGGGCCCGACGCCGCCAAGCTGATCGCGCGCGCCGCGGCGGCGGAGCTGCTCAGCGGCCCCCGCGACGCCGCTGGGTCGGCGGGGGCGTTGTTCGAGGCGGTGGCGGCCGCCTACGGCGACGCGGGCGACCCGCTCACCCGCTGTCTGACGGCGGAGGCGTGCGCCGCACACCTGCTCGAGCGCGGCGCCGACGGTCGCCAGTGGGAGCAGCGCGCTTTCGAGCACGCCGCCCAGCTCGGCCTCGCCGCGCCGCGTCTGCGCCTCGCCGCCCTCTCCCTGCCCCGGGCGCGGCTGCGCGGTCTGTCGCCGAGCGAGGCCCTGCAGCGCGTCGCCGAGCAGCGGGCGTGGCGCGTCGCCGAGGGCGGCGGAGCGCCGGGGGAAGCCGAGCTGGACGCGGCGGAGCTGGACGCGCTGCTGCGGCTCGGGCGGCTGAAGGACGCGCAGCCGCTGGCCGAGCGCGCGCTCGGCCGGCTCGGTCAGCGCCCGCACGCGCCTCTGGCGCTGGCCGTCATCGAGCTGCTTCGGCTCACCGCCGCGACCGAGCCACTCGGGCGATTGATCGCCGAGCTGGAGGCGGCCCCGCCGGGCGCTGCAACCTGGGGTGTGCTGCCGTGCGCGGCCCTGGCGCGCGACCTGGGTGCGGGGCCCAGCTCCGTTCGCCCCCACCTCGCCGCGCTGCTCGCGCCGCCGGCCGACGCGGAGCCGGCGGTCGCGCTCGACGGTGTGCTCGCGGCGCTGGCCGCCGCGGTGTCGTTGGCCGACTCGGAGATGACCGAGGCCGCCTGCAGCGAGCTGGAGCGTGCCCTCGCCGAGCATCCCTCGGTCTGGCACGACGCCGTGCGCCGCCGCCTGCTCGCGATCGAGTCGATCTCCGCCGGGCGCCCCGCGCAGGCCCGCGGCCACCTGGAGGCGGCGCGGGCGGCGTTCGAGCGCAGCGGGGACCGTCTGCAGCTGGCGCTGCTCTCGGGCGTGGAGGCCGCCGCAGATCTGGCCGAAGGGCGCTCGCACGCTTTCGCGCGGGTGGCGGCGAGCGTCGAGGGGCTGCGCGAGCTGGGGGTCGTGCCGGCGCCGCCGGTCGCCGGGGGCGGCCGCCGCGGCGCGCCCCGGGCCCCGGCGGCCGGGGAGAGCTCGCCGCTTGAGCGGCTCGCCTCGCAGCTCGAGCGGCTCACCCTGCGCGGGCTCTCGCCCGATCAGGTTCACCAGGAAATCGCCGCCGCGGCGCAGAAGCTCCTGCACCCGCGCGAGGTCCGGCTGGAGCCCTGCGCGCCGCACGGCGGGCGGCGGCCCCCTGCCGGGGGCGTGGAGCTGACCGATGGCACGGGTCAGCGCTCGATCCTGCGCGTCGAAGGCGAGGCCAGCGCCGAACAGCGCGCGGCGCTGCAGGCCTTGTCGATCGCCGGCTCTCTGGCGCTCGAGGTGGCCCACCTGCGCGCCGCCGACGCGCCGCGTCCCGAGCCGCCCCCCTCGGGGCTGCCCGCGATGATCGCCGCCTCGCCCTCCACCCGCGCGCTGCGCCAGGAGATCGCGCGCCTCGGGGCCTCCAAGTCGACGGTGCTGGTGCGCGGCGAGTCGGGCACGGGCAAGGACGTGGTCGCGCGCGCCTTGCACCACGGCTCCGAGCGGGCCGCCGGGCCCTACGTGCCCTTCAACTGCGCCTCGCTGCCGCGCGATTTGTTCGAGGGGCAGCTGTTCGGCCACCGCAAGGGCTCGTTCACCGGAGCGACCTCGGCCTCCGAGGGGGTGATCCGCTCGGCTCACGGCGGCACGCTGTTCTTGGACGAGATCGCCGAGCTGCCGATCGAGGTGCAGCCCAAGCTCCTGCGCTTCCTGGAAAACGGCGAGGTGCTGCCGCTCGGGGAAACGAAGCCGACGGTCGTCGACGTGCGCGTCATCGCTGCGACCCACCGAGATCTGTCCGAGATGGTGCGCGCCGGCAGCTTTCGCGAAGACCTTTTCTACCGGCTGAACGTCATCCGGCTCGCCATCGCGCCGCTGCGCGAGCGCCCCGAGGACATGGTGGCGCTGGCGCGCGCCTTCCTCGCCGAGCTGACGCCGCCGGGCGAAAAGCCCCCGCTGCTGTCGCCGGACGCGCTCGCGGCGCTGGCCGAGCACGATTGGCCCGGCAACGTCCGCGAGCTGCGCAACGTGATGGAGCGCGCCGTCGCGGCGCGCCCCGCCCCCCGCGTGCTCGGGCGCGACCACATCCAGCTGGATTGACTCGCGGCTCGGCGCGCTCGCCCCGGGGCGGGCCCGCGTCGGCGCCCCCGCGGACCCGGCTCGGCTCCTGTCATCCCGGCGCGCCCCCGGCTTTGTACCAAGGGGCCATACTGCCCGGGTGCTCCGCTACGTCACCCACCCCGAGGTCCAGATCGATCCCCGCACGCCCGTGCCCCGCTGGCGGCTGAGCGAGCGCGGGCGGCGGCGGCTCGAGGCGCTGCTCGATCGCCCCTGGATGCGGCGCGTTCGTCGGGTCGTGTGCAGCGACGAGGTCAAGGCGCGGCAAGCGGGCGAGACGATCTGCCGCGCTCTCGGGCTCTCGCTGGAGGTGCGCGCGGGCATCCACGAAAACGACCGCAGCGCGACCGGGTTCGTGCCTCCCGAGGCGTTCGAGGGGCTGGTCGCCGAGTTCTTCGCGCAGCCCGCGCGCAGCGTGCGGGGCTGGGAGCGCGCGGTCGACGCCCAGGCGCGCATCGCCCGGGGCTTGGCCGACTTGCTGCCGCCCCAGGCCCGCGACGAGAGCGCGGGCCGCGGTCGCGCGGCGTCGGGGGGCACGGCGTCGGGGGGCGCGACGTCGGGGGGCACGGCGTCGGGGGGCACGGCGCCGGTGCGGGCTCCTGTCGGCGGGGCGAGCGGCGACGACGCCCGCGCCGGCGCGGAGCCGGCCGGGGACGTGGTCGTCGTGGGCCACGGCGGTGTCGGCACGCTCTGGTACTGCCACCTCGCCGGGCTGCCCATCGCCCGAGCTTTCGACCAGCCGCACCAGGGTTGCCACTTCTCCGTCGGCGCGCGCGGGCCGCTGCATCCGTGGCTGCCCTTCGAGCAGGACCCGCCGGCGCCCCGCGTCCACGGCACGCGCTGAGACGCCGACCGGAGTATTTCCCTCCGACCGGGGCGGCCCGGGGGGGCGAGAAACGGATACCTTCTAAATCATCCGTTTGGATTGGCACGCGAGGTGCTTGGAGCGGGACCAACTGCGCTTTTTGGAAATGCGCAAGGAGGACCCCCCGTGAACGTTACGCGCGCCGCCATCGAACGAAACCGCATCACCCTCGTCTTGGTCGCCTCCGCGCTGCTGGGCGGGCTGATGGCCTACCTCGGGCTGCCCCGCGCCGAGGACCCGGGCTTTCCGATCCGCTCGGCCCTGGTGATCACCCAGTTCCCCGGCGCCAGCCCGCAGCGGGTGGAGGAGCTCGTCAGCGACCCGCTGGAGGAGAAGATCCGGGAGGTGCCCGAGCTCGACTCGGTCGTCAGCAAGAGCAAGACGGGCCTCTCGCTCATCACCGTCAACGTCAAATCCGAGTTTACGGACCTGCAGCCGATCTGGGACGAGGTCCGCCGCAAGGTGGAGGGCGCCCGGGCCTCGCTGCCCGCCGGAGTCCGCCCGCCGCAGATGAACGACGAGTTCGGCGAGGTGTACGGCACGGTGATTGGGCTCACCGGCGACGGCTTCGAGCCGCGCGAGCTCTTGGACATCGCCGAAGAGGTCGAGCGCGAGCTCGAGCGGCTGCCGGACGCGGCCAAGATCGAGCTGTTCGGCGCGCAGGAGGAGCGCGTCTTCCTCGAGTTTCGCAACGAGCGCCTGAGTGAGCTGGGCCTCTCTCCGGTGCAGCTGCAGAAGGTGCTCGAGTCGCAGAACGTGGTGCAGTCGGGCGGTCAGCTCCGGGTCGGCCCGGAGCGCTACGCTCTCGAGCCGACCGGCAACTTCGAGTCCGTCGAGGCGATCGAAGAGACACTCGTCGCGCTGCCGGGCAGCGGTGCGGTGGTGCGCGTCGCCGACCTGCTTGCCGTGCGTCGCGGCTACGTCGACCCCGTCCGGTCCGTGTTTCGAGACACCGGCACGCCCGGCATCGCGCTGGCCGTTTCCCTGCGTGAGGGGGGCAACATCGTCGAGCTCGGGCAAGACGTACGCCGCCTGCTCGGCGAGCTCGAGCAGCGTTTCCCGCTGGGCGTGAAGCTCGACATTCTGCTGTTTCAGCCCGGCGACGTGGCCCGGTTGGTGGATGGCTTCGCGTCCAACCTGCTGCAGGCGATCGGCATCGTGATGCTCTCGATGGTGCTGTTCCTCGGGCTGCGAACGGGCCTGGTAGTCGCCATGCTGATCCCCACGGCCATTGCCGCGGCGCTGTTGGTGATGGGCGGTTTCGGCATCGGCCTCGATCAGATGAGCCTGGCCTCGCTGATCATCGCGCTCGGCCTGCTGGTGGATAACGCCGTCGTCGTCGCGGAGTCGACGCTGGTCCAGATGCAGGCGGGCAAGAAGGCTCTCGAGGCGGCCGTCGCCTCGGCCACCGAGCTGCGCATTCCCCTGCTGACCTCCTCGCTGACCACCTGCGTGGCGTTTCTGCCCATCTTCCTCGCCGAGAGCGAGACGGGCGAATACACCGCGCCGCTGTTCAAAGTCGTCACCATCACGCTGCTCTGCTCCTGGCTGCTGGCGATCACCCTGACGCCGATGTTGTGCGCCTACTTTCTGAAGGTCGCGCCGCCCAAACCCGCCGAGGGGCTCGAGAGCGGAGGCTCCGCCGCGGCGGACGACGCCACGTACGACACGCCGTTCTACCGCCGCTATCGCGCCGTGCTGCTGTCGATTCTGCGGCGGCCGTGGCTGGCGGTCGGGGTGTTGGTCGGGCTGTTGGCCCTGGCTGGCAAGGGCTTCGACCGGGTGCCCAAGATCTTCTTCCCGCCATCGGACAACCCCTCGTTCACGGTCGATATCGAGCTGCCGACGGGAACGGCCATCGAGGCCACCTCGGAGGCGGCGGCCCGCGTGGAGGAGTTCCTCGAGCGCGAGCTGAAGGTCGGGGGCGAGCGAACCGAGGGCGTCACGCACTGGGCTACCTACGTGGGCGAGAACGGTCCCCGTTTCTACCTGTCGTTCTCTCCAGAGAAGTCCAACCCGGCGCTCGCCACGCTGGTGGCCACGGGCACCAGCCGCGCGGCGGTCGAAGGGGCCGCGGCGGCCGTGCGGCGCTATCTCGACGAAAACCTGCCGGACGCGCGCAGCAGCGTGGCGCCGCGGGCGATGGGCCCCTCGGCGAAGGCGCCGATCATGTACGAGCTCTCGGGCCCGGACACGGACGAGCTGTTCGCCCGCGTCGACTCGCTCATCGCCCGGCTGCGCAGCACCCCCGGCACCACCAACGTGCGCCACGACTGGGGGGCCCGCACGAAGAAGCTGCAGGTTCGGATCGACCAGGCGCGCGCCCGCCGGGCCGGCGTCACCAGCCAGGATATCGCGCTCAGCCTGCAGACGGTGCTCAGCGGCTTCAAGGTCACCGACTACCGCGAGGGCGACAGCCTGATCCCCGTCGTGCTGCGCTCGGTGGCCGCTGACCGCAGCGACGTGGGCAAGGTCGAGGATCTGGCGGTGTACGCGCAGGCCACGGGCAAGAGCGTGCCGCTGCGCCAGGTCGCAACGGTCGAGGTCGTCTGGGAACCGTCGTTGATCGTGCGCAAGAGCGGTGTGCGCACCGTCACCGTGCTCTCCAATCTGGAGCCGGGGGTGACGGCCGCGAGCGTCAACGCCCCCGTGGTGGCCTGGCTCGAGGAGCAGCAGCGCAGCCACTGGCCGCCGGGCTTTCGCTACGAACTCGCCGGGGAGGCGAAGAACAGCCAGAAAGCCAACGACTCCATCCAGGCGCAGCTGCCGCTCGCCGCGTTCCTGATCGTCATGCTGCTCGTCTGGCAGTTCAACTCGCTGCGCCGCCCGCTCATCATCCTGGTGACGGTGCCGCTCGGCCTGATCGGCGTGGTGGGGGGGCTGCTCGCCTTCGACTCCTACTTCGGCTTCATGACCCTGCTCGGCGTGATCGCGCTGTCGGGCATCGTGATCAACAACGCGATCGTGCTGATCGACCGGATCAAGATCGAGATCGAAGAGTTCGGGCGCACTCCGGCCGAGGCGATCATCGAGTCCGCTCAGCGCCGGCTGCGGCCGATCCTGCTCACCACGTTCACGACCATCCTCGGCCTGATCCCGCTGTGGCTCGGCGGCGGGCCGATGTGGGAGCCGCTGGCCATCGCGATCATCTTCGGGCTCGGTTTCTCCACCGTGCTCACCCTGGGGGCGGTGCCGGTGTTCTACAGCCTGATGTTCCGGGTGCGCTTCGGGGGGCCCGGCGCGGCGAGCGCCGCGGCGCAGGCCCCGGCGCCCCTGGCCGAGTCCCGCAGCTGAGGGCCGCCCCGCGGCCCCGGCTCGTCGCGATGGCAGCCCGGGTCGTCGGGGGATCCCGCCTGCCTTCGCCCCATCTCCAGAGCTTCCAACGCAACAGGAAATCCGCATGACTCACCGAAACCACGGTCGCCTTTTCTCCCGCCCCGCCGCCTCGAGGGGGCTGCGCTCGCTGCTGCGCTGCGCTGCGCGGTGCGCCTGCTCGCCTTCGCGGCGGCCGCCGCGCGGGCGGGGGGAGCCCATGCCGCCGACGCGGCCGGCGAAGAATCCCCCGAGGCGCGCCTGCGCCCGCGAGTCGAGGAGCCCTTGCCGATCAGGATGTCCGCCGCGGGGCTGGCCGCGCTCGAAGAGCGGCCCGACGTCACGCTCCGCCACCGGGAGCTTTCCCTGCGCGGCGGCTTGCCGCTGTACACCACCGACGACCTCACGCTCGCGCCCGTCGCCGGCTACAGTCTGCGCTGGGTCGAGGCGCAGGGCGCCGGGGTCTGAGCGCCGGAGTCATCGATCCGTCTGCACCGCGTCGAGCTCAGCCCGCTCGCGTCGATTGCCCTCTCCGAGAGCCACCGTCTGCTCGTGCGCCCCGGCCTGGTCGTGGTGAGCGACTTCGAGCGACTGGGAGGCGAGGCGCTGCAGCCGATGGTTCAGATCTTGGACCGCTACCGGCTCGGGGACAGCTGGGCGCTGCTGGCGGGAGCCGGCCTCTCGCGGCAGTTCTTCTCGCTCGTGCCCTATCCGCTGCTCGGGTTGGTGTACGCGCCGGCGGCGTCGCCTTGGCGCCTCGACGTGCTCTTGCCGCGGGCCGTGCGCGGCCGGCTGCGGGTGGCCGAGGGGCTTTCGCTGATCGCCCACGCCGAGTACGAGGGACGCGTCTGGCAGCGGGGCGAGCGGGAGGGGGTCGTGGAGCACGCGGTCGAGAGCGGCGCGGCCCGGATCGGGCTCTCGGCGCGCCTCGCGCTGGGCGGGTCGCTGTGGCTGGAGGCGAGCGGCGGCGTCGTCGCTCTGCAGCGCCTCACGATCGGCACCGGGGAGAAAGAAACCTCGGGCGCCCTCGAGCCCGGCGCGCCGTTCGGCGAGCTGAGCCTGTTGGCGGTGGCCTTCTGAAGCGCGCTGCGCAGCCAAGCCATGACTCGCGTTGGTTTCCAGAGCGCGCTCGGGCGCGCCATCGCGCTGCGTTACGAGGCCGTGCTCGTCGCGACCGTAGCCCTGTTCGTTTCACAGTCGCTCAGCGGTCCGAACCCGGCCGTCCGCGTCCTGGCGCTCAACGCGCTGCTGCTCGCGACGTGGCTCGCGAGCCGCCCCGCGCTCGGCCGCGTGCGGCGCGGGGAAGCGCTGCTGCTCGGCGCTTCTCTGCCGGCGCTCGCGGCGACGAGCATCGCCTCCTTCCGCGGGGAAGCGTGGTTGTTGGCGCTCGGCCTGCTGGGTTACCTGGCGTGTTTCGGCCTGGCTGCCGCCGCGGTGCTGCGCGAGGTGCTGCGGGCGACGCACATCACCAGCTCGACGCTGGCCGCCGCCCTGTGGGTGTACCTCTTGCTCGGCCTGTGCTTCGCCTTTCTGTACGCGCAGCTCGAGCTGATCACGCCGGGCGCGTTCTCGGCCTCGGGCGCGCAGGGCGCGGCGGCGCCCCGCGTGCTCGCCGTGGGAGAGAAGTTCTACTTCAGCCTCGTCACGCTCAGCACCCTCGGCTACGGCGACATCGTGCCGCGCAGCTCCGTGGCGCGCTCCCTCGCCAGCGTGGAAGCGCTCGCCGGGCAGATCTACCTGGCCGTCCTGATCGCGAGCCTGGTGGGGGGCCATCGCGGCGCGGCGACGCGGGGGGAACGGTGACGGCGGCGGCGGGGTCGGTCCGGCGTGCGCGCAGGCTCGGGGCGCGGCGGCCGGGCCCGTTTTCGAGCGCCGCCCGCCGGGCGAGCGCGCTGATCTCGCTGTGGGCCAGCCTCTCGAGCGCCGAGCCCGGGGCTGCGGCCGCGCCCGCCGAGCGCGGCGCTGCGGCGAGGCCTCGGGCGCCGGGCGCCGCCCCCGCGCCGGCGATCCCCGCGCCGCGCGCTGCGAGCGCCGGGCGGGCACCGCTCGGCATCGTCGTCAGCGGCGCGGTCTCGCTCGGCGTGTACGAGGCGGGCGTCCTCTACTACCTCACCGAGGCGCTGCAGGCGCCGGACGTGCCGCTCTCGCTGCGGCTGGCCACCGGTGCTTCGGCGGGCAGCGCCAACGCGCTCTTCGCGCTGCTCGCGAGCTGCCGGGCGCCGGTGCCCGAGCCGCAGAGCAGCCTGTTCTGGCGGGCCTGGGTGCCGCCCGGCCTCGATGCGCTGTTCGTGCCGGAAGACGACAGCCCGCGGGCCGCGCTGTCGCGCCGCTCGCTGTCCGACACCTGGCGGGAGATCGAGCGCGAGCTCTCCAGCGGGGTGCGGCCGGGCTGCGATGCCGTGTTCGGCGCGACGGCTACGCGGGTGCGACCGATCCCGGTCGCGATCGCGCCCGCCGGGCTTTCCCTGCCGCGCATCTCCGAGAGATTCGCGGTGCGGATGACGGCGCCGGCCGCGGGGGGGCCGCCCGCCCTGCGCAACTACGTCGACCCCGGCTCCGTCGCCCGGCCCCCGCTGCTCGAGACGGACCTGGACGGCTCCGTGCGACCCGCGGCGCTGCGCGACCTGCTCTTCGCGTCCGCCGCCTTTCCCCTCGCCTTCGCGCCGCAGCCAGTGGCGCACCGCCTGGCCGGGAACGGCCCCGGGGCGGTCTGCTCCCCCGCCACGCGTCACGACGAGTTCGTCGATGGCGGCCTGCTCGACAACCAACCGCTGCGGCTGGCCGTCGAGCTCGCGCACGCGGGCCTCGACCCCGACGGTCGCTTTCGCGCCGCGCCGCGCCCGGCGGCTCCGATCGATCCCGCGCACTCCGGGCAGCAGCCGGTCTCGCTGCTCTACGTCACCCCCGACGCGCACGCGTATCCCGAGCCGGCCGGGGCCGAGCGATCGGACGCGGACTGGCTGGGGCTCACCACCGAGCTGGCGCGCGGCGTCGTGCAGACGGCGCGCAGCCGCGAGCTGCTCACGCTGGCGGAAACCCGCCCGGAGGCGCTTCGCTCGGTCGCCACCGTCGAGTCCTACCACCCCAAGGCGGGGGAGCTGTTCGGTGCGTTCTTCGGCTTCCTGGAGCGGGACTTTCGCGAGCTCGACTTCTACCTGGGGATGCACGACGCGCGCCGCTTCCTGGCCGCTCGCTTTCCCGCGTTTCGCGGCCGGCTCGCCCTCGAGCAGCGCCGCATGACACCGACCGGGCCGTGGCGTGACTTCCGGTGCGTCAGCCAGGCGCTCGCAGGGACGGCAGATCGGCGTGCGGCGTGCTCGGGGGAGCGGCGCCGCGCGCTGCGCATCCTCCTGCAAGTCTCTCTCGACCGCCTCGTCTCTCGCTGCGCGGCCGAGCCCCTCGTCGAGCCCGGCCACCGTTTGTGCGCGCTGGCTCGCGCGGGCCGGCCCGTGCCGAGGCTCTTGCCGGTGCCCCGGGGCGGCGTGGCCGCGTTGCGCCCCGAGCCGGGCGAGGCGGAGGCTCGGTACTTTCTGCGCCTGCTGGGGGAGTACGGCTTTCGATTCCGAGATCTCGGCCTCGAGGCGGCCGACGCCGACCTGGCGCGAGAGCGAGTGCGCCGCAAGCTGCTGGAGATCGTCAGCGGCTTCTCGGAGCGCCAGCCCGAGCGCAGCAGCCTGCTCGACATCGCCGGCCGCGTCGCCGTGGACTCGTTCCACGACGCCCCCCCGCGGCACCTGCTGTTCGCCGTGTACGGTCGCGCGCTCGACGCCGCCTACGGCTACGCGGCGCCCGGTCGCTTCAGCCTGCTGCGCGGCCTCACGGGCGCCTCGCTCTACGGCGCGGCCGAGCTGCTCTCCAGCCGCCCGAACCTGCTCGGCGTCGCGCCCTTCGTGGGGCTCGAGCTGCAGCCGCCCGGCACCAGTGACTCGCTGGTTCAGTGGGCCTTCGGGGGGCGCGTGGCGCAGTCGTTTTCCAGTCGCGCCGACTTCGGCGGCCGCGACTGCTCCGCGGCGCGCGCTCCCTGCTCGGGGCTCGCGCTCGAGGCGCACGGGGCGATGAGCCTGGCTCAGCGCATCCGCCTGCAGGTGGCCGCCGTGTGGTCCGATCCCCGCAGGCCGCGCGCGCAGCGCTTTTGGAACATCGTGCCCGGTATCGGGCTGCAGTGGGCGATCGAGTGAAGACGCCCCGCGAGAGGAGAATCCCTTGAAACGACCGACCCCCCTTTGGCTCGCGCTCGCTCTGTGGAGCAGCCTGGCCTGCTCCACCCCGGCCCGCGCTCAGGCAGCCGGCGCCGGCTCCCCCGTGGCTCTGACCGAGATGAGCCAGTCCTTCCAGGGGCTGGCCGAGCGCGTGCTGCCCAGCGTGGTGGCCATTCGCGTGTGGGGCTTCGCGCTCGATCCGGACCGGAGCCGCGGCACGCGGTTGACCCGCGTGCGGGGCGAAGGCTCGGGCGTGGTCGTCGACGGCGAGGGCACGATCGTGACCAACGCCCACGTCGTCGAGGGCGCCGAGCGCATCGCCGTGCGGGTCGCCCCGGGGCGGCCCGAGCGCGAAGGCAGCGTGCTCGCGCCCGCGTCGCCCTGGCGCGAGGCCCGGCTGATCGGCGTCGACCTGGAGACGGATCTGGCGGTGCTGCGTGTCGCGGGCAGCCCGCCCCCCGCCCTGCCGCTGGCCGATTCCGAGGCGCTGCGGCCCGGGCAGCTCGTGCTCGCCTTCGGCAACCCGCTCGGCTTCGAGAGCTCGGTCAGCCTGGGGGTCGTGAGCGCGCCGGCGCGCCAGGTCGACCCGGACTCGCCGATGATCTACGTGCAAACCGACGCCGCCATCAACCCGGGCAGCAGCGGGGGGCCGCTGGTCGACGCCTCGGGCGCCGTCGTGGGCATCAACACCTTCATCATCACCGAAGGTGGCGGCAGCGACGGCGTCGGCTTCGCCGCCCCCAGCTCGATCGTCTCTTCGGTCGTGTCCGAGCTGTGTCGCTTCGGTCGGGTACGCCGCCGCACGCTCGGGCTCTCCACCCAGACCATCACCCCGGAGCTGGCGCGCGGCCTCGCCCTCGCGCGGCCCTGGGGTGTGATCGTGGCGGACGTGGCGCCGGGCGTGCGGGGGCGGGTGGACGTGCGCCCCGGCGACGTGTTGCTCACCCTGGGCGGCAAGGAGATGGAGAACGCGCGTCAGTTCGAGGTGAACCAGTACCGCTTGCCACTCGGCGGCCGGGTCGCGCTCACCTTGCAGCGAGGCGACCGGGTTCTGTCCCGGACGCTTCCCGTGCTCGAGCTGCGCGACCCGCCGCTGTCTGCGCTGCAGGGCGTCGACCCGGAGCTGGCCAGCGTGCTCGAGCTCGGGGTGGTCGTCGCCGAGGGCGACGGGGCCGAGGACCGCGCCGTCGAGGCCCTTGCCGTCGCGGGGGCTCCGGTGGGCGAGGGCAGCCCGGGCCTGGGCGGCGCGGGCCTGGGGGGGCGGCGGCGATCCCGCGCGGATCCGGCGGCGAGCTCGGCGCGCTGTCCGTCGTCGCGCCTTCGCCCGGGGTGTCGCTCGAGAGCACTCCTTTCGCCCTCGGCGACTCGCTGCTGTCGGTCAACGCTCGCCCCGTCGCCACGCGCTCCGAGCTGCGCCGCCGCCTGCTCGAGAGCCCCGCGCCCTGGGTCGTGCAGATCGCGCGCGAGGGGACGCTCCGCTTCGTGGTGGTGGGGCCCTGAGGCGGCGGGGCCCGCCCCCGCTCACGGGTAGGCGCGAAGATAATACGAACGCCCCTTCGGGGCGCCGTGGCGGGTGCCGAGGTCACAGGCGGAGGTGTCGAACAGCTCGCCCTGAACCTGCGAGTCGTGGGTCGCAGGAGGCTGTCTTCGAACGAGCCGCGTGTGGAAGTGGGGCGGGGCCCGAGGGCCCGAGGCGGCGCTCGCTCCGGAGGCGCGGTGGATTCGCCGAGGGTGGCGAGCCGTCGCTCGAGGCTCTCTGGTGGGACGAGGAAGGGTTTGAGCCTCGTGGGGCCGCAGCGCTGCCGTACTTCGGGCAGAGCCGGTCGATGTGAAGCTTCTCTTCAGCAGCTCACGCCTGGGGCGCCAGGTGGAGCGGGGCTTGGCCGGGGCGTCAGGCCGTGCGTCAGGGGCTGGGCAGGATGCGGCCCCGTCGGTGGCGGGAGCGGCGGTCTCGGGGGCGGCTGGGGTGAATTCGGAGTCGGGGGACTCGAGAGGCTCCGGAACGATGAGCGGTCGCCATTGGGCGGCGGCCGACAAGACGTCCGAGTAGCGGACGGTATGAAAGCGGGGACCGGGGATGGAGGTGGCGAGCCGACTTCGCAAGGCTGCTGCGCACCCGAGTGCCTCGCGTCTGGCGCGTAGATATCGCGAACCCCCTTCGGGACGCGCGAGCGCGAGACTGGCCGCAGAGGGGGGCCGTTGCGGGGGGCGACGGCCTTGGGACGCCAGGGGCGCCAAGTGGAGCGGGGCTTGGACCCCGCGTTCGCTGGCGCGGGCTCCGAGCCTGCCGCGCCGCGTTTCCGCGCCTGCACCCGGCCTTGCTCGTACCGCTCCGTCCCGAGCCCCTTCGGCAGTCCGCAGTCGGCGCACTCCGAGCCGCCGCGCGCGCAGCCGTCGGCGACGCCGGTCGACCCGGACCCAGCCAGCAGCGCCAACCCGAAGCCCCTCCCCAACCGTCTGTGCATCATCACGGGTCCACGGACGATCGCGCGCGGACCCCAACCTGGACGTGTGGATCGCCTGAGCGGGGCCCCGGTGCTCAGTCGAAGTAGGGCGACAGCGCCGACCGGGCTCGCGTCAACAGGTCCTCCGTCAACGAGGCGTCCGCCTGGCTCGAGCCGCCATTCTCCAGCTCGTCCTCCAGCTCCCGTCGCGTCTGTTGGAGCTGAGCGAGGGCGTCGGGCTGTTGCAACGCGCGCAATACGTCCACGCTCGTGCGGCGCAACGCATAGCCGCGTGCGCCATCCTCGTTGCGAGCCATGCGTCCCGCCTGAACCGCGAGCGCTCGCAGCACGTCGGGGTCGGTGATGTCCAGGCCCATGCTGCCCCGAAGCTCGGGCGGATCGAGCACCGCTCGCCTCAGCACGTGTTCGGCCATCGCGCTGAGCGGCCCCCACAGTCCCGGAGTCGCCAGGTCCGCTTCGCTCAGCGGAGAGCGAGAGCGGCCCAGGGCCACGTCGATCGCGAGGGCTCGCGTCTCGGGGCTCGTGAAGCCCGGATCCCGCGCGAAGGCGAGGACTTCGTTCAAGAACTCCAACTGATCGATGGGCGCTCCGAACTCCAAGATCCGATCCGCGGACTCGGAGTACAGCGGCGCCCAGGAGTCGCTCAACGGATCGCCCCCGGAGTCGAACTGCCCGCACGTCGGATCGACCGCAGTGTCTTCGTCGGTGCAAAAGGGCTGCGCTGGCAGGTTGGGGGAGAGCTGGTACAGATAGCGAATGGCGTCGATGTCGTAGCTCTGCGGCTCGGGGGTCAGCCCCGCCTCTTCCTGGACGGTGTAGTCCATCAGCGAGGTTCCGGGCGGCAGAAGCGAGCCCTTGAAGTTGTGGCGGAGTCCGAGCACGTGACCCATCTCGTGGGCGAGGACCCGCTGGATTTGGAGCGCAAAGTTCTCGCTTGCGGTCAGCTGGTCGTCCACCGAGTCGACGCGTGACAGCCGTCGGGTCTGCGGCGCGTAGTTGCAGATGGGTCTGTGAGCCCGGATGCCGCCCCAGCTCACCTGCGCGGTCTCGGAGCCTTCGGCGAATCGTGCTGCGACACCGGCGTCGTCTTCGTCTTCGTCGTCGATGTCGGGCGTGAAGAAGATCCCGCTCATGTAGACGCTGCCGCCGCGAACCTCGCCGTTGACCGGGTTCTCGCGCAGGTCGGCGAACGCGAAGCCCAGCCCCTGACCGGGATAGTCGATGAACACGGCGTTTTCGTCATCGTCGACGATGCGATCGTCGTTCGTGAACACCGCTTTCAGCGCTTCGAAGCCGAACGCCGCGTTCCAGCCCTCGATGCCACGCCGGATGGCGCCGATCAGGTCCGAGTCCGGAAAGTCAGCCTGGGCTCGCTGCGCGCCCGCCGTGACGAGGAACTCCACCGGCTCCATCCCCGGGTAAAAATTCCAGCGCAGGGGATCGACCTCGGTGGCGCCGGCCGAATCGGGCACCAGACGCGGCGCCGTCGTGAAGAAGTAAGGCACCTCCGGCGCCGGGGTGGGCTCGTAGCCTTCGCCCACGGCGTAGCGGCGCAGGGCGATGCCCAGCGTGCCCCAGGCCTGCACGGAGGTGGTATTGCCCAGAGCGTCGACGGGCACGACCATGTCGCCAGCGAAAACCTGCTCGAAAGCGGCTCCGTCGGCCAGTTCGTGAAAACCCTGCATGTACGAAAGACCCACGCGCACCGGAATGCCCGGCTCGGGCACGTAGGGGTCGACGAAGAGACTGCCCGTCACCGAGAAATCGTTGAGCCCCTGGGCGGGGTCGATCAAGACGTAATCCTCCGATCCGGGCAACGCAGCGAACTCCGGCAGGTTGACCAGGGGGTAGGCTTCGAGCAGCAGCGTCGGGTCGCCGATCTCGGAGGCCTTGGTTGCCTCACTCGCGTCGAACAGAAACAGGCGGTCGTTCTGGATCTTGAAGGACACGACGCGAGTGCCGAGCAGCGCGTCGCCCAGGGAATCGGCGTTGCCCGGGTGAAACTGCTTGATGTACGCCGAGAGGAACCAGCGTTCGTCGAGCAGGTCTCTGCGAATCGCCAGATAGAAGTCGTCGCTGGCTTCCGGCAGCGTCACGTCGGAGCGCGGGCCAGGTGGGCGATTTCGCGTATCGACCGATGCGGCTGCCTCGTCGATCGACACCTCGTCGGTCAACACCTCGTCGATCAACACCGCGGAGCCCGCAGTCGGTGTCTTTTGAACGGCGACGAGGCCTCCGCCGAGCTCGGCGACGCGCTCATCGGTCGGGCCGCCGCAAGCGGAAAGGAGCGCTACAACGCTGGTGATGATCGTCCGCGCCCCAAGGCGGCGTGATCCGGGGGCGGCACCCCGGGGCGGAATCGACATATCGGTCAACCACGAACCGAGCTGCGGCGCAGTCCGGACGGATTCTGGCCCGGTTGGCGGGGGGCTCGAAGGCGCGAGCCCTTGCCACACCGAGGCGTAGATCTCGGTGGATGAGGATTTGTTGTCGATGGTAGCCACGATTCGCTCCTTCTCGCATCGTCGGTCGCGCGAACGACGGGATCGGTCCCGGTTGGAGGGGACGGGGAGGCAGAGGGGCCTTTCGGGTGGATGTGACCAACGAGGGTAGACATCGTGACCCGCGAGTGATCGAACGAGTGGCGGGACCACGAGCCGGGGGGCCGGGATGTCACAAGGCTCGCGCCGGCCGACCTCCGGCTCTCGATGGTCAGCGACACCCCCCAAACACGGAAAGTTCCACCAACCATAGAGCCGGGCCGATCTGCCTGTCGTAGGTCGCGCTCCGTCCCCGACGGGCAATCCTCCCGAGTCGGCGCTCCGCGGGGACGTCGAGGCTCCGGACGGATGGCTCGCGCTGGCGCGAGGCTGCAATGAGCCGCCGGCGGTCGTCCGGGGTCAGCAGCTCGGTTGCCTGGGCATGGGGGGCGTGCGCGGGCTGCGCGCCGCTCGGCGACCTGGACGCGTATTCGGCGGGTGCGAACCGCGATGAGCCGGCCCGAGTGCGCGTCACCGTCGAGCCCGCCGGGGACACGGGCCTCGGCGGGGGCGAGGGAGCGCCGGCGCGCTCGGCCGAGAGCGCCGATGGTGGGGCCAACGCTGCGGCCGGCGAGCGCGTGCCACGCCCGCTCGAGCGGGCCGAGATGGACGACGTCGAGCGCGCTGGGGGTTCCACCGCTGGTGCGGCGCCGGCGATCGTCAGCACCGTACCGGCCGATGGCGAGACGGGGGTTCGAGACGACGCCCAGCTGGTCATCGTCTTCGGTCAGCCCATGGACACCGCCGCCGTGGAATCGTCGCTATCGTCCGACTCCCTGCCCCTGGGTGGGGCCGCATTTGCCTGGAGCGGGGATGACCGCGTGCTGCGCGTCACGCTGCCTGCGCCGCTCGCTTACGCCGAAGGGGACGCGACACAGGACGTCGAGCCCGTCGAGTACGACTACGCGCTGGCGGGCGCCACCACCCGCGACGGGCGAGAGCTGCCGGAGGCGAGAGTGTCCTTCTCTACCCTGCGGCATCTATCGGCGGCGCTTCCGGCCGCCTTCGATCCGGACCTCACGGGGAGCTGGCGCGAGGACGACGTGTACGGCACCGGCGACTGCGCGGTGGACGGCCCGTCCGTATGCGTGGGCGATAGCCGCGCGAGCGACAACGCTCGCTACGACGCCTTCGTCACTTTCGAGCTTTCCGCCCTTTCGCCGTCGATCGCTGAGTTCTCCGACGCCCGGCTGACCCTGCGCGTGGACCGGGTGATCGGAAATCCATTCTCCGACCTGGGAACGTTGAACGTGGAGCGGGTGTCCTTCGTCGAGATCGGCCCCGCGGCGGCCTCAGCACCGGCTCTCGCGGTCGTGGACTCCATTTCGCCGATCGCCGCCGAGCATGGGGAGGCGACGAGCGGGGCGCGGGCGAGCTTGCAGGCGGGCGATGCCGCGGCCCAGTACCGGCTGCGGTTCTCGACGCCCACCGACGGCGACGGCAGGAGGGACCTCGTCCTCTTTCGCCGCGCTGGCCTCCGCCTGTACGTCGCGTACCTGGTCCCCTGATCTGTCCGGGAGCCCGATGGCGGCGCAGCCAAGCGGCGAACCGGGGTTCCGCTCGAACGTGGACGGGCCCGCCGGGCGGAGGAGTTTCCTCGGCGCGAGTTTCCTCGGCGTAAGTTTCCTCGGACGGCACGGATTCGGGAAGCGACGGCGGATTCGGACGTGTAGCGGATGCTATCGACCGTCTTCGGACACGTGGATTTCATCCAGTCCCGCAATTGCCACATGCGCCATCCCCGTGGCTGGACGAGCACAATGGAGCGCCGCACACTCCTCGCCACCACCACCACCACCACCACCACCACCACCACCACCACCACCACCACCACCACCGCCACCACCGCCACCACCGCCACCACCGCCACCACCACCGGCCACCACCACCACCACCGGCCACCAGCCTTCACGAGTTCGAGGCTCTCCGGCTTCGAGCGCGGGATGCCAAGGGCCGCCTCGCCGCGGGGCGGCTGTCAAAGGAAGTACCCATGTTTCACTGTGACACCCCCGTTTCACGGCTCTGGTGGCTCGCGCCGTTTTGCTGCGCGCTGTGCCTCGTCAACGGTGCTTGTGATGACTTGCCCACGATCCCAGATCGCACCTGCGGCAATCGCGTGATCGATGAGGGCGAACAGTGTGACGATTTTCCGAGCGCCGCTTGCCACGGCCCCGACACGCCACACGCCTGCCTGATCGACTGCCGGGCCGCCCCCTGTCCCGACGGCGCCGGATGTGGTCTCGACGGCGTCTGTCGGGTCGCCTCGGGGCAGATGACGCCGTTCGTCTTTCGATCGGGGCAGAGCAACGCTCCCCTCGCGAACGGAGACTTCGACGGCGACGGGCGCAAAGACCTGCTCGTGCTCGATATTGACCGGGCGCTGTTGTCGTTCGACGCGAAAAGGCTGCTGAGCGTCATATCTGCCTCGGGATTGTCTTTCGGCACTGCGGTGGTGAGCCGCATCAACGGTGATGATCGGGACGACGTCGTCACCTTTGACGACGTGCGATTGAGCCTGATGCACGGATCGTCCGCTGGCTTGGTGCCCCTGCCCCAGTTGCTGGCCACCCCGCCGGCAGAGAGCCGGCGAATCCTGTCTCTCGACGTCAACGGCGACGGCGAGCGCGACCCTCTGCTGCTCGCCGATCGCGATCTGCTGCGCATTCCCCTGTTCGGGCCGGATTTCGGGTCCCTCGGCACACTGCAGGTCGCGGCCGGCGAGGTCGCCGGGCAAATCCCCCGGCTCCCCCTCCCGGCCAGCCCCGGCTGCAGCGGCTTCGTTCTGGCACAACGTGGGGCCCCGTCGGTTGGCGTACACGACGTGTGCGCCACGGCCAGCGAGGCGAGCCCGATACCAGAGCCGAGCCCGGCGCGGCTCCGGTCCACGGTCGCGCTGCCGGCGGCTCGAGTGGTGGGCCCCAGCGGGGCGTTGGTCGGCGACGTGGATGGCGACGGGTTCGACGATCTCTTGATCGCGGGCGGCGCCACCCCGATGGATCTTGGAGAACCCGTCTACGTTGCCTATGGCCTTGGAGACGGTGAATTCCAGTCACTGCCCGGGGGAACGGCAGGAGCCAACGCGCAGGCTACTGCCACTGAACCGTTGACGATCGCGCGCGGCCGCCTGCTCGAGGCGGCGCATCTCGACGGGGACGCGTTTGTCGATCTCATCACGGCCGACTCCATCGTGTTCGGCGCGAACGCGCCTTTCTGCGGCCCGGACACGGCGGCGGAGCAGGGTCCGTGCACGCTCATTCACGACGAGGGGTGGGTAGCGGCCGCGGCTGCAGATTTTACCCGCGACGGAAACGTCGACGTGATCGGGGTTTCGCGGGCCGCTCGCTCCCTGACGTTGCTGCTAGGGGCAGGTGGCGGCATCTTCAATCGACACGTCATTCGCGTCGGAGCGCAAGTCGACACACCGCAGGCTCTGGAAGGACGCTCGACGGTCTTGGCTGTCGGCGACTACGACGGGGATCTCACGACCGACCTGGCTTTCACGCTGTTGGACTCCACGCAGGAATCATCCGGGCGAACGGTGGCCATCCTGTATGGCAAGGCTCTGTCCATACCGTCCGAGATCCAGACGGTCGGGTCGCTGGGCGACGTCGAAGAGCTCGTGACAACCAGCTTTGGTCTCGCCAGCACCGCGCGCGACCTGCTCGTCAGTACACGAAGCGGCGGGCGCGATGCGGTCGCAGTCCTCGTTGCGGAGACAGCATTCGGGGAGGGATTGTCGGGCCCCAGCGGGCTGGGCGGTGGCGATCTGACGCGGATCCTGACGTCGCCGCTGCTGTTCCCAAACCTGGGCAGCGATGCCAGCGATCCCACGTATATCGTCACCCTGGCGCTCGGCGCGTTCACGGGGCAGGGCGAGCGTCGCGGGCGTCGCGAAGCGGTGGCACTGGCCATCACCCTTCTCGACGCCTTCGACGACGTTGAGCCGGCGAGTGATGCCGTCGTCGAAGCGAACACGAGCTTGGCGCTCGCTTTCATCGAGAATGGCGACGCGGGGCTCGCCATCGTCGAGCCCAAGCAGTCGCCGTTCGAGTTTCCCCCCGAGCTCTCTCGGAGCATCAAACGTGGCTGGTTCGAGCCCGAGGCGGGCCTTCCCACCCTGCAGGCTCTCGATCTCGATGGTGACGATGTCGACGAATTGATTCTCTGCGATACACGGACCGTACAGGGTCAGCTCGCGTATTGGGTGATCCGCAGGCGGGGCGGCGCTTGGTCGTCACAGGAGCACCACGTCGAGGTGCGTGGTGCCGGCGACCTCGCGATCCGGGCCGCGGAATGGGGCCGGGTCGATTCGTACATGCCGGATCGACACCTCGTCGGCCCCGAAGACATCGACCTCGACGGCAGGAGCGACCTCGTGGCGCGCGGCGAGGGCGAGACCGGCCCCTTCGTCGTGGTCTTGCGCAATGGCGGGTCGGGCACCCTGACGGACGGCACGGCGCTCGAGCTCGATCCGAACGTGCGCGCGGCGGCCTTCGCGAACGTCGACCGCGACCGCGCGCTCGAGCTGGTGACTGGCGGCGAGGGCGGCGTTCAGTTCTACGACGTGGACCTGCTTTCGGGGGCGCTCGAGCCGCTCGCCACGAGCATCCCAGCGGGGGCGGTGTCCGCGCTGTCCGTGGGCGACTTCGACGGCAACGGGGTCGGCGATATCGCTGCCTCCGGGGAGGTCGTCACGGTGTACTTTGGGGAGCCGGCGAGCAATTGATGAACAGCCCCGCTCGAACGCAACGCGAACCTCAGTCGCCGCAGCTTATTCACACGATCGTGAACACTCGTCCTCGCTCAGCTGGTCGCGCAGGCGGGTGCGACGGCCACGTCCGCCTCTCCCTCGTCGAGCAGGAGTTTCATCTGCTCGGCGGGGTCTGAACCGAGTTTTTTCGTCACATGTCCGTCGTTCAAATGCGCCCCCGAATCTGCAGGCTGATGGAGCTCGCATCGAAACCCGGTAGCGCCTCGAAGGAAGGCTGTTCCTCAACGGGCCCTGCCTCCGCCTGCCCGGGAGCGCTCGGTAGCGGGGGGGTATCCAAGCCGAAGAGCAGAGCGCCGGCGATACCGAGCGCGGCGCCGGACAAGCCCGTTCCGATCGCCACGCTCCGGTAGGTGTCGCGGCGTCGAGCTGCCGCTTCGTAGGCGTCGCGCTCGCTCGACAGAAGCGCTCGTTCGCTTCTCGTCTCGAGATAAGCTCGAGCAGCCCCCTGCTGGTGCAAGGACATCAGCGCAAACACTCCCGTTCCGATCAGACAAGCGCCAGCCCCGGCGAGCAGGCCCAGGCTCGTGTCGCGTTGCCAGGTGTTGCTCAGTGCGACGTCGAGCTGCGTGTCGCGTGCCGGTAGTACTCGGATGCGCCGCTCGTACGAAAGCTTGCCGGGCTTGCGCACGACGAGGCCGTGGGTGCCCGCCCCCACCGCCAAGCGGGACACGGGCAGGCCGGCCACGAGGCGTCCATCCAGCCACACCTCGCTGCCTTCGAGCCCGGTGAGCGATAGCCGGCCCGGCAGCGGCTGGAGGTCGACATCGAGTGCGAACGTGGCACCCGCCGGCACCTCGATTCGGCGTGCATGCTTGGCGTGAGCCGGCGCCGAGAGCGTCACCTCGTGTGTTCCGGGAGGGATCGCGACCACGTGCGGCAACGCCGTCACCGCCTCGCCGTCATCGATCTGCACCACGGCGCCCGGCGTCCGAGAGCTGACCATGAGGCGACTGAGCTCTTCCGCGTTCGAATCGACCTCACCTCTCGCCACCTTTCGCTGCAGCGGAACGAGCCGCTCGAGGGCCCGCTCGGCATCACGCATTCTGGGCAGCTCGCCCGGGGACGCCAGGTATTCGCGATAGTGTTCGACCGCCGCGCCGAGATGCGTTGCATCGCCCGATTTGAAGAACGCGCGGCGATGGGCTTGTGCCATCGAGAAGAGCAGACCTGTCCGGCGCGCTCGCTGGTAGGCGTTCTCGAAGGCCTCGATGGCCGCTTCGTAGCGACCCTTCTCGTACGCTTGCGCGCCGATCTCGAAGAACGCCCGCGCCTGGGATTCGTCCACAGCCGGTCCCTGCCCCGCAGCCCGACGGGGTGCTTCGGCATGCGCATCGCGGCAGGGCCTGGCGAGCACCATCGACAACTGCATCACAGCGACGAGAGCGACGAGGCGTGCCCCACGGATCCGCTTCCTGAACATCAACAGCCCTCCGGCCTCCCCCCGAAGCACATCGTGGCCAGCTCGTCGAGCGCCCCGGAGAGCAGGTCGTTGAACGCACCCCCGCGCGGACCGGCCACCATCGGCTCGAGCGCGGTGAAATTCGTCCCGGGCGGAACGAGACAGACTTCATCCAAACCGCATCTGGCGCCGTCGGGAGAAGGCTTGGCACGGCAGTTGGCCGAGCGCTCATGTGCCGAATCGGGCCTATGATGAGCGTCGCCCGCATCGACCCGCGAGTGATCGAACGAGTGGCGGAGCCACGGGCCGGTGGGCCAGAAGGTCACAAGCTCGCGCCGGCCGACCTCCGACTCTCGATGGTCAGCGACACCGCCCGAACACAGAAGGTTCCACCAACAAGAGAACCGGGCCGATCTGCCTGCCGTAGCTCCGTCCCCGGCGGGCAATCCTCCCGACCGGCTGCACTGAAGGGTGGTGCCGTGGCGCTCGGGACGCTCGCCCCCTGCGGTGGCGGCCGGGATGGTCGGCTCTTTGGCGAGTCGCCGCAGGACCGCCGCTCGCTCCGGCCCGTAGAAGACGATGGCAGGGCGAGAGGGCGGCGTGGGGGCGCTTCGGCCGGGGCGAGGCAAACGATGAATCGACACGTTCGAGCGCCGATCAGAACTCGAGCTCGGAGCGCCGGGGTCCACCCTGGTGGGTGAGGTCGGCAGCGCCCGGGTCGGCCTGGTGACGGTCTCCCCCGCTGGAGAGCTCGGAGGCCACGCTCGACTCGTCCTCAGGCTCGCCGGGTCCCGCCGCTGCTCCGAAGCGGGCCGCGACGTCTCGCGGCTGGTTCGGAGATGGAGTGCCCGGTCGCGGCGGACCCCGGCGACCCTCCGGGTTCGGCGAGGCACCGCGGCCTTCAGCAACGGCGTTCTCACCGGCTTCGAGGGAATCGGCTCGGGGGGAATTCGCTCGGGGGGAATTCGCTCCGGGGGAATCGGGAGGCGGCCCGCCCCACCAGCTCCGCGTCCCGACCGCCACGCCGAGGCTCGCCCCCAGGGCCAGCACCAGCACCAGCACCGGCAGGCTCCCGGCGCGCCACCGCCAGAGCGTCTCCCCCGGTCTGCCCCGGCTTCGTCGCGGGGCTTCGCTGGCCGACAGTGCCCGCTCGAGGCCCGCCACCGCCGCCGTGGCACTCTGCGGCCTGCGGCTCCGGTCCTTGTCCAACATCGCGGCCACCGGGGAGTCGAAGCGGCGCGACAGCGACGGCGCTACCTCGGAGACGGGGCGGGGCGCTTCCCACAGGTGCCGCGCGAGCATGCGCTGGACGCTGTCGCCCGCGAACGGTTGCTGACCCGTCAACAGCTCGTAGGCCAGAACGCCGAGCGAGTAGACGTCGCTCACGGCAGACAGCGGCTCTCCCGCGCACTGTTCGGGCGACATGTAGCTGGGCGTTCCGATCAACGTGCCGGCCGCGGTCGTCTGGGTCGACCCGTCGAGGAACTTGGCCACGCCGAAGTCGAGCAACTTGACCCGAAGACGGCCCTCGACGTCTTCCGCCAAGAAGATGTTCGCCGGCTTGACGTCGCGGTGAAGAATGCCGGCGGCATGCGCGGCATCGAGTGCCGATGCCACCTCGGCCAAGATCCAAACGGAACGCTCGACCGTCAGCGCTCGGCGCTGCCCGAGCAGCGTGGACAAGGGCTTGCCACGCAGCAGTTCCATTACATAGTAGCTCGCCCCGTCCGGCAGCTCACCGAACCCGAAGATGTCGACGATGTTCGGGTGGCGGATCCGGTTGACGGCGCGCGCTTCCTCGATGAATCGGCGGACACAGAGCGGGTCGTCCGTGCGGCTCTTGGAGAGCACCTTGATCGCAACCTCTTTGCCAATCAAAGGGTGGACCGCGCGGTAGACGGACCCGAACGCGCCCTTGCCAATGGCCTCGACCACGCGATATTCGCCCACCAGCGTCCCCGGCAGCGTCGCCGGAAACATCACGGAGTCGACGGGCACGTCGGGGGCTGCCGCGACTCGCTCCAGAAGCTGGCCAAACGGGTCGTCCGCCGACGTTGCGGCAAGCGCGTCGTCGCCGCTCGCGGCATCGTCGGGGGACTCCTGGCGGCTCATGTCGGGAGATGATCGAAACACCTGGCCCCCCTCCACGCAAGGCGGGAGCATCGGGGGCCATCCCGTGGTTGCGGTTCGTCCGGTCGTCTGGCATCCACGATGGGCCAGGGCATCCATGGTTCACCTGCGGTTCACGGAGGAACGAAGTTGCGCGGCACTGTAAAGTTACTTGTCGCTCAGCGGTTGCGCGGTATTTCCGAGGTGCGTGGGTGTGCTGCCTCGTGAGCCTCTCGTCGCTGGGGTGCAGCGAGTTGCCCGAGATTCCGGCCGGGGAGTGCGGGAACCGAGTGATCGACGAGGGCGAGGAGTGCGACGATTTCCCGAGCGATGCCTGTCACGGTGCCGGGCGTCGAAGTGCGTCCCGCGTTCGAGTCGAGCCCAATCCACCTGTCGCTCCGCGCGCGTTTCTGAAAGGGTCCTCGTCTTGACGCCCCAGCCAGGCCCCGCCGATCGCATCGTGCACTTGCTCCGGTCGGGCGATGTCGACGCGGCGTTACGCTGCACCCTCGAGGGCTACGGACCCGAGATCCTCGGCTTTCTCATCGCCGTGCTGCGCGACCCGGACGCGGCGGACGACGTCTTCGCCGTTTTCTGTGAAGACGTCTGGAAGGGCCTGAGCGGATTTCGCGGCGACGCCTCGCTGCGGACCTGGCTGTACGTGATCTGTCGGCGAGCGCTGGCCCGCTACCGGCGCTCGGCCTACCAAAGAAGGCGACGCGGATTGTCCGAGTTGGGCACGCTCTCGAAGATCGCCGCCCAGGTTCGAACCCTCACCCACGAACGCCTGGCAGAGGCGGCGCCCGATCTCGAGCGACTGCGGGACGAGCTGAGCGAAGACGAGCGCGCGTTGCTCATCCTGCGCATCGATCGACAGCTTTCCTGGAACGAAATCGCCATCGCGATGGACGATTCCGACGACCCCCCGAGTGCGGCCGAGTTGCCGCGCCGGGCGGCGGCGCTGCGGAAGCGCTTCGAGCGCATCAAGGAGCGGCTGCGAGCGCTCGCCGCGCAATCCGGACTGCTCGAACGGCGTTCCGATTGACTGATCCCGCCGCCCAGGCACCCCCTCGTGCTCTTCTAGAGAGTGTTCGCTCCGCACAGCAGATGGCGTCATCGAGTCGGCCCCCATCACGGGCACCGAGAGGCGGGGCCTCGGGTCTGCCCGCGCCCCCGGCACGATGGCAGTGACGAGCCGACCGCATCGCGCACCGAGGGCTCGGACCCGAACGGTGAAAGCGATCGCGGATCCATCGCGTCAGGCTCGAGTTCGGAAACGCCGGCCACCTCATCGGACTCGCGTCGCCCAACCAACCCAACCGCGGAGGCGATTTTGCGCGGCGGGCAGACCCTGACCAGGTGCCGCTTGGAAGAAAATCGTGCGTCTCGAATCGACTGGGCAACTCTGCTGAATCGCTTCTTCGACGTCGATGCCCTCGAGTGCCCGAGCTGCGGCAAGAGGATGCGTTTCGTCGAAACGGTGGACGGTCGCGCGGAGGCCGGCCCGTGGCTGAGAGCCCGCAAGCTTGCATAGCAAATCCGTGCGGCCGGGCACGCCCGGTCTCATGCTTTCCCGAGCGTCTCTGAGGTGGACTTCGCCCGGGGTTCCGGGGCGAGTCCGAGGCGCGCAAGCCCCAACAGGAGACCGAGCGCTCGCGGGTGGTTCAAGGTCTTGGGGCCGGTCGGTGCCGCTCGAGTCCCGCAGGGGTGGCCGGATCGAACGGCTCTGCGCGCCGCCCGTGTCCTCGTGGAACACTTGCCCGGCGCGGATTCTTCGACGACTTCCGTTAAGAAGTGTAACGGCCGTCGAGCGAGCTCTGCGTGGTCGTTCACTTTCCCGGGCCTTCGCCGTTGCACGAGCGGGACGGGAACGACGACTGTCGCTCCCCGTCTCCTGGAGGCGCACGACCTTGGAGGCATGGAGCGACAAGCAAAAGGCGTCGCTGGTAGCCAGCGTAGTCAACGGTGACCTGAGTGTTCAGGCCGCCTGTGCGCGCTTTGGGGTCACTCCCGAGCAAATCCGCGAATGGGCGCACGAGTTTCGGCGCAGCGCCCACCAGGCGCTCGACCAGCGGTTGATCGAAAGCCTCGAGAGTCAGGGGGTGGCCGCCGAGGAGCTTTCGGGGGCCGAGCTGACTGGGGCGCTCGGAGACGTGTCCCTGTACGACGTGCTGCAAACCGTCCAAATGGGTGGCAAGGGCGGCCTCATCACCGTCACGGACGAGCGGGGAGGCGAGCATCGCATCTGGTGCTCCCGAGGCGACGTAGTCGACGCCGAGAGCGCCCCGCTCCAGGGCCCGGTGGCGCTGTATCGCATTTTGGCGATGACGAGCGGACGCGTGGTCGTCGCCTTTCGCGAGGTCGAGCGCCAGCGCACCATCCACACCGGAGCCCAGGCATTGCTCCTCGAAGCGGCGCGCCGCCACGACGAGGTCGCGCGCCTGCGCGAACGGCTCGGCGACGCTCGTGCCGCATACGTGCCGAGCGAAGCATCGGCCGCCAGCGACGTCGACCTTCCCGAGCCGCAGCGACAGATCCTTGAACTGTTCGACGGGAAGCGCTCCTTGGGGCGCGTCCTGTCGCGGAGCAGGGTGGGTGACCTGGAGACCCTCGAGCTCGTCGATTCGCTGGTGGCCGAGGGGCACCTCGTGCGGGCGGGTCAATTGGACCCAACCCCTACGCCGCCGTCGTCGACCGCTGCCCTCGCGCTGGACCTCGATGGTCCGGTGAGCGGTGCACTGTCGATGTTTTTGCCGGAAGCGAGCGCGATTGCCCAGACGATCACCCAGCGCAGCGCACCGGAGCCCAAGGCCAACCGGC
This sequence comes from Polyangiaceae bacterium, assembly GCA_050299315.1. GTDB lineage: Bacteria > Myxococcota_A > Polyangia > Polyangiales > Polyangiaceae > SZUA-265. The sequence goes on from JBNKVS010000055.1 coordinate 148,691, forward strand.
GCAAGTGGCTGGCGCCGGTCGTGGCCGTCACGCTCCTGGTCGCCGGCCTTCTGTCGTTTCGATTCAGCGGGTCCCGCGACACGTCGGTCTCCGAGTCGCCCGTGAGCGACGCGCCGCCAGGCCCCGCGCAGGGTCCTTCCCAGGCAACTCCTTCCCAGGCAGCTAGGCGCGTCGACGACCCGGAAATGGAACCTTCTCCGGCGACGGCCGCGTCCCCAGGGGCAGAGGCTTCGGCGCCGCCGCCCGGCGAGGCGACCTCCATCGCTGGCGAAGCGAAGTCCACTCCTGCTGCGGCGCAGGCCGAGGGGCGCGCCGCCAGCAGACCGTCAAGGGCGAAATCGGCCGCGAGCCGAGGCGCGGCGATCGCCAAGCCGCACAACTGGAGGAAGCGGGCGCGCCGGGCTCCGGCGCCTGCCGAGCCCCCGATGGACGTCGCCCCGTCCGCCGACTCGCCCCCCGAGAGGTCCAAGCCCGCGCCCCGCCCCGCGGCTTCGCGAAAGACTCGAGCGCCGCCCAAGCCGCGGCTCCAAGTGATCGAGGACGCAGTCCCCAAGATACAGGTGTTGGATTAGGTCATGTTTGGTCGACACGATATCCGGCGTGCGCTGCTTCGGCAGGCGCGCCGTGCGGGCGTCGCAGCCCTTTGCCTAGGCGCCACTCCCAGCGCATTCGCCGCCGACGGCGCTGGTCCCGGCACGCCGGAATCCCAGAGCGCCACGTCCACGGCGGATGCCGTGGCGCTGGCGGAGCGTCACGCCGCCGAGGCGTACTCCGCCTACCAGGAGCAGCGCTACGCCGACGCCGTGGCCCTGTACCAGAAGGCATACGAGGTCCTGCCGAGCGCGGACATCCTCTACAACATCGCCCGCATCTACGACAGCGGGCTGCACGATCGCCCCCTGGCCATCACGTTCTATCGGCGCTATGTGGCCGACCCAGGCGCCAGCGCGGAGCGTATTCGCAAAGCAAACCAGCGGCTCGCCGAGCTCAAAGCGGCTGAGGCGGCCGCCATCCCGGGGCCCGCGCCAGCGCCCGAGGCGCCGCTTGGGTCCAACGCCTCCTCGGCCCAGGCGGGGCCCGCGTCGTCTTCCCCCAGTGGATGGAGCGTGGCCGCGCTCGTGATGGGAGGAGCTGGGGTCGTCGCGCTGGGCGTCGGCGCCGGCTTCGGCCTGTCCGCCCGCTCGGAAGCGGACACCGTCCACGAGCTCTGCGACGGTAACCGCTGCACCGATCCGAGCGGCGTCGAGGCGGTCGACAGCGCCCGTTCGTACGCCACGATGGCCACGACGGGTTTCATCGTGGGCGGGGCCTTGGTCGCGGCGGGCGCAACCATCCTCCTCATCGACCCCGGCGGCGACCCGGAGGCGGACTCGCTTTCGGCGCTCCGCCTGGCGCCGAGGGCCAGCGAAAGCGAGCTCGGTTTTTCACTGCAAGGGAGTTTCTGAGCATGAATCGTGTGCTTCGACTGGTCTGGGGCGCGCTGGCGCTGCTGCCGGTGGGTTGTGAGCCAACTCTCGACCTGCCGAGTGACCCCTTCTACGAGCCCGAGGACAGTCCCTGGGGCTGCCTCGACCAGATGACGGACTCCGCGCCGCGGCCCGAACAGGCGACGGCCACGGCCCGGGTGTACGCTTGTGACTTCATCAGCAACTGCGCCTTCCCGGTCACGGGGCTCTCCGCGCGGGTCTGCTCGAAGCGGGACGTGGGCTGCACCAACCCGATCGTCGACGACGTGACGGACGTGGATGGTCTCATCGAGGTTCCCCTTCCAACGGGAGTGTCCGGTTTCGACGGGTACCTCGAAGTGGTTGCCCCGGCTGCGCGCTGCACCGACACCGATACCTTCGGGGACGCCAGCTCCGTGCTGTGTGGGCTGGCACCGGAGTGCGATCCGGAGTCGCCCGACGATCGCTGTCTCGTGCCAACCTATGCCCGCTCGTTGCTCTTCTTCAATCCGCCCGTGCGAAGCGATTTCGAAGCTCCGATGGTCTTGCCCCTGCTCTCCTCCGCGGGGTTGCCCTCCGTGGTGCAGGCGGCCGGGGCCAGCCTCGACCCCACCGCCGGCAATCTGTTCATTACCGCCATGGACTGTCAGGGAGCCCCGGCGGCGGGGGTGACCTACAGCATCGAGCAACACCAGGATCAAGTGACCCAGCTGTACATGGACAGCGGCGTCGTGAGCGACACCGTGCTGCAGACCGATGAAAGCGGCGTCGGAGGCTTCGTCGGCGTTCCGCCGGGCTTCGCCGAGGTGGTGGGGTACAACGAAGATCTCGATCGGGTCGGTGAGATTGGGGTCCAGGCGGCGCCGTTCACGATGACCTACAGCGCCCTCGTGCCGACCCCTTGATCCCCGGGGCCGATCGTCGAAATGCTCGCCACCGAACGCCTGATGGAGAGCCTTCGAGAGAAGGTGGAAGCAACCTATCGGGTTCGGACCTAGTCGAGCCTGAGCGCGCTGGTGAAGCGCGGGCACCGCTGCCATTTGTCAGGCACCGAGCCTCTCGAGCGACTAGCGGCGGCGAGCGGCGTACCGCTCACCGTGGTCGCTCCCGCACGGAGAGACAACCTGGTACCCGCCGCGGAGGCCCTTCGAGAAGCCGTACTTGAAGCCTACGAGCCCACGTTCCGGGTGATTCGGCGAGGAGCTCGACGCGGGCGAGGACCTGGTGGTCATCACTCGTACCGGCCCCTCCCCGGCCGCGCCGTGTTGCGAGCGGTACGGCTTGCCGCAGGTTCGAACCTACATCGCTCCGTCGCAATTGAGGACTTTGGTGGACCCGCCATGGCCACTGAAGCGCATGGCCAAGGGTCGGCTGCGAAGCGCGTTCCTCGATTACCACTTGCCCAAGCTGCACGAGGAGTGGGATCACCACCCGGGCATCTTGCAGCCTCTCAACGAGCAGCGACGCAAGCTGGGGATTTCGCCGCTTGAAAGCACGGCACCTCTCGAAAGGAACGTGGACCGTTTCATCGGTTTCTTTCCCGACTGGTTCTCGCCGCCCGCCCCGGATTGGCATTCGATCGACCTGGTGGGCTTCCCCGCTCCCGACGAAACGGGGAGTCTAGCGAGTTGACCTAGCTGAACAAAGAGGTGGTGGTCCCATCGGCCCCCGAGGAAATCTCGGGGGGCAAAACCCGAAAGGAGACCGCCATGGGAAAGAGTGCCAAGAAGAGCGAGGGAAGCCAAGAGGCAACGACGCATCGGCGTCTGCTGCATCTCGCTGATTTCGTCCGTCGCAACCTGATGTCCTTCGTGATCGCTCGCTGCTCGCCTCAGCGGGGACCACCCCGATGCAGCCGCCTCGCTAAGGAGGGGCTCGACGAGACGCTGAGCCTGAATGACTTGGGGCTCCCCGAGTCGCTGGAGCGAACGCTGTCGACGACGAACCCCATCGAGAACCTCAACGGCACGCTCCGTCGAGTGACCCGCAACGTCAAACGCTGGCGCGACGGTGCGATGATCAAGTGCTGGCTGATGACTGCGCTACTGGAGGCCGAGCGAGGATTTCGCCGGCTCCGAGGGAAAAGGGGTATGCCGCCGCTGGTGCAGGCTCTAGAGCGGGCTGAACGTATTGACCGAGTTTGCGAGGGTCAAGAGGCTGCATGACAATGACCGGGACCGCCACTTCGATGCTCGGGTGATCAACAGGGGGCGGGACATCACCTCCACCGCAAGTGACTACTACTGAGGCGCTGACCAGTGGATGACAGCTGTGGAATTGGGCTAGCGTCACCCAGCTCGTGAATTTCGCACCTGACAATCGCCCGTCCCTTCGGGGACGAGGCGAGTGTTTGCACCAGCAGGGAAGCCAGGCACTCCCTAGCGAACGTTGGAATTCAACAGAAGAAAGATATGCAACACTTCGATTTCAAATTGCTGCTCTTCGTGGCGCTCTTCTACGCAGTGGCCCTCGTCACGAAACGCGTAGTGCTGCGCAAGCAAGAAGAGCGCTGGAAGCAGGCCCTAGAAGGGGCCTTGGCCGCGGGTGCGTTCGACATCTCCGCAATGGGTGAGAAACTCTCGCCCGAATCGGCGTGGGCGAAGATTGCCAGCGCCGAGAAGGGTCTTCCCGCCGCACCGATACCCTGGGGCCTGATCGCCATCGTCAGCGTCGTTGCTCTCGCGAGCGGTGCTGTGCTGACATATGGCCTTGGCTCGCCGTAGCGACAGCGCGGGTCTCGACGCTCGAGTTTGCGCCCGAGTCGACCAAGCCCTCTCCACGCTTCATTTCGGCTTGACGCAGGCGGACGACGTGGGCATGCCGCGCGGGCGCGCGCTGCCCGCGGTGGCGTCGATGCTGCGGGAGTTCGCCCTGTCTTCGCGGGTCCGGCTCATCGCTTCCGGCGAGCGGATCAATCCGGTGCGTCAGGTCACGGCTATGGCGAGGGGCGCCGACGCCGTCTACTCCGCGCGCGGCTTTCTGCTGGCGCTCGGCTGCATCCAGGCCCTTCAGTGCAACGCCAACACCTGCCCCGTGGGTCTCACCACGCACGACCCGCGACTCACGCGAGGCGTGCACGTGGACCAGAAGGCGGCGCGCGTGCGGCGCTACGTCGAGGCTCTGACGAAGGAACACATCGAGCTGCTCGCTGCGCTCGGCTGCCGCCGTCACGCCGATCTGCGCCCGGAGCACGTTCTCACGGCGGCGGAGTCCGTGTCGTCGTCCCTTCCTCTCGTCAACGCCTCGTCGTCGTTGCCGGGGGCGCGCGCCGTCGCTCTGTCGTCGAGCGACGCCCATGCATTCGTTCCGCTCACGAGCCTGCGACGAGGCACCGAAGGAGTCCGCTCATGAAAACCTCGACCCTCTGGGCCTGTCAGGCCGCTTCCGCGCTGGTGATTGGTGGCGCGGGCGTGCTCAAGTGGATGGGCAACCCCACCGACCAGTTCGTTTCTCGGCGCTCGGCATGGAGCCCTTCGGGCGCCTGCTCATCGGATCCATCGAGCCGCTGTGCGCCGTCGCGCTCGCCACGAACGTGCTCGCCGCCCCCGGGGCTCTGCTCGCGATCGGCACCATGCTCGGCGCGGTCATCGCGCACCTGACGGTGCTCGGCGCGGAAGTGCAGGGGGACGGCGGTCTGCACCTCGCCCTGTTCGCACTGGTGGTCGCGACCAGCGGCCCCGTGCTCTTAGCCCGTCGTCGCGAGCTGCCGCTGATTGGCTCCACCCTGTGACCCGGCGCCCCATCTTCGGGGCCGCGCCATCGCCTCGGCCGGGCCCACGGAGGGGGTTCACCCTCCCGACCCCTCAATCCCCAACTCCCGGTTCTCACCGATGCCTGCGTCATCGCCGCCAGGCGACGTGCGGGGCACCAGTCCGGCTGAATGCGGGATTGAGCCGGCGCCTCATGCCGAAAAGACGCTGCGAACGAGGTGCCATGCACCGTAGAGCAACGTTTCTGCAAAGGCTGCCTCGAGCAAGAACGCGAGCCAGCCAACGGCCAGTGCGGTGTGACCGAGGCGTGAGTCTCCCCACAGGAAGTGCCGGCTCACCTCCGGCCACGAGCTCGCGAATGTGCGCCGCACCAACTCGTAGGCGTTCAGGTACTCGGCAGTCGCCCCGAGGCGCCAGTCGATGAGAACCGTTGCCAACAGGATCCCGACGTAGCCAGACAGCACGACGGCAGGGGTCCAGCCGTTCACGAGGCGTTCATCCTTCGCTCGAGAAATGACGGAGCAACGCGCGCGAGTAGCGGCACAAGACGCGCCATACCCACCGCGATACACGGCACTTCTTCAATCAGCCCGGTGGTGATCGCTCGGGCCACCTCCTCGGGCGTCGCCATCTTGCGCCGATCTCGTCCCGCGGTGAGTTCGGTCGCGACGAGTGGCGGAATCACCTCTACGACTCGCACGCCGCGTGCGGCCGCCGATGGACGGAGCGCCCGCGTGAACGATTGGAGCCCCGCCTTGCTGGCGGAATAGACGCACGCGTCGTGGGCGGGCGCATACGCGAGTCCCGACGTGACGTTGGCGAGCGTGCCGCCCCGCTCTTGGAGCTGTGGGAGCAATTCCAGGGCGAGGAGGACCGGCCCGAGCAGGTTGACGAGCAGCTCGCGTTCGGCGCGCTCCGGCGTCTGCTCGATGAAGTCGCGTCGGAACTGGACGCCAGCGTTGTTGATGAGGAGATCCAGGCCGCCACTTTCGAGCACGGTGTCGGCAAGGCGCTGGCGCCCGTCGACAAGCGCGACGTCGGCGACGACCCCGATGGCGTCCGGGAGCTGGCTCAGCGCCGCATCGAGGCGAGCGGAGTCTCGACCACAGAGGGTGACTCGGGCCCCGCGCTCGGTGAGTTGTTGAGCGAGCGCCAGGCCGATTCCGGCTGTGCCCCCCGTGATCAGACAGTGCTTGTTCCTGAGCTGCATGGCAGTTCCTTTCTGCTTCGAGGTAGGCGCCCAGTTTGGGCAATGCTGGTTCGGAGGGATTGCTTCCTGGCGACAACGGCTTGCACCCACGCGCCAGCCACAAAAGCTGTTTGCAAGGAGGCCGTGCTTCGTACAATGCGTCGTGCCCCGGCAACTTCATCCCATGCTCGCCGCGTTGCCTGCGTCGTGGCTCGTTCGCAAAAGCGCGGCGCCCCCGGATTTCGATCCAGCGGTGCTGAGCGCGGAGGGGGTGAGTGTCGAACTGCAACGCCAGCTCCTTCGTCGAGTCGTCGAGGTGGGCGGCGAGCGGGCTTTGTTGGGGCTCGGCGGCGATCTGCTTGCGGCTCGAGATCAGCCTTTGCTGTTTGTGATGCTCAACTCGAGCTCGGTCGGGGAGTTCATCGACAAGGAGCAGCGGTTCAACCGGTTCTTTCACAGCGACCACCGCGTTCGGGTGCACGAATTGCGGGACGACTTGCTGGAGCTGGAGCATGTAGGGCCCCGCTCGACTCCAGAACGGCACGAGAGCTTGTTCGTGCTCGGAGTCCATCTCGCTGTTCTCGAGGAGCTTGGCTGCGTAGGTCTGCGGTGTGAGCTGCCCGCCAGTGACGTCCCGCGCGCCCCGCTGCTCGAAGAGGCTCACCTGCGCACTCCGCCGAGCGGTGGTGTGCACCTGTGGCGGTTCTCGTGGCAACGCTTCGTCCCCAAGCGCCACGCGCTTGCCGGGCTGGATGAACTGCTGATCAATCGCCGGCCCCTGGCCGACTACGAAGCTTCCCGCCCGGTGGACGATTCTGTGCGGCGTCTGGTGGAGACGGACTTGGCAAAACGCTGGACCATTGGCGAGGTGGCCCGTGCCCTGTCCGTCTCCTCCCGTACCTTGCAGCGCGAACTGGCGGCGCGCGATACATCGTTTTCTGCCGTCGTCGAGGCCGCGCGTGTGGCCCAAGCGTGCTGTCTCCTTCGCGCCGGCAAGCGATCCGTCACCGAGGTGGGGTACGTGTGTGGTTTTTCGGACACGTCTCACTTCAGTCGGCGTTTCAAGGTGTGTACGGGTTTGACCCCGAGCGCCTTTCAAAAGAAGACCTGACGTATCGGTTCAACACAACGGCGCGCGAACACAAGTGCTACCGCGCGCTGGCATCTACCTTTGAAGCCTCGAAAGGAGATGCCCATGCGCAAGATTCGCAAAGACGTTCTGATTTCACTGACCACCCTGACGCTTGCGTCGAGCACGGCACAGGCAGCGGCAGCGCCGCCGGAGCTTGACAACGTCTTCCTGGTCGGTGTCGAACTCGGAGAACTCCCTTGGGGTGGTTCGTTCAAACCAGGCCTTTCCGTTGGCTACTACCTGAACGAGCTCGCCTACATTGGGGCTGAGGTTCAGATCGGCGATTCAATCCGCCGCGACTCCACCTCGTTCAACGTTCAGAACACAGGGCTCGATGGCCTCGTGCAATCTTCTGAAGACGTCGCTCCTCGAGGCTTTCTTGGAGTGCGCCTTCGGCCCCACCGCTACGCGCCGTTTGCTACCCTGGGGATGGTCTACAATGGTGTGGACACCGAGACTATGGTGTTCGATGCCCGCAGCCGCACGATAGGGAGTCGTGACTACGTCGGGGCCGTCACGCTCCGCCAGACCCGTCCGGCGGCGTTCCGGCCCGCGTTCGGGCTCGGCTATTCGTACGAGTTCGACTCGGGCCTGCAGCTCTCCACGGCGTGGTCCGGATGGCTTTCCGAGGCGCCGTCGGTCGAACTCGAAATCCACAGTGATGCGGAGCTGAGTCGGGCAGACGAAGCCGAGTTGCGCGAGCATGTTGCTGACGGCTTTGGCTCAACCATCACCAACAAGTACCATATCTTTCATGTCGGAGCCGGCTACGTCTTTGGCGAGTGATCCCTCTACCTTCTGGAGAAGGAACCATGTATCAGTCTCATGCTCAACTGCATTGGTCCGAGTCGCCCGCACTTCAAGCCCAAGTCCTTCAACCGCAATCGCAGCAATTGCAGCAATCACGAACGCGATTGCCGCGCGCTCGGCGTCGCTCGGCAAGGGCCCCTTGCAGCAGCGGCGGGATGGCGAATGGGCTCGCGGCCCCTGTGCGGCGCCTCCCAACGGGATCGCGTACTGTCACGAGCCGCCTCACGGCGCCAAGCTCGGGAGGCTCCGCGCGCGCGGACGCCGGCGCGTGCGGATCGCCGTCGGGGCACCCCGGGTGTTGGCTCTCGCTCCATCCCGTGATCCTCCGAGGGAATCTTCCCCGATCGCGGGCCCGTTGAAGAGGGTGGGACGAGGGCGGAAAGCGAGGTGGTTCGCGGGTCATTTTTCCCGAGACGCCGGCCCGGGGGAGGCTGTCGCCGAGCACCCAGGAATTTCAAAGCGGCTCCCGGGGGGGGGCGCTCGGGGGCGGAATCAACATATCCGGGCGGATTCGGGCCAGCTTGGCACTTCACGAACCACCGCGTGTGCAGTCCGGGCGGATTCGGGCCAGCTTGGCTTGGGACTTCGAGCGGGTCGTGATCGCACACGGCGAGAACCTGGAGCACGACGCCAAACAGGTGGCGCGCAGGGCTTGGAAGAACCCATTGGCCTCCGGAATTTGATATCGAAAGTCTACGAAGTGAGGCAGCCCGCGGCAGCCGCGCAGCGCGAAGAGCCCGCGAATGCCTCGCGCTGGGCGATCCTGGGGTGCTTCGACGACAGTCGCCGAGAAGAACTGGATAACTCTCTGTCCGAGGTGAACGTGCGAATCTGCAAACACGAGCTCCACCCGACGACCGGCGACGAGGGCTCACGATGACGCGTGCTTCGCGACCGGCTCGCTCACCTCGCTGCAAGGTAGCTGCCTGGATCTATGCCGGAATGGCGATCCCCAGCTTGGTGCTTGGCGCGATCTACCTCTTCCGATCGACCTTCATGCCGTATCATGCGGTCGCGCTGGGCAAGGAGTGGGCGGAGCTCGACGCTGCAACGCAGGTGCTGCTCAAAGCGCTGATGGAAGTAGCCGCCGGCGGCTGGCTGGCGCTCGGCACGCTGACACTGCTGCTCGTCGCGTTTCCAATTCGGCGCGGCGAGCGCTGGGCACGATGGGCTCTGCCTATCGTCTCGCTGTTGCTCTATGTGCCCACGCTGCTCGCGACGTTGAGCGTGCTCCAACACACACCAGCCACGCCGCCCTGGTACGGCAACGTCTTCGTGTGCGTTGCTGCGGTGATCGCCTTGATACTAGACGCACCATGGCAACCCGACCAACCGCGGGACCAAGAGGGGCGCGCTGACGACGCCTCCAACGTGAGTTAGTTCTCGGCGAGTACCTGAAACTGCATGAACTCGCCTCCTTCGGCAGCCACGAGGCGCCCGCGCAGGACCAAACCGAGCGCGAGCCACGGTGTGAGCACGCCGGCATTGCGAGGGGCCTCTTCGTGATCCAGCGCGAGACACAGGCCGACTTCGCCGAACATCTTCGAGGTCGCGAGGTATCCCGGATCGCCACGCCCTTGCACGGCAACCATCGCTGAGTGTTCACTCCTGGCGGAGGTCGCCTGGAGCGCGAGGCGGAACTCGCCAGCGCGCTGCAACCACTTGGGTGGGCCTTGACCTGGCTTTGGCGAGAGCGGGATCGGATCCCCGACGAAGTAGCCGAATCCGCGGCTGATCCAAATCCAGCCTGCCCGGAGCCCAGAGCCCACGGACATTCCCTCTGCGTAGGAGCAGGGCAGTCGCCCACTCAGCGAAAGCGAGCGTCGCACGATGCGCGCGTTCACCGGAGCCATGAAGAAGGGCACCCCGAGCGCTCTGAAGTCGCGGTCGAAGCGCGGCTGGTCCCAACCCGTGACGGTCTCCTGCTCCAACTTTCCCTCGGCCCCAGGAGCGAGCACGTAGGGATCGCTGCAGAACGCTGCATCGTAGTCTCCCGACTTGGGTAGCTGTTCGAGCGTTTCGAGCACTTTCGCCGTGCCTCCACTGAAGGAACCGGCGTAGTCCGTGAAGAGGGCTTTGACGTGAGCGGCCCGAGTGCCCCGCCGTTCCAATTGCTCGACGGCGAACTGGGAGCCCAAGTCGGAGGGCACGCTATCGATCCCGGCGGCGAGCACGATCTTCGCGCCGGTGCGCTGCGCCTCTTCGTGGAATCGATCGATCATCGCCCTCTGAAACCAGTACTCGCCGGACAGATCCGCATAGTGCCGGCCCTGCTTCGCACACGCCTGGACGACCGCGTCCCCTCCGTACTCGGAATAGGGTCCGGCTGTCGTGAGCACGACGCGAGTCTTCGACACCATGGCGTCGATCGCAGCTCTATCCGATGTGTCCGCGACGATGATCTCGACAGCCGCGTCTGCCAGGGAGGTTCGGAGGGCGCTGAGCTTGTCCGGGTTGCGGCCGGCGATCGCCCAGGAGAAGCGACTCCTCTCGGGGTGCCGAGCGAGATACTCGGCGACGAGCTGCCCGACGAACCCGGTGGCGCCGTAGAGCACGATGTCAAGAGGAGGCATCTGATGGTTGTCGTCTTCCTTGCGGTGCTCGAGCACCGTTTTTACCAGGTATGCAAAGCAAGCGCCATGCCACGATGACGATGGTCGGATGAGGCAGAGCTTGTCATCTTCATCGCTCATGCTCCCGCGCGAGGCGATCGGAGGAACCGGCAAACTCTGCGCTCGGAGCGCGCGAGCGAGCCGCTATCATCATGAACTTCACTCGTTTGGTTTCATGACCACACGCGACGAAAACTTCATCCACTTGAGCGACGGCCGACGCCTCTGTTTTGCCGAATATGGCAATCCGGATGGAGTGCCGGTGTTCATGTTTCACGGAAACCCCTCGTCGAGGCTGTCCTGGGGACACATCCCCGGTTCGCCCTTTCGCCCCGATCTTCGCCTGATCGCTCCCGATCGTCCAGGCTTCGGGCGTTCGGACTTTCAGCCTGGGCGACGACTCGTCGACTGGCCCGACGACGTGTGCGCGCTGGCTGACGCTCTCGGAGTGCAGCGCTTCGCAGTCCTTGGCGTGTCGGGAGGTGGTCCCGCCGCTCTTTCCTGCGCGTGGAAAATCCCGGAGCGCCTGTCGGCGGTGGGCGTGATCAGTAGCCCGTGCCCCAGCGACGTGCCGGGAGTCTCGGAAGGAATGAGCGGGACGAATCGCACCATTTTCTTTCTCGCGCGACATGCACCCTTCGCGCTGCGCTTGAACATGGCCTTCCTCGCGCGCCTGGCGCGCAGCGATCGTCTCGTCGAACGCATGACGTACAAGATGGCGGCCGTCGACCGTGAGATGGTTCGCCGGCCCGAAGTCAGGCGCTACCTTTCGCAAGGATTCGCTGAGGCGTTGTCACAAGGCGGCGCTGGCTCTGCTCACGAACTCGTCATCAATCATGGCCGACCCTGGGGCTTCTCTTTGGAGGAGATCGCAATCGAAGTGAAGCTCTGGCAAGGAGAGGCAGATCCGAGCGTGCCGCCCGCTATGGGCCGCTACTTGGCTCAAACCATTTCGCGTTGTGATGCCACCTTCGTTCCAGGTGCCGGGCACCTGTGGCTCGTCGACCACGTCGGCGACGTGCTCGACGCGTTGATTCCACGCAAGGTGAAGGACTCGAGCAACGCGCCTGAATACTGACCGCCGCGGGCGCTCAGCCCCCTCCCAAAGAAGACCTCAGCGCATCTTCTTGAACACGCCCGGATCGACCGCGGCGGCGCTGAGCATGCCACCCCAAGGGGCAAACCTGCTCGAAGGCCTGGCGGTGGCCGCCGCGCTGATCGCGGACGGCTTCTCGCGTGGGCGCGCCTTCTCGATCGCGGCGCTGACGGGGTTGGTCGAGCCAGTGGGGGGCGTGCTCGGGGTAGCGCTGGTGAGCGCGAGCGAAGTGCTATTGCCCTGGGGCCTGTCGTTCGCGGCGGGGGCAATGCTGTTCGTCATCTCGGGCGAGGTGATCCCGGAGACCCACCGTGGCAAGGCCGAGTCGCACGCCACGTTCGGCGTCGTGGTGGGGTTCATCCTGATGATGCTGCTCGACGTGGCGCTGGGATGATGCAAGGCGCGCACGGGCTCGGCCCACTTTCGCGGCCACCCCGGGACGCTGACTCGCGCTTTGGCTTCGACGAGCAGGGCGCGGCTTCACCCCAGCCATTCGGGCCGTAGCAGGAACAAGAGCCCGAAGCCAATCAAGAGGACGCCGCTGAGCGCCTTGAGCCAGCGCGCGCCGCGCTCGCCCAGCGTCAAGCGATGCAGCGTCGCCGCGTACACGATCACGATCACGGCCAGCGGCGACACGTACGCCAGGTTGTACAGGGCGAGGTAGGCGGCTCTCGCCAGGGGCTGTTCGAGCCGCAGGGTGAGGATGCGCGCGTAGATGGCGGGCAGCCCAAGGGTGCAGCCGAGCTCGACCAGGTTGACGAGGAAAGCCAGAGCCGCCACGCCCAGGAACGCGGCGGGGCCGCTTGCCGCCGTGGCGATCGACCGCATGCGCCGATACAGTGCGGGCTTGACCCGGTCCGGGATCGTGAGCGACACGCCCCAGCGGAAGGCCACGAGCTCCTTGAGGTTGACGAGGCCCATGACGAGCGCCAGCACCCCCAGGCCCAGCGTCACGCCGCGGGAGAGGCCCGCGAGCTCGAAGAAGCCCACCCAGACCGTCATGAAGAGAAAATAGACGATACCGCTCATGCCGACGAAGAGCCCTCCCACCCAGAGCAGCCGGCGGCGCGACCTGACGTGCATCAGGATGCCCATGAGCACGAGCAAGACCCACATTGCGCACGGGTTGACGCCGTCGAGCAGGCCGATGACGATGGTCAGCGACGAAAGGCTCATCTCGCGCGGATCGAGGCGGCCGACGAGCGGCACGACCAGCGTGAGGTCCTCGTCCGCCTGACCCTCGCGTTCGCCGCGGAGCAAGCTGCGCACCCGCTCCTCGGTGACGCCCGGCTCGAAGCCAATGACGTAGCGTTTTCCGTGGATGAACGCCGGAATGCCGGCGCCCGCGATCGAGAGCTCGCGAACGATTCGCGCAAACCGAGCCCGCCCTCGCGAGTCGCGCCGCACCTCGATCCACTCCACCAGCAGCCCAGGCCATTTTTCGGGAAGCGAGCGCACGAAGGGCTTGGCCTCCTCGCAGTGCGAGCAGCCGACGCCCCAGAAAAACAGCAGTCGATCGGGGCTCACGCTGGCGGGCTGGCCCGCCCGCGCGGTTTCGTCCGATGTGCTCCCCGCCGAGGGGGGCGTCTCCCCATTCACCTCGCACGGGATCGCACCGTCGGGCTCGCAGGCCGTTGGCGGCGTCGGCGCGGGCATTTGCGAAGATCCCGCACTTGGGAGGGCGAGCGAAGTGGCGAGCGCTGCGCCGAGCAGCATCGTCCAGAGCCGGACCACCACGTTCCAGGTCCGTGATCGCTTCGGTGACGACCCGGCACGGCGCCTCGGGGACCTCGATGGATCGCTCCCGTCCGGGGCGACGCGTTCCCTGAGCTCGAGCCCGCCGGCGGGGGCCTGGCACGACTCCTGCTTCGTCGACGGTCTCGCGCCAACGAGGAGAACGAAAATGCAAGTACGAGAGATCATGAGCCGACCGGCCCTTTCCTGCCGGTCGAACGATAACATGAACAACGCCGCCCGGCTGATGTGGGAACGAGACTGCGGGGTCATCGCCGTCACCGACGACGATGGCAACCGGGAGAAGCGAGGCATCGTGCCCGAGCGAGCGGGTGAGGTTCGCCACCACCCCTCGGAAGGGACGTCCGAGTGAGGCGCCACACGCGCGCGTCCGGGCCGTGCGACTTCGACCCCGCGTGTCGTGGAGGGAACGCGCCGCGAAGCATTTGGATCCGGAGCCCAGCGGCTGGGGAAGGGGAGTGTCGAGCCTAGCCATCGCCGAATTCTGGAACGCGAAATGCGAGCGAGCCCGAGATGGAGGCAACCGTCGAGCCGTCTCGACGCGTGGGCGGAGGCATGGCGGAGGCGTTCTTCCGGCCGACGACGGCGCAAGACGGCCAGATGGCATCGTTCGAGGTGCGCGCGACGAGCGGTGACGTACAGACGGCGGTCACCGGGACGTTCGAGATCATGGCCTGGGAAGACGACGGCCCGGCGTATGCCAATTCTCTGCTGGCGATCTTCCTGCCGTACGTCTCGGCCCATCATCCCGAGCTGGGCCTCGGTCCCGACGTCACGTGGATCGAGAGCTGGAACTCGCAGCCCGTCCTGGTCGTGACCCATCGCAGCTATCTCAGCTCGGATTGGGAGCTGCACGTGGCCTGGCACAACACCATCCCGCCCCACGACTGGGCCTACGTCCTCGGGCGACGGCGCGACGAGCTCGATCCGGAAATCGGCTTCTGCATCGCGTCGCAGGCGGAAGACCACGCGGTGCAGCTCGCCGATCTGTCGGACCCCCGGCTGCCCTGTGCACGGTGAGCTCGTCGCTCGCCGCGCTCCCGGAGGCATTGCTGCGAACGAATTTCAGCCTCGGGGCGCCGAAGGCGCACTGGCTGCACGACCGCGCGCTCGTCGTCCGATCGGCTCGGCCCTCGGACGCCATGGGTCGGGTGAGCGTTTCACCGCTCGGGCTGCGTGGGCACGCAGCTTGCTGAGCCAAGAGCCCGGGTACGGCCCGGCAAGCCGCCAGGCCCTCAGCCCTCCCATTTCGAGCGACACCGATGCCAGCCCCGAGCCCTCTTCTCCAAACTCTTCCGAGCGCACCGAACGGGGCGCCCCCGTTTGCGGCCAACTCGCTGTCGACCGGGTCCTCCGAGCGGGACGGCGCTCGGGGTGCCGTGCTCGCGACGGGCTCGATGCCGAGCCCGCGCAGCGAGGTCCGAGCCCGTGCAAACTGGTGCGTTCGCCGGTTTGCCGACGACGAGCACGTCGCCGATCGCTACCGAGTGGGACGTCGAATCTCGTCGGGCGGCATGGGCGTCGTCTACGAAGGAACGCACGCCGAGCTCGGAACGCCGGTCGCGATCAAGGTGCTGCGACGCGAGCTTTTGGACAGTCCCGAGTTCGTCGCACGCTTCGAAAACGAGGCCGTGGCGGCTCTGAGCCTGCGCAGCGAGCACGTCGTGCGCGGCTTCGATGCCGGCCGCTCGAGCTCCGGCGTCCCCTTCCTGGTCATGGAGCGGCTCGAAGGGCTCGATCTCCACGCCGTACTCGAGGCCTGCGGCTCGCTCGCTCCGGGCGTGGCCGTCGACTATGTCCTTGAAGTCTGCGTGGGGCTCCAAGACGTGCACGCCGCCGGGCTCATCCACCGCGACGTCAAGCCCAGCAACCTCTTCCTGACCCGGGGCGAAAACGCCGAGAGACGAGTCAAGATCCTGGACCTCGGCGTCTGCAAGTGGTCCGCGAACACTCGCGCACGCGATGAGCTCACGGGCCCGAGCACCCTGCTCGGGTCGCCTTCCTACGCGTCGCCCGAACAACTGAAGGACTCGAGTGCCGTGGACGAGCGGACCGACGTCTGGTCACTTGGCGTGGTCCTGTTCGAGCTGTTGACCGGTCAGGGGCCTTTCGCGCGACGCAACCTGGCCGAGACTTGCGCGGCCGTGCTGGTGGGAGTGACGCCGGCGCTTCGGGCCAACTGCCCACGCGCCGGCCGAGGTCTCGAACGGGTCGTCGAGCGCTGCCTGCAGAAGGACCGCGACCGGCGCTACTCGAGCGTCCGCGAGCTCGCGAACGCATTGCGCGAAGCGCATCCGCGGCGTTCCCATCGCGTGATCGAGCGTTCTCTCGACGCCGCATCGGCCGCCCCATCTCCTGCCGGCGGACCAGTGGAGCGGACCGAGGCGCAGACGCTCGCGAGCACTCGTCGAGAGTGCGTTGGCAGGACTGGTTCCCGGCGAAGCCATGCGGCGCTCGGCGAAACCCAAGGAGGAAAACAACCATGAAACTGCAATGGCCCTGGCGAGCGACCGGGCGGCACTTCAAGCTGATGGCAGCCACGACGATCGTGGCGCTCGTGCTGGTGCCGTTCCTGTTGGCCTATGACCTGTACCTGGGAGCCGCTGGCGTGCTGCTCTGGCTGCTGACGGTGCTCGTGCAGTGGCTCTGCATCGAGCCTCCCGACGTGAACGAGGACGATCTGCACTGAAGGTCCGTCGCGCAACGGGCCCGCGTCGGCCTCGGATCGGTCGTCTCGTGGACGCGATGCGCCGATGCTCTACTCGCTCTTCTTTCTGTGGGTGTTCATCGTCGGCCGCCGGCTTACTGCGACTTCCACGACGCGCTGCGCGTGACCGAAGGCCCTTGCGAGTACGACAACTGGAGGTTCGACCCGAAGGCCCGAGGCTAGGTGCGCAAGGACCCGGTTCTCCCCCACGGAAACCTTCAGTGGCCTCCCATCCTGGCAACCGCGAACAGTAGCCCGAGCCCGCCGGCGAACGCCGTGAAATGAAGCAGATTGGCGTCGAGGGAGTGTGCCTTGTTGACCTCGGGAACGAGGTCGGATGCGCCAATGTACAGGAAGTTGCCCGCGGCGAGCGGGACCAGCCATCTCACGTCGAGCTCGAACGAGGCGACGTAAGCGACCAGCCCGCCCACGAGGAACGTGAGACCCGAGAGCAGATTGAAGAGCAGCGCCGAGCTCCTCTTCCAGCCACCGTGGACGAGCACGCCAAAGTCACCCAGCTCCTGGGGCACCTCGTGGGCGGCGGCCGCGAGCCAGGCCGCGATGCCGAGGCGCGTGTCCAGGAGGAACACGCCCGCGATCGACATGCCTCCGAGGAAGTTGTGGAGCGCATCACCGATCAGGATGAGGTAGGTGAGCGGCTTTTTGCAGTCGGCCTGAGCTCGATGGCAATGGTGCCAGTGAAGAAACTGCTCCAGCCCGAAAAAGAGGAGAAAGCCCAAAGCCACCCAGCCAAACGTCGTCCTCGCTGGCATCTCGCGCAACGACGCCGGAATCATGTGGAACAGGGCACCTCCGATGAGCGAGCCGGCCGCAAAGGAGACGAGTGGCAGCAGGATCTTCCGCAGGGTCGCTTCGCGGAGGAGCACGGCCACGCTGCCGACCAAGGAGATGGCGCTCATCAGGATACCCCCCAGCAGGATCCACAGAAACGTCGTCATCTGACCGGGCTCGCCTTCCCCGAAAGTCAGCTGGTCGCCTCGGGGTCCTGGTGGCTTCATAGTGGATCCAACGGCGCTTCGCCACATTCGGCATCCGGAAGCGGGGGCCCTCGCGGGGTTGGAGCTCCCCTGGCCGCGGCGCAGGACCTCGTAGACGGGCTCGCACGCCCAGCGCGCGTCGCGCACCTCCACGGCCGCCGTTCTCGGCCGCGGTCGTCTTCACGCTCGTCACCCTGCCGGTCGAGTTCGACGCTTCGCGCCGCGCCGTGGTGGCGCTGCGGGAGCTGCGCATCGTCGCCGCTGGCGAGGCGGCAGGCGCGGACGCGGTCCTGCGCGCGGCGACCCTCACGTACGTGGCGGCGGCGGTGAGGGCCATCTTGCAGCGCTGCTTACCTTTTGATGTGTGCCGGCCTGCTGGGCGGGCGTAGCAACGATTGACGCGCGCACATCCGTCCGGCGTGCCCTCGGGGGACGGTCGTGACGAGCTCGACTGACGGGGATCGCGCCGAGCACGCCGATCGTTACGATCGGGAAACGCCGGCTCGAAGCGGGGGGTCCCGCGACGACTACTCCAGGATGCCCTCCTCGCCACCCTCCCGCCCCAGACCCGATTGCTTCATCCCACCGAACGGAGCCTCCGGAGCCGAGAGTAGCTGACGAACGGCGGTGGAGCCGGTGAAGCTGATCATCCGAGAACCTCCGTCGCCGAGGCGTCGTCCCTGATCGCGCGCCGTGCCTCCGTGGTGTGTCTGGGCGTCCCCACCGTCGCCCCGCACGCCGCCGTCGGGTTGCGCCGAGAGGAGGGGGTGGCGCCGCGCCGCCGCGTCGCGCGCATTCAGTCGCCGGGCGCAAGAGCTTCGAGTGGCTCCCCGTGCGCGGCACGAGTTGCGCATCGCTCGCCGACCCGCCAGGAGTCGACGATCTCGATCCCTCACGTCGAATCCGCGCGGAAGCGACGCCGCGGCGGTCATCGGCACGCGCTCGGCGAGGACGGGCACCCAAAGGGCTCGGCCGTCGTGGCCTGGCACGCCGAATGCTACCCCAAGGACCACAACCGGGGCCTCTTGGTCCAACGACAGGAGACAATCATCATGGATCTGATTCGACGAAACGAAGCCTGGGACCCTTTCCGGGAGCTGATGGCGCTGTCCAACCGCATGAATCGAGTTTTCGGCCTCACTCGGCCGGGGAATGGGTCGCAGGAGGAGCTGACGACGGCCGATTGGTCGCCCGCCTGCGATGTCAGCGAAACCGACAAGGAGTACCGCATCACCGCCGAGCTGCCGAACGTTCCGCGCGAGGGCGTTCACGTGACGCTGGACAGCGGCGTGCTGACGATTCAGGGCGAACGGCGGGAGGAAAAGGAAGAGAAGGGGGAGCTCTTTCACCGGCGTGAGCTGTCGTATGGCAGCTTCGTTCGGCGCTTCACGCTGCCCGACACGGCCGACGACTCGAAGATCGATGCGACGTTCAAGGACGGGATGCTCCGAGTCAGCATCGGCAAGTCGAAGCCGGTCAAGAAGAGCGAGGTGAAGGAGATCGCCATTCGCTGAGGCGACCGGGCCCGACTCGCGCAGATCTCGCGGGACGGTGGGCGATCGCGGCCAGCCGTGCCGTGCTCGCCTCCCGCCCTGCTACAGTGCCACCGCCCGCTGGCTCGACCGACAGCGCGACTTGCTTCTGCCCGTCCCGTACTTCCACGTCGTCTTCACCCTGCCCGCAGGGCTGCGACGCCCCGTGCGCAAGCACCAACGCGCTCTTGTCGGCGCGCTCTTCCGCGCTGCCTTCGATTCGCTCGCCGCACTGTCGAGTGCGCGGCTCAACCGCTCCCGCAGCGGTGGCCCCTGGCCAGGTGGAAGCGTGCTCATGGAACTCGCTGAGCACGGCGCGTGCCGGATGCTGGTTGGGCGCTTCTTGGGGGTTGGGTTGCGCGTCACCTGGCGACCGCTCGAGCGCGCCATGGCGGGCGGCGCTTGCCACGCGCCGGCCCGGTCGGTGAAGGGCCGCTGACAGCGTCGAGGAGGCGCGCTTCGACAAAGCGTTGGTCGCGGGCCCACTGGGTGGTGCACCCATCGCAGACCCGTGCAGACCGCTGTCGCGGCGCCGGCGGCTCGAGAGCCCGGCGCCGTGGGTCGTGCAGATCGCGCGCGAGGGGACGCTCCGCTTCGCGGTGGTGGGGCCCGGAGGCGGCGAGGCCCGCCCCCGCTCACGGGTAGCGCTGCAGGTGGCTCTTGCGGAACGCTTCGATGGCTTCGGTCCGGCCGCTGGCGAGCTTGCTCGGCCACTCGGGGTCGGCGAGCAGGGCGCGGCCGACCGCCACCAGATCGAACTCGAGCCGCTCGAGCCGCTCCAGCAGCCGCTCGATGCCCACGGTGCCGCCGCCGCTCTCGTCCTCGGCGTGGGTGAAGTCGGAGCGGAGCCCCACGCTGCCGCAGGTGATCGTGGGCTTGCCGCACAGCTTTTTCACCCAGCCCGCCAGGTTCAGCTCCGAGCCCTCGAACTCCGGCGTGTCGAAGCGCCGCGTGCTGCAGTGAAAGAGGTCGACGCCCGCGCCCGCCAACGGCGCGAGCCAGCGATCCAGCTCGGCGGGGCTGCGGCTCGGCTTGCACTCGTAATCTCCCAGCTTGAACTGAGAGATCCGCATGCAGACGGGAAACCGAGGCGACACGCGGGCGCGCACGGCTTCGATCACCTCGCGCGCGAACCGCGTGCGGGCCACGGCGTCGCCCCCGTAGCCATCGGTGCGGCGATTGGTGCGCGACCAGAAGAACTGGTCGATCAGGTAGCCGTGCGCCGCGTGGATCTCCACGCCGTCGAAGCCGAGCCGCTCGGCGTCCGCCGCGGCGCGGCCGTAGGCGGCGAGCAGATCGGCGATGTCGGCCTCGGTCAGTTCGCGAGGCAGCTCCCCCGTGGATTCGTTGAGCGGGTGCGCGACCGGCGAGGGTCCGTAGCCGGGGACGGCCGGGTCGGGCTGGGTGCCCGCCGTGCGCACGCTGCCCACGTGCCACAGCTGCGGGACGATGGCGCAGCCCTGCTCGCGCACGGCCCGCGCCACGTCGGCCCAGCCGCGCAGCGCGGCCTCGCCGGCGAAGCTCGGCACGTCGCGGTAGCCGTTGGCCGCGGGGTGGTCGATCGTGGCGCCCTCGGTGATGATCAGCGCGACGCCGCCGGCTGCGCGGCGCCGGTAGTACTCCACGTTTTGCTGGTTCGGCACGTGCCCGGGCGACTTGCAGCGGGTCATCGGCGCCATCACCAAGCGATTTTTCAGCGCCACCGAGCCGAAGCGGGCCGGGCGGAACAGCCCGCTTTGGCCAGAGGAATGTGAGCAATTCTGGGTGTCTTGGCTGATCACGGCCGCAACCTGGAACGAAGCCGGGCAATGTGGCCAGCGGCCGCGGCGCGATGGGCTCCCGCGCGGCGAAGCCTGCGGGCCGGCGCGCTTCCGGACCCGACGGTTGCCCGCCGCGTTGCCCGGCTCCAGCGCCGCCGGCCCGCCCGAGCGGCTCAGAGGCTCAGCGTCACGACGGAAACGCGCGGAGCTCCCGCGTCACAGCCGCCGTTCTCGACCACGATCAAGTCCGTGTCCGAGCCCGGGACGGCCAGGACGCCGTCGGGACCGCACAGGGTCAGGGGCGTCGTCGAGCCGGCCTCGGTGACGGTGATCAACTGCGCGTCGTTTTCCGGATCGGTGGAGGCGGGATCGACGGCGAACAGGGTGCCCAGGTTCACGTTGGCGACGATCAACATGCCGCCGACCAAGTCCAGCCCGTTGGCGCCGAAGCCGTCCGGCGGCGGCGCTGCCGCCCCTCCCTGCATCCAGATCGCGGCGCTGTCGGCCGTCATCACGTCGGCGGCCGGGATGCGGAACACCGCACCGGCGAGCGACTCCGTCGCCCAGACGTTGCCGGCGCCGTCGACCAGGATGTCGTTGCAGAACAGGCTGTCGACGCCGGGCACGACCAGGTCGTGGCGCACCACCTCCTCGCCGTCGTCGAGGCCGACGGCGACGACGGCGCCCGCGCGGGGCATCGCGGTCGGGTCGGAGTCGCAGTACCAGAGCAGCTCCCGGTCCTCGTCCACGTCCATCCCGATCACGCCGCGCTCCGGATCGGTGCCGGCAACGAACGCCTCGGCGGTGGTCGAGTCGGGCGGCACGCGGACGATGCCGCCGTCTGTCACGCTGCCGATGAACAGCGTCCCGTCGGCGGCCGAGGCGATGCCTTCGGGGTAGAACGTGTCACCGGGGAGCTCGATAGCGGCCCCGAGCGCTCCGCCGGCCAAGGGAACCGAGGGGGCGCCGAAGGGCAGCGACGGCATGCCGCCGCCGAACAACTGGCTCAGCTGCCCGTTCGCGAAGTAGATGTCCATGCCCCGCAGCGCCGCCGTCGTGGGGCCGAGCAGGGCCGCCGCGTCGTCGCTGAGCGTGTCGAGCGTGCCGGTGGGGCCCGTGCCCATGCCGGCGCCGCCCATTCCCATGCCGCCGGAGCCGGCCGCCATCATTCCACCGGCCATGCCACTGCCGGCCATGCCACTGCCGGCCATGCCACTGCCGGCCATGCCGCCCATGCCCGCGCTCGTCATCCCACTGCCGCCCATGCCGGCACCGCCCATCGGGTCGTCGTCGTCGTCGTCGCTGCAGGAGCCGGCAACCAGCCCCACCGGCAAAACGAGTGCGAGCAAGGACAGGCCACGCCGCAGGCGGGCGCTGTGGAGGGTTCGCGTTTCGATGTTGGGTCGTGTCACGGGATCGAAGCCTTTCTCGTTGCAAGGAAGCCCCCCGAGGGAGCGGGTGGGCGGGGCGTGGGCGAACCGCGAGGGGCTCGCTGCCAACCGCGCGGCTCATGCAGCCTGCGCAGCCCGCCGCGCCGTGGATCTACCAGCAAATCGGGCAAGGGTACGAGCCGTCGGGGGAGAAACCACACGGTCGTACCCTGCCGGGCTTTGGGCCGCCGATGGCCCGTACGCCGCGCCGCTGATGGCCCGTACGCCGCGCCCGCGACCGGACGGAAGCCCTGCTGCCGGCTCGGCCGCCCGGCTCCGGCCTGCTCCGTGGCTCGGGCTCGCGCGGGGAGACCGCAACGCGGGGACCGCGCTCCCGCGCCCGCTCGGTCGGCCCCTGGGGCTCGAGCGACCTCGTCGGGCCGCGGGCGCCGACCGCGGGCGCCGACCCAACGCTTCAGCGCCGACGGCTCGAGCGGCTCGAGCCACGGCTCGCCGCTTGGATGGGGGATGCCCGGCCAAGGCAGGGAGGGCGGGCCGCGCTGCGCGCGTTCCCGCGGAGATCGAAGCTCCCCCTTCGAGCGACCCGAAATCCCGGGGCCGGCACCGAGCGCGGGCGCTCGGTGCTCGCGGGGGCTCTGGTGCCTCCGCCGGCCGCTGATTGACGGGCTGGCGCTCCGGCGGCAAACCTGTGCGGTGGGGCGCCCGCGCCGGGCGCTGGAAGGAAGCAGCATGATCGTCATCACCAACAAGATCCCCGTCGCCGAAGGCCACGAGGCAGATTTCGAAGATCGCTTCAGCAAGCGAGCCCACCTGGTCGACCAATCGCCGGGTTTCATCCGCAACGAGGTGCACCGCCCGCGGCCGGTGAAGTTCTCGCACGAAACCGGCGGCTTCGTTCCCGACGCCGACAAGCAGGGCTACTACGAGGTCAAGACGTGGTGGAAGAGCTTTCAGCACTTCGAGGATTGGACGAAGAGCCCCGAGTTCGCCGAGGCGCACAAAAATCGCCCCCCCAAGGAGATGTTCGCGGGCCCCAACGTGCTCGAGGTGCACGAAGTCTTCCTCGAGTCGCCGGATAGCGGCAACCTGGTGAAGAAGTAGGCTCCCGCGCGCCGGGCGGCGGCCGGGAGCCGTCTTGTCGTCGGCGGATACTCGGGGGCCCGGCCGGGAGAGCGATTTTCGGGCAACGGGGGGTGCTCCGCCGAGGAGTCGCCCGTCTCGGGGGGCTCCTCGAGTTTGCCGAGGGGAGGGGGGCGCCGCGCCCGTGGCCGCTGTTTCACGGCTCGGCGCAGGGCCCCGCGCGGCTCCCGGCGAACGTGTGCCGGGGGTGCAGGCGCCCGAGCTCGGCGCCGCCGGGGGCTCGAGCCCCGGCGGTGACCTCGGCGCGCGGCGTGATGGGGCTGCAGCCCCGGGGCCGCGCGACCGCCGCGAACCGCTGGGGGCGGCGCCCGCTCCGCTACATCAAGCCCACGGCGCGGTAGAAGTTTGCCACGCGCTTGCCGTCGATGTCGGTGAAGCCGTACTCCTCGCCGAGGTCGGCGACCTGCAGAATCTTCCCGGATTTGCGGATCACCCGGCTATCTCGAGCGAGAGCCACCACGGCACGCCCCGAGTACTCCGTGGACTCGGCCAGGTCGTAGCGCGACTCGCGGCGGACCTCCTCCCCCATCGACTCCAGGTGCATCTCCACGCGCTCCGTCTTCATCAACCCGGGCATCAACCCGAGCATCGTGATTCCCGCAATGCGCGCCTCGGGCGCCAGCCCCCGCACCAGCCGATTGATTCCTTCGTGTGCCACGCGCCCAAAGGTGACGGGCAGCTGCTCGCCGAACTCCTCGCCCTCCAGGATGGGCTCGGTGATGGCCACGATCAGCCCCGAACGCCGCTCGGCCATCAGCGCCGCGCCGCCGCGCGCCGCGTACCACAGCGCCGCCGGCCCCGCCCCCACGAACTCCTTCCAGATGCCCGGCGGCTGCAGCCAGAAGGGCTTGTCCCAGTTCGGATCGAGGAAGCGCTCGTTGCCCCCCCACACCGCGCTGACCAGCACGTCGAGCCGCCCGTGCTGAGCGCGCACTTGCCGGAACAAATCTTCCACCTGGGCTCGCACCGTGTGGTCCACCTCACACGGGATGCCGCGCCCCCCGCGCCGCGTCACTTCGTCAGCCGTTTCCTCGATGGTTCCGGGGGCTCGATCGACCGGCGGCTCGCCGCCGCGCAGGGTGCGCCCGGTGACGTACACGGTGGCTCCGGCCGCGCCCAGGGCCAGCGCTACGCCGCGCCCGCAGCCGCGGCTCGCCCCCGCCACCAGGGCCACCTTGCCTTCGAGAGCTCGCTTTTCGTTCCTCATCCCGGAAAAATCCCTTCCTCTGCCCGCAGGGCCGCTTTTTTCTACCGACTTGCCGCGCGCCTCTGCCGGCGCTCCCGGCGACGCCAGGTGCGTCACCGGCCGCTTCGATTCGTCTCGTGGCGGCACTGTACCCCGGGTGCGCTCCGTTTTCGATCGACCTCGGCGTTAAGTGCAGTGAAGGGCCTCCGCGCCCTCGGGCGAATTCGGAGCGGCGTGCTCACGCGACGGGGCGCGGCGCGCGTCGCGCGGCTCGCGACGCGTCCCGGCGAGCGCGATCTCAGACCTCGGGCGAGGGCGGTTTGGGCGGTGGAGAGTCCACGCGGGAGGCAGCCAGCACTTCGCGCACGCGCGCCGTTTGCTCCGGGTCGAGCTTGCTGTAGCGCAAGGCGCGCTCCGCACCGGGTTGAACGCCGGCGTAGGCCACGACACAGCCGAGGTGTAGGAACCCCCACGCTTGCAGGCGACCCTCGTCGATGGGCTGCACCGCCATGCGCAGATCGCCCTTGGCCATCACCTCTCCGCAGTGGCGGCAGCGGGCTCGGCCGCTGGGCGCCAGCGTGATCACGCCCAGCCGGGGCAGGCGGCGGTGCTCGACGGCCAGGCGCGCCTGCTCGAAGAGAGCGAGGATTTCCGGCGGCAAGCGTTCCGCAGACGTCGCGGCGCCGGCCCCCCCCCCGCTCTCCGGCGACGACGCGGGGCGCGGCGAAACGGAGCGCTCCCCGTGGCTCGGGGCGGCCGAGCCAGGTGGGCCGCTGGGCGGGCCCGGGCCAGGCGCCCCGGCCTGCGGTGTTTCCGGCTCGGATGTTTCCGGCTCGGGTGTTTCCGGCTCGGGGGGCGCCAGCAGCTGGAGAAAGGCCTCGGGGCGGCGCTGGGCGGCGCACGTCGGATGGTAGAAGTGGTTGGTGAGGCCTTCGGCGACGGGGTTCGGGACGACCTCCGCGAAGCGTAGATCGCCCTTGGCGATGGCCCTCTGGCAGGCGCGGCACTTGGCGCGGCCGCTGGGCGCAGCTTCCAGGCGGTGGGGCATGACGAAGAAAGACGAGGGGGTGGGGGCAGCTCTACCGCACGGGCCGGGACCGTTGGCCCCTCGAGTGCGGCTCCAACTGCGGGGGTAGCACACTTGCCGCGTGCGGCCGTAGTGGGGTTGGGCGGCGCGGCGGCCCGGAGAGCAAGGGCATTGGACAAGAACAAATACACGGGAAAACACCTCGACGTGCTGTGGGATGAGCGGCTTTGCACCAAGGTGGGAGAGTGCGAGCGGGCGCAGGGCGGCGCCTTCGAGGCCGGGCGCGAGCCGTGGTGCGAGCCCGACCGTGTCGACGAGGACGAGCTGCCCACCCTGCTGGCGCGCTGTCCCACGGGCGCCTTGCACGCCGCCGACAAGCAGGGTGACGTGTTGCTCGAGGCGCCGGCCCCCAACCAGGTCACGATCGCCTGCGACGGCCCTTTCTACCTGCGCGGCAACCTGATGATGCCCGCGGCCCCCGGCGGAGAGGCGTCCAGCGCCGGCACCGCGCGGCGAATGGCCCTGTGTCGTTGCGGCGGCTCCTCGAACAAGCCCTTTTGCGATGGCAGCCATCACCGCGTCGGATTTCGCGACTCGGGCGCGGTGGGCACGGCTGGGCCGGGCGACGGCAAGCCCTTCGACGGCGCGCTGCAGATTACGCCCATCGCCAACGGGCCGCTGGTGCTCAAGGGGCGCTTCGCCCTCGTCGCGGGCACCGGGCGGGTCGCCTGGAGCGGGACCACGACGGCGCTGTGCCGCTGCGGCCAGTCGAAGAACAAGCCCTTCTGCGACGCCTCGCACCGCGAGGCGGGGTTCCGGGACCGCCCCGACGGCAGCTGAGCGCGGCCGCGAGGGCGCGGACGGGCCCCGGGCGGCTGCACGTGCCCGGTTCGATCCGTGGTGAGTTATATAAGCGCTCCCCTCCGCGCGCGGTCCGCCGCGGGCGACAGCTCGCCCGCCCCTTCAGGGGTTGCCGGCCTCGGGCGACGTCTGCGGCGCCTCGGAGCGCTCCTCGCGCTGATACCGATAGCTGATCCACAGCACCGCGTTGTGCTCGTGCACGGGGCTCAGGCCCGTGCTGCCGGGCACGAACCGGTCCAGGTAGCCAGCTCG
Source organism: Polyangiaceae bacterium (assembly GCA_050299315.1). Classification (GTDB taxonomy): domain Bacteria; phylum Myxococcota_A; class Polyangia; order Polyangiales; family Polyangiaceae; genus SZUA-265. The sequence goes on from JBNKVS010000055.1 coordinate 175,294, forward strand.
CACCGTCAGGGGGCCGCTCTTGAAGCCCAGCATCAGGCTGACGCGATTTTGGTCGAGATAGTTGGGGCCGGCGTTGGCGCCGCCGTTGACCAGCACCTCGAGCGCCGTGCTGACGAACCAGCCCCCGCTGTCGCTCGGCAAGAACCAGTAGTTGAGCGCCGACTGGGAGCGCCAGCGGGGCACCACGATCCAGCCGTCCACGATCGCGTCATTTTCGACCTTCTCGCGGATGCGCAGATCGAAGCGCAGCCGGTGCGACAGGCTGAAGTGCGGAGAAAAGCGCACAGGGAAGAAGATTTGCGCCCACGGTCGGTGCTCGTTGCGGCCGAAGCTCTCCGGTTGTGTGAGCAGGTGGGCGTAGCCGCCCGTCAGCGCCGGGCCCGCCTCGAAGCGGTAGGTGAGCCCGGTGCGCAGCACCACGAACGCTCGCGAATTGTAGTGCCCATCGAGCCACACCGACCAGGGGCCACGCAGCTGCCAGTCCGTCATGATGCCGAGCCAGCCGGCTCGTTCGCTCCGGGTTTCTCCCGACTGCGCTCGAGCCGCCGGGGCGCACAGGCTCAGCGCCGCGGCGAGCAGCGACCCGGCCCGCGGGCGCGCGCGGCCGCTCACGGCTCCTTCTTCTCCGCGGCGAGCGCCTCGAGCACGCGCTGGTAGCCGGCCTGCGCATCGCGCGCCGTCGCCTCGAACGACTCCAGCATTTGGCGACCGCTCTCGAAGCTGCCCCGGACCGAGCGCAGGTACGATTCGATGCCCTTGCCGTGATGGTAGTAGCCGTCCAGCACGTAGCGCGCCACGAGCTGCTCGCACTGGTCGCAGCTGACGAAGATCACGGTTCGCTCGCCGGGCTCGCGCGCGATGATGTTGTGCAGCAGCCTGCAGCCGCAGGCCTGACACGTTTGACGATGTACCTCCATACTTTCCTCTCCCGCGGGTCAGACGGCGCCGAGCCAGCTCCACCACCACAGCCCGCTCGTCACCGCCAGGATCACGCCCAACCCGGTGATGATGAGCCCGGGGCGAAGCAGGTCGGTCACGCTCAGCTCGCCCGTGCCGAACGCCATCGCGTTCGGGGGGGTAGAGACGGGCAGCGGCATGGCCAGCGAGCAACCGAAGGCCACGCCCAGCAGCAGCGCCGGCACGCTCTCGCCCTGCATCCCGATCACGATGGGCATCAGCAGGTTGGCCGTGGCCGTGTTGCTCATCACCGAGGACATGATGCACGCGCCGATCGCGAAGGCGGCCACCAGCAAGTTGCGCCCCGCGGTGTCCATCGGCATCTGCTCTAGCAAGAAGGCTGCCAGCCCACTCGCTTCGATGGCGCGGCCGAGCGTCAGCCCGCCGCCCATCACGAGCAGCACGTCCCACGAGAGGGCCCGCAGGTCGAGGGGTTTGAGCAGCTTCAGGCCGAACAGCAGCGCCAGGGGCAGCAGCGAAACGGTGCCCACGGAGAGCCCCGTCACGCCCGTCGTCATCCAGCCCAGGGCCGTGGCCAGGCAGATCAGCGTCACCAGCTTGCCCCCGCGCCCGAGCGCGACCGGCTTCGAAGCGCGGCGCTGGATGCCCTGGGCCTGGCCGCGGTACAGCCGCAACAGCACGAACCAGGCCAGCCCCAGCATCACCACCGCACCCGGCACGCCGATCAGCAGCCAGCGCCCGAAGCTCATCTCGAGCCCGGCCTCGTTGATGTAGCGAATCGCGATGGCGTTGGCGGGGGTGCCGACCGGCGTGGCCATGCCGCCCACGTTCGCGCCGAAGGGCACGGCCAGGATGAGCGCCTTGCGGTACGGGTCGCTCGCCGGCAGGTTGTTGGCAATCGGAACGCACAGCGCCAGCATCATCGCGGCCGTGGCCGTGTTGCTCAGCCACATCGAGAGAAAGGCCGAGGTCGCCAGCACGCCGCCGACCATCAGCGGCACCGAATGGCCCGTGCGGGCGATGATGAAGCGCGCCAGCCGCTCGTCGATGCCGTAGCGGCTCAGCGCCGCGGAGACGACGAAACCGCCCAAGAAGAGCAGAATGATGTCCGAGAAGAACGGCGCGAGAAACAGCGTCGGCGTCGCATCGCTGCCGGCCGCCTTCAGCGCTGGCAGCAGCCAGGTGAGGTTCAAGATCAGAATCACGAAGCTCGTGACGAAGAGCGGCACTGCCTCCGTCACCCACAGGCAGGCGGCCACGAGCAGGGTCACGAACGCCACGCGAATCGGACCGTGCATGCCGAGCCCATCGAAGAGCCCGACGGCGCTCGCCAGGGCGATCGAAGCAATTGCAAGCAGCGCGGCTCGCTGGCCGCCGTCGAGTCGTGGGCGCCGGCTCGCGTGCAGGCCGCCGGGGGGGGCGGGGGAGGAGGCGGGCGAAGAGGCCACCGAAGGGGCGGAGGACGTGGGCGAGCTCGCGGTAGCGGACATGTTCACTGGGGGGGGCATCGACGAGGAGAGGGCTTTCGCGCCGCCGCTCGAGAGCCTCGGCGCTTCGGACGACTATGGGTGTCGCACGTTTCTGCGAAGTGACCCTCGAGGAACGAGCAGCAAATTGCGCTCGTCTTCCGGACGGCCTTTTGCGCATTTTTTTCGCACGAGTGGCGATACCGCGAAGAACTAGCGCTGCCTCTGCGGGGCCGCGAGCAGCCTCCGGAAAGCAGCTCGCCGCCGTGGGCCCTCCCCCTCGCTCGTCGAGCCCCAGCGCCGCGCGCGGAAGCAGACCCGCGCGCGTCGAAAAAGGGGCTCCTTCGCCGGTGCGGCGCCTTGCCGCTGCGGCCTGCCCCGCCGGCGGCTGGCGACTCGCGACGGCGCGGCGACGGCGTTGGCATGTGAGATGCTTCGGCGTGCAGGCGGGGCCGAGCCCCGCTCCGACCCCGAAGAGCCTCGATAGCCCCCGCGGGCTGCCCGACGAAAGGAGAACCGGATGGAAACGCTGGTCTGCGATGTAATGACCGAGCCCGTAATCAGCATCGAGGAGTGGGAGAATCTGCTCGACGTGGCGCGCGACATGAGGCGCTATCACCTCCGGCACCTTCCCGTCGTCGACGGGCGCAAGCTGGTGGGCCTCATCAGCCATCGCGACCTGTTGCGCTTCAGCGTCAGCCAGCTCGACCCCAGCCCGCTCGGCGAGGCTCAGGACCGCCGAAACAAGGCCAACACATTCGTCACCGACACAATGACGCGGAACGTCGAGACGTGTCGGCCGGAGGATACGGTGGCCCACGCGGCCCGCAAGCTCATCGTTGGTCGCTTCGGCTGCTTGCCGGTGGTCGACGACGCTGACAATCTGGTTGGCATCGTTACGGAAATCGACCTGCTTCGGCTCCTCGCGGAGGGCCCCCGCCCCAAGCGGGCGGCCGTCGTCGAGCCGGAAAAAGCTGCCGACGCGTCTTGACCCGTCCAAACGGGTCGCATACGCGAATTGACCCACCCCAACCTGGATTACTTAGAAGATGAGCCGAGTACAGCGAATCCCCGTCAGCAAGTACATGAGCCCGGCGGTTCACACCACGGAGCCGCAGGAAAAGCTCACGGTTGCGTATCAGCGCATGTTGGACCTGGACATTCGGCACCTCCCGGTGCTGTCGGACGGCAAGCTCGTCGGTCTCCTCTTCAAGAGCGATCTGAAGCTGCTCGACGTGGTGGAGAGCCCCGACATCGCCGCTTTGGTCGTGGAGTCCGTGATGATCACCGAGTGCTATTCGGTGGCGCCGGACACCCCCATCGACGTCGTGGCCGAGACGATGGCCAAGAAGAAGTACGGCTCGGCCGTGCTCATGGAGGGGGGCACCGTGGTCGGCATGTTCACCAACACCGACGCGCTCGGCGTGCTGATGGATGCACTGACCGACTCGCTCTGGGAGTCGGTTCCCTCCGGCTGAGGCCTGCCCCGGCTGGCTCGCGGCGAGCGCTCTCGCAGGAGGGGCCGGCCGCGGGTCGGCCGAGCGCGCCGTCATCGGCGGGGCGCCGGCGGCGCGCCCCGATGGCTCCTCGGAGCGGGCGTCTCCCGAACCCCGCCGCGAGGCAGCGGCGGTGCGCGCTTTCGAGCGTCGGTGGGGCGAGCCGTGCGACGAATCGGAGCCTGATCGACGCGGCGCGCGGCCGCCGGCTCGGGTGCGCCCACGGGCCGGCGGTACTGGCCCCTCGTTGCCCGGGCTTGCGCCGCCCCCGGGCTGCTTTTTCGCGCGCTGGGCTCGCCCTGCTCGCCGCGCCGCCCCTCGGCGCGGTATGCAGCGGGCATGAGGCCTTGGTTCGAGGCGCGCCGCAGCGGGCGCCTGGGTCGCGATGGGTGCTGCGGTAGGCGCAGGGCCGGGCGCAAAGGCGGGGGCGGGCACCAACGCTCGTCCATCGAGCCGCGCGAGGCGGCGTGGGCGGCGGCCCCCTCGCCGTGCCCCTGCGGGCCCGCGGTCCCGAGCCGGGGCGCCATTCCCGGGCGCCAGCGCACCCGCGGCGTTTGCGTCGCGTCGTGGGCGGCGCCGCTCGGGCGGGCGCTCGCGATGGTCGGGCCCGCGGCGCTCGCGTGCGGCACGCCGCCTTCGGTACAGGCGCCAGCCCAGCCCGCCGACGGGGCTTCGGCGGCTCGCGGCGAGCCGCTCGAAGCGGCCGCGCCCGTGACGGCGGCTGCGCCAGAGCCCGGCGTGGCCGGGGCGGCCGGCGAGACGGCGGCAGCGCCACAGCCCGGCGCGCCGGCGAACAACCTGATCGAAAATGGGGACTTCTCCGCCGCGTTGGAGCCGTGGGGGGCTCACGCCACGCGGTCCGCCTCGGGTCGACCCGTGCAGGCCGAGCGGATCGACGGCGCGCTGTGTGTGCGACTCTTCGGCGACGAGAGCGTGGTCGCGGGCTGGCCGGTGGCGGGCAGCCCGCAGCGGGTGGAGCTGGCCGAGGGCGAGCGCTACCGGCTGGCGCTGCGCACGGCCGCGCGGGGGCAGCTACCGGTGCGCTGCGTGGCCAAGCTCGGGCACCAGCTCCCGCCGTACACGGGGGCGTTCGTCACCGAGCTGCCGCTCGGCGCGGACTGGACGCCGTTCGCCACCGAGTTCGTCGCCCGCCGTGACGACGACCGCGCGGGTCTGGCGCTCGAGTGCGACAGCCCGCCCGGCGCGGGCAGCGCGCTCGTCTGCTTCGATGACGTGACGCTGCAGCGCTGACGCCGGTGGCCGAGGCGGGGCGTGCCCGCTCGCGGCCCTCCGAGGTCGTCCGTGCGCACCCCGGGGTGCCGAGGCGCGGCCGCGGCCGCCTGGGCAGCGGGGCGCGCGGGAGGTCGCCACCGGCGGGTTGCCGACGCGGTGAGGCGTCGGCAGCCGCCGGCGCGCCGGGGGCGAGCCCGCGGGAGCCCGACCCTCGGCGGGAGCGCGACGCTCGGCAGCGGCGCGGCGAGACCCTTCAGCGTCGCCCGGCGTCGCCCGCGTCTGCTCCGGCATCCGCGGCGGTCAGCGCGGAGCGCCGGCTCGCGAGCGCGGCTTCGCTCTCGAGCACGGCATCGGCCCAAGCCGTGTCCGTCGCCACCGTGTCCGTCGCGGCCTCTTCGAACCGCTCGCCCTGCCACGGCGAGCCACTCGAGCAGGCACACGCGCTGACACCCAACAGGCCGAAAAATACACTCGGACGCATCCAACTCTTCATCGAAACGTTCTCCTTATCGCTCGCGGGACTGTCGCGAACCAAAAGGGAATCGGTCGCTGGGCGCCGCGGTTGCCGAAGAACGACCGAGCCGGGTCGATCACCCCGGGCGGAGAGCTGACCAGGTCTCTCCCCGCCGAGCGAGCCGGCTCGGGCCGCCGCTCAGGCCGGCTCGCCTGCGGCCCGCGCACGCCGCCGCGACGGGGGAGAGCTCGATGGCCAGAGCGCGGCGACGGGCGGGCGGCTTCGCTACCCGCCTTCGGGGTCCCACGCGCCGACCTCGAAGGGCTTGGCGTAGAATCCCAGGCACGGGAAGCGCTCGGCGGCCGCGGCCCGCGGGAGCGGCAGCCCGCTCGGGCCGTAGAGCACGTCCAGCCCGAGCTGCTCCAGCACGCGGTCGGCGCGGGCGCGCTGCTCGGCGCTGACGCTGGCTTGCCAGCGCGTCAGCGCTTCCGCGGAGGAGAGTCGGGTCAGGCTGCGCTTCGTGAGTACCGAGGGGCGGCGCAAGCCGCGCACGGCGCGCTCCGGGCGGCGGGCACGCGCGTAGGCGAAGAGCAGCGGCAGGTGCGCTTCGGGGTGGGCGACCAGGTCTTCGTAGAACACCACCAGCGCTTGCCCCGGCTTCAACAGCGAGAGGGGTACGAGCTGGTGCACGGCCCAGCGATACACCTGCCGCTCGAAGGGATCCTCGCTGCGCATCGCGGCAAGGTGCGGCCGCAGGTAGTCGCGACACAGGGCGGGCTGCTCGAGCAGGGGCGCGATGTCGCTGCCCCAGCCGAGCCGCTTGCGGCTGGCGGCCACCGCACAGGGGTGGCGGAGCAGCAGCACGATGGGCAGGCCCGGAAACTTCTCCGCCAGCCATGGCAACATCAAGTTGCCCCGCACCGTCTTGACCAGGCGCTGGCAAGACACCCAGCGCCGGTTGAAGCGATCCATCCAGGGGCTCTCGAGCTGACCCGAAAGCAGGCGCCCGAGCAGCGCCTCCACGTCGGGCGCTTCTTCCTCGGGCCGGCGATAGGCGCGCAACCGCGCGTCGCTCAGCTCGGGCACGCGCGTCGGGTGCAGCGGCTCGAAGATCGGTCGAAAGGCGTTTTCGTGGTTGAGCAGCTCCAGCACCCAGGTGCTGCCGCTTCGGGGCGCGGACGCCAGCACCACGCTGGATCGCCAACCGCCCAGGTCCAGCAGCGGGGGGAAGAGCCGGGGGAGCATGTGCTGCTGCCAGGCCTTTCGGAGCTTCTTCCGAAAGCGGAGCTCTCCGTGCGGGCGAAGCCGCTCGCGCAGGTGGAGTCCCACGCGCGAAAGCGCGCGTCTGGGTGGATGCGACACTCGCTCAACCTATACGGGGCGACCTGGCTTTGGCCAGCGGCACTCGGATTTCGAAGCGCTGCGCTCGCGCGATTCGTCCGCCCGGCAGCCGGTCTCGTTCATATTGTTTCTCCGGTGCAACTGATGGAGCACGCACCGAGCCGGGGAACGCACACCGTCCCCCCACGCGCCGGGCGGGTGCGCTCCCGAGCGATCCGCCCCGAAGCAGCCCGTTCGGCACTCTGGCGCTACGGCTCGCAGCTCTCCACCGAGCGATTGCCGCTGCAGTCGCAGCGCGAGCCGACTTGCCGAGCCAGGGCCTCGGCGTCGCAACGGGAAAGCGACCCGTTGTCGAAGAGCCGAACGCCCCCGGAGCCGACGGCGCGCAGCTCCGGCACGTCGATGCGGGTGAGGGACGGGTTTTCGGCGACGTACAGCTGGTGTCCCGTGGGCGCGTCTTCTGCCGGGCTCGGCCCCGGCGCGTCCGCCGCGGCCTCGGGTTCGGCCACGCCCACGCTGCGAAGCGCGGGCAAGCTCACCGACAGCAGCCGCGGGTTGTCGCGCACGAGCAGATCGCCGGCGATTGTTTCCAGGGCGCCCAGTCCGCTCAGGGCCGATAGGCCCCCGTTCGATTGCACCATCAGGTTGCCTCCGATGCGGGCGAGCGAGCCGAGCCCCTCGAGGCTCTGCAACGAGGCGTTGGTGTCGACGATCAACGTGCCCCCCACATCCGTCAAAGAGGAAAACTCCAGGCGCTCGAGCGCCGAATTACCCGAGACCGTCAGCCCGCCCACCTGCGAGAGACCCCCGAGTGCGGCCTCCCGCAGCCGAGGGTTGGTCTCGACGTCCAGGTTGCCTTCGACGTGGGTCAAGCCGCTCAATCCGGAAAGGTCGGTCAGCGACGTGTCGAAGATGCGCAGCGCACCCCCGATCGAGGGGATCGTCTCCAGCCCCGCGAGGCTCGTCATTTCGGACCCCGCGATCCACACGTTGCCGGTGATGGATTCACAGGCGCGGGCGCGCTCGATATCCGCGGGGACGCCGAGCCGCAGCAGGCTCGAGCACTCGTCGGAGCTCGACCGACTCGGCGACGATTCTCCCGAGCCACACGCGGCGCCGGTCGCCGCGAGCAGCCCGGCCCAGATGGCGGAACGGGGCCAGTGTGGACAGGGGGGGGCGAGGGGGGGCACGAAAGACCATACGGCCCAGGGCAGCGATTGCTCAACTGGGTCGCTTTCGTCGCCACGTTCGGCTGGTGTCTCTCGCAGGGCCCGGGAGAGCCCGCCGGTGCGGTCCCCCGACGACCCAGTCGAGGGGGTAGAAGAGGGAGGAGGCGAAGCCGCCCTGCTGCTGGCGAAGCGGCGGAGGAATCGACGTGTCGGCTCCCCCCGGCGGGTCCTCGGCCGCCAGGGGATCGTCGCTCGTCGGCACGAGCGGGGGAATCGGGTCGTCGCCACCCGGTGGGGCGAGGGTGACCGCTGCGTGCTCCTCGAGCCGAGTGACGCCATGGTGCTGCCCCCCAACCCCCGAGCGACTCGCCGGGCACCGGAGCGGCGCGTGGTCTCCTTTCCCACGGTTGCGGGTCGGCACGTCGCAGGCGGCGAGGCACCGGCTCGTGGCGGGTCGCTCGGCGGCTCCCGGCGAGTGCCGCGCGGCGGGCCGCGGCTGCGGAGCGTTCCGCTCCGGGGCAGTCCGTGCCGTCGGCGCGCGCGTCAGTCGATCGTGAGGTGGGCAAACGAGTCGACCGTCAGGCTCGGCCGGGTGCGGGAAGTTTCCGCGAACTGGCGCCGATACTTGCCGGTGCGCACCAGAATTCCCCGCATGCCCAGGGCCTGCGCACCCCCCACATCGCTGTCGATGTCGTCCCCAATCATCGCCACTTGGTTCGGTAGCAGGCCGATCGCGTCCACCGCGGATTGAAAGAAATCCGGGCTCGGCTTGCCCACCACGCGGGCGCTTTGACCCGTGGCGTATTCCAGGCCCGCGATGAACGCCCCGATGTCGAGCATCAGCCCCTTTTCCGTCTGCCAGAAGCGATTGCGATGCAGCGCCACGAGCTCGGCGCCGTCCATCATGTCGCGAAACGCCTGGTTGAGCAGCTCGTAGCTCCACCTCGAGCCGATGTCCCCGACGACGACGGCGTCTACGTTGTGCTCGGCGGCGCGCAGGCCGAGCTCGCTGGCCACGTCCGGCTCGAGCAGCAACCGGCAGCGGTTGATGCCGCGGCGCTCGAGGTAGCGCTGTGCGGCCATCGGCGCGGTCAAGATCTGATCGGCCGTCACCGCGAAGCCGAGCGAGCCCAGATCGTGAACGAGCGCCGCACGCGAGCGCGTGGTCGTGTTCGTCACGAGGCGCCAGGGCAGGCCGCGCTCCGAAAGCTCTCGCAACTTCGCCGCGGCTCCGGGGATCGCCTCGTGGCCCACGTACAGCACGCCGTCCAAGTCGATCAGGAGACCTTTCACCTCGAGGCCGGCGACGCGCATGGCTCGATGATGGGCGCCCCGAGCCCATCTGGGAAGGGGCTCGGGCACCCCAACCGTCCGGACAGCGGATGCTGTCGGATATTGCCGGGGGGCCCTCGACCAAGGCTGTCGAACATCCCGGAGAAACCTTCGCGCCCCGCGGCGCGAGCCTGGCGCAACGGTCCGCGCCAGCGCTCGTTCGCGGCGAAAAAATGCCTGCTGCGGCCGACTCTCTCGGGGGAGGGCCGCCGGCGAGCGCCTCTTGCGGCATGGTTCGCCCCCGGCTTTCCTCTTCATGGGCTGCCGTCCCCGTTCGTGGACGGGAACCGGCCCCCTTTGCGTCGCGGCGCCGGCCGCTCGCGAGGCTCCGCCGCCGCCCGCGTCCGGCTTGCGCTCGCGCGCGGACCCGGGCAAACGGCAACCATGCCCACGGGATCCGAGCCGCCGCCCCCCGGGCCCCCGGTTGGGCTGGCTGAAAAGAAACAGGCGCTGCGCGAGCACCACTGGCAGGTGCTGCTCGAAAGCGGGGACGCCCTGCCGCCGGGCACTCGGGGGCGGATCCCGAACTTTCGAGGCGCCGAGCAAGCCGCGGCCCGGCTCGCTTCTTGCCCGGCGTGGCGCGCGGCGCGCACGCTCAAGTGCAACCCCGACACGCCCCAGCACCCCGTGCGCGTCGCGGCGCTCGAGGCGGGGAAGATCGTCTACCTGGCCGTGCCCAAGCTGGCAACGGAGCGCCCCTTCGTGCGCCTCGACCCGGCGCGCATCCCCCGCGAGCGCTTTGCGGAGGCGGCCACGCCCGCCGGGGCCGCCGAGCTCGGTCGCGCCGCGTCCGTCGGGGAAGTCGCGGCCATCGACTTGGTCGTGACGGGCTGCGTCGCCGTCACGCGGCAGGGCGCGCGCCTCGGCAAAGGCGCCGGCTACAGCGACTTGGAGTTCGCGCTGTTGCGCGAAGCCGGCAAGCTCGGCGAGCACACGCCGATCGTCACCACGGTGCACCCGAGCCAGATCGCTCCCGAGGGAAGCGTCGTGATGCTCGAGCACGACCTGTCTCTCGACTGGTTCGCCACCCCCGAGGCGCTGGTGGCGTGCCCGCGCTCCTTCTCGCGCCCGCTCGGCATCGAGGCGCGCCGGGTCGAGCCCGCGCAGCGGCGGGCGATCCCGGCGCTCGACCGCGCGCTGAGCCAGGCTCCGGAGCGGTCACCCTCCCTGCGCGAGCTGCGCTCGCGCTTCGCCCGGGCGGGCCGTCTCGGTTTCATCGGCCTGCGCCCGGCGCGCGGGGCGCCGATGTCGCTTCCGGGCGAGGTGGAGGCCCGGCAAGGCTTCGGGCTGGTCGGGGACCGCTCCGCGCAGCGCGCCGGGGGCGAGCGCCAGGTCACGCTCTTTCAGCTCGAGCACCTACCCGTGCTGGCCTCGATGCTGGGCGCGAGCCACGTTGCCCCGGACCAGCTTCGCAGAAACCTCGGCGTCAGCGGCATCAACCTCGTTGCACTGAAGGATCAGCGCTTCTTCGTGGGGGAGGTGGAGCTGGTCGGAACGGGGCCGTGCGCCCCCTGCCGCCGGCTCGAGCAAACCCTCGGCCCCGGCGGCTTCAACGTCAGCCGCGGCCACGGCGGGATTACCGCGCGGATCGTTTCGGGGGGTATGCTGCGCCTCGGCGACGCCGTTCGCTTCGGCGATGCCGCACGCTGCGAGCCCTGAGCGCGGCCGCCGCGCGGCGCCCCGGGCCACGGTCCGCTCGCTGGGCATCTTCCAACGCGCCACGACAGCTCCGCCCCCTGGGGCGCAAGAGGCCTCGAACGCCTCGCCGAAGGCCTGGTTGTACGGATCGTCACCAACCAGCTCCGTCAGTCGGGCGGCGACCGGCCAACTTCCGTTTCGCCTTCGAGCCGGGGGGGGCCCCGGGCGAAGTACCTGGTGACCCGCGTCGGCATCGGCCAGCGCCCGCCCGCCGCGAGGCCGGCGGCGGCTGACGGCCTCGCGGCGGGCGCATCGAATCCCGAGGTCGCGACGCGCGTGGCCCCGGCAGGACCCCACCCCGTCGCCCCCTCGCGTCGGGCGCGCGCTGCGGTCGAGCTCGGCCCGCGGAGCGGCGCGCCGCCTTCACCGAGCCGCCCGCCAGCCCGTTCGCCCGCCAGCGACCAGCGAGGTGGACGCCGTGACTTCGCTCCCCGGCTCAGGCACAGCACTGGCACAATTTGACGCACCGGCGAGCGCCGGGATCCTCCACGCTCCCGCGGCGCCTGCCGACGCGGATTGAAACCACGAGAAAATCGAGACCTTGGCGCGAATGTTGCTGCTTGGCGGCCGTGGCACATCGTGTACCTATCGCGGGCGCTCGGCTCAGGGTCGTCGTCCCGTTGGCTCGCTGGTCGTCCTGCGCGGCGCTGGTGGCGCTGAGCGGCCTGGGGCCGGGCGCTGCGGCCGCGGCTCCCCGCGTGCGGGCCCCCGCGGGCTGCGGAAGCAGCGGTGAGCTGACGCGCGCGATGGTGCGGCTGGTGGGCGAGGAAACGACGCGTTCCGCCGCCGTTCGGGTGGATATCGAGCCGCGTCAGGAGCGCTTCGAGATGCGCGTGGACGCCGGGGGTCGGGTGCGTCGGCTCGCCGACGGCGATTGTGGGGCCCTGTTTCGAAGCGCGGCGGTGATTGCCGCGTTGTTGGTCGAGCCGGCGCGCCGCGCGGAGGCGGAGACGGCGTCCGTCGCAGCGGAGCCGGCCCCGGCCTGGCCCCGGTCGCGGCCCGCGGCGAGCGTCGGGATCGTCGACGAGCCGGATGGGCCGCGCGAGGTCGGGCAAGCGGAGGTGCGCGCGCCGCGCGCGACGCGGCTGGCGGTCGGCGTCGGGGTGCTCACCGGGCTCGCTCCCGTGGCCAGACCGTGGCTCGAGCTGCGGGCGGGCCGCCGCCATGGCTCCTGGGGAGGGGCGCTGTCGGCGGGGTACGCGCCGCGCGCCCGCGCGCTGACCTCGGGAGAGGCCGGGCTGCGGATCGAGACGCTGGGCGGGGCGGCCTGGGGTTTCTACGAACCGCGCTCGCTCGTGCGCTCGAGCGTGGGGCTCGGCGCGTACCGATCGGTGGCCGAAGGCGTGGGAGTGCACGCAGTTCGCTCCGAGGCGGCGTGGTCCACGGTCGCCGTGGCGGAGCTCTCACTGACCCCGCTGCGGACCGCGTCCGTCTTCGTCGAGCTGGCCCTGACGGGTCGTTGGGTCGTCAGGCCGGCTCGCTTTGAAGTGGCGGGAATCGGGGAGATTTATCGTGCTCCGCGGTGGGGCGGGGGCGTCGCTTTTCGGCTTGGTTGGGATCTCGAATGACGGATCCGCGCCGCTCGCCGGATTCACCCGCAATGACCGGCGAGGCCTTGCCCCAGCGTGCCCTCGCGGCGCCGCCCGAGCTCGCCCTGGCGCCGGTCGCGCCGCCGACGCTGGCAGAAGTGTACGAAGAGCACTTCCGCTACGTGTGGCGCTGCCTACGCAGCCTGGGGGTGCGCGACGGCGCCCTCGACGACGCCGTTCAGGATGTATTTCTCGTGGTGCAACAGAAGATCGCGGATTTCGATGGGGGCTGCCAGCTGCGGACCTGGCTGTACGCCATCGTGCTGCGCGTGGCTCGCCGCCATCGCGAGCGCGAGGCCATCGAGGCGCGGCGTTTTTCCCCGCACGAGGATTCGGGCGTTTGCCCGACGGCGGGCCCCCCGGGCGGCGATCTGCGCCGGGACGTGGAGCGCAGCGAGCGGCGCGAGATCGCCCAGCGGGCCCTGGCCGAGCTCAGCGAGGCCAAGCGCGAGGTCTTCGTGCTGGCTTGCATCGAGCGCATGACGGCGCCGGAGATCGCCGAGATCGGCGGGCTGCCTTTGAACACCGTGTATTCGAGGCTGCGCAGCGCGAGGCAGGATTTCGCCGACGCCGTGGCGCGGCTCGAGGCGGACGAGAGGAGCGGGGCGTGAGCCATCGCGATGACGACCTGCGCGATTGGATCGCGGAGCTGCAGGGTGACCTGCCGAGCGAGGTCGACGAGCGCCGCGTGCGGGCCAAGCTGGCCGCGCTGGGCTTGTCGGTGGGCGTTGGTCTGTCGGCGGCCCCCGCCGCGGCGAGCGTTGCCAGCGGCGCAGCGGGCAGCGGTGCAGCGGGCAGCAGCGCAGCGGGCAGCGGTGCAGCGGGCAGCAGCGCAGCGGGCAGCAGCGCAGCGGGCAGCAGCGCAGCGGGCAGCAGCGCAGCGGGCAGCAGCGCAGCGGCGGGCGGAAGCGTGGCCCTCGGCGGGCCGGCCGCGGGCGGTCTCGCGGCGCGGCGTCGAGCGGCTCGCTCGGGGGCGCTGGTGCGCTCGCCGGCGCAGCGGGCGCCGGCACGCTCGCGTCGGGCGCGGCTTCCACCGGGGCGACGCTGTCCCTCTCGGCCAAGCTGATCGCCGCCGCGACGGGCTACAAAGCCCTGACGGCGGCCGCGTTGGTGGCGATCGGGGCGAGCTACCCGGTCGCGTCCGAGTGGCTGTCGCCTGCCAGCTCCGCGGCGCCTGCCGCGGCTCGCCGCGCCGGCGCGGGCAGCGACGCCCCGGACGGGCTCCGAGTCGTGGCGAGTGCCGCCGCGGAGGACCCGCCGGCGGTGGGCGAAGACGGGTTGGAAACCGCCGAGGACGCCGTCCGAGCCGCCGCCAGGGCGAGCCGGCCCACGGCGGGCGCCGCCGCCGGGGCGCTCGCCGAGAAGGAAGCGGGCGCCGCCTCGGGCCCCGATGTGCCGCCCCGGCGCGGCGCGCGGGCGCGGGTCGGCCAGCGGCGATCGACCCCGCGCGCCGCCTCGACTCGGCCGCGCGG
>JBNKVS010000056.1:0-9878 GCA_050299315.1 Polyangiaceae bacterium
CTTGCTCGATACCGCGCGACGAGCGCGCGTCCTTCGGCGGCGCTTCGTCGCTTTCTCGTCCTCGCTTGTCGATTTGCCATCGCCCGGACTCTGCATGACGCGGCTCACCAGCTCCAGGTGCCCTCCAAGGGATGCTTACCCTCCATCGACCGTGACGCATCAACGCCCCGGCGCTCGGCTCGAGAAATCCATCGGCCCCCGAGCGTGCCGGAAGGCAGCCAAGGGCGACTGGGGAGATCTCTCGGCAAAGACTCTGCGAATGCAACGAGCGCGAGCATGAGCTCGAGAAGAAGCTCGAGCAGGCCAATCGACGCGTGCTCGAGGGCGGCGCGCAGGTGGCATCGACGCCATTGTTCCCAAAGCCCGGGGGTCCAAGGCCTCGGGGTCTTGGCTCACCGAGTCGCCAGCGATAGCAACCTCAAGACGCTACGAGAGCTGGCCGAGAAGGCCCGAACCACGACTCGAAAAGCCTACGGCCTGCGCACCTACGAACACGCAGAAATCGCCCTGTATCACGCCTTCGGCGACTTGCCCGAACCCGATTGGCTCACCCACGAATTCGCCTGACGAGGCGAAATTCCAAGTCGCACACTTAGTTTGGTTGATATTCAATATAGTCGTAATAGGCCCAGGCCCCATTCTGGTTGTACTGGCCGGGAAAGTTCTGGGCTTGGCTGGAATTGTCACCGTGCCAGTGATTAATCATGATGCGCGCGGGGTCTTGTGGCCATGCGTACTGTGGAACCTCGTTGGAAGCGACATAGCCATCGCCGTTGTCCTTGTAGATGGTGCGAATCACCTGGTAATTGCCCGATTGATCGTAGACATACCAGTCTATCTTCCAGCTCTGCCAGTCGAAGCCGATGGTCAGAACATTCTGTCTTACATCCAGGCCATATTGGTCGAGGCCAATATCCTGTTCCCAACTTTGGTAGTTGCCCCCTTCGGGCTGGTAGATGACGTTGGTGTGCACCACGTTGCCCCGGCTGGGTAGGAACTCAATGTCAATTTCCTGCCAGGCGCGGCCCGGTGCGTCCCACCAAGAGGTATACGAAAATATGGAAGCCACTGTGCCCGCGGTATCACCGGTGCGCAGGGCGCCCTGGATTCTGCCGTAGCCGTACTCCTGGTTGGTACGCAGTTCCGAACAGGCTCCGGGGGCGAGCCCCAGGGTAATGCCCTCCGAACTGGGGGAGATCTGGTCGGGCGTGAACGAGCAACCAAAGGGCGAACCGTTGTTGCCGCTGCGGGCTTGCCAGAGGCCGGAATTGAACCCCCCGCTGAAGTCATCCTTGAAATAGCCGCCTTGCGCGGCCGCCGCGCTACTGAGAGTTGCTGCGATGCAAAACAGAGTTGATCTTGAGTATGCTATGCGTGAAATCATCGAAACACCTCGTGTTTGCTGTTTCATTATGATGCGCTTCTTGCTCAAAGGGTGTGGGCCCTGAAGCGTCCCCTCAGATAGTGCCGAAGATCTCGTCGAAAATCGACTGTTCGCGCGCGACTTGGTCGAATAGGCCATCAAGAATGCGAGTCGCGTGTCGTCCATGGCCGGGATGGTGTTATGCCAGTAGCGGGTGTGGACCACCCACGGATCTCGAGCGCCCATGGCGACGGGTTCCACCCGAGCAACATAGGCGCGAGCAAGCACGGTCCAGAACCGATCGAGACGTCCGCTCTTCAGGAGAGCGCGAAGGTTCGGCACGCCGCGTATTCCAGCAGCGCTCCAGCGCTGACCACTGCGCTTTGCGCGCATGTTGACCACACTTTTGGCCGTGCTCTCTGTCCCGTTGCTGCCAATCGGATGTCCCGCCGAGCGGTCGCTCTTGCGTTAGGGTCGGGGCGCGTCGCGGGCGATGGGGCGGCATCGGCGAATCAGCAGGAACGTGGCTTCGGAGACATCAAGCTCTACGAATACCTTGGGGACCCAGGCTGGAACGACACGCGACGGCGCGTCCAGCGCACGGCACCTGGCGCGTCGCTCCCCCGCGATCCACGCATCGGGGTCGCTCGAGGCGCGAGGGGCGCGGCAGACGGCGCGTACGTCGGCAGGTTGCATACGCGGGGAAGCGGTGATTCGGGACGCGTGGTTCGTGCGGCGCGCTGTGGGGAGGTGCTGGAGGCGCTCGGCCCGATGGTGGCGCAGCAGGCGCGACCGGCAGAGCCGCCCATCGTCGCGGACTCTCCGGCTGACGCTTCCGCGCCGGGGCGCCGCGCGGACGCCGCGCTCGACGCACCGCAGCCCCAAGCCAATTCGCGGACGACGAACCTCTGGGGCTTCGTCGGCTTCGTCGACACTCGCGGCAGGCTGAGCGCCCCGCCTGGCTCCCTCGAAATGGCCGGGGACCTCGACGGCTCGACGGCGACGGCGACGGCGACGTGCCCATTCTGATGGGCCAAAACGACCCGGAGCGTGAGCCCGTCGAAGCGCGCCTGCTGTATGGAGGGCCGCGGATGAGCGGCAGGCTACCGTCGACCGAGGGCACGCGGCGCTGATCCGCCCCGACGGCGAACAGGTGACTTCCTCTGGTGTTGGACGACAGCGACCTCAGTCGAGAATTGGGAAATTTCTCGCGTAGCGCTCGAAGCTTCCCGCGCTGTCGATGGCGCGCACGGGATCCTGTGTTGCAAGCTGGCGGCAAGCCGCATCGTCCGCGCAATGATCTCCGGTAGTTCCTGTCAAATGACTCAGCTCGTGGAGATAGATGTCCCGGCGCTCGCTGTCGGTCGTCTGAAAGAAGAAGGGGCACAGGAAGATGATTCCGCCGCCCTCGTAGCTAAGCCCACCGGGGTGCTGGGCCGACCCGCTGGAGCAGTCCAGAACACATCGAACTTGGAACTCTCCCAGGCGGGCATAGATGTCGATCATCTTGTCGGCGACTTCGTTCACACGATCGTTGTCGTAATCACCGAACCACGCCTCATACCGGTCGCAGCCCTGATAGTGGGGCCAACGAGGTGCTGGTACGCCTCGAGCGCACGTTGAGAAGCCGCCGCAGCAGCGTTGGTTATGTAGAAGTGAGGGTACGCGCATTCGATGGATGGGGGTTCGTCGGGCACGCTGGTGGCGCTTGCTTGGGTGCCGATCGAGACGGTCGATGAGCCTTCCTCCCGGTCTTCCGAAGGAATGTGTACATCGGCGCCGCAGGCGGCGAGTGCGGTGAATGTCAAGGGAAAGAGCTTGAAGCGGGTGTCGTCGATGGACATTCGTCGTTCTCCTCGTGGTTTCGCGGGTGTGAAGGTTGTTCCCCCCCCTACGCGCCGCCTGGCCGCTTGGGTCGAAAGTTTCTCGCAGCGCTCGCGAACCGACGCGTGTTTCAGTCGCGCGTCGCAGCTGTGGCGCTGGCGGCCCGGACTTCTTGCTCGTCGACGGAGAGGGTGCCGGGTACCGCGAAGCGTAGCGCATTCCGGGGTAGTGTCGGCTCGGGGTCGACGCGCCGGGGGATGACATAGCTGGAGGCGAACGCGATGGGCTCGGGAGCGATTTGGCCGACCGCCAGTCGTTCAATCGTGGTGGCCAGGGCCGTGGGCTCCTGGCTCTCGCTCCAGCGCAGGACCTCTCCGGCACAGCAGTGGCGCGCTTGCAGTTCGGCAAAGCGCTGAGGGGCTGCGGACAGACTTCGGGTGAGCGCGGTGGCTAGTGCCAGCACGGCTGGCTTCGAGAAAGGACCCGAAGCCGCCGGGTCGGGGTCGAAGGGAAGCCGAATGGGTTCGGCAGCGAACACTTCCCGGGGCCGATCTGCCGTGCGCTGCAGCACCTCGACGCCGAACAACGTATCGATGGGAGGCGCAACACCGCCCACGGGGAGCTCTGCCAAGAGCTCGAGCTCACGGCCATATCCGCCTGGTCGACGAGTCGACCAGGCGCCGAGGTCACCTCCGCGCGCGGCGTCGAAGTGTTCGGAGTACCGCGACGCAAGCGCCGCAAACTCGGTGGGGGCCGCTCGTGCTCGCTCGTACAGATGGGTGGCGAGCTCGATCGCTTCCGAGCGGCTGCGCCGTGGCACCGTGCCGCGTGCCAGGTGTTGCTGCAGCCAGGGCGCGTCGTCATATCCAATGACGATGTGGGACGCGTTGAAGGTGCGCGCCGGGGGAGGTGCCCGAAGCTCGAAGACGTGAAATCCGTAGTCGGTTTCGACTACCTCGGATACTTCTCCTGGTTGCAAGGTAGCGAACGCATCGAGAACCTGAGGGAAGGCCAGCAGCGAAAGGCCGTGCACGGCGCCCAAGGAGCCCCCGGTGGTGCGTGTGACCTCGTCCTCGGAGCGGTGGCGCGCGAGCGTCGCGAACCGTTCGGGAGCGGCCCGGGCTTGCTCCTGGAGGCGCTGGGCCAACGCGAGGGCTTGGTGACGGGAGCGCGACACTTGGGGCGGTGCAACGACATCGAGGGGGCCAAACACGACGCCACCTCGCGTGACCTCGCGATGGCGGATCAGCACGTGAGAAACCCACAAGCGCACCGACTCCAGCGTCGCGGGAGGGAGCTTGCGCCAGGACCCGGGCGGATACGGCGTGTACATCTCGGCCAGCGCCAAACCGCGGGCGCCGGGGGAAAACCCTGCCGGGCCGGACTGCGAGGAGCGGGAGCGGGCCCCGCCGTATGGCGGGGCGGCTCGCGGGGGGGATTCGGGCGTCCGTCGACGAGAACTCGGGTTGTCCTCGCAGCCCGGTAGGAAGGCGTTCAGCGCCAAGCCCAGGAGGCTGCTCAGGGGTAGCGTCGTTCGAGATCGATGAGGTTCCATGCGAGCTCTCCAGTGCCCGGCCCCGGGCCCCCGCGACGGCGACCCGGGGTCGAGCGGGTACTTCCTCAGTAGATGACCACCGCGTTGTGCCGGACTCCCGACAGGCAACCGGCGCCTTGCACCGACTCTGGCCCATCCCCTTCCGTGTCGTCGAAAGGAGTGCAATTGTTGAGCGGCACGCCCAGGGAGTTGTAGGCGATCGCGAAAGCGTGAATCCCGTCGAACAGCTCTACGTACAGCTTGAAAGGGAACTCTGGCACAGTAATGCCGCCTCGCATCTCGCCGAACGAACGTCCGCGCTCCGTTAAAGTCCCGCAGAGCCCCTGGGCGTAGGACGTGCTCTCCCAGGCGGCGGTGGGGCCCGGGCAGCTGGCGGCCCGCACCGTGAGGGGCTGCAGGGCGAGGGTTGAGAGGGCGGCTGCGGTCAGAGCGGTGGCTAGTGTTCTTGCGTGTTTCATTGGTTTTCTCCTGGTTTTGGGTCTCTCGAGGTCGGTCGACCCTTTGGGGGGTCGGGGGGATCCGAGGAGTCGTGCTCTTCGAGCCCCAAAACGAGCTCGAGCCGTTTTCCCGCCTCGACGAAGATATCCCGGAGGGCAGTGCCCCGGCCCACGGTCGCGCGCGCGAGCAGCTGGTAGTGGCCCGGCATCAGCCCGGAGAGCTCGAACTCTCCATCGGCCGCCGTCAGGTCCACGGGGGCTTCCTCGGCCACGAGAGCCCAGAGCGGGTGAGCGTGGGTGACCTGAACCCAGGCGTCCACGACGCCCAGACCGTCTCGATCGAGGAGCCAGCCGTGCACCTTCGCCGGAGGAGTAAGCTCGATCTCCACTTCCACGACCTCGCCGTCGGACGAGAGCACTACGGGTGTTGCACCGCGCTGCTCGCATTCGGGAGCTCCCGACCGAACGCTGTACTCGCCCAGGGGCAAGCCGGGCAGGACGAACCCTTGCCCGTCGCGCTGCGCGAGCAGCGGCTGTCGCTGGGGGCTGCATGCAAACACCGGCACTGCGGGCGGGGCCTCGCCGGTCTCGGTGTCGAACCGCACGCGCAGCGTGGCCGAGGCGTCGCTCTCGAGCCGGACCCCGTAGAGGGGAGTCGCGGACTGCAGCGTCAGCTCGGATCTCGTGTTTTGCAGGCGGCCGTGCACGCGCAGAGTCCCTCGGTAGCGACCGGGGCTCAAGCCGCTACATCGAAACCGACCCCGCTCGTCGCTCACGCAAGAGCTCTGAGAAACGGGCCGCGACAGTTGGGGAGGGGCTCGGGACACTGCTGGCCGTGTACGAGTCCAGGTGACTACCGCGCCTGCCGTGGGCAACCCGGTGGCCGTCTCGACCGACCCCTCCACCGTGAGCCCGGGATCGAGGTCCCAGGTGCGGCGAACGGGGCGATCCCCCACGACGAGTCTCTCGTGCAACGGCAGGGCCGAAGGACAGTCCACGAGCACGTCGTAGGTACCGGGCACTACTCCTCGAACGAGGGCGCTCCCGGCGCCATCGGCCACCGAGCGCCTCGAAACCGGCCCTGCAAGCTCGAGCGTGGCGCCGGCACATCGCTTTTCGCCCGCCCGCCCGAACCGCTCCGCTCACGGTCGTGGCGCGTTCGACCATCAGCTCGATGCCGGAAGCAGTATCCGTAGGAGCGACTTCGACGTCCACCCTCTCGCTGTGCAGCTCGGGGCTCCGAGCGCGCAGCTGGTGAGTGCCGGCGGAGAGCCGCCGCAGCTCGAAGCCGCCGCTGGCATCGCTCACCGCGGAGCGTTGAGAGTACGGGGGACGATCGCTCTTGGTCGCGATCACCGTCACTCCAGGCAGGGCATCACGAGTCGTTTCGTCGACGACGCGACCGGATATCACGGCTTCCGGTGACAAGTGCACACGAACATGACCCGACGGCGAGTCGAGCTCGCGCTCCACGCTCGCGTAGCCGTCGGCCTCGACGAGGAAGGACCAGCGGCCTGTGGGTAGCCGTAGTCGGAACTCGCCAGACCGACCGCTGAACGCGGCGGCTGGGGCGAACGGTGGCAGGCTGGGCCGAGTGCGCTCTCTCCAACCTGCGGTCGTGGAAGGAGGGTTGCCGAGCGCGCTTCGCGCGCTGACGCGTGCGCCACGGACCGGGCCGCCGAGAGCATCGAGAATGACCCCCGCGACCTCGGTCTGGATGGAGGGAAGATGGCTGGCGAGCTGCTGGCGCGCTGGTTCCTCGCGTCGGGTTGGCACCGGCGGGGTGGCTAACGAGCGACTGCGGGCCTCGGCGCGCCTGGGCGCATCCTCGCCAGGAGCAGCGGCTGCTCGGCGGCGGGGCGCGTCCATTCCTCGCTTCGTGGCCGCCCCCAACTGGGGCTCGGCTGGGCGCAGCCGAGCCGCCGCTGCCAGGAGCACGAGCGCGCCGACCGCTGTCGCCACGTATATGGATATTCGCACTGGCTGAACCTCTGGTGGGTGGGCTCGGGTCGCCGCACCGTGCCGTCGCCTGCCGGGGCAGTGCATCGGGGACGCTGACATGCCGACTACGAGCGACTACACACGTTGGGTTGATCTTCTTGCCGTTCGATGCGGCGGGCTCGGCGCAGTCCGGTGGCCCGGGCGGTAGGGTTCATCGAACACAAAGAGAAAAGCAGCCGGAATCGGTTGGGCGTCACCACGGCCGGGACAGCTGGCGCCGTGCGAATGGGGCCGAAGCCGGATCCGACGTACGCCGAGCTCGGCTTCGACGAAAGCTTCGGTTTGCTCGTGGACGCGGAAGCGTCGTACCGCGAGAACCGACGACTGAAGCGGGTGCTGCGCGAAGCCAAGTTCCGCCTCGGTCCTGACCGAAACCGCCACCCGGTCGAGTTCAACGGGGCTGGTCTTCACCGGCGCGGAGTGGAGGCGGTGGTGGGGTAGTGGGGAGCGTCGACACTCGTGGAGTAGCCCGCCGACCATTGGTCGAAATTCACCGACTCGGTGGCGGCTCTTCGTCACCGAACTCGAGTCGCCAGGCCCCGTGGGAGAAGAGGGCGGTGAGCGTGAGATGTCCGCCCAGAGCTGCAACGTAGGATTGGACCTGGGAGATGGAAGGGTTGGGGCTTCGCTCGAGCCTGGAGATCACGGACTGCTGGACCCCCATCGGCAGTGAAAGATCTGCCTGCCGCATGCCGACAAGGGCGCGCAACTCTCGGAGAGTCGCTGTGCCTGGTGGGCTTTGCCCTGCGGACGCGGAGGGGTGTGGGGAGGGCTTCTCGGAGGCCATGGGGCTTCAGGTCGCCCTCACGGGCGCATCTCTTGGGGGGGGGCGAGACGGATATTCGAGATCCGCATATGCGAATCTCGAATATTCATCTCGCACCCCCATCCTGGGAGTTCGGGATGGGGAGGGGGACGACTCACTCCAAGAGCCGCCCCTGAATGGCCTCCGCCACGTGCCGCACCTCCGGCCTTTCGCAGCTGTCCAGGTCCGCCATCGTCCGAGCGACGCGCCATACTTTGACGAAGGCGCGGGCGCTGAGGCCGAGTTGGCGCGTGGCCTGCTGCAGCAGGTCGCGCGCGTCGGCTCGCAGGGGCGTGCCTTCGTGCAGCTCTTCGAGGGTCAGGCGCGAGTTTTCGCGCCGCGCGGCTCTGCCGGTTTCGAAGCGCTGGAGCTGGCGTTCCCTGGCCTTCAACACCCGCGCTCGAACGACCTCGGAGCTTTCTCCCTTTCGGTGCGAGCCCAGGTCCGCCACGGCGACGGGCTGGACGCGGACGTGAATGTCGAGGCGATCGAGCAGGGGCCCGGAGAGTTTGCCGCGGTATCGGGCCACGGCGGTTGCCGAGCATCGGCACGGGGGTGAGCCGTGGTAGCCGCAGGGGCAGGGATTCATGGCGGCGACGACGAGCGGCCGGGCAGGGAAGCGTGCGCGACTGCGAGATCGGGCAATCCAAACGCTACCGTCTTCGAGCGGGGCGCGTAGCGCCTCCAGCGCGGCCCGGCGAAACTCGGGCAACTCGTCCAGAAAGAGCACGCCGTTGTGGGCGAGGCTGACCTCGCCGGGCCCCGGAGGGGAGCCTCCGCCCACCAGCCCCGCCTCGCTGACCGAGTGATGGGGGGCGCGAAAAGGCCGCGCGTCGATCATTCCCTTGCCCGGTTCCACCAGCCCACACACGCTGTGGATGGCCGTCGTCTGGATGGCTTCGTCGAAGCACAGCGGCGGCAGGATGGTCGGCAGCAGTCGCGCGAGTAGCGTCTTGCCGGCGCCGGGGGGACCGATGAAGAGCAGGTTGTGTTGACCCGCGGCAGCAACCTCCAGAGCGCGCCGGGCGATGCTCTGGCCGCGCACCTGGGCGAGATCTCGACCGCCTCGCGTCACGCATGGGACGAACATCGTACGTTCGGCCAAAGGCAGCGCCCGGCTTCCGCGCAGATGGTCCACGACCGCCCCCAAGTCGTTGGCTATGAACACTCGCCCCGCTCGAACCAACCCCGCCTCCGCCGCGTTGTGTGCCGGTACGATCGCTTCGCTCAGTGATCGCCCTCGGGTGCGGCTGGCGTGAGGCAAGGCCCCGTGTAGTTGCGGCAGTACGCCGCGCATTGGCTGCAAGGTTCCGTCGAGCGACAGCTCGCCGAGCAATAGCAGGCCCTCGAGTGCTTTCGGGCTCAGCTTGCCGATCGCGGAGAGCACGGCCACGGCCAACGCGAGATCGAGCGTCGCCCCCGTCTTCGGGAGATCCGCCGGGGCGAGGTTGACGGTGATGGCATATTCGTCGAGCAACACTCCGAGCCGGGCGAGCGCGCTACTGACGCGTACCCGTGCTTCTCGAACCGGAGCTTCGGGAAGGCCGACCATCTGAAAATGGGGAGGTCCGCGCATGCAGCAGACTTCGACCGTGATCTGGTGAGGGTCCAGACCTATCAGTGTGCTGGCATGGGCCACTGCGTAACCCAACGGCTTGTGCGTGACGTCTCCAAGGAGGCCGGGGGCGCGGGAGCTGGAGTTGGTGAGTTCCGCCATGGGCCTGCACTGACTGCAGACGTCGTGCCAGTCAGCGGCTCGCTCTTCGAACGCACGCTTTCGAGGCGTTCCCTGGGGCCTCCCCGCGAACTCGCGATGCGGCGGCGGTGGCGGCCGCGACAAGGCGCCGGCGAAGTCGCCGCGGACGGCCGCGCGCACCGCCCGGCGACTCAGCA
>JBNKVS010000057.1:0-24991 GCA_050299315.1 Polyangiaceae bacterium
GCCCGACGACTCCGGCTGCACCCCGGCGGGCTCGCCCGACGCTCGCGGACCCACCAGCGGCACGAACACGACGCCCCCCAAATCCTCTTGCTCGAACTGGTCGGCGCCGAGGCGCACGACGCGCAGCAGCCGCTGCGGCTCGTGCTCCCGACCGACGGGCATCACCAGCCGCCCGCCGAGCGCCAGCTGCTGCAGCAGGGCGGGAGGCACGCGGGGCCCCGCCGCGGCGACGGCGATCGCATCGAACGGCGCGGCCTCTGGCCAGCCCCGAGTGCCATCGCCGCAACGCGCTCGGACGTTGGAAAAGCCCGCGGCGGCGAGCGCGGCGGCGGCGCGCCGGGCCAGCGCCGGACGACACTCGACCGTGTAAACCACGGCCGCGAGGCTCGCGAAGATCGCAGCCTGGTAGCCCGACCCCGTGCCCACCTCCAGCACGCGGCTGCGCGGCGTGAGCCGCAGCGCTGACGCCACCAGCGCCACGATGAACGGCTGCGAGATGGTCTGCCCCTGGCCGATGGGCAGCGGCTCGTCCGCATAGGCCCTGGGCCGAAGCCGCTCCGGCACGAACGCCTCGCGCGGCACACGGCCCATGGCCTGCAAGACCGCCGCATCCGCGATGCCGCGGCCCGAAATCTGACCAGCCACCATCTCACGACGAAGCCTCGAAAGGTCGCAGAGTTCCACCGTCTTCGGGTCCTTTCCGTCGCTCGCCTCCCCGGCACGCATCTCGCCCTCGGGACCTGCCCTCGGCCGCCGGGGAGCGACGACCCGATTCCTCCCGTGCACGTCTCGTGCCACGCTTGGTGCGAGCTGGCTCGACGCGGGCTCGAGCCCCGCACGCTCGCCCCCGGCCCGCTCGAGCGGTCGCATCGGGCGCCCGCGCCCCCGGGGAGCCCGCTCGGGGCAGCGCCCCATCCCCCGTCTGCGAAGGCCTCGCGCATGCCCCGGCCGCAACCCGCGCGTTACCTGCGCGTAACGTGCCCGCGAGCAGCGCAAATCGTGCGGGAATGGCTCGCCGAGCGGAAACGCGCGAGCCGGACGACAATCGACGCCGCAGCGCGCCTCGGGTCTTGAACCACGGCGCCGGAGTCGTTCAGCATGGGCGGCCATGACGGCCCCCTCGGCGCCCCCCGATCCCCAGCCGGCATCCGAGCCGTGGCTCATGTCGCGCGGGCAGCTCGGGCAGTTGATCACCCACCTCGGCGCGCTCGGCTACCGCGTCCTCGGCCCTCGCCTCCAGGGAGACGCGCTGGCCTACGAAACGATCACGGGCATCGAGGACTTGCCCGAGGGTGTGGGGGACGAGCAGAGCCCCGGGCGGTATCGCCTGCGCTCGCGGGGAGATTCCGCGCTGTTCGGCTATGCGAGCACCACCCAGTCCTTCAAGCGCCTCTACCACCGGCCCCGAGAGGTGTTGCTCCAGATTCGGCGCGGGCCTTCGGGCATGCGCGCCGAAACCGTGCTGCCCCCCACCGAAAAGCTGGCGCTGATCGGGGCGCGCGGCTGCGATCTGGCGGGCCTCGGCATGCTCGACCGCGTGATGGGCAGCGCGCACGCGAACGACGCCCACTACGCCGCGCGCCGCGCCGACACGGTCGTGATCGCGGTGAGCTGCAGCGCGCCGGCGGCGACCTGCTTCTGCACCTCGGTGGGAACGGGTCCGCGCGTCGAGGCCGGGTTCGACATCGAGCTGGTCGAGCTCGCCGAGCCTGCGAGCCACCGCTTCGTGGCCCGCAGCGGCAGCGCGCGCGGCCGGCAGCTGCTGGCCGAGGTGGGCTGCGGCGTCTGCCCCGAAGGGGACCGAGCGGCGGCGGAGGCGCAGCTCGAGGCGGCCCGCCGCGCCATCACCCGCCAGCTGGACACCGAAAACCTCCCCGAGCGGCTCGGGAGCCACCCGGAGGACCCGCAGTGGGCCTCGCTCGCCGAGCGCTGCCTGGCCTGCTCGGGCTGTACACAGGTCTGCCCCACCTGCTTCTGCAGCAACATCGAGGATACCACCTCCGTGGAAGGCGAAACCGCGACGCGCACCCGCACCTGGGACTCTTGCTTCACCTCGCAGCTGAGCTACCTGCACGGCGGCAGCGTCCGGGGGAGCGTGAAGAGTCGCTACCGGCAGTGGCTGACCCACAAGCTGGCTCACTGGGTCGATCAGTTCGGAGCTTCCGGCTGCGTCGGCTGTGGCCGCTGCCTCACCTGGTGCCCCGTCGGCATCGACTGGCTGCAGGCAGCCGGCGCCATCGGGCGGCCGCGGCCCACCCAGGAGGCGCAATGAAGCTCGAGGGGCTCGATCGAAGCGTGGCGGCCCAGCGTTTCTGCCGAGGCTTCAGCCCGCGCATCGTGCGGTTTCTGACCGGCTGCACGCAAAACGCGCGCTTCGCCTGCGGCGAGTACCTGTTTCGGGAGGGGTCCGCGGCAGATTCGCTGTTCCTGCTCCGATCCGGCTCCATCTCCCTGGAGAGCCACCTGCCGGGCCAGGGCGCGCTCACGCTGGAGACGCTCGGCGCGGGCGACGTGCTCGGTTGGTCGGTGCTGTTCGCTCCCTACCAGTGGCACGTCGACTGCCGCGCGCTGGCCCCGGTGCTCGCCCTGCGCGTGGACGGCCGCTGCCTGCGCGACAAGGTCGAGGCCGACAGCGAGTTCGGCTACGCCATCACCCGCCAGCTGCTCGCCGAGGTACACGGCCGGCTGGAGCGAGCGCGGCTGCAGCAGCTCGACGTATACCGCGCCGAGCTGGGCGCGGCGCCCCGAGCCGGCGAGCCCGCGCCGCACTCCGGGCCCTCCCCGGCTCCGGGCGGGAGCCCTCGGTGAGCCACGCGCCGCCGCGCTCGGAGCTGGCGCCCCGCTTCGCGCGCGTCACCGCGGTCGCCGCCGAAACCCACGACACCGTCACGCTGACGCTCGAAGGGCGGCTGGCGTTTTCCCCCGGTCAGTTCAACATGCTGTACGCCTTCGGCGTGGGCGAGGTGCCGATCTCGATCAGCGGGGATCCCGCGCGAGAGCGCGGGATCGTCCACACGCTGCGGCGCGTGGGGCCGGTGACGGAGGCGCTGGGCAGCCTGGCTGCGGGGGCCTTCGTCGGCTGGCGCGGTCCCTACGGCACCGCCTGGCCGGTGGGCGCCGCGCGCGGCGAGCACCTGCTCGTGGTCGCCGGAGGCATCGGCCTGGCGCCGCTGCGGCCGGTGCTGTACCGCGCGCTGGCCGAGCGCGAGCGCTTCGGGCGGGTCACGCTCCTGTACGGCGCGCGCAGCCCGGGCGAGCTGCTGTTCCGCTCGGAGCTCGAGGCGTGGCAGCGCGCGGGGGCGCTCGAGTGCCAGGTCACCGTGGACCGCGGGGATCCGGGCTACGAAGGGCCCACGGGCGTGGTCACGAAGCTGATCGACCAGCTGGATTTCGATCCGACCGCCACCGTGGCCATGGTGTGCGGGCCGGAGGTGATGCTGCGCTTCTCGGCGCGCTCGCTCGACCGCCACGGCCTGCCGCGAGAGCGGCTTTACGCGTCCGCCGAGCGCAACATGAAATGTGCCACGGGCTTTTGCGGGCACTGCCAGCTGGGGCCGCTGATGCTGTGCAAGCACGGCCCCGTGCTGCGCGGGGACACGGCGCTGCCCCTGCTCGCCATCCCGGAGCTGTGAACGCCCGATGACCGCCTCGAACCAACCCAAGCTCGCCGTGTTCAAGTTCGCCTCCTGCGACGGCTGCCAGCTCAGCCTGCTCGACCTCGAGGACGAGCTCTTGGCCCTCAGCGAGGCCGTGGAGATCGCCTACTTCCTCGAGGCCACCCGAGCCCAGCTGCAGGGCCCCTACGACGTGACGCTGGTCGAGGGATCCGTCACGACGGAGGCCGACGCGCGGCGAATCCTCGAGGTGCGCCGGCTGTCGCGGCGGCTGGTGACGATCGGGGCCTGCGCGACCGCCGGCGGCATTCAGGCTCTGAAGAACTTCGCCCACAAAGACGAGTACGTGGGCGCCGTGTACGCCCGACCCGAGTACGTGCAGACGCTCGACACCTCCACACCCATCGCCGCGCACGTCCGAGTGGACTACGAGCTGCGCGGGTGCCCGGTCAACAAGCGGCAGCTGCTGGAAGTCTTGCTCGCCTCGCTGCACGGCCGCGCCCCCAACGTGCCGCAGCACTCCGTCTGCCTCGACTGCAAGCGGCAAGGGGTCACCTGCGTGATGGTGGCCGGGGGCGTGGCGTGCCTCGGCCCCGTCACGCAGAGCGGGTGCGGCGCGCTGTGCCCGAGCTTTCGCCGCGGCTGCTTCGGCTGCTACGGGCCCATGGAATCGGCTCGGCCCGAGGCGCTCGCCAGCGCGCTGGCGGCCGTGGGCACGCCCGATGTCGACGTGCGGCGCCTGTACGGCACCTTCAACGTGGCCGCGGAGCCGTTCCGCACCGCCCACCTGGGGGGCGCCGCCGGGCGAGCCGAGCCCCGGGGGTCGGGGCGACCGTCGGCGGAGCCCGGGGCGGCAAAGGCCCCGGAGCCGGCCCCCGCGGGGGCGACACCGCGGGCCCGGGCCCGCAAGGAGGCGCCATGAAGACGATTCAGGTGGGCTACCTGGCGCGGGTCGAAGGGGAGGGCTCGCTGACGATCGAGTTCGAGGGCGACCAGGCCAAGCGCGTGGAGCTTTCGATCTTCGAGCCGCCGCGCTTCTTCGAGGCCCTGCTGCGCGGGCGACGCGCCGAAGAAACACCCGACATCACGGCGCGCATCTGCGGCATCTGCCCCGTCGCCTACCAGATGAGCGCCTGCCACGCCGTCGAGCACGCCGCCGGCGTGGTGCTGCCCGATCCGCTCCGGAAGCTGCGCCGGCTGCTGTACTGCGGCGAGTGGGTGGAGAGCCACGCCCTGCACGTGTTCATGCTGCACGCGCCCGATTTCTTCGGCTACCAGAGCGCGCTCGCGATGGCCAAAGATCACCCGGAGCTGGTGCGGCGCGGCCTGTCGATCAAGAAGGTGGGCAACGCCATCGTGGAAGTGGTGGGGGGCCGCGAGGTCCACCCCATCAACGTCCGGGTGGGCGGCTTCTACCGCCTGCCGGAAGCGGCGCGCCTCGCCGAGCTCGTGCCCCGGCTCGAAGCCGCGCGCGACGCCGCATGCGAAACGCTCGAGCAGCTCGCCCGGCTGACGTTTCCGAGCTTCGAGCGCGACTACGAGCTGGTGGCGCTGCGCCACCCGAGCGACTACCCGCTGTGCGAAGGGCGCATCGTCTCGAGCCGCGGGCTGGACATCGACGGGAGCGAGTACGGCGAGCACTTCGTGGAAGAGCACGTGCCGCACTCGACGGCCCTGCAGTGCCGGCTGCGCGCTCGCGGCGCCTACCTGTGCGGCCCGCTCGCGCGCTACAACCTGAACTTCGACCGCCTCTCGCCCCTCGCGCAGCGCGCGGCGGGCCGCGCGGGGCTCGCGCCGAAGGAGCTCAACCCGTTCAAGAGCATCCTGCTGCGCCTGGTCGAGATCATCCACGCGCTCGACGAAGCGGGCGCGATCGCCGCGCGACCGGCGGCGGGCCCGGCCTCGGTGCGCGTGCCGCTTTCGGCCAGCGCTCCCCGCACCGGCCACGGCGCCACCGAAGCGCCCCGGGGCTTGCTCTACCACCGCTACGAGATCGACGAGCACGGCGAGATTCTGCAGGCTCAGATCGTGCCCCCCACCTCCCAGAACCAGCGCAGCATCGAAGAGGATTTGCTGGCGATGGGGGGCGACCTCGCCCGCCTCCCCCACGAGCAAGCGACCTGGCGAGCCGAACAAGCCGTGCGCAACTACGATCCCTGCATCTCGTGCTCGACGCACTTCCTGAAACTCGAGCGCGTCGGGCTCGCCGCGCCCCCCGAGCCGGGGTGCCCCGAATGAGGGGGCCGAGCGAGCCGGCGGTGCGGGTGGTCGCCGTGGGCCAGCCCTACGCGGGTGACGACGCGGTCGGGCTGCGGGTGGTGGAGCGCCTGGCCCAGAGCCCCCCACCGGGCGCCGAGGTCACCGCCTTGCGAAGCCCACTCGACCTGCTGGCGTTGCTCGAGCAACCGGGAGAAATGATCGTGATCGACGCCCTCGCCGAGCCGGCTCGCGCCGGGCGCGTCCAGGTGCTCGGTCTCGAGGCGCTGGACGCCCGCGCCAGCCTCTCCTCGCACGGCCTGAGCGCGCCGGCGGCCGTCGAGCTGGCGGCCGAGCTGTACGGGGCCCGCGCCGCGCGGGTGCGCTTCGTGGCCATTTCGGTCGCGCCGCGTGCGGGGCCCCATCGCGGCCTGTCCCCGGCCGCCGAGCGAGCCAGCGCCGTCGCCGAGGCTCGCGCCCGGCAGCTCGTCGCCGAGCTGCGGGGGGCGCCGAGCGCCGCAGGGAGCGAGGTCGCCGCCGAGCCCTGCCCCGAGCCCGAGCCCCCCGCCGAGGTCGAGCGCCATGCATGAAACCCAACTGGCGCGCCAGCTGCTCGAGGTCGTGCTGCGGGAAGCGCGAACCCACGCGCTGTCGCGCGTCGCGCGGGTGCGCGGCTTCGTCGCAGAAACCGAGCACCTCGACCCGGCGGGGCTCGATTTTCACTTTCGCGCCCACGCGCGCGGCACCGCCGCCGAGGGCGCGCGGCTCGAGCTGGAGCTGCGCCACGTCGAGGCGCGCTGCAGCGCCTGCGCGACCGTGTATGCCCCGGAGCACCACCTCACGCTGTGCCCCGCCTGTGGCGGCACCGACGCCACCCTGCTCGGCCGCACCGGGGTCGGCATCGAGGCCCTCGATGGCGAATGAGCCCCGCGGGCGCGGCGCGCCGCCCCGCCGCGCCCCCGCGCCGCCCGAAAACCCACTCGGAGAAACCCGACCATGTGCTTGGCCATCCCCGGTCGCGTCGTAACCGCCGAGCCCGGCGCCCTGCGCATGGGCCGAGTCAGCTTCGCCGGGGTGATCCGCGAGGTGTGCCTGCACTACGCCCCGGAGGCCGCCGTGGGCGACTACGTCCTCGTGCACGCCGGCTTCGCCATCGCGCGGCTCGACGAGCAGCAGGCCCGCGCCGCGCTCGAGGCGCTCGACGAGGCGCTTCGGGCAGAACCCGAGCCCGGCGGCGAGGCCCCGTGAAGCACCTGGACGAGTACCGGAGCCGGGCGCTCGTCGAGCGCCACCTCGAGCAGCTGCGGGCCACCGTCACCCGCCCCTGGCGCATCATGGAAGTGTGCGGCGGCCAGACCCACTCGATCGTCCGCTTCGGGCTCGACACGCTGTTGCCGGCCCCCATCGAGCTGCTGCACGGCCCCGGCTGCCCGGTGTGCGTCACCCCCGCCGAGCTGATCGACCGAGCCATCGAGCTCGCCGCCCGGCCCGAGGTGACGCTGTGCTCGTTCGGGGACATGCTGCGCGTCGCCGGCACCGAGAGCGACCTGGCGGACGCGCGCGCCCGCGGCGGCGACGTGCGCGTCGTCTACAGCCCGCTCGACGCCCTGCGGCTCGCCGAGCGAGAGCCCGAGCGCCAAGTCGTCTTCTTCGCGGTCGGCTTCGAGACGACGGCGCCATCGAGCGCGCTGTGCGTGAGCGCCGCCCAGCAGGGGGGCGTGGGCAACTTCAGCCTGCTGTGCAGCCACGTGCGCGTACCCCCCGCCCTCGAGCGCATCCTCGAGCAAGGGCGGGTCGACGGGCTGTTGGCCGCCGGCCACGTGTGCGCCGTGACGGGGCTCTCGGAATACGAGCCGCTCGCGCGAACGTACGGCGTCCCCATCGTGGTCACCGGCTTCGAGCCCGTGGACCTCTTGCGCGGCGTGCTGCGCTGTGTCCAGCGCCTCGAGCGCGGTGACCCGGCCGTGGAGAACGCCTACCGCCGCGTCGTGCAGGAAGGCGGCAACCCGCACGCCCTGGCCGAAATGGCCCGCGTCTTTCGGGTCGTCCCGCGCAGCTTCCGCGGCATCGGGCCGATCGAGGGCGGAGGGCTCGCGCTGCGCGAAGAGTACGAGGCGTTCGACGCCGAGCGCCGCTTCCCCGCCGCGCCGCGGCGCGCCGCGGCCCCGGCCCCATCGCGCTGCCAGGCGGGCCCGGTGCTGCTCGGGCTGATCAAGCCGCCCGAGTGCCCGGAGTTCGGCCGGCGCTGCACCCCCCAATCGCCCCTCGGAGCGCCGATGGTCTCCAGCGAAGGCGCGTGCGCGGCCTACCACCAGCACCGCGATCGGCCGGCGGCGGCGCTCGCCTCGGCCCCGGAGCGCGCGTGAAGCCCCCCGCCGACCCCGACGCGGCGCCGACCGGCGGCGCCGGCTGCCCCGCCCCGCTCTCGCACGAGCGCGTGCAGATCGGCCACGGCGGCGGCGGGCGGCTCACCAGCGAGCTCGTCGAGCGGATCTTCCGGCCCGCGTTCGCCGAGGCCTCCCCGCGCGAGCCCCTGCACGACGCGGCGCTGTTCGACGCGCCGCGCGGCCCGCTCGCCTTCAGCACGGACGCGTACGTCGTCTCCCCGCTGTTCTTCCCCGGCGGCGACATCGGCCGCCTCGCCGTCTTCGGCACCGTCAACGACCTGGCCATGGCGGGAGCGCGCGCCCTCGCCCTTTCCGCCGCCTTCATCCTCGAGGAGGGGCTCCCCCTCGAGGTGCTGCAGCGCATCGCCCAATCCATGGGCGAGGCGGCGCGCGCGGCGGGGGTGCGGATCGCGGCGGGGGACACCAAGGTCGTCGAGCGCGGTCGCGCCGACGGCTTGTACATCACGACCAGCGGCGTGGGCACCCAGGTGCTCCCGTCCAGCCCCACGGCCATCGCGGCCGGCGACTGCATCCTCGTCAGTGGCGACCTCGGGCGGCACGGCTTCGCGGTGCTCGCCCGGCGGCACGAGCTGAACCTCGAGAGCCCCATCGAGAGCGACTGCGCAGATCTTTCGCAGGCCGCCCTGGCGCTCGCCGGCGAGCCGCAGCTGCATTGCCTGCGCGACCTCACGCGCGGGGGGCTCGCCACCGCGCTGTGCGAGCTTTCGAGCGCGGCCGGCCTCGACTTCGAGCTGCGCGAGAGCCTAATCCCAGTCAGCGAGCCCGTCCAGGGCGTCTCCGAGCTGCTCGGCATCGACCCGCTATACGTCGCCAACGAGGGCCGCTTCGTGGCCTTCGTGCCCGAGGCCCGGGTGGGCCCGGCGCTCGACGCGCTGCGCGCGCACCCCGTCGCGCGAGGCGCGCGCGCGATCGGCCGCGTGCTGCCCCGATCCGGGTCGGTGCCGCGCGTGGTGGTCGAGAGCGTCGTCGGCGGAAGGCGCCTGCTCTGGCCCGCCTCGGGCGAGCAGCTGCCGAGGATCTGCTGAGCCGCCCGTCGCCACGACCGCCAGCGCGCAAGGTCCGCGCGCCCCAATCCGGCAGGATCCCATTCGGTAACGCGGCCCGCGCCCCTGGCGGGCGCCCCCGGCGAGATCGCGCGGCCTGGCCCCGGCTCGCCCGCAGCCGACCCGCCAAGGCACGAGCCTTGCACCCACGGGGTCGTGACCTACGCCATTGCATTCGACCAATTGACCCTCGAGGACGTGCCTCGCGTCGGAGGAAAGAACGCCTCCCTCGGGGAAATGATCCGAACCCTCGGCAAAGCCGGGGTGTTCGTTCCCGACGGCTTCGCCGTGACGGCCGAGGCCTATCGCCTCCACCTGAGGGAGGCGGGCATCGAAGGCGAGCTGTACGCCGCGCTCGACGACCTGGACGTGCGCGACGTGCAAGCGCTGGCCAAGGTCGGCGCGCGCGCGCGCAAGCTGATCCGCTCCGCGCCGCTGCCCCCCGCGGTCGCCCGGGACGTGCGCGAAGCCTACGAAACGCTCTCGGAGGCCTACGGCGGGCGAGACGTGGACGTGGCCGTACGCTCGAGCGCCACCGCGGAGGATCTGCCGACCGCATCCTTCGCCGGCCAGCAAGAGACCTACCTGAACGTGCACGGCGCCGAAGACCTCCTGTACGCCGTGCGCGATTGCATGGCGTCGCTCTTCACCGACCGAGCCATCGTGTACCGCCGCGAGCACGGTTTCGCCCACCGCGACGTGGCGCTCTCCGTGGGCGTGCAAAAGATGGTGCGCAGCGATCTGGGCTCGGCAGGGGTCATCTTCACCCTGGACACCGAGAGCGGCTGCCGCGACGTGGTCATCATCACGGGCGCGTGGGGCCTGGGCGAAACGGTCGTGCAAGGGCGCGTGAGCCCGGACGAATTCTGGGTGCACAAGCCGACGGCGCGCGAGGGCTACGCTTCGATCGTGCGCCGGCAGCTCGGCGACAAGCAAGTCAAGCTCGTCTACGGCACCGGCACGCAACGGGTCGTCGAGCGCCGCGTCCCCCGCCTGTTCCGACAGAAATTCGTGCTCGAGCCGGAGGAAATCATGCAGCTCGCCCACTGGGCGATGCGCATCGAGGCGCACTACACCGAGCGCGCCG
This sequence comes from Polyangiaceae bacterium, assembly GCA_050299315.1. Classification (GTDB taxonomy): domain Bacteria; phylum Myxococcota_A; class Polyangia; order Polyangiales; family Polyangiaceae; genus SZUA-265. The sequence continues at coordinate 10,349 of JBNKVS010000057.1, forward strand.
GCAGGCCCACGCCCATGGACATCGAGTGGGCCAAAGACGGCCGCTCGGGCGAGCTCTTCATCGTGCAGGCGCGGCCGGAAACGGTGCACTCGAACGTGCGCGAGCCGAGCTTCGAGTTCTTCCGCCTACGGCCGAGCGGCCCGCGCCCAGCGCCCCTCGTGGTGGGCAAAGCCGTGGGGGGCAAAATCGGCCAGGGCCGCGTGCGCGTCATCCACGGCCCGGCGGAGCTCGCCTCCTTCCGCGAAGGGGAGATTCTGGTCGCCGAGATGACCGACCCCGACTGGGAGCCGATCCTGCAGCGGGCCAGCGCGGTCGTCACCGACCACGGCGGCCGCACCTGCCACGCGGCCATCGTCTCGCGCGAGCTCGGCATTCCCTGCGTGGTGGGCACGGGCAACGGCACCGTGCGGCTGCACACCGGCGACGAGGTCACCGTCAGCTGCGCCGAGGGCGACGAAGCCAAAGTCTACCCGGGCCGGGTTCCCTTCGACCGCGAAACGATCGACCCCAAGACCCTGCACCGACCGCGCATCCCCGTCATGCTCAACGTCGGCAACCCCGAGCTCGCCTTCTCCTCGGGGCAGCTCCCGAGCGCCGGCGTGGGCCTGGCTCGCATCGAGTTCGTGATCGGCAGCTGGATCGCGGTTCACCCGATGGCCCTGCTGCACCCGGAGCGGATCGAAGATCCGCACGTCGTCGCGCAGGTTCGCGCCAAGATCGCCGGCTACGCCACGGGAGAGGAGTACTTCGTCGATCGGCTCTCGAGCGGCGTCGCCCAGATCGCGGCCGCGTTCTACCCGCGGCCCGTGATCGTGCGCTTCAGCGACTTCAAGACGAACGAGTACGCCGGCCTGCTCGGCGGGCAAACCTTCGAGCCCCTCGAGCACAACCCGATGATCGGCTTTCGGGGCGCGAGCCGCTATTACGACCCGCGCTACGAAGAAGCCTTCGCGCTCGAGTGCCGCGCCATCGCGCGGGTGCGCCAGAACCTGGGCCTGAAGAACGTCAAAGTGATGATCCCGTTCTGCCGCACGCTCACCGAAGGCCGAAAGGTGCTGGCCTCGATGGCGAAAGCCGGCCTTCCGCGCGGGCAGGACGGCCTCGAAGTCTACGTGATGTGCGAGATCCCGAACAACGTCATCCTCGCCGACCAATTCTCCGACTTGTTCGACGGCTTCTCGATCGGCTCCAACGATCTGACCCAGCTCACGCTGGGCGTCGACCGCGACTCGGAGACCCTGAGCCACATCTTCGACGAGCAGGACCCGGGCGTGCAGCGCATGATCAAGCTCGTCATCGAAAAAGCCCACGAAAAGGGGCGCAAGGTCGGCCTGTGCGGCCAAGGCCCCAGCGATCACCCAGAGATCGCCCGCTTCCTTTTGGAGGCCGGCATCGACTCCATCTCCGTCACCACCGACGCCTTGCCCAAGGTCATTTCGCACCTTTCCTGAAGCGGCGCCCCGCCGCGCCCGGAAGGAGAAAGAACTGCCATGCACACGCTCACCAAGCTCGCCGCGAGCTTCATTCACCACCTCAAGCCCGACCGCGTCAAAGAGCGGGGCCAGCAACCTTTCGCGCTGCCCGCGCCGCAACCGGAAAGCTCCGAGCTGCTGCGCCTGCTCGCGCGGCGCAGGTCCAGCCGAGAGTTCGACCCACGCCCCCTGCCCCTACCGGTGCTCTCCAACCTGCTGTGGGCGGCTTTCGGCATCAACCGCCCGGCCACCGGCGCCCGCACCGCCCCCTCGGCGCTCAACGCCCAGGAAATCGACATCTACGTGGCGCTGAGCACCGGGCTGTACATCTTCGACCCCTCGGCGCACGGCCTCCACCTCGTGCGCGAAGTCGACGCCCGCCGCGTCACCGGCTTCCAAGACTTCGTCGACGAAGCCCCGCTCGACCTCATCTACGTCGCCGACCTGCAGCACGTCAAAAACGTGCCCGTCGCCGAAGAAGGCCTGTACGCCGCCGCCAGCGCCGGAGCGATCGCCCAGAACGTCTACCTCTTCTGCGCCGCCGAAGGCCTCTCCACCGTCGTGCGCGGCTGGTTCGATCACAAAGCCGTCGAGAGCGCCCTGAAGCTGGGCACGCGAGAACGCGTGCTGCTCGCCCAAACCGTCGGCTACCCCGCGGCTCCGCCCAGCTGAGGAGCGGAGGGGCGCTCGCGCCGCTCGACCCCCGCGCCCCGCGCCCCTCGCCCCTCGCGCTGCGGCCCCCGACCGAGCGGCGTCCGCCGCCGCTCGACCCCCGTGCCCCCGCTTGCCCCCCGGGAGCTGACCCCCATGGAACTACGACACCTCGCCACCCACCCCCCTTTCCAGGCCACCCTCCTCTCCAGCGACCGACTCACGCCCCCCCACGCCGACGAAGAGGTCCGCGAGCTCGTGCTCGAGCTCCCTCCCGGCGCCCCCACCCCCGACATCGGCCAAAGCCTCGGCGTGCTCCCCGCCGAACCCGGCGCGCCGGGCGGCGCCGAGCACCTGCGCCTCTACAGCATCGCCGACCTGCCGGTGAAAACGCCCGCCGGCGCGCTGCGCCTGCGCATCACCGTGCGCCGGCAAAACGCGGCACGCGCCGGCGCCGACCCGCCTCGGCCCGCAATCACATCGAACTACCTCTGCGACCTCCAGCCCGGCGCCCAACTGCAACTCACGGGCCCCTACGACAGCGAATTTCGCGTCCCCGCCGAGAAAGAGGCCACCCTCCTGCTCCTCTCCGCCACCGCGGGCATCGCCCCCTTTCGGGCCTTCGTCCGCCACCTCTACGAGCGCACCGACTTCCGAGGCACCATCTGGCTCTTCTACGGCTGCAACAGCGGCCTCGACACCGCCTACCGCAACCGCGAAGATCGCGACCTCGCCCAATACTACGACCGCACCACCTTCAAAGCCTTCCGAGCCCTCAGCCCCCGCTCCCCCTCCGACCAAAGCATCCACTGGGGCAGCACCCTGCGCGAACGCAGCGCCGAGCTCTGGAAGCTCCTCGCCCGGCCGAACACCTACGTCTACCTCGCCGGCCTCGCCACCGCCCGACAGACCCTCGAAACCGCCCTCGCCGAAATCGCCGGCAGCCCCGCCCTCTGGCAAGAACGCAAAGCCGATCTCCTCCGCAACCAACGCTGGACCGAGCTCCTCTACTGACCCGCGCCCGCCCCCCCGCGGCATCGCCCCCTCCTCTTGCGCGCGGCGGCGGGCAACGCGGCGGGCGAGAACCCTTGCCCCGCCGAAGCCGCAGCCAGCCAAGCCCGAGCCTCACCGAGCCGCCGAGCCCGCCGGGCCCGCCCCCCGAACCGATGACGCTCCCCTACTTCGCCCCCGAGGGAACACGGCATCAAAACACTGCAACACGCTCCGCCGCGCGCCCTCAGCGGAAGGCGATGCCCGTGGCGCCCCGCCTCTGCAGCCTTTGCCCCCGCGCAAAGGCTTGCAAGCTGCCGCGGGCAGCGCGGCAATTTCGCGACATGGGTCGATGACCTCGCACGAGGCTTCTTGCTCCGGTTGCCCCGAGAGTACTGCTGTGTCATTCGGTCGCGCGGCGAATCGTCCTCGCGTTTCATTCTCCTAGTCGGCGCGCGCCAGCGTCATCGCTAGCTCGACAAAGTCCCGGCTCGCAGCCATCGCGCTCGCGCTGGCCGGCACCTTGCCGGCATGCATCGAGCCGACATTGCTGCCCACCGCCACCACCACATCGGTGCCTTCGACCCAATAGAGCGCCGCCGTGAACCCCAATACGCCACCGCTGTGTCCAATGGTGGCGTGGCCGTCTTGGTAGACCGTACGAAAGAGATTGTGCCCGTTCTGCAATCCTTCTTTGATCGGAAACCAATCCATCATGAACGCCATACTGTTTTCGTCGAGAAGACGTCCCTCCCGCAGCGCTCTTCCGTACAGCGCCAGGTCCGACATGGTCGCGACCATGCCGCCCGCCGTCCACTCCACCGACAGGTTGGAGGCGCTGGCGTCAATCAGGCCAGGGCGGATCTCCGGAAATGCAGCATTGATGCCCGCGTTGTTGACAAAGTCTGCCGTCGCCCAGTGGTAGCGGTGTGGCACTCGTTGTCCCGGCACGGGCTCGAAACCCTCCAGATAGATGTTCTCGAGGCCGAGCGGGTCGAGAATGCGCTGGCGGATCTCGTGCATCACCTCGCGACCGGTATGGTTTTCGATGATCAAGCCCAGCAGGGTGAAATTCGTGTTGGCATAGCTGAAGTGCTGGCCGGCCTCGGCCAGTGGCTTGGAGCCGGCAATATATTGCAGCGTCTCTGCCTTGCCCCAGGTGTGCGCGACATCGAGCCGGTCCCCACGGCCAGCCCGAATCCAGGCGGGATCATCTTCCCAACTTGGAATGCCGCTCGTGTGATTGAGTAGCTGCGCAACCGTTGCCTGGCCGGCGTTGGGAATCTCGTCGGTGACGTCACCGAGCATACGCTTGACGGTGCGTTCAGATCCAAGCGCCCTTCTTCGGCGAGCTGAAGGATCACCACCGCAACGAAATACCGGGGACACCAGCGGCGACGGTTCTTTCCAGGGCCCTCTGCAGCCGATCGGTGGCCGCTGGCGGCGCAGACAAGGCATCGCGGGCCCGCCCTGTGCAGGCCACGGTCAGGGTCAATGCGGCCAGCAAAAGCAACCGAAGCCCGAGCAATGTCTTCACCCGTTCTCCACGTTTTCGAATTGCCAAGACTGTCATGGGCGACATTTGACATCGTGGACCGTGCCCACGCCAGGGATGGTTGTGGCCCCAGTCATGCCGAGAGCGACCACCAGGGCAATCGAGCATCCCTCATCGCTCGAGCGCTCGACGCAAACGACCAGGAAGACGGGCTGCTCGACTCGAGCGCGGGGTGCGTCCCATGGAACCCGGGCAGGTCCCCAACGTCACGACCTCGATCTCCGCACCCAAGCTCAGCACGTCGCCGGGCGCGTTCTTGCTCGAGCTGGACGCATTGACGAGCGTCGACTTTTCGACCCTCTCCACGGTGGGATCGGACGGCTGGCTCCTGCGCGGTCTCCCCCAATTGACGGCGGCCTCTCTACCGGAGCTGGTCACGGTGGACGGTCAATTCACCTTCACGAGCTGCACTAGCCTCGACACCGCGACGGCTCCTCAGCTGACCTCGAGCGCGCTCGTGCAGCTCGGACAGGTCGTGGGCAATCGCGGCGCGCCCCGGATGTGCGCCCGGAAGTGAACCTTGTCGGAGCCTCGCCGTCCGATCCCCTCGAGGTGCCCACGAAGCACGGCGAAGAGCCGAAGAACGGCCGCGAGCCGCGGGGATTCGTGGGGCCTGCCCGGCGGGGGGCCGCGAGACGCCCGAGCACGACCGTCCAGTCGCGCCCAGGGTGAACGCCCTCCTGCCCGCGCAACCCCTCCAAAACCAGACATGCAAATATCGAATATCTGAATATCGCCTTTTCGGAGGTATCCCCGGCGCCAAGCTGGCCAGAATCCGTCCGGACTGGACATGCACTGGCTTCGCGGAACGAACGTCATGTCCACTCTGCGTCGGGAGCCCGAGGATGCTCGCGCTGGATCGCTTCGGAAGCCCGATTCGCTGTGGCGCTACGACGAGTGGAAGCGCGAGTTCGACCAGTTGGTGGCAAACGGCAACCTGCCGAATCTGTCCAGGGTGCGCATCAGCCACGACCACGTGGGCCGCTTCGCCATGGCGCTCGGCGGCTTCGACACGCCGGAGACACGGCACGCCGACACCGACCTGGCGCTGGGCCTGATGGTCGAGGCCGTGGCCAAGAGCAACTGCGCGAAGGATACGCTCTTCATCATCACCGAGGACGACTGCCAGGACGGGCCCGACCACGTCGACTCGCACCGCGCCACCACCTACGTGGTCGGCCCCTACGTGAAGGAGCGTGTCGTGGTGAGCACGCCTTACAGCCAAGATCAGACCGGGATCGACGCCAAGCTCAGCGACGGCGTGCTCAGGCTGGAGCTGCCGAAAGTGGAGAAGGCACGGCCGCGTCAGATCACCGTCAGAACGGACTGAGCCCAGCCGAGAGAGCGAGCGCGATTTTCGGTCGGTGATCCGTGTCCCCATTGCGTTGGGCCGCGGATCACCGCCTTCCGCGCCCCGTCTGCGCGTCTCGTTCCGTTCCAGATTCGTGCCGGGCTCCGGCTCGCGGCACCGCCCGCAGCTCGTCCCCGCGCGCCGCGCGAGCGCGGCGTCGCCGCGCGCGGGCCGCGAGCGCTCCCAGGCTCGCGAGCAGCCACGCGCCGCCCGCGCCGCCTCCCGCGCCCGGCAGAGCGACGGAGCACGCGCCGTTCGCGTCGGAGTGGACCATGCGCCACGCGTTCAGCGACCCGCGAGCAGCGACCTCGTGCCGTCGGCCAGCCCGGAGTCGCAGGTGGTCGCGGTGGTATTGCCCGTGCGCGAGGTCCGGGAGCCTCCCGGGTCGACGTCCTGGCAGACGACACCCGGGGGATTCCAGTCGAAGCCGTCCACGAAGGTGCGGTACTCGAGAAACTCGCGCGGCCAGCTCGTGGCGGCGTCCGGCGTCGGAAAGTCGACGTCCACGTGCGCCGCCTCATGCGAGGCCCCGCACGGGCCGCTCCGATCGATGAAGCCCAGCTCGCCTTGCTGTAGCTCCGAGACGGCGAGCTCCACCGGCTCGAGCTCGCGGTGGCGGTCGCCCAGAGGCTCCCCGATCGAGAACTCGGCAACGCGCTGCCGCGTCGCCGGACCGGGGTGGTCGGGGCCGGCGTCCACGCGCAACCGGTATCGGTCCCCCACGGACCAAGGTTGCTCGGGGCGCACCAGGTAGCGCTCGGTGCCGACCCCGAGACGGCATCGAAGCGGGAAACGCCCGTACGAAACCGCCCGGCCCGAGCGGATCTCTCGGAGACGCGGCAGGCGCGGGACGACACGAGGCGCGCCCACAGGTGCCATCCTGAGCCACGGTGCGCGGGCGAGGTGACGCCGGGCGCCGTGCACGCCCTTGTCGACTGGCGCGATGCCGGCGTCCTCCGTCGCCTGCGCGCCGGCCGCATCGGGCGAGCCGATCGCGCCAGCGAGGCCCATCGCCGGGTCGTCTGGCCCAACGCCGCCCAGGCTCGGCTGTCTCTGCGGCTGGCAACCGTCGCGATGGCCCGGGGCCTGGCGCCGACACGACACCGCCCGCAGCTCGAGCATCCCGCGCCGCTTCGTCCGCTTCGACAGAGGGCCCACCAGTGGAGCCGGAGAACCTCGGCGAACCTCGCCCGGATCTCTCACGACCTGGTCCCGAAGGTGCGATGAGTCGTGTCTTTTCGCCCAGCTGCCCGCCCGCGCGTGCTCGGGGGCGGCGTTTCGACGCCGCGTCCTGCTTCGAGGGCGTCGTCCGACCCGCGATAGGCCGCCGACCCACCCCGGCTTCCCGCGGCGGACGGCTCGGAGCGTGAGCACTCCGCCAGGTCGACAGAGGCCCAGCCGTCCCCGACCGAATCGACGCGCGGGCGGCAGCGAGGCTCACCGAGGGGCGGCGCGAGCGGCGGCGGATTGCACGCCATTGGCCGAAGCGCGCAGAGCGGAGCGACGCGTTCGCGCCAGGCGTCCCGGGCCTGCGTGCATGCCTGAGCCGAGATCTGGTTCTGCGTCAGAACCGCGCGGTTCGCTGCAATGTTGGTTCCCTTGTCGTCCGCCGTGGTCTACCTTTTTGAGCCAATGGTGCGGCGGGCGAGGTCCGCTCGTTCGTTCCAGCCTCGCACCCAGGTTCGTGGAGGGTCGCGGCGAAAGGCTCCGAATCAAGTCGAGCGGGCAGCTGGCGCTCTGCTTTGGTTCACTCGAGTGAGGTGCTTGGCATGGCAAACACACGGTCCGTCGCTGTCCCCGTTTCGGTTTCTAGTGGGGCACCTCGGGTGCTGACTCTGCTTGCGCTCGGCGTGCTTGGCGCCTGCGCGAGCTCCTCACCCGAGAACTCGCAATCGCAGGTGCCGCCTTTCGCGAATCCGTCGGCTCCGCCGCCGTCCGATGCACCCACCGACGCTCCGGCTTCGGCGGCTTCGGCGACTCCGGCTGCGGCTTCGGCGGCGGAATGCGAAGACGTTCCCGCGCTGGCCCCGCCGCGCATTTGGCGGCTCACCAACACCCAGCTCGCCAACACGCTGCGCAGCGCGTTCGAAGTCGAGCTGGAATCGCTCGCGAACTTGCCGGGGGAGGCCCGGCTGGACGGGTTCGCGAACCAGGCTTCACGGTTGCGAATCGCGCCGCTGCTCTCGGAAACCTACTTCGCCATCGGTGAAGAGCTCGGCCAGCACGCGCTCGAAGACCCCACCCGCTTCGGTATCACGTGCGACGTCGACACCCTGGCCGCCGGTGCTTGCCTGGACGGCTTCATCGCCGACGCGGGTCAAAAGCTGTGGCGGCGGCCGCTCTCGGCGGCCGAAGTCGCGCGCTTCGGCACCCTCTTCGAGACGACTGCGGCTCAGGGCGAAGGTGCTGCCGGTGGCGTGAAGAGCGTGGTTCAGGCGATGTTCATGTCTCCGAACACCGTCCATCGCACCGAGCTCGGCACGGTGCGCGAGCCGGGCGCCGTGACGTCGCTCACCGACTACGAGCTCGCCTCGTCGCTTTCCTACCTGCTCTGGGATGCTCCACCCGACGCAGAGCTGATGGCGCTCGCCGACGAGGGCAGGTTGCGCGATCCGGCGGTGCTCCAAGAGCAGGCTCAGCGCTTGTTCGACGCGCAAGAGAAGGCGGCCCCGGCCATGAACCACTTCTTGAAGCAATGGCTCGAGCTGGAGAACCTGGCGAACGCGGTCAAGGAGCCCAGCCTCTTCCCGATGGTCACTCCCGAGCTCCTCGCAGACGTGGGGCAGGAGCTGGAGCTGTTCACGAACAGCGTATTGTTCGATGCGGGGGGCGATCGCCGCTTCGAATCGCTTTTCGCCAGCACCTACACCTTCGTGAACGAACGCACTGCGCCGCTCTACGGCTTGACCGGAGTCACCGGGACCGAGATGGTGCGCCAGGAGCTCGACCCGTCCGAGCGCAGAGGCATTCTCACGTCGCTCCCCTTCCTGTGGGGACATTCGCACGCCGAGGAGACGAATCTCGTCGGGCGTGGCGCGTACGTGCGCTCGGAGGTCTTGTGCCATCGAGTGAAGCTTCCGCCCGGAGGCGTGCCGAACCCCGGTCGTTTCGCGCCGCCCGGCTCCACGGGTCGGCAGAGGTTTGGCGTCCACTCCAGCCCGGGCTGCGCCGTCTGCCACTCGCTGTTCGAAGGCATCGGCTTCGCCCTCGAAAACTACGACCCCATCGGTCGTTATCGAACGCTCGATCAGGGGCAAGTGATCGATGCGAGCGGCAGCGTCCCATTGCCGAGCGAGAACAACCAGCCTCCGGGAATCGTGTTCTCGGACTTCGTGGAGTTCGTGGATGAGCTCGGGCAGAAGCCAGACGTGTATGATTGCTTTGCCCAGCAGTTTTCGAGCTACGTTTCGGGCTACGACCTGCCCGACCTCGATGCGTGCGAGAGCCGGCGCATCGCGGAGGAGTTCGCGAGCTCGCAGCATTCGATCGACCAGCTGGTGCTCAGCGTGGTCGCCTCGCCGAGCTTCGTCGACCGCCAGAACTAGAGGAACTCAGCCATGCGCAACGTGAAATTTTCCCGGCGAGCCATGCTCCGGGGTCTGGGCTACGGGGGTGTCTTCTGCACCGGTTTGATGGACAATCTCTACGCTCAAACCGCTCCGCGCGTCACTCGCGTCGCCATGTTCGGCTATGCGAACGGCTCACAATATCAGTCGGAGCCGACCGGGGGCGAGACGGATTTCGTCCTCAAGCCGCACATGGCGCCGCTCGAGTCGGTGCGCGGCGACATCCTGGTCTTCAAGAACCTGACGCTCAGGCGTGACCCTGGCAACGCCCACCGGTCGGCGTCGTTCTCGGTCTTTGGCCTCGGCGCGCCGACCAGCATCGATCAGGAGTTTGCCAGCTTCCTCCGAGATACGACGCCGCTGGCGTCGCTGGAGATCGCCGTCGGGCAGACGTCCGGCGACGGCGGCGTCATCCCCGGGCTGTCCCAGGTCGATGGCAACTTCATTCCCAGCGTCAAGAACCCTCTCGCGGCCTATCAGCGAATCGCCGACCGCATCAGCGGGGGTGCTCCGGCGCCGACCGGCGGCATCGGCATGAACACGCCGAGCGCCGCCGAGCAGACCCTGCTCCGCCGGCAGAGCGTCCTCGACTTCATCAGGGAGGACGTCCGGGCTTTTCGCGGTCGGCTCGGCCCGGAAGAAGCCGCGAAGATGGACTTCTACCTCGAGTCGCTGCGCGGCCTCGAACGTCGGATGGGGGGCACCAACCCAGCCAACCCCCCCGACTCGGTCGTGAGCTCTTGCACCGATCCCGGGGCGCCGTCGTTCACCAGAAATACGCTGATGAACGACATGCCGGAGCACAGCCGGGTCTATCTCGACATCATTGCGCTGGCTTTTGCCTGCAACATCACGCGCGTGGTGTCGGTGATGTGGGGTGGTGGCGAAAACAACGAGGCCATCCGCTTCGGCGACATCGAGATCAGCGCCTGGCACTCCATCTCACACGGCGATCCGGACGGTGCTGCAGGCGAGCAAATCACTCGCATTCAGGCGTACTTCGCCGACGAGTTTCGATACCTCGTGGAGAAGCTGAAGAGCATGCCCGACGGCGAGGTCTCCCTGCTCGACAATACCGCCGCCGTGCTGTGCACCCAGAACGGCAGCAGCCAGCTCGGTGCGGAGCAGAATTTCGCGGCAACCGATCATCCACCTCAGCACGCCCCGTTCGTCGTCGCGGGCAGCTGCGGAGGCGCCTGGGCGACGGGGCGCATGATCGACGCCGGCAACCGCAATCACAACGACGTCTACGTCAGCATCGCTCGGGCGCTCGGCATGGACGTGATGTCGGTCGGCCGCGCGTCGTGGTGCCAGGGCCCGCTGATCGTTTGAGCTCCGGCTGACACTTCGGGGATGGGCGCGGAGCAGGCGCTCGCGCGTGGCGGGCCACCCGAGAGGCGGCACAGGTCCGGGTCTGCCGGCTCCAGCGTCGCGACGACTCTCTCCGGGGCGACGGCGCGCGCGTTGTCCAGCGTGCACCGGGTCGATGTCGAGGGCTCTGCGTTGTCGGAGAACTGCGCGCCGGGCTCCAGCGCGGCAGTGAGCCCGTACGAACGGACGCAGCTCGGCTGGCAAGGTGAAGACCACATGGAAGGGCGGCACCGGCAGCGAAAGCTCTCGCTGCTTCGTCAGCTCGGCGAAGTGAGAGCTTCGGCCTGTGTTCCGGAGTGACCCTTCAGAGCGCCGCTGCGGCCGCCGAGCGGTTGATCCGTTCAATTCGAGGCCCTCGTCGCTCGGGGAGCGGTTGAACCGTTCGAAATGCACGTCGAAAGGTCGCGCGGGAGCGGATCAACCGCTCGAAACGGCCCCGCGCGCCGAGGCGGGAGCGGATCAACCGCTCGTTTCTCCGGCGTCCGAGGCGGAATTGAGCGGATCAACCGCTCGTTTCTCGAGACGAGGGCCTCTTTTGAGCGGTTGATCCGCGCGTTTCTCGGGGTGGGTCGCGTTTTCGGGCGGTTGAACCGCAATTTTTCGCTTCGCGGCGGCGCCAAAGGAGCGGTTCAACCGCGAAACCGCGGACGCGTGGCCCCGACGACGTTGACGATTCACGACGGGTCGCCTGGCCGCAAGCACGCCCTCGCGACGCATCGTGGACGATGCTTCCCGCGGGCCTTACCTAACTCCGCAAGTCGGGAGCAAGACGGTGACGACCAGTCCTTGTCGCGTGGTGGCCGAGCCAGTGGAGCGCCGTCGCGCCGTTCTTCCCGAGCAAGGCCCGGGTCGGCGAGACTGCGAGACTGCGGGCATGGAGGCGCGCGAGGCGCGCCGGGTCCGCGCGGCCCGCCGCTCGCCATCGCGACGGGCTACCGCCGCAGCACGCGAGCCCGCACGGCCCGCCCCTCCGCCACACCTCCGCTCGCTGCGGTGCCGATTCCCACCACGTTCACGCCCGCTGCTCAGCTGCAACCGTGCCGCCACCCCCTCACTCTCCCAAACGACCCCGAGCCACGCGCCCTTCGCCCCCGGCGAAACCCGGCGAGCGCCGGCGACGCCCGACACCTCGTGCCCCGCTGCAGACTTCAAAAAGGCCGGGGATTGGGCAGATCCGCGACCCCTGGGTCGGCCCCCCCGTCGCTAGGAACCGCGCGCGCGAAAGGCTGCGAAGAACGTCCCCACGACGCCGGGCGCCGCCGCCCAAGACGGCGCATTGGAGCGGATCCGAGACCGACCCTGCCGCTCCAATGGATTCCACTGCTGGGATGATGACGGGGGGAAGGCGGCGTGGGGCGCCTGGTTTTTGTTAGGGCGTAAGTAGGTCGAATTGGAGTTGGGCGGGCGAGGTCACTGCGCAGCTGTCTGGTCTGCCCCGACACCGATCATCGACATCGAAGTGCTATCAGGATAGCGTTGGTTGCCATGAGCCGAAGTCGGAGCGGCCCCCACTCGTCGCAAGTTATCCTCTTGAACGGGCCGTCAAGTGCCGGCAAGACAACACTGGCCCGGGCCTTACACAAGCAGCTGGGCAGACCGCACCTCTACTTCAGCTCTGATCAGCTCGTCGAGTCTGGAGTGCTGCCCGCAGTGGACCGAACCGCGGAAAGCGGCCCTTGGGCGTGGCAGACGGTTCGCCCGCTGTTCTTCGATGGGTTTCATCGCTGCGCGGCGGCCCTAGCGGACGCAGGCAACCTGCTCATTGTCGAGCACGTGATTGAGTTTCAGTCCTGGTTTGACGACCTCGTGTCTCTGCTAGCGCATCACGACGTATTCTTCGTCGGCGTCCATTGTCCACTTCCCGAGCTTGAGCGCAGGGAGCGCGAGCGCGGAGACCGCCGCATCGGAGAGGGAAGAGCTCACCTAGAGGATGGCGTCCACACGTTCGGCGCGTATGACTTTGAAGTGGATACCTCCATCGGCTCTCCAGAGACCAACGCGAACCTGCTCATTGCGGCCATCGAGAGCCGTTCCTTCCCAGGGGCATTCCCTCGGCCTCAACAGCAATGAGGATGTCTCTTGGCCGAACTCACCCACTGTCGAGCCTGGTGCCGCGGGCGCGAGTACCTTCCTCGGTTTCGCTGCATTCGGAGCAACCGCTGTGCCAGATGCGCAGTGCGTAGGACGGGCGTGATTGAGAACTGCAACAGTCCCATTCCGAGCGGTCGCCGCCCAACAAGCCAATGCACCTGACGAAAGGGGCAGAAGGGTCTTGGCGGGCTTGAAGGTCACGACGGAGGCGGCTGATCGCCGCCGCTCATGGATGGTATGCTTCCGAGCTTCCAGGTCTTGCCGATGCCCCTTTCGCAGGTGATTGGCAGGACGTTCGGCAGGCGCAGTGTTGAGCATCCGCTGCGTCAGCGTGGGACGGGTGCAGTTCAGCGTACGAACTCGACCTTCAACGGAATAGCGGTGCGAAGTGGACCGAGTTGCAGACCACATTGGAAGGCTCGTGGCGACGCACGCGGCGGGGCCATCGGGTTGGTTTGATCGGTGTTCGCGGTCGACGTAGGATGACCCGTGGTTCGTGGTATTGGTTTGGGGGCCCTGGCCTTGGTGCTGTCGTTTGCTGGGGGAATCCTCTCGGGCTTGTTGTTCCGCGCAAACCTGGGAGCGGCCCCTCATATTCCTTGGGCGGCGGTTGTCATGCTCGGATTGATGGCGTGCACCTGGCGGTTGCTTTCGAGTGCTGCGCCTTTGCGCAGTCTGCTGCCCCGACGGCGCCACACGACTTGGGCTTGCACTGGTGCCCTGGCTGTCGCGGCGTGCCTTGTCAGTCTCGTTATTCTTGGTTTGCGCCTTGGTCATGTGAACAAGGATGCCTTCGTGTCGAGCATCGACATGAACGCGCTGCCGATACCGATGCGCGTCGTCCGGGTCGTCATGGCTTCCTCTGCCGCGGCCTTCTTCGAGGAAGTCGGATTTCGGGGTTTGATTCAGCCCCAGCTAGAGCAACGCTATGGCCCACGCCGTGCAATTGCCGCCACGGGACTACTCTTCTATCTGGTGCACCTGGGTCACGACTGGACGCGTGGTGACATCATCACGGTCTTGGCGGTAGCGGTCCCGATTTTCGTCGGAAGTGCCCTCCTTGGGACACTGGCTATCGTCTCGGACTCTCTCGGACCCAGCATTCTGGCTCACGCACTGATGGACGCTGTGCTCCTTCCTATCGAGTGGACCGGAAATCACAACGTCCAACCGCTGACGTCAACGGGCATTGACATTCATTTTAGTCTCTGGGCCCTGGCGTTCGCAATCTCCGTAGCAGTGACACTCAAAGCGCTTTTCCAGCTGGCTTCGGGCCTGCACGAGAGCAAAACAGGAGGCACGCCCGGAGCCGCTATTTGAGACGATTGTGCGTAACATCATGAGGCCGGACGACAACTGTCCCTCGGAGCGGTTTTTACCGTGACTCGCGCCCGCGCCGTGGACTCGAAAGGAGTTGGCCACGCTTGCGTGATTGAACACGTCGCAGAGCGCTGTCCAACGGGGTAGCGTTTTAGCGTCGACGTGAGTGCCCGAGCGAAGCGAAGGCACGAGGGGCCGACGCTAATGCGCTTGTTGAACAAGCCCGTGTGGATGGGTCAGGGGCCTGGGTTTTTCAGCGCGCCGGAGGGGTCGTCG
>JBNKVS010000058.1:0-316765 GCA_050299315.1 Polyangiaceae bacterium
CATCTGGGCCGAGTTCGTGCTCGACCTCTCCGCCTACTCCCTGCGACGCTCCCTCGTGAGGGCCGCTCGGTACTTCGGCGGGGTCACCCGCCAGTGGTTGTTCGACAACGCCAAAACCGTCGTCGTCGATCGGCACGGCGAAGTGGTTCGCTTCCACCCCCTGCTCCTCGAGCTGTACGCTCAGATGCTCGTCCAGGCCGCCGTCTGCGGCGCGCGCGAGCCGCAAATGAGACCGCGCTCAGCGGCTTCGAGCGGCCGGACGCGTGTCTCCGCATCATCTGCGGCGTCGATGCGGTATCTGCCCTGTTCGAGCCGCTTCGTCCGCATCTCGATTCCGTTGCGATCCCAATAGACGATCCGCACACGGTCTTGGCGACGAGTGAAGAAGATGAACGGGTGCCCCTCGAAGATGTCGTGACCCAACACGTCTCGAACCAGCGTCATCAGGCTGTCGGGGCCCTTGCGTCCGTCGACGACCTCGGTCGATACGAACAGACGAACGCTCGGTGGAAGACCCAGCATCAGCGGCGCTCGGGACGCTCGCGTGTCGGAGGCGGACGGGACAGGAACTCAAAATGGTGGGAGGCGCACCTCCGATCGTCGGGCCACGACGTCCGTCAACGATTCTGGTAAGCGGCACGCCGCAGGCTCTCCTCCGGTCGGGGCTTGGCGGGACCGAGCCCCTCGAGCTGGCGCATGACTCGCTCCGCCTGCCCGCGCAAGCCCGCCCCGAGCGTCGTGCCGACGGCCTGCCACAGCTCGCCCGAGCAGGCCTGGCCGGCCCAGCGTTTCAACGAGGTCCAGCCCGCCGCCGCATCGCCGATCCTCTTCGACGGGCTCAGCTCCTCGCGCACCCGGGCCGCCGGTCACCTCGTTCACCGACCACAGCCACGGCGCCAGACAGCTCGTCCCGGCGCCGTAATGCTTCCGCGGCAGCAAGGCCTCCGTGGTCACCGTCATCACCAGGCCGCACTGCTGGCACTGGTAGCGACGTACGTCACCTCCCGGACCGCCGCCCCCCCCGACCACGGCCGGCCCGAGCAGCTGGCGAGTGCGCTTCCCGTGGCCGTGCAGGCCGCATTTGCCCGACGCGCCCCGACCCGGCGTTGAATACCGAGGACAGCATCTCGGGCACACCGCGTCGACGCTCGGCGCCTCCCCTTCCAACCAGAACTTGACCGCTCCGCCAATGCGGACGATACGAACTATGCTCCGTCTTCGACTCACGAGTGCCGGAGCACCGAGGGATCCGGGGCGACCAAACCGTAGGATCCCTCGACTGTTCTTGTGTGACCCGGCCCCGTGCCGATGCTCCGCTCCTGCTGCACGACTGGTAGCGAAGACGCTCAGATCACCAAAGAAACCGGCTTCGCGATGGGAGCCGACCTGGCCCTGGGCGCAATGCCATCACGCAGTCCGCGCGGAAAGGGCGCTGGATCCGTCAGGCAGCGAGGGCGGTAACACCAGCGGCTTGTCTGCGAAACCAAAGACGGCCGAATCTGCGCGACAGCTCGGCGCCGGGTGCGTCTTCTCGCAGAAGTGCTTGAACGCAAGGAGAGAATGTATGAGCTATCTCGTAGCCACGCCTGCCCCCTCAGAGAGACGAATGCGGACGCTCGGTGTCCTCGCGCTGCTGATCGGCTCTTGGGGGTGTCCGCCCCCTCGCTCCGTGCCTCCGAAAAACGAAGAGCCGGCGCCGGAAGCGGAGCAGTCCGATGAGAATCCGATGGAAAGCACGGGTGTGGGGTCGAAGCAAGGCCCCGGGGTTCACCTTGGCGACATGTGCGAACGAGAGCGGCGCCTGAGCGACACCATCGGCCGCTTGGGGTTGGCTGCTCTTGACGTGTACGGTCGAATCGATCCGCGGCTGTTCGTGCTCGAAGGGAATAACGCGAAGGTCGAGGTGAATCCGAAGGTACAGAGGCGCGCCAATAGGCATCTGGCTGACTTCGACCGATCGATTTCGAAGGTTCGTGAGACTCCAGGCGCCTTGGCCAAGTTCCGGAAAATGCTTGCAGAGGTGAAGTCGACCTGCCCGGTCGAGATTTGCAAAGAGCAGTCCTATGATATCATCGTGGAGCGAACCGACCCGCTCCCCCCCGGCAACAAAGGAGAGGCTAGGCTCTTCGGCGAATTCTACTCGTGGCATATCAAGGGTGCCGGGCCGAGCTTGGACGCGTGGACGAAATTCCTGGAACTCTACAACTACGAAGTTTCGAGTGAGTGCCCCTTCGCGCCGCCGCTTTACGTAGTCGGGTTGGAGCGCGCGTTGCTAGACGTGACGGACAAGCAATTCTTCGGCCTGACCCGACACACGACGGGCAGCGGCGGTGCCAACTTCGCGATATGCCAGGAAAACAGAGCTCAGTGCGGTGCTTGTGGAGAAAGCTACTCATATCATCAGACCAACTCGGGGTTCTTCTGTTGCGGAAGTCTCTGCTGAGAGCGACTCGCCAGGCGGTACCTCTCCGGTGGCGAGCCGGCTGATACCGGTTCTTGCGGCGGCAAGCCTAGCGGCCTGCAACCTCGGCTCAGGAGGAGACGAGGCCACCCGTATGGCGAGCGCGGCCAATTCCGGAACCGGTGGCGGCTTCGCGAGCGCGGGGGGCGGGTCTGCGGAGCAGGTCGGTGACGCGGTGGGCCCAGAGGACGCTACCGCAGCGGGTCCAGTGGGAGGATGGAACGCTTCCACCGCGCCTGCAGCGGATGCCTCCACGAGCGGGCTGGTCGATTCGTTTCCGCCGGCGTGGTGTGACCGCGCAGGCGAGGGGCAAGAGCCGCTCAACGCGGCCCGTCGGATTGCCGATGCGTACTACGTGCAGACCCGGGACGATTGTCGTTTCGCCGAGTTGTTCTCTGGTCTGAGCGAGGACCAGCGGCCCATGTGGCTGAGCTACCTCGTGGAATACACTTATCTGATGACCGGCTGTACCCTCGAAGGTTTTTTCGAAGTCATGGGGCAAGGGCTTTCCGTTTTTGGTCCAGCCAACACGCCCATCGTCGGCGGAGCCAGGCCCAGCCTCGGGGCCGGCGACGTGGCGGCACTCATCGAGCTGTTTGTCCAACTATTCGGCGACGAGCTACAGCTCACCGCAGAAGAGCGCGTCATTCTTGCAGAGCATCTGCGTGTGGTCGCACAGAGCCAGATCGATTCGTCGGCTTTTGACGCCCTATCCAGGTGCCCCGACGCCGGCCTCGATTCCCCATGATGTCGAGCCGTATTGCCCAACAACGCTCGCCGTCGTACGAGTGCGCAACCTTGGGGCTGTTCTTGTTGGGTTGTTTGCAGTGCACGGTGCTTTCCGACTTCTCCGTTCGACAATGCAATGACGATTTGGATTGTGACCTCCTACGAGGCGCTGTCATGCGTTGCGAAGACGCTCGATGCGTGCCGGGCTGCGAAAGCAATGCAGGCTGTGCGGCGATCGATCCGCGTCTTCCCATCTGCCAGCGCCCAGGTGGACCATGTGTGGGCTTGCTCGATCGACGGGGTGAATGTTACTCCCACACTGGGTATGACCACCTTGCAGCGGCCGAGCTGACGGCCGAGGATCTGCCGCTGATTGGTGCGTTCGTTCCGACCCTGAAATCCTCCACATGGCTCACGCTGGAGTTGGCGGTCAGCGAGATCAATCAAAGCGGCGGCCTGCCTTGGGAGGACACGCTGCGGCCGTTGGTGGTGGTTGTCTGCTCCGAGGAACGAGAAGCAGTGGCCGGGGCGATGTCTCATCTCGTCGGAGACCTCGGTATTCGGTCGATCCTAGCGTCGCTGGAGGCTTCAGCGATGCGGCCGGCCCTCGATCAAGCTGCGAGGAGTGGCGGCGCATTCCTTCTCAGCCCGCATGGCTACGAGTCCTCGTCCGTGGCCGATCCGGCGAGCTATCGCGCCTGGCACCTGGGCCCCGACTACGGGCTTACGGCAGCCGCGTATGCGCCGCTCCTGCGTCGGGTCGTGGCCGCCTTCGCGGCGCGCGGCGTTGAGCCAAGTGCACTTCGTGTTGCCAGCGTCGTGAGCGATGCCGTCGAGGACGCGGGACTTTGGAATGCAGTCGCCCAGACCATCGCGGTAGGTAGCGATGATTTCGAGTCCCTGGTACGGCTCGGACGCGGCAAGGTGTTCGACGGTTTCCGGGGCGAGCTGGAGGAAATCGTAGCCATCGCCAACTTCACGCCGCACGTAGTCCTGGTGTTTGCTGGTGGCTCGTTTCAGGTCGCACCGTACCCCCAGCGTTCTTCGGTGATCCGGCGTCTCGAGGAGGTGCGCGAGGGCTGGGAACCGACCTACATCCTAGGACCCCGCAACCCCGGAGATCCTTCGTTGCGGCGCTGGGCTGCCAGCTCCGAATCTTTCAGCAGGAGAGCGGTGGGCCTCAGAAGCGATCGAGAGCGAGATGCCGCGCTTCACGCCTCCCTGCTGACCCGATTTCGGGGTGCTTTTCCTCGAGCGGAGGAAGAGCCGGGGGACCTGACGGTCTCCGCCGAGGTGTACGACGCGCTGTACTTTCTCGCATATGCGTCCATTGCAGCGTCGACGGAGGAGATTCTCGAATCGACCCTTCTGGCGTCGAGAATCAGCCCGATGGAGCGTGACGAAGAGCCCGTCGTGGTCGGTCCAGCCGATTATCGTCGTGCGGTCGAGCTGTTGCGGGCGCGAGTGGTTTTCGACTTGCGCGGCGTCGGAGGGGGCCTGAGCTTCGACGAGGGGCCCGTGCGGGCACGATCCGGTCGCGTCCGAGCGTATTGTTGGAATAGAGCTGGTGACGTGATCGATGTCGCTCACTACGATTCGCGAGCGGAGAGTTTCTCGGCCGTTTTGGACCTACCATGTGCCGACGACCTATTGATCGACGAGGGCGAGTGAAGTCGATGAAGCAATTCCATGCCGACGGCCTGGCCTGCTTGCCGCTCGTCGCTATTGGTTGCCTCTCTGCGGACTTCGCCGAAGTAGATGGCGGGCGACGCTGCTGGGCGGGCTCGCAGCCACGAGATTCGCGGGAGGCGGTATTCAGGCTGGATGCAGAGCTTGATCCAGGTCGGCTCACTTGCAGCGCAGTCGCCATCGCGGAAAACCTGGTCGTGACGACTTCCTCCTGTGTCGTGAGGCCATCCGAGTGGTCGGAGCCGAATCTGATTGCCGACCCCGAATACGGCTTTCTGTCGCCTCTGGACACACTGTTTGCAACGGTCGACTACCAAGCCGTCTGTGAGCGAGGAGAGACCTGGCTGCCAAGGGAGGAGGGAGCGCTCGCGGGTCGGCCTGGGCGACGCATCGAAGCAGGGGCGCTTTCGGTGTTCAAGCCTGGCGGTGAGGAGGTGCACCCCGTCTTCGTGGAGACCAGTCGACCTGCGTCGCGTTGTACCGATGGGCTTGCCGTGCTGGGCTTCGATCAAGGGCTGGGCGCTCAGCCGTTGCCTGTCCGTCTGGAAGAGAAAACGGGAGTGGGTGATCCGACTACTCTGCAAGGCTATTGCCGCGCAGCGCCAATGGTGCGACTCGACGCTTTCGAATCGGCCATCATGGAAGTGACCGGGTCTACCGGCTCCGAAAGTCTGCCGCCGCGAGCGTTGCGAGTCGACCGAGGTCTTTCTGCTCTCGAGGTTGGAGGCGCGATGGTTTCGAACGATACTGGTGCACTAGTGGCGTTGATTGCAACCGGGGCGGCGCCGACTTGCGAGTCCCGGGATGCCGACGGGACGACCGTTGGAATCCGCCTTGCGCCATTTCGACGCATGATTGTTGACGCGGCTGCGGAACTCGGTGCCACGCTGTTGCTGGAAAGCGCGGCAGGGCCAGGGGCAAGCGAACGAGTTGCGTGCCCGTAGTGCTGTGAAGTGTCTGGCGCTCGTGGCCTCAGCGCAGCTGCTGGCGGAAGCGCTCCGAGGCCCCATCGAGGAGGAGCAGACCGCAGGCGGCGAGCGTCGCGAGCTGCGTCGCTACGCCGGCGGCCGAGGCGCCTTCGAGCAGCACCGCGCGCATCACCTCCACCACAAGGGCACGCGGCCGTCGCTGGCGAGCGAAACTGCGTCGATACGGGCTTGCCGGCGGCGGCGGCGTCGGGGCGACGCCTTTCGGTCCGGATCTCGAACCGGGTCCCGCGGAGTGTGGCACGGAGCGCTGTGGCCCGGAGCGCTGTCATGCGGCCTGTGGGGGCGGCTCTCCGCCTCCGGTCGCGCCCATGCAGGGGAGCACGCCCGCCGTGGAGCAGCGGCCGACAGAGCTTTCCGGCGCGCCGGCTCCCCCGATCCTGCTGCGCGACGTGGGCCTGGCCACGCCCGAGTCGGCACTCTTCGATGCCTCGCGCGACGAGTATCTCGTCAGCAACATTGCAACATTGACGGTCTCCCCACGGCAGAGGACGGCAAGGGCTTCATTTCACGGATTGCGCCGGAAGGCGCCCTGCTGGACTTGCGCTTTGTTGACTCCGGCTCGAACGGCGTCGTGCTCAATGCCCTGAAGGGCATGGCCCTCAGCGGCGACACTCTCTACGTGACGGACGTCACGCTGCTCCGGAGCTTCGACCGAGCGACGGGCAAGCCGTTCGGAAAAATCGCGATCATGTCGTCGTCGACGTGGGCGCTCCCGGAGTCCGGCGCGACCAGCGACGAGATCATCCGCAGGGTGGTGGTTTTTCCGGCCCCGTTCGGCCCGAGTAGTCCGGTGACCTGCGAGTCGTTCGCCTCAAAGGTCGCGCCCCGCACGGCGTGAATCGGGCCGTAGCGCTTGTCGAGGCCTTGAACCGTGATCACAGTCAGGGTCCCGTCGGGCTCACGAAAAAGGCGGGGCGCTGGAGTTTCTCGAGACACTCCAGGTCGAGAGCGTGCGGGTCGAGCGTGTCGAGAAATTCGGCGATGCGGTCCGGGCCGCAGGCGAGCGTGCTCACACCGTGCCCGGCGCCGCCCGAGATCACGTGGCGAGATGCCGACAGGTGTCCCGCCACAAGCTCTCCCCAGGAGGGAGGGGTGACGGGATCGAGGGCGCCGGCCCTCACTGGCGAGACCCGTTGCCTCCCGGGCAAATGACCACGATCGGCTTCATTCGCTTCGTCAGGCCCGACTTTCGGGACTTTCGAGGTTGATGGCCCGCCTTCGCTCCTCCACTGCGTAGCCGACCGAGGGGGGCTCCAGACACCGCTCTTGACAGCAAGGCTTGGCTCGCCAATAGTTATCTCATTGGCTAACTATTCATCCGCGCTCGATGGCGTCTTCCTGGCCCTGTCCGATCCAACGCGGCGTGCGGTTGTCGCACGGCTGAGCCATGGCCCCGCCAGCGTCGGCGAGCTCGCGAAGCCGTTCGACATGGCGCTTCCGTCGTTTCTCAAGCACATCCGCTTCCTCGAGAGCAGCGGCTGCATCGCCACGGTCAAGCAGGGCCGCGTTCGCCAGTGCAGCCTCCGCCCCGAGACCCTGGCCACTTCTCGGCGCTGGCTGCTGGAGCAACAGCAGATCTGGGAGCAGCGGACGGATGCCCTCGAGCGCTTCGTCACGCACGCGGCCGATTCTCCCTCTCGCAAGCCACCCCGCAAATGAAGGGAAAAACGAATGAAACCCGATTTCGACCCCGAAAAGGACCTATGGGCTTCGCGGACGGGTGGGGAACGGTCATCGCTCAGCTCGCCCGGCTCGTCGAAACACGGCCCGTCGAAAATGAAGGAGGCGCGCGATGAGGCTCGTGGTACAGTAGTTCCTCAGCTTGGACGGCGTCTGCCAGGGACCGGGCGCCCCCCGACGAAGACACCAGCGGAGGATTCGTTCGCGGAGGATGGTTCGTTCCCTTCCTCGACGAGACGCTGATCGGTCACGTCGAGGCGTGGGTGGCAGGTGCGGACGCCTTCTCGTTCGGCGCCCGTACGTATCGCAACTTCGCCCGGGACTGGCCCCAAATGGCCAACCCGAACGATCCAATCGCCACGGCGCTCAATGGGCTCGCCAAGTACGTCGTTTCCAGCACGCTCGCGACCGCGGACTGGGCGCCATCCACGCTGATTCGCGGCGACGTCGAGAGCGCGGTCGCGCAGCTCAAGTCGCAACCCGGGCGCGAGCTTCAGATTCACGGCAGCGCGCGGCTGGCGAAGTCGCTATTCGCAGCCGAGCTGGTGGACGAGCTGAGGCTCGCCATCGCTCCGGTCGTCGTCGGGCAAGGGCGCCGACTCCTGGCAGATGAATGGGACGAGGCGCAGGGATTCGAGCTTCGAACCTCGGCGACGACGCCGACGGGCCTCAGCATCCTGACGTACGAGCGCGTCGATTCTGCCCGCTTCGGCGCCTATCAGGGGCATCGCCAACAGGCATCGTGAGCGAGCAACGCGAGCCACCGAGGCAACCCCTGTCGACGCTCGGCGACGACTCGAGCCCGACCATCGACATCGAGCGCCAGCCCAGCGCTAGCCCGGTGGCTCAAGCTGGCCAGAATGCGCCTGGACTGTCGAGGACCGACGACGTCGTCATCGGAGCCAAGAGCACGGCCACTTGCCGGCAAACCTCCGTCACCCTCGAGGCCCCGCTGCCGGCACGCCGCGGCTCGAGACCCAGCCGCTCGAGCAGCGACGCGGGCAGTCGCTCCGGCTCGGGCGGGGGCGGTGCGAAGGGTGCTCGAATCGCCGCCCAGGTCGAACTCTCCGCAAACGCCTCCGTCCACCAACCAATCCAACGCCGCAGCGTCCAGCCCGGCACCGCCGTCCGGGCGCGAGCCCGCCCGAGCGACGGCGACAGCTGCGCTACCGCGCTGGCCAGCACCACGACCGCCTCCAGATACACCCGCCGGCCGGGAATCGGAGCGCCGGCGGCAGTGTCCGCCGCCGGCCGCCCGCCCCCCGCCCGCAGCACCGCGAGTGCCGCAGGGAAAATGCCTCGCCCGCTCCGGCCATCGACGCGCCCCGCGGCTTGCGCTCGTAGTTGGCCCGATACAGCGGCCCGCCGCAGTGCCCGAAGCGCACCCGGGCCACCTGCTCGGCAATCGCCTCGTCCCAGCTCAAGAGCGCCTCGAAAAACTCCCCTCCCAACTCCAGATCGTGCAGCATCGAAATCCTCCAGGCGTCAGCAACCCGGAGGCTCGGCCCCCTCGGGGACTTCTCGCAAGTTTTCCGAGGGGGCTTTCTACTGCGCCCCTCGAGAATCTTGCTCGGAAGCAGCCAGATTTCCCTCCATCTACGTGCGTGCGCTCACCCGGTGCACGTCAAGCTCGAATGCGGCCCAGCCGCGGTCCGGGCATTCCCTGCGCGTTGTTCGGATGCCACGCGAAGTGCGCCGCATCTGAACCACGAAACGGCCTCCGGGCGGGCTTCTTCGGCCGACACGTCGCCGATGGGGCCTCGCAGCCCGCCAACCCCAACAACCCGTCACCGTTCCCTGTCGAGCATGCCCCCCCCTTCCGAGAAGTCGAACCAAGCGGTAGCCGCCCGAGTAGGCTCTCCCCACCAGGGGCTGACTTCCGGGGACGCTTCGCGGTACGCTCTCGGCGTGCTATCCGCACCCCGGAGCCCGTTGGAGGGTGACCCAGTCGTTCTTCCCGCCGTTCGCGCAGCACGGGTCTTCTTTCGGGGGCAGCTCTTGCATCTCGGTTCGCTGCCCCCACTGTGCGCAGTCGCCTTCGTATTCGCGTCGCCGTCGCTGGACGGCGGGGGTTTCCTCGGGCTGGGCGAGGAGCAGTGGTTCAGTTTGACGCTGCTCGCTCCCATTCTGCATCAAGTCTACGTCTGGCTCGGCTGGCGCTCGCAGCTCGCCTGGCAGGTCTTCAGCCGTTGCTTTGGCAGGCGCGACCTCACCGCCTTCGGTGTCGTCTTCGTGCCGCTGCTGCTCTCGCGCCCCGTGCTCACCCTTGGCTGTGGCCTCGCGGATCGGGGCTCGGCCGGGTTGCCCCCTTGGGCGTCCTGGGTGCTCGGGCTCGGGTGCTTGCTGCCGGCGCTGTACGCGCTGCATGGTGCGCACCGCTACTTCGGCCCCGCGCGGGCCATGGGCGGGGACCACTTCCGGGGCGGCTACCGAGATCTCCCGTTCGTCGAGCGCGGCGCCTTCGCCTGGACTCCGAACGCCATGTACGCTCTCGGCTTCCTCGGGCTCTGGGGGATCGCCTTGCTGACCGACAGCCGGGTCGCTCTGGCCACGGCCTTCTTCCAGCACGCGTTCATCTGGGCCCACTACGCCGGCACGGAGAAGCCCGACATGCGCATGATCTATGGCAAGAGGAGCTGAGTGCGGCGAGGGCGCGCCTTGCCGCTGCCTCCAGAGGGGGCTACGGCGGGCGCTGTCGGGGGCAGTCTCGCTCCGGCGGGAGGCAGTTCCGCGGGAGGGGCTGCCCAGCTGGAGGGCCTGCCCGATCCCTTCGCGGCCGCCACGACGACGATTGCGATCGAGATCGACTGCCAACCGGGGGCAGAGCCCGTGGTCGGCGCGAGCTTGCTCCAACTCGGCGCGAAGCTCGACGGCCCGCGCTCGATACGCGTGGCCCGCCTTGGCGTCGAGACCGCCGACCGAGGCCTGGCGTCGCAGAGCCCTGGTGGAAGCGTCGGACGTGCCGGAGTGGGCGGACGCCAGCTCTGTATGCTCTGCAAGGTCGCTTTGGTTTGGAGCTGGATGTGAGCGAGCCAAAGGTAGCCTACCGCGAGACGATCACGGCTTCGGCCGAAGGGCACCACCTCCACAAGAAGCAGACCGGCGGTGCGGGGCAGTTCAGGGAAGTCTTCTTGCGTGTGGAGCTGCCGGCGCGAGGAGTGAGCCTACCCCGCCTTGGTGGACACCTCGAAAGGGAGTACTCTCCCGGGAGATCCACCAATGCAGAAACGACAATCAAGAGGCCCCTCGTCGAAAGTCACCGTCGAGCGGCGGCGGGCTCGTCGAGCACGCAAAGCTGTACGTTGACCACCACGACGTGGTCGGCGCCCTCGGCGGCGGCCACCAACTGCCGAACTCGCTGGTAGTAGTCGACGTGCAGCTCCCTCAACTGCTCGAGGTCGGCGCTCGCGATCGAAAACACGTTGTAGGAAAATAGGCTGCTGGCGCCCGGCTGCAGGTGATGGGCTCGATCCGCCCCCACCTGGGCCCAGTGGGCTTTCAGCGATCGATTGAGTAGGAAATTGGTGCGCGTGTCCACGCTGGAGACTGCGACGGGGCGCCACAGGCCGTCCTCCATCCGCACGAGCCCTGCCTCGGCGAGGGCGCTCAGCTCGGCGTCGACCTCCAAGGGGGAAATCCCGATGTGCTCGGCGATGACCTGCGAGCGGTGCCTTTGGAGTCGAAGGTAGGCAGACAGGGAAAGCGCGAGCAGCACGGGAGAGCTCCAGGGCCGGCGGTATGCCAGCTGCATCTGTTTGCGAAACTGGATCTGCGCGGCGCGCGTGGGCTCCAGCGCTTCGGGATCGGCAAAGAGAGACACGAACTCCAGCAGGCGCAGGGCGCAGCGGTCCACGAACTGCAGAAAGTCGGGAAGCCGAGGCTCCGTCGCCCCGGCCATCCAGCGACCCAGGGTGCCGCGGTCGAATCCAGTGGTGCGAGCCAACTCCGAACGCGGCTGATCCCCAGCCAAGGTGCGCACCATCGTGGCCACGGTCGGAAGTGGCTGGGCGGCGGCGGAGCTCCGCGCCGGAGCCCGCTCCCCGGCGAAGGCCCAAAGGCCCGCAACGTCTACACGGCGCCGCAGCCGTGCCAGCTCGAACAGAATGCTGGCGGGGGGCAGGCGCTTCCGACGCTCCCACAGATGCACCACATTGCTGGCATAGCCCAAGTGGCGGCTGACTCTCTCCTGCGACATACGACCGCGCACATGGGTCAAGAGCGCCGCGCTCAGCCGCGAATAGTCCATTCCAACAGATTACCCCACGGCGTCTCCACGGGACAGCGCCACCGGCTTCGATCCACGGCAACATGGCTAAATTCTCGCGCTCGTTGCCTGGATCAAAATGCAGCACTGCGGGAGCGGATCTGTGGGAGAGAAAGCGCCGGCGATGGGGGTTTGGTGTGGACGCGCGCGCCGACGGCTGCCATCACCAGAGGATGAGTTCGCGCCTTGCCCTTCGAGACATGCCCTTCCTTCGGGGTGTATTCCTATTGCTCTGGGCAATGAGTTGCGGCGATGACACGGCCCCGGGGGGCGGCGGCGCTGGGGGGATTTCCGGGGGGGGCGCCGCGGGACCCGGGCGAACGGTCGCAGGCGCCGAAACGAGCAGGGGCGGCACGGCGGGGGGCGAGGACCCGTCGGGCGACCCCCAGAACGGACAGATCGGGTCCATAGGAGCCTCGGAATGCTTCCGAGACGAGCAGTGCGAGGTCGACATGAACGCCTTGACCGAGCCGATTGGAACCGTAGCGCTGGCTGCGGCCCGCTGCGACCACCAGAACGTCGACCCCCTGCCGGTGTGCCATTGCGACCTGCGCATCACTCCCACGGCGGAAAGCGGGCGGCAGCCGTTCATGGCCACGGAGTACGCCGGCCTGCGCCCGGGTGGCTGCTCCGTTTTCGGGCGCGGGCAAGAGTGCCTGTATTGCGCAGCCGACTTTCCGGGGTGCCGCACGGACGAGCCCGGCAGTTGCGACGCGACGTGCGCCGACCTCAGCGAACGCATCAACGAGGAGTTCAGTCGAGCCTTCGACGCTACCGCGCGCCTCGCGAGGTGCACGGAGGACAACACCTGCGTGCGGTTGTTCGAGCTGGAGGGCACCTGCTACGCCGGCTCGCTCGGCGTACGCTGGCTTCCGCCGCTCGACTGCTCTCAGAGCGACGCAGCTCTGCTCGCCCGGCACGGCGAACGCGTCGAAGCTCCGTGCGACGCGCCTGCCCCCGCCTCGTGCGAGACCGCCCTCGATTGCCCTGCCGGGCTCGCCTGCAACGACGGGCGGTGCGGGCGCTGCGCCGACCAGTGCTCCTACCCAACGGGGCAACCCGAGCTGGCCGTCTGCGACGGGGACGCCAATTGCGCACCCGACGAGCTGTGCGCCATGGGGACCTGCGTCCCCGAAGAGAACCTCGAATGTCGCTTCTTCACGCAGTGCCCCGACGGGGACTGCGTGCTGTCGGGGCTCGACCCGACTTCGGAGCGCGGCAACGAAAGCACACGCACGTTTTGCAGCAGTCGGGGTTGCTCGCCGCCCCAGTTCGACGACCAGGGCAACCGACGAATGCTGCCCGATCAGCCACCTGGTTGCCCCTGAGCGCCTCGCGCGGCGAACTCCACCAGACTCCCGCCAGGGGTGGCGCCTCCGCATGTGCGAGGACGAGCCCGGCGCAATCCCTGCGAACGCAATTCTCGAGAAATGGGGCGAGCTGGGCTCGCTCTGCTCCCGTGGCTGGCCGTCGGGACGCTACGCCGCGCCATGATGTCGCGAAGTCGACACCGAAACGTATCTGTCGTGTAGCGTTGCCCTCGCGTCCCGGAGTCGTCGTCCGGGTGGAGAGGGGTCGACAGCCCCCGTGCCGTTCGTCGGGCTCGCTCGAGGGCACGTCCTCCAAGTTGCGTCCGTCGCAGTCGTCGTTGACGCCGGGGCAGTCCGGCGCCTTCTTCAGCCCGCTCGGCGCCGGTCGCCCCACCTCCACCAGGGGGCCCTCGGGATCGGTCACCTCCAGATCCACGTCAGCGCGCAGCTCGTGCCAGGCGGCGACGAACTGCACCACGCCGCCGAGCCCGCCACAGCCCTCTTCGATCACGCCGTTGCAGTTGTCGTCGAGACCGTTGCTGCACACCTCGTAGCCGACCGGCACGCACGGGCCGAGCTGGTGCACTTCGGCGGGAAGCTGGGCCACTCGCGCAGCGCGAGCAGCGGGCGTGGGGGGCGAGCCTGCCGTGAGGGGAGGATTGGCGCCACGCCTGACGACAGGAGCCAATGCCGTGCCAGCGGGTTTGGTGCGTGGATCCAGCGTGACCGCCAGTGTCGGTGGTGGCAGCGGAGTGGTGCTGCGTGGCGTTTGCGCCACCCTGAAGTCGGGACAAGTCGTCGTGGCGGAATGCAGGCAGAGGTCAGTCGTGGGGCGAACGCGGGTGACCGAGCGCGTCCTCGGGATTTCGCTCAGCCGCCTCACGCCAAGGGTCGGTATCGGCGGGGGGCGAAGCGGACCGCGCCGCGCGGGGCTCCGCGCAAAGGCTGCCTCATCGATGAGCTCACCGGCCCGGCACCCGCGTCCTGTGGTGCGGCTGCCGACGAGGACCCGTCGACGCCAGCGGCAACGACCGGAGCTCGCCATCGGGTGGCGCGCGCGACGCGCCCCGGGAGCCCACCTTCTCCCTTGCATTCATCCAGACGACGCGCTGTCGTCGCGAGGATGATTGACGAGGCAGTCCGCGTTCGCCCGGCCGAGCTCGAAGACCTGAAAGAGCTTGCTCTCCTGTTCGATTCCTACCGGCAGTTCTACGGCCAGTCGTCGAATCTGGAATCGGCACGAAGGTTCTTGGCGGACCGGCTCCGCAATCGCGAGTCGACGGTGTTCCTCGCCCTCGAGGGTCAGCGAGCCGTGGGCTTCGCACAGCTGTTCCCGACGTTCTCGTCCGTGTCGTTGGCGCGTGCATTCATTCTGAACGACCTGTTCGTGGTCCCGGAGGCTCGCCGCGCCGGGGCGGGGCGCGCCCTGCTCTCGGCTGCCGTCGACTTCTGCCGGGAGGCCGAGGCGGTCCGCGTCAGCCTTTCGACGGCCGTGACGAACCGCGCGGCGCAGGCACTGTACGAAGCGACGGGTTGGTCCAGGCAAGCGGACTATCAGGTGTACGTGCTGACGCCCTGAGCGCATCCGCCAGCGGCCGCCGTCTCTCCCCGGGCGAAGGGCGGAAAGCGACGACCAGGGCGGGCTCGGGCCCCCTGTCGCTGCCGTGCTTTGCCTGCGGCGCGCGGGCGGAGCCCCCCCTGGCGGGAAGCACGCAGCGCCCCTCGAGAACCTTGCGTGCGTCGCGGAGCGGGAGTCAGTACAGCAGGTGGAGCTGAAGCAGCCCCACGGCTTGCGTGCCAACCTCGTCCTGGGTCTCCACGAGAAGCTGAGGAATCACTTCCAGCCAGTGCCAGACTTGCCAGTTGGCGCCCAGCCCGACCCGGCTCTTGCCGAGAAAGTCGGCACCCTCGACGAGCCAGTGGCCGACCTCCGCATGGATGTCCAGCTCGGGAAGCACGAAGTAGCCGGCGCGCCCGAAGAACGCGGTCGTATTCCTCTCGCTTTCGGAGCCCTTCGCGGAGACGTTTTCCAGCGCCGCCTCGACGATCAGGTAGGCCGAGGAAACGGGGCGCAGTCGGAGGTGCGCGCTGGCTGCCCATCGCTCGGTCGCGTCGTCGCTGCCGACCAGCCCGCTCAGCCCGAGTTCGGCCACGTCGGCAAAAAGATAGGCGCCGCGAGCCACCCCGCCTTTCTCGCGCAGAGCCGCGTCCTCTGCCACCAAGTCGCCCGCGAAACCGGCTGCGGACAGTGAAAAGCTCTCCGCAGCCCAGTCGACCTCGACGGCATAGCTCTGGTCGAACTTGTCGAAGCCCAGGTCCTCGCGAACGTACTGCGTGTGGTCGACCATCCGCACGCCGAATGGCAGCACGAGCTTTCCGGCTCTCAACGAAAGCTCCGAGGTGAAGCGATACTGGAGCCAGTGCTCGCGAGAGTACGCCACGAACGGCAAGCCAGGGCTTCCCTTGCGACTGGTGACCCCGCCGTATGCGACCAGTGGGCCGTAGGCCGCCACGGCGGCCGCTTCCACGAGCATTGGAACGAGCGGGCCACTGGGAATCAACGCCAACAGTCGGGCGTCGCCGCCCACGTCGAACTGGAGCTCGGCCTCCCCGCCGTTGCCGCGCCCTTCGGCCGAGTCGTGCCCCCACCAATCGTCGGGGGTGCCGCCCAGCATGTCCCCGGGTCCAAACGTCACCTCGCGGGACTGCCGGCCCCACTGGTTGACAATGCCCCCGCCGGTTGGATTGTAGTGACAGTCCTGGCAGTTGAACTCGCCCCGCCCGGCGTATTGGGGGTAGGCGAAGGCGAAGCTCCCGGTGGTTGCGGCGGCGAGCACCAGCAGCACGCACTGCAAACGCGTGACGAGGCGGCCGAGTCCGAGGGGGCGCCGTACTGAAAGCTCACTCATCGGCGAACGCTCCGTTGCAGTACCAACTCCTGAGCACTCGCAGGTCATCGGCCGTCCAGCGCTCCCCCCCCTCGGGAGGCATTTCTCCGGTGGCGACCTGCGCATAGACGCTTTCGATGTGTGTCGTCAGCGCGTCGTAGATCACGGAATCCGCATCGAGCCGATACCCCTGCTCCGCCTCGTCGGCGCCGTGGCAGTTGGCCGCGGAGCATCCTTTCTCGTTGCTTTCCGTTTCGATGACGAGGCTCTTCACGTCCGCGAACGTGGCCTGCGCGGGAGCGAGAGTGTCGTCGCAGTGGATGCGTTCGTCCTGTGGAGCGACGCAAGACAGGCCGAGCACCACCGCCCCGTGCAGGGCGGGTCGGAGTGGTCGTCGAATGGCTGGGCTCATGGCGTAGAATTAGTGCCTGCCGCCGCGAAAAAGCAGGCAGATTCAGGCAAGCCCCGATCACGGCGGGTCGGACGACCACCTAGCGCAAAAGCCCCAACCCCATCGCGCGTCTCGATGAGAGGGCCGTCGGTGTCGGCGGGCGTGCCGCCTCGCGCCCCCCGGTGGTCACGTCCCGCTCGAGCGATTGGCTCGTTCCCCCCCAGTTCCCGGCGCGGGCTCGCCGAGCCATCACTCGGGTCGCCGAGGAATCGATCTTCCGCCCGGCCAGGGGAACGAACTGCCAGCGCGGCCGTGGTCGACAGGACGGGGATGACCCAACCGAGCCCTCGAAGGGCGGTCACCGCGCCGCCGAAGCGAACGACCGACGCCGGTGAGACGGCCGGCGTCCGCCAGTGGCCCTTGCCATGACGCGCGCCGACGGGCGAACCCGCCTGGGCCAAGCCCCTCGCGAAGTGCGCTGGCGATGTGTTGCCTTTCACCCTCCCGCCGCGACTCGACGCGCCGTATGCTTCGTGCGCTGGAGTCTGTTTTCCAATGAGAGGATCACGAACGCGATGGGCGATCGACGAGTGCGCGACCTGATGACGACGGATCTACTGACGCTCGAGCAGAACGAGCCGCTTTTGCTCGCGGACGAAAAAATGGAGGCTCGGCAAGTCAGACACCTCATCGTGGTGGACGAGGAGGGCGCGTTGGCCGGCGTGCTGAGCCAGCGCGACATCTTTCTGGGCGGACTGCTGCGAGGGCTCGGCTACGGCAGCCGGGCACGCGACCAAGCTCTGGAGTCTCTGCGGCTCAAAGATGCGATGAAGGCGAGCCCCGTCACGACGACCCCGGATACGGCGGTGGCCGACGCGGCGGAAACGATGATCACCGGGCGCATCGGCTGCCTGCCGGTTCTCGAAGGAGAGCGGATCGTGGGGATCTTGACCGAAGGCGACTTCGTCGCCCTCGCCGCGGGCCGCAAGTCCACCGAGTAGGAGCCGAGCCGGAAGCCGTGCCTGGTGCGTCGGAGAAAGGCCGAGCTACCCGTCGGCCCGCACGAATGGAGGCCGACGGGGGCGACTCCTGAGCGGCGCGACGGCGACCGCGAGGCGGGCACCGCTCAGCGAGCGGGCTCGGTTTCCAACGGACCGATGCGCAGCGTTTCACCTGCGGGCGGTGGGTGGCTCATGGTCGGCAGCTCGATTTGCGGGGCCCCTTCGAGCGGGTCCTTCCTCGAGGCGGGCCCAAAAACGAGCGCGGCGGACACCGCCCCCAGCCCTAGCAGGAAGAAGGCGGCTTTCCACGTATTGCCCGTCTTCCATCCCAGCATGATGGCACCTCCTTTCTTTTCCTGCCTCCTAGGTAATCACTCCGGGGCGCCTGTCGAGGGATCCGACCTTCGAGCCGCGCGCGCCGGCAGACGTCACGGCACGCAACCTGGGCGCCGGCTCGCACCACTACCTGAGTGAAGCTGCGCCAAGTGGCGTGCGCGAAGTGGTCTCGCACACGCTCTTCCACCTGGCCGCCCGCGGCCGCCGAAGGTGGACGGGGGACGAGCGAAGACCACCTCAGCCTGGCCGTGATGTCGATGAATCGTAAATGTTTCGGAATGTTCATGGGGCCGGTGCTCGCTTGCTCCGGTCCGGCTTCACCGGACCCCGTTCCTGGCGACGATCGAGCCTCGCCGCCCCGGCCCAACGCGGGCGCAACGGACGCCACGACCGGCATCGCGTCGACCGCGCCTTCGGCAGAGGGGAGCGAAGGCGGAGGCCAGGTCGGCGCGCTTCCCGGTGAGCAGAGCTTGCCCCGAGAGCTTTCCGAAAGCGGCCGCGAGCCGGCCGACGAGGTCGTCGAGCCCGCGGAGCCGGTCGAGCCCGACGAGCCAGCCCCGAGTGGCGAGGCGCCGCCGGCCCGGTCTTGCGCCGGGCGCTCGATGGGTGAGCCGGGTCGCCGCGTCGTGAGCCTGCAGCACGCCGGGGTGGCGCGACAATACATCCTGCACGTTCCCAGCAGCTACGCGGGCGACGAGCCGGTGCCGCTGGTGCTCTACTTCCACCCGATTCTCTCCAACGCCCTCGCCGCCGAGCTGGGCTCCGGGTTCCCGGCGCTCGCAGATCGCGAGGGATTCCTAGTCGCGTTCCCAGAAAGCCAACAGAGCGCCGCCTGGAACGCGGGAGTCTGTTGCACTGCGTCCCGGGACGTGGACGACGTAGGCTTTGCCCGCGCCGTCGTCGCCGACGTGAGCTCCCAGTTCTGCCTCGACGAACGGCGCGTCTACGCCTCGGGCTTCTCGATGGGAGGTGGCATGGCCCACCACCTCGGCTGCGAAGCGGCGGATGTATTCGCGGCGGTGGCCCCCGGGGCGTTCGACCTGCTGGCGGAGAACCCATGCAACCCGGTTCGCCCGATTTCCGTCATCTCGTTCCGCAGCACGTCGGACGCGATCGTGCCCTACCGAGGGGGCCGAAAGACGAGCGCGCCCAACGGCTTCGTGGGTGTTCACACGTTCGAGGGGGCCATCGGGAGTTTCGAGCGCTGGGCAGAAGCCGACGGTTGCCGTGGGCAGCCCGTCGACCAAGACGGCGGCTGCCAGACGCACGAGCAGTGCGACGAGGGGGTCGAGGTGACCCTGTGCACCGTACCGGGCGGGCACACCTGGCCCGATGCCGAGCGCGCCTGGCAAGGCCTGAGCCGCTTCGCGCTTCCGTAGGCGGCGGTTTTCGGTGCGCGGCCGTCGGAGGTCCCCTGGCGGACCCGCGGGTGGATCGAGCGAGCGGACCCTCGATGCTCGCAGCGAGCCCCGCGGGAGCCGCCTGCGCCCGAGAGCCCCTGCCGCCGCTCCAGATTGACGGCGGAGGGGGCGCCGCCGATCCCGCCCGCGGGGGGCACGGGCCGCGGCGACCGCCCCCGGGTGGTTGCGCCGAGGAGCTTGCCCGCACTCGCGGGGCGGCGCATACTCGTCACATGGCTCGCAACGACACCGAACGCATCTGAGCCGAAGCGACCTCGGTTCGCGCGGCGGCCGTCGCGGGGCGCGCCTCCCGGCTCGTCGCGTTGCTCCTCGGCGTGGAGCTGATGGACGAGCTGTACAGCGGCGTGCCTGCGATCGGCTCGCCGGAGATCCAGGCGACTTTCGGGGCAACCTACGCCGCCACGGCGTCCATGCTGCTTCTCGTGCCGGGGGTCGTGGCCGGCTTGGTCGAGCCGATTCTGTTCGTCTTCGCCGATCGCTACCCCCGACGCTGGTTCGTGTGTGGGGGGCTCGTCGCCATGGCCGTCGGCGCCGCCCTGGCCGCCGTGGCCCCGGCCGCGTGGGTGCTGTGTCTGGCCCTGTGCCTGGCCTTCATCGGCAGCGGGGCAGGGGTTGCCCTGGCCCAGGCCACGGTCGTCGACGCGCGGCCCCACGCCCGCGCCGAAGCGCTGGCAAGCTGGGCGTTGTTTGGCGAGATCGGCGACCTCGTGGGGCCGCTGTTGATGGCGGGGGTGGCTGCCCTGGGCGCGAGCTGGCGGGTGGCGTATCTGCTGGTGGGCGGGCTGGCGCTCGCCTGCGCCGTCCTGGTGGGGCGGGAGCGATTCCCCGCGCTCGAGCGCACGCCCGAAGGAGGAGCGCGCCAGGGGGCGCACGACGATACCCGCCCCGAAGCGGAAGTCGGATCGATCCCCGAGGACGACGACGACGAAGAGCCGGGCGTGCTGGAGGCGCTGCGCGTGGCCCTACGTCAGCCCGGGCTCGTCGTGTGGCTGGGGGCCGCGGCGGCGTGTGACCTGCTCGACGAAATCGTAGTCGTGTTCGCGGCGCTGTTCTTGCGGGACACCCTGCAGCTCGGAGCGGTCGCCCGCTCCGCGATTCTGGGGTCTGGCGTCATCGGCGCGCTGCTCGGCACCCTGGTGCTGCCGCGCTTGCTGCGGCGCTTTCGGCCGCTGCCGCTGCTGCTGGGCGCCTGTCTCGTCTGCGCTCTCTCGTACGTGGGCTGGCTCGCCAGCAGCTCGCCCTTGGCTTCGGCGCTGTGGTTCTTCGGGGTGGGCGTCGCCGCGGCGCCGATGTATCCGGTCGCCTCCGCGAAGGCTTATGAGGCCCTTCCAGGCCGTTCCGGCACCGTGAACGCCGTGGCCCACGTGTTCACCCCCCTGAGCTTGGCCGCGCCGGCGGCGCTCGGACTGGTCGCCGACGCGCTCGGGATCCGCACCGCCCTCGCGCTCTTGCTGCTGCAGCCGGGCCTGGTGGCGTTCGTCGCCGCCCGCGCGCGACGCGCTCCGAGACGCCGCGCTTCGCCCGCTCCCGAAGGGACACAAAAGGTCATCCGCGGCGGAAAAGGGTGAGCCAGAGCGCCCCGGACCGCGAAGGCCGCTTCGCGGTCACGGCCTCGCGATGGCGAAGGCTGCTCCCGCACGTCGGAGCCGGACGCAGCCGGCAGCGCGCGGTGCGGCGCCGAGTTTCGGCTCGACGGAGCGACGGCCTGGGTTAGACATCAACCGACTTGGGCACAGCGGCGGGCAGAAGCAGAGCGAGGCTCCCGAAGAAGGCGCGGCGGGCTGGCGTCATTGCGAGGCAAGGTGGCGGTCGTCACGGGAGCCGCCAGCGGTATCGGTCGAGCCCTGTCGGCAGAGTTGCGGCGGCGCGGCTGTGACCTGGCGCTCGTGGACACCGACCGCGGCGGTCTCGAGGCCGTGCAGCGGCAGCTCGGGGCCGAGGCGACCGCCGGAGTCAGCATCCACGTCGCTGATGTCGGCGATCGCAAGAGGGTGGCGGAGCTGCCCGAGG
Source organism: Polyangiaceae bacterium (assembly GCA_050299315.1). Taxonomy (GTDB): domain Bacteria; phylum Myxococcota_A; class Polyangia; order Polyangiales; family Polyangiaceae; genus SZUA-265. Next base: position 21,170 of record JBNKVS010000058.1, read on the forward strand.
AGGTCGAGGCCGTGCACGGCGGGGCGCAGCTGCTGATCAACAGCGCGGGCGTCGCCTACGAGGGCGCCTTCGTTCGCAACAGCCTCGACGCATGGCAGCAGGTCCTTTCTGCGAACCTGTGGGGAACGATCCACTGCTGCCACTTCTTTCTGCCGCTGCTCGCGCGGTCGCCGCGAGGGCATATCGTCAACCTCTCGAGCTTGCTCGGCAGCGTCGCCATGCCCGGGCAAACGGCGTATTGCGCCAGCAAATTCGCCGTTCGGGGTCTGTCGGAGGCCCTTGCGGAGGAGCTGCGGCCGACCAACGTAGGCCTCACCCTCGTGCACCCCGGCGCCGTCGCCACGAACATCATGAAAACGGCAGCGGGCGACGACCCCGAGCTACTCTCGCGAATCGACGAATGGTTGCCCCCCCGACGAGCGTACGTGCGTGCCCGGAGCCAGAACGCTCGGTTTGGGTTCCTTGGGGTGTCGGGGGCGGCCGAATGGTCGGCGCGCTGGCGAGCGACACGGGTCATGGCGAAGCGGAACAACCCCCGTTCGAGCACTGCGAGGGCTTCGCGGACCCGGCGAGCGGGCGACCCACGCGCTACGGCGCAGCGAAGGCGCGCTCCGCCTGCCGTTCACCCCCGCCCTCGTCGAGCTGGATGAAGCGGTTCGAATCCAGCCCCTCAGGCACCTTCGTTGCCGAGCTCGAACCAGCCGCCCTCTTGAGCCCGCTCCAGGCACTCCACACAGAGCGCTTGTCCGCGCGGGGTGGTACGCAGATGCTCGGTCGACCGGCAGCACTCGCAGAACCATTCCTCGGCGACCTCCGCCAACTGGGGCATTTCCGCCAAAAGGTCGGCGCGGGTCACCACCCCCGCCGGAGCTCCCAAGACCGTGACGACGCATGAACCAATGCGTCGCTCTCGCATCAGCGCAACTGCGCGATGCACTGGTTCCGAGCTCTCGAGGCTCACCGCGGGCACCATGATCTCGTCGACGCGGGCCTGCAGGGAGGCGTTGCGCAGGTCGCATGTGCAAACGAAGCCCACTAGGTCCCCGCGTTGCAGAATCGGCAGGTGGTGGACGTGCTCGCGCTCGGCGATGGCTAGCGCGGAGGCCGCAGTTTGCTCGGGGGCAATCACGACGAGCGGTGAGCGCATCACGGTCGACAGGGGTCGGACGGAGAGCATTGGTGAAACCTTTCGCTGCGGAATCGTCGAAATGGTGCGGAGCGAGCCAACTTCCACCATGCAAGTCTCGCGCCTTGGGGCCGCGAACCCTTTCCCCGGCGTTTGAGGGCTCGCGGGGCGGGAGGATGCGCAATTGGTGCCCCCCGCCGCTTCGAGGCGCGCATGCCTTGCGAGTTAACGCGTGGGGCTGCAGCTCGCTTGCCCCCGCGGGAGCAATGCGCCGCGGGGAAACATTCGTCGAGGGGCTTCGACGGGAGCGCGTGCGGGCCTCGAGCCAGTTCGACGGAATGACCTTCCGCAATCCGCCGGGCAAACGCACCGAACTGCAGGGAAGCGCGCTTCCGGTGCTGGGAGAATACGTTTTCGCAACGCGGGCTAGACTCCACATTTCCGATGGCCGAAACGTTCGAAGCAATGCTGACCGGCGGGCACCCCAACTCCCTGGGGCGCACCGAGGAGGTCGCGCAACTCGTCGTCGCGGATCCTGAGCGAATCGCCGAGCTCCTCCGCACCTACGACAGCGCCGACGAAGTGGTCCGCCTGCGCGTTTCCAGCGCCTTCAAGCGCGTGTTCTTGGCACAGCCCCAGTGCTTCAAGAAATGGTACGGGCGCTTTTCAAGGCGAGTGGTCGAGCTCGGGCAGTCCTCGGCCCTGTGGACGCTGCCGCTACTGTGCTTGCGCATCGAAGATCAGCTGACGCCCCAGAACAAGGCCAACGCAATCGAGCTGCTGCGCGAAGTGCTCGAAACCTGCGACGACTGGATCGTCGTCAACAACACACTGGAAGCGCTGGGGCACTGGGCCGAGCGGGGCGCGCAACTCAAACGTTGGCTCGAGCCCCGGCTATTGCGCTACTCGGGAGACCGGCGCAAGTTGGTGGCGAAGAAGGCGCAGCGCATCGCGTCGCGCTTGGCGGCCCGGTGACGTTCCGCTCGTCCTCTTCCTCGCTCGTGCGGAGGGGCCAGCCCGCGCAGCTTTCGAAATTGGGCCCTGGCACGGGGCGCCCCGCTCCGTCCTGCTGACCGGCGCCTTGAGCATGCACGCCAGGCAACGAGCACGCGACGAGGGTCGCTACGAGGGTCGCAAGATCAGGTGGGCCGTCCGTCCTTGTGCGCCGACGGATTGGGCGACGGTCGCGATCGGGCGGGCGCGTCTTTTTTTTTCGTGTTGCCGATTGGCTCTTGCCCGCGGGCGACGAACTCGCGGCTGCGCGGGGGAACCCGCCCGAGCCTCGGCGCCGGCCCCCCCCGGCGTCGTTCGTCGTCGGCCTTCAGGGCGATGGCTGCCCCATGGCGCTGCCGCCGGCCCCATCGTCGTCCATGGCGCCACCGCCCATGCCGCTACCGCCGGCTCCGTCCATGGCGTCGTCGTCCATGGCGCTACCGCCGGCTCCGTCCATGGCGCTGTCGTCCATGGCGCCACCGCCGGCTCCGTCCATGTCACTGTCGTCCATGTCACTGTCGTCCATGGCGCCACCGCCGGCTCCGTTCATGTCGCTGCCATCCATGCTGCTGCCGCCCGCACCCTGGCCGGCGCCCGCGGAGTCACTCTCCGCCGCGTCGTTCGCCCCTCCGTTCAGCGGCACTTCGTCGGGAGTGGCCTCGCTGCCTTCGTCGGGTGAGTTGGATGGAGTCTGGGCGTTCGTGGGGGTGCCCTCCTCGCCGCCCGGCGCCTGCTCCGAGGAATCGGAGGGGGCCTGCATGGCGTCGTCGCTCGGTTGGCTTTGATCCATGTTGGTGGGGCTATCGGGGGCGGGCGAAGAGTCCGAGTCGTCGGACGAACAAGCCGCGAGAGCCACGCCGAGCAGGGCGCAGGCGAATACCGTGGAAGATCTCATAGTCAAAGCTCCTGACGAAGAATGTAGGGTTTTCGCTCACCGGATGCCGGGGAACGCGGGCCTTCCTATCACGGAGTGGGTGGGCGATGGGGAGCGGGCTAGAAAAGAAGATCGCTTGGACCGAAGTATCCGGGCCGGTATGTAAGCCCCCGCCCGATGCGTGCGCGAGCCGCGCAAGGGGGGCGGGCGAGGCCCGAACGGAGCCCACCAGCCGGCTTGCCTGCGCATGCACGGGCCGCGGTGCAGTCTCCGTCGAGTGCGTGACCGAGGTCGCCACCCGAGCCGTCCCGCGGGCGTTCGAGCATGAGGTGACCCAAACGCGCGTTGCCGGGTAGCGTGCGGAGAAGCGCGAATTGGGGAGGGCTCCGAGGCGAAGGGGGAGAGGGGCGTGAGCTGGAGGGGCGCAGTTCCTCGTTCACTTCAAAAATCCAAGCGGCACTGAGGTCGTCTCCGAAAGCTCGGCCTGGCTGGCCGGCGAGACGACGCCCGAAGGAAGCCGCTCGCGCTCATGCAGCTCCACTGGGCTCGCTTCGACCCGCTTCCAGAGTTGTTGCACGGCTTGCAGATCGGCTTCGCGCGGGCCCTGCCGGCGCAGCCCGGTCACGACGGATAGCGCCTGTGCCTGGAGCTCTTCGGCGCGAGCGGGCTCGCACTCGAAGGCGACCGAGAGAGTGTACTCGCCCCGCGGTGGCGGCTCGACGTGCCCGGACGTGTGCACCCGTATGTGGCGGCGGAGTGGACCCGCAACTCGTCGCTCAACGAGCGCGGACCTGGGAGCCGCCCGGGAGCGAGTCCGAGGCCCCCCCGCCATGTGCCGGCGCGACGTGCGTCACGGCTCGCAACACGTCGCACCGCTTCTCTGGCCCAAACAGTTCTCTCTCATGACCTGCCAGATCGTCTCGGCCATGACGCGCCCACCCAAAAGATTGGGGTGAATGTCCTCGTTGAAGTACTCGGGGTGGCCGTCGAAGACGGGAACGAGATCGACGAAGCGACACCGCAGCCGCCCCTCGGTGTACTCTTCCGCGTCTCGACACATCGCTCTGGCTTCGGGCAGCGCGTACTCCAAGATCTCGTTCGGATCATCCTCGCTCAAAATGGTGTTGGCGGGAACACGGGGGTAGAAGAAATAGACGACATCTCGAATCCCGCGCAGTCCGGCCTCGAGAAGGAGACTCCGGCCCGCTTCGACGGCCAGCTCGACGATTCGCCGGCAGCCGGCGTCTCGAGAAGACCCGGCGGTCGTACATGACCTTGGGGCGATGAAGGGATCCCGGAGCAAGATGTCGTTTCCCCCCCCGTCGAGCACCATCGTGTGCGCGTCCGGGTCGGCTCTCAGAGCGCGATCCAGCTGGTCGGGGATGAAACCAAACCCCAAGAAGGCCACGCCGCCCGTCGCCATGGACGTACCGCCGATCGCTTCGAGCCGCCAGTTCTGACCCGACAGGCGCGCGAGATCGCCAGGGAAATCGTGACTGATCCAATTGATGTACGAGTCGCCGACCAGGAGCACCTGACTATCGTCGGTCACACATTTGGGGCCACTCGAGCGCGCGGGCGGTCGGCCTCGTCGAGGTCTGAATCTGAGCTCGTCCGAGGAAAGGCCGAGGCCGTTCTGGGGTTCACCAGCGCTCGTTGGCGTCCGGTCGCCGTCGCCGGCACCGCAGGCGCCGAGCGCAAGGGCGCCCGCGAGGACGAGCCAGTGGGGTCGACGTCGCCAGCCGTCCCGTCGGTTTTGGGTGGCGCGGGGAGTCTGGTCTCGCGGCGAGGGTCGATTGCGACGGCACGTCGCGTCCAAGTATCGGTTCATTGATTCGCAGCCTTCTCTTTGCTAGCCCGCGACCAGCCGGCGATTACCCGGACAGTCGCCCACGGCAATCGGGCCTCGCGGCTCGGTGGGGCGCGATGAACGCGCCAAGAGAGACTACCGCGGCGGCGGCGCGCCGGTTCGGCCAAGGATCGGCCATTTCGGAAGGGTTCGGACGCCGCGCGCTGCGCAGCGGGCTCTTGCTGATGGGAGCTGGCCGCGGAGGGCGGGGGTCAGTTCACGCCCAACCGGGGGTCGGTGGTGGTCTCATACCGAGCCAGCCCAAAGGATGAGCCGACACAGCGCCGCCAGATCCATCACGCTGAGCAGCAGGAAAAGCAGCAGCCAGACGCGACGGTCGGGCACGGCGCGCAGCATCCATTGAAGCGGCTTTCGGGAGAAGCCGCTGAGCCCCGGAAAAGCGCGATCGAAGTGGGTGTGATGCTCGCGATGGACGGCGCTAGCCAGCAGCAGCCCCGAGCGTTGGAGCCAGCGCGTCGAAGCTGCCAGCTTGGAGCGAGGCCGGTGTGCCGAGCGATGAGCGAACTGATGAACATAAGCCCAGAAGAAGCCGACCCCGATGACCATCCTACTCACTGGCGACACCCCCGCCAGAACGAGCGTCAAGGTGCCTTTGGCCAGAAGCAGCCCATTGAGATCTCCCCAAACATGCACGAGCGGTCTCGTCGCGATATCGTGCGGCAGCACGTGGTGCATCTGAAACTCGGCACAGGGTACGGCCAAGGGTCGCCACTTCAGAAACCGCGGGTGGTCGAGCACCACGTGCATGACGCCGCTGTAGAAGTCCACGTAGAAGTAGAGGGCTACGGCGGCGAAGAACAGGCCCCAAGCACTGGGAGCACCGGCGATGCCGACCAGCATCATGGCGAGCAGAGCGACCAGGACGGCCGCGCTGCGAGCAGGGTAGACCTGACGCCCACTTCGCGCCACCCAAACGAAGACCGGGGTCAGGGGCTCGCCATTGGCACGCATTTGAGACAGCCGCCACTTCACGGTAGCGTTCAGCCAGTCGTTGGCGCTCGCGAACGCCTCTCTGCTGGGGGCCTCGATCACGCCCGCGCGCTCTCCCCCCCGCGACTGATCAACACCGACGACGGACGACATCGCGACCCCTTCGCTGCAGACCTGGGCGCGGCACGACGGCCGCGCGCATCGGATACGCCTCCCGACTGGATTGAAGCAATCCTACCCCGCGCCGGGGAAGAAAGGCGTGACCTTCGCCTCGAGGAGCACCGCAAAGTCGTGTGACGGACGCAGGGACGCCGCGGCTCGAGGTCCTGCGGTTCATTCGCCCTTCCGTCCTTGGCCGTCGACAACAATCGTCATCTTGCGGCAAGCGCCAGCAGCTCTGGGCCTTGGGGTTGCACTGCGATCGTCGATGGTGCGTTCCCAGCGCGTCAGGCACGGCTCGACGCAACGCGAATTACGGCTGGCGCGCTCGTTACGGTTGGCGGACGTCGCAGTGCATCGTGTAGCCTCTCGCAGCTCGCAGCGCCCGAGTGCTGCAGGTTTCACCAGGAGTAGACTAATGGACCAACTCAGATTCACTGGGGTGTCATCGCTTTTGCTGGGCGCCACCCTCACCCTCGGGTGCTCGAGCAGCGATGACCGCACACCGGCCGTGGCGGCCCCGAGCTCGTCCGTCGACAGGAGCACGCCTGCCACAATGAACGAGCCGACCGATCCGGGGTCGAGTGAGGCGCAGCCCGACGAAATGGCCCCTGCCCCCTCGGCGGAGGGCCCTTCCGGCGACGTGGAGCTGAGTCCCTCCTCCACGGAGGATGCGACGCCGGCGATCGACGGGCCGGTGGCGGGGGAAGAGCAAGGGGAGGGAGATCAGGCGGACGAAGAGCAAGGGGAGGAAGAGCAAGGGGAGGAAGAAGAGCAGGTGCCGCCCACCGAGGACGAGCCGGCCGCGGATGGCGCACCGGTACCAAGTGCCGGCTGCGGCTCGACCGCGCCTGTCCAGAGCGGACGCTTCACGATCAGCGCCGCGGGCGCGGCGCGCGAATACATCCTCGAGCTCCCCGAGAACTACGACTCCAATCGCGCCCACCGTCTAATTTTCGGTTGGCATTGGCGCGGCGGCACCGCGCAGCAGGTCGCGGATGGGTTCTACGGGCTGGAGCAGCGGGCCGAGGGCTCGGCGATTTTCGTTTCTCCGGAGGGTCTCGACGCGGGTTGGGCCAATCCAGGGGGGCGCGACCTCGCGTTTCTGGACGCCGTGCTCGAGCGCGTCGAGGGTGAGCTCTGCGTCGACGAGAGCCGCATCTTTTCGACGGGGTGGAGCTACGGCGGCATGATGACCTTGGCGCTCGGCTGCGCGAGAGGCGACGTTTTTCGCGCCATCGCCCCCATGTCGGGCGCGTTCTACAGCGGCTGCGAGGACAGTGACACGCCGGTTGCCTTTTTCGGCTACCACGGCAACAACGACGACGTCGTGCCATACGGCAACGGCGTGGCAGCACGCGACGAGTTCGTCCGGCGCAACGGCTGTCAGCCGGAGCAGGCGGCGGTCGATGTGAACGGCTGTCTGCAGTTTGAGGGCTGCGCGGCAGGAGCCCCGCTCACCTGGTGCGAGTTCAACGGCGGTCATACCCCCGGTCCGGGCTCGGAGCAGCGCATCTGGGATTTCTTCTCGCAGTTCTAGTTCCTCGTCGGGCGCACTGGGAGCTTTTGTCGACCGGCACGCGAGCGCGGCGTCATCGACCGGCAATCGGGACCGGGAACGGTCGGGGCGCCGCGCACGTGTCGAGATGATGCGGATTCTCCGTAACCCACGATGAACCCTAGAGTATTCTTCTCTCTCGTCTCCCTCGCCGGGCTGCTCTCCGCATCGAAGGCCGTCGCCGCCGAACACCGTGTCGGATCGCCGGGGGGCAGGCTGGTCGCCGCTGTGTCGGATGACGGCGGGCTTCACTACCGAGTCCAGGCAGGGGGTCAGGCGATGGTCGTCGCATCACCCCTCGGGCTCGCTTTCAAAGATGGGACGAAGCTGGGTCCGACGGCGGCCATCACGAAGGTCACGAGGAGCGCACACCGCGGATCGTGGCGTAACGATTTTGGGAATCGGCGCCAGGTGCCGGATCGCTGGCATGAATTGCGCCTCGAGCTCATGGAGCGGGGCGCTGGCCCGAAGCCGCGGATTTTCGGGCTCATCGTACGAGCCTACGACGACGGCGTTGCGTTCCGGTACGAACTTCCGCAGAGCTCCGGTCTCGGGCGTTTCGTCCTGAGCGATGAGTTGACCGAGGTGCGCTTCCCCGCCGATCATCGCTGCTGGGCGGGTGGCGAATCGAACAGCGCCGAGACGCAGTATCCCGAGACCACCCTGAGCGCGATCCCTCGCGGCGAGCCCGGACGGCCATTTCGCGGCGTGCTTCCACTGCTGGTCGAGACCCCCGCCGGCTACGTCGCCGTCGCGGAGTCCGACCTACTCGACTGGGCCGGGATGTCGATCACGGGCACCGGAGGGCCCGCCGTCAAGGTAGCGCTCGACCCGCGAGCGGATGGATCCGGATTGGTCGTGTCGTCCGTGCCGAGGCTCAGCCCCTGGCGGGTCTTGATGTTCGGGCGCACGGCGGTCGACATCGCCGGCTCCGATCTAGTGGCCACCCTCGCCACCCCGAGCCGGCTGCCCGACATCTCGTGGATCAAGCCGGGCGCCAGCGCCTGGGACGCCTGGTGGACGGGCATCAATCCACACGATCCCGAGCCCAAGCATCGGGGGGTCGAAGCACGCGGCACGACGGCCTCGCACAAGGAGTACATCGACCTCGCTGCCGAAATGGGCTGGCCATATCAGGTGGTCGACTGGCTGTGGTACGAGAACATGACGTCGTACGACCGCTCGCTGCATTCGCCACCCAAGCCGGCGCGCGCCGATTTCACCCGGTCGGCACCCGACATCGACGTCCCCGAGCTGATCCGCTACGCGAAATCGAAGAACGTCCGCCTGTTGATCTGGGCGCATTCGCTGGATCTGGAGACGTTCGGGGTCGAGCGGGCGCTCGCGTTGTTCGCGCGCCACGGGTTCGCGGGGGTGAAGATCGATTTCGTCAATAGCCAATCACAGGAGGCCGTGAAGTGGTGCGAACGAACGCTTGCCATCGCGGCGCGGCACCGTTTGATGGTGGACTTTCATGGGATGTACAAGCCGACCGGCTTGGCCCGCACCTACCCCAACCTCATCACGCAGGAGGGGGTGCTCGGCAACGAGTACAACAAGTTCGGCGAGCACCGGTGCACGCTTCGCCACGCCGTCACCTTGCCCTTCACGCGCGCGCTGCTCGGAGCCATGGACTTCACGCCGGGGGGCTTCCTCAATCGCGCCCCCGCCGAGTTCAAACCGTCGGCAGTACCCACGGAAGTGGAGGGCTCGCGCGCGCGCCAGCTGGCGATGACGGTCGTCTACCCGAGCCCGCTTCTCGTGCTGAGTGACAGCCCCAAGCACTACCGAGGGCAGGCGGGAATCGAGTTCTTGCGCAGTATGCCGACCGTGTGGGACGAAAGTGTCGTCCTCGCCGGCGAGGTCGCGAAATCGATCGCGATCGCGCGCCGCGCCGGGGGTCGGTGGTATCTCGCCGCCATGAACGGCGACGAGCCGACAGATCTCTCGTTGCCACTGTCGTTTCTGCCCGCCGGCCCGTGGACTTTGCGCGCCTTCGCGGACAAGCCCGACGGTACCGATTACCAAGCCGTCATCGAGTCGACACGGGTCGTCGACTCGGACACCGTCCTTCGCGTATCGCTCGTGCGGGGCGGCGGTTTCGCCGGGATCATCAGCGCCAGGAAGACGGCCTCTGACAACTAACCCCCGGCGTTCTCTCAGCGGGTTCGATGCCTCAGATTGCGGTGGTGCAACACGAGCGCGACTCGCCGGCAGGGGCGAAGCCGCGCTGGCCATCCTTCCACGCGAGGGGGGAGCCGTCATCCAGGCGACGAGGGTCGACACGCCTCCCGGCAGAGCCCCGGGGAGGGCCGAGAGCCGCCCGGCGCTGGACGCATGTCGAGGGGCGGCGGCGCTTGGCGCCAGCGTGCCCGCGGACGAGTCCACCGGGCCGTCATCACAAACCCGAATGAAGTCGCATCCGAGCGCGCTCACGAGCGCGCCGGAATGCGCCCGGACTTCACTGCAGGTGAACAATTGCGCACGGCGCTCGCCGGGGCCAGGCAGGTTGCGTGCAACACGCGCGTTATTGCAGGTGATTTCTTTTGTTCAGTAACGCGACGAATCCGCGTCGCTGTTCCACCGCGGGATCGTGGGCTACTCTTCCTCACGCCGAGGAGGTCCCGCTTCCGCCATGCTACGCAAACGCCGCCCAAGTCCCATCGAAAGCCTCGTCGATCGAAGCCAGCGCCACGCAGCGGCAAGTCCGCCGGGCGGCAGCGCTCGCGGCGACATCGGGGCGGACAAAACAGTCGAGGTCCAGCTCCCGCCCGAGCTGATCGCCTCGTGCGCGCCCGAAGCAACCGTCCACCGGACGGTGCCGGAGCAGATCCTCGCTCTTTCGCGCGAGCATGGCTTGCAGGCAGGAAATGGCGACGCACGCCGAGAGGTGACGTACACCCGGGTGAAAGTGCAGAGCTTCGATAGCCCGTGGATTGATTCGCCCGAGTCCTGGCAGGCGCGAAGTACCGAGAATGAAGAGAGCCCGCCCCCTCCCGGCGACGGGCAAGGGGGGCCGAAGACGCCCCAATCAGCCCTCCGCCAAGTGGATTTACGATTCCTCGACGGTTTGATGGCTACAGCAGCACTCTTGCTGGTCGTAGCGTACGCGCTTTGGGTGAGCACGCGGCTTCGATAACGTCGCACGGGGCCGCTCGGGTTCGAGACGCAGAGGCCCCCTTGCCGCAGCAGCCTGTGGCTCGAGCCGGCCAGTCCCCCCCCAAATACTCCGGCACCAAGGGGGGACCGCGGTTCGCGCAAGGCAACGTCCTCGGGGCGCTCCCGAAAGGGGGGAACGTCGAGCCGCACACCGGAGCGGTCCGGGCGGAGTCGGCTGGCCAGGGCGGCGGGCCACGGGCGAACGGCATCGTGCCGCGCAGCAAAGAAAGCAAGCGAGCACAATACCGACGCGAACCAGGGTGCGAGGACCCGAACGTCGGGGTGGGCGCTCGCGCTCGGCCCGGCCCTTCGACGGTGCTCGCCTCGAGCGGGTTGTCTTGCGAGCTTGTTCGTGCTGGATCCCCCGAGCCGGCGCGTGCCCGCCCCCCTTCCACGAGAAACGAAGAGTCGTCCCGATGAAGAGCCTTCTCCCCCTTGCCTGCTTAGTCCTCGGCCTCGCCTGTCAGGGCGACTCCGACTCCGACCCCGTGTCCCCGAGCGCGCCGAACGGCTCGGCCGACCCTGCGGGCGTGCCGGCGGAGGGAGCGGCGTCCTCGCCGGAGAGCCCCGCCGGCGCCGAAGCCCCCCCCGCGGGCTCACCAGGAGCGGGAGAGCGGGACGAAGCGCCCTCCGCGCCTTCCCCGGTGGAACCGAACCAAGCAGGGCGGTCCGAAGGGGAGCTTGCCGACGCCGACGTCGACGCATCCACGCCGGACGCCTCGGACGGCGCCGCGGCGGAGAGCCCGCCGGACGAAGGCGAGGAGCCGGAGCCCGGCGAGCCGGCATTCGAGCCGTGCCCCCTCGACGACCCGTGCGTCGTCTTGCCGCTCGGCGACTCGATCACCTTCGGCGAGGGTTCCTCCGGCGGAGGGTACCGGGTCGAGCTCTTTCGCAAGGCCGTCGAAGCCGGGCAACGGCTGACCTTCGTGGGCACGGCCAACCCCAACGGGCCGGCGAACGTGGCGGGGCAGCCTTTTCCCCGAGCTCACCAGGGGCACCAGGGCTACGTAATCGACCAGGGTGGCTTCGCCCCGACGGCGTCGCTCTCGCTCGTGCTCGACAGCGCGCTGCCCGTCGTCGACCCCCACATCGTGCTCTTGATGATCGGCACCAACGACATCAATGGCAACAACGCCCTGGGGCAAGCCCCCGAGCGGCTCAGCCGCCTGATCGAAAAAATCGCCACCTCCGAGCCCGAGGCGCTGGTCGTCGTCGCGCAGCTGACACCCACCCGCGACCCGGTGCTCAACGCGCGCATCGAGACGTACAACGCGGCGATCGCCCCCGCCATCGCACAGCTGGCCGAAGCGGGCAGGCACGTCGCGCTGGTCGACATGTACGCTCCGTTCGTCGAGACACCGAACTTCGAAAACGCGCTACTCTTCGACCGGCTACACCCCAATGACGCCGGCTACGCCTTGATGGCGGACATCTGGTACGAGGCCATCGCCGAGCTGCTGCCCCGCGAGTGAATCGTCCCGAGAGCGGCCGAGCCCGCAGCGGGCGTGCGGTACGGGGCGTGCGGCAGAGGCGTGCGCGTCGGGGGCACCGAGCCGTCCGGCAGCGAGCCGACATCGGAGAGCGAAGGAGCGGGCGTGGCCCCTGCATCCCTCTCCGAATCGACCCGCCCCGAGTCTGCTTGGCGTCAGCGTCCAGTGTCGGTGGCGACGAATCGCGCCTGCCGGCCCAGTTGCTCCTGCGCGCTCACGGGCTCCCAGGCGTCGCTGGCGAGCTCGAAGATATCGAGCGGCACCTGCGCGTGGTACGTGGGCCCTTGCTCCTCGTTGCGGCGAGCCACCCGCCTGCGGCGCACTTCTCGAGGGGCGTCGAGCACGTGCAGCGTCAGTTCGCACTGCGCTCGCTCCACCTGCTCGTAGAACTCCAAACGCTGCCCCTGGCGCACGAGGCCCAGCTCGAGCACCACCTCCCCCCCTCGATCGACGACCTCCCTGGCAACGCTCCAGATTTGCTCGACACAACGCGCCGCCCGGGTTGCGTACCACTCGAGCCACCCCTCTTTGGGACGGTCGGGACGGAACAGTCGTGCCATCCAGTCGTCCAGGGTCAGCCGCACGGCGCCACGCTCCGCGGCCAGGCTCCTGGCATAGGTGGACTTGCCCGCCCCCACCGGGCCGAGCACGAGGTGCACGCCCCGGCTGGCGGTGGGCAGCTCTTCGGCTTGCTCTCGACCGGGTGATTCGAGTAGATTGAACGCGCTCGTCGGGCCTGGCCCGCGGAGGGCTCGAGCCATCTGGTGGTAGAGCGCGTCGCGCTGCCGCTGCAGCTCTTCGAGCGGCAGACTTCGCTGGGTCTGCCGAAGCAGCCAGACGTGACCGAAGGGATCCACGAGCCGCGCCATGCGCTCGCCGAGCCACTCTCCGAGCGGCTGCAGGACCCGACCGCCGGCCGACAGCGCGGCATCCAACGTTGCCTGGGCTTCCGCCACGTGCAGTTGCAACACCACTGGCGTGCCCCCCAGCGAGGGCGGGGCGTGGCTGCTCAGCGCAGGCAGCTCTTCGGTGAGTGCCACGGGGCTCTTGCCCACGACCAAGTCGGCGTGCCCGACGATGCGCTCCGGCCCGTGCTCGAAGCACGAGACGATGCGGGCGCCGAAGGCTCGCACGTAGAAGTCAATGGCCCTTCGGGCGTCGCGCGTGACGAGCAGGGGAGTGAGCCGAGTCTCCTCGCTCGATGGCTTGGTGAGGGTCTCGGTGACCGTTTCGGTTTCGTTCATGGCCCCAGAGTGCGCCGGGGAGAGAACTAGCGGCAGCTGATGCTTTCATTGCGCTCGTGGCGGGATGCGGGCATCGACGCCGCAGGACCGCCGGCGCTGGGTGGAGCACGAGCCAGGCGACGCCGCCCCAGCGACGAAGACCCGGCTCGAAACGTGCCGGCACCCCGACGAAGACCCGGCTCGAAACGTGCCGGCACCCCGAGGTCTCGCCGACCTACGCGGCGGTCGCGCCCAGTCACCTTTCCCCCCGGCAGGGGCCCAGCGCAAAGAGTCCGCGGCCGCGCTGCGGGACTTGATGAACCGGTGCTGCTTCGTTCGACTCGTCATCGAGGCGAACGGCTTCGCCGATACGGCGCGCCGTGCCACAATCTCGCTCTCGCGCTCCCACGACCAGCTGAACGGCTTGGCCGCCGAGTTCCACCGACGCTCCGCGAGAATGTCCGCCATGCGCGCAGAGACGCGCGAGGATCGAAGGGACGAGTGGTGGGAGGCCGGACGCCTCCGTGGGCGCCCTGGGGCCGTTGGTCCTACGGTGAACGCGGTAACCTTGCCCCACTCGTCGTGGCTGGCGTCGAGCAGCACATCCGCCGCGTCAGCCAGGTTGACGATGTAGACGGGCGAGCCCAAATGGTCGGTGGTGACTCGGTACGGGCGGCTGCCGGCTCCGTCGGGGCGGACGACGAGCTCGCGCGGCCGAGAAGCGAGCCTTTTGGGAAGAGATCCCACAGCGCAAGGCGCCCGAGGTAGCGCTGTGCCAGCTTGGGGCGGCCATCGACAGCGGCTTCGTGCCGGTGAGCCAGGTGTCGCAATCGGTCATGCACGAGGCGCTGGAGTGTTTTCCTCGCTCCGCAAAGAAGAAGAAGCTGCCCCGGACCTATGTGCCCTGCATCGCCGCAACCCCGAAGCCTCGGGGCGGTCTCCCATCGCCTCGGCGGCGGCACGGCGCACGGGCGAGAAGCTCGTGCATCGACCGCATTTGTGCGACGTAATTGCCTGCGCCGACTTCCCAGACTAGGCGCTGCGCCCTACCACTCGGCGCATGCCGAGCCCCGAGCTGTACGCCATCGACTTCGGAACTAGCAACAGCCTGCTCGCAGCGGCCACGCGCACGGAAGTCTTTCCCGCCGTTGCCCTGGACCCGGAGGCGGCGGACCCGACCGTGCTTCGCAGCATTCTCCACTTCGCGGGAGGGGAGGTTCGATTCGGGGCCGCCGCCCTCGATGCCTACGTGCGCTCTGGCATGGAGGGGCGCTTGCTTCGTTCGCTCAAGCGCTTCTTGCCGGTGGAGAGCTTTCGCGGAACCCAGATTGGCTCGAACCGCTACGCGCTGGAGGACCTGGTGGCGGCGATTCTTCGGCGCATGCGCGAGCGGGCCAACGAGGTATACGCGGCCGACGTGCGACGTGCGGTGTTGGGTCGGCCTGCGGCCTTCTCCGAGGATCCGCGATCGGACGAATTGGCGCAACACAGGCTGCTGTTGGCGGCCCACAAGGCGGGCTTCGAGCAGGTGCACTTCTGTCCGGAGCCCCTGGCCGCGGCTTGCGACTTCCAACCCCGGCTACAGAGGCCGAGCCTGGTGCTGGTGGCCGACTTTGGCGGGGGAACGTCCGATTTCAGCGTGGTTCGCCTGCGGCCGGGCGCATTTGCTCGGGAGGACGTGCTCTCGATCGGTGGCGTAAGCGTCGCTGGGGACGCCTTGGATGGAGCCATGATGCGCAAGCAGCTCTCTGGGTTGTTCGGCGCGGACGTGCGCTACCGCGTGCCGATGGGTCGCAACATCCTCTCCATGCCTGCCTCCGTGCTCGATCTGCTCAGCTCGCCCGCAGATCTGTCCATGTTGCAGCGGCGCGAGCTGCAAGCTTTTCTCGCGGACGTGCGCTCTTGGTCCCTGGGGGCGGACGATCGCCGTGCGATGGACCGCCTCCTGTGCGTGGCCGAGGACGGGCTCGGGTTCCAGGTCTTCGAGGCCGTCGAGCGCACGAAGATCGAGCTGAGCTCGAGGGGGGGGGCCACGTTTTCGTTCGACTACCCCGGGGCCGAGGCTCGAGCCCGAGTCGAGCGAGCTTCTTTCGAGGCCGCGTGCGAGCCCTGCGTGAGTGCGATCTCCTCCGCGATGGATGCAACGCTCCAACGCGCTGGCGTATCTGCCCACGAGGTCGATTGGGTGTGCATGACGGGGGGGACGGCCCGAGTCCCGCGAGTAGCCCGCGCGCTGCGCGAGCGTTTCGGCACGGAGCGGCAGCTACCCTTGCGCGGCCTGCACGCGGTCGTCGAGGGGCTCGCGCGATATGGCAGGATGCTGGTCTCGGGCGCGCTCGACGACTCGGCCGCGGCCTCCTGCCACGCTCGAGGCTAGCGGTCCCCCCGGAGCTCGTGGCCGAGGGTCCTCTTGAACCGAAAACGCGCCCAGCCTTCACGGGGCGATGCGCAGAGACGTGCCAGAGCTGGGGAGCCTTTCGGTAAAACGGGGCGTCTCCAGCTGCAACGCACCTGCGTAACGCACTTCAACCTTGCCTGATCGCGAGCCGCTGTGATCGCGTGGCGGTCTGGTGCTCAGTACGACCTTCCTCGAGCAACCGGTGCCAGGGGTACTTGGCTTCGCTGCCAAGCTTCTTGCCCACCCGGCACGGAGCCGCCCGCCGCCGGACTTCTCTTGCGAACGTTCCTGACGGGTGGCGACCCGTCCCTTGCCTCGGCATTCCGACGAGCCCTGCTCGGCGCGAAGGGGGAGATCATTGCAGCTCGTATCGCCGCCGCCTTGACGGCGGACGTGACCGCACGATTCCGCCGTCTCGTATGCCGGTGCTCTGCCTCCAAACCGGGAGAGAGTGAGTGGTGAGAGCTCGGACCAAGGGAAGCATGCGCGCATGCGAAGCCCAATGCCGAGTTCGTTGCCATCGATGCGCCTCACGTTCTCCTGCAGGTCTGCCCGGAAGAGGCATGGAGCCAGGTGTCGACATTCTTGGCGCGGGTTGCCGCAAGCCAGATCGCGACACTTGAGGTTTGGGGGAACCTGCCAGCCGGCTTCGAGTCGCGGACTCGGGCGCGTTCCGACCGGGGGGGGCTGGAAGTCGATATGCAAAATCAGCATATGCAGATCGCGAATATGCCGTTTGCCCCCCCCTTCTGGTGACTGATTCCCGCCGCGTTCAGCCGCCTGCGACTTGCGAGCAATCAGGATGCGGAGGCACGTCTCGCTAGAAGCTCGACGACCCGGGGGGCACGAAGATCTCCGAGCCAGCTTCGTCGTTGGTGGCGCACCGGTCGAGAGGCGTCGAGCGGCCTTCGAGAAGGCGCTCTGGAATGCTGTCCCTCGGCACGGTCATGGGGCGACTTGAAATGGCCTGAAAGGGAGCGCTGGTCCGGTGTTGTTTCTTCGGGGAGCCGTGATGTCCCGCCGCATTTCGCTCCTGAGCGGTAGCTCGCTCGATCGGCCCGTACCGGTGCCGGGTCGCGACCCGTGGGGCGAGTTCGTCAGATGGGGAACGACCGAGTGAAAACCCCACCACGCGGGCTCCCACCATTCCCCTGGAAAGGCCTGCGCCCGCTGGCTCGAACCGACATCCTGCCGGCAGGGGTCTCCATTGCCTTTCCACCACTCGTCACGGTAGTCGAAGTAGATCCCGCCGGAAACGAGCTCAGCGTAACGGCTCGAGCTCCCTTCTGCCCAATTTTGCCGACGGGTGAGCTGGTGCGTGCGGGTCCGCCGTGCTCCGTAGTCAACAGCGGAACGGCAAAGCTCGAGTCCGCGACCTCGCGCTTGAAGCGGCCCCCGAAAGGCGAAAAGGACCTTTCATTGAACACGTTCACGCCCCAAAAATCGTAGAGCCGCCTGTAGATCTCGGGAATCCGAGTCCTTTTCGTGGCTCCGTCGACTTCGTGTCGACGGTCACGTGAAACCGTAGGGATCGGACGCGCTCGTCCCCGCCGCCCGACAATTGGGCCGAGGGAGCCGCGCATGGCTACGGTTCGCTCACGGACCAGGAGAGACGATGGCCCGAGGTTGCCGCCTCGAACCATCAGAGTCATCACTTGCGGACGAAGGCACGTGGAGATTCCGTCGAGCGAGACCCATTGGGCAACTTGCGTCACGTCCACGAGGGTCATTCGGACGGGAGAAGAGTGCGCTTTCGTCGAGGGCCGGTGCCCGGGTTGCCGGGGACTCTTCTGTGTTTGCGAGGACTGCTTTCACGGCCAGGTCTACTGCTCGGAGCCGTGTCAGCTCGCCGGGTGGCGCAGCCGTCCCGACGGTGAGCGACCCAGTCAGTAGAGCAGTTCCACCCAGCGTTTGCCGGCCACGAGCTCCGCCTTGCGGCGGCGCCACTGCTCAGGGCTGTCTGCGACCTGGCTCAGGGCGTGCTCGAGGCCTGCTCGCGCTGACTCGAGACCGGCGACGTAGACGTACGTATCGGGGCGAGCCAGCATCTTCCACAGCTCGGTGCTGCGCTCACGCACGGTGGCCCCCCAGTCGATGTCGTCTCCGAAATGGGGACGAGGACTCAGGGCGCGAAAGGCCTTGAACGTCACGCGATCGTAGTACTGCGCGAAGTCATCGTCTTCTCGGTTCAAGTACACCATGTCCAGCCCGCTCTGGGCTCCGTAGAAGAGCCAGATCGTGCCCTGAAAATCCGTTCGTTCGTATAGGTGGCGCACGAAGGCGCGGAAAGGAGCAATGCCGGTGCTCGTGGCGATGAGAATCAAGCTCGCGCTCTTCTCCGGGGGGACTTCGAAGCTGAGCCCGTATGGGCCCGTCATCTCGAGTCGTGACCCAGGGGCGAGGTCGCACAGATAGTTCGAAGCCACTCCACGGTAGACTTCTCCGCTGTACTCGTCGATGTAGCTGCAGCGCCGCACGGCGATACGAAAGCGTTGGTGCCCATCACCCATTTTCACGGGAAGATCGGCGATGCTGTAAAGTCGCAGGTGGTTGTCTTCCCCCAGCTCCTTCACGCCCGGCGCGAGCACCCCGACGCTCTGCCCGACATCGGGGGTGGGCGCTCCAAGCGCCAGCTCGAGCATCAGCTCGCGCACCTCCTCCTTCGACTCCTTTGGAGTGATGCGTTCGGAGGAAACCAGGGTGGCTTGGAATCGGCGGCTCGTGTCCAGTTGTTGAAGTTCCATATCGGCTCCTGCCATCGTCGCCTCAGTGAAAGCGAGGCTCCACGGTGAAAGAGAAAGGGGACTGGAAGGCGACGCTTTCCGAGCCACCCGCCTCGGCTCCCGGGGGCGGAAGCGGACCGTTGGGCGCCGAGGCACCGTCCGTGTTCGCCTCGCCCCATGAGTTTTTGGCTTCCGCTTCGTCGCTCGAGGCACCGGTGGACTGCGGAGCGCACCGACAGCCGCTGCAGCAACCGCTGCAGGGCGCCTCACCCAGGCCAAGACGCCGCCTCAGTTCGGACAAGAGCACCCAAGCCACGCTCGCCGCGACGACGGCGACGGCGCTCACCAGAAATTGGCACAATGTGCTCATGAGCCCAGTCCCGCAAAGCCCATGAAAGCAATCGAGAGAATCCCCGCCAGGATCAACGTCATCGCCGTTCCTTTCACGATGTTGGGCAAGTCCGCGAGACCCAGTTTCTCGCGCAGACCCGCCATCAAGCACAGCGCCAGTGTGAAACCTGCTCCGGCGCCCAGGGCGTAGACGATGCACTCGGGCAGATCGTACCCTTTATTGGTCTGAAAGAGCACCAGCGCGAGAATTGCACAGTTGGTGGTGATCAAAGGTAGGAAGACGCCCAGGGCTCGAAACAGCGCCGGGCTGACCTTCTTGATGAACATCTCCACGATTTGCACCGTGGAGGCGATCACTGCCACGAAGAACAAGAGTTTCAGATGCGTCAAGTCCAGCGCGGAAAGCAGCAGGTACAGCCCATAGGTGCTCGTCGAGCTGAGCAACATCACGAACGTGACGGCTCCTCCCATGCGGGCAGCCGTCGCAACCTTGCCGGAAACGCCCAGAAACGGGCAGATGCCGAGAAAGTAGGCGAGTACGAAGTTGTTGACGAGGCAAGCATTCAGAAAGATCGCTGCCAGAGATTCGTGGGTCATGTTGCCTCCGCGGCGGTGTGGGCAGCGGAGCCTCTGCGGCGCTCGCGCACCGCATTGAAAGTCAGAAGCCACAGCGCCAGCGTGAAGAAGCCACCGCTCGGCAGCGACATGAGCAGCCATGGCTGGAAGTTCTTTGGCATCACCGAAAGGCCGAACCAAGTTCCGCTGCCAAGAACCTCCCGGACCGATCCGAGGCACAGGAGCGCGAAGCTGAAGCCGAGCCCCATGCCCAGGGCGTCGAGGATGGATCGAGCAACCGAATGCTTCGATGCGAAGGCCTCCGCTCGGCCGAGAATGACGCAGTTGACGACGATCAGTGAAATGAACGCGCCGAGCGCTTTGTGCACGTCGAAGCTGATTGCCTGGATCAGGTAGTCCACGGCGGTGACGAAGCTCGCGATGATGAAGATGTAGGTCACGATTCGGACCTGGCTCGGCACGAAAGAGCGCAGTGCGGAGACGACGCCACTGGAAAGCAGCAGCACGACGGCCGTGGCGACTCCCATCGTCAGCGCGTTGACCGCCGTGTTGGTCACGGCCAGCACCGGACACATCCCCATCACGGAAACGAACACCGGGTTGTTGGTCCACAGGCCCTTGAGGAAGTCCTCTGTGGATGGACCCGTAGCTTCGGAGGGAGAGGCGAGGGTCATGGCACGAAATCCTTCTGGTGGGCTCTCACGCGCGACAGCCAGCGCGCAGAGCTCTCCCGCAAAATCTTGGTGATGGCGCGTGAGGAGACCGTGGCGCCAGTGATCGCGTCCACCTGCCACGGAGAGGTCTTTCTTCCCGATGCGACGCTTTCGATGGGGTGGACGAGTTGTCCGTCACTCGCGAGCCGCACGTCGAGCGCGGTGAAGTTGCCGAGAAAGACGGGATCTTCACCCACTCGGCTGCCCAGGCCAGGGGTTTCCCGGCTCTCGAGCACGCTCATGCCGACGATGACCTCGTGACCGGGGTCGTAGCCGTACAGGAGCGTGATCGCGTCCTGGTAGCCCATACCGCTGGCCTCCAGAGCAACGCCTACGAAGTGCCCGTCCGCTGCGTAGCCGGCGTAGACGCGGAGCGAGTCGGGAGCCTGCGGCTGTCCTTCGACGGGACGAAAGCCCCCCGACGGGTCGAGCTCGAAGTCGCGACTTGCGACACTGCCGGGAAGCACCGAGAGCACGGCGTGCTCTCGGGCCACGGCGCGGCGCTCGGCGATGAGGGGCTGTGTGAGTCCGCGCACGGTGACGATCAGAAGGGCGCACAGCGCCCCCACGCCGACCAGACATCGGTAGGCGGATCCGAACTCTCGTCGGCGCTCGGGCGCGGGAGGCTTTCCCGTCACGACGCCGCCTCCCTTCGGTGGGTGCCGAACACGCGCGGAGTGATCCAGCGATCGAGCAGGGGGGTCGTCGCGTTGCCAAGCAAGATGGCGTACATCACCCCTTCCGGCATGCCGCCCCAGACTCGGATCGCCACCACCAGGATGCCGACCACCACGCCATAGATCCAACACCCCGCGTTGGTCATCGGAGAGCCGACCATGTCGGTGGCCATGAACGTTGCGCCGAGCATCAGACCACCAGAGAGCAGCATGAAGGCGGCCGGGGCGCACTGCGCGGGAAACACCGCCGACAGCAGCGTGCTCGACAGGGCCACCGTGGTGAGGATCGCCACCGTGATCCGGAAGTTCATGGCGCGCCACGCGACCAGCCAAAGCCCGCCGAGCAAAATCAACAGGGTGGACGTTTCGCCGCTCGAGCCGTCGGTCAGACCGAATAACAGTGCGTCGGGCGAGGTCAGGTGGTGCTCGAACTTGAACGCGGAAAGGGGCGTGGCGCCGGATAGGCCGTCGACTGCGACCTGCGCGGAAGCTGGTGGCGCCACCGTAGGCTTCATGAATGGCGCCGTGAAAAGAGCGGAGGGAAGGTTCTGGAATCGACCGGGGTCGAATGCGGGCGTCCAGGTCGTCATGGCCACTGGAAACGCAGCTTGAAGGCAAGCTCTGCCCACGAGCGCGGGGTTGAAGCAGTTGTAGCCGAGGCCGCCGAAGAGCTGTTTTCCGAGCCCGATGCTCACCACGCCGCCGACCCCAACCATCCACAGAGGCAGGGCTGGCGGAAGCGTCAGGCCGAAGAGCAACCCCGTGATGAGCGCCGACAAGTCGGCCACCGTCGAGGGGCGCCGCCTGAGGCGACAGCAGGCGTGCTCGAAAAGCACGCAGCTCAGGCAAGCCACGGCCAGACCGAGGAGTGCCGTCGAACCGAACGCGTAGATGGCCCAACCACAGGTGGGGATCAGGGCGACCACGACCTGCAACATGATGCGGTCGACGCTGCTGCCGGATGCGAGGTGGGGCGCCGCCGAAACCACCAAGACAGAGGTCACGAGCCCTCCTTGGCGGAGCTGGCCGCTTGCGTGCGCCGCCGCTTGCGCACGAAGCTCTTGGCCGCCCGAAAGTGCTGGGCGAGGGGAATGTGGGCAGGGCACACGTAGCTGCAACTGCCGCACTCGAAGCAGTCCATCAAGTGCAGCCTCTCGACCATCGCACCGTAGTCTCTCTGCTTGGCGTGCGCGACGAGGCTCGCCGGGTCGAGGTAGAGCGGGCAGGCCTCCAGACAGCGAGCACACCGAATGCATGGATACTCGCGCGTCGCGCTTTTGGAGCGCCGCTGAGGCGCCGAAAACGCCACAATGCCGCTCGTGCCCTTGACGATCGGAACGTCGAGGCTCGAAAGCGCCGTGCCCATCATGGGTCCACCGAAAAACACTTCGCTCAGCTCGCCCTCGACTCCGACGGTCTCGAGGGCGAACCGAACCGGTGTCCCGATCGGGATACGGTAGTTGCCCGGGTCGGCGATTGCGGACCCAGTGATGGTGATCACGCGCTCCTGAACTCCGCGCCCGTGCGGCAACAGGCGCCCGATTTCGGCCGTGGTCGCCACGTTGATGCAGACGACGCCGACGTCCAGAGGCAGCCCCCCGGAGGGGACCTCCCGCCCGAGCAGCGCGCGAATCAGAATCTTCTCGGCCCCTTGGGGGTATTTCACCTCGAGCAGCTCGACCCGGGCTGGCAGCCGAGCGTCGAGGGCAGCCTTCAGCGCCTCCGCGGCATCACGCTTGTTCGCCTCCACGCCGACGATCGCCTGGGTCGCCCCGGTCGCGCGCAGAACATAGGTCAGCCCCGTCATCACATCCGCGCTTTGCTCCAGCATGACTCGATGATCGGTGGTGAGGAAGGGCTCGCACTCGGCTCCGTTGACGACCACCGTGTCTACCCGGCGCCCTTCGGGGACGCGCAGCTTGGCGTGTGTGGGAAATGCCGCTCCGCCCAATCCGACGACTCCCGCTGCTTGAATTGCCGCGAGGATCTCCCCTGGCGTTGCAGACGAGGCGTCGCAAGGCGTGCCCTCGGCGACCTCTTGGGTCGAGGCCGGGAAGGGTTCCAAGTACACCGCTTCCGCCATGCCACCGCCGAGCTTGGGCGCGAGGGCCACGCGCCGCACCTTGCCACTCGCCGGCGAGTGGACCGCGGCCGACAGAAAGCCGTCGGCACCTGCCAGCACCTGACCGCGCTCTACGGTTTGGCCTTCGCGTACTCGGACCACCGCCGGCTTGCCGAGGTGCTGGGCGAGCGGCACCACGAGCAACGGCGCGAACGGGAACTGACGGATGGCCTGCGCCTCCGTCGTTTCCTTCGACGGAGGCGGGTGCACCCCGTGGCGAAAGCTCTTGGTCCAGGAGAAACGCATGGCGAGAGGCAATGTCGGAAAGGGGGGGATGAGCGGATTCAGTTGAACGCGCGGGCCCGCTCGATCAATTTTTGCAGGGCAGGGGTGGAAGCTTCCTTCGGAAGTCCGGGATGAATCACAGAGGCAGTGCAGCGCTCGGCGGCCTTGACCA
Organism: Polyangiaceae bacterium; assembly: GCA_050299315.1. Taxonomy (GTDB): domain Bacteria; phylum Myxococcota_A; class Polyangia; order Polyangiales; family Polyangiaceae; genus SZUA-265. The sequence goes on from JBNKVS010000058.1 coordinate 44,509, forward strand.
GCTGCTCGTAGGTTCCCGCCGAGGGATCCTTGACGTACGCGTGCTTGTTCTCGTCGTAGGCGAAGAGGTGCGGGTTCAGTTTGATGCACTCGTCGCAGCTCGTGCATTCGTCGCTTTCGATCCAGGGGCCGACGTACCCGCTGCCAGCCGCCGTGGAGTCGGGCTCGTCTTGTGGTGGGGGGGGCGCCAGCAGGTCGAGCGCGTGATCTTCGCTCCCATTCGCTGCGCCGCCCTCGCTGCTCGCGAGTCGCGCCAGACCTTGGGCGATCTTGCCGACGACTTCTTTGCGAATCCTGGCCTCGGGATCTTCGCAGACCGTCTTGGCGGAGTCGGCCCCCGAAAGGGACCGAAGCATGCGCCAGAAGGCTCGCCGATCGTCGCACGAGCTCACGATGGGACTGCCGACCATCAGTCGGCCCAGCTCCTGCTTGCGTCCCACCGTCCAGACGTAGGGATACTTGTCCCGCCGATCCTCTTGCGAAAGGTCCAGGTACTCGTGAAGCGGCACCATCTTGTCGTTCCAGGTATCTGGTGGCGCCGTACGGAAGTGCTTTCGAAAGCGAGCTTCCGTCAGCGCGAAATCCGCAAACGTCATCGGCACCTGGAGCGTCCTTTTGCGTTTGAACTCGACGTACTCGAGAGAGTAGGTCGGCGCGTCTCGATTGGGTTCCGGGTTTCCCTCGAGATCCAAGCACTCCCGCACGGTGGTGCCCCGGTCGGGATCGTAGCGGAACAGCGGATACGCGCGCGATTCCACGGCCAGGCGAGCCTGCGCGGCGCCGCGATCGTCTCCGATGCCGTGCTCGGGTTGGCAGGCGGTGTAGAGATTGAAAAGGGCGGGACGCCGCGCCTTCAACCCCTCGATGAACCCCTGGAGCATGTGAGCGGGGTGCGCGATGGTGCTCTGCATGACGTAGGTCGTTCGGTGCGCGATGCCAATTAGGCCAATTTCTTTGCGCACCTCGCGTTTTCCTGCCGCGGCCTGGCCGAACGGCGCCATGTCGGAGACCTGCCCGAAGAAGCCGGAGGTGCACGCCTGACCCCCGGTGTTCGAGTACACTTGGGTGTCGAGCACCACGACCTTGATCGGCTTGCCGGCCATCATCAGGCGTGAGAGGTTCTGAAATCCGATGTCGTACATGGCGCCGTCGCCGCCCATCGATACCACCGGTGGGCACAGCTGCCATTCCTCGTCGGTGAATGCGTGCCAGTCGAACCGACCGAAGGCCTGGTCGTGGCGGCGGGGGTCGTAGCCTTCGGCGAGCTCGAGTTTCGCTTGGCGAACGGCTTTGAAGCCCTCGGCCATCTTCGCCATGTGCCCTTCGAAGATCCCCAGAGCCATCGAAGGAGAGTCCTGAAACAGGTGGTTGGTCCACGGGAAGGGGTAGGGGTTGAAGGGATAGGTGCTCCCCCAGACCGAACTGCAGCCGGTCGAGTTGACCAGTCCGAGCGAGCTTCGGCCGGTTCCCGTGGTTCCCTCCGCGTAGCGCCAGCGCAGCGTGCGCAGCCGCGCCAGGAGGTTCACGACGCGTGCGAGCCACTCGCGGTCCACCGCATGGTCAGCACCATCGAGGCGCGCTGCAATGCGCGAGAGGGTGAGGTCCGCACCCCGACTCTCCGCGATCAGCTCGCTGACCAGCGCCGGATTCTCCAGCTTCATGTCGCTGGAAAGGCGCGCCTTGAGGTGCACGTCGAGCCTTGCGATCAACTGGTCGAGCTCCGCCACGTGCTTTTCCACGCGGGGCCGCATCAAGGCCTCCACGGTGGCCACGAACAGCCGCACCACGGTTTTCTCCGAGCATCCGAGGCAAGCGCCATCGCCGCTGGTCACCGCCATTGCGTTGCGTTTGTCCAGCAGCAGCTTCTCGAGGGTTCCCCCACCGTCCTCGAGGTTTTCCAGCCGTAGGAATCGCTCGGGGGTCGTGGGCAGGTCCAGCCACAGATCCCAATCGTGCCGCAGCGCTGCGATGCTCTCCTTGGTCTGCCGGATGGGGCGCAGCGCGTCGTCCCCGCAGACCTGCACGCACTCCATGCAGCCCTTGCAGGTCGTAGGATTGATCGTGATGCTGAACAGGCCGCCGCTGCCGGGCTGCTTCTTCTCGGGCAGGTCGAAGAACGGCCGCGTCGAGGCAAAGCGGAAGCTCCCCAGTTCATCGCGGAAGGCCCGAAACTCGGTGGCGAGCTCTGCACGCTCCTGGTCGCCCAGCTCGCTATGCGCGATCACCTCTGCGATTGCCTCTTCGATCATACCATCCACGCGGTCTCCGCGAGAACTCTCCGTCAGGAGCTTGCGCAGGGCCCCCTCGAGGGATCGAACGGCACGGGGCAAATGCTTGACCGCCCCGCGTGCGCGCACTCTGCGCAGCACGGCGTCGAGCACTGAGCCGATCTCGCTCACCAGACCCGGGATGGCCGTGTCCGGGCACACCGTGTAGCAGTTGCCGCAGGCCGTGCAGTTTTCGGCTATCCATTCCGGATGTTCGAAGCGAATGCCGGTCATGTCGCGGAAAATTGCGCTCGCTGCCGGCATCGTTCCGGTGGCGATGAAGGGATCGGCGAGCTGATCGCTGCCCCGCCCGCGAGCGTAGAGGCTGCCGGTCTGCTCCCAGAAGCGATGCAGGTCCGAAAGCGCGCTCTTGCTCTGCGGCTTTCGCTCGAGCAGCACGGGCAGTCGGATGTGCGCACCGTTGTGCGAGGCTTCCGGCTCCAGATGGGGAATGGATCGCACTTCGTCGAACCCGCGACGGATGACACGTAGGTTGTCCTCCACGACACGGGCACCGCGAGAGCCAAACTTGTGCTCGATTTGCTGACGCACGGCCTCCATCAGACGAGCCTCATCGAGACCCGCCCGCTTGACCACGTCCGTGACCGCGAAGAAAGCCCCTTGGAACGCGATGCCCTGCATGCGCAGCTGCAGCTCCGGATCCGTGGCTTCTTCCCGCGCGATGCGAAACGCGTCGAGCGCGTAGACTCGGATCTTCTGGTCGATGAGGATGCGCTGGTAGCGAGCGGGAATGCTCTTCCACATCAGCTCGGGGGTGGCGAGCTCGCTCTGAATGATCAGCACGCCGCCTTCTCGGAGGCCCGCTAGAGCGTTGGTGTGTTGAAACACGTTCGGATCGGGCGATAGCACCACGTCGACGTAGAAGAACTCGCAGTTGACGCGAATGGGCTCGGGAGCGACGGCCATGTAGTAGGTCGTCGGCTGCCCCTTTTTCTCGGAGCCATACTTGGGGTTTGCCTTGACGTGATAGCCGAGCAGGTCGAACAGGGTCATGGCCAGGTTTTTACCGGTCGTGATGGCACCCCACCCTCCGACCGAGTGCAGCCGCAGCGCGATGCTGCCTTCCGGCATCAGGTTGGGGTTTTCCGAGCCTCGCAGGGCGAGAGACTTCAGCCGAGGATAGCCTCGAACCAGGCGTTCCTGGGCAATTCGCGCTTTGGGAGAGCTCGGCTCGTCCGCGGCGAAGTCGACGGATAGGTAGAAGAACCTCCGGTGGGCGCCATCGGGGAGCATGTTTTCGATGGCCGCAACCAGCCCTTCGGGCTGCAGATCGCGGCTGCCGAGGCCGAAACAGCCGGAATACAAAGCCGGGGCGTCCGTCAGTCGGTGGTAGGTCGGCAGCTCGGGGTAGGGGGGATGCCGGGGGTCACGGCCGTTTTCCATCGCCTTGCTCAGCGTGGCGCGAACTTCTCGCATCAGCGGCAGGTCGGCGGCGAGAGGCTGATCGACTCGCTCGAGCACGGCGACGCCCTTCTTGCCGTGCAGGAGCGCGGCGATGAAATCCGCGGGGAAAGGGCGGAACATCAACAGATCGACCACGCCGACCTTCAGCTTGCGAGTGCGACGCAAATAGTCAGCCGCCGCCTCGGCGGAGGGAACGAGGCTACCCTGGCCGAGGATCAAGTACTCTGCGTCCTCCGTGCGATAGCCCATCACGCGGGCGTACTTTCGGCCGGTGAGCTCTTCGAACTCCTGAAAGGCGCGTTCGGTGAGGGCTTCGATGTGATCGAAAAAGAAGGGTCGCTGCGCGGCAACGCTCTGCATGTATGCGTCTTGGTTCTGTACCAAGCCGCTCATGATGGGGTTGTCCACGTCCCAGAGCTCCGGGACCCGGCGCCGCTTGTCCCCGTAGATCATGCGCTGCGCCGGCGTCGGGCTGTCGATCAAGTCTTCGGGCTTTCCGAGGTACTCCGCGACGAGGTCCCGTTCCGGGATGAGCAGCGACTCGATCAAGTGGGTGGTCAGGAAGCCGTCTTGAGCCAGGATGCCGGGCGTCAACGCCAGCTCCGCGATGCGGTGAGCGATCAGGTTGAGGTCGGCGGCGTGCTGAGCATTCTTCGCGAACATTTGGAAGAAGCCCGTGTCGTCGACGCAGTGGTAGTCGTCGTGCCCGGCGTGGACGTTGAGCGTCGCTTTCGTCATGGCGCGAGCGCCGACGTTGAGCACGTACGTCAGTCGCTTGCCGACTGCGGCGTAGAGCGACTCGTGCATGTAAGCCAGGCCCTGCCCGGACGAGAAGTTGGCGGAGCGCAGCCCGGTCATCGACAGTCCGGCGGTCACGGCGGCCGCGGCGTGTTCCCCTTCGGGCTCGATGAAGATCAGCGGCCGACCGGAAATGTTGATGTGGCCGCGCGCTGCGTTTTCCGCCCAACCTTCCCCCATCTGGGTGGAGGGCGTGATGGGGAACGCTCCGGCCGCGTCGGTCGATTCGCGCTCGCACTGGATTACGGCCGAATTGCCGTCCATGGCCGCCCGAACGCCCGGGTACTTGAAGGCCGGGCTCTTGTGTCTCGTTAGCATCATGTCACACGCTCTCCACCAGCAGCTGAGGACGAGTGGCGCCACGCGGGGACCGCGCGCGCTTCCTCGCGAACGATAGGCTTGGCGCTGGACCCGGTTACGGGCCCGCGCTCGGGATCGAAGTAGACGATGGCGCCGGTCGGGCAACGCTCGATCGCGACGCGACTCGTGACCGGTCGCGAGAGATCGACCACCGGCAGATGCCGGCGCATGGTGATCAGCTCCGGCGCGTCTTTCGCGCAGCGTCCACACCCGTCACACGCGACCTCGCAATGCTCCACCGCCGCATCGCCGGCCAGAAGTGAGCTGCAGCGCACGAAGACGCGGCGATCGACAGGCACCAGGGAGAAAAGGTCTTTCGGGCAGGCCTCCACGCAGTCGCCGCACGCCGTGCAGCGATCTTCGTCGACCACGGGCAGCTCGTGGCGGCTCATCGTGATGGCGTCGAAGCTGCAGGCCACGGCGCAATCCCCGCCGCCGAGACAGCCCCAGCGGCAGCCCCGATGGCCGCCGTCGATTTGGGCGGCGGCTCCGCAGCTCGCGGGCCCGCGGTATTGGGCCAGGTTGCGTGAAACGTTGGTTCCGCCGGCGCATGCAAGCCTTGCGACCCGGCGCACGGCGGCGCCGACTTCGACGCCCAGGTAGTCTGCGATGCGCACGTGGCCGGCGGCGTCGCTCACGGTGCAGGAGGCGGGTTGAGCCTGGCCGCTCACCAGGGCCTCCGCGAACGGTCTGCACCCCGGAAAGCCACAGGCGCCGCAGTTGACGTGCGGCAGCATGCCCTCGACGGCGTCGATGCGGGGATCCTCCTGCACTCGCAGGCGAAAAGCGGCCCATACCAGCAAGCTGGCCAGCACGAAGGTCAGCGCCACCACGGCGAGGACGGGAGTGAGGCTTGTGGAGAGCGACATGGTGCAGGGGGGTCGTGAGCCTCGTTGCCCACCAAGACCCTGACCGCCCCACCTGCAAGGCATGTGCCCCGGGCGCGGGGAAACTGGGGAGAGGCGCTGAAAGGATTGCTTGATTCGTCGCAAACCACCGAAAATTCCCGAAAAACCCCGTGAGCCGCCCCGAACGGCTCGCTCGCTCTTTTTCGATGGGATGCGGACGCGGGGCGTGCAGCGCCCGGTCCTACGTGAGCGGGCGGCCTTGCGAAGGACTCGAGGGGGCAGCGTCGCGCAGGGGCTTCGCGCGGCGTCGTCGACGGCGCAACGATTGCGGCGTCGCGCGTTGGACGGCTCGACTCCAGCTGCCGGGTCCGCTGCGAGCCGACAGGCGTGGAGGCTCTGTCGGGGGCTCTGGCCGATGCCGTCGAAGGGGTCGCGGTGTGTGGCTCGAGGGGCGTTTCAGCTGATGGATTCGAGAAACTTGGCGGTTCGCGCATCCCGGGGGCTACCCATCACCTGCTCCGGTGGGCCGTCCTCCACGACGTTTCCCTGATCGAGGAACAATACTCGATCGGCGACGTTGCGCGCGAAGCGCATCTCGTGCGTCACGATGAGCATCGTGGTGTCGGTCGTTCGAGCGAGCTCCAAGAGCACTTCCAGCACCTCGCCCACCAGCTCCGGGTCCAGCGCGGAAGTGATCTCGTCGAAGAGCATCACGTCTGGCCCGGGAGCAAGCGCTCTGGCGATCGCGACGCGCTGCCGTTGCCCGCCGGAGAGAACTGCCGGGTAGGAGCCTGCCTTGTCCGCGAGCCCCACCTGGGCCAGCAGCTTCAGGGAGTGCTCGATGGCCTTGTCGGAGGGCCAGCCGTGCACCTTCTCCAGGGCGAGGGTCACGTTGCGCAGCACCGTCATGTGGGGAAACAGATTGAAGTGCTGAAAGACCATGCCGAGGTGCTTGCGCGCTTCGTACTGGCCTTTCTCCGAGGTTGCGGGCCACAGCTCGAGCCCCGCGATCTCCACTCGTCCCGCGTCGGGTGCCTCGAGCGTCATCAGGATCCTCAGCAGCGTCGACTTCCCCGACCCGCTGCGTCCGATGATGGAGATTCGCTGGCCGCGCGAGACGTCCAGGTCGAGCCCGCGCAGAACGTGGGTGCCTCCAAAGGTTTTCGTCAGGCCGGAGATGCGGACGATCGTCGAATCAGTCATGGCAGTGGCGCTCAGCTTCGCCCGGCGGCGCCGAGTCTCGATTCCAGTCTGCGGACGAACAGGCCGCACAGCATGCTCGCGGTGAGGTACAGAAGGCCCACCAGGGTGATCGGCTCCAAGTAGCGAAACGTCTCCTTACCGATCAGCTTCGCCTGGCGCAGAACTTCCATCACAGTGATGGCCGAAAGTAGGGGAGTATCCTTGAACATCGCGATCAGGTAGTTGCCGATCGCGGGCAACATCGAGGTGATGGCCTGCGGCAGGATGACGTGGCGATAGGTCCCCCATCGGGACAGGCCCAGCGCACGAGCCGCGTCCCACTGGCCGCGGGGCACCCCTTCGATACCCGCCCGGTACACCTCCGAGAGGTAGCTGGCATAGTACAGGCCGAGGCCGATGATACCCGTGATGAGGGGGCTCCATTTCAGGCCGAGATCATCGAGCAACACGTAGTAAAGGAAGTATAGCTGCATCAACAGCGGCGTGCTGCGAACGAACTGCACCAGCGCCCCGCTGGGGAGCGCCAGCAATCGAAACGCGGAGCGCCGCGCCAGCGTCAGGAGCAGTCCCGCAGTGAGCGCCAGCGCCATGCCGCCTGCTACCGCCGCGAGCGTGACGGTGAAGGCGTCCAGCAGCCGCGGAAGGATGGCCAGGGCGAAATCGCCATCCCACAGGGTTCCGCTGGCGGGCGTCATCCGTGTGCCCTCGCGACGAGCTTCCCCTTGGCGAGCCTGCGCTCCAGAAAGCGCACGCCCTGGGTGATGGTCCAGGAGACGGCGAAGTACACCAGCAGCACGAGGCCGAAGAGTCGTGCCGTCTGCAGGGTATCGTCCCGGATGAAGAGCGCTGCCTGAGTGAGGTCCGTCACGGCGATCATGCTCACGAGTGCCGTGCTCTTGAGCAGCTCGATCACCAGGTTGCCCATCGGCGGCAGCATCTGTAGCGCCGCCTGAGGCAAGACCACGTGCCACAGAATTTGCGCTCGGGAGAGGCCGAGAGCCGTGCCGGCCTCGTGCTGGCCGCGGGGTACGGCCGTGATGGCGCCACGCACCACCTCCGATCCGTACGCACCGATGTTCAGCCCCAGCACCAGGATCGCGCAGGTCTGGGGCTCGAGGCGGATTCCGGTGAGGGGCGGCAACGCAAAGAAGAACCAGAAGAGCTGCACGAGCGCCGAAGTGCCCCGAAAGACTTCCACGTATAGCCAGCTCAGGGCCCGGACGATGGAGTCTCGAGAGAGCGAGCCAATGCCCGTCGCGATGGCACAGACAGCCGCCAGGAGCACCCCAGCTCCCGTTATCCTCAGTGTGACGAGCAGCCCGTCCAGCAGCTGGGCAATTTGTTGTGCAGACACCTGGTGCTCACCCTCCTTGGCACAGCGCTTCCGCCGTCGTGTTGCCGGGCAGCGTGTGCTTACTGAAGCCGAAGGGTTGCACCGTCTGAAGGTGCGAGCGCGTCCCGATGTAGTGCTTTAGCACGGCGTTGACGGCCTGCGTCAAGTCCCGGTCTTCCGGACGAAAGCCGAAGGCGCCGAAGCCCCGAACCGGCTTGCCGTCGATCACTGGGTCCCGGAATGGCTCTGCCCGTTCGACGCCTGCGTCTCCCAGCTTTCCGAGCAGATCGTTCGCGGTCAGGCTGGTGACCGCGACTGCATCGATCCGGTCGGCGCGAAGCCCGGCGATGGCCTCTGCGTTGGAGTCGAACACGACGGTGCGGCTCTCCGGCACTGCCAGCTTGCGGGCGTAGCCGTGTTCGACGGTCCCCCCCACCACACCCAGACGAGCCCGTGGGTGCCGGGCCACGGTTTCGAAGGAGTGCAGGGCGAACGGATTGCCCGCGCGCACCAGTAGCGCCTCGCCAATCCTGTACGTGGGATTCGAGAAGGCAATTTGGCGGCAGCGCTCCGGCGTGATGTACATGCCCGCAGCGATCACGTCGAAGCGCCCGGCGACCAATCCGGGGATCAGGGCGCCAAAGTCCGCGACGACTGCGTCGACGCGCCCGGCGCCCAGGCGCTCGAGAACAACACGCGCCACCTCGGGAGCCTCCCCGGTCACCTGGCCCGAGGCGCTATCGAGGTACCCATAGGGTGCCTCGTTGGCATAGCCGATCCGCACGGGGCCCCCTTCGCGAATGCGCTGCAAGGTGGAGGGGCCTGCTTGCGTCTCGCGCTGCGTCAGCAGCAGGCCGACCCCGACGGCGATCAGCGCGAGCAGGGTGACGCCGACGGGAGTGACCCGGAGCGGCGTCAAGAATGACTCCCCCGGCGATGTCCTCCGCTCGCCACCGGGAACCGGGAGGTCTCCTGCTCGCGGAGCGCCGGCCTCACGCGGTTCGGACCGAGATAGCCTTGGGCCGCCGCTCGGCGACGTGGGGCGGTCGCGGTTGCAGGCCACCGAAGGGCGCCACCAAGCGGTTGCTCACGGCGTTGAAGACCACGAACAGGTTGACGCGAGGCTTCGGAGAGAGGTTGCCCACCGAGCCGTGCATCGTGTTGCAGTCGAAGAAGACCGCCGAGCCTGGCCCGCCTTTGGGGGCTACGATGTCTCTCTCGGCAGTGAGCGCCCTCAGGGCACTCTCCGAGGGGACGCCGTACTCCTGCTTGCGCAGCGAGGTCTGGTGGTGGTTCTCCGGGGTTTGACCCACGCAACGCACGTAGCGGTCGTGGGATCCGGGGATGACCATCAGAGGCCCGTTGAACTCCGTGCTCGCGGTCAGGTTGAGGCTGAGGCTCAGGGCTCGCATGCGAGGCATCCCATCCTCGACGTGCCAGGTCTCGAAGTCCGAGTGCCAGAAGAACTCGCGCCCACTCAGAGCGGGCTTGAAGTTGATTCGAGACTGGTGGACGTACACGTCGTCTCCCAGGATTTGCCGCGCCGCTCCTCCGATGTGCGGCGCCTCGATGAGCTCCTTCACGAGATCGAGGCTCTCGTGAATGGCAAACACCGAACGCACCACGGCGCTGTCGGGCTCGCGGATGACCTCCGGTGCGTCGGGCCGGGACCGCACGAGCTCCCGGGCGGCACCCAGCAGCTGCTCGGCCTTGGGCGGGTCGACCCAGGAGCCGCGGGCCAGGAAACCGTCGCGCTCGAAGGCGGAGAGCTCACTGGCCGCGAGGGGGCCCGGAAGGTCGCCAAAGACCACCGGATCGAGGCGAGGGGCGAGCTCTTCGACTACGCCTCTTCTGGATGCGTAGGGGTCGCCCGTCATGCCGAATCGTTGGCGGTCGATTGGGGCTCCGCCGTGGTCAGAAGCGGGTAACCTCCGCTCTCGTCGTGTGTCTCGGGGCCGACCAATGGCGGGTTGAACACGCAGATCATTCGCAGCTGCGTTTCTGCTCGCAACACGTGGTTGTCGTGGCGGTTCAAGGCGTAGATCGTTCCAGGCTGGACGGCGTGTGTGCGCCCCGAGTCGATGTCTTCCAGCTGGCCCTTGCCCTCGACGCAATACACGGCCTCGAGGTGGTTTGCGTAGCGCATGCGGGTCACCGTGCCGGCGCGCAAGATGGTGTCGTGCATGGAGAATCCCATCCCATCTCCAGCGAGCAGCAGACGGCGACTCGTCCAGGTCTCTCCTCGCACCTCGGCATCGCTCTTCTGGATCGCTTCGAGCGTTCGCACGATCACAGCGCCACTCCTTGCAGCTGAGACTTTCCGTTGGTCAGTCTCACTGGCGCCGAGTTTCGCGCAGGCCGGCGCGGGACCACCCGAGCGATGGCCGCCTCCATGCGATCGAGCCCGGTGACGAGCTCTTCTTCCTCGATGACCAGTGGGCAGAGAAGCTTGAGCACCTCGTCCTGGGCTCCGGAGGTCTCGACCAGCAGGCCTCGAGCAAAAGCCTCGGCGCTTGCGCGGCTGGCGTGCTCCGGCTCCGGGAACTCCAAGCCGCGGATCAGGCCTCGGCCGCGGTGCACGAGCCCGTAGCGCTCTGCCATTTCATCCATGCGACTGCGTGCGATGGCCGCCTTGCGATCGACCTCGGCCCGAAAGTCGCCAGTGCGCCAGAACTTCTCCAGGGCGGCTCGGGCGGTGACCATGGCCCAGTTGAAACCTCGGAACGTGCCGTTGTGCTCCCCGGGGGACCAGTCATCGATGTTGCGGTGGAACAGCACGAGGGAGAAGGGAAGGCCGAGGCCGCTGAGGGACTTCGATAGACACACGATATCTGGCTGGATGCCCGCGTCATCGAAGCTGAAAAACGATCCCGTGCGTCCGCAGCCAACTTGAATGTCGTCGACGATGAGCAGGATGTCGTGGTCGCGGGTGATCTCCCGCACGTCGCGCAGCCAGGCGTGGGTTGCGGGGCGAACGCCGCCTTCGCCTTGAACCGTCTCGACGATGACCGCCGCGGGCTTTTCGACGCCGCTGGAGCCGTCGGCCAGCAAGCGCTCCAGGTCGACCAGGGAGCAGCAGCGCGCCCCGGGTCGGTGCCCTGGGCACGTCGCGCAGCCACCGTTGCCCCGATAGCCTTCGAAAGGCAGCCGGATGACGTTGTGCAGTGGTACCCCGGCGCCGGCCCGCTTGGATGCGCTCCCGGTTGCGGCGAGTGATCCGAGGGTCATGCCGTGAAAGCCGTTGGTGAAAGAGGCGATGTCGGTGCGTCCCGTGACCTTTCGGGCCAACTTCAGCGCTGCCTCGACGGCATTGGTGCCGGTAGGGCCGGGAAACATGACCTTGTAGTCGAGGTTTCGCGGGCGAAGCAGCACCTCGTCGATCGTGGTCAGCAGCGACTCCTTCACCTCCGTCATCATGTCGAGACTGTGAACGACGCCATCGCGCTCCAGGTACTGCTGCACGGCGGCTTTCAGGTCGGGATGGTTGTGCCCGTAGTTGAGTGCCCCGGCCCCTGCGAAGAAGTCGAGGTACTGCTTGCCGTCGCGATCACTGAGCGTGCTGCCCCGGGCGGTCGAGAACACTACGGGAAAGGAGCGGCAATAGCTCCGCACTTCACTCTCGAGGGTTTCCGGTCGTGTCATGGTTGGCTCCGATCGAAGGGACCGATGCGGTAGAGGTTCTCCGGCTCGTGGTCGCCCCCGAGCTGGTCGCGCGAAAAGCCGCGGCTCTGGTCGCAGGTGGTCCCGAGTCTGCGAGCCAAGCCTTCGAAAAGGTGTTGGGATGCGTCGTTGGACGGCGTGATGGTCGTTTCCAGCCAGCTCAGGTCGCGGTTGTCTTGCCGGTGCAGGATGGCGAGCAGCATGCGCGTGGCGAGCCCGCAACGACGAGCCTGTGGGGCTACTCCGACCTGCCATACGAACAGAACGTTCGGGCGTTCGGGAATGCGATGAGCGACCACGAAGCCTTCGACCCGGCCATCGCGTTCGGCAACCACGCAGGTGGTCGCGAAATGGCGAATGAGGGCGACGTAGGCATAGACTGGATTGGTATCCAGCCCTCCCGCCCGGGCTGCGACGTGCCGCACTGCGACGCCGTCCTCCAGAGTCGGCACCCGAATTCGGAATTCGTTCACGCTGGGTGTCCTTTTGCCGTGAAGGACACGAGCGGACCCGCGCATCGCCGACTCCATGCCGAGCAGCGATCCCCCCCGCAGGGATGGCTGAGGTCTCCAGGCCCGTGAGTGTTTCGAGCACTCGTCCTTACAAGTCAAATATTTCGTTCCCTAACGTTTCGTGCGTGGGGCGGGGTAGCGGCAGTGCGGGGAGGCTGTCAACCCCCCCTGGCCGGTCCCTCGCTCGAACGAGGCACGCCGCGTGGGGGAATCTGCGTGGGGTTCCGACCTCCTGGCAGCGTCGGGTTCTCGCCCGCGGGGCCACCTCGATCGAAGCCGGGTGGTCGTCGGAGCCGGGGCGCCGGGCCGCCGTATGCCGTGGGGGGCATCCCAACCACGAGAGCTGCACGAACGCAGACACGCGCGAAGGCCCGGAGAAGCGGCAGCTCGCATCGACCGGCGGCTGCGCGGGCCTGGCGGAAACCGTCATTGCCAACCGACGGCGGGTGGGCCACGTACCCGGCGTGGAGGATCCCCTGCAGCTGCGCTTGCCCACCCTGGACGAAGAGCAGGAATTCCTCCGGGCGCACCGCGCCACCTCCCCCGAGGTGCGCTTCTTCCTTCACTATTACACCGAGGGAATGCCGCTCGCGCGCTACCTCGAGCAACTCCGGGCGTTCGCGCGGGGCGAGGGCCTGCCCACCCTTCACGTTCCTTCCACGTTCTTGTTCGCCTTCGTGGCAAGCCGCATCGTCGGTCGCGTGTCGATTCGCCACCGGCTGGACGAAGACTTGCGGATGGTGGGCGGGCACATCGGCTACGTCGTCGTGCCGGAGTTTCGCCGGCGCGGCTACGCCACGCGCATTCTCGGCGCGGCCGCGCGAATCGCCCGAGAGAGCCTGGGCATCTCACCCATTCTCGTCACCTGTGACGACGACAATCTCGGGTCCATTCGAGCCATCGAACGCAACGGCGGTAGGCTGGAGAACGTGGTGTCCGGCTACGAGCTGGGAGCGCCAAAGCGCCGCTACTGGATCGGCTGAGGCGGCGCGCCGAATCCTCTCCGAGACGAGAGCTCCGCAGGCGGCCCCATACGGTGGGGGCCAGCCCCCATCGCCCCTCGCCCCGGCCGGGCGAAGTGCACGCGGTCCTTCCCGTGGTGCGTCACGCAGTCGACAGCGGGGGCGACGCGACGCACGCAGTCGTCCGCGTTCACTCTCCACGGTAGAGTCGAGCCAACTCCTCGGCAATTCGTTGGAGCGAGTGCACCTGATCCACCGCGCCGATTTCGCGCGCGGCCCCCGGCATTCCCCAGACCACGCTCGTCGCTTCGTCTTGCGCCAGAGTCCGTGCCCCCTGCTTGCGCATGGCGAGAAGACCCTCGGCGCCGTCGCGCCCCATGCCGGTGAGCAAGACGCCGACTCCCGCGCCGTTGACGATACGAGCGACGGAAGAAAACAGGTAGTCGACCGAAGGGCGGTGGCGATTCACGCGCTCATCAGAGCTCAAAAGGCAGCGGTACTTGCCCTTGGCTAGACCAACGGCGAGGTGTCTATCGGCCGGAGCCAGATACGCGTGAGACCGAGCGATGGGCATACCGTGGTCGGCTTCCACGACGCGTATGCTACACGTCGAATCCAGTCGACGCGCGAAGGGCGAGCTAAAGCCGGAAGCGATGTGCTGGGCCAGAACGATGGGTGGACCGTCCCCGCGCAACGAGACCAACACTTGCTCGATCGCGACGGTACCTCCAGTGGAAGCGCCAATCGCGATCAAAGGGCTGCCTGCCGAGGCGGCTGGCCTGCTGCGTGTGGAAGCCGGCGCGGGGCGTCGAGAAATGGGCCGGGGCAAACGGCGAGCACTCGGAGGCGCCGTGGGAGCCCGTTCCAGCTCGGTGATGACCCTCCGTACGACGACGTCGAGCTCGCCCCGGAAGCGCTGCAAATCGGCGGGGTCATCGAGGTGTGGCGGCTTTACCCAGTGACGCGCGATGTCCGGGGACGCGGCGGCGCTGCTGCCGCACAGTGCAATGCGTCGGCCGCTGCCCGGAGCAGGGAGTCCACGCAGGAAAGCGACGTGGGCCACGACGAAGTGGGGCGGGCGTCGCGCTGCTTTTCGGGCCAAGAAGGCAGCCGAGCTCGCGGACTCGGCGGAGCGAACTTTCGGATGGCCCTCGCAAAAGCGCAAGAGCACCTCTCGAAGCCGGGGCGAAGGATCCGCAACGATTGCGTCGAAGCTCCGACTCATCGCCTCGTCAGCCGATAGCAGGTGGGTCCGACCTGAGCGAGCTCAGACGGGAGTCGGAGGCCCCCCTCCGAATGGCCGAGGATCAAGCAACCGCCCGGGGCCAAGCGTTGAGAGAGTCGACGGCAGATCCCCTCCGCGTCGCTCTTGGCGAAATAGATCAAGGCGTTGCGGCACATGATCAGGTCAAAGCGAGGCCCCGACGCGGGGATCGATACGAGGTTCTCGACGGCGAATGTAACGCAGCTTCGCAGGCGCGGCTTCACGCGGCGGTAGCCCGCCTGCTTGCCGATACCGCGCTGAAAGTAGCGGCGGCGTTGGTCGGCGCTCACCGGGTTCAGGTCCTCATCGCGGTACACCCCCCGACGAGCCTCCTCGATTGCGGGAACCGAGATGTCCGTGCCACGAACTTCCAGCGCAGCGTGGAGCCCAGGAGCGTCCAGCAAGCTGATCGCAAGACTGTAGGCTTCTTGCCCCGTCGAGCAGGCAGCAGACCACACCCTCACGCTGTCGCGCCCGCGGAGAAGTGGCCAAACCTCGCGCTCGACGAATTCGAAGTGGTGCTTCTCGCGGAAGAAGGCCGTGACGTGGGTGGTCAGGGCGTCGACGAAATGCTCGATCTCCGGGTTCTCTGGCTGAGCAAGCAACGCACAGTAGCTTTCGAAACTGGTGAGTCCGAGGTGCCGCAAACGGCGAACCAACCGAGCGTACACGAGGTCGACCTTGTCACGACTCAAGGTGACGCCGGCGAGGCGATTCGCAGTCTCCACCAACCGAGAGAAGTCACGCGCAAGCAGGCGGAACTCCCGATCGGCCGTCACGAGGATACCTGCCCCGAGCTCGTCGGACTCGGCAACCAGCGAGTCAGGATCTTGGCCACATCGACCACGAAAACGGTGTCCTGGCCCACACGCAACAGGGCCGCGATCGGCTCGTCCTCCTCGACGACACCGCTCGGCGGCAAACGCTCGTCTTCCTCGCCCAGCTCGAGCACGTCGGAGACCGCCTCCACCAACAGCCCGACGATCCGCGACCCCTCGCTGAGCAGAATCACCACGCCGCGCCGCCCGTAGTCGACAGCCCCCGCCCCCAGGGCCCGCACCAATTCCACGACCGGAACGATCTGCCCCCGGACGTTGATGGCGCCCCGAACGGCCTCGCTGGACCTGGGAATTTCGACAGCGCCTTCCCAGCGAAGGAGCTGCCCCACGCGGTTCATTTCGACGGCGTAGCGCCCTCCAGCGGCTCGGATCTCGATGTACTGGGTCGTATCGGTGCGGGTCGTGGAAGTGGTCACGTGCATTGGCCTCTCGCTACGCGGCGGTGCGCCCTCTCCTTGCACCGATCGCGCCAGCGATTCCGGAGACGTCGACAATCGGGGCGACACGGCCATCCCCGAGCACAGTGACCGCGGAAACGCCCTCTGCAGACCCGTAGTGCTGGACCAAGCTCTTGACCACCACCTGCCGCTGGTCCAGCGCCTCATCCACGGCGAGGGCGATCACGTCCTCTTTGCACTCTACGACGACGATGACGCGAGGCGCGTCCGCGCGGTTTCGCAGCTCGAGAGCCCTCGCGAGCTCGACGAGAGGAATGTCCTCGTCTTGATAGCGAAGCAACCGAACTCCTGCGGGCAACCGCCGAATGGGCGCGCGGTCGAACCGCACCAGCTCGCGCACCGACGCCAGCGGAAGTACGAGCGTGGAATCGCCGCAGCGAACCAGTTGCCCGTCGAGAATTGCCGTCGTCAGCGGGAAGCGGATGACGAACGTCGTACCCTGGCCCTCGAGCGACGAGACGGAAATGTTCCCGCCCATCGCTTCGACGTTCTGCCTAACCACGTCCATGCCCACGCCGCGACCCGAAACGTCCGTAATGGAGCGCGCGGTCGAAAGACCCGGCGCGAAAAGTAAGTCGAGAGTCTCTCGCTCACCCAGCTGCGCTTCCTCGGCAACCAGACCGAGCCGCTTCGCCTTGTTGCACACGGCCTGGCGATCGACTCCTCCGCCATCGTCGTGGACTTCGAGTTCCACCGCGCCGTCGCGCTGTCGAACGTCGATGGCGATGAGGCCCTGGGCTGCTTTTCCTCGGGCCGCCCGCACTGCGGGCTCCTCGATGCCGTGGTCGATTGCGTTTCGCAACAGATGTTGAATGGGGTCCACCATGGCTTCCGCCACTTGCTTGTCGACCTCGGTGCGCTCGCCCGAAATCTCCAGGCGCACCTGCTTGCCGAGCTGGTGGGATACGTCGGCGACGATTCGAGGAAAACGTGTGGTCAGCACGGCCACGGGCACCATGCGCACTTGCATTGCGGCCTCTTGAACCTGCCGGACTGCCATATCGAGCTCGCTCACCACCGTGGCGAACTCGTCCTCCAGGGCGGCCGGCAGCCGACGACCGAAGTTGACGACTCTCGATTGCGTCATCACGAGCTCGCCCACCAGCGCCATCAGCTCGTCCAGCTTCTCCGTGGCGACACGGATCGATCGGTCGGAAGGGCGTCGGCGGTCCGACTTGCGAGGCGTCGACCGAACCTCGCGCACATCGAGGTGTTCGATGGCTTCGCCCCAGTCGAGCAGGCTGGTGACGTCCTCCTCTGTCGCGTCGGTGGACAAGACGATGACGAAGCGCAAGTAGGTGCTCAGTGTGTCGATGTCGGCCAGCTCCGGCAATCGCTGGCTGTCCGCCGTGACCTCGACCGTTCCCAACTCGGAGAGGGCCCGAAGCAGACCCAGGGGTTCGACACCGCAGCTCAATGCGTCGACGCAGAACGTCAGGTCAATCGAGAAGCGCCGTGAAGGCTCCGATCGGACCTTTTCATTTTCATTCGCTTCGATGTCGGACTCACCGCCGGGCAGCCCGGCGACGAGCTCGAAGGCGCGACTCAGACTGTTGCAGTCCTCGGCCTCGACGGTGTCGATGCTGCTCCCCAGCTCGTCGACGAACTCGAGCAGGATCCGAGCCGAACAGGAACCGAGAACCAAGCGCCCCTCGCGAACGCCGTCGAGCCAAGTCTCGAGCGCATGGGTGACTCGAGCCACCTCCTGCAGCGAAAACGCGTTGGCAGAGCCCTTGATCGAGTGTGCGGCGCGAAACAGAACCGCCACTTCATCGGGCGTGGCGTGGCCAGACGCGACGATCGAGAGCAACTCCTGCTCCATCGCCTCGAGATGCTGGCGCGTCTCCTGCAGAAAAGTCTCCCGAAGGTTCGGATCCACGGTCATTCTACAACCCCAGCAGCTCCGCCACCCCACCGACGCGGGCGGCTTGCTCCAGCTCCTTGGAATACCCTACCCACGAAGCGGGCTGCCCGCGCTCGGCGGTCGCTCGAACGAAAGCGACCAAAACCTGAAGGCACGCCAAGTCGACCCTCTGGACCCTACGCCCGTCGAGCTGGACGTGCTCTCCACGTTCGAGTGCTTGAAGCAGAGCCAGCCGCAAGTCATCGGCGCCAAGCAAGGTAAGATCGGCTACGAGCAGCATTTCGTCCCGCTCAGGCCACGTCGGTCGCGGACCTGTCGTTGGCGTCCTCTTCGTCCTCCCAGGTCTCCTCCGCACTGGGTTCACCCCCTGCGTCAGCCTCCCTGTGGTTGACGAACTCCCCGGACTCCGCCGGTTCGTCTGACTCTGCCTCCACGGTTCGGGCTTCGCCCTCTTCCGTTTCGAAGTAGTCGACGAGTCGCAAGGTGTGGGTAGCCCGCTGCTTGAGCAACTGTGCGGACCGATTCGACTCTTCGACCAGCGCTGCGTTCTGCTGGGCAGCGGCGTCGAGCTGTGAGATGGCCTGGTTCAGGTTGGTGATCCCCAGAGAATGCTCGCGACTGGTGGAGGCAATCTCCGACAAGAACTGTGCGCAACTGGAGACGCCCCCGGCTATTTCCTCCAAGCTCTGACGCGTACGCTCGACCCAGTTGGAGCCTTCGTCGACCGCCTTGGCCCCGGTTGCAATCAGCTCGCGGATTTCACGGGAGGACTTCACGGTGCGCTGCGCGAGCGATCGCACCTCGGACGCGACCACCGCAAACCCGCGACCTTGATCGCCGGCCCGAGCGGCTTCGACGGATGCATTGAGGGCCAGGAGGTTGGTCTGAAACGCGATGTCGTCGATTACCTCGGTGATCGCTTCGATGCGCTCACTCTGAGTGCGAACTTTCGCCATCGCGTCCATGGCGGCGCCCGCAATCCCCCGTCCATCATCGGCGAGCCCTCTGGTCTTCTCCGCGAGGCTGCGCGCCTGCTCGGCCGTCTCGGCAGCTTGCGCCGAGGTGCCCGACATTTCCTCCAGGGTGGAGGCCGACTCCTCGATGGCCGCCGCCTGGGCAACGGATCGGCGGTTCAAGTCCGCGCTGCCCTGAGCGATTTCGGCCGCGTTGATGCTCACGTCTCGACTGCCGGAGCGAACCTCGCGAACCACTCGAGCCAATTTCGAGCGCATCGTGGCCAGAGCCGCGTTGAGTCGCCCCAGCTCGTCGAGTTGGCCCGTGTGAATTTGCACCCCCAGCCGCCCCAGGGCAATCGACTCCGCGACCTCGGTGGCCTCGCGCAGCGTCTTGAGCAGGCGCAAGAGCAGCCCAGTGGCGAGGGCGCCGACGATTAGCACCAGGGTCAGCAGCCCCGCGCAAGCAGCGTATACCTGCTCGCGCGCGTCCGATTCCCAGGCCTTCGACACAGCGAGGAAGTTGTCGATCAGCGCCGCTTCGACCGCGCGAAGAGCGTCAATCTTCTCCGTCTGCACGGCAAACCACTCGGCCGTGTCGGCCTGGATGCTCTTTGCCCCCCCGTCGACCGCTCCCTCGCCGCGCGACCCATTCTCTCTCGCTGCCGACACTCGTTCCCGAAATGCTCCGGTTTCTCTCAGCAGGCGCGCAGGTAGCTTCGCGTCGAGGATCTCCAGTTCCCCGGGGGCCGCCATTCCCCGAAAGGCTCGATCGTACGTGCCCTGCGCCGCGGCCAGGGCGACGACCCGACGATACACCTCGGCGGTGACGCGGCCGAGAGCCAAAGCGTTGGCGATGACCGCGCGCTCCACCCCAGCCGACTCCTTGAGCCACATGAGATGGGTCAGCGCGATGAGTCGCGTCGTCGCTTCCGACCTGCTGGCATTTTGCGCGACGGCCACCACGCTTTCGATCAGGCCGGTGGTTAGGGAAGTATAATAGCGCAGCGCTGACGGCGACTCGACGGTTCGACCGTCGACGCGCTCTCGAATCTGCCCCAGGCGCTCCGCTTCACGCAGCACCGCCACCATCCGCCCCTCCGCCGAGTGCGCTTGCCGGACCTGCGGGAGCCGCTCGGCGAGCGCGTCGCGCGATGCATCGACACGCTTGCGCTGATCCTCGAGCTCGACGACGAACTGCTCCCCACGGGAGCCCAGGAAACCGGCGGTGAAGCCGCGCTCCCGCTGCAGTTCATGCGTCAGATTGGACGCATACTTGCTCGTCTCGAGCATCCTCTGGAGTCGACTCTCTCGTTGCGCCAGACTCCACCGCTCCGACAGCAACAGGGCCCCAAATGCGAGCGCCGCCATCGTTGGAATTGCCAGCAATCCAACGAGTTTCGCTCGAACACCGATGCTCAGCCCCCACGACATGTTGAGCAGAACGGCTCGGATCCGCAGGACCTAACGCGGCGGAGGCCCCTGGCCCGGGACGAGTCGGAGACTCACTCCCTCGCGGTCCCGCGCACCTAGGAGCAGAGCGAGAGCTTCGGAGCACAAGGCGGTTCCGTTCCCGTCCGAGCGCCACCGGCCGCGAATCGCACATCTGCCCTCCCTGGCCCCCCGGGCACCGAGCCTCCCGCACCGCTGCACGCCCCCCCCCCAGGCTACCCGCCCTCGTGCAGAGACACTCACCGAACCTACACGAGGGACGACGCGGCTTGGCCCGGCACTCTCCGCTGGCCAAGCGCAGCCTTGGGCGCGCTGCCCGCCGAGTAGCCGAAGCGCAGCGTGTTGCTGCGACGAACCGATCGAGCCCCGCCGCCGCCTCGTCGTCCGGCGCTCCGCAACTCGATTGTCCGTCCTCCCTCGCTACACGCGCCGTCGCGCACCGGCTCCGACTGTCGGTAGCGCGCGGCGAGTATCGGGCCAGGCAGCTCGAAGCAGGGGCGTGATGCCGCCGCGGGTCGGCTTCGGGCCCACGCGCTCGACCCTCTCGCGCGCGTGGTGGCGGGGTCGCCTTCGCAACCCCGCCCATGGGCGCGGCTATCTCAGAACAGCGAGCCCGGCGAGCTCGTCTGGGTCCGCAGCACGAGGCCGCTCGAGCCGGCACCCGCCGCTAGGTCGTCGTCGGAGGCGGGGCCGCCGTCGCCGCCCATCGCGCCGCCTGCCGGGGCGCCCGAGCTCGCACACACGGTGGTGCCGGGGCTTCCACCGGAGACGATGGTGGTTCCTGCGACGGAGTTGGCGTCGGGCGAGAGATAGTGGACCACGCCGCCGCCGCCGCCGCCGCCGCCGCACTCGTCGCTGCCGTCTCCGGTCACGTCTCCGTTGGCGCCGTCGCCGCCGGAAGCGTCGATCGTGCCGGAGTTGGTGATCGACGTGTCCGAGGCGAAGATGAGGAAACCGCCGCCGCCGCCGCCGCCGCCGTCGTCGCTGCCGCTGCCGTCACCGGGTGCGCCGTTGCCGCCGAGAGCGAGAATGGTCCCGGTGTTGACGACGCCGCCCTGGGCGCGGACCACGAGCGAGCCGCCGCCGGCGCCGCCGTCGTTGTCGGGCGAGCCGTTGCCGCGTGAGCCGTTGCCCCCGCCGAACGGCCCGGGGTGCAGGACGTGCCGCAGGCGCGACGCGGGGAAGGCAATCCCCCCCCCTTTCTGGGCCTCCGTCATCGCGTTGCCCGCGAGGGCGGGGAACCCATCTGGGTTCCCGAACCAGCGCTCGCCCCGCATGCCTTCCAGCACCAGGATGGTGCCGTTGTTCGTGAAGGTGCCCGTGCACAAGATCACGGTGCCGCTCGGGATGGTCAACAGTACGCCCGCGTCGATCGTCAGGTCGGTGAACTGGAAGTCCCCGTTCGTCGGGGTGACGCTGTCCCAGTTGGTGTCCGTGGTGATGACCACCGAGCCGGCGGTTCCCTGCCCGTAGGTGGAGACGGTGCCTGCCGGACCGGCGGCGCCCTGCGCGCCTTGCGGCCCCGCGACGCCCTGGGCGCCCGTCGCGCCCTGAGCGCCCGTCGCGCCCTGAGCCCCGGTTGCTCCCTGCACGCCGGTTGCTCCCTGCACGCCCTGAGCGCCGGTCGCGCCCTGGGGTCCAATGGCGCCCTGCGCCCCGGTGGCCCCTTGGGCGCCGGTGGCTCCCTGCACGCCCTGAGCGCCGGTCGCGCCCTGGGGTCCAATGGCGCCCTGCGCCCCGGTGGCCCCTTGGGCGCCGGTGGCTCCCTGGGGTCCAACGACGCCCTGCGCCCCGGTGGCGCCTTGTGCCCCAATGGCTCCTTGAGCGCCGGTGGCTCCCTGGGGTCCTACGGCGCCTTGAGCCCCCTGCGGCCCGATTGCGCCCTGCGCTCCCACGGCGCCCTGGGGTCCGATCACCCCTTGTGGTCCGATCGCGCCTTGAGCGCCGGTAGCACCCTGGGCGCCGGTGGCCCCTTGGGCGCCGATGGCCCCTTGGGCGCCTGTCGCGCCCACATCACCCTGCGGCCCCACCGCCCCCTGGGCGCCGGTGGCCCCTTGGGCGCCGATGGCCCCTTGAGCGCCGGTCGCGCCCACATCACCCTGCAGCCCCACCGCACCCTGGGGACCCACGGCGCCCTGCGCGCCGGTCGCTCCCTGCGGTCCGGCGACGAGGTCCGTGCAGCCCCAGGCGCCGCTCGCCAGCCGCACGACCGTCTGCCCTTCGGTGCAGTTCGCGGGGTTGAGCTCCGCAACCAGCGCCGTTCGGATTTCGTCTTCGGAAAGCGCGTTGGCCGCGCGCAGCGCGTAGGGCACGGCGTTGAGCTGGAAGCGGTTGCCGAGCGGCTCGCTGTTGACCTCGACACTGAAATACACCGGGCCCGAGTCGAGCAAGGCGGCGTCGAAGGGCGCCACTTTGCCGACGGACGCCACCAGGACGCCGCTCTCCACCTCCACTTCCTGATCCTCTTCGTAGACGGGGCTGCCGCCACTCGCGGAGCTCCATAAGGCGAAGTGGACCTCGACCGTCTCGAAGAGCGGCTCGCCGCTCTCGTTGGTCAGGTAGGCCTGAAAGTTCATCATGCTCGGCACGGCGGCCGCACTCGTCGAGGCCGCCAGGCACAGGACAGCGGCTGCCGTCAGGGGCGCCCGCCAATTCATTCTCTTCGTTCTCATCAGGTCGAGGCTCCCTTATTGGCCGCTGGAGGAAAGCTGGGCTCGCAGCGGCGGCGCCATGCCGCCCAGCGAGAAGGTCATCCGGTAGGAGGGTGAAGAGGCGAAGCCGGAAGCGACGCCGCCCTGCAGCTGCTGTCGAAGCTGCGGAGGAACCGACGTGTCCACTGCCGGCGCCGGGTCGCCGACCGTCGGGGGGTCATTGCTCGTCGGCACGAGGGGAGGGGTCGGTTCGTCGCCGCCGGGCGGGGCGAGCGCTACCGCGGGAGGCTCTTGGAGCCGCGTGATGTCCTGGTGTTCCTGGCAGCCGCTCGCGGCGAAGGACAGCGGCACCACTACGAGCCAACCCCCCAACCTCCGAGCGATTCGCCAGCCACCGCCTAGGCGAGTCGCACTGTCGATCATTGACGGTCGGAACGACAGCTGAGACGCGAGCACAAATTTTTCTCTTGCGACGGCAACGATTTTCCCCGCTCGGCGGGCGGCAACGAAATGCGACGGTCGTGGGTGCCGGGCGGGCGGTACTCGTACGCGTCGCCGACGCGGGCGTGCCACGTCGGGGGAGCGACGAGCGCCGGCTCGCGGCAACCATCCCGGGGCGTTGCAAAATGCAGCGAAGTCGCTGGCGAAGCGCCCTCGCCCGTCGCCGGGAGGCGGGCGAGCTCGGGTCGGCGCCTCCCTCTCGCGCGGCGTGCTCCGCCGGCGCGGCGCTGCGGCGCCCGGTCACCCTCGGTGGAGAGCCGCTGAGCGCTCCCCTGCACGGCCGAGCCGACGGGGGCCACGGAGGAGGGGAAAAAATGGCCCAGGATCCCGATGATCGGACAGCATTCGGATGCCTCGCGGCCGTCAGCTCAGAACCGCCTCCAGGTCTGGGTTTCGCCCAGCAGCGGGATACCAACGTAACCGCGGATCTTCAGCGTGGTCCGATTGATCACCGTTGCCTGGAAGCGGTAGGTGTGGCCATCACGGGGATTGTAGACGTAGCCGTCGGTGTACTTGCCGTCCTCGGCGTACCCGAGGCCCCAGATCAGCACGATGCCAACCGTCGAGCGGGTTCTCAGCTTCGGGTCTGGGTTGTTCTTGTCGATGCCCGGATTGTCCTCCGTCGGCTCGTCGGGCTTGCAGCAGGTCGTGATGCCGACATAGGTGCCATCCTTGTGGCGCTGAAACCGGATCCTTCCCTCGCGACCTTCCGTCCACCACTCTCCGACGATCGCGTCGGTCGCCGCAGGCGCCTTGGCGGCTCGTTTGGGCTCGACCTCGGCCGTTCGGGCAAGCACCGGACTATCCGTCGACGGCAGGATGGCGGTAGCGGCCAGCGCCAACGCGGCAGCATGCCCTATCAATCTACTCATCGCTAGGTTCTCTCTTCTCTGCTCATATCGAGGATTGAATGGGCGTCGAATCGGTGCATCGCCGGAGGGTCTGGGGTGCTCGTTCAAAAAGCCACCGTGAGGTGAAGCGAACCGCCCGAAACCCAGCCCGTGCTCTGGAAGCCAGGAAAGCCTGGGTTGTTCGTCTGCAAGCCTGCAATGCCCGGCACGGGCATGCCGCTGACCTGAGCATCATCCGGGACCTCGTCCGTGACCAGCTCCGGGGCGATGTTCTCCCCGTCCGGAGACGTGGGCGTTGGCCGCTTGGTGTTCTCTCGCCGCAGCAAGTGATGTGCCTGGAACTGGGCCCCGAGACGAAATTGGGTTCCCCATAGCTCCCAGCCATACTCGAGGCCTATGCCGGCCGACACGCGGTCATTGTCGACGTAATTCGTCCTGCCCGTTTGCTCGGGCACCGGGCTCGGCGAGTACCCGACGTCGGCCGATGCGTCGAGGCTTCGCCATCGATAGCGGACCCCCGCCGTCGCGGAGAACGTGTCGAACCAGGCGTAGGCCGGGCTCGGTCGATCGCCGTGACGATCCCGATAGTCGGACCACTTCGCATAGAGGAGAGACGCGGCGAGCGTAACCGTGCCGACGGGGCCTTCCGCAGCGGTCCAGGCGCTGCCGAGTCCAAGCTGCCAGGGCATGTAGTCGAGCACGAACGTGATGCCGGAAGACTGCTCGATGCCATTCGCCAGCAAGAACGTGAAGCTCGAGCCGAGCTCGAGCCGTTTGGGAGCGTGTGCCGTGGCGGTGATGCGGAGCTGGTCCATGGGGCGGTAGCTCGCTCCGAAGTGCGGCGAAACGCTGACGCTCACGGGCGAGTCGATATCGACGAGGATCTCGTCCAGCGCCCCCGTGTCGTTGACGAAGGTTGGCGCGTTGATACTGGATTGGAGCCCTATCGTAGCGCCGACACCCAACGATAGGCGTTCGGTGAGTTTGAGCCCGCCACCCATTGCTACGGAGATCGCGGTCATGCGATCCGAGTAGAGCTCGGGATGTAGGCTGTTGGAAAAGTACTGCTCGCGTTCATCGTTGAAGAACGCTGCGAGCCTCGTAAACGTGGTGCTTGGAATGAGCGCGTGGAAGCCCAGGGCGAGGTAGTCCTCGAAGAGGTGGATATTCAGGCCGAAGGCAGTGTACCGCAGCGTTTCGTGCCCGGTGCCGGCCGCTTGACGTGGGCGAGCTCTGAACGCTTCTCGAACGGCGCTCTGCTCGCGACCGTTCTCGAGCAGATTCGTGGCGATCGCGTAGCTGTCAAAGCGACTGCCGTCGGCGCGTCCGGCGTTTTCGAGGTTCTCGGGAACCGCGACCTGTGGCCCGGGTCGAGCGCGCAGCGTGATCGATATGTCCTGACGAAGCACCACGACGCCCACGCCGAGCCCCGCTGGACTGTCGATGAGCAAAGCTGGATTGAAATACGCGGCGGCAGCCCCTGCGGGTACGGTGCGGGCTTGAAGACCGCCCTGGGAGGACAGCGTATTGCCGACCAGCTCGAGAGGCGGAGAGGCAGAAGCGACGGCGGGATTCAGTGCGATCACCGAGAGTGGGAAGAGGCTGTGGAGAAGCCATTCTGCCATCGCTCTCGGGCCCAGCCCAGCACACGCCCGGCTTCGGATCGTTTGAAGGCTGCGCCCGATCCGAACAGCGCGAAGACGAAGAGGCCCCCGACCGACACCAATGCCCCCCGGAGGCCAGTTTGCGTCGAGTCATTCGCGGGCGGCTGTCGCGGCGTGGCGGCCCCGCTCACGGAAGACAGGGTCGACTTCAGCCGTTTGCGCGCTTCGTGCAGACGCCAATAGATCGTGCCAACCGGCAAGCCGAAAGCCGCAGCGACAGACGTGGAACTCTCGCCCTCGAGGTCGACGAGTAGGAGCGTGGTGCGCAGCTTCTCTGGAAGATCATCGAGCGCCAAGCGAAGTCGGACCCAGTCCCGCTGCATCTCCAAGGCTTGCTCTGGATCGTCATCCGTGCTCGCCACGTAGTCGGGGAGGCGCTCCGACCAGCGATTGCGCTGAGCCCTGTCCCGACGACGGTAGGAAGCGGCGGCTTGGATGGCGACTCTCGCCAGATAACTCGTCGGCTTGGCCGGCCCCGGCCGGTAGCCCCCGTGACGGCATACGACCAAGAACACCTCCTGAACCAGGTCGTCGACGTGAGCCGCGGGCACGCCCAGACGCATCAGAAAGCGCGTCACGAACGGTGCGTGCTCTCGAAACAACTCCTCGGTCGGGACCGGCGCATCATGGGCGGGCGCGGACATCGTCGATGATTACTGACGCGGAGCGGTCAATCCTTGGTGAAAACCGCGTCGGCGGGGACGTTTTCCGGAGACGCGAGAAATCGTTGTCGTAATTGTGCTTCCGATGCCCTGAGCGGGCAACCGTATTACACGGCCTACGGATCCGATCGGCCCCTGCGGTGGGCCACCCATGATCCATGCAGGCTAATAATGATAGGCGGGGCCAATGGACAGGACACTGGCCAGCCGTGCGAGAGACACTCCGTCCACTTCCGCGCCACGGGCATCGTCGATGCCGATGCGCACCTGCCGCAGCGGGAACAGGAGCGAGAGCTCGAGCCCCAGAGACCAGCGCTCCGATAGCTCGAAATCCAGGCCGATGGTGTTGGCGAATGCCATCCACACGACGGTCGAGCTCTTGGCTCGCGCGACGTCGACGCCCGTGACGTAGAGCACGCCGCCCAGCAGCCCCGCGCAGGCGCCCCAGCGCAGCGAGCTCGTCGCGCGCGCTCGCGTGCACAGGTCGGAACGCGCTGCGATGATCCCGCCATCGAACCCAGCGAGCTTGCGCTCGAACTCGCGCCTCATCGTGGCGGTTCCCAGCGCTCCGAAACGAATCGCGGCGTGGCGGCCGAGCGCGAGCTCTGCGCCCAGCTGGAGCCCCGGCGAAATACCGGGCAGCAGATCGTGGTTGATGGCCACCGCGACCCACAGGGAGTCGTCGCGTTCACGGGCGGCCGGATCGTCGGGCAGCGGCTGCCCGAGCTCATCCATGAGCGAGGCCCTGAGGATTAGCGCGATCGAGAGGCCAACGGCCGCGTGCAAATGGTCGCAGCGCTCCGGCCCGGGCTCGAAGGCGCGATGCGCCAGTGTCCGTCCCTCTCGCACCACGCGAAGGCGCACGCTGCGTGCGTCGACCGAGCTGCCGACGACGATGATGGCAACGTCGACTTGCGGCGGCTCGTCGTACAACCACTGCTCGACCTCAGCCGCGAGCTGCTCTTCGCGGAGGCAACTCGCGCCCCGCTGAACGCGTAGGATCGATCGCAGGTCGTTCGCCGTAGCTGCCAGGGCGGGGTGGCTCCCGAGCAGACTCACGACCAGCAGTACGGGCGGCCCCAATAGCACCCACCGAATCTTGCGTCTCGCGGGCATTGCCATCGTCGGCAGGATATAGGATAGCGGCGGTCGCCGCGCACGGTATGCGTGGCCGAGCGCGCAACCAGGGCCTTCCAGGGGAATGTCGTCCGCGAGCTCGCTGCGAATGGCCGAAGCGGCAAGGCCTTGGCCGCGCACCCCTTCGAGAGGAACACTACCCTGCCGATCGGACAAGCCGATCGCACGAAAGGGAACCGAAAGCATGCAAGAACTGTTCGCAGCAGTCCCCAAAAATCTTCGTCGAGCGCGCCTCGTGGAGTACAAGCACTACTTGGAGGAGCGGGACGGGGCGATGAACATAGAGGAACGGACGCTATCGCGCCGCGAAGAATCGATCAAACGCTTTGAAACGCCGCCGACGTTCGCCAAGGCGATGGACGAAGCAGAGTTCCGGGCACGCTATCGCTCGTACGAGAAGGGCAAGCAACTGGACCCAGAGATGTTGCTGCTGCTCGCGTTGGTGAAGGTGAACGCCTCCGAAGCCTACGGAGTCGCCGTGAACTTCCAAAGAACGATGGCGCGTGCGCTCGAGAACGAGGACGATGCAGAGCTTCGCATACTCTGCGAAGAAGTCTATCACACGCGCATCCTCCTGAGCTCCGCGAACCTCTACGGCATCGTCGTCGACCAGCCCTATCGTCCTCCGACCGCGCTACGCGTCGTCATCGGCGGCATCGCGACGCTGCCGATGGTGCTCGCCCGATCCCTGACGCTTGCCGGCGAGATCATCGCCACGCTGATGTTTGCCAAGCTCTTGGGCGTGGCGCGGCGAGTGCTCGCGCACGCTCCCGAGATCAGAGATTCCATCGAGGAACGGCTACTGGAAATCTACACCGACGAGCGCGGGCACATCAGCTACAACCGCTTGCATAGCGGATCTTTGGAGTTGGCCCAGGCGCGCCTCATCTTGCCGATGACGGCGCGCACCATAGCGACGGTATTTCCAGAGGTGGTCGCCCTCGGCGCTTTTCCGGTCAACGTCCTCGACGAGCTCCCGCTGATCGCGGATCCAAAGCTCGTACCCGAGCGTGTGCGGCGCGAGTCGTTTGTCGCCTGACGTGGTTCCCCGCTCGTTCAACGGCGCAGAGCCAGGATCAACGCTGTCTTGCCATGCTCTCTTCGCCACGGTGCGGCTCGCGTCGCGGTCCGAGCGCAAATCCTCGTGCTGCTCGACGGCGGCCGTGCCTCGGTGTCGCCCGATGCGGAGCGCAAGAATACCAAAGTGGGAGCGGAGTCATCAGAGGGAGTAGCCGCTCGCTCGACGGCCGCGTGGGGTGGGCGCGCAGGCGGGGAAGGGTCGTCCACGTCGGCATTCACGCGCCGCCCACCTCGCGTCGAGCTCGGGCCCACTCGGCGTCCCCTTCGGCGGTGGTCTACTCGCTGGCGCGGGCAGCCCGCGGCACGAATTTCGTCGTGCCGCGATGGCGGGGTTCGCACGGGGACGTTCAGCAACTCGGCGCTTGCGCGGAGACTCGGCAGCCCTTGCTACGGGCGCGCTGATTTGATCAGGTCGCCGATGCGCAAGACGAGCTCCGCATCGATGTAGTCGGCGTGGGCCTTGCCCCGCATCTGGAAGTTGGCGTGAGTGAAGCCCGGGGTGCAGGTCGGCCAATGCGTCTCTGCGTTGTCGAGGATCGTACCCGTCTGCTCGGCACCGCAGCCGTGAATCGCGGCGACGGCGGTTTGGTTGATCACCCTCTCTCCATCCGCCGCCGTGCTGATGATCGAAAGACGGTCGGCGCACGCGGGGCTCTCGCCAATGCCGCTTTGGAACACCCCGCCTCTCACTTTGTCCGCGATCGCGGGGTTGCAGACGAATCGGGTCGAGTACATCGCGCCCCACGAATGTCCGGCGATCCACATGGCGCGGATGTCGAAGTCGGAGAACGTCGTGTAGACGTAGTCGATGACTTCCATGAGGTGGGGCTCATCGAGGCCCCCATCGTCGTTGCCCCATTGCGCAACCACGGACTTCGGCGCGGCGGTGATGAAGTTGTGGGAATCGACCAGGTTGTTGGCGGAGAAGTACGCAACCTGGTAGAGCTTCAGCTCCTCGGCGGGCATCGTGCCATGCAGGTTGAGGATGAAGACCATCGGAGCCCCTCCGTGCTTGTTGCACGGGTACGCCAGGTGTACGCCGCGACCGCCGAGCGACACGTTCGTGGACGTGAGACCAAACAAGGAGGGGTTTGGGCCGCACGGGACGCCGGGCACCGCCACGATCGGCCGACTCGGGTCGCCGTCCTCCGGCCCGGAGGGACCGCTGCCGTTGCCCTCGACCGGGCCAACCGGATCCGGATCCATGCCCGGTCCAGCAGGCGCGCTCTGCTCGTCCGAAAGGGGTAACGGGACCGCGTCCGCTTCCGAGGGCGTCGACGGCGTCGAGCGCGTGCCCCCTGCCTGCTCCCCGCCCGCAGCCGGGTTCTCCCTTTCAGGCTCGTTGGGAAGGTTCGGATCAGCGGCTAGGTCGGCCGCGCCAGGCGTTTCGGCTGAGTCCTGGGCAGTCGGGGCACCGAAGCCCGCGCCTTCCACGGAGCCGTTTCCGCCTGCGCCAGAGCACCCGGCCGTCAGGAGCCCGCAACAGAAGCCAGCCGCCACGCACTGGTGGAGCTGGGCGCGGCGGTCCGTTGCACCAGGCCCTGCCACGCCCTCGCGCCGCCCGACCCCAGGCCCCGACGAACGCGCTGGCGCCTTCGCTCCCAATCGTGCCCGCACCAACCCTCTACGTTGATTCATATGCCTTCCCTCTCACCGGGCGGTCTCGCCCTCGAACGCCCCTTTGCCGGCAGCACCGAGCCGGCTGCCCGCCGAGGCGCCGTTCGGCAGGCGAGATGCCAGCGGCCGGCAGACGGAAGACCAGTTCGATCGTTCCTGCGACGGCAGATGCCGGCTTCTGGGCGCAGAGCTCCGAGGTCGCCCCGCTTCGCGGGCTCCGCGTTCAAGCCCCCGTTTCGTGCGTCGCGCCTGCCCGCCCGAGCCGACGAGGGCAATCGAGCGTGCCGCCGCTTGCTTGGGTCGCTGGAGCTTCTTCATCGCTTGAACCAGCGGGCGCTGTCGGCAGAATGCCACGCGCGGCGCCCACCTCCTTCAGTGGCCACCGACCGCGAAAAGGATACCGTCCGCAGTCGAGCGTCGCGCAGCTGCGCGCCACCGGCAGAACGACTCTGCGTGATCCGGCTCGGCGAAATGCGCAGCGCCTCCGCGAGAGAGCCCCGCAGTGCGTCGTCTCACTCGCGCTCGGAGGCCGCTCCGGGGGGGCCGAGGCCGAAAAGGCAAACCGTTCGGGGACCACCGAGGGCGAAAGGGCAGCACCGATGCCTCGACGCAGGTCGCGGCGAGGCCTGCGGAGCTGCGCCGCGGGGAGGGAAAGCCGCGCCGCGCGGCAGCCACGCTGCGGTAGGAGGCGGGGTCGGCGCCCGCCGCCCTGCGAGCCTCGCTCGAGCGCTCTCTGGCCTCGCGAGAGCGCCGGCCTGGCGCCGAATGAGGATCACCAGAGAGACCAGCGATTGCGTCTTGTGACCTCGGGTGGGCGCAAGGCCACTAGCTCCACGTTCCCCGAGCAGCGTTTTTCACGAGGCGCCCGGGAGAAGAGCCCGAGTGGACTGATCCCATGACGCTGGCAAAGGTACGTTTCCCCGACAAGCTGCGCATCACGGGGGTTCTTCTCGCCTCGGCAGTGGGCTGCAGCGCGGCGCACGACAGCGTAGAACCGACGCTCCACCGCCCGGCGAGTCCCGATTCCCAGGCGGCCGACCTGACGCCAGCGGCCGACGACCCTCGGGCCGGTGCGTTGGGTGAGAACGGTCTCGAGCGCCCCGATTCGAGTCCCGAGCAGCCCACGCCGCCGGTCACCCCGCCCTCCGAAGAGAGCTCGCTGGTGGTTTCGTCGACGGGCCCTGGCGACTGGGGACCCGGCGACCATCCCCCGGCACTCGAGGCGCAAGAGTACCTCGAGATCGACGGAGTCGCCGGGCAGGACGGGCTGGCGAGGCAGTACAAGGTGCACGTGCCCGCGAGCTACGACCCGCAGGTGCCCATGCCCCTGGTGTTCTGCTTCCACGGGCTCGGGCAGAACGCCGTTTCTTTTTGCGTGCAGGGGTCGGGAATGGTCGGCGCGGCCGATGAGCTCGGGTACATCCTGGTGATGCCCAACGGCTTCGAGAATAGCTGGAACGCGGGAACCTGCTGCGGCGGCGCCAGTGGGCGCGGGCTGGACGACGTAGGGCTCGTGCGAGCGCTCGCGCAGGAGGTTGGCGCTCACGTCAACGTAGACCTGGATCGCATCTATGCCACCGGCTTCTCCAATGGCGGGTACTTGAGCCTGCGGCTCGCGTGTGAAGCTGCGGATCTCGTCGCGGCCGTCGCCTCCGGCTCCGGCGCCATCGGCATCAACGAAAACGGTGGAGGAACGAACTCTGCGTCCGATTTCGTCGCCTGCAGCCCTTCCGAGCGGGTCTCCGTTCTCGAGCTTCACGGCACGCAGGACGCTTTGGTTCCGTTCCGCCTCCACGAGCCGGCGCTGGCCCACTTCGCCCGCTCCAACGGGTGCGAGGCGATGACGACCCCGGCGGCCTCTCCGGCGAGCTCTGGAGACACGAGCTGCGTCACCTACCCGACCTGCCCGCCGGGGACCGAAGTGACCGGCTGCACCGTCACCGGGGGGGGCCACGTGTGGTTCGGAGACCCCAGCTGCGGAACGGGCGTGGGCGCCATCGGCTGCCTTTTCGTGGGCGCCAACAGCGAATCGTTGACCAACACGTCTGCCATTTTCGATTTCTTCGAGCGCCACGCCGATTCACTCGTCCGAGCAGGCGGAGAGCAATAGGAGTCTTTTCCCTGCTCCGGCTCCTGCCTCTCGGAGAGCTCACGCGTCCAGCGATCGACCAGCGCCGGCGGCGCCAGCACCAACGCACGGCGCACCACGCCGCGCATCGGATACTCCCGCAACCCGTTCCACGGGCATATCGCTCGACGTGATCGCCATGGCCATTTCGAGTCGCGCGTCTCACCGGCCCGTCATGGGAATTGTCATCGAGAAACGCAGGTGAGAAGGTGCAGATGCGTATATTTCTTGACGCATCGCCGGATGGAAGCGCTACTCGTGGTTGGGGGCTGCCCGGGGTGCCGCCGAAACGAAAAGGGGGGTTCGGTTCACCGCGGGCATACGCCCGATTCGAAGAACGGAGGGAGTCAGATGTTCGTTGTTGCAGGAGTCACGGGTCAAACGGGGGGAGCCGTCGCAGAGGAGCTGCTGAAGCGCGGTCGAAAGGTGAGGGCGCTCGTCCGCTCCAAGGTGCACGCCGCGCAGTGGGCCGAACGCGGCGCCCAGCTCTGGGAGGTCGACCTTCTCGACGCCGCGGGCCTATCCGCTGCGCTCGAAGGGGCGGAGGGAGCCTACCTCCTCGCTCCACCGGCGTACGAACACGAAGACCCCAACGCTGCCGCGTGCCGGATGCTCGACGCCTGCGCGGAAGCTCTCGAGCGAAGCCCGGTGCGACACGTCGCGATGCTCTCGTCGATCGGTGCTCAACACGCCGAGGGCACGGGCCCGATCGTGCCCTGCCACCACGGCGAACGGGTGCTGAGTGGGCTGACGAAGACGACGGTTTCGTTCCTTCGGGTGGGATACTTCATGCAGAATCTGGCGAGCTTCCTCGGTACCATTCGCGCCCAGGGCGTCTTGCCGGTGCTGTTCTCGACGGACCGCCCCGTGGCGATGATCGCCGCGGAGGATTTCGCGCGAATGGTCGTGGCCGAACTACTCGAGGGAGCCCCAGAGCACCGCGTCATGGAGGTGTCGGGGCCGGAAGATCCCAGCTTCGAGCAAGTGGCGGCAGTCTTCGCCAGGGTACTCGAGCGACCGGTGCAGGCCGTACGTGTCCCTCCGGAGCAGATCGTGGGCGCGCTCACGAAGTTTGGGATGCCGCCATCGACGGCGGAGCTGTATCGGGAAATGGCGCTTGGCGTGGAGTCCGGCCTGGTCGCGTTCGAGCGCGGCTCGGTGTTCCAAGCCCGCGGCGCCACGCCGCTCGAGGCGTTCATTCGCCGCATCGTTTGAGTCGCCCTTCGCGGCCGGGATACGGCAGGCGGTGGGTGCGCGCAGGAGGCTCGGGCAGGCTCGCCTGCAGGGGCCGAGGGCGGAGGGCATCCGGGCGCGAGCCCCCGCCGGAGCCTCCGGCGCCGTCGACCATCGCACCGGCGGACGGCGAGCCGTGCCGGGGGGGGGGACGATGGTCTGTGGTCGTCGCAGGCGGCGAGCGGGACGGTCGACCCTCCCACTTCCAGCCGGGCCGCACCAGGCGCAGCGACGATGCGACAGCTCGGGATGATCCTGCCGGGTTCGCGCTTTGCGGGCCGGGCCCCGCCTCGCCCCCGAAGGCCGAGCCGCCGCGCCTCTCGGGGGTATTTCAGCAGAAGAAGAGCCCCGCTGCGAGCAAGCCGAGAGCCTCCGAGCACCCCGTCGCCGATCCCCACGAGGCTTTCAGGATGGGCCTCCCGAGCACGGCGGACGGGGTTGGCGGTTGGCGCCGATGTGGTGCTTCTCTCCATAGCGCCTGGGTTGTCCTCGCTCGTGTGGATAGATGGGCCTTCGTTGACGCCCGCTGCACCCCGCGAGCGCAAGCTCCCGCAGCCGCGGGGCTCGAAATGCTCGGGGACTGACCCAGACCGAGCCAGCAGCCGACCGCTCGGCTCGAAAACCCCGACGCCAACCCGAGCTGGGCGCCCTCGAGCGAGTCGCCGCCGCGCTCGGGCTCCGACTCGAGCGGGCGCTGACGGTTGCCTGAGCCTCGCGCGGCGACCCCGATACCAGATCTCGCTCAATGCTCCCGGCGTTCGTTCGTTCTGGACTCGAGAGGTGGGAGGAAACGCACGAGAGGCCGGTGAATCGACGTCGCCAACGACATTGCAGGTGACCCAAACGCGAATTCTGGTGGTCGACGACTCGGCGTCCGCGCGCAACGAGGTGCTGGAGGTGCTCTCGAGGACTCTGCCCGCCCTTTTTACCACCGCCGCGGACGGCGAGGAAGGCCTCTGGAAGGCGAGGAGCTCCCCCCACGATCTCGTGATCACCGACATCCACATGCCAAAGATGGACGGGTTGGAGTTCGTGAGACAGTTGCGGAAGCGACCCAGCTACGCGACGGTGCCGGTCCTGGTCCTCACGTGGGACGCCACTCGGGAGCGGCTCCAGGAGGGTCGCCGCGCGGGAGTCAGCGGTTGGCTGATCAAGCCACCCAAGCCCGACGCGTTGGTGATGACCGTACGCCACGCGCTGTTCGATCGGCGCTGAGAGGAAGGGAGCCAGCTAGCCCGAGGGGCCTCTGGCCCCGGCAGCCCGCGACCGCCTGCTCGAAGCTCTCACTGCTGCACGCCGACCCGGCTCCTGCCCGGCCTCGGACCGCGACGCGCTACGCGCCCAGCCGCCCCGAGGGCCGCCACGGCCGTGAGGCCCGACGCGCCTGGGCGCCGAGCCCTGCGCCGCGCCGGCTCGCCGTCAGCTCGCCGGGGGGCCGGTTCGCGCTCGCGTCCCGCGCTGCGGCCTCGGCCCTGCCGCTGCTCGGGTCTTCGATGAAGCCGCCGACCTTTTTGGCAGTGGGCCGCGCCGGTGGCTGCGACGAGGCGCTGGCTTCGGCGTCTGAGTCGTTGGGAACGTCGGCGGCGCCGTGTTTGGCGCGCGCGGCCAGGCCCTGGCCCCTGCGGGAGCACACCTGCGGGTCCGGCCAACCGAGACCAACGAGCAAAGTCAGGCAAAACTCTACATGACCGTAACCAAAACGCCGCTCACGCCCGGGGAGTCGTTCAGCACTCTGGGTTCGCTCGCCCTGTGTGGGGCGCTGGCGCTCGCACCCTCGACCGCTCTCGGGCACGTTCGGAGCCCAGTGCGGGTCATGTCGCGTAACCTCTACGTGGGAGCGGACGTCTTCGCCGTCGTCGCCGCCGGGCAGGATCCTCAGCCGCTGGCGGTACCCATCGCGGTGGCAGAGGCTTTTCAGACCGTTCAGCGGACGGACTTCTCGGAGCGCGCGGAGGCGCTGGCGGAGGAGGTACTTCGCGCGCAGCCGCACGTCCTCGGCCTGCAGGAGGTCCCACTCTACCGGGTGCAATCCCCCGGGGACGCCCACCTGGGCAACCCCACCCAGGCCGAGGACGTGGCGCTGGACTTCCTGGAGATGTTCCAGACGGCACTGCAGGCGCGCGGGCTCGACTACCGGGTGGCCGCGTCGAGTCAAAACTCGGACCTCGAGTTGCCGCTGCTGGCGGGATTTGCCGAAGGCGGCGCCGCCCCGCTGTTGGACGACCTTCGCATGACCGATCGAGACGTCTTGCTGGTTCGCTCGGATCTGCACTCCAAGGACGAGCTCGCCGGCAACTTCTCCGTGAATGCAGCGTACGCGGTGGGCGCGACGACCATCGAGTTCAACCGCGGCTACACCCTGGCGACCGTCGAGGTGGAAGGTGTCGACTACCGCGTCGCCAGTGCGCACCTGGAGGTGCAAGGAGCGGAGCCCCCTTCCACCCAGGCGACTCAAATGGCGGAGCTGCTCGAGCTGATCGACGCCACCACGGGGGCGGGCACCCCCGTGGTGCTGATGGGGGACTTCAACAGTGCACCGACGGATCGGCCCTTCGAGCTGGCCACTGGAGCCTTGGATCCGAGCGGCCTGGTCGTTCCGCCCTACCTTCAGGCGCTCGAGGCGGGCTACGTCGACGCTTGGCTCGAGCGCAAGGCTCCCGCCAGCGGCTTCACCTGTTGCTTCGACAGCGCGCTGCGCGACGTGTCGGCGCAGCTGACCGAGCGCATCGATTTCATCTTCGTCGACCCAGGCAATCGTCGGCTCGAGCGCGTCCGGGTCTGGACGACGGGCGACAGCGCCGACAGCATGACGCCAGGTGGCTTGTACCCATCCGATCACGCGGGGCTCGCAGCTTCCCTGTCGCTCCGGCCGCGCCGGGGCCGGCATCGACGCCACCGGCGCTGAGGGGGGCCATCGGCTCCGGCGCCTCGGCAGCCCCCTCGGTCCGCCGCGATCACTGGCTCGTCGCCTGCGAGCGCCGCCACGGCGATCGCGCCGCCAGCGCCGCCGCCCGAGCGAGCGGCATGAAAATCCGCAGCCGTAGGGCCTCCGGGGGCGAAGGCGAGGGCGTCAGCGGCCGCGCGCGAAGGCCCCGGTGACGGCGGCGAGGAAGGGCAGATCGGTGGTGCCCGGGTCGATGCCGAGTTGAGACAGCAGGGTCGTCGTCTGGCCTCGGTGGTGCGTGGCGTGGTTGAACATGTGGGTGACCGCGAGACTGCAGGGCTGCTTCATGGGCTGCCCGGTGGCGCCGAAGGCGTAGCGCAGCTCGCCGTCCAGCCAGGCCTGGGAAACACCGTGAGCCCAGTCCGTGATGATCTCGTCGAAGGCCGTGCGCTCGCTTCGCAGCGCTTCGAAGCTCGCCGCGACTGGCGATCCGAGCTTCAGCGAGCCGCGGTAATCCTCCCCCGCAAAGCGGCTCATCCAGGCCTTGTCGCCGAACAGCACGTGCTCGAGCGTGCGAAAGATGGATCCGAAGAAGGCGCCGCGATCTTCGCGCAGCGCGGCTTCGCCGAGGGGAGCGCACACTTCGAGCAGGCGCGCGTTCATGTGACGACCGTACGCGGCCATCACCTGGCAGTAGCGGGGGGTAATCATGGCCGCGGAGCATACCAGGCGTTTGGGGCTCGATGGGATTCGACGGAGGGGTCGGGTCGTCGCGTCGCCAGGAGGGGCCCCGGCGAGCCGCTCGGGCGTCTGGGCTCGGGCCACGCCCGCAGAGGGGGTGGGTCCGAGGCTGCCCCGCCTCCGAGGCTCGCCGCCCCGCGGAGGTAGCCACGCGGGGCGCCTTGACGCAAGATCCAGGCGTGTGCCTCGTCCTGTTCGCGTTGCGCGTTCATCCACAATACCCGTTGGTCTTGGCGGCCAACCGCGACGAGTACTTCACGCGGCCGACCGAGGCGGCGGCGCGGTGGCCCGGAGCGGCCGGGATCGTGGCGGGGCGTGACGAAGTCGCCGGGGGCACGTGGCTCGGAGCGTCGGCGCGCGGGCGCTTCGCCGTTTTGACGAACTTCCGTGATACCCGGCCAGCCCCGCCCGACGCGCCCTCCCGCGGCAGCCTGGTGGTGGGCGCCTTGGAGTCGAGCGAGCCCCCCGAGCGCCACCTCCGCTCGCTGCAGGGTCGCTCGGGCGCTTACGCCGGCTTCAGCCTGCTCGTCGGCACGGGGGAGGAGGTCTTCTACCTCTCGAACCGGGAGGGGCGAGTGCGCCGCGTGGCAGGCGGCGTGCACGGGCTGAGCAACCACTGCCTCGACACGCCCTGGCCCAAGGTCTCCCGGGGCCGGGAGAGGCTCTCCTCGGCCCTCGCGGCGGCTCGCGGGCCGACGCGCGAGGCCGTGCGGGAAGATCTCGTCCGGCGCGCGTTCGAACTGCTGGACGACAGGGCGCTGGCGCCCGATTCCGCGCTGCCGAGCACCGGGGTCTCGCTCGAGCTCGAGCGGGCGCTGTCCGCCGCGCGGATCCTCACGCCGGGCTACGGCACCCGCTCGAGCACCGTGCTGCTGGCGGATCGAGCGGGCTCACTGCATCTGGTGGAGCGCACGCTGGCCGTGGGCGGGCAGGCCGCGGGCGAGCGCCACTTCGCGCTGGCTTCGCCAGCTGCCGTTCGTCGCGACTGAACCGGCGGCGCGCTCTCACGCGGGAGCCGCCGCCGTGCCGTGCCGTTCAGGCCGGGGCGGCGGCGCCCTCGCCGCCCTCGTGCTCCTCGTCGAGGCGCTTCGCCTCCTCGTCCGTGACGTGGAAGGGGGCGAGCCACGTCACCACGAAGCTCGGGAGCGTGGCCACCATCACGAACCAGAAGTAGGGCACGTAGCTGGTCTCGCCGAGCCACGTCTTGACGTAGCCGCTCACCATGCCGGTGAACATCATGCAAAATCCCATCAGGGCCGTTCCGAAGGCGTAGTGCGCCGTCTTGTATTTGCCGGGGGCGAGCTGCTGCATCATGTAGATCATGTGGCCGACGGCGCCGAAGCCGAAGCCGAACTTCTCCGCGGTGACGACGAAGCCGATCAGCCCGATTCCCTCGGGCTGGGTGGCGCCCAGATAGATGTAGGTGGCGTTGGGCACGTTCATCATGCAGCAGAGCAGGAAGAGCACCTTCGTATTCAGCCCCTTTTTTCCAACGAAGTATCCGCCCAACAGCCCGCCGACCAGAAATCCAATCATCCCGTAGGTGCCGTTGATGTCGCCGAGCTGCTGGTTGGTCAGCCCCAGCCCGCCCTGACCTCGGTCGTTCATCATGAAGAGCGGACCCACCTTGTCGAGCAGACCCTGCCCGAAGCGGTAGAGGAACGCGAAGGCGAGCATCATCCCGATGTTGCGCTTCTGAAACAGCGTGCGAAAGGCGTCTCCCATGGTGGCCATGGCTTCGCTGGTGCTCTTTGGCGCGCTCTTGGCCTTGGCGCCGGGGGGGAGGAACTTCAAGTGGTAGATGCCCAGAACGCCGAGTGTGGCGGCGATGATGAAGCAGATGAGCTGCCACGCCGAGGCCCAATCCATCCCCCCGTCGTGGAAGGTACCGGAGAAGCGAACCAGCACGCCGGAGGCGAAGATCGGCCCGATGCTCCAGCACAGGGATTGAAAACCGGTGAACTTCGCCTGCTCCTCGCGATCGAGGGCCGTCACGTACACCCCGTCGGCGCCGATGTCCTGCGTGGCGCCGAACAGCCCGGCGGCAAAGAACAAGGCCAACGTCACGCCGACGAAGGCGGGCAGCTTCAGCGCCAGAGCGGCCAGAGCGAACGCGACTCCGATCCCGAACTGCATGGTGACGACGAAGAATTTCTTCGTCTTGAACATCTCGAGCAGGGGCGCCCAGAGAAACTTCACGACGTACGGAAAGCCGAGCGCGCTCGCCCAGAAAGCGGCGGACTCGTCCGCCATGCCCAGGTTCTTGTACATGATGGTCGTCACCGACGTGACGGTCATGTAGATGGTCCCCATCCCGAAGTAGCTGCTGGGTACCCAGAGGATCGGATGGGCTTTTTTCATTTCGGAGGCCTCGGTCATGGGGCGGCAGCGTAGGGCCGGTCGCAGCGGATTTACACCGCAGAACCCTCACCGCCGCAGGCCGCGCAACGTTTTTTCGCCCCGCCGAGCTCCGGTTCGGGGCGGCAGCAATTCTGCGGCCACGGTGGGACGCGTTCCAGGGGCCGGGCGGCGCGGGCGGGCCGCGAGGGGGCTTCGCCCGCCGCGGGGCGGGGCGCGCCGTGCCCCCGCGAGGCGCTCGAAGGGCGCCGAGTCCGGTGAGCTCGGGGCGGGGCGCCCCACGGCCCGGGTTCGCCCGCAGGGGCTGGGGTGGGCGCTTGCGGGTCGGGAGCGGGTCGACACGGCCGCCGCACGGTGTAGGCTGGGGCATGGCCGACTGCGCGGTGCCCGTCACGATCGTCACCGGCTTTCTGGGGGCGGGAAAATCCACGCTCCTACAGCGCTGGCTCTCGGAGCTGCCCCGGGAGGAAACGGCCGTGATCGTCAATGAGCGGGGCGAGATCGGGATCGACGGCGAGCTGCTGGCGGCGCACGTGGCCCGGTTGCGTGAGATTACGGGAGGATGCGTCTGCTGCACGAGCCAGGCGGAGCTACTGAGCGCCCTTTCCGAGCTGAGCGAGAGCACGCCCGCACCCACCCGCATTCTGGTGGAGACTTCGGGGGCGGCGTCCCCGGCCGGGGTGATCCGCGCGCTGAGTGCGGGCCGCGCTCGCGAGCGGCTTCGGCTCGATGGGGTGGTGACGGTGATCGACGCAACGCGGGCGCAGCGGGCGCTGGCTTTCGACGTGGCCGCCGAGCAGCTCGGCTTCGCGGATGTGGTCGTGCTCTCTCACGTCGACCGGGCGGAGGCGCAGTCGTTGGATCTGGCCGCGGTGGAGCGAGAGTTGGTGCAATACGCGCCGGCAGCGGCGACCGCGCGGGCGCGCCGGGGCACCATGGATTGGAGCTTCTTGGAGCTCTTGGCGCGGCGCGTGGATGTGCTGCATTCGGTCGCCGATGGGTCCGGGCACTCCGTCATCGAGGCGATCTCGCTGAGGGTCGAGGGGGCACTCGACGAGGAGCGTTTCGGCAACTGGATGGAGACCGCGCTGGGAGGCGTCGAAGCGCGCATCCTGCGGATCAAGGGCATCGTCGCCATCGAGGGCGTCTCCGCGCGGGTGGTGGTGCAGGGGGTCGGCGAGGCCGTGGAGGTTCAGCTGGGCGGCGCGTGGGGGCAGTCCGAGCGTGTGAGCCGCCTGGTCGTGCTGGGGCTCGGCCTGGACGCGCTCGCGCTGAAGCAGGGCTTCGCTGCCTGCGCGGCCGACGACGCGGCGGCGAGCGCACCGGGCTGAGCGGCGGCGAGCGGCTGCTGCGTCCGCCGCCGCCCGCGCGGCGTGGCCGTCGGGGCAGGCTGCTCCACGGCCGTCTCCGCGGGCTTCAGAACCACATGTGCGCAATGCACTTGGCGCGGGGCAGGTCTTCCGACCCGTGGAGGCCGTCGAAGTGGTCCACCACGATGTGGGCGACCTCCCGGGGCTCGGCCAGGCGCAGGTTGACCGCCATCCGGGCGAGCCCGGATTTGGGCTAGCCTCGGGCCCTGGCCAACGTGGCGAGCAGGCTCTCCGTCTCGGCGAGATCGATGCAGGCGTCGGTGATGCTCTGGCCGTAGCGCAGCGACGCGGGATCGGCGAGCTCCTGCCTTCCCGCGACCAGGTGGCTCTCGAGCATCACTCCCAACGGCCAGGGCGAGCCTCCCCGCACCTGCTGCGCCACGGCGGCCAGCGCCGCGGCCTGCCGCCGATGATCCTTGCCGCTGTTGCCGTGACTGCAGTCGATCAAGACCCGTGTCGGGAGGTTGCGCTCCGCGCACCGTCGGGCGGCGCGCTCCACGTGGGAGGCCTCGTAGTTGGGACCACTCGCGCCGCCGCGCAGCGTGAGGTGACCGTGGGGGTTGCCGCCGCTGCGTCGCACCGCCAGGCGGGCGTCGTCGTCCGGGGCCAGTCGGGTGTGGGAGGCTCGGGCGGCGAGCAAGCCAGCCAGCGCGCCCTCCAAGCCGCCGTCGGTGCCGTTTTTGAACCCGACGGGGAAGGGGAGGTCCGAGGCCAGCTCGCGGTGCGGCTGGCTTTCCGAGGTTCGAGCGCCGACGGCGGCCCAGCAGAGCAGGTCCGAGAAGTATGGAGAGACGCCCGGGTCGAGCAGCTCGGTCGCGACGGGGAGCCCGAGCTCGGCCACTGCGCACATCAGCTCGCGCGACAGGGCGAGCCCTCTCGGCAGATTGCAGCTTCCGTCGAGGTCCGGATCGTTGAGCAGCCCTTTCCAGCCGACGGTGCTGCGTGGTTTTTCTACGTAGACGCGCATGACCACGACCAGATCGTCGACGAAGCGCCGCGCCAGGGGGGCCAGGCGCTCGGCGTAACGCCGGGCGGCGCGGGGGTCGTGCACCGAGCAGGGGCCCACCACGACCAGGAGTCGCGGGTCGCGGCCTTCGACGAGCGCGCGGAGCTCGTCGCGCTGTTCTTCCAGGCGCTGCCCGGTGGCGCGCCCGACGCGGCAGGTGGCCCGCAGCTGCGCGGGGGTGGGCAGGGGCTCGGCGGCAGCTCGCCCCGGAAGATGGCTCGCAGGGGGCTTCGGCGAAACCCGCGTCGGCCGGGTCGACGACGCGCGTTTGCGCGGGGGCTGGGGGGGGGCGGCAGGCGGGGAAGCCGGCGGCGCCGCGCGGCGCGGGAGCCGAAGGGCGAGCGAGGAAGCGAGGGCGCGAATCATCGGGGGGCTTTCTGGGTCGATGGCGCGGCAGGCGCGCCGGGGAGCGAGGCGAAGCGGACAAAACGAAAAAACCCCCGGTCAGCGGGTGACCGAGGGCTCGAAGAGAGCTGTGCTCGAAAGGGGTTAGCTCAATCGGGCAGGGAGCTCGGGCGACGACGGGCCGGCGACCACCGCACTGCTGCAGGGCCAATAGCTAAACCGCCGAAACGAAAAACGAGCCACGGGCGGAACCTAGCGCGGGGCTCGACGGCGCGCAACCCGCGGCGTGGCGGCGGCAGGCGGGCCGACCCCGTTTCGCCGCCTGGGGACCACGGGGTCCGGCGAGCGGCTGGGCAGGCGCGCCGGGGCGTCGTCGGGCAACAATCTTCCCGAAACAATCCCCGTGCTACTCGCTGGCGGCGACGATGGGCGAGGCCACCGGATGAAGCGCGAGCTGCTCACTCACTACGGGGAGCGGCTGCTCGACGCGCTCGCCAGCTACGCGCCGCGCGTGGTGATCTGCCTGCTCGGGCTGTTCATCGGCTGGCGGCTCGTGGGGAGGGTGGCCGGGCTGCTGCAGCGTGCCGGGTCCAGC
The DNA here is from genome assembly GCA_050299315.1 of Polyangiaceae bacterium. Lineage (GTDB taxonomy): Bacteria > Myxococcota_A > Polyangia > Polyangiales > Polyangiaceae > SZUA-265. The sequence goes on from JBNKVS010000058.1 coordinate 87,529, forward strand.
TGGGATCCGACGCTGCTGCCGTTTCTTCAGACGGTCGCGAGCTGGCTGCTGCGCGGCGCGCTCTTGGCGGGGGTGGCTTCCGGGCTGGGCCTGCCGCTGGCCTCCTTGATGGCGGTGGTGGGCACCGCGGGGCTGGCAATCGGCCTGGCGCTGCAAGGCAGCCTTTCGAATTTCGCCGGGGGCATCATGCTCTTGATCTTTCGCCCCTACAAGGTCGGCGACTTGATCGAGGCGCAGGGCAACATCGGGGTCGTTCGCGAGATTCAAATTTTCACGACGACGCTCGTCAACGCAGACAAGAAGACGATCATCATCCCCAACGGCCCGATGTTCGGTGGAACGATCATCAACTACAACGTGGAGGGGATTCGCCGCATCGACGTGACGATCGGAATCTCCTACGGCTCGGACCTCGATGAAGCGCGCCGCGTGCTGATGGAGATGATGGCCACTCACCCGTTGGTGCTCGAGGAGCCCGCCCCGTCCGTGGAGGTTCTCGACCTCGCCGACAGCTCGGTCAACCTCGCGGTGCGACCGTTCGCCAAGAGCTCGGACTATTGGCGCGTTTACTTCGACACGCAGGAGCTCGGCAAGAAGGCGCTGGATCGAGCCAGCATCGAGATTCCGTTTCCGCAGCGGGACGTACGCGTCCGCTACCCCGAACCGCGCGGGTCTCGCGAGCGACGCCAGGGCGAGCTGCCGGTGGCGCGGCCGCTCGGCGCGCCCCCGGCGCCCGGCGGCCCCGAGCCGACCTGAGGCCGGCGCCGGGCGAGGGGAGCCGCTCGGCTTTGGGCCGCGCGGGAGCCCTCGGCATCCGGCTTGGAGGCGCGGGTCCGGTGTCGAGCGGGCGGGTGGGGGGCGTGACGTCGGGGGGCGTGACGTCGGGGGGCCGCCGGGGGCGCGTTTCGATTCGCGACGGACGCGGGCTCGCGTCCCGGCGGCGGTCCCATGTGCCGCGTGAAACGCCTCCGAAACGACCTCGGTGTACGAATATTCGTGCCCACGGCGATTCGTGCGAACGTGGCCGGCCCTCACGCGCAAGGAGCGCCATGCAAGCCATCGAGGAAATCTTCCCCTACGGTCGCTCCCGCTCGTGGACTTCGTGACGGAGGCCGCGAGCCCTGAGGGCGACGCCAAGGCGGCGGCGGCCGATGGGAAGGCGGAGGCGAGGGAGGGAGAGTTCGCCGACGACGATGCGATTCAACCGGTAGGCGCCAGCCCGGCGACGTGAGCTGTGCGCCCGCCGAGCTCGGAGCCCGCCGGCTCGGCCCGAAACACACGAACGAAGGAGAGAAACGATGAACAAGCAAGTGATGACCGAAACGATTCTAGAAGCGAAAAAGTCCAAGAAGGCGAGCTGGAAGGCCCTCGGAGAGGCCGCCGGGGTGGCCGAGATGTTCGTGGCCACGGCGAGTTACGGCGAAGCCTCGATGACGAAAGAGTCAGCCGACAAGCTGTGCGCTGCGCTCGGGCTGGACGGCGAGGTTTCCGAGGCTCTGCAGGAGTTTCCACTCAAGGGTCACACGGCGACCAAGACGATCCCCACCGACCCGCTCATCTATCGCTTCCACGAGATCATGACCGTGTACGGCATGGCTCTGAAGAGCGTGATCCACGAAAACTTCGGCGACGGCATCATGAGTGCCATCGATTTCACGGTCGATGTGGAGCGTGAGCCCAACCCCAAGGGGGACCGGGTCAAGGTGATCATGAACGGCAAGTTTCTGCCCTACGTGAAATGGTAGGGGAAGCAGGGAAGGGGCCGTGACGGAGCGGGGAGCGGCGTGAGGCGGGAGCCCGCCGCGTTGCGAGCTCCCCGCCGGCTGTCGCCGGGGCCGTGACGGAGCGCTCGCGCGGGCCCGGTCGCGCGGGGAGCCGGGCCGCCCGGTTGCGGGCGAAGGCCGCGCCCGGGGCTCGGCTTGCAGGGTCGAGTGCGGAGCACCAGGCGGCGCGCGCGGCGGCGCCGCTCGCACACCGGGAGCGGGCTCGAAGCGGACGCGGGCGGTGCGCGCGCTCTACCTCGGCTCGGGCCCGAGCCCGGGGTGGTCGAGAGGCCGTGGCCCCGGCGCGGGCCAATGCATTCTGCGCTCGGCCTCCGCGATGGCCACGTCGTTGATGCTGGCCTCGCGCCGCTTCATCAGCCCCGAGGCGTCGAACTCCCACTGCTCGTTGCCGTAGGCGCGGAACCAGCTCCCACGCTCGTCGCGCCATTCGTACTGGAAGCGCACGGCGATGCGCTCCTCGGAGAAGGCCCACAGGTCCTTGATCAAGCGGTACTCTTGCTCCTTTTGCCACTTGCGGCGCAAGAAACTCACGATTGCCTCGCGCCCCTGGAAGAACTCCGAGCGATTGCGCCAGGTGCTGTCCGGTGTGTATGCCAGGGAAACTCGCTCGGGGTCCCGTGAGTTCCACGCGTCTTCCGCCATGCGGACTTTTTGCCGGGCCTTGGCCAGGTCGAAGGGGGGCGCAACCATGCCGCTGGCGTAGCGCAAACTCGGCGGGTGTCGCAACCCACGCGAGCGCCGTGAGCGCTGCGGGTTCGGGCTCGCTCCGGGGGGCGCGCCAGGTCGCTCGCAGTGGGCAAAGACCGTGAGCGGCGCGGCTCGAATCGAATCGGCGATACCCCAAGCCGCGCGATTTGGCCGCGCGCGCGCACAGCGGGCCGGCCCTCTCGGGCGCGGGCCTCGGGCGTGGAAACGCGCTCTCACAGCCTCGCGGCCGACTCGTGCGGTTTGCGTCGTTGGCTTTTCCGAGCGGCCGCGAGCCGCAGCGCGAACGAGGTTCGCCCGTTGCTTTGCCGGCTCGAGCGCGGCTCTCGCGGCCGCGCCGCCTCGCGCCTCGTCGGCGGCTACCGAAGCGAACACTCTACCGTATTCCTCGGACGCGAGCGTGAAACGGGCGGGCGCCAATTCGCGAAGGCTGTGAGTCGCGCATTGGAATACGAGCTGAGCCCGACACCAACGCTGTGAGCCTCCCGGCGCTTCGCTCGGCGAATGTGGGGGAGCGGCTTCTCGAGCCGGCCGCCTTGACCGTCTCTCGCCGAATGAAAGGGTGAACGGCATGCAAAGGTTCTCGGGCCTCTCGTCGGCCCTCACCGGCTGCTTCCTGATCGCCTGCGGGGAGCCGCGCCCGAGCATCGAGTGGAACCTCGCCCCTCCGGATGCCTGCGCCGACCACGTGCACGAGGTGTGCGACGCGCTGGAAAGCGAATGCCAGCAGCGCATCATGGCGTTGACGCAATGCCTGCGAGGCGATGGGATCGGCGTTTCCGAGCTGCCGGACGTCGAGTTGTTGAGCCCCGCCGAGGCCCTCGCGCGACTGCAGGTGGCGAGCGACGGCCCGGACTACACCAGCGACGAGCTCGCGAGTCGCGTGCGCGGGTTGCAGCTGTTGAAGCTCGTCGACGGGCCCGCGCGCGCTGCCACGGAGGAAAGCCGTGACGCGGCGCCCTCGGATCCGAGCCCGGATGGCGCGACCTCGGAACCTACCGCGCCTGCCGCGGAGGCGCCGGAGCCGCCCGGGCCCGAGGAACTGGCCGAGCTGGTGCTCGCCGGAATCGTCGCCTTGTACATCCCGGCTCTGGGAGAGATCGTGATGATCGACCGCGGGCGGCCTCTCGACGACATCGCGGCCAACAGCACGCTGGCGCACGAGCTCGTGCACGTGCTGCAAGATCGAGAGCACGACCTGCTCTCGTTCACCCCGGATCGAAGTGCCGGAAGCGACCGCTCGCTGGCGGCCAAGGCCGTGATCGAGGGCGAGGCCAGCCTCTATCAGCTCTGGGTCAGCTCGGCGTATCAGGGCGTCGGTCGCCAGCGGCTCGCCTACGACGAGATCGTCAGCGCCATGCGGGCCGTGGCCGAGGATTCCGCCATGAACGGGGGGCCGCCGCTGCTCAGCGCGCGGGATATCTTTCCGTACACCTACGGAACGCGACTGGCGGTAACGGCCTGGCGCCGGGATGGCATCCGCGGGCTCGGGAGGCTGTTCGATTCTCCGCCGCAGTCGAGCTTCGAGGTGATGTTCGGCGCCGCGGATCCCGGCATGGGCGCACGGCTGCCGAGCGATGCGCCGCGGGCTCCCGAGGGCTACGCCCTGCTGATGGCGGACACGGCGGGAGCCTGGGTGATTCAGAGCACCCTGCGGCGGGGCGGGATCGATGATTGGATGCAGCAGGAGGAGGCGCCGCTCGCTTCTTTTTGGCGAGAAGATCGCTTCTGGGTCTACCAAGGGCCACCCGAAGCGGAGGCGGTCGCGGCGCTCTGGCTCGCGCGATGGAGCACCGAAGCCGCCGCCGAGGGGTTTGCTCGGTCGATGCGCGAGCTGGCGACGACGGAAGGCGAGATGCTCGTGCGCCGCGAGGGCGCTACGACCTACGTGACGGCGTCGAACCAGCTCCCCGACCTCGCCGCCTGGCTCGATGAGGCCGTGAGCGCCGCGCCCGTGGACTGACGCGGGCCATCGACCGGCGAGCGGCGGCGCAGGTGTGAAAATCGGCCTGCATCGAGCCTCGACGGTGGGGCGGCCGCCCCGCGCGGCAGGCCCTGCCCGCCGCTGGCGAGCCTCGCTCCCATCGACGGGAGCGAGGGCAACGGCGAGCGGGGCCGCCGAGCTCAAGCCAGCGTGCGGCGCAGGAACTGAAGACTGCGCTCCCAGGCCTTCGCCGCGCAGGCCGCGTCGTACACCTCCGGGCGCGCTTCGTTCATGAACGCGTGATGGGCGTCGTAGCGATACAGCTCGTACGCGCTGCCGCTCTTCTTCACCGAAGCTTCCAGGGCGTCCACGAGCGCCGGCGTGCACCAATCGTCCTGCTGTGCGAAGTGATACAGCATCGGGATGCGGATCTTGCCGGGGTCGGCGTACTCGGCGGGAGGAATCCCGTAGAAGCACACGCCGGCGTCGACTCCCTCGACTCCGAGAGCGGCGAAGATGGTCAGCGCTCCGCCCATGCAGAAGCCCCCCACGCCGCACTTGCTCGACTTCTCGCGGAGCCGCGCCACCGCGCCCTGCACGTCCTGGCCCGAGGCATCGGAGAAATCGAGGTTCGTCATCAGGTGGTTGGCCTCGGCGGCGTCGGCGGCGATCGTGCCGCGAAAGAGATCGGGCACCAGCACGCGGTAGCCCTCGGCGGCGAGCCGATCTGCCATCTTGCACATCTGCGGGTTGAGGCCCCACCACTCCTGGAGCAGCACGAAGCCGGGGTGGGGGCCGGGGCCTTGGGGCTCGCTGAGATAGCCGGGGCAGCTCTTGCCATCGGGACGGGTGAATTCGGTATTTGCTGACATTCGTTCCTCCTCGGGGCCAGTGTAGGCAGGTGCGCTTGCAGCCCGCCAGAGCGGCCGCCGGCGGGGCCCGCAGGCCCCGCGAGCTGGCACAGGTTGTGTCACGCGCGCAGGCGGCGGCCTCCCACGTGTCGCGGGCGGCCCAAGTGAAGCTAGTTGATTCAGACACTTATGTGCGTGGCAAGTTTGGATCGATTTCTGCATACGGGTTGCTATGCGCCCTTTCGTCCCCTCTCTATTGACCTCCGCGGCCGTGCTCGCCGCCGCCTTCCAGTCCAGCCCCGCGCGGGCCTGCGGTGGATTTTTCTGCGGGCGGCAGCCCGTCGATCAGACCGCGGAACGGATCCTGTTCGAGGTCGGCGAAGGCTCGGTGACGATGACCACCCAGATCTCCTTCAACGGAGACGCGGCCGACTTCGCCTGGGTGCTGCCGCTCTCCGACGTGCCCGAAGCCGATAGCCTCGCCGTCTTCCCGCAGCGGGCGCTCAACGCGCTCGACGCCGGCAGTGGGCCGCTCTTTCAGCTCCCCGACGACAGCGCCTGCTACTTCGCGTTTCCGTTCGCCGAGTCCGGGGCGCCCGTCGATTCAGCCCAAGACGACTCCGCAGGCGGCGGTGGCGACGTGCAAGTCTACATTCGGGCCGAGGTCGGCGAGTACGACGTGGCGGTCGTCGGCTCCGAGGACCCGGCGCAGCTCGTCGCCTGGCTGCGCGACAACGACTACCGCATCACCGCCGCGATGGAGCCGTACGTTCGGCAGTACACCGAAGAGGGCCTGAAGTTTCTGGCGCTCAAGCTGCTGGACACCGCGGACGTGCGGGACCTGAGCCCGTTCCGCTTCACGCTGCCCGGCACCACGCCCACCATTCCGCTGCGCATGACCGCGCTGGCGGCCGAACCCGAGATGTCGATCGTGGCGTTCGTGCTCGCCGATCAGCGATTCGAGAGCAAGAACTGGGCAAACGTCGAGATCGCCGACGACCAGATCACGTTCGACCCATTCTCCTTCCAGTTCCCGGTGCCCACCAACTGGGCTGCGCTCGTGGCTTCGGGCGTGGACGCAGCGGGCGGCGAGGGCTGGGTGACCGAGTTCGCCGGCTCGAGCGAGCCCTACGCCCAGCAGGTTCAGAGCCAGATCGAGCGCGGCTTCTTTCCGATGGAAGAGGACGAGGCGGCCGCGGAGGCGCTGCTGGGAGTGCTGCAGGCGCACCCCTACATGACGCGCCTGTACACGCGCCTTTCTGCCGAGGAGATGCAGAGCGACCCGGTGTTCGGGCGCAGCGCCCTGGGCGACGTGGACCGCGAGCATCAGCTTTCACGCATCGTAGATGGCGTGGATCAATGCTCGGAGGAGCGCCGCGAGTCCACCAACCCGTGTGACTTCGCCACCTGCGGAGCCGCGGGACTGTGCCGCCCGGTGCCGGTGGCCGAGCTGGATCTCGCGGGGGCCCAGCTGCCGACGGCCATGGATGATCAGGTCGCGGCGTGCGCTTGCCTGCCGGGGGCGACCGCGCGCACCACGTTTGCTCCGGACGGGACCCCCACCGTCATCTGCCAAGATGGGCGCCTCTCGTTCCTCAACCCCGGAGACATCGCGGAGTCGACCGGGGAAGTGCTGCCCGACCCCTGCGCCACGTTCCGCTGCGGCCAAAACGGTCAGTGCGTATCCATGAACATGACGCCCACGTGCGTGTGCGATCAGGGGTTCGTCGCCGCGGGCGGGTTCGATCCGCAGAGCGGGGCGCGCGTGATGAGCTGCGTTCGCCCGGTGGACCTCGTCCCCGCGAGCTTTTATCAGCAGGCGCTTCCGGCGCTGCCCGAGGCGCTGCCCGGCGGGCGCGACGTGGAGATCACCGATCCGCTGCCGATGGCCGACGGCGGCGAAGAGCAGGTGCCGATGGAGATGCCCCCCGCCACCGCGAACACGGACTTTCCGATGCCGCGCTTCGACCCCAGCGTCCCGGGCAGCGACAGCTTTCAGCAGGCGGGCGAACCGAACGGGGGCGCGCGCTCCTCGAGCGGTGGTTGCAGCGTGGGAAGCCCCGCGCCTGCGTCACCGCGGGGTTGGGCGGCGACCGCGGCGCTGGTCGCTCTGGCCTTCGCCGGGCGTCGCCGTCGCCGCGGCGAACGCGCCACCGGCTGAGGCGCGGCCGAGCTCGGGGGGCGCGGCCCCCTTGCCGGCGGGCGGTCAGGGCGGGAGCGGCGCGGCGCGGGGCCTCGCCAGCAGCTGCTCCGCGGCCAACACCAAGAACATGAAGTTCGTGCCGCCGCCCCCCATCACGTACTCGGATTGCTGCCAGAAGAAGGGCCAGGTCTTCAGCTCGGGGAAGTCGGGCTGGATGAGCGCCGTACCGGAGCCGACGCCGCCGGGAATGTAGCTTCGGTCGGCCCGATTGACACCGTAGGCCACCGTCAGCGACTGCGCTCCCACGCCGGACACGAAGGACGCCGTGTTGTCGCCAGGGTGCGTCCCGAGAACGAAGTTCATCGCGCTGAGCAAATACGTGGCATCGAAGAGGTCGGGCCAGGCGGCGCTCAGGAAGTACTGCGGAACCCCGAATTTCTGGATCCCCCAGCCCGCGCCCCAGATGTTCGGCTCGTAGGGCACGCCAAAGGGCGTCGCCGCGGCTTGCGCATCCAGCTTGCGACGGAAGGCGACGAGAGCCTTGCGCAGGGCACGGTGAAAGGCCGGGTCGTCGATGAAGGGAACCAGCCTGCCCACCACCCAGCCGACGGACTCCACGTTCGACAGCAACAAGTCGCGCATCGAGAGCAGCTCACGCAGTAGCGCGGGCTCCCGTGTGGTCAGGTAGAGCTCCGCCAGCGCCTCGATTCGCTGAGTGAGCGCCTCGGTGCTGCGTCGCGCGAGCAGCTCCCGCGACGCGCTGAGGCAGCGACGCGACAGCTCGGGTCGAAAGCTGCGCAGGGCCCGCGACGCCGCGGCGAGTCCGGCTGCCGCCTCCAGCTCGCGCTGGGGGTTGTCTTCCGTGAACACCCAGCGATCGTCCGCCGCGGGTGCGTTGCGCCGTGCGGTGGGGCGTGGCCAAACCGTTGCTTGGCCGGAGGCTTCGGGGCGTTTTTGGCCGGCTCGTGCGCCCGCCTCGGTTTGCCCCTCCTGCAGGCGACGCCCGTCCGTCTGCGCGGCGGCGTCGCCGAGCAGAACGTACTGTCGATGGGTCGGAGCGATGATGCCGCGGTACAGCCGCCCCATGGACTCGAAGCCGCCCAGCACGCTCAGCACCCCGTGCTCGAGCTGCTGCAGCACGTCGGGCTCGCCATCCGGGCGATGCAACTCGACCACGGCCCGCTCGCGATCCACCGTGGTGGAGTCGTAGTCGGGCGCGAAGGCCTCGTGGATCTGCGCGAGGAGTCGCACCGTGCGGATCTGAGACTCGATGCGTAGATCGTAATCGCCGGCGTCGTGCCAGCCGCCGCGGTCGAGACCAGCCACGGGCTGCCCCGAGGCAAAGGGCGTGAGCGTTCGTTCGCCCTGGACGTAGCCGTCGAAATGGTTGAGCCCGGTCGGGGCCATGCGAGCGTCGTCGCGGTGGCAGTGGTCGTGCCAGACGCGGTAGCGGTCGTTGACGCGGACGTGGCACATCTGCACCGGCAGAAAGTACTCGAGCGTCGGTTGCCAAACGCCGCGCGAAAGCGCGTCCCGGGCAATCACGAAGGGGGAGGACCACTGCGCCCCGTACCGGAGCTGGTACAGCCCGGGCTCGGTGATCGCGGAGAAGTCGAACTGCAGATAGTCGTAGCGGAGGAAGGGCCCCCACTCCGCAGCGGGCCCCTCGAGCGCGACCGTACGCTGCCCGCCTTGCCCCACTCGGTAGAGCGCCGCGGGGAGGCGCTCGGTGTCGTTGCGATCGAGCTCGATGACCGCGACCTTCCTGGCCCGAGGGTGGTACCCCACCTGGGAAAGCTGCAGCGCCGGCTTGCGCAGGAACCCCGGGACGGCGCTTGGAGAAAGGCGCCAGCGCAGGGCGCCGGTCGAGGCGTCGGCGGGCAGGAGGGACCGAACGATGAACCACCCGTTGTCGTGCTCGGCCCGGCCATCGAGCAGTATGAGCTCACCACCCGCCAAGCTTTCGATCTGCAGACGCGTAGGCTCGTGCTCGGGGGACACCGTCAGGTGCAGGCCGCGGGCCAGCGGCGCGGCCTGCACGCGGCCCTGCTCGTCGCGCGCCACCGGACCCACGAGCTGACGAGGAAAGCCACCGGGCTTGCCGTTCATCAGAAACCCCCGCCCGAAGTACTCCCCGGGAAACAGCTCCAGATTGAAGCCGACGCGGCCGACCCACGCGGCGGGCAGCGGCCGGTCGAGGTTCACCTCGACGATCGCCGCGTCCCCTTCCGCGCGCAGCACGACCTCGTACTCCAGTTCGAGGTCGGGGTAGGCGATCGGATTGAAGCCCTTGCCGTTCTTTCGATCATCGGGGAAGCGCAGGCGCGTCGAGATTCGCTGAGCCTCCTCGTCGACCTTTCGGTCGACGAGCTTGGGCACTGCCTGCCACTGACCGGGCGCCGGTTCGAGCCTCAGATCACCATTGGCGGCTGTGCGCACGCCGTTTTGAATGACGCTGATCCCTCCTTGGTGGCCCTCGGGGTAGAAATCGCTGAAGGCCATGACATCGAGGCCGCGGGCTTTGAAATAGCCTCGATCGCCCAGGTGCAATGGCTCCCCCGCGGAGGCCGCGCCCGCCGACGCCGCGGCGGCCGCAGCCGAGGCCTGTCGCTCGCCTCCGGACGGGGGAGATGGGGGCGGGCAGGCCACGGCAAGGGCCGCGGCGGCGAGCCCGACGCCGAGGCCCCTGCGAGCCGCGCGGGCCCGAGGCGGGGAAAGTCGTCGATGGTCGTTCATGAGCAAGGCTTGGAGGCCGCTGGGCATACCCTAGGCGCGTGCGGTCGCTCAACTGCGGGGGCACGGGCAGCTCGGCGTTGGATCCGATTGTGCCAACCTGCGCCATTGGCTGCGGACCGTCGGCCATGCGCGGCACCAGCACCGGGAGTGAGCTGCCCCTCTTCGTCCTCGCCCATCCTCTTCGCGAGCCGATCGGGACGCAGGGTGGGACGGCCTTTCACTTCGCCACGCAAGGCATCGAGGAGGCGCTCGTACGAGCGCGGCGGGCGGCGGGGTCGAAGGACATCCGCCTCAGCGGCGGCGCGGCGACGATTCGCGACACCGGCGAGCGGCGCGGCGATGTCCGCGGGGGTACGGCGGCGGATGGCCGCGACCGATCGGCGAGCTGCGCCCCCTACGCGCAGCGAGACCCGCGGCCCGGCGGCGAGTTGCACCGGGGTATCGGGCGAAGGGTAGGATGCGGACCGAGCGAGCGGCGCGGGCACCAAAGGACGAGGAGGCTGCGGCCGGGAGGCGGGTGACGCAGCTGCGTCGCGCCCCGGCGAGGCTCCGTCGCGGCTGCATTGGGGGCTCGCACGGCCGCCGCTCGATCGCGTTGGACGGTCATCACAAAGTTTCCTCCAGGCGGTGAGCCATCCGGCTCGGGCCCACTTGTCGGCGCGCCCGTGCCTGCTTCTGGTGTAGATCCGAGCCCATGCCGACTCGTTGGGTCTGTTGGATCAGCCTGAGCGCCGGGATCTTCGGCGGTTGCGGGCCGAGCGTCGGCCCGAGCGATCCGGGGCGCCTGCCCGGCCGGGGCGCGGCCGGGCCGCGGGCGCCCGCCGCCGCCTCGCCCGAGCGCCCCCTGGTCCGGCGAGCTCGAGCTCCCCGGCTCGTTCGGCTCAGCCACAGCCAGTACGAAAATACGTTGGTCGATCTGTTCGGTTTGACGCCGGCGGAGCTCGGCGTGCCGTTGGCGCCCGACGCTCGCAGCGGTTTCGAGTTCACCACCAGCAGTGCGCTGGGCGTCGACGGCCGGTTGGGGCCGCAGTACCGCGCCGTGGCCGAGGCGCTCGGCGAGCGGGTGGCAACGCGGCCGGAGCTTTTCGAACGGCTCGTTCCTTGCCGCGAAGCCGAGCCCGCCTGCCGCGACGCGGTGCTGAGGGGGCTCGGCCTGCGCGCGCTGCGCAGGCCGCTGCCGGCCGAGCCGTTGCGGGCGCTCTCGGCCCTCTTCGAAGCCGAGCGCGAGCAGGCTCGGGCTCGGGGGGCCGACGCCGAGCACGCCTTCGCCGAGGCGCTGGGGCTAGCCGTAGAGGCCCTGCTGCAGACTCCGGATTTCCTCTACCAGCGGGTGCCCGAACCGGAAGGGCCGTCACCCGAGCGCGATTACGACATCGCTTCGCGGCTCTCCTACTTCCTCTACGATTCGATGCCGGATGACGAGCTGTTCGAGGCGGCCGCCGCGTCCGAGCTGCACACGAACGCCCAGATCGAGGCGGCCGCCACGCGCATGCTGCAGAGCTCCCGTGTGCTGTCCAAGCTGGTGTCCTTTCACGAGCAGGCCTTCGAGATGCACCGCTTCGACCGCGCCAGCCCGGATCTCTCGGTGTTTCCGGCCGTCCCGCCCGCCTTCGCACCTCGCCTGCGGCACTCCGCAAAGCTGTTCGTGCGCGACGTGCTGCAATCCGGCGGGGGGCTCGAGGAGCTACTCACCGCCCCGTACGCCTACGTGGACGAGGGGCTCGCGCCGCTGTACGGAGTCGACGCCCCGGCGCCGGGGCGCTTCGCGCGGGTGGATCTGACCGAGACGGGGCGCCGCGGTTGGCTGATGCAGCTGGGCTACCTCGCCTCCAACGCCTACTCCGTGCGCACCGATCCGATCCACCGCGGCCTGTTCGTGATCCGAGGGCTCTTGTGCCGGCAAATCGGCGACCCTCCGCCCGGCAGCACGGAGCGGCCGCCTCCGCCGACGACGCGCCCGATCGTGACCACGCGCGACGAGGTGAGCCTGGTCACCGGGCAGAGCTTTTGCCCTTCTTGCCACCGAGAGATCAACCCGCCGGGCTACGCGTTCGAGGCGTTCGACGCCGTGGGGCGCGCGCGTGAGATGGACAACGGCGCTCCTGTCGACACCCGCGCGACGCTGCGGCTCGACGGGCGAGCGGTGAGCGTCTCGGGCGCCTCCGAGCTGGTCGAGCAGCTCGCCCAGAGCCGGGAAGCGCACCGCTGCTATGCGCGCCGCTTCATGGAGTTCGCCTACGGGAGGCCGCTGGCTCGCTCGGACGAGCCGACGCTCGCGCGGATCGCGGCTCGGTCGTTGCCGATTGCGGACATCCTGCTGCAAATCATCACGTCCCGCGCGTTCCTCGGCCTCGAACCGATCGAGAGCGCGGCGCGGGTCGCCGAGGTGACCCCGTGAGCGCGCGCATCGGGCGGCGCCAGCTTCTCCGCGGCCTCGGGGGCGCCGCTCTCGGGCTGCCGTTTCTCGAAGCCACGCAGGCGCGGGGCGCGGCGTCGGCCGAGCCGATCCGGCGATTCGGCGTCTTCTTCGCCTGCAACGGCGTGGAGATGAGCCGCTGGTTCCCCCGGGGCAGCTATGGCCCGCTCACGGCTGCACATCTGAAAGGGACGGCGAACGAGGCGCTGATCCCGCACGTGTCGAAGCTGCTGATTCCGCGCGGCCTGCACATGGCCCCGCGCAGTGGCGGCCGGGACCCCGGCGGCGGCGACGACCATGGCCGCTGCATGGCGCACAAGCTCACCGCCTTCAATGCCACCAAGGAGGGCCTCGCGCTGGGCCCCAGCATCGACTACGTGCTGGCTGCCGAGATCAACCCGGGCCCGGTCGGCGCCAGACGCCCGCCGCTCAACCTGTGGGTGGGCAAGCCGGGCAACTACATGTCGCTCGACTACATCTCGTACAGCGCTCCGCGAGCGGCCGTTTCCGGCATCAACAATCCCTTCGAGGCCTATGCCGGCCTGGTGGGCCTGAGCCGCTCCTCGCAGGCCTCGAAGCAGGCGCGGGCGCGCATCCTGCGCCGGCGAACCAGCGTGCTCGACCTCGTTCGGGATCGGATGCAGGCGCTGAAGCGGCGGCCGCTCAGCCAGAGCGATCGAGAGAAGCTCGACATGCATTTCACGGCGGTGCGAGAGGTAGAGATTCGGGTCTCACAGACGGGGCTCTCCTGCATCGACCCAGACATCGCCGAGCGGGCAGCGCCTTTCGAGGGGCGAGCCGAGCGCGTGGTCGAAGAGGCGAGCTACCCGGCGATCGCCGACCTTCAGGTCGACATCTTCGCCCTGGCCCTCGCCTGCGACCTGACGCGCGTGGCCACGCTGCACTTCGACCGCGGCAGCGGCGGGCCGACCTTCAAGTGGGAGGGGATGAATCACCAGTACAACCACCACAAGCTCTCGCACGGCAAGGTACGCGACGACTGCTTCGGCGAGAGCACGGAGAAGGGCTGCGACAACGTCGACGGCTACCAGGACATGCTCTTCGACATCGACCGCTGGCACCAGCGGCGGCTCGCGCGGCTGCTCGAGCGGCTCGACGCGTACACCGAAGCCGACGGGCAGACCGTGCTCGATAACTCCGCCATCCTCTACACGAACGAGATGTCCGATGGAAAGCTGCACTCCTTCATGGACTTGCCCTTCCTCATCGCGGGCAGCGCCGGGGGGCGATTTCGCCAAGAGCTGTACTACCCGCTCGGCCCGGAGGGGCAAACGGACGAGTCGGCACCCCACAATCGGCTGCTCAACACCATCGCACACGCCCTGGGGGTCGAGGCCAGCTGGTTCGGGTTGCCCGAAGGCCAGGGCGGGGCAACCATGCAGGGCGGGATCTACGAAGCGCTGCTCGCGTGAGCCCTCGAGGTCTCCCGGGAAGGTGCAATTTGGACTCCTCTGAGCAACGCAGCAGACGCCTCGTGACGGGCGCGGTGAGCGCCGCGAAACGGCGGGGGCTGCCCGAAATGCGCAACAGAGAACCCGCGGCGTCGCAGGCGAAGCCGGCGCGCGCCGGCGGAGGGCCTTTTTCTTCGAGGTGGACAGCCCGCCGCGTCGCGGTTTGGGCGCTCGCCCCCGGCGCGCTCCTCGGGTGCCTCGAAGCGGCGGGGCGCCCCGCGGTGCCGGGGGCCATCGAGAACTACGGCCGGGGCAAGGGCATGCCGATCGGAACGCGCGGTGCGACCGAGCCGCCGGAGCTCGCTGAGCCCCTCGCCCCCGGCGAAGCCGAACGGCTCCAGTCGCTGAGCATTCCTCGATTCGAAGCCCGCGACGAGGGCCGCCGTGCTCGCCCGGCCCCCTGCCGCGAGTGCCTGGAACTGAACGTCTACGTTCGTGACATCAACCAGCGCGATGAGTTCGCGCTTTCGGTGGGCGGCGAGGCGCTCATCGAGGTGATCTGGACGCTGCGAGTGAACTTCAACAGTGACCAGCTCGCCGTGCAATCCTTCATCGACGAGGAGCGGGGGCCGTACACCAAGCTCGACGTGCAGCACTTTCCGCTGGGCGAGCCGGTGGCCCTGAAACAGAGCTTTCGGGGCCGGGCGGAGCGCGTGGGGCTCGTCGTCGGGTCCTCTGGGGCTTGGACGGGCGACCAGGTGCTGGAGCTGTTCGTCGACTCCCTGGAGCTCGTGGGTCCGAAGCAAAAGAGGCTCTTGAAGCTTGCGGGAACTACGGCAGGGATCGAGGCCGCAACGCACGAGCACCAGCCGAAGGTGGTCGTGCACCCGCCGCCGTGAGCCGGCGCCCGAGGGCGCCGGGGCCGTGCCATCGCAGGCAGGTGCCCCGAGCCAGGCTCGGTCGAAGGGAGGGACCGCGAAGCCCGGAGGGGAGCTGCTCACGGAGTGCAACCCTGCGACGTTCGCGCTCCACTATCTGCTCATGGTTGACGTACGCCCAGCGGGTGACCCGCGGACAGGCACCTCTTCCCCCTGGCGGCTCGCCCTGGAACGATTCGCCGTGCGACGCCTCGTCCAGCTGCCACCCTGGCTGCAGACCAAGCTCTCGGGGCGGCCGCCGCTGCACATCGACGGGTTGACGCTGCACCCCGAGCTGCAGCTCCTCCTCGCCGCGTGGAAGCGGCGCGGCGGGGGGCGCCTCCGCGCCGATTCGGTCGAGGCGGCGCGCCGCGCGCTGCGGGCCGAAATGATTCGCCACCCGATTCGGTGCACGGTCGGAAGCGTGCGCGATCTCGCAATCCCGACGGCGGCGGGAACGCTCGGGGCGCGCCTCTACGCGCCGCCCGTCGCCGACCGGAGCGCTCCCCTGCTCCTGTTCTTTCACGGAGGCGGGTTCGTCACCGGCGACCTCGACACCCACGACGCCGCGTGCCGGCTGCTGTGCCGTCACGGCGAGCTACCGGTTCTCGCCGTCGACTACCGGCTCGCGCCCGAGCATCCCTTTCCGGCCGCCGTCGAGGACGCCGTGGCGGCGTTCGACTGGGCCAGGCGGCACGCCGAGGAGCTCGGAGCCGACGGCGTCTGCGTCGGGGGCGACAGCGCTGGTGGCAACCTGGCCGCCGTCGTTGCACGGCAGACCCACGCGCGCGGGGGCGCCGAGCCGGCGGCGCAGCTCCTCGTCTACCCCGTGCTCGACTTCGTCCGGCACTGGCCGTCGAGGGATCTCTTCGCTACGGGGTTCGTGCTCGAGCGCGCGGACCGCGCGTGGTTTACCAGCCACTACCTACGAGGCGGCGTCGACCGGTCCGACCCGCGCGTGTCGCCGCTTGCCGCCTCGGACCTCTCCGGGCTTTGCCCCGCTTACGTCGTGACGGCAGGCTTCGACCCGCTGCGGGACGAGGGGGAGGCCTATGCTCGCGCGCTGACCGCGGCTGGGGTCCCCACCACGCTGCAGCGCCATGACGGCTTCGTCCACGGCTTCGTCAACATGGTCGCCGTCAGCCCGGCTTCGCACGCGGTCACGCAGCACATTGCGGGCGCGTTTGGCGCCATGGCCCGTCGAGCGACGCCCCGTCGGAGCGCCTGCTGAGCGTCGATTCCCACGAGGCCGTGGCGCGCCCGAGGCGCCGACTCGGACTCCGCCGAAGCGCGAGTCCGTGGTTTGGAAGCGGGAGAGGGGCGGGCCTGAGCGCCGGGTACCTGCCCGCGGTCGCTGCCGGACCGTCGATGCAGCCCCCTGCTGTGCCACGAGGCCTTGCCTTGCCCCGTTCGGAGGAGGCGTCCGCGTCCAGCGGACACTCTGCCGACACCGCCGGGCCGCACGGGGTGGCGGGGCCTGTGCCGTGGAAACGAGCGAGAGCTGCTCGCAGATGCGTGGCCGTGTGTGCTGCGCCCTTCCCGAGGCGAGGTTGCCAAGAAGGGGCGCGTCCAGCCCGACCGGGGTCGCCCAGTCCTCGGCACGGAGCCTTCGCGAATAGCGCCAGGACTGGCCAGCCGCGAGCTCAGTGAGCGTGGATTGGGCTGAGAATTTGATTCAACGCGCCCCTCGGCCCCTGCCGAACCAGCGACGCGATGGTCAGCATCGCCAGGCCTGCCACGCAGACCCAGGCGACCCACGAGCCCTCATCGATGGCGGCTCGAGCTTCGAGAATGCTCGCAGCCGGGACCCCGAACGCATCCGCCGTCCAGCCCGCCAGTACCGCGAGAGTAGTCACGGTCACCCCAAAGAGCAGGGCCGTTCGGCGGCCATGAAGCCTCGCGAGCACCCCGAACGTCGTCACTTTGGTCGCAGGACCGGCAATGAGAAACGCGATCGCAGCTCCAGTGGAGAGTCCCTTGCGAATGGCGAGCGCTGCGACGGGTGTCGCGCCGGAAGCACAGACGTAGACGGGCGCCCCGACCAGCGCGGCCAGAACCAACAAGAGGAAATGATTCATCGGCGCGCTCGCGGCCTCATCATGCTCGGTCGAGCGGGCGAAGCGAGAAGAGAAGGCCCGTAGCGCGTACCAAGCACCCGAACCGCCCGCCGTTGCCTCGGGCTGATCCTGGGGATCGAGAAGGCTCGCCCGAAGAGAGAGCCTGTCTCGAAGGCGACGAGCGACGAAACGAGCTCGAGATGAGGTTCACTGAATTCTTCTCGCGAGCGTTACAGCTCATCATGAAGTTGGCGATGCACTCGAGACGGGCTGGGCGCTCGCCGCCGCGAGACTGATTGAACTGCCGCCCTCGGACCCTGTGCCACTGCGCTGGGCGACACGGTCAGCGACGGCCGAACCAGACCGAGCGAAAGGCGGCGCCGAGGGTATCGCTGGCAGCACCGCCCGCAACACTCGAGTGCCATCTTTTCACATCTTTGCACCCCACACCCGTCGCCTGGTCTGCCGCACGCACGAAGGCGGTGCAATAGCAGTGCGTTTCGGGCATGAGCGCCGATCAAGAGGCCCGCTGCGGCAATGGGGAACATCGGTTCGGGGA
Source organism: Polyangiaceae bacterium (assembly GCA_050299315.1). Lineage (GTDB taxonomy): Bacteria > Myxococcota_A > Polyangia > Polyangiales > Polyangiaceae > SZUA-265. The sequence goes on from JBNKVS010000058.1 coordinate 105,033, forward strand.
ACGGGGGCTCGAAAAAGCGCCCGACACTTACCAGCAGCAAGCCAGCGACGACGAGCGAGACCACCCGTCGATCCCGATGACGTCGATATCCCATCGTGGACGCGCTGACCGCCACGACGACCGCCGACAGCAACAGCACCGCTTCGACGCGCTCGTCTTGCACGAGGGATCCGGCGAGCCCTGACGCTCCGAGCATCAGTGGCCCGAGCGCACAGTGCACTGCGCACACCGAAGAAGCGACCACGCCGAGCTGATCCAACCGCGAGCTGGAGCTCACACTCTGCATGACTCTCCGAATAGATCGCTCGACCCGTTAAAGCAATACCGTTGCATTCACAATGCGTCCGACGGTCGTCGAGCACCTCGAGGTGGCGCGAGGGAGCCGAATCCTGGCCGACATCCAGTGCGTAGGCTCGTGCCTTCGTCACGCCGCAGCCAACGGACGCTTGCCGGCGGCGCGCGCGGTTGGGGGCCGAGTGGGCTCGAGCTCGGCCAGTGCTGCACTCACGAGCAGCCCGTCGGCGCACTCCAAGCGAGGCGAGACCAGGGGGTAGCCGCACTTTGCGCCCGGTAGGCCGAGTCGGTCGATGGATTCGTCCCCAAGCCGCGCACTACCCGACCGGATTGTAGTGGCTCAGTCCTCGTGCTCGTGCGCCACGCCGTCCACCGGGCACTCGCCTTCGCCCTGGTAGTGCCCCTGAGTCTTCAGCTGGCTCGCCACGTAGTCGTACATGGTTTCGAGCGGCACGATGGGGGAGCCGCCCAGTTGGTAGCGGTCGTCGAGCTCTGGCAACTGAGCCGGGTCGATCGCCTCGAGCTCCTCGCGAGTCACCGTTCCGTCCAGGTTCAGGTCAGAGTCCGCAAGCCACTGGGCGAGCCGCATGACGCCCCCTTCATCCCCTTCCGGGAAGCCGTTGAAGAACAGGTGGTCTCCGTGAATCGTTGCGGCCACCGTCTGGGGGCTACCCGCCGACACGACGAAGCCGGGCACGCCGTCGATCTCGCATGGTCCAAAGCTCGTCTCGGCGCTCGCGCCGAGCTCGAAGCGCACCGAGGGCGCGTCGTAGCATTCGTTCCCACCGGAGGTGTTCCCGTTGGGCGTCGAGTCCCCCGCTTCGACGAGAGCCGCCGGCGGGCAAGACTCGCCGTCGTCCTTCGTCAATGTCCCTTCGATCAGATAGGTCCAGTCTTGCTCCACCATCGCGTCGAAGTCCGCCTGCGCCGCGCTCTGGTGGCGCTCGGATCCATCCGCTGCGCCCGGCGTGGCGTAGAAGAGCTCCCAGCTCCCCACCTCGAGCCCCTCGAAGGACCAAAGGGGTAGGCCCGCAGCGGGCACCTCGGTGAGGTCGACGACGAAAACCTCCTCGGCTTCGGCCTCCGTTTCTTCGTCCGTGGACAGGTGAACGTCGAACTCGCCGATCGTGGCAAGGTACTTATTGAAGACTACTTCCCAACCGTCTCGAATGTTTTCCCCACCATCCCCGGGCTGAAGCCCTTCGGCAATCACGTCTTCCGACTCCAGCAGCACGATGAGAGAACCCCTCCCCAACGCCGTATCGTCGTCCCCGGCGCATGCTGCCACCGCCAGACCCAATGCCCCCACGACGCCCTTGACCATTTGATTCTTCATTCTTCTCGTCTCTCCGTAGTTTCATGTACCGGGCGCACTCGCCCTCACGGCTCTGCTTGCCATTCGAAAGTCGGCCGGCTCCCGACGACGAGCGCGTTGCGCAGCTGTCGAAACGCGTCGGTGTCCGGGCCAAGAGTCAAAGCTTCCTCGCAACCTCGGCGGGGCAAGCACACCGCCCCCAGCTCACCGCAGTCACGCTCCGAGAGCTCTACGCCCTCCTCCCCACACGTTCGTTCGACCCGACCTGCGCACACGAGCGGCGCGCCGGCGGACTCGCAGCTTTCACTGGCGGCGAAGGGTCGGAAATCGAGCTCAGCGAGCCAGGCTCGCGAATCGAAACGCACGAAGAGCGCGGCTTCGCGCTCGCCCACTTCGACGAAGAACGGCTCCGCAACGCTCTTGCGAACGACGGGCACACCACGCTCGGTGTCGTCCGACTGCTGCACCGGCACGGAAGCGCGGAAGGGAATGGAAACATCGCCGACCAGAGCTCGCCCCTCGACGACGAACGAGCTGTTTCCGAGCTGCCGTGCGGCATCCAGCACGAAAGGGTCATCGCGAGTCAACTGCGAGCTGATCCCCAAGTCGTACATCCACGATCGCACGGCTCCCGTCACGCCGACCAGGTCGCCTGCGTCCACGAAAGAAGGGTCGGTGGTGTCGACTACCGAGCTTTCGAGCCACTCGAGCCTCGCGGTGTCACAAAGCTGTCCGGCGCTCGTCCCGGCGCAGAGATAGAGTGGGCCAAAGGCGAGGTCGGCCCGCTCGATTTCGAGGGTCACGCCGCCCACCGCTGCGACGGGCTCGCTGACATCTACTCCGCCGAGGAACAGCGAAACATTCGCCGGCCCCTGACCGGTTTGGCCGCAACCAAAGCAAGCGGCAGCCAGCCCCGTGCACGCGCAACGCGCTGCGCGTTTGGCGTCGAACGAGCCGTTGGGGCCCGAAGTCGCTCTTCGCGGTCGGCTCGACGAGAAGCGGAACCACGAGAGCCTGCGAGCCAGACCGCGGAACCTGGGCTCGTGTTGTCTCTTCGATAGTCTCATGAGGTGACCTCTGCGGTCGTTGGAACGGAGTCGCTCCGAAGCATTCTGTCCCGTGCCCAGGCGGCAGGGATGCCGCGCCTCCCCCGGACGAGCTTTGCGGGCGGGTCGAGAAGCACGACATTGCGTCCATTTGGACGAAACGAATTGGTGCGGCGGAGGTCGCCGATGCCGTCACCAGCATCGGGCGACGAGGCAGTAGTGGTCGTGGCCGCTTGCGCTCAGTGATCGAAAGATCGCTCGGCAGTGCTCAGGTTGGCGGGAAGAGGTTCGCCTTCAGCGCCGAACGCCTCGCGATCGTCCGCACCCGACCACGGCGTGTGCCGCACGGAACCGCGCGGTGGTCGAGAACCTGGGGCTTGGGCTTGTCGCCGAACCCGCGGCGAGTGTCCCTTGGGGCGATCGGCAGAAAAAAGAATTGCCGTGACTCCGGCGAGCATACACGCCCGAATTGGACGTGCTGGCGCCTCTCCGCGGAGCGACCCTGCGAAAGCCCAGCTCGAAGCCTCGAGAATCTCCGAGCTCGCACCCAGTGTGAGCCAAGAACCCGAACGGCTTCGCCTCACAGCGCGCTGGTTGGGGCGTTGGCGGGGCAGCCGCCGAGAGGTCTCACGGGCGGCGACGTCTTGGGAGCGACTTCGTAGGTCGAGCGGCGGTCGAACGACTCAGTGGCGAAAGCCTGCAGCCCCATGCCGGAGTCGGCCGCTCGGCGCATGTGGGAGGGCCCGACGAGTGCCGCCAGAACGAGACGCCGCAGCGAGCAAGCGCAACAGTGGTCGTGCCCGGGCTCCAAACCCACGGGCCGTGCGTGGGGGCCTTCGGGTGCCGCCTCCCGCGAATCCCCGACGGACTCCTGCGAATGCGCGCCTTCGACGTGAACCCACTCGCCGTGCCGCGCGCAACGCGCGTGCGTGACCAGCGCAGCATGAAAGAGGACGGCAAGCTGGGAGGCGAGGCACAGCACACCAACCCACACGGCAAAGCAACCACCACGTGCGGGCTGGCCCCCGGGCGGGGGACACTGCGGGCGCTGACCTTTCACGAGCTCGAGCTGCTATCACCGCAACGAGTCTATTGCAATTAAATTGCCTATGCAATGGCTCCCCAGCTCGCTGCTCCTGCCCAGCGCGGAGCCCACGACCGCCGCCCTGGAGCAGGCCGGTCGGCACGCGCGCCCCATCTCCCTCTCCGTCCGTCGAGCCAGCTTCCGGACGCCCCCGCAACGGGTAGTTCGAGTTTGGCGCTCGTGAAGCTGGGTGCCATGCCCTGGAGGTACGGCTCTCCGACTCCCCGGAGCCAAGAGTCCCACCGCCACTTTCTCGATGGGAACGAGGCGGCAAAGCCGAGCCTCGGCGGCTCCCGCCTAGTGCCCCGTCCGATGAGTCGTAATCACTGATTGTCGGTCGCCGCGGGAAGAGAGTCGTCTTGCCTCGAGCGGCGGACGGGGCACGTCGGCAGCGAAGGCGCCGCAGAGAAAAAGGGGTACCGTCTCCAAGACGAGCCCCCAGCGCAAACCACCGCGGGCCGCCACAGGCGGACCGGCCCGCGGTGGTTTGTGATTGCGACTTCGCGGACACAGCACTAGTGGGAGTCGCTAGGGCAGGATAGCCCTTCCGACTCGTTGGGACCCCCAGCTCACCCGCCAGCGGCGCAGCTCGGGCACTGGCCGACCCACTGGACCTTTGCCCTCTGCAACGCCTTGTTCCACTTGGCGATGCGCGGCAGCTCGATGTCCGTTGCGGGAAGGCAGGAGACGATGCCACATTCCTCACAGACGAAGTGCGGATGACCGGTGTCCGACTCACCCTCGATCAACTCGTAGCGGATGACACCATGGGCCTGGCTGGCGACACGTAGCAGGCCCACCTCCACCAATGCGACGAGGTTGCGATACACGGTCGCTCGGTCCCACGGCGCTTCCTCGCCTCCTAGCCTGTCGGCGACCTCGGCGTGCGATAGTGGCCGCTCCGCCTCCCCCATCGCCTGCAGCACCGCGAGCCTCGGGGCAGTGACCCGCAGCCCGAGCTCACGAATTCGTTGCTTGAAGGCGGGTACACTCGAAGTCATTGCGCTTGCAAGAGTAGCATCATCGAGAAGCTTCGACGAGGTCTCCTCTTCGTCTCGCGGAGTTGGCAATCTCGGACGGCTCGTCCACGCCGACGAACGCGCACGTCGGGGACCCAAGGCCCCGGGCCCGGAGGCCGCTCCGGGGGGCCACGGGGCCACGGCCCAACCACATCGAGCACCTTCGTCGCTTCGGGCTCCAGGCACCCGAGCTCCGAGCGTTTGGCTCCAGGCGTCGCTTGGACTCGGGGCCCCACGAGCTCGACCCGTAGTGGGCTTTCATCGCCGCAACGCTCGGGCAGTACCCCGGCTGCGCTCGACCCGGCTCTGCAGTCCGCTGCGTGAGCGGGGCTACGATGGCAGCGGCGGCACGTTGCGGCGCTACGCGCCGCGCGCGACCCCAGCCTTTCCGCTCGACGGCTATCGAGGGGTCAGTGATCATGCCTTTCAACGCACTCTCAGCGGGCTTGTCCGCGGGAGGAATTGCCTCGTTGGCGAAGAGGAAGCTCTTCGCCTGCAGGTGCGCGTCGAACTTCCCAGTGACGTGCGCAACCCGGAGCTGCCCTGGGCTCTGAAACGCCACAACCTGCGCTCGTCCGTCGACCTCCGAAAATCTCGTTCCACGTCACGAGGCAGTGACCACCCTCGTTCTGCACAACGATGTGCCGCGAGTTGAATCGCCGCATCCACCAATCGCGCCGCTCGTAAACGGCCTCGAGCAACGGCGGGCTCAGCGGGTCGGGGATCGGCTGCTCGGTCACATCGGTGGCCGCCTCAGCCTCGGCTCGGAGCTCTGCTGTGACGGCCTCGATCGACGCCCGGGCCTCGGCGATGGCTTGATCCTCGAGCGCAGCCTCGAGGCCGCGCACGAGTTCGTCGACGACCTCCGGGTCCAGGCACTCCAACCGGAGCATCGGGACTCCGCACAGGACGTGTCACCGTCCGCCCCGACACGCCCGGTCGACTTGTTGCGCCCCGTGCTCGAGGTGGAGCACAGCGTCGCGGAGCACGAGCATCGCCTCGACGAATTGCTCCGTCCAATCCTGCTCGAGGCCGGCGCGAGCGAACACTCCACCGAGGGCGAAGCAGGCCCGTTCCTTTTTCCTGGCAGGAGCGCATCGTACCAGGGCAGGGGATTGCCACCTGCGCCGAGCGCCTGCGCCGCCTGGAGGTGTACGCGTTCGACGGGCTGGGCGCGCTGGCAGTCACGTCGATCCGTGCCTCGCACATCCGAGGGGTATTCGAGGCCGCCACCGAGGCCGCGCAGCTGGGCGATCGACCCGGGTACGGCGAAGGCCCTGGCGGTCCACCGGGAGCACTTCATGCCGCAGGCGGAGGCGTCGTCGCGGGTGTTCGTCGGGGAGCGGGGCGAGGCCCTGTCGAAGTTCGGCATGGCCGCCCTGCTGCGCCAGCATCTCCAAGCGATTGGGCTGAAGGCGGAGCGCCCCGAGCCGTTCGTCACGACGGACGAGCGCCACCAGATGCGAGTGCACGACCTGCGCGGAACGTTCGTGACCCTGAGCTTGGCCGAGGGGCGGTCGGAGTCGTGGATCGCGGACCGCACGGGGCATCGCTCGAGCACGATGATCAACCGCTGCGAGCGGACGGTGAGGAGCTTTGCGGAGCGGAATCTCGGCTCAGCTGCTCCCCTCGTGGAGGCCGTCCCGGAGCTCGCGCGCCTGGCGGCAACGAGTATCCCTCGGCCTCCCGAGGCCACTCAACCAAAAGGCGAGCGGGCCACGGGGTGGGCCGGAGACGCAAAAACCCCTGTGATTATGCGTGACCCCAACGGGACTCGAACCCGTGTTACCGGCGTGAGAGGCCGATGTCCTAACCGCTAGACGATGGGGCCTGATTTTGAGCTGCAAGCTACCACCTTGCCTCGAATACTTCCACCCACCCGGGTGTGGGCAGGCCTGGTAACGGAAGCGGAGGAAGGGGCAATTTCGGCTGGGAGACCAGGATTCGAACCTGAATAGCCAGAACCAGAATCTGGTGTCCTACCATTAGACGATCCCCCACTGCGCCCGCTTTTGCCCGCGCCGGGGTAGCGCGAGCAGGGGCCTCCCGCCGACGCGAGAGATGGCGGAGCAGATACCTGCCTCCGCTCGGGATTGCAAGCCCTTCGCACGCACTTTTGCCAGGCCCCGCCTGCCCCCTGGACTTTTTCCCGCTCCTGAACAAAAGACGGTGCGGGGGGGTTGACCTCCGAGAAGCAGGCCATAACTTCCGCCCCGAATCTTTCCTGGCTCGGCCGGCCGCAACCAAGGGCCCGCCGCCACTCCGAGGAGCATCCCGAATGAGCAAAGAAATCGCGTTCCAGCGCAAAGCCCGCAAGCAGATGAAGCAGGGACTGGATGCGTTGGCCAATGTCGTCAAGGTCACCCTGGGCCCCGGCGGCCGCTGCGTTGCCTACGAAAAAAGCTGGGGCGCACCGGGAGTGACCAAGGATGGTGTCACCGTCGCCAAGGAGATCGAGCTCTCGAGCAAGTTCCAGAACATGGGCTGCGAGATGGTGCGGGAGGTGGCGTCGCGCACGAACGACGACACGGGAGACGGTACGACCACGGCCACCGTTCTGGCCCAGGCGATCTTCAGCGAGGGGTTGAAGCTCGTCGAGGCCGGCATCAACCCGATGGAGCTCAAGCAGGGCATCGAGGAAGCTTGTGACGCCGCGTGCGCCGCCATCACCCGGCAGTCGAAGAAGATCAGCGGGCAGGGGGACATCGCGCGCATCGCCACCGTGAGCGCCAACGGGGACGAAGCTGCGGGCAATCTGATCGCGGACGCGCTGGAGAAGGTCAGCAAAGACGGCATCGTCACGATCGAGGAGGCCCGGGGTCTCGAGACCGAGGTCGACGTGGTCGAGGGCATGCAGTGGGATCGCGGCTATCTCTCGCCCTACTTCATCACCGACCAGAAGAAGCTCGTCTGCGACCTCGAGTCGCCGTACGTGTTGGTGCACGAGAAGAAGATCTCTTCGCTCAACGAGCTGTTGCCCGTCCTCGAGCTGATCAACAAGAAGCAGGCTCCGCTGCTCGTCGTGGCCGAGGACATCGACGGAGACGCGCTCGCCGCCCTGACCCTCAACAAGCTGCGTGGCGTGTTGAAGGTCGCGGCCGTCAAGGCCCCCGGGTTCGGCGACCGCCGCAAGGAAATGCTCAAAGATATCGCGACTCTCACGGGTGCCACGGCGTTCATGGAGGGCCTCGGGCGGAAGCTCGAGTCGGTGACTCTGGCAGACCTCGGCAGCGTCAAGCGGGCGCTGCTCGACAAGGAGAGGTGCACGCTCGTCGACGGCAAGGGCAAGAAGGCGGACATCAAGGGCCGCATCGAAACGATCAAGCGCGAGATCGAAGACACGAACAGCGAGTACGACAAGGAGAAGCTCAACGAGCGTCTCGCCAAGCTCGCCGGCGGCGTGGCGGTCATCCGGGTGGGGGCCCCGAGCGAAGCCGAGCTCAAGGAGCGCAAGGACCGCTTCGACGACGCCCTGGCGGCCACCCGAGCCGCGATCAGCGGCGGCGTGGTTCCCGGCGGCGGGGTCACACTGGTTCGGGCGGTCAAGGCGCTGCGCAAGCTGGAGGGTGAGACGGATGGCGTGCAGGCGGGGATCGATCTGCTCGGTCGCGCTCTCGTGGCGCCGCTCTCCCAGATTGCAGCGAACGCGGGTGCGGTTGCGCCCACGGTGGTCGACAAGGTGCTCGAGGGCAAGGGCGCTTACGGCTACAACGCTGCAGCGCGCAAGTTCGAGGACTTGATCAAGGCGGGGATCCTCGATCCAGCGAGCGTCGTCCGCACCTCGCTGATCAACGCCTGCAGTATTGCGGCGCTCATGCTCACCACGGAAGCCATCATCGTCGACAAGCCGAAGCCAGAAGCGCCTGCCGCAGGTGCCGGCGCGGGCGGCATGGGCGGCGGAATGCCCGGCATGGGCGGCATGGGCATGGGCGGCATGGGCGGCATGGGAATGGGCGGCATGGGCGGCATGCCCGGTATGGGTGGCATGGGCGGCATGCCCGGCATGGGCGACGATTTCGACATGGGTTGAATCACAACGCCGCCCACCGCCCGCCGGCGGCTCATCTCCGCGCGTCGGAATTCGCGGCCCAATGCATGACCGTGCGTTGGGCCGCCGTCGCGTTGGTCATCGTGGGTACGGGGCCGGGGCCGCCGGCGGCGACGCGTCACCCGGGCGACGAGCGAAAATGTCGCGTGGTGGAGATCTCGAAGCGCCAGAACTGCCGGTGGGCGCGCCCGAGAGAGGGAGCCGGGGCGCGGGTCGGGGGCCACGCGTCGAGAGCCGGCCCGCACAGCGGGGGCGGTTTTGGTGCCACTGGGCGGATCCTACGAGTTTCCGTGGTCTGGGGGGCTCACCGTGGCACGCAGCTTGCTGGATCCACTTCGTGATGCAACGGAAACGAGGGCACGGAGCGTGCGTACTGGGAGCGCTAGCGGTCGCCACGCAGTGGCTCGGTTGTGGCGGCTCGGCGCCAACGGTGGGGGAAGCACAGTCGCCGCCCCGCCTTTCGGCGGCGGCTGCAGGCGATGAGTCGGGGTCCGGAGCGCCACAGGCCAAGGCGCAGCCGAGCGCGACCGAGCCCGCCGAGGTTGCGCGGCGGCCCCCGGAGGGGGAGGAGCTGGCGAGTTGGGCGTCGGCGCCCGTGCTGCCGCACCCGGCCCCTGCCGAGCCGGCTCTCACGCCTACCCAGCGCTTGATGCATGAGCACTTTGTCGAGGCTGACCAGATTCGGCGTGCCGTGATCGCGGGCAGGCAGGAGGAATACGTCAAGCCCGCTCACCAGCTGACCTACGGGATCCGCGCCGAGGAGCTGCCCGCCACCTGGCGCGAGCCCGTCGAGCGAATGCAGGACGCCGCCGACCGCCTCAAAGGCAGCCACGATCTGTGGCTGGCAGCCGCCGCGACGGCCGACATCGGCGTAGCCTGCGGAGACTGTCACCGAGTCAACGGAGGGCCTCGCACCCACCTCGAGGCCGAGCCGGCCGCGGGAGATCTCACGGCGCGCATGAAACGCCACGGGTGGGCCACCGAGCGGCTCTGGGAGGGCCTCTTCGTCCCGTCCGACGAGGCCTGGCAGGCCGGCGCCGCAATCCTGAGCCAAGAGCCGTTTCCCGGCGAGCTGCTGCAACGCGGCGGGGTCTACGCACGCAGCGCGGCGGAGGATTTCGCCAAGGCAGTGCAGCGTGCGCCGGGGCAGGGCGCCGCGACCGACCGGGCCCAGCTCTACGCGAGGCTGCTGAGCACTTGCGCCACCTGCCACGTCGCCCTCGAGGTCGGGCGGGACAAGCGGCGAGAGACTCTCCCGTGACGACCCAATGCGCGCGGCTGACGATGGAGACGAGTTGGCGTTCTTCGTGATCGGAGAGTCTCTACGTCGAACAAGACCTGAACATGCTCGGTGAGAGCCGTTCCCGCCAAAGCCAGGTGCCAGCGTCTCGCCGCCTACGGGTGCGCCGGCGGCTGGCCCTTGGCAGTGGAACGAAGGCGCGACGCCGCTTGATGGCTTGCCTGGCTGGTCTCTCGTTACCGTGAGCCGTTTTCGCGGCGTCGTGGCTGCGGGCCCGCTCTCCGCTACGTCGCCTGCGCCAGGGCCGGCGCGTCGGGGCCGGCGGGAACCTCGTCGAAGTGCTTTTGATCGAGGCGCTTCGGTCCGTGCCCGAAAAGGATGCGCCCCGGTTCTCCTGCGCGGCTTGCGCGATCCGACGCTGACCCGGCGTTGGGACCCGGGCAGTGCCAGCTGAAGCGATCGTGGACCGTCGCCCAGCTCGCCAAGGCGGCTGCGTTTGTCGCGTTCGGCCTTCTTCGAGCGCTTCACCCGCGCCGTGGGGCTTACCTCCGATGGAATCGAATCGAACCGGTTGTCGTGGCGTCGTCGCGACGCAAGCCGCCGCGCTCCGAGAGCAACTTCGGCCCATTGGCTGGTCGTCGAGCGGGGACCTGCGATCTCAAAAAGTTAACATAATACTTATTATGCGCGGTCGATCTGTGGCCAGCGGGTAGGGCGCTGGGCCTCGAATCCCGGCTCGTTCGGTGTGACCGCAACGGTTGGGTTCGAAGCGCGGGAGCGGCCGTCGCCGCTGAAGCGAGCGGTCAGAGCAAGCGCTCGGCGCGCTGCGGCTTCGGAAGCCGGAGGCACGGCTTCGCCTCGAGCGGTCGCGGCGCCGCCAGGGCCAGCTCGAGCCGCTGGTGGCGTTCCCACCCGAGGGCGTGCTCGAGGGGCTCGCCCGAGGGCGTGCTCGAGGGGCTCGGCGGCTGCAAGCGGCTCGAGGTCGCACGCCAGCTCGGATGGGTCGATCTACGGGTCCGGGTCGTCGGGCGGCCGGCGGCTACGCCCTGCCCTGGCGAGATCTCGCCATCTCGAAGTGTGCACCGACGTTTGTGCGACGAAGCGAGGCAACCGAATCCCGGTCCGATCCGATTGCCGCTGCATGAAGAAGAACTCGCTAGAAGAACCGGATGAGACACTCGATGAGACGATTCCGACCTCGGCGGTAATCTCGTTGGAGCCGCAGCGTCGCACCGCGGAGCTCGGCTCTGCCGCGGAGGCGGACGTGGGGCCCCTGAGCGTGGCAACCCGTTTCAGCGGCACTCCGCGGCAGGCCATGGCGTTGGAAGCCCAGTCTCGCCCCGACGCGGAGGAGGAGCCGCCCGTGTCCTCGCGGATGGACACGATCCTCCAGGGCGCACCCGTCGAATCCTTGATCCTCTCGTCCAAGTTGAGCCGCGGCGAAACGCTCGAAGGCAATGCGCCCGAGTTCGTCGCGGACCTGACGGACTCGGCCGACCTGCTGTCGGGCCCGGCCGAAAACACGCCCGGGCCGCGACTCGGTGTTCTCTCGATGGCCGTTGCGTCCTCGCCAGGAGCCTGGGCGGGGCAGAAGGCGGGTCTCGTTCGTCGCGGGCCCGCCTGCGCGCCGCGGGCTCTCGCTCGCCGCGTCGCCGCTAGCGCACCGCCCGCTGGGCTCGAGGGAGCAGCCGCGGGCGCATCGTCGCCAGGCTTCGGCGCGAACGCTTCCCCGCGTTCGAGGCGGGCTTCGGGGGGCGACGCGCGGCGGGTGGGGCGTCCGCGCCCGTCCGCAGCCCCGCCGGCCTGGCTCAATGAAACGGTCGTGCGAGCCGCTCCTCGCGTCACAGCGGTCGAAATGGACCAGCTCGCCGAGCGGTGGGCTGCGAGAGCCCGGTCGTCACGGCGCCGGTGGTGGCTGGCCAGCTCGGCCTTGCTGGTGGCTTCCATCGCCACCTGGGTGGTGATGCTTCTTCGGTGAAAGCCGGGCGCGCTTTCGTAGGGCGCTCACGGGGCCTGGGGGCAAACCTTCTTCGGGGAACGCGGAGCTCGCCGTTGCGCCTCGGGCGCAAGGGGCGGCGCACGCCGGCTCCGCAGGCGCGCACGCACCCAGGCGAGCGACAATCCTAGTTACACCCGATGCGATTCGGGCCTGCCGCCACGTCGTCGATCCAGACGCCGCTCTGCCCACCCTGCAGACTCATCGTGCCGAGGAACATGGCCGGGCTCGGCGGTTGCTGGGGCCAGCCGCCTTGGCCGTTTTGGATGTTGGCCGCCTCTTGGCCGTCGATCCACAAGGTAGCGTTCTGGTTGGCTTGGTCCACGAAGAGCTCTGCGCAGAACCACTCGTTCGGAGTGAGCGCCAGGCACTCTGGGCAGTTCCCCGACGTCGCGCCGCCCGGGCGGACCGCGTCCCCGGGCCCGACGGTGTTGATGACCGCGAACGATTGGTTCGAGACGCGCAACCGAATCTCCGAGTTCTGGTCCGTTCCGAGCCCGACGAAAACCGGACCCACGGGCGCTGCGTCCACCTGCAGCCAGGCGCGCATGAAGTACGTGGTCTGGGGCAGGTTGGTGATCATGCCGTTGCGGCCGCCCGGCTCGACCCTCACGGCCTGGTTGCCGCTGCGTGCGTTTGCGTTGCTCACCTGGATGTTGGCGCTCTGCGCGGTCGGCGCGTAGCCGTCGATCAAGCTCCACAACGCGGGATTCGGCGGGGCACCGGCGGGCACCCCTTCGAAGCCATCGCAGAGGAACTGCCCTGCGGGGCACTCGCCGGCAGGGGGGGCTGGGTCTTCCTCGGGCGGGGGCTCCGGGTCCGGCGGGATATCCATGCTCGAGCCGCCCGCACCCGGCTCGCCTTCGTCCACCATGCTCGAGCCGCCCGAACCCATTTCCATGCCTTCGTCGGCGACCATGCTGGAGCCTCCGGAGCCCATTTCGCTACCACCCATCATGGCCTCCTGGTCGTCGAAGGCCGTGGAGTCCATACCAAGCTCTTCCGACGGGGACACGTTGCCGCCTGGCGGCTGCTCGGGTTGGGCACCTTGCCCGCCGGGGACCTGCGGGTTGATTCCTGCGGGTTGCTGATTCTGGCCGGTACCCGGCGCTGCTCCCGGCTGCGCCGGCGCTCCTGGAGCGGTTCCCGCAAAGGCCCCGGGGAGGTCGGACCCGGGGGGCTCGCCATCGTCCCCCCCACAGGCGACGGCGGTTGCGACCACGCACGCGAAGCCGACCGAGAGCCACGGGGAGCGGGAGAGCGAAAGGTTCTTGTAGCGAATCGTCATGTTTCGAAGGGTCCTCAGTCGCAGCCGATGCGCTCCGTCGAGAGCACGATGTCGTCGAGCCGTACGTCGAACTGGCCGGGTTGGGTGCCGCCCTGGAAGACCCACCACCCGAACCAGATCGCGTTGAATTCCGGGAAGACGAACGGCGCACCCGGGTTGTTGGGGTTGCCGGTGGAGGTGAGGTCGGGCTGGGGCTCCTCGTCGACCCAGATGTCGATGCGGCTGCTGGCGTCGTCGAGCCGAAACTCGACACACTCCCAGACGCCGTCGCGCGTCGGAGAGGTGGGTTGCCAGTTGGTCCAGTCGCCGGTGGGGCCGCCGTCGGAGCCGGGCCCCCACATGTTGAGGTTGCCGGCTTCGTTGATGAGCTGCCCTCCAACGGGCCGCACGCGTTCGGAGCTGCCGCCGCCGGTGGCCTCGACCAGCACGTAGTGGGCGTAGTTCGGAGCCGTCGGGTACTGGGCGACGTTGACCCGCAGGCGACCGAAGAAGCTGTTTTGCGGCGGCGCGAAGCCGTCGATCACGATGCGCGCGAATTGGCCGCCGGCTGGCTGCAGGCGCAGGGAGCGCTGGCCCTGACCGGCTTGGCCGTCGACGCTCACGTTGCCCTCTGGCCGCCAGCCGCCGCTGGCCTGGGCGGCGCCCAGGGCGAGCTGCTCGAAGTCTTCACAGAAGAACGCAGCCGGGCCGCAGCCCGTGCCCGGGAAGTCTGCGGGGTCTGCAGCGGGTGGGTCGGGCATGGCCGCGCTGCCCGCGGCGCCCATGGAGCTCGCGCCGGCCGAGCCCATCATGCCCGCACCCCCCGCCCCCGGTCGTGCCTCGGCGCCTTCCTCATCCATCTCGTCCATCCCGACCATGGCGGCGCCCGCGACGCCGCCCGCGGGGGATGGCCCCTCGCTGTCGGGCGCCGCGGCACCGGAGGGTTGCTCGGCGGGCCCGGCCGCGCCTGCGCTGAGCTGCTGCGGCGGAGCGCCCGAGGCGCCCGGCCCGGCCGAAGGCGCCCCCGAGGCGCCCGGCGCGCTCTGCTGGCCCCCCGGCAGCGGACCCTGGAACACACCCGGACCGGGTGTTGCGCCCTCGTCGTCGCCTTCCGTAGAGCCGCAGGCGAAGGCGAGAGTGAGGGGGGGCAGCAGCAAGAGAGCCCGACGGGGCGAGTCGAAACGATGCAAAAGAAGTCCTCTGGATGGAGCGACGGGCGCCCGGGCCGCGGAAGAAGCTGCCGCGGAGAAGCTGCCCCGGAGAAACCGAGCCGGCACGCGCCCGAATCACCATGTCACGCTCGATCGGCGGGGCGCAAACGGTTGCTGCGGGCGGAAAATTTTCGACGATCCACGGAGTCGCGGGCGATCGACGAGGGGGCGCTCCGCGGCGGCCGCCGCGCTCAGCAGCCCTTGCGGTCGCCGCGGCGGGAGGGCGCCGAGGGTCGTCCCGTCGCGAGGCTCGCCGCACCTCGGCCCCCGGTAGACGAGTTTGCCGAGCTCGTGATCGCGCAGCCGCTTCGGCGCCGTTTCACCCGGGAACGACTCGGTCGGCGGCTCTTGCTCGTTCGGCCGCCGGGCGCCCGCCGCCGGCCGCGACTACAGTGGGCGGCCGAGGTGCAGGGCGTAGAGGCGCCCGGCGTTCGAGAGAATGAACGCGCGCTGGCCGTATACCGCCGGGGCCATCGAAAACCCGGCGCCCGTGTGGACGCCGTCGATCACCCGACCATCGAGTGGCGATATCAAGAAGAGGCCCGCTTGGGTGGTCGAGAACATCAGTGCGCCGAGCGCCGGCACGGCGCGCGAGGCTCCGCCGAGTGGGATTTCGCGACGCCACACCTCTTCACCCGTGTTCGGGTCGAGAGCCCACAGCCCGGTCGTCCCCGTGGAGACGATCAGCAGCTTGCGGGCCGCGACGGGGGGCCCTCCCCCGCGCGCCGGATGCTCCGGCTGGCTCCAGAGGTAGAGCTCGCTGGCGCCCGAGACCAACGTGTTTTCCCAGATGCGCGTTCCGTTATCCGCCGCGAGCGCGAACACGCCGCCCTCGTAGCTGGCGGTGATGACGACGGGCGTACCCTCCAGCAGATGCGCGACCGGCGTGGCGTCCACGTCGAGGTATGTCGGGATTTCCCCGAGGGAGTGCTCCGCCGCCGCGCTGAGATCGACGGGGGCCCAACTCTCCGCGCCGGTGCGCAGATCGTAGGCGGTGACCGTGCCGTCGCTGAAAGCGGTGTGCACCAACCCTCGCCACACGAGGACGCCGGCGTTTCCCGATATCTCCATTCCCAGCGCCGGCGGACGGTGCTGGCTCCAGGCCAGCTTGCCCGTCTTGGCCTCCACCGCCACCACCGTGTCGTTGGCGTTCGTGACGACCAAGAGGCCATCCTGCAACACCGGCAGCTGCGTGACCTCGGCATTCGTCGAGAAGCGCCACAGCAGCTTGCCGTCCGCGCCCCGCAGCTTGTAGATGGCGCCGTCGTTGGAGCCGACGTAAAGCACCCCCTCCTCGGCGTCGAACAAGGGGCGGCTCTCCACGGCGCCGAGCGTCTCGAAGCGCCACAGCACGGCCCCGTCCTGCGCCTGCAGGGCGTAGACGCCCTGGTCGCGAGAGCCTGCGAAAACCCGCCGGCCCGCGATGTCCAGGGCCAGGCCCCCGCTCTCGTATGGCTCACCCATGCTGCGCGACTCGGCCAGGATGCTGCGCGTGTACATCACCTGCATCGTGCCACTCGGCTGGTGCACCCAGGTCGGCCCTTCGGGGTTGGCGTTCACCTGGGTCGCCTGGCAGCCGGCGGGCAACAGGGCCGCCGGCAACAGGGCCGCCCGCAACAGGGCCGCCCGCAACAGAGCTGCTCGCCCCGGACCACTCCGCCGCGCGGGCAGCCCTGTGGCATTCTCCCCCAGGCCACCGAGGCCTGGGCGATGCCGAAGCCGCCCGCCAAGCCGTGCGCGGGGCGCCCGCTTCAAGGTTGCTCCGGCATCGACAAGCCGCCTTGCTGCACCTGCCGCAACATGCGCTCCAGCGCGGCCGACGGCGCCTTGGGCACCTTGACCTTTTCACCGCTGGGGTCGACGAGCGACGCGAGCTGTTCGGCGCGCTCTCGAAGAAAGCTCGGCGGCGCGGCGGGGGAGCCCAGCCGGCTCGAGGGGGGAGGACCCATCCGCTCGAACAGCGACGAGAGCGACTTCTGCGCCGCTTCGAGATCCTCCTGCCGATACTGGATGCGAGCCAGCTCGTAGAGCCCCTCCTGCTCGAACCCTTCCACTTCGGCCAACTGCGCGAGCGCACGGCTCGCCTCCGCGAGGTCGCCTGCTGCTTCGTGCGCGAGCCCTAGCCCACGCAGGGCCGCCGCGCGGAGCAGCGGTTGCTGATCCGAGAGCGGCAGCGCCAACGCGGCCTGATACTCGGCGATCGACTCGGTCGCCTTGCCCATCTCCAGCAGCACGCCCGCTTTGCCGAGCAGTGCGAAGGCCTCCGGCCCGCGGCCCTCTCGCATCCGCTCCGCTTCCTCGTACTTCGCGAGGGCCGCCTTCAGGCGTTGCTCGTCGGATTCGAAGATCGGCGTCGGGTCGACGATGCCGGCGGCGTTCGGCTTGCCGGTTTCCTCGGGGTCCCCGATGATCCCGTTTTCGGCGTGCGTGGCGGCCAGCAGCACGTCCGAGGCCTCCGCGTTCGCCTTCGCCGCGTACCATCGGTAGGTCTCGACGCCCATCCAGCCGAGGGCGAACGTGACGACGATCAGCTGCAACGTCGACGAGTTCTTCCGAACGAACTTGCCTGCCCTGTCCGCGAATCGGACCAAGGCGTCGTCCACCATTTCACTGGCGTCCAGACCGACGGCTCGAGCCTCGGCCTGCTCGCGACGACGCGCCGCGCGAGCCTGGGCCGCCGCAGAACGCCGAGCCTTGCGATTGGCCGCGCGATCGGCCGCCTTTTCCGGCGGACCTTCTTCCGAGAGCTCGCTCTCGCCCGCGGCTTCGCCTTCGCCGGCTTGGCCGCCCGCACCCGTGCCCTCGGCGGCTTCGCCCTCGCCGTGCGCTTGCTGCCGCGCGCGGCGGCGCTCGCGCCGGGATAGCTTTTCAGATTCCTGCTGCACCACTGTCAGTAACCACCGTGGCGGCGTCTATAGCACCGCTTCCGCTCGCCTCATCAGTCAGTTTGCCGCCTCGTTTTCGGAACACAAACCGCTCGACCGGCCGTTGCGCCGCGAGACATCGCGTGCGAGCGATGGGCGGAGCCGCACGCCAGCGGTCGCGGGAGCCCGACCCGCCGCCTGCGGGCGAGGCTCCCGGCGGCCGAGGCCGAAGCGCACGGGGCGGGCGATCGCGCCGCCGGTCCAGGGTGCGGAAAGCGCCAGTCGCTCGAAGCCCGGCGCCCTCTCAGCGGTAGCGGACGTCGCCAATTTCGAAGCTGCGCTTGCCCGCGGGCAGGATGACGGTCACCTCGTCTCCCACCTCCTTGCCGATCAGCGCGCGCGCGAGGGGCGCCGAGACGGATATCTGACCCGCGTCGATGTCCGCTTCGTCGGCGCCGACGATCTGGTACGTGACCTCTTCGTCCGTGTCCAAATTCGACACGGTCACGGTCGCGCCGAATCGGACCGTCGTCCCACTCAGCTTGGCCGGGTCGATGACCTCGCTGCGGGCGAGCTTGCCCTCGATGTCCTTGATCTGTGCTTCGACCATGCCCTGGCGCTCCTTGGCGGCGTGATACTCCGCGTTTTCGCTCAGATCACCGTGGTCGATCGCGATGCCGATCTCTTTGGAAATCTTGGGCCTCTCCGCCTTGAGGCGGGCCAGCTCTTCGCGCAACTTCTGGGCACCGCGCGGCGTCATGGGGACTCGTTCGGGCATGTGAATCAACTTACCCGAGCTTTCTGCCCCTTGGCAAAGGGTTGCGCGTCCCTTGCGCAGGCGCTACCACGGCGGCATGAAACCCGCCGGGTGGTATGCTTCGTGCTTGGTCACGGCGTGCCTGGTCACGGCCGGAGCAGTGGCTTGTGGCCCCCCGCTGAAGGCCCCGCAAACGGCCGAAGAGTATCGAGAAGAGGCCAAACGCGCCTACGACGAGGGGGTCGAAGCCTATCTGGACGCGGACTGGGAGGCGACGGTGCGCATCTTCACCGCCGTGCGCCGAGATTTCAGCTACACGCGTTACGCGCGGCTGGCCGAGCTGCGGCTGGCGGACGCTGCGTTCCGCCAGGAAAAGTATGCCGAGGCCGCCGCGATGTACAAGACGTACGCGCGCGACTACCCGAGCGATCCCGAGCTGGCCTACGCGCGCTACCGCATGGTTCGGTCGCAGTTCTTGCAAGCGGGCGACTCGGTGTTCCAACCCCCGCTCGAAGAGCGAGATCTGGCCAGCGTGCGGGCCGCCTACGTCTCGCTGCGCTCTTTTCTCTCGGATTTTCCGGGCTACTCGCAGCGGATCGAGCTGGACTACATGTTGGAGGTCGTCACGGGTGTGCTGGTTCGGCACGAGCTGTACGTGGCGCGTTTCTATTTGAAGGAAGGCGAGTACAGCCCCGCCATCGATCGGGTCCGGTACGCGCTCTCGCGCTACGGCACCTCGGGGCTGGAGCCCGAGGCGATCGTGCTGATGGGTGAAACGTTCCTCAAGATGAAGGATCGCGAGCAAGCGATGGCCGCGTTTCGCAAGGTGCTGACGGACTACCCGGCGAGCCCGTTCGTGGTGCCGGCCACCGAGTTCCTGCAGTACCTGGCGGAAAACCCGTGACGCAATCCACCTCTCCGCCGCCCGCGAAGGGGCCGGCTGCGAGCTCCGCGCCCAGCCAGCCCGACCAGCTCACCACCGCGCCCTCGACGGTGCTGGTGGTGGACGACGAGAAGAACATTCGCCGCACCCTCGGAATGGTGTTGACCGGGGTGGGGTATCGGATGCTCGAAGCCGCGAGCGCCGAAGAAGCCGTGGCCGTTCTTCGCAGCCCCAGCTGCCCCATCGATCTGGCGATCGTAGATCTCAAGCTGCCCGGCAAGAGCGGTTTGGAGCTGCTCGAGGAGATGAAGGCAGACGAGGGCACCAAGGGCGTTCCCGTCGTGGTCGTGAGCGGCCACGCGAGCGTGCGGGACGCCGTGCAAGCCATTCAGCTGGGTGCCAGCGATTTCTTCGAGAAGCCGCTGAATCGCGACCGCATTCTGGTCAGCGTCGACAACAGCATTCGCGGGGCCCGGCTCGAGCGCACCGTCGAGCAGATGCGCCAGGAGGTCGAGCAGCGCTACCAGATGGTCGGCACGAGCGCGGCGATGCAGAAGCTGTTCCGCGACATCGACCGCGTGGCGCCCACCAAGGCCAACGTGCTCATCACGGGCGAGAGCGGCACCGGTAAGGAGCTCGTCAGTCGCGCGGTGCACCGGCTGAGCCCGCGCGCCGAGGCGCCCTTCATCAAAGTGAATTGCGCAGCGATGCCGCGCGAGCTGATCGAGAGCGAGCTGTTCGGTCACGAGCGAGGCGCGTTTACCGGTGCGCACGGCGTCAAGCGCGGCATGTTCGAGCAGGCGCACGGTGGCACGCTGTTTCTGGACGAAATCGGTGACATGGATCTGGCTGCGCAGGCCAAGGTCCTGCGCGTGCTTCAAAACGGCGAGCTGTCGCGCATCGGCTCCGAGCACGTGATGCACGTGGACGTGCGGGTGCTCGCCGCCACGAACAAGGATCTCTCGCGAGAGGTCTCCGAGTCGCGATTTCGCGAGGATCTGTTCTTCCGGCTCGAGGTCTTTCCCCTGGCGGTGCCCGCCCTGCGGGATCGGCCCGAGGACATCCAGTTGCTGGCCGAAGCCTTCGTCAGCTCGTTCTGTAAGGAAAATGGGCTGCGCACGAAGCGCATCGACCCGGCGTTCTTCGAGGCGCTTCGGCAGCGCAAATGGCCGGGCAACGTGCGCGAGCTCAAGAACGTGGTCGAGCGCGCCGCGATTCTCTCGAGCGACGTGATCAGCATCGCCGATCTGCCGGAGGATCCCCACCAGAGCCCGTTCGACGAGGAGGCTCGCCCCAGCCTGGCCCCCGCGAGGGCGCCCGAAGGCGAGCGGCTCAGCTTGCGCCAATACCGCGAGGCGGCGGAGCGCGGCTACATCGTGCAAACACTTTCCGAGACGGACTGGAACATATCGAAGGCGGCGGCGGTGCTGCAGGTCGAGCGCACGAACCTGCACAAGAAGATCCGCGCCTACGGGATCAAGCGCGGGGAGCGGTGAGCGAGCGAGCGCTCGGCGGGTTGCGCCGTTCGTCCGCGTCCGGCAGCCCTTTCCGTTCCGATTTGATGGGCGGGCGACCCTGGGCCCAGATCCGGTCCGCAGGAGCCGGCCCGGCGGTGCTTGCGCTGCACGGCTTCTCGGCCACGCCGCAGGAGGTCGGCATGGTCGTCGAGGTCGCCACCGAGCTCGGCTGTGAGGCACTGGCGCCCTTGTTGCCTGGGCACGGGCGAAGCCTCGACGAGCTCGCGAGCTCGCGCTGGGATGATTGGCGGCAGTGCGCCGAGGAGTGCTTCCAGAGCCTGGCGGCCCGGCACGGCTCGGTCGTGGTCGCGGGCGTTTCCATGGGGGCGTTGCTCGCGCTCGATTTGGCTGCGTCACACCCGCAGCACGTAGTCGGCGCCGTGGGTCTGGCTCCGGCGTTTCGCCTCTGCTGGCCGTTTCCGTCCCTGGCGCTGCAGGTGCACTGTGGGCTCGGCCTACCCGACATTCGGCTACCCAAGAAGACGGGGCCGGACATCCACGACGCGAAGCAGCGTCGTACGCAGGTGACGAGCAGTGCGCAGCCCGCCTACTCCGGCGACGAGGTCCGCAAGGCAGGACACCGGGTGTGGCAGCGGTTGCCCGAGGTCCGCTGCCCCACGTTTCTGGCGCATGGCGCGCGGGACCACGTTTGCCCTCTGTGGGCCGCGCGGGTCGGCTGGCACCGGCTGGGAAGCGCCGATCGCGAGCTGCTCGTGTTGCCGCGCTCCTACCACGTGGTGACCCGGGACGTGGACCGGGGGCTGCTGCGCATGCGGCTGTATCGCTTCCTGCGCAGCCTGGTGGCGCGGCACGGCTTGCAATCGCGGCCGCCGGCACGGGGGCTCGCGGGCGCGCGGGGGCCGGCGGATGCGGCAGGGTCTGCGGCGGCGGCCACGAGAGCGCTGGCGACGGCAATCGAGGCGCTGAGCCCCTGAGTCACGGAGCTCTTCGAGCGAGAAGCGCCCGGGCGCGCGCGGCGGAGATGCCGACGGCCGAGCATCGGCCCAGCCGCCGCCGGCCGAGCCGCGACGGGGGAGCGAATACTCGGGCGTTCGCCCGGGGGCGGCCGCTCCAGGGCTTGTCGAAGCTTCGCTGGCGCGGAGCTCAGCTGGCGCGGAGCTCAGCTGCCGTCGGCATCGCTGCCGGTGGAACCATAGCCGCCCTGCCCGCGCACCGTCTCGGACAGCGCGGAAGCCTGGACGACTTCGGCCCGCTCCACGGCCACCACGACGAGCTGGGCGATGCGATCGAGAGGCCTCACCGTAAACGGCTCCTCCCCCAGGTTGATCAACACGACTCCCACCTCCCCCCGGTAGTCCGCGTCGACCGTCCCGGGCGCATTCAGTACGGTGATTCCGTGGCGCAGCGCGAGGCCGGATCGCGGACGAACCTGGCCCTCGTAGCCGCCGGGCAGCTCGAGGCGTAGTCCTGTCGGGATCAGGCGCCTCTGGCCGGGGCCGAGCGTCACGGGCTGGGCCAGCGCCGCGTTCAAATCCATGCCCGCCGCTCCGTCCGTCTGGTAGGCGGGAAGCGGCACCGTGACCGGCCCCGTTCGCTGCACCGTAATACGAACGGACATGGCGGGCTTCTAGCGGTCGCTTCGGAGGGAGGCAAACACTAATTTGGGGGGCCTCGCGACCGTTCGACGCGGGCTCGGCGAGCGGCGGGCTTCCGCACCGCTCCTGCCGAAGCCGCCGGCTCCCTGCGCCGCCCCCGGGCGGCGGCGCAACTCGTCCCCGCGGGGGGACCGGCCGCGGCGCAATGCGCTAAGGGCGCTCGGGCGCCCCTCGAGCGTGCGATCGCGCCCCCCCGACCTCCGGCGCAAAGAAGGCGGACGTAAGGTCTCCGAGGTAGTGACCGATGTAGCCGAATGTACTGCGCGTACTCGGCGCGCGACCTCGCGCGCAGCCCTGGCGGCAGCGCCCGGTCCGAGCGAAGTCCGGGCTGGGCCGCGATCGGATTGGGGGGCTCGCCGCGGCCGCTCCTCGCGCGAAAACAGCCCTGAAGCCGGCGAGCCGCGAAGCGCTGGCGAGCCGTCGGCGGCGCTGTCCGAGCGCTCCAGTCCCACAAAAGATTTGCCCTTTGAGGCGTGGTTTGGAACGCTTCACTGCTGTGCTGTCCGCCCGAACGTTCCTACCTCGCGAGCCTTCGCGGCTGCGCTCCCCCGGGGCGGCACCGCTTTGGCCGCGCCGGCCGGGGTTTGGGCCAAGCGAGGCTCGTGCGAAAGCTTGGAGAAGCCAGCGCCGTGATGTAGGCAGCCGGCAAGGCGGGGAAGCTCGAGGGGCAGCAGCCGCAGCGGCAAGGCCACACGCGAGCAGTTTCGAGGAACGGTGAGTCGTCCCATCAAAGAGAATTTGCGGCGCCTGTACGGGCTGCTTGCGTCGGGCAGAAAGCTCGGTTTGGAGCGGGTGGTGGAGGCCTGTGAGAAGCTGGGCAACCCCCAGCGGGCCTTCAAGTGCGTCCACGTTGCCGGGACCAACGGCAAGGGAAGCGTCTGTGCCTTCTCCGCGGCGATGCTCGCGGCTCACGGCAGGAGCGTGGGCATGTTCACGTCGCCCCATCTCAACCGCTTTGCGGAGCGAATCCAGGTCGATGGCGCGCCCATCGCGGATGACACCCTCTCGGAGCTGATCGAGGAGGTTCTCGGGCTCGGCATCGACTTGACCTTCTTCGAGGCAGCCACCGTGATGGGGCTGTTGGCGTTTCAGCGCGCCGGGGTGGACGTGGCGGTGCTCGAGGTGGGCCTCGGGGGGCGTCTGGATTCGACGAACGTGATCGATTCCCCGGAAGTCGCCGTGATCACTCGCGTGTCTTTCGATCACATGGAAACACTGGGCAACTCGCTCGCGGCCATCGCGCGTGAGAAGGCCGCGATCATCAAGCCCGGGTGCCGCGTGGTGGTGGGCAAGCTGCACCCCGATGCGCGGCAGGTCGTGGAGGAGCGCTGCGCGGAGGTCGGCGCGGAGCTTCTGCCCCTGGGGGATCCGGAGCCCTACGAGGGCGCTCAGCTCGCCTATCCGCGGATGGCGATGTTCGGCTCCAACCTGGCCGTCGCCACCACGGTTGCGCGCGCGATGGGCATCCCGCCCGACGCCATGGCCAAAGGCATCGAGGCCGCGGTGTGGCCGGGGCGCAACGAGCTCTTGCACCGCAACGAGCAGGAGCTCACCCTGCTCGACTGCGCGCACAACCCGGACGCGGCCGTCTGCCTCAGCCACATCGTCGATTCGAGCACCTCGGGCGGCGTCGGCAGTCGCTCCGACGTGGCCTTGGTCTTCGGCGCCGTGCAGGAGAAGAATTGGATGAGCATGCTCGATAGGCTCGAGCACAGCGCGGCGCATCGCTTCTACGTGGCGCCGCCCGTCGCGAGGGCCGTCGATCCCAAGAAGATGGTCGAGCACTACCCGGGCAAGGTCGCCTCGAGCGTGGCCGAGGCCATCGAGTTGGCCCGCGCCAAGGTAGGCCCACAGGGCCTCGTCGTGGTGACGGGCTCGATATTCCTGGTGGGCGCGGCGCGCGCTCTGCTGCTCAATCTGGAAGCCGATCCGCCTGCGGATAGCTGAGAAGGAGAGCGAGCTCTTCGACGTGACGACAACTTCGAGCTCTGCGCGGGCCGCGACGCGCAAACTGTTTGGGACGGATGGGATTCGGGGCCTCGCCAACGCGGAGCCGATGACCCCCGAGTTGGCGCTCCGGCTCGGGCGGGCCATCACCTGGGTGGCGCGCCGCGAGCGCTCCTCGGTACCCCGCATCGTCATCGGGAAGGATACCCGATTGAGCGGGTACATGCTGGAGACGGCGCTGGCATCGGGCATTTGCGCCATGGGGGGGACGGTGCTGCTCTCCGGGCCGATTCCGACGCCTGCCGTGGCCAATCTCACCCACAGCATGCGCGCTGACGCCGGCGTGGTGATCAGCGCGAGCCACAACCCGTTTCAGGACAACGGCATCAAGCTCTTCGGCCCGGATGGGTACAAGCTGCCCGATCGGCAGGAGGCAGCCATCGAGCAGCTCCTGCTCGGTGGAGAGATCGACGCAGTGGGCTGCACCGGGGCCCAGGTCGGGCGCGCAGAGCGCGTGGACGACGCATCTGGCCGCTACATCGTGTACGCCAAGAACACGTTCCCGACCGACCTGACCCTCAAGGGGTTGAAGGTCGTGGTCGACGCGGGCCATGGGGCGGCGTATCGGGTTGCCCCGGCGGTATTTTCCGAGCTCGGCGCCCAGGTGTTCGAGGTTGGCTGCAAGCCGAACGGCAAGAACATCAACAAGGATTGCGGCGCTCTGCATCCGGAAACGGCCGCAAAGGAGGTCCTGCGCCGCAAGGCGCATCTGGGGATCGCTCTCGACGGAGATGCGGACCGCCTGGTGGCGATCGACGATCGCGGCCAGATCGTCGACGGGGACGCGGTCATGGCGCTCTGCGCCTCTCGTATGCTGACCGACAAGAAGCTGCCCAAAAAAACGGTGGTCGCGACGGTGATGAGCAACATGGGCTTGCAGCTCGCCGTCGAGAAGGCCGGAGGCAAGTTGGTGCGCACGCCGGTCGGCGATCGCTACGTGGTGGAGCGCATGCGAGCGCGCGGCTACGCCCTGGGCGGGGAGCAATCGGGCCACTTGATCTTCTCGCAACACACCACCACCGGGGACGGCGTCGTGGCGGCCCTGCAGGTGCTTGCCGTCATGACGCGAGAGGAGCGGCCCCTGAGCGAGTTGCGCGGCGTGATGCAGACGGTGCCGCAGGAGCTTCAGAACGTGCGTCTGTCGGCGCGGCGCCCCGTGGAGAAGATGCCGAACCTGCTGGCTGCCAAGCAGAAGGCCGAGCAGAGCCTGGGCGATCGCGGACGCGTGCTAGTCCGCTGGAGCGGAACCGAGCCACTTCTGCGGCTGATGGCGGAGGGGCCGAACCCAAGAAAGCTCACCAGCTTGCTGCAGTCGATGGCGAAGGCGGCGGAGCGGGACATGCGGGCCGGGTAGCTCGGCGTACGGTAGCTTCGAGAGCCCGCAAGTCGGAACCCAGATGGCCGCCAGCGAAGAAGAAGGACAAGCCGGACCCTCGAGCGGGCTGATATCCAGCTTGCGCCCCGAGCAGCTGGCAGGGCAGCTCACGTTGATCGGTTTCGACTCGGTCGAAGCGCCCCCCGAGGTCACGGCGCTCTTGGCCCGTGGCGAGTGCGGAGGCTGCGTGCTGTTCCGACGCAATTTCGCCCCCGATGACGGCCGGCTCACGCGCGCGAGGCAGCTGTGCGAAGCCCTGGCGCGAGCCTGCCCCAGCGCCCTGCCCCCGCTCCTGTGCATCGACGAGGAAGGGGGGCGTGTCGCCCGCTTGCCCGCGACGGGCCTGACGGTGCCTCCCATGAGGCGGCTCGCGCGTGGGGGCCCCGCCCTCGTTCGCAAGGTGGCGCGCTTCGTGGGGGCCCAGCTGCGAGCCGTGGGGCTCACCATGAACTTCGCGCCCGTCGTGGACGTGGACACCAACCCGGAAAATCCCATCATCGGCGATCGGGCCTTCGGCAGCGACCCCGACGCGGTCGTGGCGCTCGCGCGAGAGTACTGCGGTGGGTTGACGGAGGGTGGGTTGCTGCATTGTTTGAAGCACTTCCCCGGCCACGGAGACACCCACCTCGACAGCCACCTGTCGCTGCCCACGGTCGACCACGCGGAGGAGCGCCTGCGCCGTATCGAGCTCTCGCCGTTCGTTCAGCTTGCCGCGCAGGCGGATTCGATCATGACCGCGCACGTCGTCTTCTCCGCCCTCGACGCCGAGCGCCCGGCAACGCTCAGCCCGCGCCTGCTGGGCGGGGTGCTGCGTGGCGAGCTCGGCTACGACGGGCTGGTCTTCACCGACGACATGGAGATGAAGGCTCTGGCGGGTTTCGGCCCTCTCGGTCAGGTCGCCGTTCGGGCCATCGAAGCCGGCTGCGACAGCGCGCTGGTCTGCAGTCGCGCTTCGGACCAGGCCGAGGTGCGAGAGGCCCTGCGGGTCGAGATCGAGCGAGACGCGGAGTTTCGCGCCCGCGCCGAACGAGCCCTTCGCCGCAGCCTCCGGCTTCGATACCGCTGCCGCCCTGCCCCGGACGAAGGAGCGCTGCAGCGGCTGCTCGACGCGGAGCTCGAGCCCCTGCGGGACCAGCTCGAGGCCGCCGGGCTGAGCTGAACCAGGCGTCCGGCTCCGGGCGGCTGGGCTGCCCGTCCGCCTCCAATCGAGGACGCCGCGCGCTCTCTCGGCACTCCCCCTGCTTCGTCGTGGCCCGAGCCGTGCAGGCCCGGCCATCGCGGCGGCCCGGCGCCGCGCAGCCGCCAACCACACACGCGAGCTCGCCAGAGCGATGCTCAGTCCCCGTCTGCGAAGGGAAACTGCATCTGGCGCTCGGCCGGGTGAGATGAAGGCGCTGGCTCCGCCACGTTCAGCAGGTGCCGCTCCCGCGCGATGTCCGCGTTGATGACCTCTTCGTTGTCGTATGCAAAGGCGAGGGCATCGAGAATCTTGGCGGCACCGAGGCGTGGATAGCGCTTCATCAATCGATCGAGCGTTACCCCTTTGCGGTAGAAAGCCCAGAGCCTGCGAACCGGCACGCGCGAGCCGACGACGTACGGGCTACCGCCCATGACGTTGGCGTCCGCACGAACGTGCGGGTGTGGAACGAGAATCATCGGGAGGCGACTGGGCATGACGCTCATTATCGTAGCCTGGGCAACGCGCCGCTACACCTCAACGGCTAGCACACAACGCGCTGCGCGGCGAGTGAGCACGCGCCTGACGGCGTCTAGGGCGACCACTCGCTTCTGAAAGCGGCACCGCAGCTCGGCTCCGACTTGCCCGATCGCCACTCGGAGCCCGCCGTCGCGGTCGGGCGCCGCGGCGGCGGACCATCCTCCCCGCGCCTCCGCTCGGCTCGAAGGAACGAAAACTCCGGGGCTAGTGCCCCGTCCGATGAGTCGCAATCGCTGATTGTCGGTCACAGCGGGAGTCGTCTTGCCTCGAGCGGCGGACGGGGCACGTCGGCGCCGAAGGCGCCGCAGAAATAAAGGAGTGCCGTGTCCAAGACGAGCCCCCAGCGCAAAACCACCGCGGGCCGCCACAGGCGGACCGGCCCGCGATGGCGTGTGATTGCGACTTGGCGGACACAGCACTAGTTCCCAGCGACCGCGGGCGCGGCCTGGGTGCGCGGCGGGGCGTCGCCCCTCACTGCGGCACGGTGCTCGGCAAAGGTGCGGCTGAAGAGGTGTCGGCGACCGGGCCCTGCGACGAAGAAGAAGTACTCGGATGTCGCGGGGCTCAGCACGGCTGCAATTGCCGAGCCTCCCGGATTGGCGATGGGCCCAGGCGGCAGGCCGGGGTGACGATACGTGTTGTATGGGTTGTTTTCGTCGCGGAGCATGGCCGGCGTGATTGTTCCACTGTAACCCGCGCAGCTCTCCAGATTCGGCTCGAGCAGGCAGCCGTAGCCGGCGGTGGGATCGGACTGCAACATTCGCCTCGGTCGGAAGTCGGGGTCCCGCAGACGGTTGAAGAACACACTCGCGATCAATGGCTGCTCCGAGACGGAGCTCGACTCTTTCTCTACGATCGAGGCGAGCGTCAACACCTCGTGGATGCCCCAACCTTCCGGGGCAACCCGCTGGGCGGCTTCGGCTTCTCGTCGATAGCGCTGCAACGCTTCGCGTACCAGCCGACGCAACACCCGGTGAGGATCGGAGTTGGCATACAGCTCGTAGGTAGCGGGAAACAGATAGCCTTCTGCGCTAGAGGCTTCTATCTGCAGCTCGCGGAGCAGCTCGGTGTCTCGAGCTGCGGCCAGGAATTCTCCTGCCGAGCACACACGCGAGTCGTGGAGCCGCCGGGCGATCTGAAACTGGTTTTCGCCTTCCGGTATGGCCACCCGCTCGACCCGCCTGCCTGGCGCCCTGAGCAGAAGCGCAGCGACCTCGCGGGGTGAGCCCGGCACCAGCCAGTGAGTGCCGGCCGGGGCGCTCCAGGCCCCATATCGGGCCAACATGAACCACCGCATCTTGCGCGGCGAGTCGATCAACCCCGCGTCGCCGAGGCGGCGCAGCACCTGCTCCCGATCCTCGCCCCGCGCCACTTCGAACAGCACGGCCCCCGAATCGTCGGCCGCCCGGCGCGACCACTGCCAAAGCGCGCCCGCGACTCCCACGCCGATCGCGCCCAAGGCGCCGAGGGCAACCAGCCAGGACGCCCGCTTGCTGCGCCTCTTGCGGCGTCGCCCGGAGCGGCGCGCCATCAGGACCCTCGCGGCGCGTGGCGGTCCAGCCAGCTCTGGAGGATGAGGGCCGCAGCGGCCCCGTCGATTCGCCCGCGACTATCCCGCTGGCTCACCCCCTGCGATCGAAATCGCTGGTGAGCCTCACGGGTGGTCAGCCACTCGTCCGTCAGCGTGACCGGGATGCCCGAACGCCGCTCCAGGGCCGCCGCGAACAGGCGCGCGGCTCTCGCAGCGCTGCCCTCGCGCCCGTCGAGGGTCCGCGGCAGACCCACCACGAAGCGCTCTACCCGCTCGGCCTCGGCGAACTCGACCAGCGCCTCGAGCAGGGCACGGCGGTCTCCGCCCACCAGCGGGGGGCGAGGGTGTGCCATCAGGCCGAGCTCATCGGACAGCGCCACGCCGACTCGGACGCTTCCCAGGTCGATTCCGGCCACTCGCATGGATCTCACCCTACTCCGCGCTTCGCCTCTGTCGACCCGCTCGCGACCGGACCGAAAGGCACGGCCTCGAGCCGACGCCGCGCCGCGTCCACGCAGCCCTCGGGGCCGTTTTTGGTGAAGCCGGAGGTCGGTTGAGGCGAACTTCGACCGACTGCCCAGGCGCGGGCCTACGACCACCGGTGGCCTGGGCCGTGTGCCGCGCACCGGTGGAGCCATCCGACCGCTTCGAACCCGCTCCGCGCCCGGGGTCGCCCCGAGGCAGCCGGCCCCTTTCCGCTGCGAGACTTGACCAATCGATGGTCAGCGAGCATAAGCCTTGGCCTTGCAACCCGGCCAGCCATCTCTCTCCCCTATCATGCGAGCCCTGATTGGCGCCGTGATGGCGCTTTCGCTGATGCTGCCCGGCGTGGCTCACGCCCAGCCGGGTGGTTTTGGACCCGGCACGGGCGGCGGCTTTGGTCCTCCCACTCCAAGTCGCCCCGGCAAGCCGCAACCCAGCAGGCCGAGTGACGTCCCGGAGACGCACGCCGCTTCGGGGGCGGGCGATCGCCTGGTGACGCCGGGCGGAGAGCCCACCCTTCCCGACGACCCGCTCGCCATCTCCGAAACCGTCGCCAGCCAGATCGGAACCGATGCGGCGGCGAACGAGCCCTCGGTCGACGGCGAGTCAGTCGCCAAGAGCAGCTTCTACGGCCTGTACTACGAAAGGATGTTCGGGTCGGAGCATTCCTTTCGCACCAGCATTCCGCCCTTCTGGTTCGAGCGGGTGCAGCCCAGCGTCAGCGACCCGGCCACGCCCGACCGGGCCTCGCTGTTCGGCCTGTACTACAACCGGCGCAGCGCGGAGCGGGCGGACGACATTCTGTTCCCGCTGATTTGGAACCTGCGTGATACGGAAGGCCGCAGCACGGTGGTCGGGCCCTGGTTTCACCGCAACTCGACCGAGGCCAAGGATCACTGGCTCGCGCCCCTGTACTTCTACGGCTCGCGCCCGGGAGACAGCGCCTACGCGATCATCCCGCCGCTGCTCACGTACATGAATCACGACGAGCAGGGCGGGCTCAATTTCTTCGGGCCGATCTTCTGCAGTTGGAAAGGCGGGAGCCGTTGCGATTCACGCACCGCCAGCGAGCTCGACCTCGGGGTGGCTCCCCTGTACTTCGCCGGGCACGACGCCGCCGAAGAGTACCGCCTCATCCCACCGCTGCTGCACTACCGCTCCTACGACCGGCGGCAGCGTTCGACGCTCAACATCTGGGGTCCCGTCTACAGCAAGCAAACCGAGGAGCTGAACTACTTCCACATCTTCCCCGTGTACTTCAGCGTGTGGGGTGAAGATCAGCGACACACCACGGTGTTTCCGTTCTTTCACTACGGGACGGAGGGCTCCGCGTCCTTGCTGATAACGCCGCTATTTCTCTCCTCGACGAGCCAGGAGGGCTACGAGACGCTGTTGACGTGGGGCTATGCTCGATACCGCGGCAAGACCGAGCTGGACATGTTCACGCCGCTGTACTGGCAGTATCGCGATCCCGAAGTGGGATTCACCCAGACGCTGATCCCGCCGGTGTTCATGCGCCGCAAGGGCCCACGGGAGGACACAACCGTGGTGTTTCCTCTGTATGCCAACATCGAGCGGCACGGCCTGAGCCACACGCGGTGGGTGACGCCCTTTTTCTCCCACAGCACGGACTTGCGCGGGTGGTCCACGAACATCTATCCAATCCTTTTCCTGGGCCGCGACGGCTTCGACACGCACACGGTGATTGCGCCGTTCTTCTGGGACTTCGCCACGCGCAGCTCACGATCGACAGTGGGGTTTCCCATCTATTGGCGCTTCGCAGACGAGCGCAAGGTGACCCAGCTCATCGGCAACGTCTACTACTCGGAGACGAAGGTGCGCCACGGAAGCGATTGGCAGGTCAATGTGTTCCCGCTCTTTTCGTATGGGGAGACGCCGGACGGGCACTGGTGGAACGTTCTGTTCGGCCTCGCGGGCTTTACGCGCAAGGGCACGGCGACCGAGCTGAGGACGCTGTGGATTCCCATTCAGCTGTCCGAGTAGGCGGCTTGCCGCCATCGCGAGGTGGCCGACGGTCGCCGCGCCGCTCACCGGGCGAGGCGAGTAGGCGGCGGCCGCCCACGCATGGGTGGCTGCGCCCCGCGGGGGACGCGCTGCGGCCGTTCACGCCGTAGCTCTGCGCGCGCGCGGCTTGGGCTTGCCCCAGATGCGACCCAGCTGCTCCAGCTCGGCCAGCAAGCCCTCCGCGGACTCGACCCAATAGTCCGCGTGCACGCTGCGGACCCCGACCCAGCACGTCACCGCTCGGCTCCGCCAAGAGCGCGCCACCGCAGCCATCATGTCTTCGTCCGTGCGGTCATCTCCCGCGCAGAACAGGGCGTCGGCGTCGCTGTGCGCCTGCAGGATTTTGGTCGTCGCATGGCCCTTGGTGATCGTCTCGTGGCGAACCTCGATTACGCGGTTGCCTCGCAGCACTTTGTACCGGGAACGCTTGAGCGTGTCCTCCAACTGGTTGAGCAGCTCGTTGGCTTGAAAGGTCCCGTACTCCGCGTCGGCGGAGCGGTAGTGCCACGCGATGGATGAGCGCTTCTTTTCGACGAGGCTGCCGGGGGTTCTACGCACGAACTCTTCGAACAGGGGCTCGACGTTGTGCAGCCCGGCGCGGCTTCCGACCTTGTGGTCGCACCACTCCTTGTTTCCCCAGGGGCGGGTCGAAAACCCGTGCTCGCAGACCAAGCCGATGCGCAGATCGCCGAGCCAATCTTGCAGGGTGCGACCGTCGCGGCCCGACACGATGTAGACGACCGCGTGCTCGGCGAGCTGGCGCAACACGCTGCGGATTCGCGGCGTGGGAGCGGCATCCCGCGGCTTGTTTTCGTAGCCGCGCAGCGTACCGTCGTAGTCGAGCAGCAAAAGTGGGCGCCGAGCGTTGCCCAAGATCCCGGCAACGCGCCCCTCGTTGACGCGCAGCCGAGTTGCGGCCGGACGCGGATCGGTTGCCGTGGCGTGCAGTTGCGCCAGAAACGAGTCCGCCCAGTAGGTCGAGGTGTTCTCGTTGACGAACCGGAGCATGTGCTCCGAATCCCGCGGTGTGGCTTCTTCTTCCAGACACTCGCCGAGCACCCGGGCCACCTGGCTGATGTTGTAGGGGCTGACGAGATGCGCGCCGGCGAGCAAGTTGGCGGCTCCGGCGAACTCACTGAGGATCAGGTTGGCGCCGAGCTTGCCCCGCGCCGCTACGTACTCGAGCGCGACCAGATTCATTCCGTCTCGAATCGGCGTTACCAGGGCCACGTCGGCGGCCTTGTACATGCCCATCAGGCGCGAGCGGGGGATACTGCGGGTGATGTAGATGATGGGGGTGTGGCTGGACGTTCCATAGCGGCCGTTGATGCGCCCCACGAGCTCATCCACCTCGCGCTTGAGACGCTTGTACTCGTCCACTCCGACGCGCGAAGGGGCCGCCACCTGAATCAACACGGCGCGCTGACGCCATTTGGGCGCCGATCGCAGCAGCTCCTCGAACGCCCGGAACTTCTCCGGAATTCCCTTCGTGTAGTCGAGACGGTCGACTCCGACGACGATTTTCTTGCCGCGGTGCGCCGCCTGCAGCGCAGCGAGCTCCTCCACGGCGTCGGTTGTCTGGGAGAGGGTGTCGACATCCGCCGGGTCGATCCCGATGGGCTGAACCGTGAATCGGACGTCTCGCGAGCCGATGCGGAGCGACTCGGTACCCGACTCCAGCCCCAGCACGCGCAAGCACGCTTTTCGGAAGTGGCCCACGTATTCGTAGGCGTGGAAGCCCACGAGGTCCGCGCCCAGGATGCCGCGCAGCACCGTTTCTCGAACCGGCAGCGTTCGGTACAGCTCGGAGGACGGGAACGGGATGTGCAGAAAGAAGCCCACGGGGCACGTGAGCCCGCGCTCCCGCAGCATTTCGGGCAGCAGACACAGCTGGTAGTCGTGTACCCACACGACGTCCTCCGAGCGCGCCTGGCGACAAATCTCGTCTGCGTATAGCGCGTTGACGCGCTGATAGGCCTTCCAGGAAGAGGGGCTGTAGTGCGAGCGCTCCACGAGGCCGTGAAACAGCGGCCACAGCGCCCGGTTGCTGAATTCGTCGTAGAAGGCCTCCGCGTCCGACTTGGAGATGAAGATGGGAGCGGCCCCGTGCTGAATGAGCCGCTGCGTCACCACGGGGCGTTCCGACTCGGGAATGCTCGTGCCCGGCCACCCAATCCACGCAAATGGCTTCCCCTGAGACACCGCCTGCAGCCCGGTGACGAGCCCTCCGCCGCTCGGTTCCGCTCGCCAATCGTCTCCCTTGCGAGTCATCGTCACGGGAAGACGCAGAGATGCAACGATAAGCTTCCCTTGACCCATGAAGACCTTATCGCACAATCTCCGCATCCCTTTCAACTCGCTGCGGCCGACCGTTCCTTCCTGTGACGAGTGGATGAAAGGCCGAGAAACCGGCGGCTGAAAGTCGCCTGTCGCCGCAGGCGGAGAGAGCTTCGTCGCGATCGAGGACGACGCGCAGGTCAGATTGACGAAATGACGAAACGTGCCGAGATGGCCACTCGAAAGAGACCTTCACCCGCAGTACGCGAGGTGAGCGGGCGCGCTTCGCCGGCGTCGAGCCCAGGGAGCCCAGGAGATTCGTGAAACTTGCCTTGATTGGAAACTGCGCCTACCAGGCGCTCATCGATTCGAGCGCCCGCGTGGTGTGGCTTTGCTGGCCGCGCTTCGACTCGAGCTTCGTGTTCGGCGCCCTGCTGGACGATCAGCGCGGCGGCCATTTCTCGATTGTTTCGGGAGACGAGGGCGGCAAGACCAGCCAGGCGTACCTGCGAAATACCAACGTGCTGCGGACCACGTTTACTTGCAAGTCCGGCAGTTTCGAGGTCACCGACTTTGCGCCGAGGTTTCGTCAGTACGAGCGTTACTTCAAGCCGACGATGCTGATGCGCCGAGTGCGGCGGCTCTCCGGCGAGCCGAGCATCCGAATCAGTGTGCGACCCGTGTACGACTACGGTCGCGAGATTCCTTCTGGGCACCTGGCGAGCAATCACTTGCAGTGGGACGTAGATGGCACTCCGCTGCGGCTCACGACCAACGTGCCGCTCACGTACGTGACGGAATCTCGGTCGTTCATCCTCGAGGAGGATGCCTACTTCGCGCTCACGTGGGGCGCCCCCCTCGAGGCGCCGCTCGCCGAGACGGTGGAGAGCTTCTTCAATCAAACGCGTCGGTATTGGGAGCGGTGGGTGAAGCATACGGCGGTGCCCGGTTGCTTCCAGGAGGCGGTCATTCGTTCGGCGCTCGCGCTCAAGCTGCACCAGTTCGAGGACACGGGAGCGATCACCGCGGCGAGCACGACGAGCTTGCCCGAGGAGCACGGCTCGGGCCGCAACTGGGACTACCGCTTCTGTTGGCTGCGAGACGCCTACTTCACCCTCAAGGCCATGCGGCGGCTAGGCCATTTCGAGGAGACGGAGGGTTTCGTCAGCTTCCTCAAGAACATCGTCAGGAGCTCCGCGGAGCACTTGCAGCCCGTGTACTCGATATCCGGAGACAGTCGGCTCACCGAGGTGACGCTCGACCACTTGAGCGGGTACCTCGGCAACCAGCCCGTGCGGGCGGGCAATCAGGCGTATGCGCAGGTTCAGACGGACGTGTACGGGGAGATGATCGCCGCCATGTCGCCATTTTTGCTCGACATTCGCTTCAGCGAGTATCTGATGGCGGGCGCCGACCACCTGGTGGAGAGGCTCCTCGATCGCGTGGACGAGACGATGGAGATGCCCGACGCCGGGATCTGGGAGTATCGCGGCGCGAAGCGGGTGAACACGTTTTCTCTGCTCTTGCACTGGACGGGGGCCACGATGGCCGAGCGGATCGCGCAAAGGTTGCCCGATCCGCAGCTGGAGGCTCAGGCGCGGGCACTGGCGGCGCGCGCACGCGACCTGATCGAGACGACGTGGAACGAAGAACGCGGGTACTACGCGGATTCCACGACGACGACCCATCCGGACGCCTCGCTGTTCATGATGGTGAACCTCGGCTATCTCAAGCCGGACAATCCCCGTGCCGAGCGGCATGTTCGCAGCCTCTCCCGAGAGCTGGCGGTGGCCGATCCGCTCATGCATCGCTACAAGCATGCGGACGATTTCGGGGTTTCCAGCAGCACCTTCACCGTGTGCGGCTTCTGGTATGCCGAGGCGCTGGCGCGGCTCGGTCACGCCGACGAGGCCGAGCGAGCCTGTGGTCGCTTGATCCAATACGCGAACCACGTCGGGCTGTTCAGCGAGGATCTCGACCCCAAGACCTTCGAGCAGTGGGGCAATTTCCCGCAGACCTACTCACACGTCGGGCTCATCAATACCGCGTTTGCGATCAAACCGGTGCCGGAAGACTGGTTCTGAAAGCCCGCTTCGAGAGCCGGCGCACGAGAGACGCGCGGGGCTGGGTCGAGCCACGCGGCGGCACCGGATCCCAAGAGCCGTTGCCGCCGCGACCGGCCACGGGCCGCGAGCAGCCTCGCTGGACCCTGTCCCCGAGCCGCACGGAGCCGAGCTCCCCCGAAGCGGCGATCGGGCTTCGCGCCGCCCCCCGCAACGTCCGACGGCGCCTCCGAACCGAGCGCGTGCCGTGGCATCGTGTCGGGGGCCGGCTCCGGAGCGGATTCGGCACCCACGCCCCGGCCCCGCGTGTCAGGAGGGCGGCCCGCGCCGCGGGCGAGCTCGAGGCGGCCGGCACCCCGGGCGCGGCGGGCGGCGGCGCTCGCCCTTCGACCTGCCGGAGGGAGCGTTGACTTTCCCTGTCCGCTGCGCGAGCGTTGCGAGCCGTGCAACTGACAGTCAATGGGGCGCTTCGCGAGGTGTCCGAAGGTCTCAGCGTCGCGGAGCTCGTCCGCCTGCTCCAGCTCGACGATGGCCCGGTGGCCGTCGAGCGGAACCGGGAGGTCGTCCCGCGCGCAGAGCACGAGGCGGTGACGCTGCAGGAGGGAGATACGATCGAAATCGTTCACCTCGTCGGGGGCGGCTGAAAGGTCGAGCGCGGCGCGACGGCGAGGGCCCTCGCTGGCTGGGCGGTGCCTCGGCGCGGCGGGCGGGCCTCGCTCGGCACGCCGTGCTCGAAAGAACGCGGGTCGGCCTACGGGAGGCGCGGCCCGCGCCGCCGCCGGTCGGCTCAGGGAACGACGCGCAGAGAGCGCAAGCCCAGTGGTCGCCCGGGTGAGGATGCGCTCGGCGGTGGCGCTTGGGATCGATCTGCGGGCACCGGGCTGAGGGCTCCCTCGGGCAGGCGCAGCTCGCGGGACGTGGGGCTGGCGCGAAGCGAGTGCTTGTAGGCCTCGCGCACCTCCACCGCGACGATCTGCCCGGTTACGTCCGAGGCCGCTTCGAAGTGGACGATCTCGTTGCGCTCGGTGCGGCCGGTGTAGCCGCCACGCTCGCCCATGCCCTCGACCAGCACGTGTTGACGGCTGCCGACCAGGCCCTCCAGGTGTCGAGCCTGCAGCTCGTCGCTGAGGCGGAACAGCTCCGCGAGGCGCCGGCTCTTCTCTTCCTCCTCGACGGGGTCCCCGAGCTTGAGGGCCGCCGTGTGCGGACGCGGCGAATACTTGAACCCGAAGATGCCCTGAAACCCCACGGTGCGCGCCAGCTCCAGGGTGGCCTCGAAATCCGCCTCCGTTTCGCCCGGGAAGCCGACGATGATGTCGGTGGAAACGGTGAGGCCGGCGGCCGCTCGGCGCAGCGCCTCGATGCGCTCGACGTACTCTTCGACGCTGTAGCGGCGCAACATTCGCTTCAGCACTCGATCGCTGCCCGACTGCACGGGCATGTGCACGTGCCGCGCGAGCACGGGCAAATCCCGATGAGCTGCTACCAGTCCGGGCGTGAGGTGACGCGGGTGCGGGCTGGTGTAGCGGAGCCGCGCGAGGCCCGGCGCCGCCGCGGCGATGGCCCGCAATAGCGCCGGGAACTCACTCTCGTCTCCCTTGCGAGCACGCGCCGTGTGCGCGCTGAAGTCGCCCGCCGTCGGGACCTGCCGGGGTAGCCTCCCGCCCGGATCGCGATAGCTGTCCACCGTTTGGCCCAGCAGGGTAATCTCGCGGGTGCCCGCCGCCACTCGATCGGCGATTTCGGCGAGGATATCTTCCGAGGGGCGGTAACGCTCGGGCCCTCGCGTCGTGGGCACGATGCAGAACGTACAGCGCTCGTCGCAACCCTTCATCGTCGTGACGAAGTCGGAGACCCGGCGCCTGGGGGCGCCGCTCGGGGCGGTCAAGAACTGCGGCCGTTCGAGATCGAAGCCCGTGCGCACCTGCGGCAACCCACCGTGCTCGACCTCCTGCAACAGGCGAGGCAAAGAAGGTGCCTGATCGGGACCGATCAAAATGTCGATCTGGGGCATCTTCTTGACGAGCCGCTCCCCCTCCTGCTGCGCGACGCACCCCGCGACCGCGATCACCAGGTTGGGTCGGCTGCGCTTGAGCGCCCCGAGGCGCCCGACCTCGCTGCGCAGCTTCTGCTCGGCCTTTTCGCGGACACTGCAAGTATTCAGCAGGACGAGCTCCGCGTCTTCCAGACCCCGAGCGGGGCGGTGCCCGGCCCGGCTGAGCACGTCCGCGATGCGATCGGTGTCGTGCTGGTTCATTTGGCAGCCGAAGGTGATGAGGTGGAATCGGGGCATCGCTATGAAATCCTGAGGCTTTCCTTCGGGCCCGCGCGGGCGCGAGGCTCCGACCGGGGCGCCTTCGCAGCAGCCCCTCGTAGCGCGGAACGCACGCGCGCGTCCACAACCCTTCGGGCCGG
Organism: Polyangiaceae bacterium; assembly: GCA_050299315.1. Classification (GTDB taxonomy): domain Bacteria; phylum Myxococcota_A; class Polyangia; order Polyangiales; family Polyangiaceae; genus SZUA-265. The sequence goes on from JBNKVS010000058.1 coordinate 143,083, forward strand.
GTCCGGGGAGGGCGCAGGCGCGGCTCGCGCGAGGGGGTCATTTTCGGCCTCGAGCTCCCTTCCCCTCCCCTCGCGGCGCCGGCGAGGCACGATCGCCGGCCTACGGAAAAGACGGTCCCGCCTCGCTTCCCTGCAGACGGGACTGTCGAACGCCGCGTTCGGGGCTAGATTCCCAACATGACATCCAACCCCGACGCCCTCGAGGCGGCGATCGACGCCGTCGTGAGCAGCTACGACGGGCCAGAAGAGATCAACAACCTCGAGAGTGCGGCTCTGCCCAACCGCAGAGCCGTCGTCGAGGCCTACCAGCACCTGACTCAGGTGCTGTTCGTGGGCTTCTACAGCACACGGGCGCTGAACCGCTCCAACCTGCGGCACAGTGTCAGCGAGCACCTGTACCCGGCCTACGAAATCCTGGTGGACCAGCTCGCTCGGGCGCGCAGCTACGAGGAGCAGCAGAGCCGCGTTTCCCCCTGTGCCGCTGGTTGGGCAGAGCGCGTGATTTTGGAGCTGTTCGGTCGGCTGCCGGCGCTGCGCAGGTGCCTGGCATCCGACATCCGTGCCGCCTACGACGGGGACCCCGCGGCCGCGAGCATCGAGGAGGTGGTGTTCTCCTACCCGGGGCCCCGAGCGATCACCGCGCATCGCATCGCTCACGTGCTCTACGAGCTCGACGTGCCGCTGATCCCGCGCATCATCGCCGAGGACGCGCACAGCGACACGGGGATCGACATCCACGCCGGCGCAAAGATCGGCGAGCGCTTCTTCATCGATCACGGCACGGGAGTGGTGATCGGGGAGACCTGCGAAATCGGTCGGGACGTCAAGATCTACCAAGGGGTTACGCTGGGAGCGCTGAGCGTACAGAGGCCACGCCTCGGTGCCAAGGTGCGCGAAAAACGCCACCCGACGATCGGCAACCACGTCACCATCTACTCGGGAGCCAAGATCCTCGGTGGAGATACGGTGATCGGAGACGGGAGTATCGTCGGCGGCAACGTCTGGATCGTCGAATCGGTTCCTCCAAACTCGCGAATCTTCGGGCGAGAGCGCGAGCCCCACCCCACCCGCGCCAGCGAGCAAACTCGCGAAATAACTCGAAAAAACCCCGGCGCGGCGGCGCGGCGGGCGGCCGGGACGGAACGCTGAGCGGGCGGGCGGCGAGCCTGGCCACAAAGCGCCGCCCTCGCCCGCCCCGCGGTTCACAAAAGGCGACTTTACTCCGTTTTGCAGGGGGTGAAGTTCGCCATCGACGAGGAGCTCTGGTACGGGCTCGGCTCCGACGAAGAAGCCGAAGCCCGCGCGGCGCAGAGCCTGGCCGCTCGGATGGGCCGCATCATCGGCGCCAAGCCCTTCCCGGTGGCCGCCCAGAAGCTCACGCAAATCACCCAGAATGCGGAGTGCTCGATGGACGAGGTCGTGGAGGTCCTCGAGAGCGACCCCGCCCTGTCCGCTCGCGTGCTTCGCCTCGTCAACTCCGTAGGGTTCTCCCTGCGCACCGCCTGCACCTCCGTCCGGCACGCGGCGACCCTGGTGGGGATATCCAAGCTGAATCAGGTGGCCTCGACCGCGGCCATCCTGGACATGTACGACTCGAGCAGCAAGCGCGCGGCGGCGATCTTGGAGCACGCCACGGTGGTGGGCGCGCTGTGCCGCTACTTGGCGTTTCATTTCGCGCTGCCACCGGACGAGTTGTTCACGTGCGGCTTCTTACACGACATCGGCAAGCTGATGCTGCTCGACACGGCCGCCGACGAATACGTCGAGCTGCTGGACGATTGCAGCGGCAAGCAGGACGCGGTGTACGTTCGAGAGCGCGAGATCTTCGGGTTCGATCACGCGCTGCTCGCCGGGCACGTGCTCGCGGCGTGGAACATCCCTCACCCGGTTCCCAAGGTCGTGGCCTGGCACCACCACGTGACCCGGGCGTACGCCGAGTCGAGCCAGATATCGCAGATGGTGAGCACGCTCCGGCTCGCCGACGCCATGAGCTTCGCGCTCGACAAAGCGGACCCAATGGCGCAGATCGAGTCGCTGGCCAGGACCGAGGCCGCTTCGTATCTCGACATCTCGGGAGCGCAGCTCGCGGCCATGTGGCCCGAGGTGATGTCGCTGGCTCGGCGCGCTCGCGCCGGCTTTCGGGGCAAGGAGCCCAGCGATGACGAGCCGCAGCTCGTCACCAAGCCCTCACGGGAGAGCCTGCGCGCCGTGGAAAAGGCCGGCAAAACCGAGCCCTTGCCCTCCGGGCCTCACTCGGAGCGACCGAAGCAGTTCCCTTGCGTCGTGTGCGACGCCCCGAGCTACGCGCACAAATGTGCCGCCTGCCGCGGATACGTGTGCCCCGTGCACCTCAACAAAGACGACGAGTGGTGCACGCTGTGCCAAGGCGCCTATCGGGAAGCAGGCATTCCGGAGATCCGCCCCGCCGTCTCCACCGTTCTCGGCGCCACGCTCGGTACGCTCTTGGCGGCCGCCTTCTTCGGGGCGGCCTCGGCCGGCGCGCAGCGTCCGCTTCGGCTGATGGTGGGTCCGACGTTGATCCTGATGCTGGTGGGCATGTTGGCTGGCGTGAGCCACCGGTGGTTTCGGCGCTGGTGGTTCCTGAGGACGCGCCCGGACCGAAACTCCATCGTACCGCCGAGCGTCGCAGACATGCTGGGCGCCGCCTCCCGGAGCATTCCTCGGATCAGCGAGCGGTTGCCTTCGGCTTCGGCGCCACCCGCCGCCCAATCCACGCGCCCCAAGGCGAAACGGAAGAAGCACCGGGCGCGCTCCGTGGCCCCGGCCAAGGGCGGCGCCAAGGGCAAAGCCGGCGCCTCGCGCGCTCCGAAGGCTTCCGGCAAGCCGGAGCGTCGCAATAGCAGGGGAGCGCCCCCCGGGAAGAACAGTCTGGCTTCGCCCCGCGATGAGCCCACCCCGCAGAGCCCTCCGCCCGCCGTCGCTTCCGTGTCGTGGCCGCCCCCGTCGAGCCGCCCGGCGGGCTTGCTCTGGATGTCCACCGGCCCCCGAAACACGCCGCTGCCCGCGCCACCTGCAGCGCCCGAGGCGAAGGGCGCCGCCATCATCGGGGGCGCAGCCGCGGCGAGCACTTCGACGCCTGCGACTCGGCGCAGCGCCGCGCCCCCGGACGAGACGCGGCGAGCTGCCGGAGGGGCTTCGGAGCGGCCTGGCTCGCGCTTCGCGGTCGAGCCCTCGAGCCAGGCACCCAAGGCCCGGAAGGTCGAGCCGGAGGCCGCCGAGGCGGGGCCGGCGAGCTCCGAGCCCGAGCTGGAGGTGCGGTCGGAGCTCGCCGGGGACTCTCTCCTGCCGCCTTCGAGCGTCCCGTCTTCCGCTGCCCGTTCGATTCCCGCCCCCTCGGCCCCCGCGGACGAACGACCCGAAGCGAGCCAGCGGGCCGCGGCGTCGTCCCCTCGTGAAGACGAAGACCCGAGGCCCGTCCCGGGGGGCGCCGCTTCGCGAGCTGGCTCCGAAGATGTCGCCGAGGCGGAGGAGGCGCCCACTCCGGGCAGCTCCGACACGCGCGCCGCGCATGGGAGCGAGTCGAGGCCGCGCGATGCCGTCCACGAGGACGCGGGCGACGAGCGTGCCCTCGACGAGGATGCGGGCGACGAGCATGCCCTCGACGAGGATGCCGTCGACGAGGACGCGGGCGACGAGCATGCCGTCGACGCTGCGGAGGCGCCGCAGCCGCCCCCGGAGGCGGCGCGCGAGCCCGCCGCCGACGAGGCGACGGGGGCCGCGGAGCCTGCGAGCGAACGGCCCGGCGGAGAGGCTGGCTCGGACCCACCGGATGCGGCTTCCGCCGCGGGGCGCGCCAGCGCCGGGCCGCCGAGGCTCGAGGTCCACGCGCCGCCGCCTGCCGAGCCTTTCGCCGCGGCCCAGTCCACGCGGGCCCCGCCGTCCGAAAGCCGGCCGCCGGCCGGGGGCAAGGAGAAGGCCGGGCCTGCCGTCCACCCATCCGAGCCCGCGAGCGACGAGCCTGCCGCCGAGCGGGGCGCCGCGTCGGACGTCGATCCCGGGCGGGATGAGCCGCCGGCGGGCGATACGCCGGCGACCGACCCGGACGACTTCGCGCCGGGCGCGGCTCGCGACTCGAGCGCGCCGACCCGACTGCAAGACGCCGGAGAGGTTGCGACCCCGCCCACCGAGCCCAGCATCGCGATCCCTGCCGAGGCCCCCCCGGGCTCTGCAACCCCGCAGTCCACCGAGGCCAGACCCGAGGCGGCGGAAGCACGGTCCGAGGTTCGCGAAAGCCTGCCCCCGCCGGACGGCGAGCCGCAGCAACCGCCGCGGGAAGCGGCCGCCGAGAGCAACGCGCCCGACAGCGGCTGGATCAGCGCGTTGGACGATCAGGGCAGCGCCGAAGGCTGGTGAGGCGGCGGCGGCGCGCGGCGAGACGTGCCCCCGAGGGCGCCTCGCCGCCCGCCAATGGGGCCCCGGGCGAGCGCACGCGAGCGAAGCGGCCTGCGCACCGTCGAGCGCGGGGAGGCCGTGCGATCCACGCCGGGTGGAGGGCGCGACCCTTCCCGTTCGCACCGCACGCCAGAGCGCCGGCCGTTAGCGGGGCCCCGCGTCTCCCGCGTCGGGCCTTTCCCGTCGGCGGGCGGACGGATCGTTCTTCTTGCGGCCCGGGCAGCGAGCCACGCACTGCACCGCCACCTCTCCACAGCGCTTCTCACACGGCAGCCGCCCCTCGCAATTCAAGATGCAGTCGGTCTTGCGCGATTGGCATTCCGTCACGCACTCCTGAGGAGTCAGCTCGAGTCGATCGCTGAGGACGCGCGTGGGCCTTTGCAACGAGTCCCACGCGCCGAGGGCCCACGCGCCGAGGACCAACGCGCCGAGGGCCAACGCGCCCAGTGCGACGGCCGCCAGGATGCCGCCCCCCGCCGAGGGGCTCAGCCGTCGCCGCGGGGGGTTTGGTACTTTGCCTTCCACTCGCCGTAGGGCATTCCGTAGATGAGCTCTCGCGCTTGCTCGTAAGTGAGCGGCTCGCCGGCTTCCTCCGCGGCCGCGCGATACCACTTGGCGAGGCAGTTGCGGCAGAACCCGGCCAGCTCCATCACGTCGATGTTCTGCACGTCCGTACGCTCCCGAAAATGGCTCACGAGCTTGCGGAACGCCGCGGCCTCCACCGCGGTCCGAGTGCTGTCATCCATACCGCGCAGCCTACCAGCCCCGGGCGGCCCTCGGGGGCGCGAAAAATCGATACTCGGCTCCGCGCACGGCGGCTCGACGAACGGGCCCTCGGCGCCGCGGCGGGCGTTGCGCCGGGTCGAGGGCCGCCCCTTCGCCGAAGAAGGCCTTCGGGGCAGCCCGGGTGCTGCTGCGTAGGTCGGACGCCGGCTCGACGAAGCGCGACCGGGAGGGTCAGTACAGGCCCGGTACGTCGACGAGGGGCCCCGGCGGCAGGTACGCGTCTCCCTCGCGGGGCGAGGCGGGGCTCGCAGCCTTGCCGCCGCATCCCGCGCCGGAGAGCAAGCCCAGCGCTGCGGACAGCTGGAGCTCTTGCGGATCTCCCAGCGGGTGCAGCAGGTCGTCGGAGGCCTCGCAGTCGGGCTCGATTCCCTCGTAGAAACGCCCTTCGCCGTCGGCGTTCAGCGACTGGAAGGTGATCGGCACGATCGAGTAGCCGCAGTGCTCCCAGCTGTCGGAGCCGACGGGCTTGCCCAGCGTCCGTCCACCGACCACGGATACATCGAGATAGGGGCGGAGGCCGTTGATGACCTGCTCGCTCGCCGAGGCGGTGCGACTGCTGGTCAGAAAGACGACCTCGTCGATGTCGACGCCTTCGGCGGTGTCGAAGAGTAAGCGCTCGCGATCCTGATCGCGATGCCGGTCGTTGTACGTCTCGACGATCAGCGCGCTGCCCGCCGCCTGAGGGCGGATCAAGCTGCCGAGCCAGGCAGCGATGCGCAACAAGCCTCCGCTGTTGTAGCGGAGATCGACCACGAGCTTTTCGATCCCCGCCTCCTGAAGCCACGCGAAGGTCGAGCGCAGCTCCCCTTCGGCCGGAGCGACGAAGGTCGTCAGCATGAAGTAGCCGACCCGGCCCGCGGGGGTGTCGAGGACCGTCGGCGCTTTGACGCTCGTGATGTCCACGTCGCCCCGCTCCAGCGCGTAGTCGTCGCGCGTTCCATCGGGCGAGACCAGCGTGTGCGTCACCACGTCGCGCGCCAGCTCTTGCCCCAGCTCTCCCCCGCTCAAATCTTCCACCGCCCGACCGTTGACGGCCACCAGCAGCATGCCCCGCTCGAGCCCCGCCCGCCCCGCGACGGAGCCTTCGTGCGTCCACGAGATGCGGTAGCCGCCCTCGGCGTCGCGACCGAGCGTGTACCCGAATCCCTGATAGCGGCCCGCGGCGAAGAACTCGCGCCGAGGCGCCGCCTCCTGCATTCCCGACCACCGGTCGAGCTCGCGGTAAGTCATCTGCCGCAGCAGCTCCTCGGGCGACGCCGCCGCTTCGTAGTCGATGTCCTGCGGCACGTGATCGTACCAGAGGTACTTGTCGAGCATCACGTCGGCTACGTACGCCTTTCGACCGGCGAGCGAGCAGGTCCAGGTGGTGGTGTTCTCTCCGGAGCAGCCGAAGAGCGGCAACACCGCAAAGCACGCCGCCCCGACGTGACGGCTCCACCGCCCCCACGGCCCCGCGACGACGCCCCGAGCCCGCGCGGCACGCCCCGAGCGATCGAGCCCCCCCGCGTGCGCTTCGTTCAACGACCCCTCCTGGCGCGACCGGGCTGCCCCATTCGTACGCCACTGCTACGACAATACATCCCGCGCCTGATTCACCTTCGAGGCCAAATAGCCCGACCCGCCGTGGTCGGGATGGATCTTCTTCATCAATTTTCGGTACTCGCGGATGATATCGGCCTGCGAGGCGCCCTCCTGCAGCCCCAAAATCGCCAGCGCCTCGTGCCGCGTCATCGCCTCGTGCCGAGAACGGTTGGCCCGTCGGCGCTGGTTGTGGTCGTCTTCGCCGGCCGCGTCGCGGCGGGACTCGGACGACGCCCCGCCCGCGAAGCGGGTCCTGGGGTTGCCCCATGACGCAGCCCAAGAGGAGAGCGGCAGGAAGCGTACCAAGGGCAGCGCCTTACGCCCCAGGGCGACCGCGGCCGTGGCGCTCAACGCCAGCCAATGCGCCCGCAGCCGCCAGGCCACCACCAGGACCAGCACCCCCGCCCCGAGCCAAAGCCATCGACGGCCGCGGGACCCGAGCATCGGCCAAACGGCCCAAAGAGTCGCGGCCCCGCCGACTACCGTGAGTATCCAAACCACCCATTCATCCTGGCGCCTCCGACCCGCTCCGCCAACCCCCCGGGCGAGCTGGCGAAAACTCCGCGCGTCGACGAGGGCCGCGCCGCCCCTCCGCGATTGCGGGCCGCCCCTCGCCGTACTAGTTCGGTGCCCCATGCGAGTTGCCGGCGAAAGCAGTCGCCGCGATCCTGGCGCGCCGAGCGGAAGGGAGCCGCGGGCGGAGGCTCGCGGAGGCGAGCCGTGTTAGACGTCGCCGTCATCGGCGGCGGCATCGTCGGCGCCAGCGCTGCCTACCAACTCGTTCGCGCGGGGGCTCGCGTGGCTCTGATCGATGCCGAGGTCCCAGGCCGCGCCACGGCCGCCGGCGCCGGCATCCTGCCCCCGGACGAGCACTTCGCCCGGGCGCCCGAGCTTCGCGAGCTGATCCGCTGGGCCCGCGAGCACTACCCGCGGTTGATGGCGCAGCTCGCCGAGGACGGGCAGGAGGTGAGCTCTTACGAGGTCGCCGGCGCGCTGCAGGTCGCTCGCACCGAGTCGGAGCTGCAGCAGCTCGACGCCCTACGACAAAACTGGATTCAGCTACGAATGGAGGGCTTTGGGCACATCGGGGAGGTGCGGCGCCTCTCCCCTCGCGAGGCGCGGCGGCGGGCCCCGGTGCTCGGGGAGGATGTCCGCGGGGCGCTGTTGGCCGAGGGCTCCGCCCGCATCGATGGCCGGCGGCTCCTTCACGGTTTGCGCGAGGCCTTCCGCCTGCGCGGGGGGCGCCTCGTCAGCGGGCGCGCCGAGCCCGTGCGAGAAGGCGACGCGATCGCCCACCTGGTGGTCGAGGGAGAGATCGTTCGCGCTTCTTCCTTCCTCGTGTCCTGCGGCTGCTGGTCGAGCCTGCTGGCGGCCGCCGTGGGGGTCGAGCTGCCCATCGCGCCCGAGCGTGGGCAACTGCTTCGCCTCGCACTCGGCGGCGCCGCCGGCCCTTTTCCGACCCTGCTCGGCTTCGATTTCACCTACGTGCTCGTGTACGCAGGGGGCCTGGCCGTCGCCGGGGCCACGCGCGAACGCGCGGGCTACGATGGCGAGAGCTCGCTTGCATCGCTCCACGAGCTGTCGGGCCGCGCCCTGCAGCTGGCCCCGGGCCTGGGGAGGGCTGCGCTGTCGGAAGTCCGCGTCGGGCTTCGCCCGCTGACGCCCGATGGATCGCCCATCGTCGGGCCGCTGCCCGGAGTACGAAATGCGTTCGTGGCGGCGGGCCACGGCAGCTACGGGCTCGAACTCGGCCCTGCTTCCGGGGTTCTCGTCGCCGATTGGATGCTCGGCGCAACCCCCCCGGTCGATCTTTCGGCTTTCTCGGGCAGCCGCTTCTGAGCTCGGCCGGGGCGCAGCGCCCGGGCTCGCGCCTTCTGCGACCGGGTCGAACCTCAAGGGGCAATGCCACCGCTGCGCTCGTCCAGCACGAGCGCGACGGCCAGGATTGCGGCCAGCACGTAAAAGGCAGTCATATCCTGTCGAACGGCACGGCGGCGGTGGCGATTACCGACAACCGCGGACGGCCCAGAGCTCCGCAACGTTTTCCAGTGAACCCGTCCGAATCGGACCGATCGGCTCGGAGGCGGCTCCCGCGCCGCGGCTCGAGCGCGACGACCGGCTCGCGGCCGGCCCCCGCGCCTCGTCCCAGCCTCGGGGCCCTGTCTCGAGCGGCCCAAAGCTTCGTCTCGCCGGCGCCAGCGCCGGTTGCCGGCTTCGGCCGCCCGGGCGACGGGCTGTCCGCGGAGGTGCTACGATTCCGCGCCTTGCCACACCGCGTGGCGGACCCAATCTACAAACCGAGGGCCGACGAACATGACCCAACCTCCCGATCCGCCGATCCGCCCCGATTTCTATCAGGCGCTTCGCTCCCGCATCGCCACCTGGCTCGAGAGCAAGGGCAAGGGATACCGCCATGCGCAGCTGCTCTTGTTGGCGCCGGATCTGTTCCACCTGTTGGCCCGCCTGGTGTTCGACAAGCGAATCCCCGCCAGCGAGAAGGCGAAGCTCGGCGGCGCGTTGGCCTACTTCGTGTCGCCCGTGGACTTGATCCCGGAGGCCGTCGTCGGTCCCGTGGGGTATCTCGACGACGTGGCGCTGGCGGCATTTGCGCTCAATGCGCTGATCAACGCGGGCCATGGCGCCGTCGCGCGCGAGCTGTGGGCCGGCGACGGCGAGTTGCTGGACAGGATCCGTCAGGTGCTGGAAGCCGCCGACGAGGTCGTCGGGTCGCGCGTTTGGCAGAAGCTGCAGCAAGTGTGGCGCTCCTTCGACACGGGCAAGCCCAGCTGACCGTCTCCCGACATCCCGAGCGCTCGTGCCGGCTGCCGAGCGAGTCCTGATGGGCTGACGAGGCGGCGGGCCACGGCCCAATGGTCGGCCGACGGTGGGGTTCGATGAGACCGCGGCTCGGGCTCCGGCATCGGCAATCCTCGCGGCGCGGCCCCCGGTCGTCTAGCCGCTCGCCGTGGGCTCGCCCGAGCGAAGGCGCCCGGCGCGTAGTCTGCGATTTCTTGCCTCGGTTCGGTGCGTTCTGCAACGCTTCGCACGGTGAATCACGGGCGCACGAGGCGCGCGGCGCGAAAGGTGGGCAACTCGCGCAACAACTGGTCCGCGGTGACGCGGCCGACGGCCCTTCTGGCGGTCGCGACCGCCGCGGCCGGTTGCGCCCGGGAGCCGGCGGAGCGCGTCTACTGGCCGCAGCCGACGGTCGACAAGCGGTTGCCCGAGCGGCTCGTCGCGCCGTTCGACCCCGAGAGCGAGCAACCGCGTCCGTTCGCCCCGGCACCCAGCATCCCTCCGTGGGCCGGCGACGAAGCAAGACCGTATGCCTCCCTCGTGCTCCGTGCGGCCGTGTACTACCAGCTGCCTTCGGAGTTGATCTGGGCGATCATCAAGATCGAGAGCGGCTTCCGCCGAAACGCCGTCTCCCCCAGCGGCGCGCGCGGTCTGATGCAGCTGATGCCCGCCACGGCGCGTTCACTGGGGGTGCGAAACCCCCACGACGCGGAGCAGGCCATCATGGGGGGCGCGCGCTATCTGCGTCGCCTGGCCAATCGGTTCCAGGGCGATCTGACGCTCGTCCTGGCTGGCTACAATGCGGGGCCGACCGCCGTGGCACGCCACCGCGGCATCCCCCCCTACCCCGAGACGCAGCGCTATGTGCGCAAGGTGCTCGGGCTGTACTGGGCCAGCGCGAGCGCGGAAGGGCAGTCGTGAAGCGAGCGGTTGACGATCGGGCTCGGGTTCGGCGACGGCTCGCGCGAAAATAGCAGACCCGCCGCTATGAAGCCCGGCCGGGTCGCGTCGTTTATACGGTCGATGGGGGACGACGGAGCACGGGTCGCGCAGGCGCTACTGCCTGGCGAGGGGGCAGCGGGAGGCGAGTGCGTGAGCGGTGCGCCCTCGCGGGAGGAGCCTCCGGCCAACGGCGAGCGAGCCGCTGCCGCTGCCGTTCGCACACCCGGGCCGGCCGCCGCCGTGGGCGACCCCGCCGCGTTGCGAGCACTGCTCGAGCAAGGCTTTCCAACGCTCGACGCGTTGGTTCGCAGCGCCCAGGGCGAAGTGGCTTTGGCGGAGCTCTCGCGCCTGCTGCGGCGCGCCTTGCCCCGGCGCGCGCCGCGCTTTCAGCGGAACCTGGTCGCCCAGCTGCACGTGCAGGGCCAGCTTCTGAGCGAGGTGGGGGTCATTCGCGATCTGTCCGCGACGGGCTCGCGCGTCAGCTTTCAGCGCAACGCGTCGCTCGACGCCATTCAGGGCGCGGGAATCGAGCTCGAGATCCGCGCTCCGGGCGGTGACCGCGTCCGCGTGCCGGTCGAGCTGGTGCGAATCGCCGAGCAGCGCGAAATGGAGGTGCAGCTCGCCTTTCGCTTCCTCGAGCCCCAGCGAGGAGAAGACTTCGCCCACTTGCTGGCGAGCCTGGCGGCATTCGAGGCGGCGTAGCCGTCGGGGGGCCTTCTCGGCCCCGTGCGAGGGCGCCGCTCCTGGCCGCGCGCTCGCACGTCAGCGCGACTTGCGACGCCGCGCCAGCCAGACGGCGAGCCCCTGCGCGTTGAGGGACAGATCCCCCTCGACCACCGCGTCGAACGCCGCGCCCTCGAGCGGGCAGCCGTGCGCCGCCGCCCGGCGGCGCCAGGCCGCGCGGAGCTCGCTTTCGATGGCCGGAGGCTCCGGCCCGCACCGCTCGGCGATCTCGACGCACTCTTGCAGCGCCGACACGAGCTCGTCCGTTTGCGCCGCGAGCCCCGCCAGCCGCCCGTAGTGCGTGACGTAGGCGCTTTCGGCACCGAGCGCGGCGATGCGTCGAATCGACCCCTCCAACTGCTCGGGGTCGAACTGCGAGGGAGTGGTCGTCGGAAGCACCAGCGGCCCTGCGGGCCCCTGAAGCTCGGGGTAGGCCAGGCCAAAGGTGTCTCCGGTGAACACGGCGCTCGCGTCGGGGTCGAAAAGAACGTGGTGGTGCAGCGCGTGACCCGGCGTGTGCAACACCCTCATCCGGCTCGCGCCCAGCTCGATCGAGCCCCCGTCCGTCGTTTCGTCTACCCGCTCGGGTGGCGCGGGAACCAGACCTCCGTAGAGCCGCTCGAACAGGCCGTCGCCGTACACCGCGCGCGTCGCGGCTTCGAGGCGCTCCGGATCGACGAGGTGCGGGGCCGCTCGGGGATGGACCACGGCGCGGGCGCGGGGCAGCTCTCGCATCAGCGCCCCCAGCCCGCCGGCGTGGTCGAGGTGGGCGTGAGTGACGAATATTTTCTCCACGGCGGCCGGTTCCAAGCCGAGGCGCGCAAGCGCGCCCAGCACCTGCGGGACCGAGTGAACGGTGCCGGTGTCCACCACACAGGCGTGCCCGTCGCGCACGATCAGGTGAATCGAGGCGAGGCCGCTCCGCACGTAGCACGCGTCGAGCGTGGTGATCCCCGCCGGGTGCGGGATGGGAGGCGTGGGTTCGATGGAGGGCGCGGATGGGGTCACGGGCGAGACTCGGTGGTTTCTCCGCCAGTCTACGCGGGCAAGCGGCCGACGCCCACACCGGCATCGCCCAGCGCCCGGCCGCGGCGCCCGCCCCGGGGGAGTACGACGCTCCCTCCGGCCGCGACCACGCCGCGGCTCCGGGCGGCCGCGGGATGCAGCCCCGGGCGTCCGCCCCCCTCGAGCGGGCTCCCCCCCGCGTGGCCTGCGAGCCAGCCGCCGCCCCGATTGCGGTTGGCTCGGCGGGGGGTGGCTGGCATATTCCGCGGCCACTGGGCGCGGCTCGGCCTCGCGCAGGCGCCGCTCGGCTCCGAGCCCTGCCGGGGCGCGGCGCATCGGTCCGCTCTCGGTATCGCTCTCATCGCCTTTGCCCTTCCGTTCGAAAGCTCCGAATTGAATCGCGCACCGTACGAAGTAGGTCGCCGCCGCGCGAGCGGCAGTGAGAGACGGCTCTCGGTCGCATCCCTCGGGGTCGCCTGCCTTGCCGCCGTGAGCGGCTGCAGGCCGCCGGGCGAGCCCCAGGCGGCCCGCGCCGAGCCGGCGCCCGAGCTTCGACGCGTGCGCGTCGATCAGTACGGGTACTGGCCGGAGTCGAGCAAGATAGCCCTGTGGCTGAGCGCCGCGGGCGATCCGACGACCTGGGAGCTGCTGGACGAGGGGGGGCAGCTCGTGGCGAGCGGCACCACCAACCCCTTCGGGCGCGATGGCGAGTCGGGCGACGACCTGCACCGCGTCGACTTCTCGGATTTCGCGGGCTCGGGCACTGGCTTCCGGCTGCGCGTCGGCGAGCACGAGAGCCGCCCGTTCGCGTTGGCCGAGGGGCTCTACGAGCCGCTCTTCGTCGATGCCGTCCGCTATTTCTATCTCAACCGCAGCGGCGTCCCGATCGAGATGCCCTTCGCCGGCGAGCCAGCCCTCGCGCGCCCGGCCGGCCACGTCAGCGATAGCGCCGTGCCGTGCATCGCGGGGAGCGGCTGCGACTACCAGCTGGACGTGCGGGGCGGTTGGTACGACGCCGGAGACTACGGCAAGTACGTGGTCAACGGCGGGCTTGCTGCCTGGCTTCTACTCTCGGCCTACGAGGTTGCGGCGAGCCGAAACCAGGCCGCGTGGATGTCGGACGGTCAGCTTCGCATTCCCGAGAGCGGCAACGCCGTGGCCGACGTGCTCGACGAGGTGCGCTTCGAGATCGAGTTCCTGATGAAAATGCAGGTGCCCGAGGGCGAGCCACTCGCCGGGATGGTCCACCACAAGATCCACGACGAGCGCTGGTCCGCGATGGGCAAGTTGCCGACTCCGAAGACGGAGATCGCGCGTTTCCTGCACCCGCCGAGCACGGCCGCGGCCTTGAACCTGGCGGCGGCGGGCGCGGCGGCGGCTCGCTCGCTGTCGAGCTTCGATCCGCAATTCGCAGCGGACTGCCTGGCGGCGGCGCGCCGAGCTTTTGCCGCGGCGCAGCGACACCCCGACCGGATTGCACCCAGCGACAGCCACAGCGGCGGGGGCCCCTATGGCGACACCCAGCTGAGCGACGACTTCTACTGGGCGGCGGCCGAGCTGTGGCGCACCACGGGCGAGCCGCAGTACGCCGAGGTGGTGCGAAGCTCCCCGCACTTCGGCCAGCTCGGCGAGACGGAAGACTATCCCTCCACGTTCAACTGGGCGACGACCGACGCGCTGGGCTCGATGAGCTTGATGTTGCACGACGACAAGCTCGAGCCCGAGGAGAGAGCGCGGCTCGAAGCCGCGCTCGTACGCCGAGCCGACCGCTACCTGGCGCTGATCGATGCGCAGGGCTACCACTTCCCGTTCCAGGCCGGAGAAGATGGTTACCCCTGGGGCTCGAACTCTTTCGTCAGCAACAACGGGGTGGTGCTGGCGTTCGCCCACTTGCGCACGGGCAGGCCCGAGTACCTGCAGGGGGCCCAGGAGGCGCTGCACTACCTGCTCGGGCGCAACACGAACGACGTGAGCTACGTCTCGGGCTACGGCGAGCGATCGCTCAGCCACCCCCATCACCGGTTCTGGGCGCCGAGCGCGGATCCGGAGCTGCCTCCGCCACCCCCCGGGGCTCTCTCCGGCGGGCCCAACTCTCGACTGCAGGATCCCCCGATGCGGTCGCGCAAGCAGGGGTGCCCTCCGCAGGCATGCTACCTCGACGAGCTCGAGGCCTTCAGCGTGAACGAAGTGGCGATCAACTGGAACGCCAGCCTCGCTTGGCTCGCGGCCTACCTCGCCGGCGCCCGGCAAAGCGTCGCGCCGCCTCCCCCCGCGCCGTTGAGCGCGCGGTAATCGAGCCGTGATCGAACCGGGCTGCTCGGTCCGACGCACCGCCCCGTCCGCGCCGGGCGCTGCCCTGTCCGTTGGGCGAGCCACGCGCCGTCGGCGCGGGCCGTTCTTGCAGAGCTCCGCTGGACTGCGCGGCGCGCTGGTCTAAGCTTGGCGGTCGTGTCCGAGCCACCGAACGAGCTGGAAAGCCCCTACCGAAGCCTCGGCGGCCGCGAGGCCGTGTTGCGACTGGCAGAGCGTTTCTACGACGTGATGGACGAACGCGAGCCGGCTCTGGCCGCGCTCCACCCCCGGGATCGCGACGGCAAGGTCAGCCGTCGCAGCCGCGATCGCTTCGGCCTGTTTCTGGTCGGGTGGCTCGGGGGGCCCGACGACTACGCGCGAGAAAACGGGCACCCGCGCCTGCGGATGCGCCACGGCCGCGTCGCAGTGGACATCGCCATGCGAGACGCCTGGCTGCGGTGCATGTTCCAGGCGATGGATGACTGCGCTGTCGAGCCGTCCGCAAAAGCCTTCCTGAGGCAGCGCTTCTCCGAAGTGGCAGATTTTCTGCGCAACACGGCCGAGCCAGAGCTCCAGCGGTGAGCCGATGTTCGGGCGCGGGCGCGGGGGTCGATGTCGGCAAGCCCGCCGGGGCTCGCGCGGTTTCGGGCGCGTCCTCCTGCGAGGCGATCGCTCAGCGCCGGGTTGCCGAGAAGCTCAGGACGGATTCGATCTTGCCGTTACCGGTGAGCGGGGAAACGAGGTACCGGTGCGACGCACGCGACCAATCATCGACGGCGAGACCCGCGGCGCCCGCCAGCGCGAATAGCTCTTCGCGCGCGTAGCGCCGCGGAAACGGCGTTTGCTCCGGGTACACGAGCGGTCCTTGGTTGAGCCAGCAACCACCGGGGCGCAAGAGGTCGAAGACGGTGCCCAAGAAGGCCGGCAGGTCCCTCGGCACCTGATCGATGAACCAGGGCGTGACGACGGTGTCGAAGCTGTGGGGCGAAAACGGCGGCGCCGTGCCGTCGGCGAACACGCACTGGAACACGTCGGCGCCGAGCGGGCCGTCTGCCACCTGCAGCTGCCACCGCCGCGCGACGTCGCTGCCTTCGATCCATTTGAGCGAGGCCTCCGTGAGCCCAATGCGCTCCCCCCGCACGACGCGCTCGGCAATGACCAACAGGTATGGGTCGATGTCGAGCGCCACGGTTTCGCGCCCGCCCTGCCGACGGTGCAGCGCGTGTGCGAGGCCGCACGCGCCCGCCCCCAACACGAGCGTCCGCCCGAGTTCGCGCCCAGCCAGCAACCGCTCGAGTTCGGCGAGCGCCGGCTCGTTCTCCCGGTACCCCGCGGCAGGCCAGCCCCAGTCTCGAAACAGATAAGGCAGGTACTCGACGACACCTCGCGGCAAGCCGCCGTCCGCCGCGGCGAGCGCTCCGCCGAGGGCGGGCTCCAGGATCGACGCAATGTCGTCGACCTGGTTGCGCACCGCCCGTGCGAGCGCCGTGAGGCGCTCCCCTGTCGCGGCAGCGAGCTGCGCCTCCCCAGCGGCATTCGTCAGTGCAGCGAAGGTCTGCTGCCCCCGCTCGAGTAGCAATCCCAGCTGGCGGCGCCATAGCGCGACGTGTTGCTCGGCGCTGGGTAGCAGCACCGGGATCCCCGAAACGCGCGGGTATGACCGCCGGCACCCGCTGCAGGCGATCGGCTCGTCTTCGTAGCTCTCCTCCAGGCGATGCCCGCAGGCAGGGCAGAGGGCTCCTTTCAGCAGGCTCACTGCGAAGACGAATGGCGCTACTCGGCGCCGCTCGGTGTCGTGAAGCTACAGTGCCCCTGCGCACACGTCGCGCCCCGGCTTCGGCACCAGCAGTCCTCGTCGCTCGAGCACCTTCCGGGGTCGCCGCTCACGGCCAGCACACAGAGAAGCTCGGTGCCGCATACGTCACCGCCACACGCTCTACCCGATTCGATGCAATCGGTATCGCGGCCGCAGGCCGTGTCCCCGCCGAGCTCTTGGCCTCGAACGCCGCCTTCGCTGGCCACCGCGTCGCCACCGCCCGTGAGGCGGCTGATCCGACCGACCTTGTTCGACGAAAGCTCCGTGAACCACAGGCTGTCGTCCGGCCCCACGGTGATATCATAGGGGTCGCTGGCCCGGGTCGGGATGGCGTACTCCGACACCTGCCCGACGGGCGTGATGCGCCCGATGCCGTTGGCGGCACTGAGCGTGAACCAGAGGTTTCCGTCGGGCCCGGTGACGATCCGACCGGGTCGATTGCCCGACGGCACGAAGTACTCCGTGATCTCCCCATCCGGCGTGATCTTGCCAATCTTGGCGACATCGTGGAGTGTGAACCACATCTCGTCGCCGGGCCCCTGGGTGATCCCCGTCGGATTGGCCGCCGGCGTCGGAATTGCGAACTCGGTGATGTCGCCCCCCGGCGTGATCCGTCCGATTTGGTTCGCGGCGGCTGCCGTTTCAGTGAACCAGAGATTTCCGTCGTTGCCCGCCGCGATCGCCAACGGACCGCTGTTGGGGGTCGGGACATCGAAGCTCTGGAACTGCACGCCCGCGCTTACGCGTGTGATTCGGTTGTTGATTTGCTGGGTGAACCAGAGGTTGCCGTCCGGGCCGAGGGTGATGTCGGCCGAGTCCCCGCCGTTGGGAACCCCGAACTCGGTGCTCGTGCCATTCGGCTGCATGCGCCCGATACCGCCCTGCTTGGAGTACCAGACGTTGCCATCCGGACCCGCCGTGATGCCACGCGGCCCGGTGTTGGTAATGGATGTGTTGTAGCGGACGAACGGCTGCCCCGAAACGGTGACCTTGCTGATGGCGCTGGGTGCGGTGCTCTGATGCGTGAACCAGATTTGCCCGTCCGGGCCGGCCGTGATCCAGCCTGGTTGGCTCGGGTTCGGGATATCGAACTCGTCGAACGTGATCGCGGGCGGCGGGGGCCCGTCGATGATGGGGATCGCATTGTCGCCGCTGCCCTCTGCGCTCGGCTCCGGACCGTCCGCTTCGGGTGGGTCGTCTTCACTGATTCCGACGATCGGGGCCGGATCCTCCGGCGCGAGCATCTCGCCGCCCGGGGTCGAGCCGCCCACTCCCGCCGCTGGCTCGCTCTGGCCGCCCCCGGCGGGTTCGTCTCCCGATCGCCCCTCTTCTTCCGAGGCGGTCGACCCGTCGCTGCCACCCCCCCCTGGCGCCGCCGGAACACCGCTCTCGCCACGGCCGGCGCCCGGTACTTGCTCGCCACCGTCGTCTCCAGCGCAGCCCGAGACTACAAGCAAACATCCGATCGAAACGAGTCCGAGCGAGGCGAACCCGAGGGGAGCCGACCTCACGCCAGGAGCTCCGCGACGCCGCTGGTGACGCGCCCTTCGGCCTGACCGAACGAATCCGCTGACCCCGCAAACGCACTGAGTAGGGTATACGGTACCTTGCTCACGTTCTCGTCGAGCAACCGAACGTGCTGATCCGCGCGCAGCGCGCCGCCGGCCTTTCCGGCCACGAGCAGGGGGTAGTCATTGCCAGAGTGCGTCTGCGATTCGGAAACGCACGAGGTCGCGTAGACGCAGGAGTTGTCGAGCAGTGTGCCGTCGCCGTCCGGGACGTCCTTCATCCTCGTCAGCAGATCGGCCAGGTTCGACATGGCGTACTTGACGCCCGTGTTGAAACCCCGAGTTGCCGCAGACAGACCAGAGGTGCTGAGTCGATGGCCATAGTCCTCGTGGAACGACGTGTTGACCAGACCGCAGTCGGCGTAATCTCCGTGCGAGGCCGGGCTGGTGAACATGTAGGAGAAAACGCGCGTGAGATCGGTGGCCATGGCAAACACCAGAAGATCGGCAAAAGCCTGCCCGCGTTCCCGCGAGATCGCGCCGTCCTGTCCGCGGCCTGGAAAGCGCTCGTCCGGATCGGGCACGGGGCCCGCCGAAATGGGCGTCGCCAGCCGGGTAATTCGCCCCTGTAGCTCGCTCAACCCTTCGAGATGCTGATCCAGCCGTGCGCGATCCTCCGAGCCGAGCCGGGCCTTGAGCGCGTTGGTCTCTTCGCTCACGGCATCGAGAACGGATTGCCGATACAGGAGCTCCGGATCGATAGCAGTCTCCTCGGTGCCGTCGGTGGTCAAGCCGACCAGTTCGCGATACAGCGCCGACGGGCTGTACGTGGGCGGATTGGCGGCATTGGGCCCCCGGTAGGATACGGCCAAACCGAGTGTCGTCGCCCCGGTGCGATTGGACAGGCCCGCATGGATGCCCGTCGGGTAGGCGGCACCGCCCCCGATGACGGGCGCGATGAGCTGGTCGATCGTGGGCAACCGCACCTGCCCTCCGCCCGTCTGCGCTCCCGTGAGCGCCGCGCAGGGGTGGCTAGCATGTGGTGCGTTGTTCGGCACCTTGATGCTGAAACCCGAGAGCACCGACAGCCAGGGCTTGACCTCCGCCAAGGGCGCGAGCTGCTCGCTGAGCTGCCAGGCTTCCCCCTCCCCCGTCGAGCTGGGCACCCAGCGCTCCGGGATGATGCCATTGCCGAAGAACCACGTACCAAAGCGTATCGGCAGGGCCCCTCCTTGAGCATAGGCCGTGCCGTTCCCGTTGAGCATGCCGGCCAAGCGGGGCAGCGGTACGCTGACGGCGACACCCCCGGCCAGCATCCCCCGCAAGACCTTGCGACGAGAGATGGGACGATTTCTCCACATGGCGTTCAACCCTTTGGTTCCACGAACCGGAATGATTCGCTCGTCACCAGCGTGACGAGCAGTTGATCGAAACGATTTTGGCTTTCCGAGAAGCTTGCCGTGAGCTGCTCGATGGAAGCGCGGTCGAGCTGCCCCGCCCGCCGCCCCAGCGCTTCGCCGTAGACCTTGCTCATCAGGCAGGGGACGAGCACCGGTTGCCGGCGCAGCGCGGCCCCGAGCTCGGCGAGCCCGCTGAAGCTCGAGCCATCGAGCCCAGGGCCCTCGAGCGCGCCCGTGGCATCCACCGGGCTCGTGCCCTCCATCGTTCGGTGCAGCCCGACGCTATCGAAATCCTCCATGCCGAAGCCGATCGGGTCCATCATCGAATGACAGGAAGAGCACACCGGCTCCTGGCGGTGCACGGCCAGCCGCTCTCGCATCGTCACCTCCGGCCCCGCCTGCGGTGGCAGTGGCGGGACGTTGTTGGGCGGCGGGGGGATGAAGCGGCAGAGCAGCATTTCTGCGACGAATTTTCCACGCGCCGTCGGCGAGTTACGCTGCGGCAGCGCGTGGCCCGCCAGGACGGCGCCGGCTCCGAGCAGCCCGGCTCGCATCGACTCCTCGGGAAACTCTGCGGGATGGAAGCCGGGTTGCCCGGATACGGGAAGCCCGTAGAACTCCGCGAGCTCGTCGTTCACGAACGTGCGGCGATCGTCGTACAGCGACAAGAAGTCGCCCTTGCGAACGAACACCATGTCGATGACTCGCCGCTCCAGCTCCTCCCGCATTGCTTCCTTGAGCGACTCGCGCCAGGTCGGAAACATGGTGTCGTCCTTCTGCGCCTCCTCGAGGTGACTCAGGCCGAACAGCTCGCGGGTGAATACGGCGATGGCACGCTCCGCCCTGGAATCGTCGAGCAACCGTTGCGCCTGCTCCCTCACGCCCTCGCTGCTGCTCAGCAAGCCCGCCTCCGCCGCGTCGAGCAATGCGTCGTCGGGCACCGAATCCCACAGCACCGCGGCCAGGCGCGATGCCATCTCCAAATCGGTGTACTTCCGTCGTCCGCCGTCTTCTGCGCTCTCGACGCCGAGCTCCACGCGGTAGAGAAAGTTCGGGGATTGAAGGACTGCGGCGAGTGCGTACCGCAACCCCGTGAGCACGTCGGCGCCCTCGGCGGTCGCGATATTCACCGCCAGCCCGACGAAGCGATCGAGTTCGTCTTCGGTGAGAGGGCGGCGGAATGCGCGCCGCCCGAACTGGGTCACCGTGCGAGCCACACATTCGGTGTCCTCTGCACTCGCCGGCACGCACGGGAGCCGCGCCTCCAAGCGCGTTTCATCGGCGAAGAGATGACCCGTCGCGGCCAGTATCTGCTGCTCGTGCAGCGCCAGCCCGGCCGGGGAGACCACGACGGTCGACGCGCCAATCGACGAAAACCCACCCACTCGAACGTCAGGCTCGAGCTCCTGGATGGGCACGTCGGCGCCGAGCAAGTCCTGCAGGCTGTGGATGAGCTCCGACTGCGTCAAGCGCTGCAAGGTCGCGGTCGGCATCTCGTCGCGCGGCAGGTAGAGCCCTCGGGTCGAATCGGAGTCGTCCAGCGGCAGGGCTTCGTCCGAGCCCTCCCCGTCCTCCGAGCCGGCGGGGCGCTGTTCGCCGCCGAGTCCGCCCCGTGCGCTGGTGTCCGGCTGTTCGCCGCCGGCTTGCTCGTCGGGCCCCTGCTCGAAGGGCGTTGGCTCGTTGGAGTTCGAACCGCAACCGCACAGCCCCCACCCGAGCACGGTGACCGCTACGAGCGACCTGAACCTGGAATCGTTATCGGACACGTTCTCCTCCTCCGCAGAGGTGGACAGCGGACATCGCTCCAGCGGTGTGCTGCCGCACGAATCGTTTGTGCGTTCGAGACGTAGCAAGATTTTCGATGGTCGCGCAAGGCGAGTGACCCCGGCGCCGCGTTTCACGGTCGTGCCGCCTTGCTGCTGGTGATGACTCTTTGCGAAGGCACGGCGCCTTCGTCGCAAACGCAGATTCTTGCCTACCCGAATGCGGTGGATTGAGGCCCTCGACACATTGGCGCGAGGCGCGCACATCAGGCTCTGCGCTACCCCCTCGAATTCCAGGGCGCGCCTGCGCGTGAAGAGCGCGCGCTTTGCCGCCTTTTGGAACTGGAAGCCCTGGCGCGAACGGGTCGTCGAGCACCCTACGCCGATTGACTCTCAGCCGCAGACGACCATCTCTCATCGCCGCCGCGAGGTCGGCGAGAAAAAAGGGTCCCGGGACAATCGATTCGCGAAGGGATGTCGCGAACGTGCGGCACGCAGTGGCTCGGGGGCAGTGGTCGACAGGTTCCGTCGCGACGACCGCGACGGCCCGATCGCCGTTCCTGCGGTGGCCATGTCGCCGCGACTCGCTCACAAAGCGCACCTCGCCTTCGGGCGGGCGACCTTGCGACCGCCTCGAAATCCAGGGGGCGAAAGGCAGGTCGCCCGAGACCCCAAGCAAGCGCTTCGCTCCGACTTTCGAGACGGGCGTCTGCTCGCCGTCCTCGACCGACGCTCGAGCCGAGGCAAGAGGGAACGTCACGCCGAGGCGGCTGTCGTCGAGCGCCCGGCCGCGGCGTGGGCTCACGAGGGCGCTCGCGCCTCCGTCGCAGCGGGAGCCCGCGGAGTTCGATTTCGACTTCGACTTCGACTTCGCCTTTGCGTCCCTCCGCCCGTCGCTTTGCGTCCCGCGCAGGCTCGTACTGGGCTCCTTTGCACAAGCACGCGCAACGTGCCGGCGTGACAGCTGTTTCATGAGCGGTTGTGCTACCGTCCCGGCTTGGAACCTTGATATGGTGGCCGTCCTCGGCTCACCGAAAGGACCTGACTCCATGCGAACGATTTCGACCTGTATCGCCTGCGCCGCGACCGCCTTGGTGGTCGCCGCATGTGGCGGAGACCAACAGCTTGCTGCCGAGCTGAACCAAGAACCGGGCGATCGCCCGGCCAACGAGGACGGCACGTCGTCGACCCTCCCCGGGCAGGAGCCTGCGCAGGGGCAACGACCGGAGCCAGGCGAGCAGGGGGCGGAGGAGCAAAGCCCTGTCCAAGGCCAGCAGCCAGCACCGGCGTCTGGCGAGGTGCCGGCGGGCGGAGACGAGTCCGTCGACCTCGGGCTCCCTCTCGAGGACCCCGCTCCCGGTGAGGAATCGTCGGGTGGCGGCGACACCCCCGCGACCGAAAACGGCGGCGAAACGGACGGGGAGAGCGCGGCCGAGCCGGAACCCCCGGGGCCGTACGCTCCGCGCTCCGGGTCGTTCAGGATGCTCGTCTACTCGCGCACGACGGGCTTTCGGCACGACTCGATCGCGCAGGGCAAGGCGATGCTGCAAGACATCGCCAGCGAGCAGGGCTTCGAGGTGGTGGAAACCGAGACCAACGAGCTCATCACCGCCGAGGGGCTCGCGCAGTTCGAGATCGTGTTCTTCATGAATTCGACGGGAGACATCTTCAATCAGAATGAGGAGAACGCCTTCCAAGAGTGGATGGAGACGAAGAACGGCGCGTTCGCCGGCGTGCACTCCGCAACGGACACCGAGCAGGGCTGGGCGTTCTACAAGGAAGTGACGGGCCAGTACTACGATGGCCATACCAACGCGAACACGCCCGGAGCCGTTCAGTTCGAGTCTGCCATGGTCGATTTCCCGGCGCTGCGAGGGCTCCCGAACCCGTGGCAGCGCAACGAAGAGTGGTACCGCTTCAACAGCTTCCAGCAGTGGACTGGGTTGCCGGGCTTGCAGGTGCTCGGCAGGAAGCAAGCCGACAATCAGCCGATCATGTGGATTCGCGAGTGGGACAACTGGCGTTCGTTCTATACGGCCCTCGGCCACGACGCGGCCGCGTTCAGGGACCCCGCCGTGAAGCAGCACGTCACCGGTGGCATCCTGTGGGCGGTGCGCCGGGATCATCTACTGCAGTAAGGGTCCACCGGGCGATCGAGTCGGCGCGAGAGGCTCGGTGAGCTGTACACCGAAGGCTTCTTTGGCTATAGCCTCGCGCCAGGTTAGTGCGCCGATTCACATCGAGGCACTCCCCTGTGGGGAGTCGGCCTTGGTGCGCGCGTCGGTCGCTTTGAAGGCGTGATGTGCACGGCCCTCCCGCGGAGTCGTGCACGCTGAAAGGACGGAAGAATGTCGCGGAGTAGAAGGTTCGGGAAGACGCTGTGCGCCGCCGCGGTCACGCTGGGCGTGACGGGTGCGGCGAACGCCGAAGTGCCGCTTGGAGAGGCTTTGGGATGGGCCGTGTCGGTCGATGGTCGCGTCAATTCTTTCATCTCTCACGTATGGGGGGACAACCGCCCCGCAGGGTTGGACAACCTGAACTGGGTCGGGTTCAACGAGTCGAACTCGGGTGGTCAGGCCGACTCGAACAACGAGCTGCGCAAGACCAGAATTCGCTCGGGCTACGTGCCGAGCACGCTCGGCTTCAACTTTCGCAAGGCCGTCAGCGACGATTTGCAGGTGGCGGCCCGCGTGGAGCTCGGGATCCAGATCACGACGACGGATCCGGCGTTCATTGCCGACCCGACCTGGATGGAACCGCGCTCGGTTTACCTGGATATTTCGGGCGCGTGGGGCAGTGTGCGCGCGGGCCGTGACATGTCACTGTTCTCGCGCGGCAACCTCTACATGAACTACGAGCTCGGCCATGCCTATGGTGTCGGCTTTCCTTGTGCGTACGAAAAGGTCTTCGGAGGTGCGTGCGGCCATGTTGGCTTCGGTACCCTTTGGCCGGATTTTCGTGCGCAAATGACCTACAGCACGCCAAAGTTCGCTGACATATTTCAGATCAGCGCCGGCGTGTTCGATCCGCGCACCGTGCCGACGTACAACTGGGATCAGACTCCCCTGCCGCGTTTCGAAGGCGAAGCCGTGGCCAGCTCAGGCGGCGGGGAAGAAGGCTGGGGCGTGAAGGCCTGGGCGAACGGGTTTTGGCAGACGGTCGGAACGTCCGTCGAGATCGAGGACCCGGAGACGATGGAGCTCGCGCGCCAGGATTTCTCACAGGACGCGTATGGCGTCGGGGGCGGGATCCAGGGCGCGCTCGGCCCCGTCAAGGCGGGCTTCTCCGGTTACATGGGCCAGGGCATGGACGCGTTCATGACCTTCACGTTCAATCCCATCGCGGTCGGGCAAGGCAACCTACCGAACCGTAGCGAACGGCGCTTTCGCAAGACGCGCGGCTTTCTCGCGGAGGCCTCCGTCACGTTCGGTAGCACGTGGGTCATGGGTGGGTTTGGTAGGGCGATGCTTTCGCGAGACGATACCGATGCTCCCATCGACACCCTCGAGGCGCCCCCGCTCATTCGCACGCAGACAGGTATCTCTGCGGGGCTGTTTCACCGCATCGAACACGTGGTGCTGGGCATCGACTACTTCAACGCGCGCTACGGGTTCGATGCGCGGCTCACGGACCCCGACCAGTCGGGTCCGCTGGAGCCGGAGTACGTGGACTCCAAACAGGTGGTGCAGATCCTCAATGCTGGCGTGACGCTCGAGTGGTAGCCCGCTCGACAGGCAGTCGGCCCCTGCGAGTCGTGCTCACCAAGCCTCTCGGTGCTTGGGGAGGGCGGCTGGGTGGGGGGGGTCTCCACGCCGATTGAGTAGGGCGGCGCTCGCCGCCTCGTGCTTGCTGGGGGTGGTTCGGTGAGGAACCGCCACGAGGGGCGGGTCGCGCGCGCGCACCAGCCTCTCGGTCCGTCGAGGGGGCAGCTCGTTGGGGAGCGCCACGCGGGCGCTCGCCTCAACTCAGCTGGGACCCCCGCATGGGAGAAGAGGACGGGGCCGTACGGGGCGGTCGCAGCCGTACGGGGCGGTCGCAGCCGCACGGCGCGCCGCGGTCTGGTCGCTTCCCCGGGCATCCTTCGGGTGGTGCCTTGGCCGAGAGTCGACGAATCCGTTGAGTGGCCCCCGCGGATCGCACGTCCTCACGGCGCCGGGTCCGTGTCTGGGAGCGCCTCAGAACGCGATTCGTGCCCGATCGGCGGCGAGCCTCGGCTGGGACGCGTGTTCTGGGGCGCGGGCGATCCATCGCGCGGGCCGCGAGCCCCCCTCCGCCGCGCGGAGACCTCCCGACGAGCGAGAGTCGGGGCCTCCGGTGAGGTCTCCCACTCCGACACCGGTGCGTGGCGTGGCACGGCAGACGGTGCCGCGGGGGGCGCTTCCTCGGGCTCGCGATCGCTCAGGTCGAAAGGGGCGCGGAATTCTCGGGGCCGAGCGCGACGGCGGCCACCTCGGGGCGGGAGTGCTTGCCGCCCGCCTCGTGCAGCCCTTGCTCTTTCATCCACTGGCGCAGCGCTCGCAAGGCGCGCTGGGCCATCGCGTCGTACTTGGCCCGTTTGCGCAGGCGCGGGCCCTCCCAGGGGGGCAGGTGCGAGAACGTGATGTTCGAGGGTTGGTAGTCTTTTGCGTTGCGTGCGAGCTGCAGCAGGAGCCCGGCGTGCGCCGTCTCCGGCGGTGGCGGCGGCCGCGGCCCGCTGGATAGCCGCCCGTCGACGAACCAAGCAGCCAACCAACCGCTCGCCGCGCTCTCCACGTAGCCTTCCGTGCCCGTGATTTGACCCGCGAGGAACACACCCGGCGCGGCGCGTAGCTGCATGTGCTCATCGAGCACCGAGGGCGCGTGGACGAACGTATTTCGGTGGATGGCGCCGTAGCGCAAGAACTCGGCGTTCTCCAGCCCCGGGATGGTGCGGAAAATCCGCTTCTGTTCGGGCCAGGTCAGCCGCGTCTGGAAGCCGACCATGTTGTACGCCGTCTTGGCGCTGTCCTCACTGCGAAGCTGCACGACGGCCCCCGGCCAGCGCCCCGTGCGAGGGTCCGTGAGCCCGACCGGCTTCATCGGACCGAAGGCGAGCGTCTGCTCGCCGCGCTCGGCCATCACCTCGATCGGCAGGCAGCCCTCGAAGTAGCGAGCTTCCTCGAAGCTCTTCGCTTGGACGCGCGCGGCGCTGCGCAGCTCGGTCACGAACGCGCGGTATTGCTCTTTCGTCAGCGGGCAGTTGGCGTAGGCGTGCTGCTCCTCTTCGGTCTCCCCCTTCTCCCAGCGGGAGGCCAGAAACACTTTCTGCCAATCGAGGGAATCCGCGCTCACGATGGGCGCGATCGCGTCGTAGTAGGCCAGCTGCTCGGCGCCGATGATGCGCGCGAGATCCGCGGCCAGAGCGTCGGCCGTGAGCGGACCGGTCGCCAGGATCAACGGCCGGGCCCTGGGAAGCTCCTCGACCCGCTCCGCGACCACTTCGATGTGGGGGTGTTGCGCGATGCGCCGCGACATCTCACCCGAAAAGAGCTCTCGATCGACGGCCAGCGCGCCGCCGGCGGGCACGGCGTGCGCGTCCGCCACCTCCACCACGTGGGAGCCGAGCAGTCGCATCTCCTCCTTGAGGAGGCCGACGGCGTTGCTGAGAGCGGCGCCTCGAAAAGAGTTCGAGCACACCAGCTCGCACAGCTGGTCGCTGCTCTGCGCCGGCGTGCGGTGCTTGGGCTTTTGCTCGTAGAGGCGAACCCGGTGGCCACGCGAGGCAAGCTGAAGCGCTGCCTCGCAGCCCGCCAGGCCTGCCCCGACCACCACCACGTCGGCTTCGTGCGGGTCGCCCCGCGTGTTGCCATTCTGCGTCACGACGCGGCAGTAGAGCACATTTTGTGGACCCCGAAGCCGGCAAATCGGCGCCCGCCTCCGCGGCGAGGCGGGCGTCTTCGCGGAGGAGACTAGCTGGGCGGCATCACGGCCTTGACGCTCGGCCGCTGGCTCATTCGATCCATCCAGCTGCGCAGCCCGGGCGCGCCCTCCAAGATGGCCTTCCCCTCCGGTGCTGCCGAGAGGTAGGTCAGCACCGGCAGCACGTGTAGATCCGCCAGGCTGACCTGAGCGCCGGCGAAGAAGGGCCCCTGCCCGAGCAGCTTCTCGATTACGTCCACGAACAGCTTCGCCTTGGGCTTGGCCGCCTCGACCGTCGCCTCGTCCGTCTGCCCGCCGAGCATCGGGACGAGAACTCTCGGGATGAACAGCTCCGTGATGGAGGACGAGTAGCCGTAGCTGTCGAGAATGCTCATGACCTGGTTGACCTTGGCCCGCTCTTTCGGGGTCTGAGGCATCAGGGCTGGGCCATCGAACGCTTCGTTGACGTAGCGCATGATGGCGGTGGCTTCGTAGAAGCAGTTGCCGTCGTGCTCGAACGCCGGCATCTTGCCCCACGGGTGCTTGGCGAGAAACTCCGGAGTCTTGTGCCCTTGCTTGATCAGGTCGACCGACTCGAGCACGTGCTCGACTCCCTTTTCAGCGAGGGTCAAGCGGACGGAGCGGACGTAGGTGCTGATGGCGTCGCCGTAGACGATGGGTTGGCTCATTGGTTGATTCTCCTCGGGAAACGCGCAAGGCGGGGCCCTGCCCCACCACTGCGCCGCGCGGAAGGCAACGTGGCCCGCGGCGCTCCGCGCTACTGTGTCACAGGCGGGCGGCGCATTGAAAGGGCGTCGGTTCGACGCTCGGTCGCGACACCCCTTGCAGATTTTCACACGCCGGCAGGCAGCGTGCAGTCGCCGAGCCGGCGCTTGCGCCCGACCGCGCAAATGCGCTGCACCACGCGTGGCGAGGGGGCCTCGAGGTACCCGTGCTCGTACGCGACGATGTCGAGCTCGGGCGATACCCGCTGGATCAGCTCGCCCGGCTGGAGCAAGAAGTCGGCCCGCCGAGGTCGACCCCAGGCTTGATTTCCGTCTGCGAACGTCTCGTACAACAGCAGGCCGTCCTCCCGAACGCACTCGACCAGCGCTGGAAAGCGCGGGCGCCATAGA
Source organism: Polyangiaceae bacterium (assembly GCA_050299315.1). GTDB lineage: Bacteria > Myxococcota_A > Polyangia > Polyangiales > Polyangiaceae > SZUA-265. Next base: position 171,121 of record JBNKVS010000058.1, read on the forward strand.
TAGTTGGTCACGATCACGGCGTCGAAGCGGCGTGACGACAGCGGCCACTGGGGCCCCTCGAGATCGGCCTCGATCGTCTCCAGCGCGGGGTGTGAGAGGTCGGACAGGGGATGAATGTCACGATCCACGGCCAGCACCCGGTGGCCGCGCTCGAGCAGCCAGCGGGTGTGTCGGCCCGAGCCCGCCGCCAGATCCAGCACCGCTGCGCCGCGGGCGAGGAGCGGCGCGAACCGCCTCACCCACGGCGAGATCGCCGGGCATGGCGGCTCACTCACTCGCGCCGCTCGGCCACAGCCAGGCGGCGCCGCGCACGCCGCTCGAATCCCCGTGCTTGGCTTTCAGCAGGCGGGTGGTGACCACGTCCGAAAACACGAATTTGCCCCACAGCTCGGGAACGCGAGCGTACAGGCTGTCGATGTTCGAAACGCCACCGCCCAGCACGATGGCGTCGGGATTGAGCACGTTGATGAGGGTCGCCAGGCTTCGGGCCAGCTGCCCGTGGTACCTGTCCATCGTCAGCTGGCAGGCGGGGTCGCCGCGACTGGCACCGGCCGCAACGTCGGCTCCGGAGAGCGAGCTGCCCGTCCTTTCCCGGTGAGCCCGGGATAGCCCGCTGCCGCTCAGGTAGGTTTCCACGCAGCCGGAAAGCCCACACCAACACTGCGGGATGGGCTCGTCTTCCGGGGTCTGCCAGGGTAGCGGGTTGTGCCCCCATTCGCCCGCGATCGCGTCTCGGCCGACCACGATCTCGCCTCGGCTCACCAACCCGCCGCCGCAGCCGGTGCCTAGGATCACGCCGAACACGCTCGGACGCGCCACCCCGAGCGCGCTCGGGCTCGCGGCGCCATCCACGGCCTCCGAGAGGGCGAAGCAGTTGGCGTCGTTCGCGAGGCGAACCGAGCGGCCCAACCGCTCGGAGAGGTCGCGGTCCAGGGCATGGCCGATCAGCAGCGTGGTGTTTGCGTTTTTGACGAGGCCCGTAGCCGGGGAGCACGTCCCGGGGATCCCCACCCCGACGGTGCCGCGCGCGCCGAGCTTCTGCTCGACCGCCTCGACGAGCGACGCCACTGCCTCGACGATGTCCGGGTAGCTCGAGCGCGGCGTCGGCCGCCGAATGCGCGCCAATTCCTCGCCGCGCTCGTCGAGCGCGAGCGCCTCGATTTTGGTTCCTCCGAGATCGACTCCGATTCGAATCATGGCTCTTCGGGGGTTGGAGGTCGTGGGTCGCCGCCGGCGACGGGGTCCGGTTCGGCCGGAGCCTCCGGCTGCTCTGCCGGGGGCGGCTCGGCGGCATCCGGGGCAGCGGGCTCGGCGGGGGCCGGCTCGGGGAGCTCGACGTTGGTCACGCTCACGAACGCGTTGGGCGTGCCCCCCACCCCGGCCTCCGCCGCGAGCTCGCAGGCGCGCGCCTTGGTAGGAAAGTCGCCGGCGAAGCTGCTGAGCAGCTGGGCGATCTCATCTGCCTCGCGGTTGTAGATCGAGAAGTGGTCGTAATCTTCGTAGTAGCCCTCGCGGCTCGCGGGGTCGATGCCGACCAGGAGCCAGAACAGCGCCGCCGAGCCGCCCCGTAGCATCATCAGATTGTTCCAATTCTCGTAAGCCACCGCGCGATCTTCGAAGCCGGAAGCGAGGCGCGTGGCTCCATCTTGCCGCACGGGCACGCCGTATTCCGCGAGCACCACGGGCTTGCCGACTCGCCTGGCAGACTCGATGTGCTGCTCGATCCACTCGTTGCCCCAGCTGGCAGGCTGCCCCCACGGATCCGGGTATAGGTGGAAGGTTCCATAGTCCACGCCCGGCAGCTTCAGTAGGGCTTCGTGGTCGACCCCGTTGGCGCCGTTGTACATCCACCGCTCGGCGCCCGGGCGGCGATAGAAGCCTTCGTCCCCGACCGCGACCAAGTGATTGGTGTCGATCGAGTGGATGTACTCGCTCATCTCCCGGGCCCAGGCGGTGATCATCTCGGGGTGGCAGGCGGGCACGGCATCGAACCGGCCCGCATTGCCACAGCGCGGTTGGTTGGCGAGCTCCCACGCGAAGATGGTGGGGTCGTCCTTGTAAGCGACCTGCGTGACCGTATTGATGCGCCCGAGCAGGTGGGCCACGTAGTTCTTGTAGGCGCGGCGGGCCCTTCCCTCCGTGTAAAATTCGTGGTGGTGCCTTAATCCAAACCAGCTCACGTACTGGTCCATGCCACCGAAATCCTTCCAGTTGTCGGTCAGCACGAGGATCACCTTCAGGCCCAGCGCGCTGGCCTCGGCCAGCACTCGGTCGAGCCGCTCGAGGCCGTCGGGGCCGTCGTTGTAGGCGGGCTCGCCGGTGGTGGTGTCCCAGTACTGGAAGTAGACGCCCTCCTTCGTTCCGTTGCCGTCCACGCTCGGCACGAAGCCGTCGAGCGAGCCGCGATCGCCGAAGGCCCAGGTTCGCACGACGTTCAGCCCCATCGACTGGGCCTGGGCGAGCACGTCGTGGGCCATGTCCGGCGACTTGTAGCTGAGGTAGTAGTTGTTCGTTCCGGTGAAGCAGAACGGCTTGCCTTCGTGAATGAAGACGGCGCTCGGCTCATTGGTCGGCTCGACCTCCACCCGCTCCATCCGGAGGGGCGGAGCCTCCTCGGGGGCGGCGGGCGGACGCGCGGGTGCCGGAAGCGGCGTAGGCCCGAACCACATACAGCCCGGCAAGCTGGCGAGTGCGACCGCACGCGGCACCGTCCATCGGGTGCGCGGCGGAGGGGTTCCGCAGGGGGGCGGGCCGAAGGTCGGTGAGCGGCTGGGCATCGGGTCGAAAGCCGGCAATAACCCACCCCTTGCGCTTCGACAAGTGCGCGCGCTCGGCGCCGCTGGCCCCCCCCCCCCGCGACCGGCGGGCCCGGGCCGGGGTTGTCGTCCTCCGGCCCGCCGGCGTCCCGAGCCGTCCGCCGCCCGCCGCGCCGCTGCGGCCGCGCGGGCGGCGGGCGCCCGACCCGAATCGGGCACGGCGAGCCGATCTCGGCACGTCGGACCCCGTCACGGCAGCTCGCGGGAGCGAGCGGCTTCGGGGTCGGACGACGAAACGCTCCCCTGCGAGCGCGCCCGGCTCGGGCAAAGCGACCCGCCCGGCGCGCTACTCGGCGGCTGGGCGGTCGGGCTTGCGAAACTTCAGCACGAATCGATCGGTCTTGAAGCCCACCTGGTAGCTGACGGTCGAGTGATCGTCGGCCGTATCGCTCAGGAACGTGGCGCCCTCGACGAATTCGAAGCCCGCGGCCTCGACCTCCTTGCGCAGCAGCTCCTGGTCCATGCGGTGCAGCGTTCGAGCGGCGTCGACCCCTCCGCCGGGCTCGGCGCTGTGATCGGCGACGACGTAGTAGCCTCCGGGCTCGAGCGCCTCGAAGACGGCCAGGTTCATCTGCGCCCGGTCGCCGCCCTGGGCGACGATGTCGTGATACGAGAAGAGCAGCGTGACGAGGTCGAGGTCCCTCGCCTCGGGAAAAAACGGCGCCTCGAACTCGAGATCCATGCGCACGACCCGTTGATTGACGGGGCGGCGCAGTCGCTCGGGCCAGGACTCCCGCACGTACTTCTCGAGCGTGAGAGCGTTGTTCTGAGCGTACACGGAGCCACCCTCCCCCACCGCCCGGACCAACAGCTCGGTCGTGTAGCCACTGCCGGCGCCCAGGTCGGCGACGCGCGCGCCGGGCCGCACGTCCAAGAAGCGGAGCAGCTCCACCGGGTGGCGCCGCTCGTCCGTCGCGCGGTCTTGCGCCGTGCGATCCGCGGAGGCGACGATTGCCTCGGGCGAGGCCTGGAGCTGCGCGGGCTTCTCGGCGGCGCCGGCGCCAGCACCGGGAGGCCGTTTGGGCCCGGCAGCGGCCGAGCTGGCCCCTCCGCAGGCAAGAGCCGAGGCGGCGAGAGTCGAGGCGGCGAGCACTGCCGCAGAGACCGAACGGCTCCAAACGCGCATGGCGCGCAGATACCACATCGATCATCACGAGGTGAGCCGTTTCGCCGCCGCTCCAGCGCGCGCTCGGCGCCGATCACCCGGGCTCCTCCGCGGCAAGCGTCGCCGGAGGCAGGCCTGCCGCAGCGGAGTGGCCCGTCTCGACAGCCGGCCTCAATATCCATTTCCCGACCTCCGATTTCGGGCCCCGCGCGGCGACCGCTCCGGGCGGGCGGGGGGGGACGCGGCTCGCGCCGGCGCTTGCACATCGACCGAACAGGAGGTCCTATCGGGGCCACGGTTTGCCATGACTGATTTCGTGACCCTCAACGCACATTGCCACGAGCTACGACCTTCGGCGACCCCGGCCGCCGAAGCCGAAGCCGACTCGGAGGATTCGGCGGAGATCCTACAGCCCGGCGGCGGAGGTCGGCCGACGGTCGTCTGCGTCTCCGGAAAGATCTACCGAATTCGGCTGCGGGCGGCGGCCACTCCGACCGATCCCTTCGCGGTCGAGGTCAACGGGGCGCGGCTGGTCGCCAGTGTCCAGAGCGACCTCGAAAGAAGGGCTCGGCAGGGCCGCGCCACCACCAGCCAGGCCACGCAGCAAGCGGTCGCACCGCTACCCGGGCGCGTGGTCGAAGTGTTCGTGCAGGCCGGTGACAGCGTCGAAAAAGGGCAGCCGTTGCTCGTCATCGAAGCCATGAAGATGGAAAACGAGATCGCCAGCCCGGCTGCGGGGGAAGTCCGCGAAGTCGCCGTGGCGCCCGGCGACGCCGTGGAAACCGATCAGATCCTGGTCTCTCTCCGTTGAGCGGGCGCCCGGGGTGGGCCAGCCGCGGCTCGGCGAAAGGCGGCTGCGGCGCCTCCACGCGCTCGCCCGGGGGTCTGCTCGGGGTCCCGGCCGCCGATCGGAATGCCACGAGGCGACTCGCCTCGCAGCCAGCCCGTCGCGCGTCAGGCGCGGGGGGCGATGCCAATCGCCCCCCGCACTCGATCCATCGTGGCGCGGGCCTTGGCCCGCGCTCGCTCGGCGCCGGAGGCGAGCGCCGCGTCGATGCGCTCCGGGTGCGCCATCAGCTCCTCGTAGCGCTCGCGCGGCTCGCGCAGCCGCTCGTCGAGCGCTTCGAACAGGCATGCCTTCGCGTCTCCCCAACCGATTCCCGCCCGATAGCGCTCGGCCAGCTCCCGCGTCTGAGCTTGGCTGGCCACGGCGCGGTAGATCTGAAAGATCTGCGATGTCTCCGGATCTTTCGGCTGCTCGGGGGGGGTGCTGTCGGTCACGATGCGGTTGACGAGCTTGCGCAGCTTCTTCGGCGGCAGAAAGAGCGGGATCACGTTCCCATAGCTCTTGCTCATCTTGCGCCCGTCGAGGCCGGGCAACACGGCGACGTGTTCGCTGACCTCGGCTCGGGGCAGCACCAGCACCTCGCCGAACACGTGGTTGAAGCGCTGGGCGATGTCCCGGGCGATCTCGACGTGCTGCACCTGATCCTTGCCGACGGGGACGATGTCCGTGTCGTAGAGCAGGATGTCTGCTGCCATCAGCACCGGATAGGTGTACAGGCCGATGTTGATGCCGGCGTCTTCCTCGAGGCCCGCCTCGCGGTTGCGATCCACGAGGGCCTTGTAGGCGTGCGCCTTGTTCATCCAGCCCTTGCTGGTCATGCACCCCAGCGTCCAAGCGAGCTCGAAGACCGCGGGGACATCGCTCTGGCGGAACAACAGCGCGCGCTGTGGGTCGAGCCCGAGAGCGAGCCAGGTGGCCGCGACGTCGCGCGTCATCGTGCGCATGGCTTCGGCCTCGTGCACGAACGTCAGCGCGTGGTAGTCCGCGATGAAATACACCGCCGAGGTTGCCGGCTCGCCCGCCAGCGAGAGCGCCGGGCGAATCGCACCGAGCCAGTTTCCGATGTGGGGGGTTCCGGAAGGCTTGATGCCAGTGAGGACGACGCGTTCGGTCATGGGTGAATCTCCGGGGCGTCGATCTAGCACAGTCCACTCGGGCCGTGGGCGGCGCGTCCGCTCGGCCGTCTGAGCCCTCTCGCCGTCCGACGCGCCGGCGAGCGCCCCGCCGCCGGGGGGGCTCCACGGGGGCCGAGCCAGCTCCCGCGCCCGGCTTGCCCTGCGCGTAGTCGTCTCGGCTCCTTGCCTGTAGGATCCGGCCTGCGGCCGGTCACCGGCCGAGTCGACATGACCTTCTCCAGCATTCCGCGCCTCTCGCTGGCTCATACCCCAACTCCGCTGTGGCGCAGTGATCGCCTCGACGAGCTGATCGGCACCCGCGTTTGGGTCAAGCGAGACGACATGACGGCCGGGGCGGCCGCCGGCAACAAGATCCGCAAGCTCGAGTACCTGCTGGCGGCCGCGCAGGCCGAAGGGGCCACGGTCGTGCTCACCTGCGGGGCGGCTCAGTCCAATCACGCGCGCGCCACGGCGCTGCTCTGCGCCCAGCTCGGTCTTCGCTGCGAGCTGCTGCTCCGCACGGAGCGGCCGCTTCGCAGTGAATCGCCGGGTGAACTGTCCGCCGCGCTCGATGAGCACCGCGATTGCGAACCCGTGGTCGGCAATCTGCTTTTGGACCACCTGGCGGGTGCGCGCGTGCACTGGGCCTCGCCGCAGAGCTATCGAGAGCGCTCCGACTGGCTGCGAAAGCGAGAGACCGAGCTCGCGGCGCGCGGAGAGCGTGCGTTCGTGATCCCCGAAGGCGGCTCCAGCGCGCTCGGCGCGCTCGGCTACGTGCGGGCGATGCAGGAGGTCAGAGAGCAGCTCGACCGCGGCGAGGCTCCGGGCGCGCCGCCGTGCTTCGACGCGGTCGTGCACGCCTGCGGCTCGGGCGGCACGGCGGCGGGGTGCGCGGTCGGAGCGGCTGCTTTCGGTGTCGCCGCCGCGGTCATCGCCGTGGCCGTTCGAGCCGATTCGGAATACTTCCAGGGCGTGATTCGAACGCTCTGCGCGGGCATCGCAGAGCTCGCGCCCGACCTGCCCGCGCCCGTTCCCGTTTCGGTCCCGGATCGGTTCATTGGCCCCGGCTACGGAAGCCCCGGCCAAGAGCATCGGGACCTCTTGGCGGCGGCCGCGAGCGGCGTGGGCCTGGTGCTGGATCCGGCGTACTCGGTCAAGGCATTGCTCGGCCTGCGGCAAATGCCCCAGCAGCCCGATCCGGCGCTCTTTCTGCACACCGGGGGGCTCCCCGGGCTGCTCGCGTTCGGAGAGGCGTTGCGGCTCGGCTAGCCCGCCCGTTCCCGGCCCCGCGCTCAGCACCCGCTGGGCTGCGCACACGCCACGCCGCTGGCTCGGATCGCCACCTCGCCAGGGCTCGAGCCGCCGCCGAGGCTCGGCAGCTCCACCGATCCCCGGATGAGAAATGCGCGGCGCCCTCGGCCCTCGTCCACCAGCTGGGCGGACTGCAGGTCGAAGTCGGCGTCGGAGCGGGCGAAGCCAAAAGAGACGGTGGAAGTGACCTCCTGCACCTCATCGCCGGCGAACACCACGCGCAACTCGATGTCCGCGGCCGACTCCTCCATTCCGGCCTGGCCCTGGGCCGTGAACACTTCGGCGCCCGAGCAATCGTCGGCGAAACCGATCTGCGGCTCCTGCCATTGGCGGGCCTGATCCTGCCGATTGAACGTCAGCTCCTCCCAACGGGCGCGGCAGGTGCCGTCGTCCACGCTCCCCAGCTCTCCCGAGCCCGTCGACGAGCCGCCCGCGGGCCCGCTGCCGCTGCTGGGGCGGCCGCGTTCGTCGGTCGCGGTGGTGGCGCCGCCGCAGGCCGCGATCAGCACGCCTCCCACCAAGAGCCACACCCGGGGCGCATGGAAGCCCCCATTGCGCGCCGTGGCGGCGCTCCCGATTCTCGCCATGGGCAAACCGTAGCCGCGGCCCGGCCCGGACGCTACAATCCCCCCGTGGCGCTGCCTCCGTTCCACCGGCGCGTTGCTCGGCGGCCGCGTGCCGTGGGGCTGCTCGGCCTGCCCGTCGTGGGCTTCCTGGGCCTCGGCTGCGGCGCGGCGTCCCCCACGGGCGCCGAGGCGTATTGTGATCGCTTCTGCGAGTGGCAGCGCGGCTGTGGCCTGCCCGGTGGCGGCTGCGAGCAGGCGTGCCGCGCCGACGCGCACCTGGCTCGCGTGCGGGCGCCGGTGCTCGAGGAAATGGGCGATTGTCTCCGGCTCGGCAGCTGCGAGCCCGGCGGGCTTTCGCGTTGCTTCGTGCAGGCGGCGGCCCCGCTTTCGACCGACGAGTCCTGCCGGCGGTACTGCGAGCGCAGCGCGCTGGCGGGCTTCGAGTGCGGCGAGCAACAGGGGGTGGTCGCCTGCGCGCGCAGTGGCGTCTGCGGCTATGCAGCCGAGGTGCTCGCGGAGGCCGAGCGCTGTGACGAGCAGCCCGAGTGCTCGGGGCGCGCGGGGTGCCGAGCGGCGGTGCTCCGTTGGCCATGAGCCCGCGCCCGGCGATCGCCCGCCGAGCCGCGCCGCGGGCGCCTTGGGCTTTGACGGCTTTGGCGGCTTTGGCCTGCGGCTCTCCCGATCCCGAAGGGCAACCGCCCGCGCCCGCCGCGGAGGGCGGCGAGCCGATTGGCCTGGTGGGCTGTGAGCGCTCGACACCGCCGGCCTGCGACGTATCCACGGGCGACTGCGCTCGCTCGGTGGCGCAGCTCGCGGCGTGTCTGCGCGACGTGCCTTCCGTGGCTTTGCCGCCGATCACCGTCATCGCCGAATCGGAGGCCGAGGTCTACTTGGTGGAGGCGGCGCCGGGGCCCAGCCCGAGCGATCCGCTGGCGGAGGCCTTGATCGCTCTGCGGTTGTCGCGCCGCGCGAGCTTCGACCCCGCCATGGTGGCGCAACAGCGGGCGCGCAACTGGGTGGCTTTCTATGACGCCAGCGCCGCCCGGGTGGTGGTCGTGCAGCACGCTGCGCCGCGCGACTGGTCCCTCGATACGCCCGTTCTGCTGCACGAGCTGATTCACGCGATTCAGGACGATCAGCACGATCTCGCCGCCTTTCGCGGCCGCTACGGACAGGGCGTGGAGGGGGAGCTGCGGGCTCTGGCCGTCATCGAAGGCGAGGCGCGCTACTTTCAAACGCTCTACCAGTCGAGCCTGTTCGGTCTGGACCCGGCCCAAGTCGACTTCGCCCGCACCTTCGCGAGCGTGCGCCAGAACGGCGACGACTGGCTCTGGGCGCAAGAAGATTTGCTGTCGGCGACTCGCTTCACGATGCCCTACGCCTACGGCGCCGAGTACCTGCACGAGGCCATTCGCCGAGGCCGCGTCGCCTCGCCCCGCGACCTGTTCGAGATGCCGCCCGCGACCGTCCGCGACGTGATGGGCGAGCTGTGGGAGGGCGCCCAGCCCGAGCCGAGCACCAGCCTGCCCCCCGCCGAAGCCCCCGAGGGGGCCACGCCTCCGGCGACCGACACCTCGCTCGGCGGCTGGCCCCTGTACGCCCTGCTGCACGCTGCGCTCGACGAGGCGCAGGCCCGGGCGCTCGCGCTCGATTGGCGGGGGGATCGCCTCGACGCGGGCGCCCTGAAAGGGGGCGGCGCATGGGCTGTCTGGCAGATCCACCTCGCGCAGGAAGCTTCCGCCGAGCGGGTCGCCGCGGCGCTCTCCGCCGCGCTGCCCGGGGAGCCGAGCCACGAGGTGGCGCGGCGAGGACCGCGCGTGTCCGTTCGCCTGCGCACGGCGACACCCTCTGCGTCGACCGGGGAGCTCTAGCCCGGATTTCTCGCGACCGCAGAACCGAGGGTGCGAGGAGGAAGTGGATTCTCAGTCCAGAATGCCCGCCGGGCGCGCGCAGGCAGACTGGCTGTCTGCCCCGCACGCGCTGGCGGCCCGCTGGGCGAAAAGACACGACTCATCGCACCCTCGGGACCAGGTCGTGAGAAATCCCAGCTAGCGAGGTGGCGCTGCGCGGGCCACTCAGTGATGGAACGCGCGAATCCCCGTGTGAACCATGGCGATGCCGTATTGCTCGCAGGCCTGATTCACCTCTCGGTCGCGACTGGAGCCTCCCGGCTGGGCAATGAAGGATACCCCGTGCCGCTGGGCGTGGTCGATGTTGTCCCGAAACGGGATGAACCCGTCCGAAACCATGCTCACCCCCGAAATTTCCCCGAGGAAGGCGCGCTTTTCCGCCGCGGTCAACGGAGCCGCCTCCACCTCGAGCGCGCCCTGGAGCGCGGCCTGCTCGTGCTCCGTCAAGTCCCCCTCGATGTAGCGCACCCGCCAGTTGATCCGTTCCTGGCGCTTCACCGAAGGCGAAAAGCGCAGGCCCAGCACTTTGGGGTGGCGCCGGAGCTGCCACCCATCCGCCTTTGCGCCCGCGAGCTTGGTGCAGTCGACGCGCGACTGCTGGCCGGCGCCGATGCCGATCATCTGCCCACCCATCGCGTAGCCGACCGAGTTGGACTGGGTGTACTTGAGCGTGGTGTAGCCCAGTACCAGGTCGCGCTGCGCCTGGGCCGTGAGCTCGCCGCAGACGACGTTCGAAAGGTCCTGCTCGGAGAACACGTGGGCATTTCGATCTTGCTCGATCCGGACGCCGAAGGACTCTCGGGCCTCCCTGGCGGGCGGCTCGAAATCCGGATCGACTTGCAGGACGATGAAGGCGCCCTGCTTCTTGCCGCGCAAGATCTCGAGGGCCGTCGGCTGGTAGCCCGGTGCGATGATCCCGTCGGATACGACGCTCTTGAGCACGAGCGCCGTCGGCTCGTCCACGACCTCGGAGAGGGCCACGAAGTCGCCGAACGAGCACTTCGGATCCGCGCCGCGCGCGCGCACGTAGGCGAGCGCAGCCGGGCTCAGCTCCGCGCCGGACACCTCGTAGGCCTGCGCGAGGTCGGCAGGCAGCGGTGCGGCCAGGGCCGCGCCAGCGGGTGAGACGTGCTTGAAGCTCGCCGCCGCCGCCTGGCCCAGCGTCGCCTTCAGCTCGCGAACCAGGGGCCACGCGCTCAGGGCGTCGAGCAGGTTGATGACCGATGGGTTGCCGTTCAGCAGGGAGAGCGGGCTTGCGCCGATGGCTCGAGCGACTGCGTGGGGTTGGTGCGGGTTACAACCGTACTTGAGCTGCATGGGGGCTCTCCATTACACGGTCCCGCTGGCCTCGGATAGCCCTCGATCCGGTGGAGCCCCGGCGCGGCGCGCCCGCGGGGCGAGGGCCGCTCGGCGCCGAGCCTCGGGGCTGGAAACTCACCGATTGCGCGAATCTTTTCCAAAAATCACCCATTGGGGCCCCGAGCGTCGGCTCGGACCCACGCGGCGGCCGCCCCGCGCCCCCGCCCCGCGTCTGCGCGCCCGCGGCGACGACCGCCTTCGGAGCTGCGGCCTGGCGCGCGCGGGGCGAGCGATGCCCGCGGCGAGGGGCCGCACCGAGTCGATCCCGCCCGGTGCAACAGCGGTCCCCCTGCGACCTCGCGACGGCCGTCGCTCCCTGGTCGTCGGCCCCGGGGGCGACACGGCCGCGGCGAGGCTCTCCCCCCGTCAGGGCTTGCGCCGCTTCGTATCGACGGCGAGCGGGTGGCTCCGGTCGTACGTCTGCAGTAGCTGATGGACCGACAGGTGTGTGTAGCGCTCGGTCGTCGCCAAGCTGCTGTGACCCAAAAACCGCTGGATGGTGCGCACGTCCGCCCCTCCCTCGAGCATGTGGGTCGCGCACATGTGGCGAAGCGCGTGAGGATGCAGATCGCTGCGCCCCGTCGCCAGCGCTCCGCTTCGCTTCACGATGGTCTGCATCTGGCGAACGCTCAGGCGTCCTCCGCGCTCTCCGACGAACAACGCGCGCTCGTCGAGCGCGCCCGTCTTGGGGTGTCGCAGCTGGCTGCGCAACGGCAGATAGCGCTGCAGTGCTTCCAGGCACAGCTGCCCCACCGGCACGAGGCGCTCCTTTTTTCCTTTGCCATAGATCAACACCTCGCGCCGCTTTCCGGAGAGCGCAGCCACGTCGAGGTGAGCGGCTTCACTGACGCGGAGGCCACAGCCGTAGAGCAACTCGAGCAGCAGCTGGTCTCGCGCCGCCCGCGCTGCCACCCGGCCCGTCTCGTCGCCGCGGTGGGTCCCCTCGATCACCTGGGCGGCCACTTCCGCGGAGTGAACGGCGGGCAGCGGACGGGCCACCCGCGGGCTCGAGAGCTCGAGCGCCGGGTTGACGAGCTGTGGTTCGCGCTCCTGCAGGTACCGAAACAGGGCTCGCACGCTCGACAACTTGCGCGCCAGGCTGGCGGAGCTGCGATCCTCGGCGAGGCTGGCGAGCCAAGCACGCAGCGCGTTGCGGCTCGCGTCCGCAACTCGCGGGGGCCCACTCGCCCCCGCTCGCAGGAACTCGCCGAGCTGGCGCAGGTCGCGGCCGTAGGCGAGCACGGTGTGCTCCGATGCCCGACGCTCGCCAGCCAGCGAGGCGAGGAACCGCGCCGTGGCCTCCCCCCACGGGAGATCCACCGCGGCGCCCCCACCGGAGCTGCTCGGCGCGGGGGCCAGGGGGGCGCCCTCGCCGCCCGCCCGGCGAGACAGCGGCTTGCGGCGGCTGGATCGGGCGGAGCGCTTGGGATGGGGAGCGTCGGCTCGGAGCGGCCCTCGGCGTGTCACGTTCCGCATCGCACGACACCCCCTAGGCGAGCAGCAAGGCCAGGGCCCAGCCAATCACCGCGACCGCACAGCCCGCCAGCGGGAGCAGAAGGCCGCGCGGCTCGAACTTCCGCGACGGGTCGAGGGCGCGAAACGCCAGCCAGACCGCCCCGCCGATGGCGAGGCCGAACGATGCGAAGAGCGAGCCGCGAAGCGCGGGACGAGGTGGGTCGAAGCGCTGCGCGGCGTAGGGTGGATGCGCGTCGGGCTCGAGAGAGTCTGGCGAGGTGGCCCGACTCGACGGGTGTGACGCGACGCGCTCGAGCGCGCGTTCTACCTCGCGCAGGGCGCGTTCGTCGCTCGTCCAGGCGTGGCGCTGGAGCAGGAGCGCCGCTCGGGCCGCGCGCAACGCGGCCGCGGCCGTCGCTCGGTCGCCCGCGCGCTCGCTGCCGACGGCGATGGCCAACAGCCGCTCCCGAGCCGCCCGAACGTGCGGCGCGCCCGGCACGTACAAGGCGGCGGCCCGCTGAGCGTAAGCAATGGACCGCACGAGATCGCTCTGGTGAAAGTGGCGATCGCTGAGCTGCATCTCGGTCTGCCCCCGCTCCAGGGTCAGCGCGGTCAGGCCCGCGAAGGCGCACGAAGCCAGGCATAGCGCCGCGCCGAAACGCCGCAGCGTCCTGTGGGGCAGCTCGTAGCGTCGCAGCTCAGACAAGGTCACGACGCCGAAAGGTGATGCCGGCCGCCGCCAGGAGGACCAGGGACCAGCCGAGCGTCTGAATCGCCGCCAGGCCGGCGTAGCCCATACCCACCCCCGCTTCTCCCGTGAGCACGCTTCGCTCGGGCACGTACAGCATCAAGTTGGGCACGACGCGGGCCAGCTGCTGTCCGGCCGCGGCAACGGCTTCGCCGAAGACGCGCCCCGGCAGATGCGCGAGGGTGTCGGCGGAGCGGCCCACGATGAACACGCCGAGCGTGAAGACGCCCGTCAGGAACGGGGACGAGAACGAGGCGAAAAGCAGCGCAACCGCCGCGACGACGCTTACCTCGAGCGCGGTCAGCAGCGCGGAGAGCGCGACCACCCGGCGGTCGTCCAACACCTCGCTGCCGCACAGCAGCCAGCCGCACGCCGCCATCGCGAGGGCGGCCAGGGCCGGCAGGGCGCTGCGCGCCGCCGGAAGCCGCCACGCCGCGAACCCGGCGACGCAGAGCACGCCGCCGACGGCGGTCAGCGCCCAGGCGGCCTGCTCGGCGACGGTGGCCGCCAGCGCGATGAGGAAGACGGCCGAGTTGCCGACCACGAACACGAGGAGGGTCAGCACCGTGCCCAGGTACTTGCCGACCAGGTACTCCACCCGGGATATCGGCCGCGCCAGGATGGGAAACAGCGTCTTTTGTTCCAGCTCGCGATGCAGTGTCGTGGCGCTCAGCACGATAGCCACGAACGCCCCGTACAGCGCCACCGAAGCCGAGCCCAGGTCGCTCAGCACGCGCCCGGTGGCGTTGGCCGCGAAATGCCCGACCACCACGCAGTAGGCGGCCGTGGCCACCGCCACCGCGAAGAGCCCGTGCAGAACCTTTGCTCGCACCGCCTCGCGGTACGTGTTCAGGAGAATGACGACGACTCGGAGCGGCACGGCGGGCGGCTCCAACTTAGGAAGAGTCGCGGGTCACGCCAAGTTTTCTGGCGGGTGCGATAGCCGGCAGGACGCCGGGTCTCGCGCCGGGGTGCGGTGGCGGCCCCTCCGGTCTTCGGGGCCTGCGGCGCCGGGTTCGCGCCTGCGGAGCCGCCGGGCGGGCCCCTTCTCCCTCGGCCCCGCAGCTCGACGACCGCGGCCCGGAGCCAGCTCGCGCCGGCCTACAGGACGTAGACGTCGAGAGCCCAGCTGCCCGACACGCCGGCGTAGCCGTCCACCTGAAGAAAATAGGTCCCGGCGGGCAGGTCGAGGTCCAGCAGCGTGGGCCGGCCGAGGGCGCCGGTGATGCAGCCTCCGACCACCTCCTCCCCCGGGCACCCCGGTCCGCGACGGAGGTTGAGCAGCACGTCGAAATCACTGTCGCGGCCGTCGATGATCACGCGCCGCGCTTCGGGGAGCTCGAGCTGCAGCAGCTGATCGGGCGCCCCGATGGGCAGCGCAAAGTCACAGCTGGCGCTCAAGGAGGGGGTGCTGTTGGCGGTGCTGCCGCGGTAGCGCCCGCCGGCGGGGCTCAGCACCAAGGGGCTTTCGCAGCCGTCGGCCCCCGCCGCCAAGGTGGTGGTCGAGGCGGGGCGCACGGCGGCCGTGACGACTGCCGGCAGGCCTCGGCGCGACTCGACGACGGCACGGTACCCACCCGCTGGCAGGCCGTGCGCCGCGACCGCGGCGCGCCCCGAGCTACCCACCGAGCAGGACCGCTGCGAGGCGACGTCGCAGGTCGGGCCGGAGAGGGTCACCGCTGCCGCGTCCGAGGGAGAGAAACTGCCGAGAAGCAGCACGTCGCTTTCTTCCGAGAGGGTTAGGCGGGCGGCGGCGTCGAGACCTCCGGGCAGACAGCCCGCCTCGATCGAGTCGAAGTGGTCCGTGAAGTCGAGGGCGAGGTCCTGCCCCGAGCGCAGCTCCAGCCCGGACTCACAGGCGTCCGAGGCCGGCGCGGGCCGCGTGGGCCGAGCTTCCAAGGCGATCTCGACGTCTTCTGGCCCCGTCGCGGCGACGGCGAGCTGATAGGTGCCGGGGGGGAGGTTTCGCGCGCCGATCGGCTGGAGCTGACCCGAGCCACAGGCGATCGGAGGTTGGCCGCAGCCCGGCGAGAGCTCGATCAGCGGGGTGCCGACGCCGTCGAGCCCCGTCGCGTACACGCGCACGTCGGAGGGCTCGTCCAGCGTGAAGCCGAAGTGTTGCGCGGCGGTCGCCGCCTCCCCGCAGGCCAGGGCCGCCGCGTCCGGTGGATCGGCGATCGTCGTGTGGACGAGGGCGCGCTGCGACGGTGCGAGCGCAGCCGGCGCCTCACAGCTACCGCCCGGCGTGCCCTGCGGCTGGGTCGGCCCGCCCTCGAGCCGGAGCGGCGCCGAGGAGTCGGTGTACAGCGCGAATCGGTGGATTCCGGCAGCGATTCCGGGGGCGCGCAGCCTCGCCACCCCCACGCCCGTGGCGAGCGAAATGCCGGCGCTGCAGCTCAGCTCCGCGGCGTCGGGTGGGCAGCCGGAGAGCTCGGCGATGGCCAGGCGGGCGCCAGCCGAGCGCAGCAACAGGTCGAGGTCCCGTTGCCCGCCGGCCGGAACCTCGACCTCGACGAAGAGGTCTCGGGTCCGCTCCCCGTCCGGCCCGCAAGACGCCGCGAAATCGAGCGCCGCCCCCGCGGGCCGCAGGTCGACCTCGACGGGGGCGGAAACGCGCAGCGCGGCGCCGCATGCGTCGTGCTGCGGCTGGCTACAGGTGGCCTCGTCGATCTGCCCGTCGCAGTTGTCGTCCACCGAGTTGCCGCAAACCTCCAGTTGGTCTCCGGAGACTCCCGGATCGCCGTCGTCGCAGTCGTTGCCCTCGGGGCAGTTGATGTCGATGGCGCCGTCGGCGTCGGCGTCCCGCGGCAAGCGAATGCACGAGCGTGTCTCCTCGTCGCACAGGTCGATCGTACAGGGCGTCGCGTCCGAGCACGAAACCGGGGGACCCGCGACGCAGCCGAGCCGAGGGTCGCAGCGTTCCGCGCCGTTGCAGTATTGGCCGTCTGCGCAAGCCGCGTCTTCGCCGACGAAGATGCAGCGCCCGCGCTCGGCGTCGCAGCGGTCTCGAGTGCACTCGAGGTCGTCGTCGCACTGCGAGTCGTCTCCGCACTCCGGCCCGAGCCGTTGCCCGGCGGGTAGCGGCTCGGGGAATGGCAGGACCACTGCGCGGACCGGCCCCGCGTCGATCTCCGCCCCACCGTCCGCCGGGGCCAGCGCCGAAGCCCCAGGCAGGCGGACCCACCCGTCACGACAGCCGAGCGCCAGGCATCCCAACGTGAAATAGGCGCGGACGCGGCACATCTCCCCCACTCTATTCCAATCGGATCGACGCACCACCCCCCGCTCCGCCAGCGCGTCGCGTTTGTGCCCCTGGTGTCCCGGGCGGGGGCGCCACGTGCGCTCCGGCAGCGACCTCGGAACGCTTTCAGGAAACCGGCTCCGAGGCCGCTTCGTCGTCGCGAGGGCCTTCGACTCCGATGGCCCGGCGCAAGCCCTGCGCGAGGTGCTCGTCGGAGCGTGTTTCGGAGAGGAAGCCGTGGAGCAGGTCGTCGAGGTCGCTGCGCGGGGCCACGGGCCCGGCGCCGAGCGGATCGACCCGCACCAACGGACCGCCCGCGGCGGACTCCGGCCCCGGGCCGAGCAGACGCCCGGAGGACTCGGGTCGCTCGACCTCGGGGAAGAGCGGCAGCTGCTCCGCCCCGTTCCCGTCCGCAGCGCGTGCCTCGTTCGCCCCGGAGGTGGCTGGCTCGCCGCCGGCGGGCGCCGGGCTCGCCGGCTCGAGCACCCCGTCGATCGCCCGCCTTTCGGGTGCGGGGCCAGCAGGTGACGGCCTCGCCGCCCGCCGGCGCGCGGCCGCTTCTCTCGCGGTCCAGGCCTCGGCTGCCCGGTTGACCTCGCGCCAGAGCCGAGCCAGGCCCCGCTGGGCGGCAGCTGGGTTGAGCGGCACGAGTGCCGCCGCCAGGCCATCGCGCAGCTCATCGTAGGTCTCCGCAGCGGAGTGGTGAGCGAGCCGATCGAGGGCGGGTGACCGGATGCGCGCCACCGACAGCAGCTGCGCGAGAACGGCCCGCGATTGCCGGACGGCCTCCGGCTCGGCGACGGGAGAAGCCCCGACCACGCGAACGCTGCCGTCGGATTCCAGTCGAATCTGGTTCAGCTGGGCGGCGGCCCCCATTACGGCCAGATGGTCGATCGTGAGCAGGATCAGGTATCCCGCGGCCTCGGAGGTGATCGCGGCGGCGCGCTCCCGCGCTGCGCGAGCGACCTGATCGAGACCGATGCCCATCCTTGTCGCGTCCACCAACCCAGCTCCCGGCACCTGCCGATGGCCGACAAAACGGCCGCTTCGCGGGCGTGTATAAGAGCGAATGAAGGGCTCCCAGGCAGCGGGAGCGCATTGCTATACTGGCCGACCAATGACCATTTGCCTGAGATGTGGCCCCCAGCCCGCCGGGCGAACCAACGGGGCCTGCTCGAGTTGTGGTGGCCCGTTGGGGGCCGACCCAGTCGGCGCCGAGGAGGGGCCGCGTTCCCGCTTGCGCCCGGCCCACCAGACCAAGACTCTGGGTGGATTGAGCCCGCGCGCCCCCGAGACGAGGTCCCTGCCCGATCTCGAGCCGCGCGGCCCAGACAAGCGCACGACCCTCAAAGGCGTAGGAGCTAGTGCGGGAGAGGAGGAGGCGGAGGAGGCGGAGGAGGCACCTGCGTCTCCGAAGGCCCTGGAATCCAAGGGCTTCGCTTCCGTCCAGTCGCGCCGCGGGACGTTCGCGATGGCCGCTTCGGCCCAACTGCCCGCCCTTTCGCCGCGCCCTGTGGTGGCGCATCGCGACACCGACCACGGTCTGGGCCGGGATCAACTCCGCGGCCCGCGGCCGGAGGAGCCGATCGAGCTGCCCTCGCCCGCTGCCCTGCCCCGAATCGACACCAAGCAGGGCGTTGCCGCTCCGGGCATCGCACCACTGCGGCCTGGGAGCCCCTCGGCTGCCGAGCGGCGCCGGGCCCGCCGACCCTCCGCTCCCCCGCCCTCTCCGGTTCCGGCCCCGGCGGCCGTCTCGGTGCGCCCGGCGGCGCCGCGCAGCGCCGTGGCGCTGATCACGGCCAGCGGGCTGTTGTTGGGCTCCGCCGTGGCCTTCGCGCTGTTGTGGCGCGGTCACGCCCGTCTCACCGCCGAGCTTCGCGTCGGTGAAGGGGGCGTCGAGCAGTTGCAGCTCGCCTGCCCCTCCTGCCCGGACGGCACCGAGATCGCGCTGGCCGGCAGTGACGGCACGCTGCGCGAGCACCGCGTGCAGCTCGCGCTGCACCCCCCGCTGCCCGTGGGCAGCCAAAAGGTCGTCGTGGACGTCCGGGAGCCCGGCCACGACGCGGAGCAAGTGGCGGTGGAGCTGCCGCCCGTCGAGTACCGCATCACGGCCAGCCCCCGCGCACTGCAAGCCGCCCAGCCCAGCATGATGCTCGACGTCGAGGCGTTGCCCGGGAGCGTGGTCGAAATCGGGGGCCAGCTCGTCGCCCTCGACGAGCTCGGCCGGGGGGAGCACCGCATCGATCTGACGGCCTTCGTCACGGGGCAGGAAGCCACCCTCGTCAACTTGGATCGCAGCGTTCCCTATGAGGTCACGCCGCCGACCTCCCCTTCCCACGCGGGCGAGCTGCGCTACCAGGTGGGCGTCACGCCGCTGCACCTCGAGGCACCCGGCCTGATGACGATCGTCGGCGGGGATCGCTTCATGCTCTCGGGTCGCACCAGCCCCGGCGCCAGCGTATGGGTGGCGGGGAGCGCCATCGAGGTCGACGCGGATGGCTACTTCGCACAGCTGATGAGCATCGATTCCACCGGTGAAACAGAGGTCGAGCTGCGCGCGAGCTCCCCGGCGATGGCACCGCGGTTGACGAGCTTTCGGGTGCGCCGCGTCCAGGATGTCGAGCGCGAGTACGCGCTGCTTTCGGCTCGCGCCATCCCGTTCGAGCGGGCGACGCGCGAGCCCACCAAGTACCAGGGGGCTCTGGTGTCGGTCGAGGGTACGGTCAGCGGCGTCAAGGCCGTCGGCCACGCCGCGGTGCTCCTCGTCACCCCCTCCACCGGGTGCGAGCCGAGCCCCTGCTTGGTGCGGTTGACGCACAGCGGGCTCGAGCGCCCCGCGCAGGGAGCGCGCGTGCGCGCGGTCGGGCGTCTACGCCGGATCCTGGAAGCAACCGCGCAGGCGGGCCCCGTGCCGGAAATCGAGGTCTCGCTTCTGCTGTGAGATCGCCTCGTCCCACCTCACGCCTTCGGCTGGGGCTGTGCCTGTGGCTGCTGGCGACCGCGGCGGCGGCCGTGCCGCTCAGCCCGAGCACCGCGTCGCGCCTGCATTGGGGTCGCCCCGCGGGGGCCACGCCGTGCGCGGCGGGCGGCCCCGAGCGGGCGCGGCTAGCGCCGTTCCCCGGCCCGCGCGGTCCGCTGCGTGTGGCTTGGCAGCGCCGCGTCGTGGGGGGCCTGGTGCAGCAGCCACTGGTTGATGGCAGCGATCGGCTGCTTCTGCTCGGCTCCACCCGCCTCACCCAGATGTCGGCCGAGGGCGCAACCCTCGGCGAATACGACATCGCGGGCGCGGGGGCCCTGAAGGGGGCCTTGCTGGCGAACGGGCTGCGAGTCATCGCTACGGCTCAGGGGGATATCCTCGCGCAGCGAGAGGACGGCAGCGTCGCCTGGCGGGTGCGGGCGCCGACCCACCAGGGCAGCCAGCCCGTGACTCTGCTGCCCCTCTGGGATGGCGGGGCTCTGGTGACGCTGGGGCGTGGCTACGTCTCGCTGGGCGCAGACGGTGCCGTGCGCGTCTCGGGCACTTTCTCCGCGCCTGTCGTGCACACGGTGCAGGTCGGCTCGTACGCGTACCTGTTGACACGCGACGGTGCGGTGCACCGCTGGCTACCGTTTCGGGGGCCGAAGAAGGTCGCAAGCCTCGGCGGCATTCCGCGCTCGGTGGTCGCTCTCGACTCGCGCCGAATGGCGGCCCTCGTGTCCGAGCGAGGTGTCGTGCGGCTCGACACGGCCGCGGGCACCGCGGTGGTGATACGACGCGGGGGAGCCGAGGGGTTCGGGTTGCCGCTCGCCGCCGACGGCCAGGGCGCCTTCTTGTTGGGCCTCTCGAGCGGCGAAGTGCGGCGCTTCGGCGACGACGGCGAGCAGAGGCTGGCCAGCCTGCCAGGGCGCTGGCCCAGGCAGGCCGTCGGGGCGCGACCGAACTGGCTCTTGTTCCGGGATGGCGCCATCGCATGGTGGGAGCCGCGGGGGCCGCTGCGATTGCTCACGCCGGGGGAGGCCGCGCGCGAGGTCGCCGAGGTGACCTGTCCCCAGCCGTTGGCGCTGTCCGCGGGCCCGAAGGACGGAGTGATCGCGGCGTGTGAGAGCGGCCTCGTCTGGTTCGTCGCGCCGGGCGATCCGGCGGTCCCAGACGCTGCGGGCTTCTCCACCGGGCGGCCGTGACCGGCCGTCGACAGGCTGGCTCGTCGCCCTTCCACGAAAGGGATGGGGAGCAACGCTGTGAGCGAAAAAGTGCGAGAAAATTGTGGGCCCTCGACCCTCCCCGGAAACGGCGAGGAGCCGCGGGGGGCATTCGCCCCGCGCGGCTGGTTTGTCGCATCGCACCAGACTCCCGCCGCGGTTGCGCTTTCGCCGTGGCATCAGCGCCGGGGAGCACTTATAGTGACCAGGTTGCAAGTCTCCGGAAGAGCACCAAGCACGCCATGATTGCCATCACTACTTTAGCCGCCGAAAAAGTCCGCGAAATCTCCACCAGCGAGGGTCTCGACGATCAAGGGCTTCGGCTTCGGGTCATCGGCGGGGGCTGTGCAGGGTTTCAGTACGACCTGTACTTCGAAGAGTCCCCGACGGAATTCGACGAGAAGTTCGAGTCCAACGGCATCAAGCTCTACGTGGATCCGCTCAGCTATCAGTACCTGGACGGAACGGAAATCGACTACGTCGAGGGTGCCCACGGCTCCGGTTTCAAGTTCGGGAATCCGAACGTGTCGTCGACCTGCGGTTGCGGCTCGTCCTTCCAGGTGTGAGCCCCCTCGCCTCGCAGCGCCGAGGCGAGCTGTTTCGGTGCCCCCCGGCGAGGTTTCGCCGCGGGGCTGTCCGGATGTAGCTCGCTCCCGGAACGGGCCCGGGGGAGGCGGGCGCTGAGCCGAGCGGCGGCGCCGAGGGCCGGGAAGTGACTCGGTTCGTCGAGATTTCCGGGGGAATCGCCCGTGGTGGGCTAGCCCTGGGCTAGCCCGGGCTTCCGCGAGCCTTTCGCGGCGATTGGACCCTCGACCGATCGTCGAGCGGTCGGGTCCCGGTGGGCCGGATCGGCCTGCTCGCCGTGAGGCTCGAGCCGGTCGGCGCCGAACCGAGCCCCTCCATTGCGAGCGGCCCGTTCGGCGGCGGGGGGCAGGAGCCGGCCAGTCGGAGCCACCCCGCGACAGGACGGCGGCGGGCGCCACGTGCGAGCGACGCGTCGGATTCATGGGGAGGCCGGACAACGGCCTGAAGATTTTTTCGCTGTGGCGCGGAACCCAAGCGACGCCCGCTGCGTACGAACTGTCAGATGAAGACAGGTGCCGCGGCTTGACCCCCCTCGCATCGCCGAGCGCCCCGCTTCGGCTCCTCGCGGCCCGATGAAAGCAAACAGAAAGGTCTCCCCGCTCATGTCTCTGCGAGCCATCCCGTCGAGCAGTGCAATCGTTGGCAAATTGGCGCACTTTTCTCCCCTATCCCGGGAGGCCGAGAGCGAACTGTGCCAGCGTTGGACTGCCAACGAAGACCCTAAAGCGGCCGAGGCGCTCGTCAAGGCGCACCTCCGGTACGTCGTGGCGACCGCAAACAAATATCGCCACTACGGAATTCCAGTGGACGAGCTGGTTGCGGAAGGCAACTTCGGCGTTCTCCACGCGCTCCGGAAGTTCGACCCCGCGCGCGGGACTCGATTCGTCACCTACGCCGCGTACTGGATTCGCGCTTACATCCTCAACTACGTGCTCCGCTCGTGGAGCATGGTCAGCGGAGGCGGGGGGGCGCTCCGGTCCAAAACGTTCTTCCGGCTTCGGCGCGAGCGCGCTCGGGTCGCGAACCTCACCTCGGACCCGGAGCAGGCCCAGCTCGAGTTGGCCAAGCGCCTCGAGGTTCCCCTGCCCCGCCTGCGCTCGATGCTACAGCAACTCGACAATCGAGACGTTTCGCTCGATGCACAGATTTTCGACGACTCCGGGGCGGCGCTGGTCGAGCGCCTGGCAGCCGACCAGGCGAGCCAGGAAGAAGTACTGCAGAAAGATCAGAAGCAGTCTCAGCTCGAGATGGATGTTCGCCGCGCGATGAGCAAGCTCGACGTGCGCGAGCGTTTCATCGTGGAGCGCCGGCTCATGGCGGACGCGGAGGACGCGCTGTCCCTGGCCGAAATCGGGCGCCAGCTGGGTGTCTCGCGCGAGCGGGCTCGGCAGCTCGAGGTGCGCGCCAAAGGCAAGCTCAAGAGCCAGCTGCAGTCGGGTGCGGCCGAGCCGGTTCAGCGCTGCGCGTGATTCCGGCGGCTTTGCGGGGTGGGCCGCGACCGGGCGGAGTATTTCTGCTTCCGTCCCGTCGCGCCCTCGCTCGACCCACGCGAGTCTCGTTTCCTCGCGGCCGGGACCACCGCGAGAAAGAGTCGATCGACAGGCGCCGTTGCGTGGTAGACCGCGTGGGTCTACGCAGTCGAGACGGTCGCTCGCCCCGATGGGTCGAGAGGAAAGTCCGGGCTCCACAGAGCAGGGCGCCGGGTAACGCCCGGTGAGGGAAACCTTGAGGAAAGTGCCACAGAAAAGATACCGCCCGGCGGCGCTGCCGTCGGGTAAGGGTGAAATGGTGGGGTAAGAGCCCACCGCGCCGCCGGCAACGGCGGTGGCAGGGTAAACCCCGCTCGGAGCAAGGCCATGTATAGGAGCGTTCGAGGGCTGCTCGCCCGAGCTCCAGGGTAGGCCGCTCGAGGTGCTCGGAGACGAGCACCCTAGATGAATGATCGTCGCGAAGGGTTCGCCCTTCGACAGAACCCGGCTTACCGACTGCGCCCAGACCGCCGATGACGACCTCGTGTCGTCATCGGCGTTTTCTATTGGGGCGACTCGGGTCTACTGGCCCACGAACATGAAGGGGATTTGGGTCTCGGTCGAGCCCCCGGCGCGTGGAAACCGCCAACCCCGCACGCGGCTCTCGATGCAACGAGCCAGCCCCGGGTAGCCGCGCGGCGCTCCCGTGACGCGCACGGATTCCACCTTCCCGTTGTTCATGATGCTGACCCGTGCCGAGACCTTCGCGGAAGAGGGCACGCCGGGCGCTCGGGCCGCCAGCGCTGGCTGCCAGCAGCTGCGCCGGACGGAAACCGAATTCCTCGCCACCGTCCGCTGGATGGCCGTCGCATCCAGCCCCGCACCCCCGCCGCTCGACGCTCGCTTGCGCCCCGACTCCGACCGGGGTCCCGGCGTCCGAGGGCCGCCCAGCCCCTCGAGCAGGGACGCGGGCTTCGAATCTGCCGGCTCCTCCGTGACCTCTTGCGCCGCGACCTTGGTGTTTCGGCGGCGGTGCTTGCGAGCACGCTCCTTGGCGGACTTCTCCTCGGACGACCCCTCGGCGGCTTCCGCCTCGGCGCCGCCTTTCTCCGGATCGGACGCCTCCTCCACGGCTGGCTCGGGCGGCGGATCGGTCGAAGTCTTCTTCTCGGGCGGTGGCTCTTCGCTTCCGGCAGCCGGCTCCGATGCCGAGCCCGATTTTTCCGGGCTCGGGGCGACGTCCCGCTGAGACTTCGACACCCCGAGCGCGTAAGCCACGACCGAGCAAACGAGAACCGCGAGCACCACGGAGACCCAGACGAGCTTGGCATTGGGCCGCCTCGAGCTCGGTGCGAGGCCGGCCATGGGATCCGGGGTCGTGCTGATGGTAGACGACGGGCTCATCGGTGCCGGCGGCGCCGAAAAGCTCGCGACGGCCCCGAGCGCCGGCCCAGGCGGCATCAATCCACCAGGGTGCTGCACCGCGGCAGCGGCCGGCACCCCGATGCCCGGTGGCGGGGCCGAGACACGCCCGCGCACCGTGGTGGGCTGATCGTCCTCGTCGTCTTCGTCGTTCTCCCAGGGCGACGAGGTCTCTTGCTTCTCCGTGGGCGGCGCCGCTGCGTCCGGACTGGAGCCCTGCGCCGAGATCGGGCTGGACGCCTGGTTGCCCCCCGGCATCGAACCAAAGGGCGGCCCTTCCGACGCTTCGACGTTGGAGTGGGGCGCAGGCGGAGCCACGGGCGCAGGCTCCGCTCGCGCCACGGCCTCCCGCGGCCGCGGCGCAGGAGGCGGCGGCGGCGAAGCCCCCGGGGGACGAGCGGCGGGGGGCGGGGCAGCGGGGGGCGGGGCAGCCGGTGCCGGCGCCGCGAGTGCCGGTGCCGCGGGCGGGGCTTCGGGGGCCGGTGCCGCGGGCTCCGGGGCGGCGGCGCCGTCCGCGGCGCCTTCGTCCAGAATGCTCACCAGATGGGGGAACTTGCCGAGTGGGCGCCACTCCGGAAAGCCCTCGCGCCAGACCAGGGATCTGCGATCGATGTGCCCCGCGGCGGCGAGCTCTTGCAGGTCCCCCACCGGAATCGGCCCGAGCGGCACGCCGTTGACCCCGACGAACCAGCCATCCAGCGGCTCGTCAGCCGCCGTGGGGGCGGAGGGGTCGGCTGCAACCGGGGCGGCAGGGCGCGCGGGCGGAGCGTCCGCCGGTGCGCCAGGCGGAGCCG
Organism: Polyangiaceae bacterium; assembly: GCA_050299315.1. Classification (GTDB taxonomy): domain Bacteria; phylum Myxococcota_A; class Polyangia; order Polyangiales; family Polyangiaceae; genus SZUA-265. The sequence continues at coordinate 196,043 of JBNKVS010000058.1, forward strand.
CCACGGGAGGGCTCGCGATGCCGGCGCCCCCCGCGGTCGACATGCCGGCGCGTGGGGGCGGAGCGGCCGGGGCGGCTGCGCCCGCGTCGCGGCCGTTGGCACCCGCCGCCCACGGGCCCGCCGGCTTCCGCGCGGCTGGCGGCTGACGCGGAGCGGCCCTGGGCGCGGCGGGCGGCCGCGCTGGCGCGGGCCGCGGCTCTCGACGCAGCGCCTCCGCTTGCCGAGGCGGCTGCTGCTGTGGGGGCGGCGGCCCCGGTTGCTGCTGAGACTGCGCTACGGAGCGACGAAATTCGTCGGCCAACGGCGCTGCGGCCCCCACGGCGGCGCTGCGGGCGTCCCTGCCCGCCGCGGCGGACTGGCCAGCAGACCGCCCGCCCGGCGACTCGGCACTGCCGTTCGCGCCGAAGCGCGGGCCCCGAGTGGCCGTGGAAGCGCCGAGACCCGGAAGGCCCGGCACGGCGGCCGTCGGCTTCTTGGGGACCGCAGCGGCAGCGTGCTCCTCAGGCGGCGGTGGAGCGATGGACGTCGGGGAGGCCGTGATCTCGAACTCGTCCCCGGTAACCCCCATGCGCGCAATGTTGATGCGGTAGTCGCACTTGCGGCAGCGGATCTTGGCAACCTGTCGCCCTTTGAGCTTTTCAGGCCCGATGCGATACTTGGCCTTGCAGTTGGGGCAGAGGAATTTCATCGGACAGATGCACGTCGGTGGGGACGCGGAACACGCGAGACGACGCAGGGCGGAGTAGAGGCGGCACCCATACTACGAAAGGGCATCCTGTGAAAGAAGGCCCATCAGGTGATCGCGGATTGCCTCCCGCGTGGGCTCGTCGGTGGCCAACCGCAGGCCCCGCTCCCACAGCTCGGCGGCACGGTTGCGAAATCCTGCTTGGGAATACATGATCGCCAGGTTTTTCACACAGGCGAAATGGCGAGGATTGATCTCGACGGCGCGCTCGAGCGCCCGGATGGCATCGAAGGTGCGCCCTTTTTTGGCGTAAAGCAAGCCCAGGTGAAAGTGCAGGCGGAACGCGAGCGGATCGATCGCGGTGCCGCGCTGGAGGAACTCGATGGCCTCGTCGATTTTCCCCTCGCGATAGGCGGCGACCCCGTCCTCGAGGGCCTTCTCGGCTTTTCGCGACAAGTCCGGTCCACTGGATGCGCTCGCCGGCTGGGCCTGCAGTGCGGCAGCCACCGCGCGCTTCACGTCGGCCACCCTGAAGGGCTTTTCGATGTAGTGCTCGATTCCGCACCGCTCGCGCAAATCCTCGGCGAAACGCCAGCCCCGGTACACCGCCGTGATCATCACGATCGGAATGCCGGCGTAGCGTTTCGTCGCCCGTAGGCTCCGGGCGATTTCGAATCCGTGAACCTCCGGCAGCATTGCATCCAGGATCAGCAAATCCGGCGTAGCTTCCTTGATCCGCTGCATCGCCTCCTGCCCGCTCGAAGCGACCGTAACGCGGTAACCTTCTCCCATCAGCACTCGGCGTAGCAGCGAGCACGCCTCCGGCTCGTCGTCCACCAGCAGCACCATCTCCCCGGAGGGGTGGGCGCATTCCGCGCCGGGGTCGGGGAGCGCGCGCACGACGCTCTCCTCCTCGATGTCGTCGAAGGCCTCTTCCAGCAGGGAGAGCGCGTCGGCGGGCGCTCCGCCTGCATCGCCCAGCTCGGAAACTGCGGCCGGTGCGAGCGAGGGGAGATGCGGCGGGTACGCCGAGACCGTTTTCTGCGGGCGGCCGTCGTCCCGCGGAATCAGCTCGTCGGCGACCGAGACCGGCCGGGGCGTCGCGCAGGCTTCCTCCTCCGATTCGGCGTCGCGAGCGAGCTCCGCCGCAAGCGGGTCGACGGGCGCCGGGGGTGATTCCGAGCCACCCGCCGCCGCCTCTTCGACCGGCGCCGCCCCCGTGAGCCCCGCTCGCTGCAGCGCCGCGGGCGGGCAGCGCGGGCCGATGAAGTGCTCGACTCCCTCCTCCGCGGCGGCATAGGCTTGTTGCACCACGCTCGCGATTTCTCCGGGTGGCGCGGCGTATGCGTACACGCGACGACCGGAGACGAACTCGACCTCCTGGATTGCCGCTCGGTCCGACGGGTCCCGCATGGCCACGAAGAGCCGATCCGGCTCGGCCAGCACCGGCACGAGGCAGTGATGGTCGGCGAGCTCTCTGGGTACGCAGCCCAGGGTCGTGAGCTTGATGCAGACCTGCTCGAGGTCGAGCGAGGGCACCCCGAACCGCTCGCTCAGCGCCACCAAGAGCGTCCGTCGATCCACCTCGGGGTTTCCCGTTCGCACGATCGCCGGCAGCCTCTTGAGCGCAATGCGCCCGAGCTGCCTGGGTGAATCTCGATGGCGGTTGGACCCGCTCACGCTCTTGGCTCCTCCGCGATCGCCTCAGCCCCGGGCGGGAGCTCCAGCCGCGACGCTCGGATCACCCGTCTCGGGCAATCGCTCCTGCATCCAACGTTCAAATAGCCCATCTCTGATTGCGCTTCGGGCGGAGGCCATCAGCGAAGCGTAAAAGTGGAGATTGTGTAGGCTGAGTAGCCTGTGGCCGAGGATCTCGCCGGCCACCAGCAGGTGGCGCAGGTATGCACGGCTGAAGCCACGCCTGCAGACGGGGCAAGCGCAGCCGTCGTCGAGAGGGGCTGGGTCGTTGCGAAATCGGGCATTCTTCATCACCAAACGGCCGCTCCGAACAAAAGCCTGACCGTTGCGGGCATTGCGCGTCGGCAGTACACAATCGAACAGGTCGACACCCACGGACATCGCCCGCAGGAGGTCGCCGGGCGTCCCCACACCCATCAGGTAGCGCGGGCGTGCGGCGTCCACGTGTGGGACGACCTCTCGCAGGGTGGCGTGCATCGCCGGGGGGGGCTCGCCGACGCTGAACCCGCCCAGCGCCAGCCCGTCGAGCGGCAGCTGCGACAGCTGCTCGGCGTGCTGCAACCGCAGCTGTGTGTTCGTTCCACCCTGAATGATGCCGAACAGGGCCTGCCCCGGAGCCTTGGCGGCGACGCATCGCTCGGCCCAGCGGGTGGTGCGTTGCACGGCCTCGACCATGGCGCGCGGGTCGGATCCAGCGGGAGGGCAGATGTCGAGCTGTAGGGCTACGTCCGAGCCGAGTAGCCCCTGTACGCGCATCGACTCCTCGGGCGACAGCAAGCGACGGCTGCCGTCGAGGTGCGATGCGAACTCGAAGCCCTGCTCGCTCACCTTGACCCGATGCGCGAGCGAGAAGGCCTGGAATCCCCCTGAATCGGTCGCGATGGCATGGGGCCAGTGCATCAGCCGGTGCAGCCCCCCGAGCTCGGCGACGATCTCGGGCCCGGGTCGCAGCCAGAGGTGGTACGTGTTGGCAATCAGCATGCGGGCCCCGGTGCCGCTGACCTCTTCCGGGTCGAGCGCCTTGACCGTGCCCTGGGTACCCACCGGCATGAAGGCGGGGGTTTCGACCACGCCGTGGTGCGTGTGGAGATGCCCGTGGCGAGCCTGGCCGCTCTGCGCGAGCAGCTCGAAGCGCGGTGACTTCAAGGCTCGCCCCCGTTGCTCCGCGCAGGCAGCCAGAGGGCGTCGCCGTACGAGAGAAAGCGGTAGCCCGAAGCGAGTGCGTGGGCGTAGGCGCTTCTTCGGCGTGCATCGCCCATGAAAGCGCTCACCAGCGCCAACAGAGTGCTGCGCGGAGCGTGAAAGTTCGTCAGCAGCCCCTCCACGACCCGGAAACGGTACCCCGGAGATATCATCAAGCTCGTTTCGCCGCGAAAGGGCGCGAGCTGGCCGCTAGCCGCCGCCGATTCCAGCGCGCGCACCACCGTGGTGCCGACGGCAATGACGCGGCTCGCCCGGGCCTGCGCCGCCCGCACCTGCTCCACGAGCGCAGAGCCGACGTCGACCTCTTCGCGGTGCATGGGGTGATCCTCGAGCCTCTCGGTTCGCACGGGTAAAAAGGTGCCCGCGCCCACGTGCAGGGTGACGCGGCCGAGCTGCACGCCTCGCGCCTGCAGACGTTGCAGGATGTCCGCGGTCAGGTGGAGCCCGGCGGTGGGGGCCGCCGCCGAGCCGACGTGGCGCGCGAATACCGTTTGGTAGCGCTCTGCGTCCTCGGGCTCGGGGGCCCGCTGGATGTAAGGCGGCAGCGGCACACGGCCGACCTCCCGAAAAAACGCCTCCTCGTCCTCGACGCCTCCGAGCCGCACGGAAAGGGCGCCCTCGGGGGCCCGACCGAGGATGCGCACGGTGGCCTGCGCGCACCGCAGCTCGGTGCCGGGGGTCAGCTTTCGAGCCCCCGTGGCCAGCACGCGCCAGGTGCGCGGCTCGGCCTCGGGGCGCAAGAAGAGCAGCTCGACCTTGCCGCCGGTGGCCTTGTTCGCCAGCAGGCGCGCCTTGCGCACCTTCGTGTCGTTGAGCACCAGCAGCGATCCGGGGGGCACGTACCGATCGAAATCCCTCACCCGGGCGTCCTCGAAGCGCTCGCCGGGCGGCGCGACCAGCATTTTGGCTCCATCTCGGGCGTCTGTCGGGTGCTGCGCGACCCGATCGGGGGGCAGCTCGTAGTCTAGCTCGTCGACTCGCACGCTGTCACGATTGGCGCCCGTCGAACGTCACCCCGAGGCGAGTCATCTTGCGCCACAGCGTCGTCGGGCTGATGTCGAGCGCCTCGGCCACGCGCTCCCGGCTTCCGTCGTGGGCGAGCAGCGCCTCCACCAGCGCCGCCCGCTCGGCCTCATCCACGATGCTCGCCAGCGTTTTCTGCTTCGAGCTTCTCTCGACCGGAGCCTGGGGCAGGATGTCGTCGACGGTGATGATTCCGCCGCTGCACAGGGCCACCGCCTGCTCGACCATGTTCTCTGCTTCGCGCACGTTGCCCGGATAGGCGTACTGGACCAGCCGATCCATCACACCCTCGGCGAACCGGGCGCGCATGGACATCTTCTGGTTGAACTTCGTCAAAAAGTAGTTCATCAAAAGCGGCACGTCTTCGGGCCGTTTGCGCAGCGGAGGCAGGTCGAACCGCGCGACGTTCAGCCGGTAGTAGATGTCCTCGCGAAAGCGTCGCTCCTTGACGGCTTCGGCGAGTTCGACGTTGGTGGCGGCCATCACGCGGACGTCGATCCGAATCGTCTTGTTCTCGCCCACGCGCCGGACTTCTCCATCTTGAATCGCCCGCAAGAGCTTGGCCTGAAAGGCCAAGCTGGTTTCGGCGATCTCGTCGAAGAAGAACGTACCCCCGTCGGCCTCTTCGAACAGCCCGCGCCGCGCCGTCGAGGCCCCGGTAAAGGCTCCGACGGCGTGCCCGAACAGCTCGCTCTCGAGCAGCGTTTCGGTGATCGCCGCGCAGTTGACCGTCACGAAGGGGCGGTCTGCCCGCTTGCTGTTGGCGTGGACCGCGCGAGCGACCAACTCCTTGCCCGTTCCGCTCTCCCCAGTGATCAGAACGGTGGCGTCGGTGGGCGCGATTCGCACGATGCGCGCCAAAATGTCCCGAATCGCGCGCGACCGACCGATGATGTTCTGGAAGTGGTACCGCTCCCGGAAATCCTGCGCGAACAGGTGCACCTGCCCGTGCAGCCGGCGCGCGTCCATCGCCTTGCTGGTCCGCAGCAGCAGCTCTTGCTCGCTGAATGGCTTTTGGATGTAGTCGAACGCGCCGAGCCGCATCGCCTCGACCGCGCTTTCGATCGTGCCGTACGCGGTCATCACGATGACCTCGGTCAGCGGCTGAGCCGCCTTGATGGCGCGCAGCACCTCGATGCCGCCCAGCTCGCCCATACGCAAATCGGTGAGAACGAGGTCGAACACGCCCTCGACCCCGAGCTTCTGCCCTTCCCTCCCGTTGGCCGCCGCTTCGACCTCGTAGCCGTTTCCGCGCAGCAGCATGGCCAGCGTGGCGCGCATGTTGCGCTGATCGTCGATGATCAGGACCCGACCGGCGCTCGAGGGGCGCTCGGAGGCCTCGCCGGCCACCGCCGAGCTCACGACGAAATCCTCCCCACCAGCGCGCTCCCGCCTCCCACGATCCAGAGTCTCCGACGCAATGGCGCCGTCCACAAGTCGTCAGCCGATGCGCACCGCGCCGGACTCGCCGCATCCGGAGGGCCGATTCTCGCTGATGCCCTCCGGCCGCCGCCTCCGGGGCTCGCGGCCGGCGCCCGCGTCTCCGGCTCTCCGAGCGGCTCGCCCGGCCGTGAATCACCCCTCGAAGCGGTCGTCAACGGTGCAAGTTTCATCTAGGTACAGCGCCACCCTGCGATGTACAGTTCCTCGGCTCGGGATTTCATCTATCACAGAAACTCGGCGCTGCGAGCGCCGACTGAAATCACCCCGAGCGACGGCCTGCTGCGCGCGGGCACTGCCAGGCTCCGCCGAGCGGGGGAGCGGACACACGCCAACACTGGAAGTAAGGAAGCATTCGACGTGACGACTCTGCGGGACAAGTTGGGCAGCGCGGAAAAACGCCAGGCGGTCATCGCGGACGCCTGTGAGGTGCTCGATGCCGAAGTGGCAGACAAGAGCGGGCTGGGAGGCATCGCGATCAAGGGTGCGTATTCCGTTGTCAAGGGAATACAGCCAGGCTTCGTTCGTGACGTCGTCGACGGCTTGTTGGACGACTTCCTCGAGGCCCTCGACCCCATCTATCAGGAGGCGGTCAGCGCCGGGAAGGCGCCCGGTGCGCATCTGGTGCAGAGTGCCGATCCAATGGCCGAGAGCCTGCTCGGGATCACGGACAAGCGCGCCGAGCGCTCTTCTCGTGCGGTGATTCGGAAAACTTACGCCAAGTTGCGTCCAACGGCGAAGAAGCACGTGATGGCCGCCGCCCCGCGACTCGGCCAAATGCTCGACAAGCACGTGTAGACCTCGAGAGCGCGACTCCGACCTTTACCCCCATTTCCGATGGGTTGGCTTGACAAACTTGTAAGGCAGCGGCAAGTCTCCGCCGATCCCGCCGTGGGAGTGGTATCTCAAGGCGCCCCCGGCGCGGGGCGCCTCGTGCGCGAGCACTCCAGGAGAACGGCAACTTCGCAGTCGAAATTGCCGACTGGCCCTACTGCAAGGAATTAGATGGTCACCCAAGCGATTGCCGACAGGTCGAACACGCCGGGAGGGCTGCGCCCTCTGACGGGGGCGGTGGTCCGTTTCGCGGGAGATTCCGGCGACGGAATGCAGGTCACGGGAACGCAGTTCACCAGCACGGCGGCGCTCGTGGGCAACGATCTGTCGACCTTTCCGGACTTTCCCGCAGAAATTCGCGCTCCCGCGGGCACGCTCTACGGCGTGTCCGGGTTCCAGGTCAATTTTGCCTCGGAGTCCGTCTACACGCCCGGGGACACGCCGGATGTGCTCGTGGCCATGAACCCGGCGGCGCTGAAGACGAACCTTCCCCAGCTCAAGAGCGGGGGCCTTCTGATCGTCAACTCCGGGGCTTTCAGCGCGGGCAACCTCAAGAAGGCGGGGTACGACGAGAGCCCGCTCGACGATGGATCGCTCGAGGGCTATCAGACCCTCGTCATCGACATCAGCAAGCAGACCGTGGCCGCGGTCAAGCCGGCGGGGCTTTCTTCGAAGGAGTCGGGTCGCTGCAAGAATTTCTGGACCCTCGGGCTGCTTTACTGGCTCTACAACAGGCCCCGCAAGCCCACGCTCGACTGGCTCGCCGACAAGTTTCGCCGTCGTCCGGAGCTCGTGAAGGCCAACCAGCTCGCGCTCGACGCGGGGCACGCCTTCGGCGAGACCCTCGAGCTGAGTCACGAGCGCTACGAGGTGCCCGCGGCGAAGGCGCAGCCGGGCAAGTACCGCAACATGTCCGGCAACGTTGCCACGGCGTGGGGGCTGGTGGCCGCGGGGCAGCGCAGCGGGCTGGAGGTCGTGTTGGGCTCCTACCCCATCACCCCCGCGAGCGACGTGTTGCACGAGCTCTCCCGCCACAAGCGGCTGGGCGTGATGACGCTGCAGGCCGAAGACGAGATCGCGGCGGTCTGCCTGGCCATCGGCGCGGCGTACGCCGGCAAGCTCGGCGTCACCACCACGAGTGGTCCCGGCATGGCGCTGAAAGGGGAGGCCATCGGGCTGGCAATCGCGACGGAGCTGCCGCTCGTCGTCGTCAACATTCAGCGTGCGGGTCCCTCCACGGGCATGCCGACCAAGACGGAGCAGGCGGACTTGTTGCAGGCTCTCTACGGCCGCAACGGCGAGGCGCCGGTGTGCGTGTTGGCCGCCGCGACCCCCGGGGACTGCTTCTACCAGGCGTTCGAGGCGGCGCGCGTCGCCATCAAGTACAGAACTCCGGTGATCCTCCTGACGGACGGCTACCTCGCCAACGGCTCGGAGCCGTGGCAGATCCCCTCCGAGGCGAGCCTGCCCAGCATCGAGCCGAACTTCCAAACGGAGCCGTTCGAGGGCTTTCATCCGTTCCATCGCGATCCGGAAACCCTCGCCCGGGTGTGGGCCGTTCCCGGTACCAAGGGGCTTGCCCACCGCATCGGCGGCATCGAGAAGTCTTTCGATTCCGGCAACATTTCCTACGACCCGAAGAACCACCAGCGCATGAGCGAGACGCGGGCCGCCAAAATCGCCGGCATCGCGCGGGATCTGCCGCCGGCGAAGGTCGACGTGGGCGATGCGACGGGCGAGCTGCTCGTGGTGGCCTGGGGGTCGACCTACGGCGCCGTGCGTGAGGCCGTCGAGCGCTGCCGAGCGAGAGGGCTGAGCGTCTCCCACCTCCACCTGCGTTCGCTCAACCCCCTGCCGGCGGGCCTCTCCGAGCTGATCGCGGGCTTCCGGCGCGTGCTCGTGCCGGAAATGAACATGGGCCAGCTCGTGCGGCTACTCCGGGCCGAGCTGTTGGTCCCCGCCGAGAGCTTCGCCAAGATCGAGGGCCAGCCCTTTTCCATCGCTGAGCTCGAGCAGCGCATCAGCCAGAGCTTGGAGAACTGAAACCGATGGTTACCGCAGCAGACGTGCGCGCCCTCACGCGCAAGGATTTTTCGTCCGACCAGGAGGTGCGTTGGTGCCCCGGGTGCGGGGACTACGCCATTCTGGCGACGGTGCAGCGGCTGATGCCGGAGCTCGGCATCGCCCCCGAGAACATGGTGTGGATCAGCGGCATCGGTTGTAGCAGCCGCTTTCCGTACTACATGAATACCTACGGGTTTCACACCATCCACGGGCGCGCTCCCGCGATTGCGACCGGGGTGAAGGTGGCCAACCCGGACCTTTCCGTCTGGATGGTGACCGGTGACGGAGACGGGCTGAGTATCGGGGGCAATCACCTGATGCACTGCCTGCGGCGCAACGTGGATCTGAACCTCTTGATGTTCAACAATCGGATCTACGGCCTCACCAAGGGTCAGTACTCGCCCACGAGTGAGGTCGGGAAGGTCACCAAGAGCACGCCGATCGGCTCCGTGGATGCTCCGGTCGACCCGTGCGGCTTCGCCCTGGGCTGCCGGGCTGGTTTCGTCGCGCGGAGCTACGATGTCGGCGGCAAGCATCTGGCGCAGGTCCTGCGGCGGGCCAACGACCACCGCGGGGCGTCATTCGTCGAGATCTATCAGAACTGCAACGTCTTCAACGACCACGCGTTCGAGGCCTTCACCGATCGGTCCCAGGAGGCCGAGCGGCAAATTCGAGTCGAGCACGGCAAGCCGCTCGTTTTCGGCGCAGGCGGCTCGAAGGGCCTCAAGCTCGACCCGAAGACCCTTCGGCTGCAGGTCGTCGATGGAAGCGATCCCGGGGTGCTGATCCACGACGAGACGAACGGCGTCATCGCGCAACTGCTCACGCGGATGCCGTTTCCGGAGTTTCCGGTGGCGCTCGGTGTCCTGTACGCCGAGTCCCGCGACAGCTACGACTCCCTCGTGCGCAGCCAGCTGCGGGCGGCGAGCGCGGGCCGTGGGGCGGCGAGCCTCGACGAGCTGCTCAACTCGGGCGACACCTGGACAGTTGAGTAGTAGGTACTGGAGTGCGCCCGGCCTCCTGCCCGCTAAGCCGGAGGAGGGCGCATTCGAGGTAGATGATTTCGCGTAGATTTCTTCGCGACAGCCGCGTCCCCAAGTAGTAAGAGGCCTGCCCCATGTCATCACCGCAAGATTCCCGAGCCCGGCGCCGCGAGCGCCGTCGCCGCGCCCGCAAGAACGCCCTCTGGGAGAGCCGCCGCGCCCAAGAGAACGACCTGGCGTCCGAGCCCAAGGCCTCGGCCAAAAAGGCCACCTGACGTTTCCGAGAGGCACCTCGCGTGCCTACCCATCGGTCGCCTCGAACCGGTCGAACCGGGGCTGGTACCCGGTTGAGCCGGCGGCGATCACCCTCGCGTGCGCTGGCGCGCGTGTGGCTCGACAGGCGCACCGAAAGTGGTCAAAGTAGGTGCGAAAGTCATGGCTCAGCGCCCCAACCCGAGCGAACCGGATCGTGATGAAGGCCTGCAAGTGGTCGAGCGCCCCAAGACGGGGCGCCCTCGTCGCTACCAGGTGATCTTGCACAATGACGACTACACCACGATGGAGTTCGTGGTGGACGTCCTGATCCGCTTCTTCTCGAAGAACGTCGCCGAAGCCCAACACATCATGTTGCACGTGCATCACAAGGGGTACGGCATCGTCGACACGTTTCCCCGAGACATTGCGGAAACCAAGGCCGAGCAGGTGATGGACTACGCGAAGGAGCACGGGCATCCTCTGCGCTGCACCGCGGAGCCGGAGTCGGAGGATCATTCTGATTCCTGAGCTACTCTTCGTCATGCTTTCCCGTAAGCCGAGGTCGAGGCCATGAAAGTCAGTCCGGAAGTCGACATTGCGTGCTCGGTCGCCGCGACGGAGGCCCGGCGCCGCGGGCACGACATCGTGAGTTGTGAGCACCTGCTCTACGCGTTGCTGCTCGACGACGAGACACGGCGAGTCCTTCGCAGGTCGGGGAGCGACACGGAGAAGCTTCGCCGTCGCATCGACGATGCGCTGGACAACGAATTTCCACGCGCTCCCACGGACGCTCTGTCGGCCCCGCGGCCTTCTCGCGGGTTCAAGCGCGTCCTGCAGCGGGCGGCGGGTCACGTCGAGTCGAGCGGCAAGGAAGAGTTGCGCGGCTACAACGTCCTGATCGCCATCTTCTCCGAGCCGGATTCCATCGCCGTGCAGTCGCTCGAGGAGAGCGGCGTCACGCGGTTGGACGTCGTGGAGTACGTTTCCCACCGGATGGACGACGACGAGGAAGGGGAGGAGCCCGCGACGGAGGGAGATGCGGTGGTCGAGCCCCCGGCCCCCGACCGGAGCGGCGACGCCCTGGCCAAGTTCACTCAGCATTTGAACGCCCGGGCGCGCGACGGTGATATCGAGCCGCTCGTCGGCCGGGAAAAAGAGGTTCGCCGGGTCATTCAGGTGCTGTGCCGCCGGCGCAAGAACAACCCGCTGCTCGTGGGAGACGCCGGCGTCGGCAAGACGGCCATCGCCGAGGGGCTGGCGGCGCGCATCGAGGCGGGCGACGTGCCCGAGCCGCTCACCGCGACGCAAATCTACGCTCTGGACATCGGAGCGCTCCTGGCCGGCACCAAGTACCGCGGTGATTTCGAGAATCGAATGAAGGCGGTGATCAAGGCACTGCAGAAGAACCCGAGCAACGTGCTCTTCATCGACGAGCTGCACACGGTCATCGGCGCCGGCGCCGCCAGCGGCGGCTCGGTAGATGCGTCCAATTTGCTCAAGCCCGCGCTCGCCAGCGGCAAGCTGCGCTGCATGGGCGCGACGACCTTCGAGGAATATCGCAGCCACATGGATCGGGATCGGGCCTTCGCCCGCCGCTTCCAGAAGGTCGAAGTACTCGAGCCGAGCCTGGACGAGGCAGTGCTCATTTTGCGCGGCTTGCGCAGCCGCTACGAGGAATTCCACGGGGTCCGCTACAGCGACGACGTCTTGCAGACGACCGCCACGCTCGCCCAGCGCCACCTACACGAGCGCAAGCTGCCGGACAAGGCGATCGACCTGCTGGACGAATCCGGCGCGGACACGAAGCTCGAGCTTCCGACGGGCTCGGACGTAACGCAGGATCGCGTCGAGACGGTGGTCGCGCGCATGGCGCAGATCCCGCCTCGTCAGGTCACGTCTTCGGACAAGAAGGCGCTACGCGATCTCGAGGGCGACCTGAAGGGTGTGGTGTTCGGTCAAGATCGGGCGATCGCGGAGCTCGCTTCGGCCATCAAGCTTTCTCGGGCCGGGCTGAGGCCACCGGACAAGCCGATCGGCTCGTACCTGTTCAGCGGCCCGACGGGGGTCGGAAAGACGGAGGTCGCGCGCCAGCTGGCCTCGGTGCTAGGAATCGAGCTGTTGCGCTTCGACATGAGCGAATACATGGAGCGCCACACGGTTTCCCGGCTGATCGGCGCGCCCCCCGGTTACGTCGGCTACGATCGCGGCGGGCTGCTGACGGAAGCCGTTGCGAAGACTCCTCACGCCGTGCTCCTGCTCGACGAGATCGAAAAGGCGCACCCCGATGTGTTCAACGTGCTCTTGCAGGTGATGGACCACGGAACGCTGACCGACAACAACGGCAAGAAGACCGATTTCCGCCATGTCGTGCTGATCATGACGAGCAACGTCGGCGCCCAGGATTTGGCCCGGGTTCGCGTGGGCTTCGGCCAGCGCGACAGCCGAGGGGATGACGACCGGGCTTTCAAGAGCACCTTCAGCCCCGAATTCCGCAACCGGCTGGACGCGCGGATCCGGTTCGATGCGCTCAGCCCGGCGGTCATGGGGTCCATCGTCGACAAGGCGATCAAGGAGCTCAGTAGCCAGCTCGCCGAGCGCGAGGTGAGCATCGAGCTGACCCCGCGAGCCCGCGAGTACCTCGCGGCGGCCGGCTACGATCGGGACAACGGCGCCCGGCCCCTGGCGAGGCTGGTTCAAGACCGCGTGAAGCGGCCGCTGGGCGACGAGCTGTTGTTCGGTGCTCTGTGTGAGGGGGGGCACGTCAAGGTAGATCTCAAGCCCGGCCTCGACCCGCTCTCGACAGGGCTCCACGAGCAAGAGGAGTCTCCGATCGAGTTCGAGTTCTCCCCCGACAGCCAGCTGCCGCTGCCCGACGTGGCCCCTCTGCGGGACGCGGCGGAGCAGGAAGAGGCAGGTACTCCCGAGCCGGCAGCGCCCAGCAGCTGACGCGCTCGATGCCGCAGCAGCAAGAACGCCCGGCGATATGGATCGACCGGGGCGGCACCTTCACGGACTGTATTCTTCGCCGGCCGGGTACGGGGGAGCTCACCGTCGTCAAGGTCCTATCGTCCGACGAAGCGCCGCTGGTCGGGATCCGGAAGCTGCTCGGCCTGGGTGACGGCGAGCCCATTCCCGCTTGCGACGTGCGCATGGGGACCACGGTGGCGACGAACGCGCTGCTCGAGCGGCGAGGCGTGCGCTGCGCGCTGCTGACCACGAGCGGCTTCGCCGATGTCTTGGCGATCGGCGACCAGACGCGCTCCGAGCTCTTCGCGCTGGAGATCCACCGGCCACGGCAGCTTTACGAGGCCGCCGTCGAAGTCGGGGCCCGTTTGGGCCCCGGAGGAGAGGTCCTCTGCGGCGTCGACGAAGAACAAGTTTGCACGGCGCTCGAGCGGCTGCGAAGGCGGGGGATCGAGAGCCTCGCCGTCTGCCTGCTCAACGCCCACCGAAACGGCGCGCTCGAGCGCGAAATCGGCGCCCTGGCGCGCTCGATGGGGTTCTCTCACGTCGCCCTATCGCACGAGGTCGCTGCCCGCACCGGCCTGTTGCCTCGCTGCTCGACGAGCGTTCTGGATGCGTATTTGACGCCTCTGCTGGCGCTCTACCTCTCTGAGCTCCAGGCCAGCCTTCCCGGGAGCACCTTGCGGCTGATGCAGTCGAGCGGTGGCCTGTGCGCCGCGGCCAGCTTTCGCGGGCAGGACGCGCTGCTCTCTGGTCCAGCGGGAGGCGTGGTGGCATTGGCGGAGGTGGCGAAGCAAAGCGGTCGCGAAGAAGCCATCGGCTTCGACATGGGCGGCACGTCGACGGACGTGGCCCGCGTCGAGGGCGCGCCTGGCCTGATCTACGAGCGGCGCGTCGCGGGCGTCGACGTGGTCGCGCCGATGGTGGACCTACACACCGTCGCGGCCGGGGGCGGGTCGCTGTGCCGCTATCGAGGCGGGCGGTTTCAGGTCGGTCCGCAGAGTGCCGGTTCGAACCCCGGGCCGCTCTGCTATGGCCACCCCGAAGCAGAAGAGCTCACCGTCACCGACCTGAACCTGGTGCTCGGTCGTCTGCAGCCGGACCTCTTTCCCTTCCCCCTCGATTGCGAGCGCCCGCGCCGCGCGCTCGAGGCGGTGCGGCGAAGCCTGTCCGCCGACGGCATCGATCGGAGCCTGGAGGAGATTGCGGAGGGCTTCCTCGAGGTAGCCAACGCCAACATGGTCGAGGCGATCGCCGAGGTGTCCGTCGCGCGAGGTTACGATCCCGCGCGGCACGCGCTCGTCGTCTTCGGCGGGGCAGGCGGCCAGCACGCCTGCCGCGTCGCCAGCGCCCTGCGGATGAAGACCATCGTCTTTCACCCGTTGGCGAGCGTCCTATCCGCGTACGGCATGGGAATTGCTCCTGTCGCGCGCCACGCCGCTTCGGCCGTCGGCAGCCTACCGCTCGGCGAGCCGCTGCTCGCCGAGCTGGCGCCGACGTTCGGGGAGCTGGCGGCGCGCGCCACTCGGGAGCTGTTGGCCGAGGTGGGCTCTGGGGCTTCCCCCACGGTGCGCTACCTGGTGAGTCTGCGCTACGCGGGAACCGAGACGTCGATCACCGTCGCCGTCGACCGAGCCGAGCGGTTGCGCCAGGCGTTCGAATCCGAGCACGAAAGCCTGTTCGGCTACTTCCGTCCGGGGCGCCCCATCGAGTGTACCCAGGCGCGGGTCGAGGCAGAGAGCTCCGCCGACCTTCGATGCGACGTGTCCGCCGCCGTGGACGCGGCGGGCTCCGAGAGGCACGCGTCGTGCCGCGTCTACCTCGACGGGGCATACCGCACCCTTGCAGTCCACTCACGGCGGGACCTGCGAGCCGGTGAACGCATCCAAGGCCCCTGCCTGATCGTAGACGCCACCAGCGTCATCGTTCTGGAGCGGGGCTATTTCATCGAGCCGCTTGCGGGTGGCACACTCGTGGCAACGCGAGCCGAGGACGCGGCGGGTCCGGCGCCGGAGCGCGAGCTGCTGCCGAAGCGGGCGGACCCGGTCGAGCTCGAGTTGATGGGCAATCGCTTCATGTCCATCGCGGAACAGATGGGGCAGGTGCTTGCCAGGACGGCCCTCAGCACGAACATCCGCGATCGAAAGGACTTCTCGTGCGCCATCTTCGACGCCCGAGGGGGGCTCGTGGCCAACGCACCGCACATCCCGGTTCACCTCGGGGCGATGAGCGCTTCCGTGGAGGCGATCGTCGCCAAGCACCCTGCCCCACCGCCCGGAAGCAGCTTCGTCGTGAACGACCCGACGCTCGGGGGGTCGCATCTGCCGGACATTACCGTCGTGACGCCGGTACACGGGGCGGATGGGCGGCTCGCGTTTCACGTGGCGAGTCGAGGGCATCACGCCGACGTCGGCGGGATCACGCCGGGATCCATGCCGGCGGGCTCGCGCTGCCTCCAGGAGGAGGGAGTGCTGTTTCGCGGCGAGCGCATCGTATCCGGTGGGGATTTTCACGAGCAGGAGGTTCGGCGCCTGCTGCTCACCGGTCCCCATCCAGCCCGCGCGCCAGAAGACAACTTGGCGGATCTGCAGGCACAGCTGGCGGCCAACCGGCGTGGCACCAAGTTGCTGCGGGAGCTCTGCGCGCAGCTGGGCGAAGGCTACGTCCAGAGCTACATGGGCTTCATTCAGGACAACGCCGAGCAGGCGATCGTCGAGCTGCTCGCGGCGCTGCCGACGGGCGAGCGCCGCTTTTCGGATGAGCTCGACGACGGGGCGCGGATCCAGGTGGTGCTGCGCATCTCGCCACAGCGGCTCGAGATGGACTTCACCGGCAGCAGCGGCGAGCATCCGGGCAACCTCAATGCTCCGCGGGCCGTCGTGTTGGCCGCAATCCTCTACGTGCTGCGTTGCCTCGTGCGCCGCACCATTCCGCTCAACTCGGGCTGCTTTCGGCGCCTGGCCCTGACCATTCCGTCCCCGAGCCTGCTTTGCCCCGGCCCCGATCGCGCCGTGGCGGCGGGCAACGTCGAGACCTCGCAGCGCATCGTCGACGTGCTGCTCGGCGCGTTCGGCGCCGCGGCAGCCAGCCAGGGCACGATGAACAACCTCAGCTTCGGCGACGAGCGGGTCGGGTACTACGAGACCATCGCGGGCGGCGCCGGGGCGACGGCCTCGTGGCCAGGGGCAAGCGCCGTGCACACGCATATGACCAACACGCGAATCACGGATCCGGAAGTGCTCGAGAGCCGTTTTCCCGTGCGCCTACGGCGCTTCGAGGTGCGCCGCGGCTCGGGGGGCGCGGGCGCGCAACCCGGGGGGGATGGCGTGGTTCGCGAGCTCGAGTTTCTCGCGCCGCTCTCGGTCTCGATTCTCAGCGAGCGGCGCGTCACGGCGCCCTTCGGCCTGTGCGGCGGCGAGCCCGGCGCCCGGGGGGCAAACTTTCACAACGAGCGCCCCCTGGCGGGTTGCGCGACGTTCGACGTGGCGGTTGGCGACCGGGTGCGGATCGAGACTCCCGGGGGGGGCGGCTACGGAGCGGCGGCCGGCGGAGCGGTGGCCGGGGGTGCGTCGACCCGGCGCGTGTGATGCTGAATGGCCGCGTGGAGATCCGCGAAGCCGTGGTGGCGGGCCAGCTCCACGAGCTCTCCAGCCAGCTGCGCCGGCAACGCGGGTCCGCCGTAGATGAATCCGGTGTAGATCTGGACGAGGGCGGCACCCGCGACGATTCGCTCCCACGCCGCTTCCGCGCTGGTGATGCCCCCCGCGGCGACCAGCGTGAGACGCCCACCCGTCCGCTGCCTCAGTAGCTTCAGCACCTGCAGGGCCCGGCTGCGCAGCACCGGACCCGAAATGCCGCCTGCACCCATGGCCGCGACCTGTGCGGGCGGTGTTCGCAAGCCCTCGCGGGATAGGGTCGTGTTGGTTGCGACGATGCCGCTCAGGCCGAGCTCGAGCGCGAGGTCGGCGATGGCCAACACGTCCTCGTCGGCCAGGTCGGGCGCGATTTTCACGAGTACGGGCGGGCTGCTGCCCACCGTGGCGAGTGCCCGAAGGACAGCCTCGAGCAGGGGTCGGAGCTGGGCGGTGGCCTGCAAATCACGCAGCCCCGGAGTGTTGGGGGAGCTCACGTTGACGACCAGGTAGTCCGCCAGGGGGCCGAGCAGGCGAGCGCCTTTGGCGTAGTCGGCGGCTGCATCGGCCGCGGGGGTGGCTTTGGTCTTCCCGATGTTCACCCCAATGGGGGCCGAGCGGCGCCGACGCAGCCGCTCGGCGGTACGCTCTGCGCCGTCGTTGTTGAAGCCCATGCGGTTGAGTAGCGCCTGATCCGCGGGTAGCCGGAACATACGCGGCTTGGGATTTCCAGGCTGGCCCTCGCCCGTGATCGTGCCGACCTCGACGCCGCCGAAGCCGAGCGCGCACAAGGCGGGGTACGCCGTGGCGTGCTTGTCGAACCCTGCCGCCAGCAGCACGGGCGAAGGGAATTGCAGCCCCAGCGCACGCACCGCCGCTCGTGGGGGAACGCGAGCGCCGAACGATGCCCTCAGAGTCGCGAGGCCGACCGGGGTGGCCGACGCGATGCGAAGCGCACAGACGGCCGTCGAATGCGCCCCCTCGGGTGGGAGGTGGAACAGCGCCGGGCGCATCAGCCTTCGGTACACGGTCGCCGTCATTCCTCACTCGTCGGATGAGTTGCCGGGCACTGGCTCGTCGCCGTCACCGGGAAAGATGCGCTCCCTGAGCTGCACTCCGAGGGAGCAGTCGTTGGCTTGACGCAGCTGCGCCCGCGCAACGCGCAGCTCCGTCGCGCTTCGGGGGGCGCGGTGGCGAGCTGGCCCCACGCTGACCACCCTGCCCTCCGCCCGGAGCCGCAGCGCGGCCAGCAGCTGGCTCGATTCCAGGCTCCACAGCCCGATCCGGACCCAGTGCGGCGCGGCGCGCACCTGCTCCAACAGAGACTCGACCGGCGCCTCGACGCCGGCGTCGCCCAGCTCGGGCTTGGCGCCGATCGCGGCAGGAGCGCCCGCGGCCGTTTCTTCGTCGAGCACCGCGGCGAAGAACTTGCTTCGCCGGGCCATGGCGGCCGCGAAGGGCACTTGGTGCTTGGAGACCTCGCCCAGCTGCAAGTCCATCGCCCGCACCTCGTAGGCATTCTGAGACGCCTCGAGGGCATCCACCCACCCTTGGTCGACCACGACGAGGGCCTCCTGCAGCCAGTGCATGTCGTACGGCGGACGCGGCTCCTCGCACACACTCCACTGGTTGCACATCAGGCCGGCCTCGCACTGCGCCGTCGTTCGGCAGGGCGGGCCCTCGGCCTGCCCGCCGTTGCGATCGACGAACAGGCAAGCGGTGAACCCGTCGTGCCGTGACTTCTCGATGGCTTTTCGCCGCTCTTGCTCTTGCTCCGCCTGGCCCAGGGCCATGCGTACGTAGATGCTGGCGCTCTCTGGAAGGTGCTGCAGGTCCGCTGCCTCGAAGGAACCAAAGCGAGCGGCGTCCGAGGCAAGCCAGACGAGCCACTCGTCGAGCCGTTCGCGCAGCGCTCCCACCTCTGGCCCGAGCGCGGCCGCCACGGCCTTCTGCTTGCGCAACACGTCTCGCTTGGCGGCGTTCAGCTCGCTCTGCGCGTAGCGGTAGTAGACGACGCCGAAGACGAAGAGCCCGGCAAACGTGAACAACCAAAAACGCGTGGCCACCTCCCGCATTCGGACCTTTCCGAACACGATCGACCGCTTGCGCTGTGCCCGCGACTCGGCGAGCGCCGAGAGCCCCGGCTGCGTTCCCTGGGGTCGTAGAGCCATCGTCCGGTGGCTAGCACACGCGAGCATCGACGGCGGTCGCAAAATGGCCCCGAGGCGGTGCGAGCGACAAAAGCAAGACAGCGGACCCGAGGGGTCCGCTGGACGGTTGCTTTCGCTTCAGGGCGGGGCGGAAGGGCTGCCCCTCTCGGCTTACCCCTCCTGGTCGCTGCCGCGGTTCTGCACCATGAAGCTGACGTTCGGGTACCCTGCCAACGCCGCCGTTTGGAACACGCTCTTGACGATCAAGGCCTCGACTCTGCGATCGACCTGAAGCACCGCCACGCCCGGGAAGGGCTTGCCGGGGTTGATCTGTTTCCACAGCTCCCGGTTGCTCTTGAGAAGGTTGTACAGATCGTCGATCTTCTGCATCTGGCCCGCCTCTTTGACCGCGCGTGTGCTGCCTGCGAGCGTGCCATTGAGCAGGATTTGCGAGCCGGTGATGGCGACCATCGGGGCGTCGGTCATGTCTTCCACGTTCGACGCCGACGGCAGCTGCACGTTCTCATCCACCGGCAGCTCACCCGAGGCGGAGAAGCTCGCGAGCAGGAAGAGCACGATGCAGAGCAGAAAGTCGATGAACGGGATGAGCGGAACCTCGTGGTTGAGGGACTTGCCGCCGCCGCCGCCTACCTTCTTAGCGACGAATTTCAGTGGCACGCGCGTCAGCAGCCGCTTGCCGGCGACGGAGACGGGTTGGTGGAAGCGGGAGAGTGCTTTTCCGGGGGCTGACATGGTTCGTTGGCTGACAGAGCTCGTTAGTTGACGGCGAAGGTTACGTTGAACGCGGGGACTTGCTCGACCGCCGTTCCAATCTTGAGGTCGCGCTGGGGCGTGTAGATGGCGTCGATCACCGCAATCACGTCCTCGAACTTGGCGTTGTTCTCGGTGTGGAGCACGGCTTGGTCCCGCTTCAAATCCGTTTCCGCGCGGTGGCTACCGTTCGCCGACCACTGCTCGGCGATCTTCTCGGCCAGCTCGGGGTAGGAAAAATCCTCCTTGCCGAGAGCGGTGCGCTTGCGGGGAATCTTGAGCGAGGTGACGACCTGAGCGCCTTCTTTCCAGACGAGCTCGAACTCCTCCTCGCCACGCATCTCGACGTGGAGCGTCTGTTCCTTCTGCTGCTCCTCCAGCTCCTTGTCGGGATCCGGGGGGCCGGGAACGCGCGCGTCCGCATTGATTCTCGACATCTGAGTCCACACGGCGGTGATCAGCAGAAACGAGACGAGACACATCAAAAAGTCGATGAACGGAATCAGCGGAATTTCTTGATTGAGTGGCCTCTTGCCACCGTGGCCGCCCACGTCGATACCAGCCATTTGAACCTCTGCCCTTCGAGAAAGAAGATTGGGACAACCGGGGCGGGCGCTTCGGCTCGCCCCGGTCGAAGCGCTCACATGCCCTGAAGGTTGACCTTCTGGCGGTTGGCGACCACCAAGTTGAGGACTCGCACCGAGGCCTCGTTGATGTCGTCTTCCATGGCCTGTGTCTTGCCGTTCAGGAAGGCGAAGCCCATCAGCGCCACGATGGCGGCGAGCAGACCGAACGCCGTGCAGTTCATCGCCTCGGAGATACCCTGCGCCAGGATGCGGGCCTTCTGGCTCGGGTCGACGCTCTCCCCGCCGACCGCGCCGAACGCGCGCAGCAGACCGACGATGGTGCCGAACAGGCCGCAAAGCATGGCCAGGTTGGAGAAGAGGGCGAGGAACCCGGTGCGCCGGTTGATGTTCGGCATCTCGCGAAGGGCTGCCTCATCCATGCCGGCCTGGACCTCTTCGTCCGGGCGGTTCACCTTGACGAGGCCGGCCTGGACGATCCGCGCCAGCGGCGCGTTCGCGGCCGAGCACATCTTCACCGCCTTGGCCACGTCCCCCGCGAGGATGCACTTTTGCATCGTCGCGACGAAGACATCTTTGTTGATGGAGGCCCCGAACAGATAGACCGTGCGCTCAACGATGACCGCGATGGAGCAGATCAGCCAAAACAGGATGAGCCACATGGCCCAGCCGCCTTCTTGATAGTGGTGCCAGATTGTCGCAAACATCGAAACTTACCTTTTTCCTGCTAGCCCGCATTTCGCCCGCGGGGTCATCGTCCAGTGATGGCCAGCCGCTGGGAAATTCCCCGCGGCGGCCGCTCGATTTGCTGCCCACGCTCGTGGCTCGCGCCGCTTCCGCCGCGCGCCCGAAGTGACCTCGCTTTCGGCCTTACCACAGCCGCGATACCGAAGTGCACGATACTCACGCCCAGGCTTCAGGAACCCGCGCCGCGGCTGACCCGGGCCCGGAGCTGCCGCACCGCGGCGAGGGCGCCGTGCGGGCAAAGCGCCCGGGCGCGTGCCTCCGACATCGGCCGCGTTGCGCCCCAGGGTGCCTACATTGACCGCGCTCGACCTTCGCTCGACTGACTCCTGCGCCACTTGCCACAACTCGGTATCTACGCGCCGGCTTGCCGCCGGGCGGGGGCGACCTGCCTCGCGGGAGCCGACCATTTTCTGGCCGACGAATAGGATGCGGCAGAGTTTGCCGTGGCTGTAAGGAAAATCGCCCGAGGCTGCCGCCGGAGCGTCCAAATTGGGGAGGCTGGGCGGGTGCGCGGCCCGGCTCCGTCCGCTTGCCGGGCGGGGCTTCGCAGGCGCGGCTTCCTGCCGTCGGTGCTCGGGGGCGCAGCCCGGAGGGCTGTCGCTGATGCGGCGCGGCGACCGGGCCCGCGGTGCACCTCGCACGCCCCAAGTTGCGCAAGCCGGACATTCCGTTGACATCGAAAGCTCGACCGTGGCCCGCGTGCCGCCGCTCGAACGGAGCGCCGCGGGCTCCTTGCCGGTGCGGCACGCTGGACGGGACGACGCTGGCTCGCTCGAGGGCGCCGGGTGCGCTCCGTCGGAGGCCCGCGGCGAGCCGACCGCAACCTCTCGCGGACCCCTCCGCCAGCGCTCGAGGCCCGCGCGCCACGACGACTCGCGAGACCTGCACGACGCTTTGTGAGGGAGAGCTCGTCCTAGCACTGAAGTACCGCCAACCGACGACTCACTCGGACGAACCGCCGGAAGGCTGGCATTATTGCTCGAGTATCGCGCCACTCGTCAAGCAGATTGGCCCACCTGGTCGCTCCGCGCCGGTCTCGCCGCGTCGCGACCTCGGCGCCGTCGCCGCCTCGTGCGACGGACCTTCCGAATGCGATGGCCCCAGCCGTGGCTCGAGGCTCGCCCGCGGGCGCTGCCGTGCGTCGAGGTGGTCGCCCCGCGGCGGGTGCAAAGGCCGCTCGCCGCCGGCCCCCCCCGTGACGGCTGCGGGCCGCGAGGGCGAGACGGTGGGACACCGTCCGGCGGGCGCGTACTCGCGGCGCGACCCGTCCGGCGTCCGGCGTCCGGGGGAGGCCGCCCGTCGCCGCCTCGCGGAGGGGGCGGCCTGCGACGGGCTTGCCCGGCGTGCCGGCGGGGCCGCACACCCGTCGCGAAGCCGAAAATTCGCTCCAGCCGACGAGCGCCGGGGGTGCTTTTCTGCCAAGACGTTCGTTCAACGGGCTTGGTGTGGGCTTCAATTCGATCGAGAACGAGCCGTCATGGCGTGTGCAGCGTCGACTGAGGTGCAGTCGGCGGGCCTGCGGTTCGCCCCACAGTCGAGCCTCACAGTCGATCGGACCCCTGAAGTCAACGGGCCGCGGCCCGCGCGCCCGCCACGAGAAACAAACCATAGGCCACGTTGCCACACACCACGTCGCCCCGTGCGGCGCGGCCATTGGCCACCTTGCACAGCCGTTTCGGCGGTAGCTATAGTCAAATCGAGCATCGGGGCGGGCTGTCACAGCATCCCGAGAAGCCAGAGGAAAGGGACGCGCTCACAAATGAATGTTCTGCTTTTTGCGGCCGAATCTGGGGGCAGCCAGCTCATGGAGGCCTTCAAGCACAACCCGACCTTCATGGTCATGAATCTGTGTTGCTCGGCGATCGTGCTCACGATCGTCGTGGAGCGCGCGGTCTTCCAAATTACGCGGTACCGGGTAAATTCCAAGGAATTCTTCGCCCAGATCAAGAAGCTCGTGACGGCCGGCAACATCGACCGCGCGATCAAGCTCTGCGAGGCCGAAGACTATCCCATGTTGCAGCTCGTGCGCTCCGGGCTCACCCAATCCAACAAGGGGCCCGACGAGATCGATGCGGCGCTCAGCGAGAAGCTCGGGGAGCTCAAGCCCCAGGCCGAGAAGCGGGTCGGGGTGCTCTGGTCACTGGCCAACATCGCGACGCTGATCGGGCTACTCGGTACCGTCAGCGGCCTCATCGCCACCTTCGCCGCCATCGCCAACCCGGGCCTTTCGCAGGCGGACAAGCAGCGGATGCTCTCCAACGGCATTGCGGAGGCCATGTACAACACCGCGCTCGGGCTGGGCATCGCCGTCTTCTGCATGATCACGCACATCGTGCTGCACACGCGCGCCAAGAACATCCAGCACGATCTCGAATCCGTCATGGAGAAAACCTTCAACCTCCTGACGCTCCAGCAGCGATAGGTCCGAGAAGGAAGGCGCTCTCGCGACCAACGCGAGCGGGTTGACTCAAATGGCAGAACTGACGGCAGCACAACGCAGCAAGATTCGCAGGCTCAGCCAGCCGAAGGAGCTCGCTCCGGACGAGGAAGGCGGTGAGCTGAACATCGTTCCGTTCCTCGACATCGTCGTCAACATCTTGATCTTCGTGTTGGCCACGGTCGCCGTGACCTTCACGGCGACGATCGAGACGAATCCGCCCTCCGGCGGCGGCGGCGGCGTACGGGCAGAGCACAAGAAGGAGATGCTCAACCTCTCCGTGCTGATAACCAGCGAGGGGCACGCCATCAAGACCTCGAGTGGGAACGTCGCTCCCGGGTGCCGGGGGGCGGGCCCCGGCCTGGCGGTTCCCCGCGTCAGCGGGCAGTACGACTTTGCCGCCCTCAATGCCTGCGCGGGGAGCCTCAAGAATGCTTCTCCCGAGTTCGAGGAAGAGACACAGGTGTTTCTCAGCGCCAATCCGGGTATCGACTACCAGACCCTGGTCAGCACGATCGACGCGGTTCGGCAAACGGCCCAGGGCGACATGCTCTTCCCGGACGTGAATTTCCAGGTCGCCCGCTAGGGGCCCCTCGATGACGATGAAACGGCGAAGCGCCCAGCGACAAGAGCCATCGACGACGGCCCGCCCCCCCTTCGGCGGCGGGCGCCTGCCGCAGGCGGCACGCGACGGGTCGGCCGTAGAGGGTCGGGCCGAGGGGCTCTTGCCCCCGAGGCCCGCCAGGCGTGCGCCGGCGAAGGCCCGAGCACGCAGAGAGGACTGAGGATGTCAGAAGGAGTGGTTGTACCCCTGCAGCGCCGGAACTCGGCCTCCACCGCGCAATACAAGGCTGCGCTGCGCCGCGCGATCCGCCGCAACGCGGAGGAGCCCGAAATCAACTTCCTGAACATCACGGCGATGCTGGACATCATGACCATCATCCTGGTGTTTCTGCTGAAGACGCTCGGGGAGTCCAGCGCCTCCGTGCCTCAGAGCGACGACCTGCGGCTACCCAACAGCGTCATCAAGACGCAGCCGGCCCAGGAGGGCGTGCGGGTGACCGTGTCGAAGACACAAGTATTGGTCGGTGACGACAAGGTTCTCGACTTGCCGAGCGCCAAATCCCTAGCGCAGAGCGGCGCCGACGCCCGCCACAAGCGCGGGGCCAACTCCCTATACATCGTTCCCCTCGGCAATGCACTGCAGTCCGCGCGAAGGCTCGACAAGGCCGTGCGCGAGGCGAAAGGGCTCGATGCGAGCAGCTCTGACGCCATCATCATCGCCGACGCGACGACGCCGTACCGCTTGTTCGTCGAGGTCCTGTTTACCCTCGGTCAGAACGAATTCGGGAAATACCAGCTGATGGTCATGCAGTCCAAATAACGGACTATAAAGATGAATGCCGCACCTTCCAAGCCCTGCCGCGGCGCTGGATGGCGGCGGTAGGAGCGCGCCGCGGCACGGGGGCTTTTTCTCCCTTGCGGGCTACCGGAGAGCCATGCTACCTCGCTTAGCGCTACTAGGCTCAACGGTTCCACGTAATGTGTGTGCGTTTGGCGTAGTTGCCTCTCGGGTGCGCCTCTCTTGAGCGGGTTTCGCTCGTTGCGGAAACGGCATCCGTTCGCGAGATTCGCGGCGGGACGGTGAAAGCGGCGGGGCGGCTCGACCAGGTGCACTCGTGAGGCGGCGACTCCTGGCGCGGTGCCTTTTCCGCCGCCGAGCCTCGGGTGTTGTGCCACCGTGAGTGAACTCGTCCTTCTCGTTGCCCTCTGCATTTCCAGCCTCGTGGCTGTGAGAGCGTACGGCGCGCTGCCGCCCTCCCCTGGCCGCGCTCGATCCGACTACGTGGAGCGCGTCGTCGGCGCCATGCAGCGCGCCGGAGGCCTGTTCGTCGGGCGCGAGCTGCGGCTCTTGGCCACGGTCGCGGGCCTCGCGGGCCTGGTGCTCTTGGTTGGTTCCGAGCTCTTTGGGCAGGGGCAGAGCGCCACCCGCGTGCGGTTGGCCTTCGCGGCCGTCGGATTGCTGGTCGGAGCCTCGTGCAGCGCGGTCTGTGCCGTGGGTACGTTCTCCCTGGGAATGCGCGCCATTCGGGCGCAGCTGGGCTCGCCGGCGATCGCCGGCGAGGCGGGGGACGAGCTGCCCCTGGAGCTACGTCGGGCGGGTAGCCTGCTCGCGGTCCTATGGGACACCCTGAGCCTGCTTGCCCTCCTCGCGGCGGCGAGCGTGCATTGCGCCTACGGTGTCCTCGTGCTGGGCCAACCGCTGCGCGAAGCGCTGCTGGACGCCTGCTACTACAGCGCGCCGGGGGTGGCCCTCGGCGCGCTGTGCGGCGCCGCAGTGTTTCAGGCGGCGGGCAGTTGTTTTTCCACGGCGACGGCCGTTGCGTCAGGAGCCGCGCGTCGTTCGGTCCCGGTGCTCGGCGACAGGCGCCAGCAGAACCCGGGCCTGGTTGCCGAGCTCGTCGGGGCGCACCTCGGCGGGGCCGTGTCGCGGGCCACGGATGCGTTTGGCACGTACGCCTTGGGCAACGTTGCCGTCGTCGCGGTCGCTGCGCTCACTGCCGGGCGTGTGGCCGCTCCCGAGCAAGCCGTGGCCATCGTTGCCCTGCCCCTCGTCCTGAGGGCGAGTGGCCTGTTGGGCTGCGCCTGTCAGCTCAATCCGACGCTTCGTTCGGCAGAGTCGAGCCCCGCCACGGCGTCTCGCTCGATCGCGGCCGCGCTGGTGGCCTTCAGTGGCCTGGTCGGCGCCAGCGTGTGGCTGGTGGGCACGGCGCACTGCCTCTACTTCATCGCGGCGGGTTTGCTGGGGTTGGTCGCCGGCGTGCTGGCGAGCGCACCTGGGCCGCTGTCCCGCGTCGCCCCGGAGATCGCCCTCGAAAAGATGGGAGCTTCGGCGGCGCGGGCGATCGGAGTGGGGCTGCAGAGCACGGGGGTGCCCTTGCTGGCCATGGGCGTCTGCCTCGGCCTTTCCTGGGTCGTCCTCGAGCCGGTACCGCTTCCCAATTCGCAGCAGCTCGGGCTCGGTCTGGCGGTGGCCGCCATGCTCGGTAGTAGCAGTCTTCCTCTCGGGGTTGGTTTGCTGGTGGCGCTTTCGGAGTCTGCGCAGCGGCTCGAGAGGCTCGAGCGTGACGTGGCGGCCCAGCCGGCGCCCAGTGGCCCCGGCAGTGAGGAGCGCGTGGCGCTTCTCAAGGCCGGAGAGCACGCCGGGCAAACGCACTTGATTCTGTGTGCGGGCGCGGCTTCGCTGCTGTGCGTTTTGGCGATGCCGCGGCTGTTTGGGGAACCCGCCGCCGCGGCAGGGGAAGCGAGCTACGGCTCGCTGCTGGTGGCCGGGGTCCTCGGCGCCGCCTGCATTCTGTTCTTCGTCGGAGCCAGCCTTCGGCTTCGCAGCGCGGCGGCGGGCAAGGTCGGCGGAGATTTGCTGTCGCATCTCGGTCTGATCGAAGACGGGCGTCCCCCGGCCTCCGGCGCGCGAGGCTATCGTCCCAGCCTGGAAATCGCCTCGAAGGCCTCGCTCGAAGCGGCCATCCCGCTCGTCGTCCTCGCGACGCTCCTCCCCTCGAGCGTTGCTCTTGCGCTCAGGGCGGCCGCCGGCGCAGACTCTCCGCTCGAGCTGGGCCGCGGCCTGCTTGCGTTCGGTGCCGTGGCGGTGCTGACGGGTGCTTCGACGGCGCTCGCGGCTCACGGCGCCGTGGGCGCCATGGCGAGCGAGCGGCTCGACCGAGAATCCTCATCCACCCTGGTGCTTGGGCGGTCCATCGGCCCTTCCGCGCTGCTGGGCCTGCAAGCAGCGGTCGCCGCTTCGCTCGCGCTCAGCCCCTTTCTTTTTCCTTCCTAGATAACAACCAAGCTGTTTTTTGGTGCAAAGCGTGTCTAATTCCATCGCTGGGGCTCTCTCCACCCTCTCTGACCGTGGCCTGCGACGTCTCCTCGGAGCGCGTACGTTTCTCCGCGGGCTCGACTATGAAAAGCGTCGCGTCGTGGGGGACCTCAAGGTGAGCCACTCGAATGCGACGGCCAAGATCAAGGGGTCTGACGCCGATCCGTATCTCACGACCGTCAGCCTGGGCGGGGAAGGCATCGCTTCTCAATGCAGCTGCCCCGCGTTTCAGAAGACGGGTCACCACTGCAAGCATGTTGCCGCCCTGCTGATCACCGTGCGCAATCAGGCGCGCGCAAAGAACCCGCCCCAAGCCCCCAAGCCCCCGGCCCCCACCAACGGTGCGAGCAGTTCGGCGGCCCAGCAGGCCGCCAGCGGGCGGGACAAGAGCAGCCGCCGGCGCGAGCGGCGCCGGCGCCAGAATCAGCAGGGGCAGACGCCGCCGGGCGTGGAGCTTCCCAACCCCGAGGCTGTCTCACGCGCGACCGGCTTGGGGGCTTGGGTGGCTCCGGACAGCGCGATCCGGCGACTGGACCTCGAATACCGGGTGCACGTGCGCCCCTCCGGGTTGACGGTCACCGTGCTCGACCTCGACGCTCGCGTTCCCCTGCTGCCGAGCTCCGCGCTGGCGTGGCAGGCGATCTCTCCCACGCCGGACCGGGGCGCGCTGCGCATTCTCGCGCGGTTCGAGAGCGGCAACGCTCGGCACCCAGCCGTCGACGTGCGGGGCGAGGATGCAGCGGACCTCCTGCCCCTGATGCGGGGCAGGCGCGTGCTGTTGGAGCCGGCGCTGATGCAGCTGCGCTTCGAGGAAGAGCCCCTCGTCCCCCATTTTCATCTGGAGATGGTCGGAGGAGATACGATCGTCGCCAAAGCTTCGTTCAGGAGCGAGTCCTCGGTCCGGAGCTTCGCGCTGTCGAACGGCGGCTGGTTCGAAGGCAGCCCCGGCTGGCACATCGACACGACCGAGGGCATTGCCCGCCCAATCGACCTGCGCGTTTCTCCCGCGGCGCTGCGCCGCCTCGTGAGGACCCCGACCGTCGCCGAGCCCGCCAGCGAGCTCATCGCGTTGATCGCCCAGGGGCTCCCGAAGCTCTCCCTCGAGCTCGGGGCCCCGCTTCCGGACCTCTCGCAGGTCGCCGACGTAGTCGACATTCCTCCCCAGTTCCGCATGCGCGCGAGCGGCTCGCTGGTGGGCGCGGAGGTTTCGCTGCGAACGGCGTACGGGGACCTGGAAGTGGAGGTGCGCGCGGACGGGATTTCGCCGCCCATCATCGTGCGTCCACCCGAGCCGGGCCAGACCCGCTCGACCTGCATTCGAACGGACATCGTGGCTCAACAAGAGGCCGTACAGCTACTCTTGGACCTCGGTTTGCGACCGGACGAGAGCGGCGAGAGCTTCGTCGCCGAGGGGGACGCGGCGCTCAAGTTTTGGTCCGAAGGGATCGGTTCCCTGCCGGAAACCTGGGATCTGTACGTCCCCGAGGAGCTCGTGGGCGTTCAGCTTCGCTCGCAGCCCGTGCAAATGCGCGCAAAGGTCTCAAGCGGAGTCGACTGGCTCAACGTGCAGATCAGCTGGGAGAGCGCTGGCGTCGACATCGATCGGCGAGAGATTGAGCGGTGCCTGCGGGAGGGCAAGAAGTTCGTCCGGCTTTCGGACAACTCCTACGCTCCCCTGGATGCGGAGCGCGTTCAATCCCTCGTCGATCGCGAGGTAGAGTTGATGGCCAGCCAGGGCAAAAATGGCAAGCTCCCGCTCTCTCAGGTGGGTCGCGTGCAGGAGCTGCTCAATCAGGTCAACGACCCCAAGCTCTCGGCCAGTGTCAAGCAACTCTTCAAGAAGATCTCGTCGTTCGACGAGATCAAGCAGGTGAAGAAACCCCGCGCGCTCAGGGCCACGCTGCGGCCCTACCAGGAGCAGGGGCTTTCGTGGCTCAAGTTCATCCACGATCTGGGCACCGGGGGAATTCTGGCCGACGACATGGGGCTCGGGAAGACCATCCAGACGATCGCCTTGCTGCTCTGCGTGAAGCAGGAAATCAAGGACATCAAGGCTCTGATTGTTGCGCCCACGAGTGTCGTCGGCAACTGGCAGCGGGAGATTCACCGCTTCACGAAGACACTGACGACGGCTCTCTGGCACGGGGCGGGGCGCAAAGAGCAGCAGAAGGAGCTGACGACCGCGAACGTGATCATCACGAGTTACGCTCTTCTGCGGCGCGATATCGAGCTGCTCAAGAAGTTGAAGCTCGACTACGTGATTCTCGACGAAGCGCAGGCCATCAAGAATCCGCAGAGCGCCACGGCGCAGGCGGCCAAGGATCTCGAGCCGAGCCGGCGCCTCGCGCTCACGGGCACGCCGATCGAGAATCGGCTCAGCGAAGTCTGGTCGATTTTCGACTTCGTGGCTCCGGGCATCCTACCGCCGCTGGCGAAGTTCGAGGAGCGCTACTCGCGCCCGATCGACCAGGGGGACTCGAAGGCTGCGGCGCGTCTGAAGTCGACCATCCACCCCTTCATCCTCAGGCGTACGAAGCTCGAGGTGGCCGACGACTTGCCGCCGAAGATCGAAAGCGACAAGGTCATCGACGTAGTGGGTGAGCAGCGCGCAATCTACAATCAGGTGCTGCGCGAGGTTCGGGCTCAGGTCATGGGCGAGGTGGAGAAATCCGGCCTCGCCAAGAGCCAGCTTCACATCCTGGCCGGGCTCACCAAGCTCCGCCAGGCGGCCTGTGACCCGAGGCTTCTGGGCCTGCCCAAGGAGTTCTCCCACGAGGACAGCGCCAAGGTGACGGCGTTTCGCGAGTTGATCGAAGAGGCCCAGGCGGGTGGGCACCGAGTGCTCGTTTTCAGCCAGTTCGTTTCGATGCTGAAGATTCTCCGCAGCGCGCTCGACGAGGACAAGGTCAAGTACGAATACCTGGACGGGAGCACCCAGGATCGCACCGAGCGGATCGATCGATTTCAGTCGGATCCGACGATATCGGTATTCCTCATCAGCTTGAAGGCCGGGGGGTCGGGTCTGAACCTCACGGCGGCGGACACCGTCATTCACTTCGACCCCTGGTGGAACCCCGCCGTCGAGGATCAGGCCTCGGACCGCGCTCATCGCATCGGTCAGAACAAGGTCGTGACGGTCTACCGACTGGTCGCCGGGGGGACGATCGAGGAGAAGATTCTCGAGCTCAAGGAGAAGAAGCGGGAGCTCGTCTCCTCCGTGCTCTCGGAGGACGCGGGCGGTGCCAAGAAGCTCTCCCGCGCGGACCTCGACGACCTGTTCAAGCTCGACTGAAACAGAGCCCGTCGCGCGGTCCCTCTCCCTTCTCCGGCTCGGCTCGCCGCCTTCGCATCGGTTGGCTCCACCCGGGGCGTGCCTTCTCCTACGGACGGCCGGGTGTTCAGCGGCGCAGGGAGATGTTCATCAGCAACCCGAAGCCCACCATCGTCGTCAACGTGCTCGAGCCTCCGTAGGAGAACAGGGGCAAGGTGATGCCGACGACGGGGAGGATCCCCACCGTCATGCCGATGTTGAAGAAGGTGTGCCAGAAGAAGGTGGCGCCCACTCCAATCGCAACGGCGGCCCCAAATCGGTCCTTCGCCATGGAGGCGATGTTGACCGCCCACGCGCAGACGAAGGCGTAGAGCGCGAGCAGGACCAGGCAGCCGACGAAGCCCCAATCTTCTGCAAAAACGGAGAAAGGAAAGTCGGAGTACTGATCGGGAAGAAAGCCGAACTGGTTTTGACTGCCTTCGCGAAACCCCTCCCCCCAAATCCCTCCGTTGCCGATCGCCGTCCGCGACTGAAGCGCATGCCAGCCCGTCCCAGCGCGATCGGCCTCGGGGTTCAGGAAGCTCAGGACCCGGCCGCGCTGGTACTCTCGAAGGCCGAATTGCCACATGCCCCAGGCGACGGGAACGGTGAACACCAAGAGGGCCGCGATGCTGCTTCGACGAATGCTGGTCAGCGCCAACATCGTCGCGGCGCACGTGGTGTAGATCATCGAGGTGCCGAAATCGGGCTGAAGCATTACCAACGCGGCCGGCAGCATGAACAACAGGGCCGCAGGCAGCAAGTCGACGAGCGTGCGGGCCTCGGCCTTGGAATCCGAGGCCATCCTACGGGCGATCGCCAGGATCAAGAGAATCTTCATGAACTCGCTGGGCTGGAAGGCGAAACGCCCGATGTTGATCCAGCGTGCCGAGCCCCGAACATCGGAGGCGACGACGAATACCAGGAGCAAGCTCGCAATGCCGCCAACGTACAAGACGTACGCCATGCGCTGAATGGTTCGGTAGTCGATTGCGGCGGCCAGCGTTCCAGCAAGGCCACCGACCACGAGCCAGTACACCTGTTGAACGTAGACATCTGCCAGACCGGCTCGACGCGGATCGTCGATGTAGGGGCTGGTTGCACTGTACAGGTTGACGACGCCAACGATGGCGATTGCCACGATGACGAGAAATAGGGGCCAATCGAAGTGATCCCGGACCCGGCCCCCGCCCATGCTGAGCGGCACTACAGCCCCCCCAGGGCAGCGCGTGAGCTCGCAGTGCGCTCGGCGAGCCGACTCTGCTTCAGCTTCTCCCACGTCTGCACGACGCGTATCGCAATCGGAGCAGCATTCTTGCCGCCGCCACCGCCGTGCTCGACGAGCACTACGATCGCGATCTCCGGTGCGTGCGCGGGGGCGTAGCCCGCGAACCAAGCGTGGTCTCGATTGAGGTACCAGACGCGTTTCGGGTCCATGCCGCGGGGCGATACGTGGCTGACCTGCGCGGTGCCCGTCTTTCCCGCGAGGCTGCTCCCGGCGAGCTTCTCGTTGTAGGCCGTCCCTGGCCGGGTGGAGACGACCTCGCGTAGAGCGCGCTTGATGAGGTCTACTTCGTGCTCGCTGCCCTGGAGGATTCTGCGCACTCGGGGAGGGAAATCCTGCACGGTCGTCCCGTCGCTCGTTTCGATGCTACGGACGACTTGAGGCTGATAGAGCGTGCCGTCGTTGGCCAGGGCAGCGTAGGCGAGAGCGAGCTGGAGCACCGTTACGGTGGTGGCGCCCTGGCCGATAGCCGCGAGCAGCGTGAAGCCGCCGCGAAACCCCTCGCCCTTGTAACGCCGTGAGTACCATGCCCGGGTGGGCATTCGCCCGCGGGCCTCTGGGTTGATGCCCAGCCCGGTGCGAACGCCGAAACCGTAGTCCATACCCACCTTGGCGAGGCGATCGATGTGAATGAGGTCGCCGAGTGCGTAGAAGTAGGTGTTGCAAGATTGAACGATGGCTTCGTGAAGATTGACCTTCCGATGCACGCCGGTGCACCGGAAGTAGCGCTTCCCGAACTCGTAGCCCCCTCGGCAGTCGACCTCTGCCCCCGGATCGATCAGTCCGTCGCTGAGCGCTGCCAGTGCGCTGAAGGGCTTGTACGTCGACCCCGGCGGGTACACGGCGGATGTCGTCTTGTCGAGCAGCGGCTTGAGTGGATCGATCATCAACTTGTTGAACGCGTCGCGAATTGCAGCTCGGCCCTTCTCGCCCGAAAGCACGTTGGGGTCGAAGCTCGGCTTGCTCACGGCTCCGAGGATCCTGCCGGTGCGTACGTCCACGACCACGACCGCCCCGGCCAAGTGCCCCCTCAGCTCGCGCTCGATGGACTGCTGAAGCTCGGCGTCGATGGTGAGCGTGATGTCTCGCCCGGGGATGGGCTCCAGCCGGCGCGGCTCTTCGAGAAAGCGCTCCCCGAGGCCCGTGCGACGCGCTCGGCGATTCGCTCCGCGCACGACCTTTTTCCAGCCACGCTGCCCGCGCAGGTAGCTCTCCCAGCGCCGCTCCACGCCGACCGCGCCGAGACGATCGCCCGCGCGGTACCCCTGCCCCTCACGCCGCGCCAGGCCCTCCGCATCGATCTCTCGCAAGTACCCGACGAGGTGGGAGCCGACGGACCCGAGCGGATAGTAACGCACCGGACTCGGTACTACGTCGACGCCCGGTAGCTCCATGGCATGGGTCTCCAAGCCTGCGACGACATCTCGGCTCACGTCTACCTTGATGAGCGTCTGCTGCAGGCTCCGCTTGCCGGAACGCGCGCGAATCGAAAGGATCCGCTCGCGCAGCTCCGCTGCCTCGGCGGAACCTAGCCGCATGAGCTCGACGGCTCGAGGCCAAGTTTCTTCCATGTCCAGCACGCCCGGCACCACGTAAATATCGTAGGAAGGGCGGTTCGCGGCCAGCACCTGACCCTCGGAGTCCCGAATGACGCCGCGGGTGGTCGCGAGCGTCACGCGCCCGACGATGTTGCGTCGGGCTTGCGCTCGGTGACTCGCGGCCTCGGCGACCTGCAGCTGGACCAGCCGGGCCGTAAGGATGCCGAAAGCCAGCACGACGAATAGAACCATGTACTGGTAGCGACGGCGAAATTCTCCAATGTCGGAGCGCGGGACGGAGAGCCTCATACCAGCTCCCGATCAATGGATCGAACGGAGAGAGTGCTCTGATGCAGTCGCTGCGCGAGCGGTAGGACGAAGAGCGCGCAGAGCGCGGTCGAGGCGGCGCGCGGCAGCGCGATGGTGGATATCTCGAGCGGCCTCTGGGGATCGGAGCCGAAGATCGCCAAGAGCACGAGCACCAAGACGCTCTCGATGATCGAAAACCCGAAGCAGACGGAGACGCGAGTCCACCAGGTTTGTGCGGTCAAACGGACCCCGGCCACCCTCGCCAGCCACCACAGCGCCACGGATACCACCGAGAAGAGGCCGATGGGCGCCGCGGCAACCAGGTCGGTCGCGTACCCCAGCCCGACCGCGAGCAGGGCCCCCCGAGCCATCGAAGCCTCGTGCACTCCCACGAAGAGAATCAGCGGAAGCACGAAGCTGGGTGTCGTGCCGTGAATGCCGAGCCGCCCGAGCACGGGGTAAAGGTTCCCCTGGGCGATCAGCAGCAGCAGACCCACAGCCAGAAATGCAACGCTTCGCATCAATCACTCCCGCTTTTCAGGCCCGTTGGGTTTGCAGCGCTCGTCGTCTCCCATCACGATGAGCACCTCCTGTAAGCGCGAGAAATCCACGACGGGACGGGCCTCCACCGACTGGTAAATCCCGAACTCGCGCCGAACGGTCTTGGTCACCCGCGCCACCGGTATACCCCGCGGAAAGCGGCAGCCGAAGCCGCTCGTGACGAGGAGATCACCGGTGTCGATGCTGTCGCTGCGCTGGACGTACTCCACGCGCACCAGGTACTTCGAGTTGTCGCCTCCGCCGCGAACGAAGCCTCGCGCACCCGTGCGCTCGACGATCACGTCCACTCCGAATCCGCTGTCGACCGCGAGCTGGACTTGGACGGTCTCGCCGGCGACTCGTCGAACGGTCCCCACGACGCCGTCGAGGGAAAGCACGGGCATGTTGGGTCGAATCCCGTTCGCTGGCGCGTCCAGAGTGACGCGAGCGACGCGAAAGTAGTCGGTGGTGTCCTTGGAGACGACCAACGCGCTGACGGTGCGGCGGGAGATTCTCTCGTTGAGGCCCAGCAGGCGGCGAAGCCGGAGATTCTCCGACTGGATCGCCGTGAGCTCGCTGACCTGCGCACGGAGCCGAGACGTCTCGTAGGCGAGGCGATTGTTGTCCCGCTTGACGTCGACGAGGTACACGTACTCTCCCACCAGGCTCGAAACGCCGCGCGCCAAGAAGGAGAAGACGTACTCGATCGGCGCTGAGAGGGTGAGGAGCGTGCGGTCCACCAGGCTCGTCTGCTCCGGGCGCCGAATGCTCGCTCGCAGGAAGAAGAACGGAACGGCCAGCAGCAGAATCACCAGCGCGATGTCGCGATATCGTTTGAAAGGGCCCACGACTACTCGACCAATCGCCCTCCGCCTCAGCCGATGGCGACTTCCTTCAACAGTTCGATGTGGTCCAGGGTTTTGCCGCTGCCGAGAACGACCGCGCTGATGGGGTCGTCGCTGACCATCACGGGAAGGCCCGTCTCCTCGCGCAGCAGCACGTCGAGATTCTTGAGCAGAGCCCCCCCGCCGGTCAGGACGACGCCCTTGTCCACGATGTCGGCGGCGAGCTCGGGTGGTGTGCGCTCGAGTGCGAGCAGCGCCGCCTCGACGATCGCGTTGATTGGCTCCGCCATCGCTTCGCGAACCTCCTCGGAGTTGACGACGACCGTCTTCGGAATTCCCGCGACCATGTCTCGACCCTTGACCTCCATCGAGACGAGCTCTTCCGCCGCGTAGGCGTGGCCGATGGTCATCTTGATTCGCTCGGCCGTCTGCTCGCCGATTGCCAGATTGTACTTGCGCTTCATGTACGCCACGATCGCGTCGTCCATCTTGTCTCCCCCCACGCGTACGCTCTGAGAGTAGACGATCCCAGCCAGCGAGATGACGGCGACCTCCGTCGTCCCGCCACCGATGTCGACGATCATATTCCCGCTCGCTTCGGTGATTGGCAAGCCTGCTCCGATGGCGGCCGCCATCGGCTCTTCGATCAAGTACACTTCGCGGGCCCCCGCGCTTTCCGCGCTCTCCTTGACCGCGCGCTTCTCGACCTCCGTGATGCCGAAGGGAACGCAGATGATGATCCGCGGCTTGACGAGCGTCTTGCGGTTGTGAGCGCGCGCGATGAAGTATCGCAGCATCGCCTCCGTGATCTCGAAGTCGGCGATCACGCCATCTCGCAGGGGGCGCACGGCGCGAATGTTGCCAGGCGTACGCCCCAGCATTTCCTTCGCTTCTCGCCCGACGGCGAGCACTCTGTTGTCACCGCGCGCGTCTTTGGTGACGGCCACGACCGACGGCTCGCAGCTGACGATCCCCTTGCCCTTCACGTAGATGAGGGTGTTTGCCGTTCCAAGATCGATGGCGAGATCGTTCGAGAACAGACCGTAGAGCCAATCGAATATCATTGATGTTTCGCCCAGATGGTGGCCTCGACCGGCTCGAGGTCGCCGGGGAGCGCCCGCGCCCCCGTGGCGAGGCTCGCCGCCGCACGTCCCAATTCGCCGCGGCGGGGCTGCGAGCAGCCGATTGCCACCGCGGCGGCCCCGCCAGTGTGAGGGTTGCCGCGGTGGCGAGAGGATCCTTTTCTACGCGCCGTGGTGGTTTTTCTGCGGCCACGGCTCGCCGTCGAGCCGAGCTCTGGGCCCGAGCTCGCCGCTCGTGCCGCTGGCCGCACGTCGCGGCCGCCGCTGCTCGGTCGACAGGCTCGGTGGCAAAGGTCATCGACACGGGGCCGCCGCGGGGCCGACCCCAGCCATGGCCCGACGCCTCGTCGGGTCGCGCGGGCGAGTGGCGCTGGCTCCGAGTCGCGGCCGGCATGAGGAGGCGGCCCTTCGCTCGGCTCACACCGAGCGCGCGCAGCAGCCCTGTGCCGGTCGTTTGCTGGCAGCGGCTTCCGCTGCTGGAAGCGTGCCAAGGGGCCTGAGCGATGACCGGCTTGTTGGCAGCCGGCGTGCTCGTTCGATGCCGCCCTGCGCAGCAGCGCGCTCCGGTTGCCCCTTGCGACCCGCTGCCTCGGTACTCCCCCCGGGCGCTTGCGTACGTCCTTGCAGCGCGACGAGCCGCGGGCTTCACACGGACAGCCGCCCCTTCCTCGAAGCGATCCGAAGGCCTCCACACCCGCTTCCCCCTTCTCGTTTGTCGACATCGAGCGACTCATTCCTACTCTTCCCTACGACCCGAGCACGCACTGAGCCACGTCGACGGAGCCCGCGGTGTCGACGGCGCCATCGCCTGACGACTTCGAATGAAAGCCGCTGTGGCTCTCGCAACCGGTCGCCGCCCACTCCGCCCTCGGCACGATGATGGTCCGAGGCCTCGGTGGGCGTTCAGCAAGCTGCTTTCGCGTGGGGGAGGTGAACGTGAACGGCTGTTGGCGATGGCTACGGCCACGAACGACGAGTGTGAAATGGCGACTAGTAAGGAAAGGTCGAGAAATGCCTTTCGCTTCGGCGGAAGAGCCGTCCGCTCGACGAAGCCAGTCGTCGCAGCTCGAGCTTGCAGCCCGGATGCGATCACGCAGAGGCCGTGCGAAACGCGCGGGGGGCCCCAACCCGACAGCGGGACGAGCGCGGCGTCGAACGGACCCGCCGTTGAAGCTGGATCGATCCGAGCTTCGAGCAGAGCGGCGGACCCAGTGGGAAGGCAGAGAGCCCTCGCCGAAGGCGGTCCCCCGTGGGCGTGTTCGGGATTTTCTTGGGGCGGTGCCTGTCGGCCCGTTTCCCGTGGGGATCGTGGGCCCTTGGCGATCCCCGACGGCGGCGAAGGCAGCATCGCGAACCAATTCACTACCGAGACGTGGCGAGCGAAACCTGCCGGTGAGCGCTGCGACGGGGGCATGCTCCCGACCCCGAGCGTTCGCAGCGGGCGAAAGCGCGGCGCGCCGCCCGACGAGCGGGCGGCATCCCGAGGCGGCGGTGCCGGCTGCTCGGAAGCGTGACGCTCGACGCGGCGCGCTCGGGCCGCCACGCGATGGGCTCGGCGCGACCGACGAATCCCCGTCTGGCGTGCGGGGCCGCGGCGACGCGACCGTGAGGGGGGCTCAGCCCGCAGCGCAGCGCCCCTCATCGGGCGCTCGCGGCCGGGGCTGGGCCGAAGGCGGGCCGTGCAAGGTCCCAACGGGGCCAGCGGGCGGCATTCCCCGCCCTTCGGGGAGGGCCCCACGCTGGTCTGGTCGCCCCAGAGCGGCAGGAGCCCAGCACCGGCACGCTCGGCGGTCGAGCTCGTCTCCGGGCGCCCACGGCCGGACCGGGCCCCACCGTCAGACGCGGTAGCCGCGGGGGAGCGTCCACCCGGCGCCTTCGCCGCACGCTCGCCAAGCCCTCGGCAGCGACCCGACTCAGGCCCGGCGGGCTGCGCCCGATCGAAGCGCCACCCCGCGCGGCTTCGCGGAGCTCCTCGGCCGTCGCTCGAGCGAGGAGCCAGCGGCGGCAACGCTCGTGGGACGCGCCGGATCGCCCGGCAGCGAGCAGCGCCCCCCGGCGCCTACCGGCTAGTCTTCGTCCCAGTCATCCATGATCCCGCGCGCCCGCGGGGCGCGAAACCCCTCGCTGTCGCGGCGGGAACGGGCGCGATCGCCGCTGCTGCTGCTGCCGCGATCTTTCTTCTTCTTCGGGGCTTTTTGCTTGCGACTCCCGGGACCCCCGCGACGTTCGTCCCAGGTTTGCCGCTCGGTGGGAGCGCCTCCCGGGACACCGCCCATGTCCGAGTAGGACGACCGCGATGGCGGCGGACCCCCGGTGCCCGCGCCGGAATCGTACGAGTCCCGACGACCCGAAGGCGGACCCCCGCGGGGGCGCCAACCTCCGCTTCCTCGCTCGCTGTTGGGTGGACCGCTGCGCTCGGGCCGCTCACCGCGCGGGCGAGCGACGTCCACGGTGACCGGCCGCCCCCGCAGCGTGCACTCGCGCAGCTTGGGAACTGCTTCGCGCGCCGCATCGGCGTCTTTCAACGAGGCGAAACCGAAGCCGCGCCGCCGCCCTTCGGGGTCCACCGGCAGGTGGAGCCTGAGCAGCGGTGAGACGCCGGCCTGCGCGAAGACGTCGTTGATCTCTTCCTCGGTACAGTCTCCGGGCAGCCCCGCCAGAAAGAGGGTGCTTTCGCGATCCTCTCGGTCTCGCGAAGACGGCGGCGGACCGCCTCCGGGGCCAGGCGGGCGCGGCGGCCGCGACTGATTGCGGTTGCCTCGAAATGGCCGCACGGACATCGGCCGCCCTTCGAGCAAGGACCCATCGAGAGCTTCGCGCGTACGGTTGGCTTCCTCATCCGAAGAAAGCGTGACGAATCCAAAGCCGCGACCACGGCCCGTTTGCCGATCCCGCGGGACGGCACATTCCGTGACGCTTCCCCCCGCCTCTTCGAAGAGCTTACGAAGGTCCCCTTCGCTAACGGTATCGGATAGGCCCGCAACAAAGAGCTTGCGAGTGTCGTTGTCAACCATGTCGTTGGGCTAGGTGATTTTCTCTTGTCGCGGGATTGCCCGACAACGCACTTGCGGGGATCATCGTGCCGGCGGGGTAGTGAAAGCTACTACATCCGAGCGAGGCGAACCGGGAGTGTAGCCAAACGATAGCGATCGCCCTGGCGCCGTCAAGATCGTGTTGACTCAGAAGCCATGGGAAGCAAAGGCACCGGTCCGTCAGCCTGACGCCGCGCTTGCCCCGCCGTCGACGTCGCGGCTACCACTCGCTCGATGCGACTAGCGGTCATTGCGAACCCCCACGCTGCGGCAGGTCGAACCGGCAAGCGTTTGCGAGGCGTGCGGGAGTGCCTTCTGCAGCGCGGCGTCGAGGCTACCTTGTTGGAAACGAAGGGGCCGGGACACGCGACGGAGTTGGCCCGGCGGGCTGCGAGCGAGGGCTTCGACCGGATCGGAGTGCTCGGGGGAGACGGCACGCTCTCGGAAGTGTGCCGCGCGTACCTAGACGACGAGGGCCGCCCGCTGCAGGGGCCCGAGCTCGCGCTCTTGCCTTCCGGAACGGGCGGCGACACGTCGCGCACGTGGGGCGCCTCGAGCCGCATTCACGAAGCGGTGGATGCGCTGGTCGAATCGCCGCCGGTGCCGATGGACCTCACCGTCGTTCGCTTGCGGGGGCCCGACGGCGGGGTGCTCACCCGCGCCATGATCAACATCGGCAGCGTGGGCATCTCGGGGGCAATTGCCGCCCGAGTGAACGCGGGCGGGAAACGAGTCGGGGGGCGCACCGCGTTTCTCTTCGCGACGCTGGCCGCGGCCGTCGAGTATCGAAACCTTCCGGTCGAGATCGCCCTAGACGGCGAGGTGTGGCACCGGGGCCCGATCGGGCTGTTCGTCTTCGCCAACGGCCAGTACTTCGGCGGCGGAATGCACATCGCCCCCCAGGCGCGGCCGGACGACGGCCTGCTCGACATCGTCTGCCTCGCGGACGCGCCTCGCATCAAATTGGCCAGCTGGCTGCCCCGCATCTACCAGGGCCGGCACCTCGAGCTCCCGGAGTTTCGGAGCGGCCGCTGCCAAACGCTACGGGTTGCCGCGCTCGGCGACCGGGGCGAAGCCGGCTCGGCAGCGTCTTCGGTCGAGCTCGACGGCGAAACCCCCGGCGCGCTGCCCCTCGAAGCGCACGTTCTGCCGGGGGCTTTGAGCGTCGTCGCGAGCGTGCCCGCGCCCGCTTGACGCGCGGGGTCCGGGCGGGTGTTAAGCTGTCGGAATGCTGATCCGACCCCGCCGAAACCGCATCTCCGCGGCCGTTCGTTCTTTCCTTCGAGAGACTCAGCTCTGCCCGGAGCACTTGATCCTGCCTTTGTTTCTACAAGAGGGCAGCAACCTCCGAACACCCGTGGCGTCCATGCCAGGCTGCGCTCGGCTGAGTGTGGACTGTGCCGTCGACACGGCGAAACAAGCCTACGATCTCGGGGTACGAGGCGTGGAATTGTTTCCAGCGCTCGATGACTCCGTGAAGGATCCGCGGGGCACGGAGTCGCTCAACCCCTCGGGCCTCATGCAGCGCGCGATCACGGCGATGAAAGAGGCGCTCCCCGAGATGTGCGTGATGACCGACGTGGCCCTCGACCCGTACTCTTCCGACGGGCATGACGGCGTCGTGATCGACGGACGCATCGACAACGACGAAACCCTCCCGCTGCTCGCGAAAATGGCAGTGGCCCACGCCAGGGCCGGTGCGGACGTGGTCGCGCCCTCCGACATGATGGATGGTCGTGTCGCGGCGATTCGCCAGGCGCTGGACGCGGCGGGCCACAGTGGCGTGGGAATCCTCAGCTACTGCGTAAAATACGCTTCGGCATTCTACGGGCCGTTCCGCGATGCACTGGATTCGGCACCCCGCGGGGGAGACAAGAAGACGTACCAGATGGATCCAGCGAACGTTCGCGAGGCCGACCGGGAAATTGCCCTCGACGAGGCGGAAGGGGCCGACTGGCTCATGGTGAAGCCGGCCACGGTATACGGAGACGTGATTCGCCGCGTTCGCGAGCGCAGCGCCCTGCCAATTGCCGCGTACCACGTGAGCGGTGAGTATGCCATGCTCAAGGCAGCTGCGAACAACGGATGGCTAGACTACGACAGTTGCCTGCTCGAAACGCTCGTGGGCTTGCGCCGGGCGGGCGCGGACATCATTTTCACCTATGGGGCCATCGACGCGGCCCGCCTCTTAGCCGGCTGACCGTGGTGGCTACTTCGCTCGGGCGGCGTCCGCGGCGTCGGCAGTGCCCCGCACAGGGGTCTATAGGGGGTCGCTGTTTGGGCCGTCCCATTCGGGGAGGGTTCCCTTTGCCCACATCGCGGCTCTGCGCCGCACAACGCTCGTTCGGGCGGGGCCCGGGGGGGCGCCCCCGCCCCGCAGCAGCACTCCAGGAAAGGCTCCGCGTATGTCACTGAAGATCGACCAAGACTACGGGCGCTTTCGCAACATCGTTCGCGGAAAGATTCGGGAAGGCCTCCGGAAGTACATTTCCCAGGGGGACATGATCGGTCGTAAGGGCAAAGATCTGGTCAGTATCCCCATCCCGCAGATCGACATTCCGCGATTCACGTTCGACGGCCGCAGCACCGGCGGCGTCGGCCAGGGCGAAGGAGAGGTCGGAGATGCCGTCGGCGGCGCTCCGCAAGAGGGGGAAGGCACGGGCAAGGCGGGCAAGGGCGAAGGCCAGCACATGCTCGAGGTGGACATCACCCTCGATGAGCTGGCCGACATCCTGGGCCAGGAGCTCGAGCTGCCGGACATCCAGAACAAGGGCCAAAGCAAGATCCGGAGCTCCAAGGACCGCTATACCGGAATTCGGCGTACGGGCCCCGAATCCCTGCGCCATTTCAAGCGAACCTACCGGGAGTCGTTGCGCCGCGCGATCGCCAGCGGGTCGTACAAAAACGACACCGGAATGATCATTCCGCAGGCCGAAGACAAGCGTTACCGGTCTTGGCGGGAGACCACGGAGCCGGTGGCCAATGCCGTCATCATCTACATGATGGATGTCTCGGGCTCGATGGGTGATGAGCAAAAGGAGATCGTGCGCATCGAGAGCTTCTGGATCGACACGTGGCTGCGCAAGCAATACCGGGGCCTC
Source organism: Polyangiaceae bacterium (assembly GCA_050299315.1). Classification (GTDB taxonomy): domain Bacteria; phylum Myxococcota_A; class Polyangia; order Polyangiales; family Polyangiaceae; genus SZUA-265. The sequence goes on from JBNKVS010000058.1 coordinate 238,435, forward strand.
GAGAGCCGCTACATCATTCACGACGCCGTCGCGCGCGAGGTCGACCGGGAGACGTTCTTCCACACGCGAGAATCCGGCGGCACCATGATTTCGAGCGCCTACCGGCTCGCCGCATCCCTGATCGAGCAGGAGTACCCTCCCGATCAATGGAACATTTACCCGTTCCATTTTTCCGATGGAGACAACTGGTCGATGGACGACACGCTCAGCTGCATCGAGGTGCTCAAGCAGCAAATCCTGCCGCACGTGAACATGTTCGCCTACGGCCAAGTGGAGAGCCCGTATGGGTCGGGTCAGTTCATCAAAGATCTGCGCGAGCACCTCGGAGACGATCAGAGAGTGATAACCAGTGAGATCGAGGACAAGAGCGCCATCGTCAGCAGCATTCAAGATTTTCTAGGAAAGGGAAAATAGCGAAAATGCCGCGCTTTCCACCTCGAACCTCGCTTCCTCCCTACCTCCGCGAAGAACAGCAGCGCATCGAAGAGGTCGCACGCGGTCATGGTCTGGATTTTTTTCCGACCGTGTTCGAGATGCTCTCCTACGACCAGATCAACGAGATCGCGGCGTACGGCGGCTTCCCCAATCGCTACCCGCACTGGCGCTTTGGCATGGATTACGAGCGCCTGAGCAAGAGCAACGAGTACGGTCTTTCGAAGATTTACGAGCTGGTGATCAACAACAACCCAGCCGTCGCCTACCTCCTCGAAGGCAACAGCTTGACGGACCAGAAGCTGGTGATGTGCCACGTGTATGGGCACGTCGACTTCTTCAAGAACAACTTCAGCTTTCGGGCAACGGATCTGAACGCGTCCGGCAAGGTAATCGACCCGGTTTCCTCGGAGGTAGACTACTCGCCGAATCGCAAGTGGGTGGATCGATTCGCCAACCACGGGGCAGCCGTGCGCCGCATCGTGGACCGGCACGGCATCGACAAGGTCGAGACCTTCATCGACCACTGCCTCTCCTTGGAGAACCTGATCGATCCGCACTCGCCTTTCGTGGTGCGCAGCAGCCCCCGGGAGGACGAAGAGGAGCCGGAGGCGGTCAGCGTGCCGCGCCTGCGCGCCAAGTCCTACATGGAGAAGTTCATCAATCCGGAAGAGTACATCCAGCAGCAGAAAGACGCGCTGGAGCAGAAGAGAACGCGCGACAAGGGGCGCCACCCCAAGGAGCCGGTGCGGGCGATTCTCGGGTTTCTTTTGGACAACGCGCCGCTCGATCGCTGGGAGCGGACGATTTTGGCCATCATTCGAGACGAGGCCTACTACTTCTCTCCGCAGGCGCAGACCAAGATCATGAACGAGGGGTGGGCCTCCTACTGGCACTCCAAGATGATGACGGGGGGCGTGTGCGACGCGAACGAGATCTTGGATTACGCCGACAACAACGCGGCGGTGATGGCGACTTCGCCTGGGCAGCTGAACCCGTACAAGCTGGGCGTCGAGCTATTTCGCAACGTCGAGGAGCGCTGGAACAAAGGTCAGTTCGGCCGTGAGTACGAGCAATGCGACGACCTCGACAGGAAGCGCAACTGGGATCAGCGGTTGGGGCTCGGCAAAGAGAAGATCTTCGAGGTGCGCCGGCTCTACAGCGACGTGACGTTCATCGACGAGTTTCTCACCCCGGAGTTTTGCTTCGAGCACAAGCTGTTCAGCTTCGAGTGGTCGAAACGCCACGAGCAGTACGAGATCGCGACGCGGGAGTTCAAGGAGGTCAAGGAGAAGCTGCTCTCGCAGCTCACCAACCAGGGCAACCCATTTTTGTACGTCGAGGACGCCAACTTCGAAAACCGCGGGGAGCTGCTCGTCTCCCACCAGCATCGCGGCGTGGATCTTCGCAACGACTACAGCCGCGCCGCGATGGAGTCCCTCGTGAGAATCTGGAGGCGTCCGGTCTGTTTGCAGACCGTTCTCGACGGGCGGGAAACGCTGCTGCGCTACGACGGCAAGGAGCACACGAGCATCCAGGACGGCAAGGGCCGCTAGGACTGGCTTCGAAGGCGGCAATGGACGGGTCGGCGAAGTCTGCGAGCGGGGCACGCGGCGTTCTGATCTCCGGGCTGGGGCGCGGCGGTTGGCCGTCCCGTTCGGTCGTTTCGCTCGCCTGGGCCCTCGCCGTGTCGAGCTGTGGGCCGGCGCCGGCTCCCGTCGCCGCAGGGGAAGCCGTCGTCGGGGACGCGAAGCCCGCCCTGCCCCAGCCTGGAGGCGCTCCGGCTGCGGCCGCGCCGCCGAGCGCGGGCGGGGCACCGAGCGCCGAGCTCGCTGGGGCCGCGCCGCCGACCGCGGGCGGGGCACCGAGCGCCGAGCTCGCAGCTGCCTTGCATTCGCTTCAGTCACGGTTCGAGGCGCTCGAGATCCCCTTCGTCTACGCGGAGGCCCCGAATGACCCCGCCCTCGCTCGGTTGGTCGCCGAGCTAGACGACCTGATCCGGCGAGCGCCGGAGCTCGCCGCGGCGCACGAGTTGCGGGGCCGCATGCTCCTGCTGCTCGGCGACGCTCCCGGTGCCGCCCTCAGCCTGAAGAAGGCTCGCCAGCTGGGGGCGGCCGGCGCCGAGCTCGAGTCCGCACTGGGGATCGCCGCCCTGGGTGCCGGGGACCCGGTGGCGGCGCTGGAGCACTTTCGAAGTGCCAACGAAATGGACCCCGGGGACCCGGACCGCCTCCTGAATCTCGGGACGGCCATGATGCTTCGGGGGCGTCTGCCCGAGGCGATCCGAGTGTATCGTGAAGCCCTCGCGCTGCGACCCGGCAGCGCCAGCGTGCACAGCAACCTGGGAGCGGCTCACCTCGCCGACAATCGCCCCGATCTCGCCCTGCCCCACTTGGAGAAGGCCACGGAGCTCGAACCGCGCCGCGCGACGTACCTGACGAACCTGGGCTACGCGCTGCAGCGGCAGGGCGAGTTGCAGCGCGCCGTCGAGGTGCAGCGGGAAGCGCTCGCCATCGATCCCGAGCTGGTGTCGGCCTGGCTCAACCTCGGGGGAGCCTTGGCGGATCTGGGGGATCTGACGGGCGCCGAGGCGGCCCTGCAGAAAGCCCAGAGCATCGACCCCTCCGACCCGCGCACCGCGGCGCGCCTCGAGGATCTCGAGCAGCTGCGGGCCCGCGAGACGCGCTCGAGGTAGCCGCTCGCTCAGAAGCGGGGCATCAGCTCGGCGAAGTTGCAGGGGCGCGTGCGGCTGTCCAGCTGGGGCAGGATGATCTTCTCCAGCGCGAGGCGCACGGCTCCTTTCGAGCCCGGCAGCACGAATACCAGCGTCTTTTCGCAGAGCGCCGCAGCGCTGCGCGATTGGATGGTACTGGCGCCGATTTGTTCGTAGCTGAGCATCCGAAACAGCTCGCCGAAGCCGACGATGGGTTTCGTCTGAACCTGCTGGAGAGCTTCCGGGGTCACGTCTCGAGCCGTGATCCCCGTGCCGCCCGTAGCGACCACCACCTGCACGCCCGGGTCGGAAATCAGACCGCGGAAGGCGTCCACGATGCGCGGCCGGTCGTCGGCGACGAGGCGGCGTGACACGACGCGATGGCCGGCGGCTTCCAGCAGCTGAGTGGCCAGGGGCCCGCTCTCGTCGGTTTGCTCGGTGCGCGTGTCGCTGACGGTCACGACGGCGACCGCGAGCGGGGTGAAAGGCTTTTCGCTCATCGACTCTTCGGCCTCCAGTGGGCAGCAAGCGGCGCCCTGCAATCCGCGGGGGCCGCCCCGGGGAGACGTGGCCCAGGGGGCTCGGGCTTGCAAGGGGAAGCCGGCGGCTCTTCGTCCGGCAGTCGGCATACGGTGCGCGGGAGCAGCGCGCGTGGAACGGCCCACGGGGTCACGCGGGCCCCACGCGCCAACACTCGTCGCCGGCGGCGGCCCAGTGACTACCGAAGCCGCCGGGACCGGCCCCCGTCGCCGATGCAAGCGGTCGCGATGGCGATGATGTCGCTGCACGAGACGGGTCCGAAGTGGCGGCTATCGGTTCCACACGGGTTGTCACTCGACAGCCACACCAGCCCTTCCGCGGCTCGGGCCACGCGCTTGACGACCACCAACGAGGACCTCGTGGGATGGCGCGCCGCCACGAGGTGACCGACGAGAAACCCGATGCATTCACTCGGTTGGAGAGTGACGCGCCGGGCCAGCAAGTGGTCACCCTCCAGCAGGCTCGGCGCCATACTCGGCCCCACGACGCGCAGCCGCAGGCGCCGCCCGACCAGATAGGCCGCTACTTCGAGCGCCAACCCTGCGATACGACCGAGCGGACCAGGCACTTTCGAGGGCCGCAGGTCGCCTTCGCGCGCGTCCGCTGCACGGGACCGGGGGGCAAACGCCTCCCGGCTCGGCGGGCCGCCGCCGCGCGCAGGCGCTGCGGCGGGAGCCTCAGCCACCGGCGAGGTAGTAAGCCACCTCGCGGTTCTTGCTCTTCCAGAAGATGGCGTGGATGGCCTCGACCGCATCGAGCAACTCGGCCGCGTGTTGAGCGCTGACCTCGACCTTACAGGCCGAGCAGAGCTTGGCGGCCTTCCAGAACGTGTCGTGCAAGTCGGGGAAATCCTTGAGGTGCGGAGGCTTGAAGTAGTCCGTCCAAAGGATCAGGAGCTCCCGCTTGGCCTTCTCCGCTTCTTCTTCCTTGATGGCCACGTAGCGGCCGAACGTGTTGTTGTAGGCCGCCAGCGCGGCTGCGTCACCCGCCGGGGGGGGCGCGAGCGCCAGGAGCTTCTTCGTCATCGACGCCACCGCCTCGGCCGCGATGCGGGCGGATGCGGGATCGTAGATGCCGCACGGGCCGTCGCAATGCGCCGAGGCCTCGGGCGCCGGGTGAACACGATCAACACGATCAAAAAACGACTTCAGCACTTGTCCTCCAAAGATTCGGGGTGCGCGCAACCGGCGCTACCACCCACTATCCGATCCCTTAGGCTTGCCGGCAGCCATCGGTCAACTGTTGTCTCGCTCTTGGCTTGGGGGCCTCACCATCCCGAATGGCCGTGCGCGAGGCTGCGGGCGCCGCGACGTGGGGCGGCTCTGCGCTCCGTCGAAATGCGCTCATGCCATTCGGCGCGCGGGGGTTCATTCCCGGAGCGCGATCGATGCGCGTGCCGGGCGCGCTCGGCCTCGCTGCGCAACGCTCGGGAAACATCGGCGGCGAGCGGCGTGTCGCGCCGTTTGCCATCGCCTGGCGCTCGCGGGCGGGTCGCGGGTTTCGAGCACTCGCCCGGTCGCGTCAGAGTGGCGCGCTGGCCAGCGGCGAAGGGCCGCCGACTCTTGCGGTGTCGTCCGCGAGGCAGGTCTCTCGACCCCGCGCGCGTTGGCGCGGCGGTCTAGGGTCCGCTCGAGGCGGCCTCCGAGAGCCGCCCGAGGCGGCCTCCGAGAGCCGCCCGGCTGCTCCTGGGGGAGACGGGCGGGCACCTTGCAAGGGGGCAATCGAACGGCGGCTGTCGCCCCGTGGATGGTTGCCAAGGCCTCGTCGCCCGACGGCTGTCGCCGCTGCCAGGGCGTCGCCGCCCGAGGGCTGCCTTGCCACCGTTCTGCCTTGCCGCCGTCTGGCGGCCGTGTCCGGCTGCGGTCGCGCGTCGCGGCTGGCCGTTCGCGCGACGCCGTGGCCCCGCTCTAACCCCGCGACGGTCGACGACGATTGCTACCGCCTCGAGGGCGGCCCGGGTGGACGCCCTCCCAGCGGACGCCGGAGGCGCTGGCAGGCTTTCCGCGCACTCCGTTGCCGAAGACCTCGCGGGGCGCGAATGCTCGACCCTCTCCGGTGACTCGCGCGATCTACCGGCCGACTTCCCCTGGTGGTGGAGCAAGCAGCGGGCCCTGGGGGGCGAGGGCAGCGCCGAGGGGCGAGCAACCTCGAGCTGGCGGGAAGTCCGCCTAGGGCCACGCCAATCGCTGCGAAGGAGGACACGCCGCTCGGGCGTGCACCCTCAACGTCGCTCGCGGAAGACGATGAAGCCGTGGCTCAGATCGTACGGAGAGACGGCCACGCGCACTCGATCCCCGGGCAGAACCCGGATCCTGAAGCGCCGCATTCGACCGGAAAGGCGACCCCGGACCGTCGTGTCGCCTTGATCCAATTGAATGCGATACTGGCCGCCGCCGAGCGCGTCTACAACCTGCCCGGGCATCTCTAATAGGTCACCTTTGCTCATTAATCTTCGTGTGCTCTCTTTCGGGGCTCATGTCCATTGCCGCTCGTGGCATCAGCGCGGCGCACTATGGCGCGAAACTCTGCGCTTTGGAACCGTGCGATCCTGTGCCTGGGAACAACTTCCTCAAAAACCTGTCCACATTTACGCGAACGAGGTCCTCAGAGATAAGAGGCCCGTGTTCGAGATCGAAACGAGCCTCCCCGTGGCGGCGGACATAGAATTCTTCTGCGCAGCGCGTCGTGCAAGGAACAACGAAGATTTTTGCCGACCAGTCGACCCAGGTGGTTGAGATTCACCCCGGGCCGGCGTGCGCGTCAGCCCCCTCCGCGGCGCTGGTACGCGGGAACGTCCCAATCCGCCTCGGACCGGATCGACGGGTACACCAGACGCTGGTCGCGGCTCGGTTGGGGAGTCGGAGGGCCGGCCATCGGTCGGCCCGGAACCCGCGCGGCGGCGGCCCGGAGGGCTCGTTGGGCGGCCGTGGCGGCCGTGAGGTGGCTGTCGTGGCCGTGGTGGTGCCCGTGGCCTCGTTGTGAGAGCGCGTTGTCGCGCGCGTTGGCTTCCATCGCACGGCTCGCCGCCTGCTGCAGCATTTGCTCGGCATCTTGGTCTTGGCGATTGAAGCCCGTGGCGATGACCGCCACCTTGACCATGTCTGCCATGCCCTCGACGATCGAGGCGCCGAAGATGATGTTCGCGTCTTCGTGCGCCTGCTCCTGAATGAGCGAGGCGGCCTCCTCGATCTCGCGCATCTTCATGTCCGGACCGCCGACGATGTTGATCAACACGCCCGTGGCGCCATCCACGGATATGTCGTCCAGCAGCGGGGACGTGATGGCCTGCTCCGCAGCAGCGCGGGCACGCCCCTCTCCCTTGGCACAGCCCGTGCCCATCAGAGCCCGGCCCATATTGTCCATCACCGTTCTCACGTCCGCGAAGTCCACGTTCACGATACCGTCTTGCGTGATCAGATCACTGATCCCCTGCACCGCCTGGAACAGCACCTCGTCGGCCTTGCGGAACGCCTCCACGAAGGTGAGCTCCTCGTCCGAGAGCGTCATCAGCTTCTGGTTCGGGATGGTGATCAGCGTGTCGACCTGGTCCCCCAGGGTTTGCAGGCCCAGCTCCGCTCGACGCGCGCGCTGCCGCCCTTCGAAAATGAAGGGCTTGGTGACCACTCCCACGGTGAGGGCGCCCTCTTCCCGAGCGAGTTGAGCGATCACCGGTGCAGCGCCCGTGCCCGTGCCGCCGCCCATCCCGGCCGTCACGAAGACCATGTCCGCGCCGGTCAGCGCCTCCTTGAGGCGGTTCACGTCTTCGAGAGCGGCCTTGCGACCGCGCTCCGGGTCTGCCCCGGCGCCGAGGCCTTTCGTGACGGCCTGGCCAATCGGAATCTTGACGGCCGCCTCATTGGCGTTGAGCGCCTGGGCGTCGGTGTTGACCGTGATGAACTCCACGCCTTCGAGCCCGAAGTTGATCATCGTGTTGATTGCGTTGCCGCCGGAGCCGCCTACGCCAACGACCTTGATGCGCGCCTGGTATTGCTGCGTTTCTTCCGCAAATTCGATCGAAAAACTCATCCTACTCGTCCTCCTGCACCGCCCGGTACACCGACCTTGTTTCTTGCCCGCCGAGCCCCGCCGCTTTCGACCGGCCTGATCCGTTCGCCCGACCGCCGAGGCCACTCTTCGGCCCCGCGGGGGCCATCAGAACGCCGCCCGAAACCAATTCAGGACGCCCCGCCCGAGTGAGCCGCTGCGGGCCCGATCGCGCGGGATCTCCTGGGGGGCGACTCGCTCGTTGGTCCCCTCGCCGCTGCGCTGGCGGGCCTCCGAGAGCTTGCCGGAGCCGTAGTGCACGAGGCCGACGCCCGTGGCCCACTGCGGCCCCTGTACCAACTGCACGATCCCGCGAACGCCCACCGGAGCCCCGAGGCGCACGGGCATTCCGAGGATTTCCTCCGCGGCCTCCACGATTCCCTCCATGAGAACGCTTCCTCCGGTCAGGACGATGCCCGCGCTCAGGTGATCGATCAGCCCCGTCTCCTCCATTCGGCGGCGCGCCTCGCTGAACAGCTCCTCGACGCGCGGCTCGATGATGTCGCCCAGCACGCGCCGGGCCACCTTGCGCGGTGAATGCCCTCCGACGCCCGGCACCTCGATTTCGTCCGCCTCGTCGATCAAACGGCCGAGAGCGCATCCGTAGTTGCGCTTGAGGCGCTCGGCTTCAGCCATCGGGGTCCTCAAACCGGCGGCCACGTCGCTGGTGACGTTGTTGCCACCAGCCGGGATGGTGCTCGCGTGGGCGATGCCGCCGTCGGCGTAGAGCAGCAGGTCCGTCGTGCCGCCGCCCATGTCGATGACCCCCCCGCCGATCTCCTTTTCGTCCTCGCTCAGCACGGCCTCCGAGCTGGCAAGGGACGACAGGACCACGTCGGCTACGTCCAGGTGGGCTCGTTCGACGCAGCGAATCGCGTTCTGTACGCACGAGGTCGCCGCGGTGACCAGGTTGACACGCACCTGCAGGCGCACGCCGCTCATACCGATCGGGTCTCGCACACCATCTTGGTTGTCCACGAGGTATTCCCGAGGCAGGGCGTGGAGAATCATCCGGTCGGCGTCGACGGGAATGGCGCGCGCTCCCTCGAGCACGCGCTCGAGGTCGGTCGCGGTGACTTCTCGATCCGCGATGGCGGCGACCCCGTCGGAGACCTGCCCGCGGACGTGGCTGCCGCCCACGCCGACGTACACGGTCGTGATCTCGACTCCCGCCATGGTCTGTGCGGCTTCGATCGATTCACGAATGGCCCGAACCGTCCAGTCGATGTTCGACACCACGCCTTTGCGCAGGCCTCGACACGGTACGTTGCCCACGCCCAGCACGGTGACTCCGTCTCCGTCCACCTCGCCGACGACCGCGGAGACCTTCGTCGTGCCCAGGTCGAGCCCCACTACGATTTCTGGAGAATTTTCAGCATTCATGGCCATTTACTCGGGCGTCCCCGGCACTCTCGCCGAGGACGTGAACGACGCTGGCACACGCGCAGAGCGGGGGCCAACTTTCGTGACGCCGAGAAACGCGAAGAAAATTTCCCCGCACCAGCCGCGGCCCGTCGAGCTGCGCGGACGGAGATCGATCTCCGGAAACGCGGGCTCGATTCTCGGGTGCGGGGTGGCTCAGCGCATCCGTACGACGACCCGCTGCGGGTGCAGGGCGTTGTCGAGAAAGACGACCCCCGGCAGCTGATGCTTCCGTTCGAAGGTGGTCAGGATGTCCGCGACCATCAGCATCTTTTTCGACATGTCCCCGGTGCCGAGGTGCAGGGAGATCCCGCGCGCGCCGACGCTGAGGCTGGCGCTGCCATCCTCCGCGACGTGCAACTCCTGCGGGGCTAGCTCGTGGCTCACTGGCAGCCGGCCATAGAGTTGAAGGATCTGTAGGGCCTTGGCCAGGGTCTCGCAGGCCCCTTCGCGGTCTCGGGCGAGATCCTCGGAGGAGACCCCGGTCACCACGGGGAGATCGAACGGATCGCCGCCCTCCCAGCGCTTGAAGGGCTGCCCGTCGGCATCGAGTAGGAAGAGCGTGTCGGAGAGGCTGGTGAGCGCCGCCGCCCGGTACTCGACGACGTCGATCTCGACGGTGCTGGGGAGCGTTCTGGACACCGAGGCGGCGGCGATCCACGGGTCGGCGAGCAGGCGCCGCTGCGCCTCTTGCAGGTCGATCGAAAGCAGGTTGTCCCCGACGGAGAGCCCTGCGATCGCGGCGAGCTGCTCCGCCGTCGCGCGGCGCGCTCCGGAAACCTCGAATCGAGCGATGCCGAAGCGGGGGCTGGTCAGGGCGAGCTGGTAGGCACCCCAGCCCGAGGCGCCGGCCATCGCTACGACCGCGGCGGCCCCGAGCACCATTTTGGCGAGCGCGGCCAGCACGGCGAGATGGCGTCGGGTGCTCTGCGGCTCGAGCGGCGCTTCCTCCAGTTGCTCCGTAGCCTTCACGGGCGCCCCTCTTCGTCGTCGCCCCGACCCTCGGGCAGGGCCCCGCCCCCACGTTGCTCGATCACGCTCTGCAGCGGGGCCAGAATCCGGTTGATGTCGCCCGCGCCCAGCGCGATGACGGTGTCGCCTCGCTCGGCGCTTTCGGCCAGGCGCTGCACGAGGGCATCGCGGTCGGGCTCGTAGTACGCGCTCCGGTGGCCACGGGCGGCGATGGCGGCAGCCAGGGTCTTACCGTCCACGCCGGCAAGGGCGGACTCGCCGGCCGCGTACACGTCGGTCACGAAGAGCTCGTCGGCCTGGTCGAAGGCCCGGGTGAAATCGTCGAACAGGGCTTGGGTGCGTGTGTAGCGGTGGGGTTGAAAGGCCACCAGCACGCGCCGGTCGTAGGCGCTGCGGGCCGCCTGCAGGGTGGCCATGATCTCGGTCGGGTGGTGGCCGTAGTCGTCCACCAAAGCCACGCCCTGTGGCTCGGCCACGATGGTGAAGCGCCGAGCGACGCCGCCGAACGTCGAAAGAGCGCTCTTGACCACGTCCAGGCCGACTTTCAGCTCGTCGGCCACGGCGATGGCGGCCAGGCAGTTGAGCACGTTGTGGGCCCCGGGCATGCGGACCGTGAACTCGCCGAGCGAGCGATCGCGCTGCCGGACGGTGAACGTGGTGCTCAGGCCCGCCGACGTGATGCCCTCCGCCACGTAATCGGCTTGTCGGGAGAGCCCGTAGGTGACGTAGCGCCGATTGAGCCGCGGCAAGAGCTCGCGCACCACCGGGTGGTCCAGGCACAGCACGGCCAGGCCGTAAAAGGGCACCTTCTCGGCGAACTGCACGAAGGCCGACTTAAGCGACTCGAAATCCCCATAGAAATCGAGGTGTTCGGGGTCGACGTTGGTGATGGTGGCGATGGTCGGGGTGAGGCGCAGAAACGATCCGTCGCTCTCGTCCGCTTCGGCGACGAGCAGGTCACCCGCGCCCAATCGGGCGTTGCTGCCGAGCGCCGCCATGCGTCCCCCGACCACGACCGTGGGGTCGAGCTCGGCTGCCTGCAGGATGGTCGCCACGAGCGAGGTGGTGGTCGTCTTGCCGTGGGAGCCGGCGATCGCGACGGCGTATTTCATGCGCATCAGCTCCGCGAGCATCTCGCCGCGGGTGATGCAGGGGATGGCGCGGCGGCGGGCCTCGGCCAGCTCCGGGTTGTCCTGCCGAATGGCGGAGGAGTAGACGACCACGTCCGAGCCTTCCACGTGCTGCTCCCGGTGGCCCACGTGCACCGCGACCCCCAGCTCCTCGAGCCGGCGCGTCCCCTCGCCGCGGCGCAGGTCGGAACCGGACACGGCGAGCCCCATGGTGCGAAGAATCTCCGCCAGGCCGCTCATGCCGATGCCGCCGATGCCGACGAAGTGAATGCTTCGGACCCTGCCCAGGAACATCAGGCGGCTTCCTTTCGGGCCAGCCCGGCGAACTCGGCGAGGTCGGCGGCGACGCGGTCGGCCGCGTCGGGTCGGCCCCACTGGGCGGCCCGGGTGGCCATCTGCCGCATGCGGCTTCGATCGGAGCACAGCTCCGAGAGGGCTTGACGCAGCGTATCGGCCGAAGCCGTGCCCGCCGGGATGCACCGAGAGGCCCCTGCGGCCTCGACGGCGCGCGCGTTGTGTAGTTGGTGGTCGCCACTGATGGGCAGCGGAACCAGGATGCTGGGCCGCCCGACCGCGCACACCTCGGCGATCGCGCCCGCCCCCGCGCGAGACAGGACCAGGTCGGCCTGGCGCAGCGCGGTCGGCATGTCTTCGATGAATTCCACCACGCGCGCCCCCGTGACGCCGGCCGCCTCGTAGGCGGCTGCGGTGGACTCCAGGTTGCCCCGGCCCGCTTGGTGTAGCGTTTTCAGCGGCAGATCGAGGTTGGCGAGGGCGAGCGGGAATTGCTGGTTCAGCATGGTGGCTCCCTGACTGCCGCCGAGCACCAGCAGCCGAATCGAGCCGTCCGGGCCGAGCTCGTACGGAGCGGGCTGGAAGCCGGGGCGAAGCGCCACACCGGTTCGCAGGACGCGGTCGGCCCGGAAGTAGCGAGCCGTTTCGTCGAATGAGGAGTACACGCGCCCCGCCAGAGGCCCACACAGACGATTCGCCAAGCCGGGGCCGCTGTTCGGCTCCATGATGGCGAGCGGCCGTCGACTCGCCCGCGCCGCCAGGGCCAGGGGGACTGCGGCATAACCACCCGCCGAGAACACCGCGGCCGGGCGGTAGCGACGGACCAGGGAGAGCGCCTGCGGCATGCAGCGCGCCACCCCCCACAGCCCCGCGGCCGCACCCCGCACGCCACGCCCCCGGAACGGCACCGTCTCGAGCAGCTCCAGCTCGTAGCCGGCCTCGGGAACGGCGCGCTTTTCCATGCCGCGGGTGGTCCCCACGAACACGGCGCGCACGCCGGGAGCCACTCGACCGAGGGCTCCGGCCACGGCCAGCATGGGAAACACGTGCCCCCCGCTGCCGCCGCCGACGAATAGCACGACCTCGCTCACTGCACCCCTCGCCGACTCGAGCGTTTCCCGCCGCGAGCCCTTGCTCCGGCCTCGCCCGGCTGCGGGACGCGCGGCCGCGAGACGTTCAGCAGGATGCCCATGGCCGCGCAGCTCACGAGCAGCGACGAGCCTCCGTAGCTGACGAAGGGCAGCGTCAGCCCCTTCGTCGGCAAGATGGCCATCGCGACGCACAGGTTGATGAGCGCCTGAATCCCGAACAGGACCGAGATGCCGAACGCGACGTAGGACCCGTACTCGTCCTCGGCCGAGACGGCCGCCCGAATGCCACGCGCGACGACCAAAAGGTAGACTACGCAGAGCGACAGCAAGCCGATGAAGCCGAGCTCTTCACCCACCACGGAAGCGATGAAATCGGTGTGGGCCTTGGGCAGGTACAGGATCTGCAAGCCGTTGCCGAGCCCCATCCCGGAGATCTCTCCCGAACCGAAGCCCATCATCGACTGGAAGGGTTGGTAGGCGAGATCCTGGCGGTGATCTTCCATGTGGAGCCAGGCGAGCATTCGCTCCCAGCGGTACGCCTTGAAGCGGACGAGCCAGGCGGCCGCCACCGCACCCAGCGCTGCCAGCCCGAACAGGTACCCGATCCGGGCGCCGGCGACGAACAGCATCGAGAACGTCAACAGCAGCAGCACGACGGCTCCGCCGAAATCTGGCTGCTTCAGGCACAGGAGCATCAAAGCGGACGCCATCGCGACGTGGGGCAGAAAGCCCACGGAGAAGCTCTTGACCTGGTGCTTCTTCTTGGCCAGGGAGTAGCCGAGCCACAGGATGAGCGCCAGCTTCGCGGCCTCGGACGGCTGCACGTGGATCGGCCCAATCCGCAGCCAGCGCGCCGCGCCGCCCCCGGTGTGACCGAAGCCGGCGACGCTCAGCACGAGCAACCCGGTCACCAACCCCAGGGCCGGGTACGTGACCGGACGCAGCCTTTGGTAGTCGATGTGTGCACCCGCGAACATCACGGCGAGCCCGAGCAGAGCGAAGGCCGCCTGGCGCTTGAAGAAATGGAACGGATCCCGAAATGCCAGCGTGGCCTCGATGGAGCTGGCGCTGAAGACCATGACGACGCCGAAGCCCAGCAGACCGACGGCGAGCGCGGCCAGCCACGGGTCCATGGGCCCCATCCAGACGGCCTTGGGGGCGGGCTGCTCCGCCGCCTCGGCACCGCCGACGTTCACCGTGCTCGCCGCGCTCATGCTCGGCCCTCCGCGCCCGGCGGCAGCAGTTCCAAGACGGCCTCAGCAAAATCGCGGCCCCGCTCCGAGTAACTGCCGTACATGTCGAAGCTCGAGCAGGCGGGGCTGAGCAGGACGGCCTGGCCCGCCTGGGCCAGCGCGCGCGCGCGGCGCACGGCCTCTCGCATGTCGTTCGCCCTTTCCAGCGGCAGCCGACCCTGCGCGGCCTCGACGATCAACGGAGCGGCCTGCCCGAGCACGACCAGAGAGCCGCCGCGGGCCACCAGCGCGCGCACGAGCGGCTCGTAGGAGCCGCCCTTGTCTTTTCCGCCCGCGATGAGCACCAGGCTCGCCTCGTCGAGGCCTTCGATGGCGGCAACCGCCGCGCCCACGTTGGTCGCCTTGGAGTCGTCGTAGTAGTCGACTCCGTCGAGACGAGCGACGTGCGCCAGTCGATGCGGCAGCGGCTCGTAGCGCGCGAGCCCCTGGGCCACGGCCGCCTCGCCCACGGAAAGGGCTCGGGCCGCGGCGATCGCCGCGGCGACGTTCAGGCGGTTGTGCGCCCCGCGCAGGCGGCAGCCCGCGAGCGGGAAGCGCGCGCCTCGCCGCTCCTCGATGAACTCCGGATCCACTCGATAGTCCCCTGCCCCAAAGTACACGCGCCGCGCCCCGCCCCGCCGCAGCTGCTCGTCCACCAGCCGGTCCCCGAAAGGCCCGATCGCCGTGTCTTCCTCCGTCTGACGACGGAAGGCGTTGCCCTTGACGCGCGCGTAGTCGGCGAGGCTCCCGTGCCGATCGAGGTGATCCTCCGTGATGTTGAGGAGCACGCTGACGCGCGGGCGAAATTCCCGGACGTGCTCGAGCTGGAAGCTCGAGACCTCGACCACGGCTACGTCCCACTCGTCGCGCCGCTCGGCGACGGCGGCCGACGCCAGCGGCGTGCCCAAGTTGCCCCCGACGAACACGCGCTGCCCGGCCGCCTCGACAATCGCCGCCACGAGCCCGGTCGTCGTGCTCTTGCCGTTGGTTCCCCCGATGGCGCAGATCGGACAGCTCAGAAAGCTCGCGGCGAGCTCCAGCTCGCCGACCAGGGTGGCGCCGCGCGCCGCGAGGCGCTGGAGCTCGTCGGAGAGCGGGACTCCGGGCGACACGACGACGACCTCGGCCGACTCGATGGCGGCGGAGCGGAGCGCTGGAGCGACCTCGACACCGAGCGCTCGGGCCGCCGGCGAAAGCTGCTGCACAGGGCGCTGGTCGTAGGCGACCACGCTGGCGCCTTCGCCGCGGCAAAGCTCGACGGACGCGACGCCGCTGACGCCCAGCCCCAGCACCGCTACCTTCTTGCCCTGCAGTTGCATCGCTTACGCCCGGGTGACTGAGCGATCCCGCCGCCGAAGGGCCCCTCGGAGGAGAGCGGCCGACCTGCGGTCGTTCGGAACACCTTTCGCCATCTGTTGGTTGCCTTCGTCGCGCCCGGGCGAGCCACTCGCCTCGCGCTACCTCAGTTTCAAGGACGACAGTCCGATGAGCGCCAGCAATATCGAGATAATCCAAAAACGGACAATAATCTTTGGTTCCGCCCACCCCTTCTTTTCGAAGTGGTGGTGGATTGGGGCCATCAGAAACACCCGCTTGCGGAACAGCTTGTACGACGTCACCTGGGCGACCACGCTGACGTTCTCCATCACGAAAATGCCGCCGATTAGCACGCTTAGCAGCTCATTTTTCGTCAAGACCGCGAGCATGCCCAAGCCTCCTCCGAGGGCCAACGAGCCCACGTCGCCCATGAAGACCTGCGCTGGGTACGTGTTGTACCAGAGAAAGCCAACTCCGGAGCCGATTACCGCGCCAGCAAAAACGGCGAGCTCGCCCATGGCGGGAATTCCCGCCACGTCGAGGTACTCCGCCATCGGTCGCCCGAAGAGCACGGCGCCCGCCACGTAGGCCCAGACCAGGTACGTCCCCGCATTGATCATGACCGGCCCAATGGCAAGTCCGTCGAGGCCGTCGGTCAGGTTCACGGCGTTGCTGAATGCCACCAGCACGAACAGGGCGAAGAGAATGTAGAGCCAGACGGGCAGCTCGAGGCTCGGGTACTTGGAGAAGGCGACGAACGGGATCGCCAGCCGCCCGCGGATGGCGATCCAATCGGCGGGCAGCGTCCCCAGGTCGATGAACGAGTAACAGAGCCCTGCCCCACCGACGGTGATCTGCCCGACGATTTTGTATTTGCCCGGCAGGCCCCGGCTGCTCTTGCCCTCGATCTTCAGCCGATCGTCGAGGTAGCCAATCAGCCCATAGCCTGCGGTGACGCCGGCCGTGGCGACCACGAAGGCGTTGCGCACGTCCGCCCACAGCACCGTCGGGACCAGCGTCGCGAGCAGGATGAGGGCGCCGCCCATGGTGGGCGTGCCGGCCTTGATGTGGTGGGAAGCGGGCCCGTCGGCGCGAATCACCTGACCGATCTGCTTGCTCTGCAGGCGGCGAATGAACCACGGCGCCAGCACGAAGCAGATCGTCATGGCCGTGAGCACCGACATGATCACGCGAAAGGGCACGTACCGCAGCACGTTGAGCACGCCAGCCCAACCGAACTGCTGACTGAGGGGGTAGAGGAGCTCGTAGATCACGTTGCTCTCCCCAGCCGGCTCACGAGCAGCGACACCAGGCGCTCGGCACGCAGCCCGCGTGAGGACTTGACCAGCACCACGTCTCCCGGCCGATGCGCGCTCAGCAGGGCCGGCTCCACCTGCGTGGGATCGGCGCAGAACGTTGCCGAGCCGCCGCCGGCCGCTTCGAAGGCCTCCGCGAGGAAGCACGCGTCCCCGCCGTAGGCGAACAGCGCCGCTGGCCTTGCCCCGACGGCCAGCTCGCGGCCGAGCGCTTCGTGCTCGCGGCGCGACAGAGCGCCCAGCTCGCGCATCTCGCCCAACGCCAACACCAGTCGCGCGCCGCGCTCGGCCGCGAGCTGGCTCGCCACCTGGACGGAACTGCGGGCGCTGGCCGGGCTGGAGTTGTAGCTATCGTCCACCACCAGGCTACCGTCGGCGAGCGGCACCAGCCGTAGCCTGCCGGGCTCGCCGAGCGAAGGGGACCGCAGGGCCGCGCGCACTTCGGCGGGCCGCAGCGCTCGCCCGAGCAGCGCCTCGGTGGCGAGCCAAGCCGCCGACAGCGCGTAGGCGCCCGGCAAGCCGACGAGCGGGCTTTCCACCTCGAGCCGCGCGCCGGCGCGCTCGAGCTCCACCCGGGTCGCGCCCGCCGCGCAGAGCCGGCACGAGACGATCCGGCAGTCCGGGGCGCGAGCCCCGGCGCGCGGCTCTGCGCCGCCCTGCCCGAAATACGCCCGACGCCGGACGCGGCTCGCGGCGAGCTCCTCGACGCAGCGCGGGTCGTCCCCGTTGACCACCGCGGCCGCCGCTTCGGCGAGCTCCCGCAGCAACGCTCCCTCTTCGCGTTGAATCTCCTCGATGTCGCCCAAACCTTCGGAGTGTTCGAGGGAAATTCGCGTGAGAATGGCCACGTCCGGGCGCGCGAGCTCGGTCAGCCTCCGGACCTCTCCGGGCAGACTAGTGCCCAGCTCCACCACCGCGGCTTCGTGCGCCGGCTCCAGCCCGAGCAGCACCATCGGAGCTCCAACCAGGTTGTTGAGGTTGCCCGGCGGCGAGTGGAGCTTCGTGCCGGTCGCGCGCACGAGCTCCGTCGTCATGCTGCGGGTGGTCGTTTTGCCCACCGAACCCGCCACGGCCACGAGCCGGCCGCTCCAGCGGGCTCGGTGGGCCGCCGCCAAGTCCCCCAGCGCCCGCAGCGTCGAGGCCACCTGGATGACGGCGGCGGCGCCGGAAACGGGTACGGGGCGCTCGACGAGGAGGATGGCGGCGCCGGCGTCGACCGCCTGCTGGCAGAACACATGGCCGTCGAACCTCTCGCCCGCGAGCGCCACGAAGGCGCGGCCCGACAGCTCGCCGCGCGTGTCGGTGGCGACGCCCGCGCAGCGCGCCTCGCCGCCGGCGAGCGGCGCGCCGCCCGTGATCGTCAGGATCTCCTGGGCGGTGAACGCCGCGCGGTTTTCGGGAATTGCGGATGCCATCGGCCTACTTCTTCCCCCCCCGCGCGCGCCGCTCGCCCAGGGCGCGCCGCGCCTCGTCGCGGTCGTCGAAGGGCAGCCGGACACCGGCCACCTCCTGGTAGGGCTCGTGCCCTTTGCCGGCGACGAGCACACAGTCCCCCGGCTGCGCCTCGAGCACGGCCTGCTCGATGGCGGCTCGCCGATCGAGCTGCACGCGGTAGGGGCGCCCGGCGAGGCCCGGCTCCACCTGGGCCGCGATCGCAGCGGGATCCTCGCTGCGGGGGTTGTCGCTGGTGAGGATCGAGAGGTCCGCCTGGGCGGCGACCGCACGCCCCATGGGCTCGCGCTTGCCCGGGTCCCGGTCGCCGCCGCACCCGAATACGCAGCACAAGCGGCCACCGCTCAGGGGCCGCAGCGCCGACAGGACGTGGTGCAGTGCGTCCGGCGTGTGCGCGTAGTCGACCACGACGTGGATGTCGTCTTCGGGGCCATGGCAGCTCTCCAGCCGACCCGGCGCCGGCCCCACGCGCCCGAGGGCCTGGCACGCCTCTTCGAGTGGTACATGAAAGGCGAGCAGCACCCCGAGGGCAACCATGAGGTTTTCGGCGTTGTGCTCCCCGAGCAGCGGGCTCGACAGCGCGTGACGCCGCGCGCCGGCGCGCACGGATCCGCGGACGCCTCGCACGCCAAAGCGTAGATCCGTGCCGCTCAGATCGAGCCGAGCGTCGCCCCCAGCCGCAGCGCACGCGACGGCCACGGCGCCTGGAACGCCGGACGCCAGCAGCTGCGCGCCGAAGGCGTCGGCGGCGTTGATCACGCTGCGGCGCGGCGCAAGTGAGTGGAAGAGCCGCGCCTTGGCTTCTCCGTACGCTTTGAAGGTTCCGTGGAAGTCTATGTGATCACGGCTCAAATTCGTAAATGCGGCGACGTCGAAGTCGAGCGCCTCCACGCGCCCCAGCGCGAGCGCGACGCTCGACACCTCCATGGCGACATGGGTGACGCCGCCGGCCGCCATCTGGGCCAGCAGGCGCGAGGTCTCGTCCGCCTCGGGGGTGGTGAGCCGCCCGACGCCGCTGCGTCCGGCGAAGCGAAAGCCCAGGGTGCCAATCGTGCCGCACGCGCGGCCCAGGACCTCGAGCGCAGCGGAGACCAACCACGCGACAGTCGTCTTGCCGTTGGTGCCGGTGATACCAGCGAGGGCGAGCCGTCGGCTGGGGTGGCCGTGGACGGCCTCGGCGGCGCGCGCGGCGGCCGACGGAAGGTCGCGCACTCGCAAGACGGGAACGTCCGGGTCCGGGCTGGGGGCGGAGGCGTCCACCATCAGGGCCGCCGCTCCGGCGGCGACCGCGCGCTCGGCGAACTGCAGCCCGTCGTGGCTCTTGCCCTTGCGCGCGACGAACAGGCAGCCCGGCCCCACCGCCCGGGAATCCTGCGCCACGTCGGTGACGCGAATCGCCGCGTCGCCCTCGAGCACCGGGGCATTCGGCTCCAGCTCCGCGAGCAGGTCCCCCAGCGACGAATCCCCCCGCGAGGTGGAGGGGCCGGCGTGGCTCGACTCGCTCACGTCGCCGGCTCGAATACCAGGACCAAGTCTCCCCCTTTCTTGGCCACGCCTCCGGGCGGCGGCTGCTGCTTGGAAAGGAGCCCGGTGCCGACGACCTTTGGGCGCAAACCGAGATGGATCCCCCGCCGCACCGCCTCCCGGACGGGAAAACCGGTCAGATCGGGAACCCGGACGAGCCCCGCCCGGGGGCGCTCCGTTTCCAGCACCTCCTGCACCGGGGGCTTTTTTCCCTCCGCGCGCCGCAGCACCTCGTAGGCGGCTCGCGCCGGGTCGGCGGCGCCGACCAGCGTGCTCAGGTCGACGGCGCGCGTGCCCTTCGGGGTGATGCCGAGGTAGTTGAGCGCCGCCTCACCGATGCGCCGGAAAATGGGGGCGGCCACCGCCCCGCCGCCGTGTTCCACGATGGGCTCGTCGATCGTCACGGCCATGGCCAGTACCGGGTTTGTCGCCGGAACGAAACCGACAAAGGAGGCCGTGTAGCCGTCCAGCGAGTAGCGGCCGGTTCGCGGATCCACCTTCTGCCCGGTTCCGGTTTTTCCGGCGACGACGAATCCATCGATGGCGGCCTGGACGCCCGTGCCATCTCCCTCGGTGACGGCCACCATCAGCTCGGCGACGGTACGGGCCACCCACGGAGCGACCACCTGCCGGCGCACCCGCGGCGCCGCCTCTCGCACCAGCTCCCCGCTCGCGCTCTCGACACGCTTGACCAGGATGGGGTCCATCAGGCGTCCCTCGTTGGCGATGGCCGCCGCGCCCATCGCCAGCTGCAGGTTCGTCACGCTGATGCCATGACCGAAGGAGGCGATCGCCGTTTCCACCGGCACCCACGGCCGGCCGCGAGGCAACAGGACCCCGGCGGTCTCGCCGGGGAGCGGCACCCCCGCCTCTTGCCCGAAGCCGAAGCGCCGGAAGGTGTCGTAGAGCGTTTCCCCGGAGACTCTCAAGCCGATCTTCGCCGCACAGATGTTCGAGGAAACGGCCAGCAGCTGGGAGAGGGTCAACAGCCCCGCGGGGTGCGTGTCGTGGATGGTCACGTCGTCGACTTTCATCGACCCGTTCTCACAGAACATGCGCTCGTTGGGCTTGATCTTCCCGGTGTGAAGCCCGGCGGCCAGCGTGAAGATCTTCATGGTCGAGCCCGGCTCGAAGCGGTCGGTGACCGCTCGGACCCGGCGCATCCCGGCCTCGCTGAAACGATAATCGTTGGGGTTGTAGCCGGGCCAGCTGCCGAGCGCGAGGATCTCGCCGGTCGACGGGTCTACGACCACGACCGAACCGGATTTTGCCTCGAACGTCCTGGAGACGCGCGACAGCTCGGCTTCCGCGACGTGCTGGATGCCCTGGTCGATGGTCAAAAGGACGTTGTGGCCCGCGAGGGTTCGCTCGTCCTGAATCCCGTCGATGAACAGGAGGCGACCGGACCGATCGCGCAGGCCCCGCAACAGCTCCTTGTGGCCGGCGAGCTCGGCGTTCAGCGCGAGCTCCAGCCCATCCTTTCCCTGGCCATCCGGGGACACGAACCCCAACAGAGAGCCGCCCAGAGCGCGCTGCGGATAGTAGCGCTTGCCCTCGGCCTCCACGAGCAAGCCGCGCAGGGGCTCGCCATCCATCTCCCCCTTGGAGAGCTTTCGTACGGCCTCGGCCTGCTCGGCGGTGATTCTGCGCTTGAGCCACGCGAAGCGCCGCCGACGCAGAATCTTCTTTTCGACCTTGGCCGGATCCAGCGAAAGCGCCTCCGCGATGCGCTCGGCATTGCGCCGGGCCGTGACCGGAATTTGCTGTGGGGGCACGCCTCGCAGCAGCTCCACCGCGTCCAGGCTCACGCTGGGAACGTCGACGCTGACCGCAAGCGGGCTGCCGCTGCGATCGTAGAGGCTTCCTCGCTTGGGCACCAGCCGCAGGCGCCGCTGGCGCTGCCTGTCCGCCATTTCGCGCCAGTGCTCGCCGTCACGCACCATGATGCCGTAGGCGTTGGCGACGACCAAACCGCACGCGAACGCGAGGGCACCGCAGAGCAGCCCCATTCGCACCCGAATCCACCGCCCTTCGCGGGTGCGAATGAGATTCAAGGGCGCTCCCCCGCCTTGGCGAGCTGCTGCTCGGCGTCGAGCACGGTGGGCAGGCGCTTGCCGCGCATCATTCGCTCGGACCCGGGAGGTTGCATTCCGAGCAGCGTTCTGGCGACCAAGTCCACACGCTCCGGAGTGCGATAGCTCGCACCCTCCAGCTCCAGCACCCGCCTGACTTCGCGCAGCCGCCCGAGGCGGGCGTACGTCCTTCCGAGATCGTACCCCATCTCGATCGCGCGCACCCGCAGCGTGAGGTAGACGCAAAAGGCAGCCGTCGAGGCCAGCACCGCCGAGGTCCAGAGAATCAAGAACGAGCTGCTGCGCGCCTTCATGGTGGCACCTCCTCTATGCTTCAGTTACCGCGAGTGGCAAACTCTTTGGCCGAACCACCAAGCGGGCCGCGCGCAGCTTGGCGCTGCGGCTCCGTGGGTTTTCGTCGAGCTCACGAGCGCTCGGCTCGGTGGGCTTCTTGGTGAGCCGTTCGAAGTGCTCGCTCTCCAGAAAGGCGTGTTTGACCTTTCGATCCTCGAGGGAGTGAAAGCTGATGAGGGCCGCAACGCCACCTGGTGCGATCAACGCCGGCAGCGATTCGAGCAACGTGTCGAGCTGGTCGAGCTCTCCGTTGACGGCGATACGCAGCGCCTGAAACGTCTTCGTCGCCGGATCGATGCCGCCCACGCGGCGCGGCCCGACAGCGCGGACGACGGCCTTCCTCAAGTCCAGCGTGGTGCTGAGAATGCCCGCCTCGAGAGCCTGCTTCACGCAGCGTGCAACCCGGCGGGACCGACGCTCGCCGCCGAACAAGTACAGGATGTCCGCCAAATCCTCCGGGCTGCTGCGCTCGATCAGCTCGAGCGCCGTCTCGCCGCGGGTGGTGTCCATACGCATGTCGATGGGCCCCTCGAGGCGAAAGCTCATGCCCCGGTTCGCCTCGGCCAGCTGGGGAGAGCTGAGGCCCAGATCGGCGACGAGACCGCGGGCGGACGGAGCGCCGTGCTCCCGCATCCACTGCTCGATTCGACCGAACTCGAGGTGCGTGACGACGGCTCGGTCGCCGAAGCGGGCCAGGCGCTCTCGGCAGCGCCGAACGGCGTGTGGGTCTCGGTCGAAGGCCAGCACGCGCACCTCGTTGGCCGCTTCGAGCAGTGCCTCGCTGTGGCCTCCGGCTCCCGCGGTTGCATCGATGAAGACATCGCCGCGCGCGGGCTGCAGGGCCTGCAGCACCTCGGCTCGCAAGACGGAGTAGTGCGCCTCTGGCCCCGTCGTGACTAGCTGCAGTGCAGGCTGGCTCATATTCGGATCAACTCCCTTACCTCTTCGAGGATTTGTGGCGCTTCTTTTGCGCTTTCTTCGAGCTCGTCTTCCCAAAGCTTCTTCGCCCAGACCTCGACCATCTTGCCCATACCGGCGAACACGACATCCTTGTCGAGCTGGATGCGCTGCCGAAACTCGGGCGGTAGCCGGATTCGCCCTACCTTGTCCACCTCACCCTCCTGGGCAACGGACACGTAGAGGCGCCGAAAACGAACGATGCGCCGGTCGTGGCTGGGCAGCTCCGAGATGCGCCGCTCGTACTCTTCCCAGTGCCGAAACGGGTAGAGGTGCAGGCACGGGTAGCCGGGGTCGGGCGTGAGGATGTAGCGGGGATCGCCGCCGGCTCCGAGGACGTCGCGAAAGCGCGACGGCAGGCTGACGCGGCCCTTGGCATCGACGCTGTGCACGAACTGACCCCGAAACACGAGCGCACCTCCCGCCTCAGCTCTTGGGCATTCCCGAGGAGGGCCACTTTTTGGGCGTCAACAACACTGCGATCCATCGTGATCCACTTTCTCCCACTTGGCGACCGAAACTACGGGTTGGGGCTTCGGGTGTCAATGCCTCCCAGGCGTCCCCGCGGCGGGCGAAGCCAAACAATTCTTTTTAATTTCCAATGTTTGCTACCATCCCCTAGAACGGCCGAGTGACCGATTTTTCGGTAGGTCCGGTTGCCCGGATCCACCGGTCGCGGTCGGCATTTCCCACCGGCGCGCCTTTTCGAGGGCCCACGCGCCGCCTTTCCCCCCGGGCGCCGACCCCGTCGGGGGCGGGCTGGCTTCGGCATCCCACGGGTTCCCACGGGAGCGGGGCATGCGGGGGGGGCGGCGTCTCGTCGCGACGCCGCGGCTGCGAGCCGCGGCCGAAGCGGCATCCCACGGGTTCCCACCACGGCCGCGGCATCGCGGGCCCGCGGCAGACCCGGCGCAGGCCGAGTTGCCTGCAGCGCGTCGCTTGCAGGCGCCGAGCCGGTCGCTTTCTTCCCAGTGTCGGCTCGGCCATGGTGCGCGCCGGCCCTTTCCGCTCGCCACCGACCCCGCGGGGGGGCACGAGCGCGGGCCCGCGCCCCCCCGCGGACCGGTTTTTTCAGCGAGCGGGGGCGGGCTGCCCCATCGAGCTCGCGGCGACGCGGGAGGCGCGTCGTCCGGACGGCGGCGCCAAAGGGCCGAGCCGGTCGCCCGGGGCCTCGGCGCTCCGGAACGGGCCCGCCAAAACGAGCCGCGCAGGCGTTCCCACGGCGCTACGGCGCCGAACCGGTCGCGCGGGGCCTCGGCACGCGGGGGTCGGGGGGCTCGGGAAAACGCCCACCGAAACGAGCCGGGCGGGCGCTTTCCGGGGCGCCTGCCTGGCAGGTGCTTGCCCGTTCCGCGCTCTAGCCCGGATTTCTCACGACCGCAGGACCGCGGGTGCGAGGAGCAAGTGGATTTTCAGTCCAGATGCCCGCCGGGCGCGCGCAGGCACACTCGCTGTCTGCCCCGCGCGACTGGCAGGCAGCTGGGCGAAAAGACACGACTCATCGCACCCTCGGGACCAGGTCGTGGAGCGAGTTCTAGGGGGAGACTTGAGGCTGAACGTTGTCCAGCACCCACTGCACGATTTCGTCCAGCGGAGCCCCGGGCAAAAACACCTTCCGCACGCCTTGCTCGTGCAGCCAGTCGACGTCTTCGCGCGGAATGATGCCTCCGCCGAACACGGGGATGTCGCTGCCACCGGCGGCCTCCAGCGCGCGGACGACCGCCGGAAACAGGGTGCGGTGGGCGCCGCTCATGATGGAGAGCCCCACGGCGTCGACGTCCTCCTGCACGGCGGCCGAAGCGATCATCTCCGGCGTCTGGTGAAGGCCCGTGTACACGACCTCCAGCCCGGCGTCTCGCAGGGCCCTCGCCACGACTTTTGCCCCCCGGTCGTGCCCATCCAGGCCCGGCTTGGCCACCAGAATTCGCAGGCGCTGTCCACTCATCGCTCTTCCTCACCGTCGTCGTTTAGGGCCGCGTCAGCCCGCGCCACCAACGCCCCGAGGGCGGCGATGCCGGCGAGCTCCGTCCGCAGGATATTGGCTCCCAGCGAAACGGCACAGAAGTCTCGCTTTTCGGCCATCGCGAGCTCGTCGGCGGAGATTCCGCCCTCGGGCCCCACCAGCAGCGCGACCGAGGCGCGCGGCGAGACGGGACCGAGCGTCTCCAGCAGAGGCCGCCCGACAGGGGCGAGCACCAAGCGCTGATCGCAGGCCGCTTCGCTCAAGGCCTGCTCGAGCGGCACGGGGCCCGCGATGCTCGGAGCGCGTCCCCGTTCGCACTGCGCGCAGGCGCTACGCGCCACGTTGCGCCAACGAGCGACTCGCCGCGCTCGCTTCGCAACCGGCACGTTGACCACGCTTCGCGTGCTCTCGACCAGGACGATGGAAGCGACTCCCAGCGCCGTGGCGTCGCGGATCACCTTGTCCGGCTTGTCGCCTTTGCCCAACCCCTGCAGCAGCGCGACCGGCAGGGGGCGGTAGCCCGACTCGCGCACGTTCAACACCACGGCTTCCAGCTGGTCATGGCCGACGCGCAGGACGCGGGCTTCTCCGCACGTGCCGCTCTCTGGATCGAAGACGAAGAATTCGTCGCGCGCGGCGAGCCGGCGCACTCGGGTCAGGTAGTGGGCGGGCTCGCCCGTAAGAAGCATCGAGCCGGTGGCGAGATCTTCGACGGCTAGGCGGGGCGCTCTCACGATGAACTCGGTCAATAGCTCGTTCCGCAGCGATAGCAAAGGCGGCGGCAGCCGGAGCGCGGAGGGTGCAAGCAGCAGGCAAGGCGGGAAACGTCGGCGTCGACGAGCTCCTCGATGCACTGCGGCAATGCCTCCGCCCGCAGGCTAGCGCCCCCCGCCGACGGCCCGTGGGCGACAAAACGCTGCCGACTTTGCCTTCCTTCGGCGGCAGGGCTCATCCTCGCGGAGAAAGGGGCGTTCCCCAGGGGTGAGGCAATGACGGAGGAAGTGACGCATCGGCGCCTGTGGCTGGTACTTGCCGCGGTGAGCGCGGCGACGCTGTACGCGGCTGCCGGCCGGGACACCCCGTTCCGCGAGACGGGGCGAGGCGCCTCCGATCGCGTGGAGTCCGAGCTACCCGCCTTCGACGAGCCCGCTGCCGATCGGCTCGCGCGAGCGATTCGGAGGCTGGCCGACGCGCTCGACGAGGAGTACCGGAGCGCACCGAGTCTCGAGCATCCGCTGCAGGTGCTGCGCGCGTTCGGCTATCCACGCGTCGCGCGCGGCCCGCGCCATGGCGCGGTGGCTCGATTTCTCGCCGATACGGTGATCGAGTTGCAGCGGGGCGCACCGTCCACCGAGTCGCTGGCAGCCGTCGTGGCGCTGATGGAATCCGGGGTGGACCCTTCGGAGACGCTGCCCTTTGCGCCCGACGCCCCCACGCTGCGATCGCTCGTCGGGGAGCTGCTCGCGCGGCCCGATTTCTCGCTCGCCGCGATCGAGTCGACCGAACGCCGCGGCTGGGTCTTGCATCTGCGGGCGCTGTGGACGCTTTCCCTGCGGGGCGAAGCCGCGGAGCCGGCGGCCAAGCAAGCGCTCGCCCAGCAGACGCGCATCGCTCTGGTGGACCTCGACCGGCGTTTCCGAAAGGTCGACGCCCAGCGGGGAAGAGGGGCTTTGGACGCGGCTGCCCTGGGACATGGTCTCGGCGGGGTGCCGGACCTGCACCTGGCGACGGCCGCCCTCATCGCGGCCGCCGGGCTGCGAGAGGCGGAGATCGACGCCCTGGCGGTTCGGCGAGTGCGATCGCTGATGTTTCGGGCGCCGCTGCAGGTGGCGGCGCTGCAGCGGCGGCCGCGGGAGTCGGCGAGCAGCCTGTCCGAGGGCGCGACGCAGCGCCGCCTCGGTCAGTTGCTCGAGGCCCTGCACGCCGCCCACCTCTTCCTTTCCGCGGGCGGCGGCGAGTCGTCGGCTGGCCTGGCGCGCGAAGCGCGACGCGCGGTCGGGGCCCTGCTCGCCTCGCTCGAGCGGGCGAGCGCGACGGGACCACCGGGGCAGCCAGCAGTGCCCGATCGATTGGGCGCCCGGGTGGCGGCGCTGCGGGGGCTTCGGGTGGCCCGTTTCGCGTATCGGTCTGGCGCGAGCCCGGCGCCTCGACGAGCCGCGACGCACCGCGGCCCGCCCAACCCATCGACGGAGGATCAGCCGCTGCCGGGCCGGCCTCGATAATAGCAGCGCTCGGCGGCCACCGAGTGGATCACTTCGAGGCGCGTGGGCGGCTCGGGGACGCCTTGCCCGGGGCCGAGGACCAGCGCGGAAAGGCTGTGGCCGTACACACAGCCGGTGTCGAGCCCCGTCGCGCAGGGATAGAGCTGCAGCCCCGCTCGCGAGTTGTGGCCGAATACGACGTGCGGCTCGCCCGAATAGTGGCGCGCCCACGGCTCGCAGTCCCAGCTGCGGCTGGGCGCGCCCGCCTCGTCGATGCCGCGCATCCACAGCAGCGCTTCGGGTGGCTGCCTCTCCACGGGCAGGCCGGGCACGACGCCACCGTGCACGATGCACAGCCCGTGCTCCGGCAGCTGAATCGTGAGCGGGAGCGAGTCGAGCCAGGCCCAGTCTGGCTCCTCGAGCGTTTTGTAGACGTGGTAGTGAGGGCTCGACAGCCTCGGGCGGCGCCCCGAGAGTGCCCGGCGACGAGCTTCGAGCAGGCGCTGCTCGTGGTTGCCTCGCACCGAGCGCGCGCCCAGCTCGCGCGCGAGGCGCAGCACGTCACGGCTCGCTGGACCACGCGCGATCAGATCGCCGACGAAGAAGAGCCGGTCACCGGAACCCAGGCCGACTCGCTCGAGGAGCTCCGCCACCTCCCGGTAGCAACCGTGCACGTCGCCGACGATGACCGTTCTGCCCTGCAAGCCTGGAATTTAGCCTGTGGCACGCACGCGTCAAACCCCGAGGGCCGCCTGCGCTCGCCCCGCTTGCGGGATTCGGCCGCGGCGTGATAGCTCTTCGGCATGTCACGTCGGCGTTGGGCGGCTGCGGTCTCTTCGAACTCGGGGCGGCCGGCCCCGTCTGGCTCTTGTTCCGCGGGAGGCGCCGGTGCGCGGCTCCCGGCGGGGGCGGGTGGTGCCCAGCCAGGCGGTGGTCCCGGCAGCCGTGATCTCAGCGGCCCTGGTCTCAGCGGCCCTGGTCTCAGCAGCCCTGGTCTCAGCGGCCGTGCCCTTCCGCCTCGTGTTGCTTCGGTGCGAGGTGGCGCGGCCGGCGGCCTCCTCGTGACCGGGCTGCTCGGGCGGGCCTCCCGCGGGCTCGCAGCGGCCGCCGTCGGCGCGATGCTGCTGGCCTGCGGTGGCAGCGACGTCGCCTACGAGCCCAAGGTTCCCCCCGAGGGGGTCCAGGCCAACCTCCCTGCCGTCCCGAACGTGGAGAAGCCGCCCATCAAGGAGGGCGAGGCCTATACCGTGTGGGGCGCCAGCTACTTTCTCAGGAGTCGCGTGCACCACTCCGAGGTGGCGAGCCGGGATTTGGCGGTCACCGGCTACGTGACGAAGACGAACCTGGCGGAGGCGCCCAAGTGTGCCATCCACCCGACGGGCAAAGAGGATCCCAAAGACTGCGAGGCGCCCATCCCCACCTTCTGGCTCGCGGACTCGCCGGATGCCCCCGACCGAGACGCGATGAAGGTGCTCGGCTGGGCTTCGAACTTCGCGCAGCTCCACGATGCCGTTCGCACGTACCGCAAGTGGCGGCGCCGGCGCCGCAAGCAGCCGGATCCGTTGACGGACAACTTCTGGGGGGTGTCGATCCCCTACCCGCTTCCCGGCCCGGGCGCGAAGGTTACGGTCACCGGCAATTATTCGACCGCGTTCACGCGCGCGACGAGCGGCACGGAGGCAGATCCCATCATGGGCATACTGACCTACACCAACCTCGAGTACATCGAGGAGCCGAAAGAGCTCGCGACTCTGCCGGGCATGCGGCCCTGAGGGCTCCCGGGCGCGGCTCGCCCCGGCCGTCGGAAGCCGGGCCTTTCTCCCCAGGGGGCGCACCGGCTCCGGTCTAGTGCAGAGTCCCTCCGACGTAGCGCCCGGATGCGAGCCGCCCGCGTGGCTCGCGCAGGGGCGGCCGGCGTGGCTGCTGGCTCAGAGCTTCAACGCTTGGTCGAGGTAGGTCCGAAGTCGCCCCTCCTCACCGACCACCATGCCGCGCGGCACGCGCTTCTGGGCGCAGGCGGCGGCGGCTTCGTCGCTGGGCAGCTTCGCGCATCTCTCGGCCCCGTCGATCGCCGAGCGCCGCTGCGGCGCGCTGGCCGCGATCGCGGCCAGGCTTCGCTGGGCCGCCTCACGGTGGCCGAGCCACAGCTCCTGGTTTGCCCGCTCGAGCCTTGCCGGGAAGTAGCTGGCGTCGAGCTCCAGAGCTCGGCTCGCAGCCCGCCGTGCCCGCTCCGGATCGCCCGTGAGCCGGCTGAGGCGAGCGAGCGCGGTCCAGGCGCGCGGCGAGCTGGGCGCGCATTGCGAGGCGCGCGTCCAGAGCGAGACCTCGTCACCCCACGTTTGCGCGGCCCGGTACGAGGCGAGGGAGCCGGCCACGGCCACGCCGCCCAGCAACCCCGCTGCGCCCAAGCGGCTACGCCGGCTCAGCCTGTGAAGAAGGTAGGCCGCGAGCAGGGCGCCCCCCATGCTCGGCAGCATCCAGTACCGATCCGCGCGCTCGTTTGCTGGGCCCAGCAGCGGCGAAACGGCCACGCTCCCAGTCACGGCGAGGCTGGCGAGCGCGCAGGCCCGGCGAGCGACGGGGCTGCGCCGCTGCCACCAGGCGCAGCCGGCGACCAACACCGCCAACCCCACCAGCCACCCCCACGAGGCGCTCGGCTGCGCGGCGTGCTGAGGACAGACCCGGTGCAGCCCCAGCGAAGCGCCCACGGACTGCACGGCGAAGCGCCCGAAGCGCAGACCTCGCTCGCCCCAGCCCGAGTAGCTCGCGGTGGGAATCTGCTCTCCCAGCGCGGACACGCCGAGGCGCCAATTGGCCCACAAGACGGTCGTCACGGCAAGCGCGACCCAGCAGCGCGAGAGCCCTGCTCTCATGCGCCGGCGGAGCGCGGGGTCGATCGCCAGCCCGAGAAGCATCAGAGGCCAGGCGGCCGCGCTCTCCTTCGAAAGCAGCGCGAAAAGCCACCCCCCCACCACGACCGCGGCTTGCCAAGGCCAGCGCGCCGCTCCGGGCCAGAATAGCCCGGCCGAGGCCGCCGCGATGCCGAGGCCCGACAGTAGATCTTCGCGGTAGTTGATCGCAGCGACGGCTTCGGCGTGAACCGGCATGACCGCGAAGCAGATCCCGGCGGCGACGGCGGCGAACGCCGAGCGAAGCAGCCCAAACGCGAGCGCGACGACGGCGGCGCACAGGGCTGCGTAGAGGAGCACCGACTGCAGGTGGTGCCCGACCGGCTCCAGGTCGAAGAGCATTCGGTCCAACCACCCCGACCACGTCATCACCGGGCGTGTCGCGTCCGGGATCCCGAGCTCGATGGCCTTGCCCGACAGCTCCACCCGCGCGAGGCTTCTCCAGGGGAGCGTGAGGAAGCGGTTGTTTACGACGGTCCAGTAGTCATCGTAGATGAAGCCAAAAGACAGCGTCGTGGCGTACAGCAGCGCCGCGCCGGCTCCGACGGCTCCCGCACTGCGATACAGCGCGACGCGGCTGGCATGCAGCCAGCGGCTCCCCCGACCCCTCGCTCCGGGCAGCCCCTCTTCGATGCGATGGCGGAGCGACAAGATCCCACGGCTTTCCATCTGCTATCGCCGCACTGTACAAGAGACCGCTCGAACTCCGCGACCCCCGTTCGGTCGCCAATGACATTCGCCGCGCACGCGCCGTCACCGTTGCCGCGGGCGCCGCTGTGAGGTCGAAGCTGTGGCCGCCTCCCCTTCGAGGAGGGCTCCGCTGCCGCCCGAGCGCCCAGACTCCGCCACCAGGCGGAGTGATCCGAAGCCTTTGCCGGGCCGCCACGGGGCGATACCCCCAGAATGGGTGCCGCCCGCACCGCGAGCTCGGGGGGGCCTCGTTCCGCCGATTCTAGTCGGACTGCTCGCCGTTTCGTGTGCTACCCAGCCGCGGCCGGTGGACTGCGCCAAGCGTCCCCCTGCATCTCCCCAGCGAGCCCACCGAGCACCTCGATGGCGAGGGGACTCGCCGGTTGTTCGACGTGCACGCGACGCCGACCCGGGTACGAGCCCTGGCCTGCGCTCGGCACGGCTCGTGCGGGTTCGACCCGGTTGGGGCTCGACTCGACTCGCACCATGCTCAGCTCCTCTCCCCTGGAACCCAGCAAACGGCTCGCAATCGAAACGCGCCCAACCGCGAGACACGCTGCCGCGTACCCGCGCTCGCCGATCCGCGTCTAGCCCGGTCTCGCTCGCCCCCCCACCTGCCATGCAGGTGGGGTCAACAACACGCTTCGTGGCTCGCGAGGGCCGCTTCTATCAACCCGCGTCGTTGGAGGAGACGCCGCCGTCGCCTCCATCCGGCAGGAAGTCGGCATCCGGAGCGCCGCCGTCGACGATATCCGTGCCGCCCATGCCGCCATCCCCGCCCATGGCGCCACCGCTGCCGCCGCCGCCCTCTCCGGCGCCGGCCGTGCCGGCCATGCTTCCGCCGTCGCCCCCGTCGCCCGCCGCGCCGCCGTCACCGCCCATTCCGCCGGCGCCGGCGCCTGGTTCGAAGATGACGTCGTCATCCCCGCAAGCAACGTAAAATGTACAACTTACCGCCGCGAGAGCGAGCAGCATAGGCCCAAAGGAAGAACGTGTTGCCATATTATGTGTCCCTGAGTATTCGCCCTGTTACTCCACCGGTCAACGAATTATTCAGCCGTGCAGCCATTGGTTTGTGCTTCATTAGTCGGTGCTTCACCCGTCGGCGCTTCATTAACCATGGGGTTTGGGCTGGTGGTACCAGCCCAACGTTGCGCCTCGATCCCACCTTCGAGCACCTTTGGCGAACCGTATCGTCCGCTCGCGTCGCCCGATGCTGGGGGGGGTAATCACCAACCGTGCCGGAGAGCTCCAACCTTCGCGCCCCCCAGCTTCCAAGAGCCGGCAATCGACCGTGCCTCGAGTTCCCGCGGCCGTGTCGATCGACGTTGCTCACCTACTCGTGTTCCTGTGCTGCCTGGCTGTCCTCACGCCGCCCTGTGGCTCATCCGTCGTGTGACTTCACCCGCCGTTTGACTGATTCGATTTAGACTGTCTGATTGCGCCAGCTCGACGTCGAGGCCCGACTGCCGCCGAGCATCCACCGCAAGCCGAAGCCCGTGTGGTTCTAACGACCGACGCGCGCAAAACCGTAACCCCTACGCCGCTCCGCGACTTCGTGGGTCCCCGTGGAACGGACCCCTGGTCAGCCCAACGCACCGGGCCGCTGCCGCATTCCCATCTCTCCGAGCTCGGAGGGCCGAGCAGACTTTCGTTCGCCCTGCTGCCCCGCGCGATTCGCGGCTCTGCCTCGGGGCGTTTTGGCGCACCTCTCGCTTCACGCTCGCCTGTAGCTTCCCCATCCGTCGATCCATCGCACGTGACCGTCCACCAACCGCAGCCACCGCCCCGAGGATACGACACGCTGCACTCACTGTTTAGCCGATTCCTCGAAAACCAAGCAAAGAATTGGCTGAGCACGCGAGCTCGATGCCCTCGCGCCGCCTGTCTCACCGTCTGAAAGAGCGCGCGCTCGGCGCGCGCCGAAGGCCGCGTGGACGCGCCTTGCAGAACTCCCGTCGCGCGGCCTCGCAGCAGCCGCGACATCCCGGGCGGCGGGTGTCTTCGCCCGCGATGCACCGAGTGCGCTCGGGGACCCTCGCGCGCCCCGGAGCGAGCGCGGCGTCCGGGTCGTCGCGTGCCCGTGGGAAAAGGTGCGACAAGAGCCGCGGGGCGCAAAAACTGTTCGTCGCCTCAGTGGCGAGGGCGCGATACCATCGGGCGATGTTCGCGACGCCGAAGCGACCGATGCATTCGCCCAAGCAGGGGCTCAAACGGTGGCTCCAGCAGCCCCGCAGCCGCCTTCGCGTGGCCTACGCCGTGTGGCTCTTCGGTATATTCTGCTACTTCGTGCCGGGCGCGACCTGGAGCCCCGTCTCTCGTTTCGACCTCACCCGCAGTATCGTAGAGCACGGGACCCTTCAGATCGATCCGCTCGCCGACAACACCGGCGACCGCTCCCGCGTCGCCGAGCATTGGTACAGCGACAAGGCGCCTCTGCCAGCGCTCATGGCGGTACCCGCCTACGCTCTGCTGCGCGCCGGCAGCGGCCCGAAGAGCCTGCCGCGCCATAAGGTCAAGCTCAATGGCTTCGGAGCCAAGCGGGTGATCATCAACCGCCCCTTCCAGCGTGGGCTCTACGTCAGCTCGGTTGCGACGGCAGGCGTGTGCTCGGTGGCGCTGGGGCTCGTTCTCTTCGAGCTCCTCTCGCGCTCGCTCGCCGCGCCTGTGGCCATCTTCGGCTCGCTCGTCGTCTTGCTCGCAACGCCCCTCTTTCCCTATGGCACGTCGCTGTACGGCCACACCATTGCGGCGGCGGCCCTCAGCCTCGGCTTGGTGCTGCTCCTGCCCAAGCCCCCGGAGCAGCCGAGCTTCGCTCGCTTGGTCGGCGCCGGGGCCAGCCTCGGCGTGTCGGTGGGGGCGGAGTATTTGTCCTTGTTGCCCCTGCTGGCGTTGCTCGCGACGTTCGCGGCCACCTGGCGCCAGCGCCGGGAGGCCCGGCAGCTGATTCCGATTGCCCTCGGCGGTGCGCTGCCGGCGGCGGTCATCGCCTGGTACCACTGGGCCTGCTTCGGAGCCCCGTGGCGCACGGGCTACTCGTTCATCACGGATGCGACGTTTGCCGAGGGCCACGCCCGGGGGTTCATGGGGATCGGCATTCCCACGCTCGAGGCTTTGTGGGGGCTGACCTTCGGCAGAGGCTGTGGGCTCTTCTACATCGCGCCCGTGGCCCTGGTCCTGGCCGTGGGCGTGGTCGTCCAGGCGCGGCGCGGGGACCGGGTCGCGCTGTGCGGCGGCGTTGCGGCGGTCGTGCTGTATCTGGCCAACGCGGGCTATTACATGTGGTGGGGGGGCTCGTCGGCGGCGCCGCGCCACTTGATCCCCGTCCTGGGATTTCTGGCCGTCGGGTTTCCCGCGGTATGGAAGCCGCGCGCGGGGCGCTGGCTGTGCTGCGGGTTGGGTGCCGTCTCCATCGTCAACATGCTGCTCATTGCCGGGGTGGGCGTGGAGGCCCCCCACCCCCGAGATGTCCTCGGTGGCTACGCGTACGAGCGTTTTCTGCGCGGCGATATCGCGCAAATCCATGGAGCCTCCAACCTCGGGATACTGCTCGGAGTCGTTCGAGGCGGCAGCCTCGGCCCGCTCGCCGCTTGGCTGATCGCGGGGGCCGCCCATTGCATTCGGCGCGCCCGGGAGGTGGAGCAACCCTCCAGCTCCGCCGCCCGGCTACCTGCCGGACTGCCGCTCGAGTCCGCCTGAGACCATGGAAGGGTCCAGTGCCTCCCGCCTTTGGGTGCTGGCCGCCGTGCTCGCGGCCTTCGCGGCGGCCCTGCTCGAGGACACGCCGAGCCGCGTGCGCGCCCCGTTGGCCCCTGCCGCCCGATACCCCGTCCTCGAGCCGCGCGGCGGTTCCGAGCGGCGGCCGTCCTCGGCGGCTCCGCGGCCCCTCGGGGATGCAAAGCCGCCGGGCACCCCCGCCGAGGCGTTCCCCCTACCCGCTCCCGCCACGGGGGGAATTCCCGGTCACGACGACCCAGCCTGCCCGCCCTTTCACCTCGAAATCGACGGGGCTTGCGTGCCGCTGCCGGCGCGGTGACGAACGACGCGGAAGGCGAGCCGCCGCAAGCCCCGGGGGGCGCCATGAAAGCCCCCCACCCCGGTTCGCCGGGCTGCGGCTGGAGGCTCTCCCGGCCGGAGTTCCTCCCGTGCGACGGGACGCTGCCCTCGGGATTCCATGGCGGCTGCCTCGAGGGGCGCCCCGACGGCGCCCAAGCCGGCGGGACCAGCAGCCGGGGTCACCAGCCATCGGCGCGAGGGCCGACCAGCCCGCGCGCGCCGAAGCGAGAGGGGACCGCCCGCCTGCCTTCGGCGAGGCGGGCGACGCGCAGCGCCGCCGAGCCGGCTTCGGACCTCACTGCCGTGCGGCGAGCGACGAGCCCTGGCACGCCACGAACGTGGTCGTATTGGGGCGCAAGCCCTGCCCCACGAAGCGAAGCAGGCGCCGCTCCGTCGCCGGGCAGTCTTCCACGAGGGCTGCGTTGCCGACCTGCTGATCGCCCGTGTCCGCCACGTAGCACCAGCCCTCGACGCCGTTGGCCTCGAGCTCGTTCTGACAGACCTGCAACGCCGCGTCCCCGTCCGGGTTGGCATCCTGGACCTGGAGAACCTCACACAGGCAGGCGCTGGTGCAGCTGGGGTCGTCCTCCCCGCAGGGGCGCGTCAAGTCGCCGGCGAGCTGGGCGCGAATCTGTTGCTCGACCTCCGGGCTCGGTATGCCGCGAGCGATCGACGGGTCGCAATTGCAGGCGCCGCTCGGCTGGGGAATCGTCTCGACGAGCGTGCAGGGCACCCTGTCTTCGGAGTCCACCGAGAGGCTGCGGGGCAGGCAGCGGTTGCCGAGCTGCTCCTTGAGCCGGTCGACGATGGCCGCGATGGCCGGGCGATAGCCGAAGTCGGACCGTTCGGGAGCCGTCACGTTGCGCGCGCAAATGGACGCGACGATCGAGTTGGTGCCGTAATCCTTGAGCACCTGCAGCTGGCGCAGACCCGGGTAGGCCTTGGCCCAGTACTGCGTCGTGCCCGGCGCCGAGACACCCGGGGTCTGCTCGCACAGCGGGCGATCGTTGTCCCCCGCGACGCAGTCGCAGATCTCGCCGGCCTGGACGTTCGCATCGTCGCACAGCTTGGGCTCCGCCAACGGGAAGATGCACGAGTACTGCAGGTCGTCTCGGGTTCCGACGGCGGCGTTGCCGGTAATGGTGTTGTACTCCCGCCCGTTGATCGGGTTCGGATTGGGCACGGCCGGGCGTTGCACGGCGGACTCCAACATGTAGGCGTTGGTCGGCGGCGTCGGCGCCACGGCGGCGTTTTCGCCCGATGCGACCCGACCCGGGTCGCCGAGGATCGCGGCCCAGTCGTTGTCCTCGGTGAGCTCTTCCCAGGTCTTGAAGCGGAGCACTTGGTCGGGATTCGCCAACGGTTGGCCATTGGCGTCGACGTCGGAGGCGATGCTCTGCCAGGGCACTCCGAGGATGCCCCCGAGGAATACCAGCTGTGAGCTGCTGCGCCCCCCGGGCGGGTAGAGCGGGTTGTTCACCCGTGCATCCTCCGGACAGTCCACCAGGCTCAAGTTCGGGCGGTTCCAGCAAAGCTGAGGCTGGATGAGCGCGTTGACGTATCGCTGCGTCGGGTAGAGGAAATCGAGCCCGAAGCGACGCTTCTGGTCGAAGCAGCGCAGGTTGCCCGCGTCCTCCGATTCGGGGAGGCGATCCTGAGCTGCGTCCACGCTCGGGTCGGCGTTGCAGATCGGATCCTTCGGCCCGCAGCCGTCGGGGGGGCCGACCGGGCACGTATAGCAGCACGGGTCGTTCGGGTTGGTGTCACACACGCTCGAGCTTCGGAACATCGGGCGCGTGTCGTTCGTGTTGGCCACCACCCAGAGCTGGTTGCCGACTTGCATCGAGCAGTCGTTTTCGTCCGTCATCATGATGATGGCGACGAGCGAATCGTCCCGCAGGAATGCGGCGCGCTGCTGCAGGATCACCTGGTCGAGATTGATCTCGCCGTTCGAGTTCGTGGTCTGCACGACGCACGACTCGGCGGGATCTCCCGGGCCGCAGCTCACGCGCGTGAGCTCCTCGTACGGGAACGGATCCACCAAGAACCGGTACCAAGCCTCGAGCGAGGCTTCCCAGCCGCAGCCTCGCTCCTGGACGGCGGCCACCATATCCTGGAAGTCCCGAATGAATCGGCCCGCGTCCGTGTTGGGACGCCACTCGAGGAAGCCCAGATCCCGGCTGTTGCTGTTGACGACCTGGCCGCGCGCGAGGCTGCCGATCGTGTGCGCCATGTCCACCTGATCCGGGATGTAGCCGGCGAACCCCTCCTGGGGGCACGAGGCGTTGGCTCCGACATCGCCCAGGCTGGAGCTGATGACCGCGATGTTGATGTCCTCGATCGGGTTGAACTCGCGGCTGAAGCCCGTCTCGCACCGCCCCGTCGCGGGATCGGCCGGGGCTCCCTGCTGCCCCATGGAGTTGACGCAGATCGGGTCGACCAGGCGCTGCACCAAGTCCGGCACGGCAAGACGCAAGATCTCCTGCTTGTCGCTCATGGACCGGGAGTTGTCGATCATGAAGAGCAGGTCGATCTTGTCCACGGAAGTCTGCGTGATTCGGTCGACGAAGATGTTCGTGGTGACCGGATCCGGGGACCCAATCGGGCGATCGAGGCAGCCGCCGCCCGCTGCCAGCACGGCGCCGCCGAGCGCCCAGCGAGCCGCGCGATGGCTGAAGCATGCCCGGCCCACAGCGCGACGATCGAGCACGCCCGGTGGCTTGCCGCGGCGAGCGCGGTGGCTGCGGCGCTGGGCGCTGAGGAGGGGCTCTTGGGCGAGGCGAGAACTGTCTTGCATACAGGTTTCCTGGAATCTGCCTAACATCTAACAATCCGCGGAGCAACCGAGACAAGCTCCGGACAACTATGACCTTTCAAAGAGAGCCCGGCGGATCGCCGCGGCCTCCCCTCGAATCGAGCGGAAGAGCTTGCCATGGCCGACGGTTGCGGAGGCACTAGATTCCAGGGTCGCCGGGGGCGATGAGCCCAGCCGACGCCTGCCCGGTGGGTCGAGTCGTGGTCATGAGACAAATGGCCGGTCTTGCCCGCGGCCGCCGCAAAACGCGCCGAGCCCGCCGAGGCACGGCGCCCTCCCCCTTTGGTGGCCTTCCTGCCCCGCCGAGTTTCTCGCGGTGAGTCCGTTAATCATGCGACGCCTCGGGGCTCTCGTCGACCTCGCGTTCGCCCGGCGCGTCCGTTGGCGTGGACGCTGTGGGTGGCGCGCGGTGGAGGTGCTCCTCGGTGGCGCCTCGTTCCGAGCCCGGTCGCACGGCATTGGGCCCGCGACGCTCGCCCCGCTTCTGCTCTCCAGCCGGCCCTGGTGCGGCTTGCCGCGGTGCGTCCTGCGCCGCGCCGTGCCGTAGCGAGCCGTCCGGATCGTCGTCGGGTGCGGCGGCGGAGGCGCGGGCCCTCTCGACGCTCGGCGCTCCGAGCTCCTCGGAGCCGAGGTGCTCTCGCAGGGATCGCACGTGGGTCGGCCCGATACCTGGGACTTCGAGGAGCTGCGCGTCGGACGCGGCCCGGATCTTCAGCGGGCCCCCGACGTGGCGTAGCAACGAGGCTCGAGTTTTTGGACCGATTCCGGGCACGCGATCCAACGCGGAGCCCAGGCGCCGCTTCTTGCCGGCGCGCTCTCGGCTCCGGTTGGCGAACCGGTGGGCTTCGTCGCGAGCCAGAGCCAAGAGGAAGAGCTCGGGCGCGTTGGGAGAGAGGTTGACCGGGTTCTTCTGCCCCGGCAGGTACACGCGATCGACGAGCTTGTCGCCCGCCACGTTTTCCTTTTCCTTGGCCAAGCCCACGATGGGCAGCTCGTGCAGCCCGAGGTCGGCGGCCGCGGCCAGCGCAACCCCCAACTGGCCGCGCCCTCCGTCGACGACCAGCAAATCGGGCAGCTGCCAGTCGGCGGAGCCGCCCTCGTCCTCGCTGCTGGTGGCTCGCGTGAAACGCCTCGAAAGCACCTCGAACATCGCTCCGTAGTCATCGCCCCCGTCGACGCTCTTGACGCGAAAGGAGCGGTACCGCTTCTTGTTGGGAGCCCCGTCGCTCAGCGCCACGATCGAACCGTAGGTGTCTTGCCCGCCCAAGTGCGAGATGTCGATGCACTCGATCTGACGGGGTAGGTGCGGGAGTCGGAGCCTGGCCTGCACCCGCCCCAGGCGAGCCGCGATGTCCTCGTCGGCTCGCTTCTTTTCCGCAAAGGCGTGCCGAGCGTTGTCGAGAGCCAAACGCAGGAGCTCGCTTCGCGGGCCGCGGCTGGGTGCAATGAGCCGCACCCTCCGCGCGACGCCCTGGCGGTCCGCGCGACGCTCCGTCAGCCACTCGGCGACCCCCTCGGCGCCCTCGGGCAGCGTGGGGACGATGACCTCGTCCGGCACGTTGGCCCCCAATCCGTCGAAAGCATAGTGCTCGCGAATGCAGCCGGCGATGATCTCTTCGTCCGGAATCTCCAACCGCTTTTGGGAGAACGTGGCCGCGTGCACCACCCGACCCGCGCGCAGGGTGAGCACCGCGACCTCCGCGATGTCTCCCTCGCGGTACGGCGCGAACACCTCCTGATCGCGGTCCGTCACCATGACGACGCGTTGCTGCTGCTGGATCGACTCGAGGGCTCGCAGCTGGTCCCGATAGGTTGCCGCCAGCTCGAACTCCAGCCGTGCGCTCGCCTGCTGCATCTGGGTCCCGAGCTGGAGGCTGAGCTCGTCGTGTCGGCCATCCAGGAAAAGGGCGACGGCTTTCACCTGCGCCGTGTACAGCTCTCGGTCGACCTCGTACACGCAGGGCCCGCTGCAGCGCTTGATTTGGTACTGCAGGCACGGGCGACGGCGGGCGGCCATCTCGCGGTCGGTGCACGTGCGTAGCTGGAAGTGTTTTTCCACCACGTGAAGGCTGCGGCGCGCTGCGCTGGCAGAATGATACGGGCCGAAGTAGCGCGAGCCGTCGGCTTCGGGGCGCCGCACCAGCTCCAGGCGAGGAAAGGCTCGCGTCTCGTCGAGACGCAGCGTGAGAAACTCCTTGTCGTCGCGAAGCTTGACGTTGAAGCGCGGCCGGCTCTCCTTGATCAGGCTGTTCTCGAGGATCGCGGCTTCCTTCTCGGTGTCGGTGACGAGCGTCTCGACACCGCCGAGCAGCCGGCGCAGCATCGGCAGGAAAGCTCGGTCGTCGCTCCCGCCGGAGGCGAAGTAGCTGCGCACGCGCGAGCGCAAGCTCTTGGCCTTGCCGACGTAGAGGACTCCACCGCTCTGGTCGCGGAAGATATAGCAGCCGGGGCGGGCCGGCAGGCTCGCCAATCTGTCGTCCAACTCTGCGGCAGAGAGCGCTTGGAACGGGCGCCTCGGCAGGGCGGCCGCCTTCTCCGCAGGGTGATCCGGGGCCGTCGGGTCCCCCGGCTCTACGGGGGCCACCGGGTCGAGGGCCTCCCCGGCGTCCCCGCCGGTCGAGGGAGAGGTCTGCATCGCTCCTCAGCATAGCCAGTTCCCCTCCGGGAGAGGGCAGGGGAACGAATGCCGGGCCGCCCCGAGCGCGGAAAATGGCGCGCGAGCCGCTCGCGTCCGCGGATGCTCACGTAGCGCGGGCCTCGAGGCGCCCCGATCCGCACCCGGCGCGCGGGCGGCAGGGGGCGAGGAACGGACGGCGCGCGAGGGCCGCGCCGCCGCGGCCGTCGTCCGATCGCCGCGGCCCCCGGGAGGCGCCGGGTGGCAGACGATCCCGGGCCGGACTGCGCTCGGGCGCGCTCGCGAGTCGGAGCGTCGGCCCGCGCTTGCTTCGGGTGGAACGAGGGCGGACGCGGGGGTCAGAGTGGCGCCGCTCGCCGCCTTGACGCCGGGCCCAGCGTCGGGTGATTCATCGAAAGCGGCTCGCTATGGCTTGGGCGTTCTTTTCCTCGCAGCGCACGGGCACGTCGGTCCTCCTCGCCGCTGGGCTCGGGCTCGCTCTGGGCGTGGTGCTCGTCCGAGCGCCCCGGCCGCG
Source organism: Polyangiaceae bacterium (assembly GCA_050299315.1). GTDB lineage: Bacteria > Myxococcota_A > Polyangia > Polyangiales > Polyangiaceae > SZUA-265. The sequence goes on from JBNKVS010000058.1 coordinate 279,080, forward strand.
CAGCGACGCCTCGGAGGCCGTGTCGATTTCGGGCCAGCGGGTGGCGGTCGGTCCAGAAGGCGCCACGCAAGCGGCACTCGAGCTCGTTCGGCGCGCGTTTTCGGAGCCTTTCTACGCGCGGGTTCCGGAGGAAGCACTCGCCGGCGACCCCGAGCCGCTGCGGATCCCGATCTCCTATCGCGCGCTCGGCGTGCAGGTCGACCGGGCACGCTTCGATCAGCTGCTGCGCGACGCCGCCGATCCAGCCAGCCCCACCAACCGGCTGGAGCCCCTGGCGGAAGCGGCCGGACTGCGCGAAGTCGCCATTCCCATCGAGCTCGACCCCGAGCGGTCGCGTGAGACGCTGCGGCAGCTCAAGGCGCGGCTCGATCGAACGGTGCGTGACGCTCGCCTGAGCCCTCTCGGAGTCCCCCCCAAGCCGGAGAGGCGTGGCCGGCTATTGGACCTGGATGCGAGCCTGCTCGCGATCGAGCGTGCCATCGAGCGGGGCCAGCGCGAAGCGGCGCTGGTTTTTCACTCCCTCGAGCCGCGCAGAAGCGCCGAGCAACTGCGCGGGGTGAGCACCAATACGGTGCTCGGTCATTTCGAAACGCCGTACGACTCATCGCGAAGGGCCCGAGCGCGTACCTTCAACCTACGTCTCGCTGCGTCGAGGCTCCGCGGCGCCGTCTTGCTGCCGGGGGACGTGTTCGACTTCAACGCCGCCGTGGGTCCGAGCGATGATGCGAACGGCTATCGGGTGGCACCGTCGACGGACCGGCAGGAGGGAGTGGGCGGCATCGGCGCAGGGACCTGCCAGATCTCCGGAACTCTGTACGCCGCCGCGCTTTTTGCCGGCCTCGAAGTGCTCGAGCGGACGCCCCACCGCCGCCTCGGCTCGTACATCGAGCCCGGCTTCGATGCGGCGGTTGTCTATCCGACCGTGAATCTGCGCCTGCGCAACCCGTACCGCTTTCCCATCGTGTTGCAAGTAGAGGTGAAGGAAGGGCGCGTTCGGGCCGAGATTCGCGGGCCGAGCCGACCCAAACAGGTCACGCTGATCCGGCGAATCGACGCGGCCGAGCCGTTCCCCGTCCACGAGCGCCCGGACCCGGGCTTGCCGCGCGGCGCGAAGCGGGTGGCTCGGCGCGGAGTGCCCGGCTTGACCCTGCATCGCTACCGCATCTTGCGCGAGGGAGACCACAGCGTTCGAGAAACACACGTGGACCACTACCCCCCGAGGCCGCAAGTCGAGCTGGTTGGCACCGGGTCGAGCGGGCTCGCGGTTCCCCGCTCCGCGCCGCTCTCGAGCTTCGCTCCGGACGAGCTGCTGGTCGTGTCTCAGCAGCGCGAGCCGGGGGCGCCGCACCGGGTGCAGCGGGAGCCAGGTCGTTTTGGTGTGGCGGGATGGGTCAATCGACGGGCGCGAGACAACGACCGGACGGGGGGCTAGTGCTCTCCGGGGGGTTCCGAACCCCAACCTTTTGTGGGAATTTTATGATTTTAAGTAGCCGTAATTACTTGTCGTTATAGAATCTCAGGCAACGACGACCGACCGTTCGGGTTCTCATTCTCCCCGAAAGGTTGTATGGGGGCGTGTGAGGCCTGCGAGGGCGTCGAGGAGCTCCTCTCTGACAGTTGACGACATCGTCTCCTTAGGGGGATATTCCAGACCACGCAGGGCTCGCCCCACCAACCAGTAGCTCTCAGTTGACCTCGGCCTCCGCGCTGAGACAGCCCCACAAGACCTATGACCACTGTAGATCCCGCTGCACAGCAGCTTCCCCCGACGAACGAGCAACCCAAGGATAACGGTGCCACGCCTCGCAGCGTGGACTGGAACAACCCCCGGGTAGCTGCAATCCTGGACGCAGCGGCGAAGTGCTTCGCCCGCAAGGGATTCAGTGCCACGACGCTCGCGGAGATCGGCAAGGAGCTGGGCCTGCGAAAAAGCATCGTCCATTACTACTTCGCGAGCAAAGCCGCCCTCATCCACGAGGTGCAGAGCTATACGTACCAGAAATACCTCGACCGCGTGAACGAGGCCATCGCGGCGGCCGGTGGAGCCGGTGATCCGGCCCACGTCGCCATGCGTGCGCTTTGGTCGGCGGTGGGTGAAGGTGACGTAGGGCTCAACATCGAGGTCTGGAGCGCTTCCCGCAATGATCCAGAGCTCAAGCGCCGCGCCCAGGCTCTCCAGGAGGAGAAGCGCAAGGTCATCGAGGATGGCTTGCGGGCCCTGCTCGGGCCGACCAGCGCAACCACCGTGCCCCTCCGACCGCTCAGCACGCTCGTGATGAGTGTCCTCAACGGCCTGTCCGTTTCGGAGTACGTCGAGGGTCCCGAGGCCCAGGTGCAAAAGTCGTACGAGATGTTCCTCACGCTCCTGGCCGCGGGCGGCAAGCAGCCGAACACGCTCTCGAGCAACACCCAGGCCCCCGCGCCGTCTCCGCCTCCGCCCACCGCCTGAGCGCACTCGCTCGCTGGTGAGCTGGCCAATTGATTCGGCGCCAAACCGCATCGGCACTGGTGATCGAGGCGAACCGATACCGGACCCGAGCATCGTACGATGGGTGCCCGATGGCGCTCGATGTCCTGGTGAGGGCTCGCCTGAACCGTGGGGATTGACTCCGTCATCGGCCAGCCGTCGGCTGCGCGCATCTTGGGTGCTGCCCTCCGCGGGGGCCGACTTCACCACGCGTACCGATTCGAGGGACCGGATGGTGTCGGCAAAGAGCGCATGGCGCGAGCCCTTGCGGCCGCGCTCGTGTGCACCGCGGGAGAGGCGCTCGGCTGTGGGCAATGCAGCGCTTGTCGTCGCGCTCTGACCCTGAGCGAAGAGGCACCGCAGGTTCCCCTCCACCCCGACGTGGTGCTACTCGAGCGCGGGCTGTACCCGCCCTCGTTGATCGGTCGAAGCTCGCCGGAGACGATGGGCATTGGCGTGGAGCAGGTCCGGCGGCTCGTTCTGTCGCGGGCCCAGTACCCCCCGCACGAAGCGCGCTCGCTCGTCTTCATCATCCGACGTGCCGACGAGCTGACCGTCTCTGCGGCGAACGCCCTGCTCAAGACGCTCGAGGAGCCTGCTCGGGATGTCTACTTCTTGCTGTTGACGCACCGCCCGAGGCGGCTGCTCGACACCATACGGTCCCGCACGCTGCCGATTCGCTTTGGTCCGCTTTCGACCGAAGCCATCGCGCGGATCCTGGCCGATCAGGACGTGCAGGCCGACGCTCAGCTGCTGGCGATGGCCGCCGGGAGCGCCGCACGGGCCCTGCAGCTAGCCGGCTCCGACGACGCAGAGCGACGGCGCTCGCTCGTGCAGCGGCTGCCCGACGCGCTCGGGGCGGCCGATTTGGGGCCCTCGCTCGATCTGATCGCGGCCATGAAGCCAGACCGCGCGAGCCTCGAGCGCGACTTGCCTACGTTGCTTCATCATTTTGCCGACAGCGCTCGCAGCCATACGGCGCACTCGCGGTTCGAACAGGCCCGCACGGCGGCCAATCGCTATGCCGAGACAGCGCAGGCGATGCTTCACTCGCAGCGCAACATGGCGCCGGCCCTGGTGATGGAGACCCTGTTGGCGCGGCTGCGCCGCTGTTGATCAGCGCGGCCGGCCCGGCGCGCGGCCCCGTGCTACCCCACCCGACTCGCCCCCCGCGCGGCGCCAAAGGCGAGCGCCAGCCGGCGCGCTCGGGCGCCCGCCGCCGGCGCGGGCTCGCCCGGGCCAGGAACCAGCGCCGAGATGACCGCCGCGCAATCGGCCACCGACGCGACCTCGGCGATCCGTGTCGCATCGATGCCTCCGATGGCGACCAGGGGGACGCCCGCGGCGCGACAAGCCGCCTGCGCCTCCAGCAGGGCTTCGAGCCCCACGGTCGGGTCCGGATTGGCCTTGGAGCGAGTGGGGAAGACCGGCCCAAAAGCCACGTAGTCGGGTCGATGGGAGAGCGCGAGGCGGAGCTGCTGCAGATCGTGGGTGGAAATGCCCACGCGCAGCCGCGGAAACCAGCGGCGGGCCTCGCTCAGAGGGAGGTCCTCCTGGCCGAGGTGCACCGCGTCGCAGCCCGCCATCTCGGCCAGGTCGGGTCGGTCGTTGGCGACCAGAGGGATCCCGAGCGGTGCGGCGATCGCACGAATCGCCTCGAGCACCGCCAAGGTGCGGGCGGCCCCCACCCCTTTGGCGCGCAGCTGGAGCGCTGCCAGCGGCGCGTCGAGCACCGCCCGGGCGAATTCCGTCGGGCAAAGACCCGCGCGGTCCAGGGCTTGCAAATCTACGATCGCGTAGAGACCCTTCACGCGTCCCTCATACCAAACCCGCGGCGCCGCCGCCGACTGGGTCGTGCGCAGAAAAGTCCCCCACGCTGGCGCCCCTTCCGGGAGCGGGGAAGCGCAAGGCTCCCGCGGGGACGAGCGGCTGTGGGGTCGAGTCTGCGGGCCTCCGCCGTTCGGGTCGATCGGTCGTCGCGGGCTCGTCGCGGAAAAACTGTGCTAGTTGTTCCCTCGATGCGGCACCCCGGGTTGCTTTTGGTCGGCGCGTTGTCGTTGGCGATGTCGGTCGCCGGGCGAGGCTGGACTCAACCGGGCACGCCCGACGTTCAGCTTCGAATCCAGCAATCCGGGCCGGGCCAGCCCTGGGTGCTGAGCGTCCGGAACGCCGGCTCGCAGCCGGCGCTCTTGGCCAACAGCGCCCGGCTGCTGACGTTGGAGGTCTCCCCGGGGCCGGACGCGGCACCCGTGCGCTGCGGCCTCCCGAAGACCATGCTACCGCCACCCCGTGCCCCGTGGCGTCTCCTCGCACCGGGCGCAGAGCTGCGTCGTACGTTCGATCCGCGCCTGTACTGTTTCTCCGAAACCGAGCGCAAGTCGCTGGCGCCCGGGGCGCTCGTCCGCCCGCGGCTCGGCTGGCGCGCGAGCGACGAGCGCAGCACGAAGGCCCGCCGAAAGAAGCGGTCCAGGGCGAGCGCGGACGCCAGTGCGTCTCAGCCGTCTCTGATCGTCCAGGTGCCGAGGGAGGGCACCGGCGGCGATGAGGGCGATGGCGGCGCGCCCCCGGTGGGAGTCACCGAGCTGGTCGGTCCACCCATCTCCCTCGATCAGCGCTACCAGGCCTGGAGCGCCCCGGCGCAGCCCGCCGCCGGGGAGCCGCTGGCGCTGCGAATGGTTGCAGGCTCCGATACGCTCAGTGGGCGCGACGCCACCGTCACGCTTGCCGTGGTCAATCGCAGCCAGCGTATCGTGCCGGCGTTCTTGCGCTTCGACGCGTTGAAGTTCCAGTTGAAGGCGGGCGGGGCAACCGCAGCGTGTGAAGCGCCCGAAGGGGCACGGCAGCCCGATCGCGCCGCGTTCGTCCGCCTGCAGCCGCACGAGCGTCGCAAGCTCCAAGTGCGCTTGTACGAGGTGTGCCCACGCGCGTCCCTCAAGCGTGCGGGGCTCTACGAGATCGGCGCCACGCTGGACACTCGATCGGTCGGAGACCCATGGGGCATCGGGGCGTTCGTGGGAGCGGTGGAGGCCACCGCACCGGCGCTCGTGCGCGTGCAGCGCAGCACCGTGCGCGCTTCCAGGCCGGGCTTCTGGCGGTCCGGGGAGGGCGTGCCCCTGCAGCCCGGACCCGAAGGCGGCGCAGAGGGGGGGCACGAATCCGGTGGTGTGCCGACGGAGCTGCCGAATCCGGGCCTGCCGCTCTCTTCGCCCCCGGTGGAGTCGATTGAATAGGGCGACGACCACGCTCGTGGTGGGAGGCACCCGCAGCGGCAAGAGCCGCCACGCTCAGTCCCTGGCTCTCGAGCGCAGCGAAGCCCCCGTCTACGTCGCCACCTCGCGCATCTGGGACGACGATCACCGTCGGCGCATCGAGCGCCACCGTCGCGAGCGCGGCTCCGAATGGCGGACCCTAGAGGTCGACACGCAGCTGGCCGAGGCGCCCATCGAGGGGCAGGTCGCCGTCGTGGACTGCGTCACTCTGTGGCTCTCGAGCTTGTTTGCAGATTGGCAGGGGGACGTGGAGCGCTGCCTTTCCTTCGCGACGCAGCAGATCGATGCCCTGGCGGAGCGCCCCGGGGAGATCATCTTCGTCAGCAACGAGCTGGGCCAGGGGGTGCATGCCCCGACCGAGCTGGGCCGCAAGTTCGCCGACCTTCAGGGCCTGGTCAACCAGCACCTCGCACGCCGCGCCGAGCGAGTCGTGTGGATGGTGGCCGGAATCGGGGTCGTCATCAAGCCCGCGCCGGGCCTGTGACGATGGCGGCGCCGGGCGCGGTCTCCCCGCTTTCTCCGCGCGCGATGCGGGCGGCGTTCGTGTACTTCTCGCGGTTGCCGCTGGGCGGTTTTCCGTATGCAGAGGCCGAGCGCACGGCAGGGCTTGGTCACCTGCCGCTGGTTGGGCTCGTCGTGGGGCTCTTGGCGTATGCGTCGCTCGCCCTGTCGGCGCAGCTCGGCCCTGCCCTCGCCGCGAGCTTGGCGCTTGCGGCGGGCGTCGCCGTGACGGGTGCGCTACACGAAGACGGGCTGGCCGACAGCGCCGACGCGCTGGGGGCGGCTCACGGGGGCAAGCGAGCTCTCGAAATCATGAAAGACAGCCGCATCGGCAGCTTCGGCGCGACGGCACTCGGATTGAGCTTGCTGGTGCGCTGGTCGGCGCTGAGCGAGCTGCCTCGGCGCGCGGCGGTGGCGTGCGTGCTGGTCGCGGTGGCCTCGCGCTTGCCGCCGGTGTGGCTCGCGGCGCGGCTGCCGCGCGTCGGGACCGGCAGCGGCTCGCCGCCCGCCGGTGGCGCGCCCGCCGCCTGCGCGACGCTTTCCGCGCTAGCCATCGGGCTGTGTTGTACCGCCCTCTGTGGGCTCTCGTGGGTGCTGGTGGCCGCGCTGGTCTTGCCGCTGCCGGCCGTGACGCTCTGGGCGGGGCGAAAATGGCTGCGCCTAGTGGGCGGCGTGACGGGCGATTTGCTCGGGGCCACGCAGCAAATCGCCGAGTGCGTGCTGTGGGTGAGTTGCGCGGTGGCCCTGCGCTGGGCCGGAGCGTGAGCGGGCTCGCGCCGCGGCGCGGGCCGCGTGGCGCAGACCGCGGGACGCGGGCGGCGGCGGCTCGCGCCCCGCGCCGCGCCGCGTTCGCGTTTCGACCGGGGCAGCGGCCAGGGCGTGGCGTAATGCGGGGAGCCTCCGGGGCTCCCTTCGCAACCCCCCCCATGGATCGGGCCCGAGCCCTGCTCAGCTGCCGGCGACCGTCATCTCGCGGACGCGGAACGTCGGAGAAGCGGTCGAGGATCGCAGCCGCAGATCGTTGGCCACGGCATCCACCCCCTTGAACATATCGTCGAGGTTGGAGGAGATCGTGACCTCGCTGACGGGGAACGCGAGCTTGCCGTCCTCGATCCAAAAGCCACAAGCCCCGCGGGAGAAATCCCCGGTGACGGGGTTGAAACCGAACCCCATCATCTCAGTGACGAAGAGGCCTCGCGGCGTCTGAGCGATCAGCTCGTCGGCGGATTGCCCGCCCGGCTGCAATGTGAGGTTGGTCGTACCCGGACCGACCCCTCCCCCGCCGCGCGTGGCGCTGGCGGTGGACTGCTTGTCGAGCTTGCGAGCGCAGTAGCTGTCCAGCAGGAACGTGCGCAGCACACCCGCTTCGACCACTGCGTTGCGCCGCGAAGCCAGGCCCTCTCCATCGAACGCGCGCGAGCCCGGGCCGCGTGGGATCAGTGGATCGTCGATGATCGTGACCAGATCGCTGGCCACTGCCGTGCCTTCTCGCTCCGCGAGGTAGCTCGACTTGCGCCACACCGCTCCGCCCATCGCACAACCCACCAGGTGCGAGAGCACCGAGCGGGCGACCTCGCGCTCGAAGATGACCGGAACCCGGCAGCTGCTGACCGTGCGCGAGCCGAGCTGGCGCAGCGTGCGACGCGCCGCCTCACGGCCCACGGCGTCCGACGCCTCGAGATTCTCCAGGTGGCGACTCGCGGTCCAGTAGTGGCCTCGCCGCTTCTTTCCCCCCTCGTCCTCGACCACCGGGACGGCGGAGAGCGAGGCGAACGAGCCGCGCCGGACGCCCGAGAAGCCGCTCGAGAGCGCCATGGCGGACCAGCCGGAGATTCGAGAAAACGTCGCGCCTTCGCTCAAGGTGAGGCGCTCGTCAGCGCCCAAGGCGGCCGACTCGGCCTCGGTGGCTCGGTCGATCGCCTGCTTGGCGTCGATTCCGTCGACCGTGGCGTCGAACAGGTCGAGGTCGGGGTACGGGGGGGACGAGAGCAGCTTCTCGTCGGCAGGGCCGGCGAATGGATCGGGCTCGCTGAGCTTGGCCAGCTCGAGAGCATCCGCCGCGCAGCGCTTCAGCCCCTCTGGCGAACAATCGCTCGTGGAGCTGACGGCAACGCGCTGACCCCAAATGACACGCAGCGCGGCGTGGCGATGGCCGGCCTCCTGCACCAGCTCGGGCTTGCCCAACCGAACCTTTGCCGAAAGCTCCCAGCCGCTGCTGGCGCTGGCCTCCGCCACGTCGGCTCCCCCGCTGCGCGCGAGCTCCACCAGTCGCGCGGACATCTCGATGAGGCGCTTGGCCTCCGGATTTTCGCTCATACCAAGACGGTTAGCACAATGCTCTCGATCACGCGCCTTCCGAGCCCCCGCGCGCCAGGTGCTTCAGGCACTGGCCGGCGATCAGCGCTTGCGCCCCGACACCCACCAGCCCCCACAACAAGAGCGGCCCCACGGGCGAGTCTCCCAGCCGCACGATGCCGAAGTCGCCGTGAAACTGTGGGAACGTCGCGTGGAGCACCAGCCGGTCCCACTGGGCCGCGAGGGCGCCGGCCGCAGCCAGCAGCGCGCCGCCCGCCAGCATGAGCGGGGCCCGCGGACGCCTGCCGGCCCGGGCGCGCGCCGCTGCGAAGCCGCCCGGGGTCGCGGCGCCCGTCACGAGCAGCCAGAGCAGGGCAGCCCACAACGGCACGGCGGCCGGCGAAAACCAGTACGACAGGGCCCAAGCGGGGCCGGCCGACGCGAGGTACGCGACGATTGGGGCCCAGCCGCCGAGCCCCAGGAGCACCACCACCACCAGCGCCTGGTGCTGCAGCGGACGCACGGCGCGCTGCAGAGCACGGCCTTTCCAGGCGTACAGGCCGGCCCCTAAGGCGAATCCGATCAGAGGAGCGGCGAGCGCCGGCATGTGCACCGTGTTGCCACGCCCGCCCGCGTCCGCCAACTGCCAAAAAAGAGCTGCCCTCCCCAGGCCGGTTCGCTAAACCCGCTGCGATGAGTCCCGACAAGCTGAAAGAGCTGCTGCTGGCCGTCCAAGCGGGGTCGACTTCCGTCGATACCGCGATGGACTCGCTCAAGCGACTTCCGTTCGACGACCTGGGTTTCGCGCGCGTCGACCACCACCGAGCGCTGCGCCAGGGGGTGCCGGAGGTGATCCTCGGCGAAGCCAAGACGCCCGAGCAGATCGCCGGCGTGGCCCGCTCCCTGATCGGGGCGGGCCAGAGCGTGCTCGTCACGCGGCTCGACGCGCCCAAGGGGGCGGAGGTCTGTCGATCCGTGCCGCAGCTCCGCTACGACGAGCTCTCCCGCACGGCGTCTTTCTCGGCTTCCGAGCCGAAGGTGCGCAACGAGACGCCGGCGCTCGTCGTCACCGCCGGGACCAGCGACGTGCCGGTTGCGGCCGAGGCGCTGGAGACGCTTCGGATGTGTGGCGTGCGCGCGGAGGGGGTGTTCGATGCCGGCGTCGCCGGGCTGCACCGGATCGTCGCGCAGCTGCCCTCTCTCACCCGCGCCCCGGCCGTAATCGTGTGCGCCGGCATGGAGGGCGCGCTGGCCAGCGTGGTGGGCGGGCTGGTGGCCGCGCCCGTGATAGCGGTGCCCACTTCCGTCGGCTACGGGGCCTCTCTGGGCGGCTTGGCAGCGTTGATGGGAATGCTCTCGAGCTGCGCTGCGGGGGTCACCGTCGTCAACATCGACAACGGGTTCGGAGCAGCCATGGCGCTGCTTCGAATCATGGCCGCGCCGGCGCCGCCCACCGCGGAGTCGCCCAAGTGACCGAGCGCCCCGAGGCCGCGCGGTGTGAAGAGCCGGGCGGCGCGGAGCCGGCGTACGAGCAGCATTCGCACGGCCACGCGCATTCGCATGTCGATGACCACGGCCACGCGCATTCGCACGGCCACTCGCATTCGCACGGCGATGACCACGGCCACGCGCATTCGCACGGCCACTCGCATTCGCACGGCCCGTCCCATAGCGGGGGTGATTCTCACTCGAAGCGCTCGCACGGCCAGGTTCCCGGGCGCGGCGCGGGGCCCTCGCCCGATCCCCATCACCCCCACGGGATGTCTCTCGACGAAGATCCGAGGCCTGCGCTGCAGCGCGGCTGTGGCGCGGGGCGAGTGTTGTTTCTCGATGCGCCGAGCGGCCTCGCAGGCGACATGACGGTCGCCGCGCTCCTGGACCTCGGCGTGCCGCTCTCGGAGGTGCAGGCTTCGCTCGACTGCCTGGCGATGGAAGGCTTTGCCATCCATCACCGTCGCCGCTTCGCCGGGGCCATCGGCGCGAGCCAATTCGACGTCGAAATCGTTGGCCGGCACCCGGAGCGCAGCTACGCGACCATCGAGCGGATGCTCGGCGAGTCGCCGCTTCGAGAGCCCGTGCGAGAGCTTTCTCTGGCGATTTTTCGCCGGCTTGCCGAGGCCGAGGCCGAGGTGCACCGCGCCACCCTCGAGAGCGTGCACTTTCACGAGGTGGGCGCGGTGGACGCCATCGTCGACATCGTCGCCGCGGCGACGTGCATCGACTTTCTGGGCGCCGAGGTGGTCTGCAGCCCGCTGCCGATGGGGGGCGGCCGCGTCCGCTGTCGTCACGGCGTGATCCCCCTGCCCGCCCCGGCCACATTGCTGTGTCTGCGAGGTGTGCCCACCTACGAGGCGGGCATCGACGCCGAGCTCGTCACTCCGACGGGCGCCGCCATCGTCGCCACGGTGGCTCGCGGCTTCGCGCGCTGGCCGAGCTTTGCGCCCGAGCGCGTGGGCTGGGGCAAGGGCACTCAAGTGCTGCCCGATCGGCTCAACGCGCTGCGCGCCGTGCTCGGGAGCCCGTGGCCCCGCGCCGCGGCGGACGCTCCGAGCCACTACGTGGTGGAGGCGAACGTCGACGACCTCACCGGCGAACTCGCGGGCCACACTCTGTCCGCCTTGATGAGCGGCGGCGCGCTCGACGCCTGGCTCACCCCCATCCAGATGAAGAAGGGGCGCCCCGGCCTGACGATATCGGCCCTCTGCCGCGCGGGGGAGCAAGACGCCGTCGGCGCGATCCTGCTGCGCGAGACCAGCAGCATCGGCTTCCGCAAGTCTGCCGTGACCCGCGGCGAGCGGCCTCGGGAAATCCTTCGCGTGCAAACCGAGTACGGCGAGGTGGACGTAAAAGTGAGCACGGGCCCCTGGGGCAGCCCCCAGCTCAAGCCCGAGTTCGACCAATGCGCCCAGATCGCCCGATCCCGAGGCGTCCCCGTCCGCGACGTTCTCTCGAGCGCCCTGGCCGCCGCGCGTGAGGGGCGCAGCGGCGCGAGCCAGCGCTCCTGAGCGCGCAAGCCTGGCCGGCACTGGGGTCGGCCGCGAGCTTGCCGCGGTGCCCGCGAGGCTGGCAGGGCCCAGCCGAGCCCGTTCGCGGCAGCGCCGCCGGGCTCACTCCCGGCCGGATCCGCCGCCAGCCCGGCTCAGTCCGGGCGGTACAGCTCGAATCCCTCGCCTTCCCAGCCGAGCACACCGCCATCGAGGAACGCGACGGGCGTTCCGCTTTCCGCGAGCTCGCCTGCCAGCGCCTTGGCCACGTCTCCCGCTCGACAATAGAGCACGGGAGGCAGGGGGAGCTGCATCAGCTCGACGGCCCGACTCGGAAGCTCCGTGTGCGGCACGTTGATCGCCCCTTCGATGTGAGCCCGGCCGTAGACGGCCGCCTCCCGCACGTCCACGAGGCAGATGCGCTGCTGCGCCCGGAGCTGCGCGACCTCGGCGGGCTTGAGGGCCCCGGCGGCGCGCGGCAGCACCGGCTCGAGTAGCTCGAGCAGCTGGGCCTTCTTCATCGCCCCCGCGTTGCCCCCGACGGGCCGCCCCTGGGCGAACACCACGAACGTCGGGACGCTCTGCACCCCCAGCTGCCGCGTCAGCGTCGGCGATTGGTCGATGTCGACGCTGACGACCTTGGCCCGTGTGCCGAGCTCCGCCTGTAGGGCCTCCAGCTCAGGCGCGACGGCCTTGCAGGGGGCGCACCAGGTGGCGCCGAACTCCACGAGGACCGGCACGTCGCTCGCGAGCACCACTGCCTCGAAATCTCCTTCTGATACCTGCGCTACGGCCATGCTCCCCCTTTACCCCCGTGGCCTGGGTTCGCCAAGTATCAGCAGGCGGCTCGGGGGCGCTCGAGCCAATCGGCGAGGCGCTGCAGCGCAAAGCATGCCAGCGGGAGGGCGGTGATCGCGAGGTAGCCGGCCCCTCCCCCTTCGGCGTAGGGCCTCACGGCCAGCAGGGAGCCCCAGCTCGGGGTCCGCGCCGGCAGGCCCAGGCCCACGAGCGACAGGACCGCCTCCAGGCCCAGGCTGGCCGCGACGCCGCTGGCCAAGAGCGAGAGCATCGGGCGGCCGAGCCCGGGCAGAACGTGCTTCTTCATCGTCCACGACCAGCGGGCGCCGAGCGAACGAGACGCTTCGACGTAGGGACGGGAGAGGCGATCCAGCAGCCACTGGCGCACCAAGCCCGCGACCTCGAGCGTTCTCGGCACCGCGAGCGCCGCCGTCAGGGCCGCGGCGCCGCCGGTCGGGTCCCAATACCGGCCCAACCCGGCGACCAGGACTCCCGGAAGCGCCCCTCCCCAAGAAACCCAGCTCGCGACCAGGCTCGACGGGGTGTGCGCTTGGCGCGGGTCCAGTCCGATGGCGAGGCCCAGGGCGAAACCCAGCCCGGCCGCCAACCCACAGGCGCCCAGGGCGACGAGCAGGCTGTTGTGCGTCGCTCGCAACCAGACGCCGAAATCCCCGCTCGCCGACGCGAGCGGCGCGGAAGCGCCGGCTGCGGCCAGCAGCGCCAGCGTGGCCACTGCGGCGCGCGGCCAGCCTGCGCTCGAATCAGGCGCGGACACGAGCCTTCCAGCTCAGCGAGGGCAACTGGCGCGCGGCTGCCACGGCCTCGCCCAGGAGCTGCCCCCCCACGACCCACGCGAAGAGTACGAGCGTGAAAGCCATCATCCACTCCGTCTCCCCACGCTGCAAGGCCAACAGGGTGCGCGCGCCGAGGCCGGGCAAGCCGAGGACCGCTTCGACGACGAAAATGAACGTCAGCAAGCTCCCTTGGGCCCCCACCCAGGCGAGCCGGCGGGCTCCGGGCTCGCGGCCTCGCCCGGGAGCTCGGCGGCCCTCGTCGAGCGCGAGGGGGCCGCGACCCCAAAGCAGCGGGCCCACGAGCTGGGCCGAAGCGCCCGCGAGCAGCGAAAGGCCCAGCGCCGCCAGCCAGGCTCGGTCCCGATCGCCGCTCGCCTGCTCCAGTACGACCACGGCCAGCGCCGGCGGTGTTGCGCGAGCGAGCTGCTCGCCGATCCGCAGCCCGCGCCGGGGCACACGGAGCGGGCCCCTGCGCCGGCGCGCAGCGAAGCGCCGCGCCAGCGCCGCGCTGCCCAAACCGAGGGCACAACACAGCAAGAGCGGAATCGTGACGGTGGCGGCGCGGCGCATTTCGCCGAGCACCGGCTGCCCGTCGGGGGCGCGGCCGAAGTGCAGCTTGGTGGCCTCGGCCAGCCACGCCCCGTAGCGTGTTTCGCGCAGCATTGCGGTGATACGGGGCAACCCCAGATAGGTCCTGTACAGGCTGCGGTGACGAGCCCACCAGGTGCCGAAGCGCTGCACCCAGTCTCGCGCGGATTCGCGGTTCATCGGCAGATCGGGGCGCAGCTCGTCGAGCTCGACCATGGCGGCGATGCGCGCCGCGAGGCGTTCGACGCGTGGGACATCGCGGCCCGTCTCGACCTCACCGACCGCGTGGCTGAGAGCATCGAGGCAAAAGGTGTCGAGCCGGCGCACCTCGGCGACGCGCAGCGGCGAGCTTCTCTGGGCCAGCCGGGCCGCCGCGCGCTCGGCGACGACGGGGCGAAAGTCGATCGCGTGCTCCTCCCAGAACCGCGCCCAGAACAGCGTCGCGCTACCCGCCTCCTCGCCGCCGGACGTGGGGGCGAAACCCATCCGTCGCCGCACTGGCTCGAGTGCCGCGGCAACTCGCTCGCGGCCCTCCGGGGAGAGCGAATCGAGCTCCGGCAGCACGTACGGCAGCGCCGCGCCTCCGAGGCGTGCGAGCAGCGCGGCCGATTCGCCCTGGTCGCCCTCGCCTCGGCTCAGGATCTGCACGGACTCTCTCGCGAGCCGCTCGACCTTGCCGGGTTCCGGGTTGAAGAAGAGCGGTAGATCGAGGGCCCGCCGCTCCCTCGAAGCGCCCGAGAGGATGCCGAACGTGACGAGCGTGATGGCGCCCAGCCCCGCCGACCACGCGAGAACCCGCCGAAGAATGCTGGCGATCATCCCTGCCTCGCCTCCCCGCGGCGCCGCGCGCCGCGCCGGGCGTGGTCGGCCCGCCCGCGGCAAGACTCGCAGGCCGCGCGTGGACTTCCGCCGGCCGCGGCGCGAGCCCACCTTGCCGCCTCGACGTTGCGATCGGTTCGGCCGAGGTGGCGGTTGCCTGAATTGCGCTCGATCGCCATCCAGTGGCTTGCGAACCCGCCCTCAGCGCAGCAACAGAAAACCCATCACGATGATGACCGTGACGCCGGCGACGATGATGGCGCCGACCGTGGACGGTGCAAGCCCATCCATCGGCACCGCCACCGAATCTTCCGCCGAAGAGATTGCATCTCCTCGCGACGAGGGGGGCCCGTGATCGTCGGGGGAGGGCTCCGACGCCGGCAGACCCCGGCTCGAAAGCGGCGGCAGCCGCGCGGTGTCCCGCGAGGCGATCGGGTCACCGCCGTCCACGCCTTCCTCTTCGTCCTCGCTGAAGTTGTACTTTCGGTAGCTGAGTGGCTCTTCACCCTCGTCGAGGGGTGGCAGACGGGGGCCGGTGAACTTCACCACCACGACGGTGATGTTGTCGTGGCCGCCGGCCTCGTTGGCCGACTCGATGAGGCGAGCGCAGACGGGCTTCGGATCCTCCAGCTCGACGGCGATGCCTCGAATGTCTTCGCTGCGGATCATTCCCGAAAGACCGTCCGAGCAGATGATCAAGACATCATCGGCGCGCAGGTCCACGTACGTCACGTCGACCTGGACGGCGTCCGAGGTACCGAGCGCCTGCAAGATGATGTTGTTGTGCTCGAACGTCTCCGCTTCTTCTTCCGTGAGCTGCCCGGCCTCGATGAGCTGATTGACGAGCGACTGATCGCGCGTGACCTGCACCAGCTCTTCGTCCCGAAGGATGTAGGCGCGGCTGTCCCCGACCTGGGCCAGAAACAGCCGGTCGTCCACCAGCGTGGCGATGGTCGACGTGGTGCCCATGCCGCGGCGAGAGCGATCCGCCCGGGCGTCGGTGAAGATCAGGCGACCTGCCTCCTGCACCGCCCGAACCAGACGCGCTGCCAGATCGTGGCGGCCCTGCGGAGGGATGTCCCCGGCGAGCACCTCGTGGATGCGGTCGACCGCGAGCTGGCTGGCGACCTCGCCTGCCGCCGCGCCCCCCATCCCGTCGCACACCCCGAAAACGGCACCGCGCTCACTCAGCTCGAACGGCTCGTCCGAGTCGAACTGGGGGCCGTCGGCGTCGAGGTTGGCGATGAGGAAATTGTCTTCGTTGTGCTCCCGTACCTGGCCAACGTCGGTCTGACCAAACACTCGAAGATGAATGCCGCTCAGCTTGCTTTTCTCCCTTGCGACGTCGCCCATGGCCGGTGCTGCTAGCTAAATGCCGGCGGAAAAAAGGCGCCCCTCGTTGCCAGCCCCACGGGGTGAGGGCTGCCATCGAGCGGCTATTGCGGCACTTCTTGTCATCTTGCTTCGTTTGTTTTTCTGGTCGTGTCGAGCCGACGGTCGCCCGCTAGCTATTCGCCAAGTCCGAATCGAAAGAGATGTTGCCCGACACGGAGATGATCTCCCTCCCGTAGCTCGGTCTCCCCCCGAATACCAAGATAGGTGCCATTGGAAGAGCCCAAATCTCGAAGCACAAAACTTCCGGCCGATGCGTCCCGCTCGAAGGCCGCATGCTTGCGGCTCATGAACGAATCCGCGGTGAACACGATATCACCGTTCTCGCGGCCGACGACCACCTCCTCGGCGGTCAAGTAGAACAGATTTCGGTCCAGCCCTTCCATCGTTCTTTGGCGCAGACGCGCGTAACGCGGCTTGACCGGGGAGCCATACACGTCCGTGCCGAGCTCCTGCGCCACACCGAAGCCGCCATCCCCTCGAGGGACGATTTCGTACGCTAACACCTCGGAGCCGAGGAGCACAGAATCGCCGTGCCGAAGCAATACGGGCTCCCGCAGACGGATGTAAACGCCGTTGAGGGACTCCAAGTCTCGCACGAAGAACTTTCCGTTTCGCCTGCTCACCCGGCAGTGGCGCGGAGAGACGAATCGATCGGACGGGAGCCGGATTCCGGACACTTCACGACCGATGTCCACGGAGTCCCCCTGCAGCCAGTGCACGTCCCCGGTGCTTCCATCTTGGCTGATTACGGCCAGATGCGCCCCGGCCGCCGACTCGTGCGCCCGGGGTGCGAGAGCATTGGAGCCATGCCCCGGACCGGCCAAGTGGCCACTCGAATCGTGGCCACTCGAATCACGGCGGCCGGGTACGTGACCGCCGGGTACGTGACCGCCGCCGCCCTGGCCCAGACTACCCTGGCCCAGACTACCCTGGCCCGGGCTACCCTGCCCGCCGCCTCCGGCGTGACCCCCACGGCCGCGACCGTAGGCCTCCACGCCCCCCGCCCCTTGCCCGACCGGTGGGACAATCGCGCCCACCCGGGGACCTGCGCCCGCGACGGCCGCATTGCCGGAGGGGAGATTGCCCGGCGGGAGATTGCCCGGCGAGAGATTGCCCGGCGGGAGATTGCCTCCCGAGCCGTGCGCGAGCGGCCCCCCACAGTCGGGGCAGTAGCGGGCCGTCGCGTCGGTAACTCTGCCGCATCGCTGGCACTCCATGCAGGAAGAGGACCCGGAGGGCTGCATTTCGTCAATAGGTCTAGATGACAAAACGCCAGGGTGCCTCTCACCACCTCGCCATGGGCTCGCGAACTTCGAATCCGATCTCGAACGTGGCCAAGTGCGCGATCCCGATCAGCGGAATCCGTTCGCTGGCCACGCCCGCTGCGTCGTCCCAGCGCCGCATCAGCAGGGGCCGGTACTCTCCGCGAAAGTGGACGACGATGAACTGGGTAATCTGGAACTCCAGACCCAGGCCCACCGAGCCGGAGGCCCCCCACGTACCGATCCCCCACTCGTTGCCGTACGCGGCGAGCCCCACCGAGGCGGCGGAATAGGGAGAGAGACGTGTGGCCCGCGTCCAGTGGTAGCGGGCCTCGGCCCGCAACTGCTGCAGGATCGCCAGTCGGATCAGGTTGTCGGAATCCTGCCGCGAGAATTCGTAGGCGCCGCCCACGTACCAGGGAGACCGCGAGCGGTAGCCCACCCGCAGCGCGAGCCCACCGCCGTCGCCGAGGAAGCACGGTTCGCGGGCTCCGCCGGCACAAACGCCGTCCGTGGCGGCCACCGTCACACCGGTGACGCCGACGCCGTATTGAACGTAGTGCGAGCTGATGGGAGGAGGTTGCGGCTCGCCGAGGCTCGGATCGCGAGGTTGTGCGAAGGCCGGGGGCGCGGCGAACAGGCCCACGGACATCAGGCCGGCCACTACATTCTGTCGAGTTTGAACCACAATCGTCACTGCGCTTGACGCCCCGTCGAGCATTCGTCTAAAGGCGGGTCGAGTTTCTCGGAGCACACGACCTTATGGAGATCTACCTCGACAGGCGAGCCGTCCGTCAAATTCGGCTTGCAGCACAAGACACCATCGAGGAGGGCGATACCGAGTCCTTGCGAGAGGAGGTGCTCGAGGCCTTCAGCGAGGAGCAGGTCGAGGAGATCGAGCGTAGCCTGGACACGGCGGATTTCTTCGAATTTCTCACCGACGTGCTCGACGAGTGGGGGGGGGACGACGTCGACGAGCTGTTCGAGTTGCTCGAAACGCAGCTGGCCGAGGCGGGCATCGATCTCAAGACCGACGCCAGGAGCGACGAAGAGGACGACGACGACGAGGACGACGACGACGAGGAAGAGGACGAAGACGAGGACACGGCCCTCGACGACGACCTGCTCGTCGACGACGACTGAAGGCCCCGGCGCCGTCGGGAGCCGCTGCGTCGGAGCCGAGCGCGCTCGCGGCGCCCCGACTGCGTGAGGCCGCATCCTGCCCGCCACACCCCGGGCGGGCACGCCGCGGCGCCCCGCGAAGCGGCGCGGCAACGCCGCGCCGCTCAGCGACGCCGCGCATCCCGGCAACGTCCGGGCGCGTCGCGAGGTGCCGCGCCGCCGCATCGCGCAGCGCGGCAACCCCGCCGCGAGCCCGGCCAACACGCGCGCCGAGCACCGCCTCAGGCGGGCCGAGCGCCCCCGCAGCTCAGGCGAGCGCCGGTGCGCCACGTTCGCGAAGTGCTGAGCGCTCGAGACGGCGTGAGCCGCGAGGAGCGGGCGGTCGCCGCGGCGCGCGCGGCCGCGCCGAAGAGGTCGCCGGGGCACGGACCGTGAGCTCGGATCGGCTGCCATGAATCACTCCTCGGGGCGCGTAGCCCGCCTCTCCAGGCCGGCCACGAACAGCTCGTAGGCGACGATTTGCGCGGCCTGGGCCAGGTTGAGGGAAGGCTGATCCGCGGCGATGGGGATGCGCAGCGGCTCGTTGCACTGAGCGCGCTCCGATTCCGAGAGCCCCGTCTTTTCGTTGCCGAAGACGAAGGCAACCAGCCCGCCCCGCTCCCCGAGGTCGGCGCAGCGCCGCGCGGCAGCGCGCGGCGACACCACACCGGACACTCCTCGTCGCGAAGTCGTCGCATAGGCCCAGCCCACGCCGTCCAGCGCCTCTTCGAGGCTTTCCGCCCGCCGGGCGCCGAGCAGCACGTCGGTCGACTTCACCGCCATCTTCAGGGCCATCTCGTGCTCCGGGAAGGCGATCCGGCTCGGTTTGACGATGCACAGGGCGGTGACGCCCATCACTTTCATCGCACGTGCCACCGCCCCCACATTTTCTGGATAGTGGGGGCGAACCAGGATGAAGACGGCTGCTCGAGTTGCGGGAAGCTTCAGCATCGGGAGAGCTCAGCGGTGCGAGCGCGCGCAGCGAAACCCCAGATCTCCGCGCCGCGTGCGCGCGCCAGAGGCCTGGCGCGCGGCGCCGCGCGCCCACACCGGCGCGGTCTGGTAGCTGCCGCCTCGGATGACGCGCTGCCCGCCGATCGGAGGCTGGGAGCCGCTCTGCGGCACCGAGTGGCTGGGAGAAAATTCGTCCGCCACCCATTCCGCGACGTTGCCCGCGATGTCCTCGGCTCCTTCGGAGGCCGCCCCGTCCGGAAAGCTCCCGACCGGAGCGAGCTGT
This sequence comes from Polyangiaceae bacterium, assembly GCA_050299315.1. Taxonomy (GTDB): domain Bacteria; phylum Myxococcota_A; class Polyangia; order Polyangiales; family Polyangiaceae; genus SZUA-265. The sequence continues at coordinate 298,650 of JBNKVS010000058.1, forward strand.
GCGAAGCCATCGGTGTCGTCCGTCACGTCCCAACCGAAGCGCCCGAGATTGGCAAGCCGCCGGTTGAACAGCTTGCCCCAGGGATAGGTTCTGCCATTCGGCCCTTTCGCGACGCGCTCGAACTCGGCCTCGGTGGGGAGCCTGAGCCCACGGAATGCACAGTAGTCGCGGGCGTCATACCACGTCACGCGCGTCACGGGCCAGTCGTCGCGCTCGACGGCGGACGAGGTGGCGGGCTGCGGCCGAGGCGAGCAACGACGCCGCAGTTCGCACAGCCGGTATTCGTCTACGCGCACTTCGTGGCGGTCGATCCAGAAGCCCTCCAGGTCGCGATGGTGCGCAGGTGCCTCGACTTCGAACATTTCCGGGTGGCACTGGCGGCCGAACGGTTGCTGCGTGCAGATGGCCAGCGCATCCATGATCTCGGCGGGGGTCGAGCCCATCCGAAAGCGGCCCGGGGCGATCCAGACCATGCGGCTCTGCGGCTGCTCCAGCACCACGACCGGGGCCCCGGGCGCAGCGGGCCTGGGAGCACGGCCTGCGGCCTGCGCCCAAGCGTCGGCCGCCCCCTGCGAGATGGCCGTCGCAATCAACCAGGCCGCCGCTTTCCGCCACGGCGGCAACCGCGCGGCGTGGCGGCGCGGGCCCACGAGGCCACGCCGCTCGCTCGCGAGCCCGCCGGCAGCCGCTCGGCCGCGCTCGGGAAGCGCCGGGTGAATCGGGGAAGGCGCCTCGTTGCACCCGGCGAGCCGACCCTCGCCCTCGCCGTCCAAACGCGCGCCTTTGCCCCCACACGCACCCCCTCGGGCCCACTCGGCGGGGCGGCGCCCAGTGGTGCGAGGCGGGCTCTCGACCGACGGCCTATCCATCTGCAGCGCCCGTTCTACCTGCTCGCGGAACTCCTCGACTAGCCCGGAGTTCTGACGACCTCGGTCCCGGGGGCGCGCCGACGCGCGTCTCTTCGCACGCCTCGGCCTCGGTCGCGCGCGGCGGACCGCGTCTGTGCCGCCCCTCGCCCCCCGCCCACTCCCTCGGTTCGGGCCCGTGCTGCCTCCGCCCGCGTGTAGGGGACGCGACCGCGCCGCGGGTGGAGATGCGCGGGTCGACTCGATCGCGATCGACCAACCGGCCAACCCGAGGGATGGCCCGTCAGCCCGCAGGCGCCTTGGGAGCCTCCGGCTCGTCCGGCTTGCTCGGCTCCGAGGGCCGCCTCGAGGGAGAGGGATAGTCCTGGCGCAGCTTGTCCAGCAGGCCGCGTTTGATCATCTCCTCCTGATAGGCAGGAAGCGTGGGCAGGCTGACCGAGACCTTCACGGCCTTGCCCGTTTCGACCATCTCGATGGCGCCCTGCACCTGTTTCGGCTCCGCGTTGGGCGTGGGATACAGGAAGAGCAAGTACGCAGCCTCGGCGTCGCGCTCGATGACTTCGAAGCCGCGGTCGACGCGCAGGTAGCGCAGCGCCGCGCTGAAGACCTGCGCCTTGGTGTTGGCCACGCGCGCGTCGGATCGGGCCGCGGCGGACGACGCAATCAGAAGGGCCAGGGCCGCGGCGGCTGCGCCTCGCGTCAGGCGCTGGCTCCGGCAGAACGGCGGGAGCCGAGACCAGCACAGCCGCGGGAGCCGCGACCGGTCGGCTGCGGAGGAGCTCTCCGCGGCGCCGGGGGCGGCAACACGCCGCATTCGGCAAGCACGGCGCACGGGTTGCGGGCTCGGCGTGGGCTGCCCATGCGACGCCCCGGCTCGTCGATCGGTGGCGGCAATCGAACGGATGATCGCCGCCGTCGGGGTGGCGCGGAGCGAACGCGGCATCGAACACAAGTAGCGCGCTGCCGGGGGCCGAGCAAGCGGCCCGCGCACTCGACTCAGGCCTCCCCCCCGGCGCCGGGCGATGCACCGCGGCTGGCGCCCGGGGAGGCGCCTTGCCGACCGAGCGCGGAAAGCAGACCCTGCCCATCGAACAGCACGGCGCCGACGGCAAACACCCCGGTGACCAGCAGCTGCCCGACGTACAAGTAGAAAACCAACAGCGCGCCCTCCCCGAGCACGTGCTCGGGCGGCAGAAACATCGAGAGACCCGCGTATAGCGGAACCTGAAAAGTGCCCACGAAGCCCGGCGCGTTGGGCACCAGGATTCCGAGCGCCAGCACACCGGTGAGCACACACGCCCGCGCGTAGCTGATGCCCTCCACGCCGACCGCCGCGGCCAGCGCCCAGGTGCAGCCGGCGTTGACGAGCCAGTACGCGACGGTGACCAGCGCGAAGCCGGCCGCCTGACGACGGCTGCCGAGGAAACGCAGGCCGGAGCCCAGCGCGTCGAGCCGCGACGCAATCCACTCCGCGCCGCTCGGCGAAAAGGGGCTGATGGCCCGCCGCAGCAGACGGCTGGCGCGCTCCCGCCACGCGTAGTAGGCGATCACGGTGGCCAGCGCCGCGACGAAGCCGAGCAGCGCGAGGACGGTGGCGCCGGGAATCACACGGGCCGAGATGGGCAGCGCTCCGATGGTCTGCGGCAGCGGCGAGAGGGGCTCGGCGACCAGCAGGGAGAGGCTCAGCATCGCGCTGAGCACGACGCCGTCCACCACCCTTTCGGCCCCGATGGTTCCTCCGGCGGCCCAGGCCGTGAGCTTGCCCCCGCGGCGCACGAGCAGCGGCCGCGCTACCTCGCCGGTGCGCAAGGGCATGGCGATGATGGCGAGGAAGCCCACGAACGACGAGGAGAGAATGCGCGACATGGGCACCTGCCCGAGCGGAGCGAGCAAGAAAGCCCAGCGGCCCGCTCGCATCAGGTGGACGACGCTCCACGACGCCAGGTAGAGCGGCAGAGCCCAGGGGTTGGCCGCGCCGAGCGCCTCCCACGAAGGGGCCAGCGTCATTTCGCCCGCTCGCATCACGAGCAGGAACACCACCGCGACCAACAGCGAGCCGCCGAGGGTGCGAATCAACGAGCCGCCCAGCCCGCGGCCGACGGCGGCTGGGCTCGAGCTGGGCGCCGAGAGGCGCTCAGCCACGGGCGGTTCCCGCCAAGATGTCCAGGGGCCCCTGGTGGAGCAGCCCTTCGAGCTCTTCCTCCCCGTAGCGCCGCTGCACGATTTCCATCCCTTTCTCCACCGCCCCGAGGTCCTTCGGGCTGTGTGCGTCGGAGCAGGCAGCCTGGTAGCAACCGCGCTCGAGCAGCTCTTCCGCACAGCGCTTCGGCCGGCGGCCGTACTTGCCGGCCAGCGCGGCGATATCCAGCAGGGCGATGGCGCCCACATCCAGCAAGCGTTCGAGCACCTCGGGGTTCTTCCAGACCGGTTGGTACCGCTCGGGGTGTGCCACGACCGGCAACAGGCCTCGAACCCGCAGCTGCCCCAGCAGCTGGTCGAGCGAACGGGGGAACTGGCTCTGGTAGAACTCCAGCAGAACGGCGCGCTGCCCCGGATAAGGCAGCCCTTCGCCCGAAAGCAGGCGCCCGAACACCTCGTCGTCGAAGTAGTGCTCGCTCGAGAGCGACAGCTCCGGCAGACCTTGCTCGGCGCCGAGCGCCGAGCAGGTTCGCTCGAACGCCGCGAGCAAGCCGGCCCGGGTGTTGTCGAACAGGCCCGGTCGCATGTGCGGCGTGGCGACGACGCGCGCGAAGCCCAGGCCGCGCAGGCCTCGCAGCAATTCGACCGCCGCCTGCAGGTTGTCCACGCCGTCGTCCACGCCGGGGATCCAGTGGCAGTGAAGGTCCACGAAGCCTGGCATCTCCTTCTTCATGACGCGCTTCGCCGGTGTTGGGGCAAAAAATCGGGCGGCTCCGCCGGCCAAACCGAGCCCCGCCCAGATCGAGCGGGCGCTCGCGTCGGCCGCGGCGCCGACGTGGGGCTGGAACCCGACTCGTAATCATGAGATGGGTCGAGGGAGAAGCAGCGCACCGAGCCGGGCGCTGAATTGCGCGGAGAGCCGCCCGTCTCGCCCCACCGGGTCGGGGCGGGGCGTGAGGTCATGAGATGCGTTCCAAGCCGATCGAGAACGTGCCCGCAGAGAGGCAGCGAGAAGGAAACGTGGCCAAACAGCCCGCCATCGTCGAGCTGCTGGATCGCGCGGAGGTGTTGATCTGCGCCGGTCCAGGGGGTGTAGGGAAAACGACGACGGCCGCGGCGCTCGGCATCGCAGCCGCGCGCCGTGGGCGGCGCACCGTGTGCGTCACCATCGACCCTGCGCGCAGGTTGGCCGACAGCCTGGGCCTTCCGGCGCTGAGCCACGAAGCCCGGCTCGTCGAGGAGCCGTGGGGCTCGCGCGCGGCCGGAGGCACGCTCTCGGTGATGCAGCTCGACCCCAAGCACACGTTCGACGAGCTGGTCGCGCGGCACACCCCGAGCGAGGCCCTTCGCCAGCGGATCTTCGGCAACCGCCTGTACGCGCAGCTCTCGACGCACCTGGCCGGGGTTCACGAGTACATGGCCCTCGAGAGCCTGACGGCGCTGCGGCAAGACGACCGCTTCGACCTCGTGGTGCTCGACACCCCCCCCTCGCGCAATGCGATTGATTTCCTCACCGCGCCCGAGCGCGTATCGCGCGCGCTCGACGGCTCGGTGATGCAGTGGCTCGTCGCGTCCTCCGCGGGGCGTGCGCGGGGGCTGTTGACCAGCGGCCTGTCCCGCGTGCTCTCGGTGATGGGGAAAATCACCGGCGGGGCGTTGCTCGAACAGATGGGGCGACTGATCGCCGATCTGGACGGAGTGTTGGGCAATTTCGGCGAGCGCGCGCGGGCGGTGTCGCGCGCGCTGCGCAGCCCCGAGGTGCATTTTGCCGTCGTGGCCTCCCCCACCCCCGAAGCGATTGCCGAAGGGCTGCGCCTCGCGCGCTACCTCAGCCGAGAGGCCATGCAGGTGTCGGCCTTCGTGGCCAATCGGGTGGAGCCGCCTCCGCCCGAGGTGGACGAGGAGAGCGTGCGACGCACCCTGTCGGCCGAGGCCTCGCTGAGCCCCGAGGCGGTTCGAAGCCTGGCCCGGGCGACCCTCGCCGAGCGCGACCGCGTGGCGGCGCTCGCCGCGCAGCAGGCGGGCGGGCTCTCGGAGCTGCAGCGTGCGCTCACCGCGCTGCAGCCTCCGTGCCGGGTGCTGGTCACCGCTCCCGACTTGGGCGAGGAGCTCGCGGCGCTCGCCGGGCTGTGTCGCCTGGCCGAGGCCCTCGTGTCGCCCGCGGCCTCGGCGAGCGGCTAGCTCGAGGGCGCCCCGGGGGGGGCTCGCTCTCGCCGCGGGGGCTCTCACGCCGGATCTTGGCGACGGCGCCGGTTGCGAAAGCGCACGGCGATCGGCACCGAGTCGAACGAAAAGGTCTTGCGAATCAAATTCGTCAGGAAGCGCTGGTAGCTCTCTTTGACCGCGTCCGCCGAGCTGCACATCACCACGAAGACGGGTGGAGCGGCGCGCGCCTGGGTCATGAAGAAGAGGCGCGGCGCTCGGTTGCCGACGCGAGGAGGCGGCTGCCGCTCGACCACGTCCTGGAGAAAGCGATTCAGATCCGCCGTCGGGATGCGCCGCCGGTACTGCTGGTAAGAGCGGCGCACTCGCTGCATGAGGGCGGCCACGCCTTCCCCCGACTTCGTGCTGAGCTCCACGAGGGGCACCCAGGGGGCGAAGTGCAGCTGGCGGATCGCCGACTCGCGCGCCTTCTTGCGCTCGGCACTCCCGAGCAGGTCCACCTTGTTGAGCCCGACCACGATCGCTCGCCCCCGATCGGCGCACAGCCCGAGCAGGCGAGCGTCCTGCTCCGCCAAGCCCTCCTTCGCGTCGCACATCACGATCACCACGTCGCCCCGCGCGACGCTCCGCAGCGCCTGCATCACGCTCGCCGATTCGACGCCCTGCTCTACCTTCGAGCGCCGCCGAATCCCCGCCGTGTCCACGACGACGTACTCTTGGCCTTTGTGTGTCAGGCGCACGTCGACCGGGTCCCGCGTCGTGCCCGGCCGATCGTCGACCAGGCTCCGCTCGTCGCCACTGAGCCGGTTGAGCAGCGAAGACTTGCCCGCGTTGGGTCGACCGATGAGCGCCACGTGGGGGACGGCGGCCGCTTCGGCCTCGGCGGCCGCCTCGGCGTCGCCCTCCCCTTCCCCCTCCGTGTCGAGCTCCGGGTCCCAATCGGCGGGCGGCTCGGCCTCGGGCTCCGGCATGGCGGGCAACGCCCGGCGCAGCGCCTCACCCAGGTGATCGAAGCCGCGCCCGTGCAGCGCCGAGATGGCGATCGGATCGATTCCGAGGCTACACAGCTCGGTCATCTGGGGCATCTGGTCGCGGGTGTCGATGCGATTCGCCAGGTAGATGGCCGGCTTCTCGCTCTGGCGGAGCAGGCGCACGGCAGCCTGGTCCGCGGCCGTGGGGGGGTAGAGCCCGTCCAGCACGCACAGCACCACGTCCGCTTCGTCGATGGCGGCGCGGACGTGGCGGGCGATGCCCCGCCCGATGGCGTCGTCGTCTGCCGGGTCGAAGCCCCCGGTGTCGATCAGCGTGAAAGTGCGGCTGTACAGCTCGACGTCGGCGTAGTGGCGATCCCGGGTGACCCCGGGCTCGTCGTGCACGATCGCGACGCGCGCTCCGTGCAGACGGTTGAACAGAGTGCTCTTGCCCACGTTGGGGCGGCCGACGATGGCGACGATCGGAATCATGGGGCTTGTTCGGGGGGCTTGAAGGGACGCCTCGCGAGGCGGCCGAGCTGCAGAAGCTTTTCGCCGGTCGAGAGGCGGGCGTCGTCTTCCTGTTTGGCGGAGAGGCCGAGGGCTTGCACCGTCGGATCGTCGCCGACGCCATAGATCACATTTCGACGGCGGCCAATGACCCACTGTGGGGCTCGGCCCGGGCCGGATCCGGCCCCGACGAACAGAAGCGCCGAAAGGGCCGCCCCCGGGAGCTCGAGCGAGCCGGGGCGCTTGTGCAGGCTATCGACCAGATCTCGGGCGAAATCAGGATCGCGGTGTACCACGACCAGAGCACGCCAGCGCTTGCCTTCCGCTTCGTAGTGGGCGATTGCCGCCTCGCCCAGGCCATCGATGCCGAGCGCGTCGTGCAGCTGCAGGCTCTCGGAGCGCGGGATGCGACCGCGTTCGGGCAGCCGCAGAACGGCTTCCGGCAGCCCGGCGGGCTCGCCACTCTGCGCCAGCAGCTGCGTCGCGAAATCCGCCAGCGGATGGGGCTCGGGTTCGCCGTCGGGCGCCCGCGCCGAGTCGTCGCGCGTCAGCCGGAAGCCCAATCGCCCTCGACGCGCCACGAGCCAGTCGCCATGGGAGACGGCCTGCCCCTCGGCCTCGAGCCACAGCCCCGAGGGAGCGAGCGGGTCCGTCGCGGCCGCGGCGGGCTGCGAAAACCAGGCAAAGCTCTGCTGTAGAGTGCCGAAGCGAAGCTGCAGCAGGTCGACCTCGGCCCCGCTGCGGGCGTCCCGGTAGTGGTGGGCGTACAGCGCTTCCAGGCCCATCGAGACGAGCTCGCCGCAGCCCGTGCCCAGCAGCCGCCGGCACGCCTCGCGCAGCCGCGGGCCGCCGTCGTCCTCCGCCCCGCGGGGGTCGCTCAGGGTGGCCAAGCAGAATGAGCCGATTCGGTTCGGAACGGCGCCTCGATCGGGTCGCCGCACGCCCGGCTCGCAGGCGGACCCCTGCTCGCGGACGCGAGGCGCGGCCAGCGGTCGGAGCTGAGCCAGCCCGGAGCGGGCGGCTTCCACCGGCGGCGACGCCTCGCAGCGGGCCTGCAGCGCGCCCAGAGCCAGCAGCGCGAGCCCGGGAGCGCGCACCCGTCGCCTGCTGTGCTGCGCCCCCCGACCAGCCCGCACGAGGACGGACAGCAGCGCCGTCGCAAAGGTTGCATAGCATCGCAATCGTTTGCGAATCGGGTGCTGCAGCGATGGTTGCATGGGGCTCGGAAACGCGGGTTTTGGCCTCGGCTGGGCGTACGGCACGGGGCTTGCTGAGCGCAACCGCAGATGATTGTCTTCGCGCGACACCGGCCTGTTGGCCGCTGGTCTCGGGGCCGCGTGGTGATCCCGGCACGGGGGTTCACTTTGCTCGAGTTGGTCGCCGTCGTCGCGATCATTTCCATCTTCGCCGCGCTCGCGGTTCCAGCCGCCGTGCACCAGCTTCGGGACCGCCGCGTGTTCGAAGCCGCTCGCAAAACGGCGCTGCTGTACCGCCAGGCCCGCCTGCACGCGATGGGGCGCGGCGCGGCCGTGGTCGTGAACTTCAATGCTGGCGTCTACACGGTGCGGGAAGCCGTCCGCAATCCGGATCCAGGCGGGAACTGCCCGAACATGCCCTTCAACAGCTGCACCGGCACCGTCTGGGAGAATCCCGCCCAGGTGCGCACGATCGGGGGGCTCGCCCCGGCGGGCACGGGCGACCTCGCCGACCTCACGCTGAGCCTTCTCGACGAGACGGACACCGCGCAGAGCTATGTCGACATCTGCTTCACGCAGCTGGGCGCCCCCGTGATTCGCTTCGCGCCCGCCACCGCGTATCGAGTCATGGATAGCGCGTACGTGGCGCGGGCGGCGCGCGCCGTCACGAGCCGCACGCTGCCGCGCCAGGTCGTGCTGATGCCGAACGGAACCGCGCGCCTGATGGCGCTGGAGGTGGGCCCGTGAAGGCCATCGAGGGGGGAGCCCCCCGCGCGCGGGGCCGCGGTGGTCCGTCGCGCGCGGCGCGGGGCTATACGGTGGTCGAGCTGCTGATGTCGATCGCGGTGCTGGCCATCGGGGTCTCCGGCCTCGTCGCCATCCAGAAGGTGACCGTGAGCTCCAACCTCAACGCGAAAAACATGGCCATCGCCAACCAGATCGCCCAGTCGTGGACGGGGCAGCTCGAAGCCGAGGCGGCCCTGTGGCCCGACGTCGGGTCGATGGGTTTGACCCCCTGGATCGCGCAGGGCAACGGTGCTCTCAGCTGGTTTCGCCCGAGCTACGACCCGCTGAGGGGCTTTGGCGCCGCGTTCGATGCGCTGGGCAACCCGATGGCGGACGATGTCGGCGCGCGCTTCTGCGTCGACTTGAACTTGTCGAACATGACGGGACCGGGCGCGACCTCGGGCCTGACGCGAGCCGAGGTGCGGGTGGTCTGGCGCGCCGAGGCGCCGGTTCTCGCGGCGGGAGACGAGAGCGCCGAGGATGCGTGCCACTTCGCGCCCGCCAGCGTCGAGAGCGATGGGGCGCGGCGCGCGCTTCGCTACCTCTACGTTTCGACCGCCCTTCGCACCGTGAGGCGCCCATGAAGCTCGTCCGATCGACGAAAAAGTCCCCGGCCCGCCGAGCGCGCGGCTTCACTCTGGTCGAGCTGATGGTGGCCGTCGTCGGCGGCTTGTTCGTCTCGGTGGCGGTGTTCACGGTCGCCAAGCAGACCACCCGGTTCGCGATGCGACAGGTCCGCATCGCAGACACGATGATGCAGACGGTGGTCGGCTTCGAGCGGCTCAAGGCCGACATCGCGCGCGCCGGCTTTCTCGGCACTCCCGACATCACGGGGGACGAGTCCTTCTGCGGGGTCAAGTTCCCTCCGGGGTACCCGGCATTCCTTCAGGAGCTCGCGTCGGTTCGGATCGAAGACAATCCCACGCTGACGACGGAGCAGACGGTCAACGGGCTCGCGCCACGCCGCATCACCATCAGCGGCAGCCCCGTCGAGGACGACTTCGAGGCGGTCAACGTGCCCCGCTTGTCGGTCGCCCCGACCATTCGGTTGAAGCCGGACAGCCTGGGCATGACCAACCTCGGCTACCCCGGCAACCCGGTCGCGTCGGTCCTCACGCCCGTGTTCCGCGCCGGCCGGGCGCTGCGCATCAAGGACGACCGGGGCCGTATTCAGTTCGGGGTCATCAGCTCGGTCACGGGCGGCGCCAACCCCGCGATCACCCTGGAGGCACTGCCCGCGCTGCAGTTTCGGGGCGCGGGCGGCTCGCGCTGCGGAGTCGCCGCCCACGGGACGGGTACGTTGGTCAACGTCGTCAACGCCGTGCGATACGAGCTCGAGAGCTTGAGGAGCGACGCAAAATTCAACGCCATCTACGGCCGCCTCGACGGGACGCGCACCGGTCCGCCGAGCGAGAGCTCCCGCCTCGAGCTGGTCCGCAAGGAGCTCGACATGACCGGGGCGGTCATGGCGGGCAGCACCGAGCTGGTCGCGGAGTACGCGGTCGACCTGGACTTCTCGCTGGTCGTCGAGCGCAACGTGGGGGGTGCCCTGGCGGCGGTCCACGGCGCAGACGTGGACGACTACGCAGGGGCGCCCGCCAGCCGCGCCGGGCCTGGTCCGCAGCGAATCCGCGCCGTGCGCGCCTGGTTGAGCACGCGCACCCGAGAAGCCGACCGGACCGCCCCGCTGAGCCTGGCCACGGCGCCCCAGGGGTCTGGCCCCAGCTTGATGCGAATCAGCTTGGACCCGACCGATCGGAACAATCCGCCGTTCGCCCGCCTGCGCACCCTGCAAGCGGTGATCCCCCTCATCAACCAGGAGAAGGCCACGTGGTGAAGAGGACGTTGGAGCAGCTTCGCCGCCGCAGGCAGCAGCGCGGGGCCGCCATTTTCATCGTGGTGCTGGTGATCACGATGATCGCCGCCATCGGCGTGTTCTCGATGCGCCAGGCGAGCTTGGTCGAGCTCGCGACGGGCTTCAACCGGCAGAACACCCAAGCGGCCACGCTGGCGGGCCTCGCCGCCCGCTCGGCCGCCACCTACCTCAACGACAACCCCACCGTCATCGACCCGACGGTGCGCGTGCCGGGTTGCCAGGCCGCGGCGGACACCCGCGAGTTTTGCAACGTGCTCAAGGAAGAGATCTTCGCCAGCCACTTCTTGGCGCTCGGCGGGGAGTTTCCGGGGCAGCTCAGCATCGGCGACTCCACCGTCGTCGCCGCCGACGTCGTGGCCGAGCTCACCGGAGCCTACGACGCGGGGTACGTGGCGGGGCAGTCTGCCGATCGCGCCCACTCCATGCGCCTCAAGCTGACCGGGCGCTCTCAGGTATTTCCCACCGACGGCGCGGCGCTCGGGGTGTGCGCGGCCGGCTCTCGGGAAGCGCTCACCCAGCAGAGCGTGGTCAGCTACATCATCGTTCCCAAGTGATTCCTCCGTATGCGATTTCAAGCTCAGAGTAGGTTCTTCTCGCGATTCACCGCCGTCGGCTTCGGCTTGTGCGGGCTGCTGCCATCGGCGCTCGCTTCCGCCCAGCAGGAGGCGGAGAAACCGGCGCCGAACATCTTGCTCCTGGTCGACACGTCCGGCTCGATGGAGTTTCAGACGGACGGAGCGCTGCCGACCTGCGCACCCGGTGACACCACGGACGGGGCCAACACGAAGAGCCGCTGGATCAACATGGTCGAGGTGCTCACCGGCACCTTCAACGACTACAGCTGCTGGGCGCAGGATCGCAACAGCGTCGCGTTCCGCGACGAATTCACGCTCGGCTCCACCCTGCCGTACGACTTCGGCTACGGCAACCCATACCACCGCGCTCTCAGCAACCGCTGCACCTATGGCCCCGGCGTGCGCCCGCCGACGAGCGCCCCCTTCACCTGGCCGGATCGAGCCGTCAACACCTTCGAGTTTTCGGGTGGGTCGCTCATTCGCCCGGCCACCGGCCTGCTCGGAGCGCACCCGGGCTGCTCGGGCTTCACCCAGAACAGCGACGGACTGCTCGACATCTATCGCCAGCAGGTGCGCTTCGGCCTGATGACGTTCGACACGCGCATCAACGCCGGCACGGGGCTGACCGGCACCTCGGCGGACGACGGCACGGGCATGAGCGGCGCCTGGAGCTACTACCTGGGCACTCCCGTCACGGGGCGCCCCGCCAACTGCAGCTCGGACCTGCCTCAGGAGATCGGCGCGCGCAACGCCGCGGCGCCGCCCTGGGAAGGGCGCATGGTTGCCTTCGGTCCCGCCGACGGCAGCGAGAACGACACGCGCAACGAGTGGATTCAGGACGTGCTGCTCTCGACGCGGCCGTACGGAGCGACGCCGATCGCAGGGCTTCTGCACGATGCGCGGGAGTTCTTGTGGTTCGACACGACGCAGGACCCGCTCAACGTCGGTCAGGATTTCGGCCCTTCACGCGATCCGAGCTGGCTGGCGACCGACTGCCGCAAGACGATCGTCATTTTGCTGACGGACGGCGAGCCCAACCTCGATTTGCGCCCCTCGTGCGAGGAGAACCCTCCCGGCGGCATCCCCGGGCAGTGCCCCTACGAGGAGCCGACCGAGATTGTCTCCGCGTTGCGGCTGGCGCCTCCATCGGCCGGCATGGCCGTGGAGACATACGTAATTGGGTTCGCCCTCGGCACGGTCACCCCGAGCGGGGGCACCGCCATTTCCTGCTCGGAGCTGACGAGCGCGGATTGCTCGAACCCGGCCAACGCCGACCCCGGGGACGAAGAGAGCAAGCGAATCCAAGCGTGCTGCACGCTCAATGAAATTGCCGCCGCCGGCGGCCTCGACGAAAACGACCAGCCGCGCCAGGCCTACTTCGCCAACAACGCCACCGAGCTGCGCAACATCTTTGCCGAGATCCTCGACGACGTGGTGCAGGTGGCCACCCGCACCATGCCCGTCTTCGGCTCCCCCGGAGGCGACACGACCAGCAGCGGCTTCAAGTTCTTCTCGGCCTTCGACCCGCAGCCGGACCCGGCCGGACCACGGCTTTGGGAAGGGGTGCTGCAGCGCACGCGCATGGTGTGCAGCGACGCCACCGGCGATTTGGTGGCCACGCCCGAGCAGGACGAGCTGGACGGCGACGATTTCGGCGTGAACCTGGTCGCCAACCAGGGCAGCGACCGCCGCTTCTACACCTTTTTGAGCAGCGACGACAGAAACCGTCGCACGCTGCGCCCCAAGCTGACCGCCCCCGGTGACGGCCTGGCTGCGGGCACCGGCGACTTCGTCGAAGCGACCAGCCCCTCCCAGCTCGTCTCCCGGGTGACGCCGGAGGCGATGGCCGTCACGGCGTCTACGTGCGACGGGGCTTCCTCCGATCTCGAGTGCCGAAACTTGATCCTCGAGCACCTGGTGGGGATCACCAACGCTCAGGGCTATGGCCGCTGCACGTCCGACGACACCTGCAGCCTGCTCGGTGGGATCTACCACTCGACTCCGCAGATCGTGCCCGGGCGGCCGGAGGCGCTGTTGCGCGACGACTCCTACCGCTCGTTCGTCGAGGAGATGGCGGAAGCCGCGCGCCCTTCGGTTCTGTACACGTCGACCGTCGACGGCTTCCTGCACGCCTTCGACCTGGCCCCCTTCCCCGGCAGCTCGGGCAGCGAAACCCGACGAGTGGACTCGGTGGAGAACAACGAGCTGTGGGCCTTCATTCCGCCCGCCGTGCTGCCCGTGCTGCAGAACCAGTACCCGTCGACGCCGGCGATCTTGCTCGATGGCTTGCCCGTGATCAAGGACGTGGTGGCCTCGGAGGAGGACCCGACCGTGTTCGAGCGGCTCGAGGAAGAGGCGCAGGCCGGCGCTGGGCGCTGGCGCACGGTGTTGGTGCAAGGCTTTGGCAGCGGGATGATCGACGGGGGCTACTTCGCGCTCGACATCACGGAGCCCGACCCGGACCCGGACCTGATGAACGGCGACCCGGCGTTCTTGTGGCAGATCACGCAGGACGGCAGTGGCAATCCGCTCTTTGGCAACGCCGGCACGCCGCTCATCACCACGGTGTTCCTCGGGACGACGGGCGAGCCCGGCGTCGAGGTGCCGATCGCGGTGCTGCCCGGCGGCGACGCCAGCCCCTCCGGGGTCACGGCCGGCGCAGACGGCAACTTTCTCGACGTGGACCCCCCCTCTTTCACGTCGAACGGGTCGCGGCGGGCCTACGTGGGGCGCGAGGCGGCCCGCTCGCTGACGATCGTTCGGCTCGATACGGGCGAGGTGCTCAAGACGTTTCGGCCGGTAGCGGGCGCCTTCTCCGCGGACGCCTTCGCGGAAACGAACATCCCGGCCCCCCTGGTCGGGCAACCCGTCGCGTTCCCGGCCACCGCGGGCTCGGTCGCCGAGCGCATCTTCGTCGGCGATCGGGATGGCCGGCTGTGGCGGCTCGACGTTTCTTCGGACGACGTCGACGACTGGACTCTCGATATCTTCTTCGATGCCTTCTGGAGCTCCGACGCGGACGACCGTCAGCCCGTGGCGCTGCCGCCGGTGATCAGCACGGACAGCGAGGGCCAACTCGCCGTGATGTTCGCGACCGGCGACCAGGAAGCTACGGTGGGGGGTGCTTCGATGATCAACCGCGTCGTTTCCTTGACGGAAGAGCTCGACGAGCTGAACAACTTCCGCGCCCACGTCAATTGGGTGCAGACCCTGAACAACGGACTGCGGGTGACGGGGCCGATGGTGCTGTTCAACGAGGGCCTCTACTACGCGGTGAGCCGGCCGCCGGACACGAGCTCCGCGCTGTGCGACGTGGGGCAATCGCAGGTGTTCGGGACGCACTTCGTGCTCGACGCCCAGCTGGCGGCGAACGCCAACGCGATCCCCTCGCCGCTCAGCGGCCCGGGACCGGCGCCCGGCGCCTCCTCGACCGAGTTCACGCCGATCGTCGACGGCCTGATCTTCGGAGTCAGCCTGGATGCGGAGCCGACCTGCACGAGCGCGGCCGAGGAGATCTCCGGCGACGAGGGGTTCGGCTACGGCACCGTGATGACCTCGCGCACGGTCACACCGGGGCGCCGTTTCCTCTCCTTCGAGATCAGCGGCAGCGGGGAGGATCCGCGGGGCGTGGCCGAAATTCGCCAAGAGCTGACCACGCCTCGCCTGCCCGTCACGTTCGAGTCGTTCGCCATCATCTATCAGTAGGGGTCGCCCCCCAGCCAATCATCGTCCGCTGATCGAAAGGGCCGTGCCGTTGGAAGCCAGGATCGCGTCGCAAAAACCCTCGGGCCGTCTTCGCGCGCCGGGTTCGGTGGCCCGCGCCGCGCGCGGCCTCGGGCTGGCGTGGCTCGCCCTTTGCGGCGCCGCCCTCGGCTGCCGTTCGAGCGAGCCACCGCTCGAGCTGGTTCGACCGGCGCCGACGCCGACGCCGCCCGCCGACCAAGCCGGGCGCCCGGAGCTGCCCGACGCCGAGACGGCGTTCGGCCTGCCGGTGCCCGAGGGCCTGCGAGTCGCCCGCCACTTCGCCGACTCTGCGTACCTCAGCGGCCGGCTCTCGATGAACGAGGCCCTGGCCGAGATCCGAAAGCACGTGATCAGCGGCGGGGTGGAGCTCACGGCAAAACGGGCCCTCTTTTCGCGGGCGTACATCCGCCAAGACGAGCAGAAGCGGCTCTTCCGCATCGAGATATCCAAGACCCACAGCGGCAGCCAGGTGCGTATCAACGACATCACCCCGCCGCCGACCACCCACGGGCTGAGCGAGAGCGAGCGCTGGCGGCGCGCCGGCCGCAACCCCGACGGCACGTTGATCGACCCCAACAACGTGTTTTGACCCGGACTTCTCACCACCGGGTCCCGCGGGCGGCGAACGGCGCGCCCCCGGCCGGTGGGTCGCGGGCTCGGAACCCGCCCCCCCGCCCGACCGCGGTTCGCGGGGGCCGCGGGGTGCTGGGCTGGTCCCTGGCGGCTGCGCCGCGGGCCCGAGCGGCTGCGCCGGAGCGAACCCCTCTTCCTCACGGGTGTCGCGCTTCGTCGGGTTTCCGCCGTCGCTCGCGCTCGGCGCGCGGCGCACGGGTTGCGGCGGGCCCGCGATCGCGGCACGTTCAACGGCGCGACATGCAATCTGGCAAACCAACGGCGGCCGACCCGGCCGAGAGCGAAACGGTGGCGGCTGCCTCGGCGGTGGATTCTTCCGAGCCCGGGGCCCACGGCAGTGGCTCGAGCGCTCGCGAGGGCGCGGAACGCGCGGCGCGGCTGGCCTCGCACGATGAAGGGGAGCAGTACGACTTCGGCGGGGCGACGTTCGACCTCGATGCGCCTGCGGACCGAGGGATCCTGCGCTTCATCCTTTCGCAAGCGCTGTTCGGAGAAGCCACGGGAGTATACTGCGGGCGCTCCCTGTACACGGCGCGATCGCTGGAAGCCGCCCGCTTCTACATGCGTCAGGCCCGCCAGGAGCTCGGCCACCTGCAGCTGTTTGCCGACATCTTCCGCGCCCTCGATCTCGAGCCCGAGGCTCCGCATTGGGTCATCCGCCTGCTGGCGGCCCACAACAACTACTACCCACTCAAGGTGCTGATGGAGCACGCCGTGGGCGAGGGAATGGTCTTGGACATCTTCAAGGACCTCCTCATGCAGACGCTGCCCGATGCCGATCCGCGCGTCGCTTCGATCAAGAAGAAGCTGCGAGTGGTGTGTCGTGAGGAGGCCGAGCACGTGGCCTGGGGCGAGAAAGAGACGCGCATGATGCTCGCCGACAAGCCGTGGTTGCGGGTGCCGTATTTCGGCCTGGTCGAGATGCAGCTCAGCAGCCTCTCGGCGCTCGTGGGGCATTTTTCGGGGCGCACGGCGGCTCACCCCGTGCTCAGTCAGATGGAGCCGTTCGTCGAGCACGTGCGGGCTCGCGTGCGGCGGCAAGCGCAGGCGCTCGGTTTCTACCCGCAGCAGCCCCCCGGGCGGCTCTGGCGCTATGCGGCGATGGGCGCCGGCCTGTTGCTGTTCGCGCGCAGCCAGCTGGCGCAGGGCAAGAGCAGGCTCGACAAGACCTACCTGCGCGAGCTCGGTTTCCAGCCGCCCGCGCGCTGATCACGCGCCGGGTAGCGGCCGTGCGCTCGCCGCGCTCCCATGGCTTGTCGTCGGGCTCGGCGGAGCCGCGCGAGCGGTCCGCTTCGAGCCGAGCTCGACCGCTAGCCCTCGGCTAGCCGGCGCTAGGTGGGGCTTCGTGGCGGGCCGATTGAGTGAGGTCATTTCTCGCCCATGAGGCGCCCGTGACCCGGCGGTCCATCGAGCTCACGCGCACGTCTGTTTCCGCCTGGTTCGGCGTCTGCGTCTGAAACCAGATTCTCGCAGAGCCATGGTGGGCAGCCGTTCGGTCGACGGACACCCCAGTGTTTCCGCATGATGATGGATTGCGCTGCCCTGCAACGCAATCGATCCACGGTGCAACACATCTGGATCTGGTGTTTCACATCGGTCGGCGCCATCGCCCTCGAGGGCTCGTAGACTAGGCTTTTCCGCGAGCGCTGCCGCGCGGGGTGAGGTAGACAAAGGGTGTGCAGCGGTGCGACATGGGCTCCACTCGTCGCTCCGCCTCGCACACCTCTTTTCGCTCGCCGGAACTCCCTCTCGGAACCAAACAGACAGGACCCAGAACGCCATGGCCAGGATGCTCAGCACCCACCCCCGAACTCGTTGGACCCTCAGCTCACCCGCCGCGTCCGCCAGTGATGTGCTCGACGTATCGGCGAGTAACAGCAGCCAGCGCTCGAGCCTCAGCCGAGTCGGGCGCCTCCTCTTGACCGAGCACTTCGTGCGCCAGCTGCGCAAGAAGCTGGAGAACCAGAAGGACATTTTGGACCTCATCGAGAGCTCGCAATCCTGGGCGCTCGACATGCTCTACAAAGAGCTGCACTCGGTCCGCGCCGCGGCGACGCTGCTCAAGCAACACAACATGGCCGCGGTGGCCGCTCGAGGAGAGGTGCTGGTGCAGCTGCTCAAGCACGGTGTGGTCGGATACGAGAGCCGCCACCACGAGCTTTTGGACGACACCCTGCACATCCTCAACGGGATCCTCGATCGCATCGAGCGCGACGGATCCGACCTGCGCTGCTTCTCCACGGCGCGCACGGCCGTGTGCTTGTATGCGGCGGCAGAGCCGACCACCCAGTTCTACGAGCCCGCCCAGCTGCCGCAGCTCTCCCCCTGAGGGCTACCGGCGCGCGCTGGGCGCCGCGGCGAGCCAGCGCGCCGCGGGGGGCGGCACGGGCTGGCCGCCGCCGGGGGGCAGCGGCGCGGAGGATTTCGTCGACCAGAAGATGCGTCCCTGTCGCGGGCTGCGTTCGCAGCGTCGCAGCGCCGCCGCCATGGCCTTCGCCGAGTAGGTGGTGTCGAGGGCTCGGGCGCCGAGCTCGCCCAAGCTTTCTATGGCTTGCCAGCCGCGTGTCGTCGGCCGGCCGTAGCCCTCGCCCAGCTCACTGCCGTCCACCTCCAGGCGCGCCGCGCGCTCGCGGCGCGCCACCAAC
The DNA here is from genome assembly GCA_050299315.1 of Polyangiaceae bacterium. Taxonomy (GTDB): domain Bacteria; phylum Myxococcota_A; class Polyangia; order Polyangiales; family Polyangiaceae; genus SZUA-265. The sequence goes on from JBNKVS010000058.1 coordinate 316,754, forward strand.
CACGCGGCGTCT
>JBNKVS010000059.1:0-46863 GCA_050299315.1 Polyangiaceae bacterium
AACACCTTCGCGAAGTGGACGAAGTCCTTGTCGGTCGTGTAGATGGACAGCCGCCTGCGCATCGCCACAGCGCAAATCAGAAAGTCCGTGTTGGAGCCCTGGATGCCTCGATCGCGACAGCGATTGAATGCGGAGGCGGCCCGAAGCGTCGCAGGGTTCCCGCCCGCGGGCTCCCACGGGGGCAAGCCGGGGCCGTTCGGGTTGCCGGCGTGGCCTGTCGATAGTAGACGGTCGCTTCCGTGGCATGACCGGCCACGTTCAGGCGGACTCCCGGTACGAGTCCGCAAGAGCTCTTCGTCCCTCACGCCGGGGATCGACAGGTGCAAGTTCTTGCAAGTTGAGATGCGCCTGCGCAACCAGCAGCCCTCTGCGCCTCGGGTGACCATGCCTCGTGCCGGCGCGCAAGCGACAGAGGCTGGTGTCAGCGGACTTTTCTCGGAGCACTCGCCGTCCCCGAAATCGGCTGTCCGGCGCCGCGGCAGCGAGCGGCCCCACTCCGCGAGCAACGGTGGTATGAGGCCGCCATGCGTGCAACACGACAATCCCTGGGCAGGCTGGTTGTCTCGACGAGCCTCGCGCTCACCGCGGCAGCGGCATCTCCCGAGTTGGCTGTGGCAGAACCGACCCCTTCGGCAGCGGCGAAACGACCCTCGGCGGCCCGCGCCGCCCAGCAGCTCGTGCAGGCGGTCAGCGGCGCGGCGCGCCAGAAGCTCCTGCAGCCCTTCTCGGATTCGGCGCGCAGCGACTGGCACTACATTCCGCGCGGGCGCGTGGGGCTTTCGTATCGCGAGATGACCCCGGCGCAGCGGAGCGCGACCCAGGCGCTGTTGCGCACCGCCGTCACGGCGCGAGGGCTCGCCAAGCTGCAGGCCGTGATGCAACTCGAGCTGGTGCTGCGCGAGCTGGAGGGTTCCGGGGCGAAGCGCGACCCGGAAAACTACTCGATCGCGCTGTTCGGCGAGCCCTCGGCAAAGGGGGCCCCGTGGGGGTTTCGGCTCGAAGGGCATCACCTCTCGCTGCATTTCACGCTGCAGAACGACCGCTTCCTGTCGACTCTGCCGCAGTTTTTCGGCTCGAACCCCGGGCGCGTACCGACCGACGTGGGGCACGGCGCACCGCCGAAGGGCACACGCGTGCTGGCGGCCGAAGAAGATCTCGCCCGGGCGCTGATGAATTCGCTGCCGCCCGACAAGCGGGCCGTCGCCCACTTCGACCACAAGACTTACGGCGACATCGTGACCGGCAGCGCCGCGCGGCTCAGCCCCCTGTCGCCCGTCGGAGTCGCCCTGGCGGATCTGACGCCGAGCGCTCGGTCGCAGCTGCTGCGCCTGATCGGCGTCTTCGCCGAGCACCTGCGACCGGAGCTGAGCGAGGCGCGGCTCGAGCGCGTGCGCCTCGGCGGGCTCGAGTCGATTCGGTTCGGCTGGGCCGGCTCGCTCGATCCGAGCAAGCCCTTCTACTACCGAATCCAGGGCAAGGCCTTCCTGATCGAGGTGGACAACTCCGGCGGCAACCACGTCCACACGGTGTGGCGCGACTTCGAAGGCGACTGGGGGCGGGACACCCTGGCCGAGCACTACGAGCGAGCGCCACACGGTCACACGCACGCCAAGGCCGAGCGCCGGTAACCGCGGAGCGCCGGTGACCGCGGAGCGCCGGTCACCTCGTCTGCCGGAGCCCATCCTGAAAGTCTCTTGGGTTGGAGATCCGGTGGGCGCCGGGGGCTCTCGTCGTGACGAAGCGGGGCTCCTACCGCAGCGTGCTACTTGTCGGCACGCGCTAGGCTCACCCGCCGAAGGGCCCCTGCAGAGAACATCAATCGTCTGCGACCCGCCGCGTTGTGCCCGAAGCTCGAGTTCGACCGTTAGCACGCGTAATGGCGAGATGCCCGGCCATCGGCCAACGTTTGCTCCGGGGCTGAGCTGCTTCCTCGTGGGGAGGCGGTCGGCTTCGGTTCGGAACTACACTTGCCGAAAGAATGGAAGCAATGCGAACACTGACAATGACCATGACCGCGTGGGTATTGGCGCTTTCGTCGACCGCCTGTGGCGGCGATACGACGAACGACGCGGAGCCACTTTCCCGGGCGGAGCAAGCGCCCTCCACGCAGGACGGCTCCTCGCTGGAGAGCGAGCAGACGCAAAAGGCGATCGATTCGATCTGTGTAGCACGATGCCAGCGAGATTGTCGGGCGACCTATCCCGACAGGACTTCGGAGGCCTTTCATCGATGCATCGGGGAGTGCAGCCGCCTGGGGAGCCAGTGCAACCCCATCGAGCCCGATGATGATGACGACGACGATGACGATGACGGGGCTGGGCTCGACCAAGTCTGCGTGAGCCAGTGCGAGAAGGAGTGTCGCGCCACGTTCCCCGACAGAACGTCGGAAGCTTTCAGCCGCTGCATGGGTGAATGCCGCCCTCCGGGTGGCAAGTGCAAGAAGTAGCCTATTGATGCCCTTGCCGGGGCTCTCGCCGCCGTCGCTTGGTGGCTCCGCACGCTTGGGCGGTGCGGGCCGTCCGTCTCGGCGGTGAGGGGCCCTGGCCTTCGCGCTCGCGACGGGAAGCTCATGCTCATTCGGAATGCGGCGCTTGCGAAGTGGCGATTCCCCACGGCATCGCGGAAAAGCGCTCCCTTACGTCCGCAGGCGCGGGAGCCTGCCAATCGCTATATTCTCCTGCGATCCGTCGTCGTGGATCCTGTCGTGATGGAGCTCCTCTTTCGGGGCGCCCTCTTTCGCCGTTGGCGCCGGCGGTTTGGTCCCGTCATGGCGGCTGTGGCGAGCCGTGTCGTGTTCGGTGCGCTTCGCGCCACCCCGACCGACGCCGCAGTTCGGGGCTTCGGGATGGTTCTTCCGCACGTGCGCGCGAAGTCCCGCTGGGCTCCCATCGCTGCAAGCGTGGATGCGCCGCCCGGTTGGCGTGAGTCGACATTCGGCTCGGTGTTGCTCGCTGCGATGGAAAACACCTGCTCCACCGCGGCGCACTTCGCTCGAGCGCCAGCGCGCTAGGCTGGCCCAACGCCCGGTGCGCGCATTTCGTGGAAACGACCACTGACAGCGCCCGCATCGGTACCGGTAAGCGCGCTCACGGCGGCCGCCCCGGCAATTCAGGGCGCATGCGCAGTACACGTTTGGTAGGTTCTCGGACGCTGGGCCCCCCGCTGCATTGCCCCTGTTCGATGCAGCACAGCGGGCCGGCACCGTCAGGAGAAGGCCCGATGAACGACGATTTTGGCAATGCGATTCTCGGATTTGCCGCTGGCTCCACCCTGATGACGAGCGTTCTGTACTTGGTGCTCTTCGGTTGGCGAAGAGCCTACCGGGAGACGCTGCAGGCGGCCATCGCCGAAGGGCGGATGCGAGTCGTGGGCAATGAAGGGTGGGAACTCGGCGCAAAGGAGCCTTTCGACTACCTCGAGAGCAAGGCGATGCAAGGCGGAAGCAACCCGCGCAGAGGGCTGACTCGCCTCTTCGTGCTCGTGGCCCTAGCTACCACGCGATTCGTATTCCTGCTGCCACGAGGTCAATGACGGCGAGCCTTTCGGGGCACGAGGATAGAAACCACGACTGAAGACGTCGTCCGTCAGACCACGCGGGTCGTCCAACGCAATCGATGGCCAGCAGTGGGACACGGCGAAGGGAGAAGCGGATGAGTGGAATGATGAATGTTGTACTAGGCTTTTGCGTTGGCTCGGCGCTCGGCGCCGTGATGTTGAGCAGTGCGATTCACTCTCTGAAGGCCAAATACGAGCAGACTCTCCAGGCGGCTTTGGAGGCCGAGCGCTTTCAACTGCTCGGGGAGGAAGGGCAACGAACCAGCGCGTCCGAGCTGTTTCAGTACCTCGAAGCGACGACTCAGGTTGCGGAGGCGGGAAAGCGACGTATGCTCGTCGGCGCCGTGGCGTGCGTCGCCATCGCCGGCGCAATCGCCGGCTACTGGCTGCTGCCGTAGCGCCCTGCGGAGCGGGTGGGCGCCAGCCACCGATGGGGGAGCGCCGCGGCCCCGTCAAGCGTACCTGCCCCCCCCGGATCGCACCCAGAGCCTGAGCTGGCCGACGTTCAGGCCTGGGCCCCAGGCCTCCCCCGGGCGGCTCACACAATCCGCTGCAACGCGGCGAGCACCTCGGCGGCCGGCACGCGACGCTTGAATCGCACCACGCTCGCGTGCTCCGGAAGGTCGCCGTCCGAACAGTTGCGGTTCGCGTCGATGCACAAGATCAAGGGGCCGACCTTCGCCCGCCGCAAGGCGGAGAGCTTTCGCTCGAGATACTCCGGCGTCCAGAACCCGACGATCTCGAGCAGCGCACGCCGCCTGGGATCCCGGCGGTGGCGCAGCAGAAAGTCCGGAAAGATCCACGCCCCTGCGACGGGGACGGCCTCCGGCTCGCGGACGATGTCCCAGTCGAGAGCCAGCTTGCCGAAGTCTCTGGCGAAGCGCTCTTCGAGCTTGCTGTCGTAGGCCCTGCCGAGCGAAGCCGGCACGACCGGGTCACCGGACTTGACGACGAGCTCCGCCAGGTCTCGATCGCTGAAGAGCGCACAGGTGGCGCGGAGCTCGAAGCGCCGGCAGCGCGCGACGACGGCCGTGAGGCTCGATAGGGCTCGCCCGTAGACCAACGTGTGGCGAAACAGCGCGAAGGGACCCGATACGACGAGGCGTACGGACCGACCGCGCGGGTTGGGCTCGGCGGCACACAGGAGCCCCCGCAGCTTGACCGCGCGCACGAGGGCGCGCGCATCGCCCTCGGCCTCGATGCGGACGACCCGAGCCCTTCGGAGCAGCGCGGACACGATGGCCTGATTGGCGAGCAGCGCGAGCTCACCCGCACCGAGCGGCTGCTTCAGGGGCGCGAGGCGCCGCTCCGAGGGCAGGTCGGCGAACAAGCTCTCCTGCACCGCTTCCGGAGAAAGGCCCAGCGCTGCGCAGGCGCGCTCGAGGGCCGCGGCCCGACTGGGCTCTCGAGCGCGCGCGCCGAACAGGACCTCGCGGATGCGGGCGGGAGAAACGGGCGCCCGAGTCCTGTCCGAATAGGCTCGCGAGAGCACCCGGCGCGCCACCTCGAGCTTGCTCCGCGGAGCGCTGAAGCCGAGCGGCTCGGCGAGGCGCTGCTCCAGCTCGCTGCGGCGGCGCCCCACGTGGCGCTCGAACTCGGCGAGCAGCTCGGCGAGCCAGACGTGGTCGGCCGCCGTCAGGTAGCGGGGCACCAGAGTGCGGTGGATGCGATCAACCGGCAGCGCTCGTGCGGGAAGCAAGCGCCCTCCTTCGGCGTATCGAGGTCCAGCGCTCACTCGGGGTGGAAGCGACGAGCTCGTAGATGGCGGCGCGCTTGCCCGGCGCGGGTCGCAGCAGACGGCCGACGCGCTGCACGTGCTCTCGCCCGCCGAGCGAGCCCCCGACGATGATGGCCACGTCCGCCTCGGGAACGTCGAGGCCCTCGTTCAAGACGCGCGCGGAGACGAGCGCCCGCAGCTCCCCCTTGCGAAACCGATGAAGCACCGCCTCGCGCTCCTTGCGCGAGATGTCGCAGGTGAGCGGCATGATGAAATGCTCGCGCGCGAGCTGATAGGCGGAGGCGTTGTCCGGCGTGAACAGGAGGATCCGGCTCTGCGCGTGCCTCTCCAGCAAGCGCTTGACGTAGGTGCGCTTGGCCTCGGGGAACGCCTGAATCTGCCTGGCGCGTCGCCACGCCGCCAGCGCCCGGCGGCCCTCGTCGCTGCGAGAGGCAGTGGCCACGAACTCGGTCCAGGCCCCCCGGGGAGAAACCAGCCGAAACGCGCGAAACACGCGTGCGAACGCGGCCTGCTCCACCTGGTACTCTTCGAGCTCCAGAGCGCTCAGGGGCGCCCGCAAGACGACCAGATCGTAGGCGGATAGATACGTCCCCGCCAAATCGGCGATCGAGAGCTCGAACTGCACCGGGCCAATCAGCTCGGCGAGGCGCTGCTGCGCCGCGGCCTGCTCGGGCGGCGTCGCGGTGAGCCCGAGCCGCATCGGCGCCGTGCACATCTCGAGCGCCTCGTCTCTCAGCCGGTCGCCGAAGTGATGCGCCTCGTCCACGATCAGCAGGTCGAAGAGGGCCCCCGAGTCGGCCGCGCGACGCAACCCGCTCTCGAAGGTGGCCACGGTGATGGCCTCCGTCTGGCGCCGGCCATCCCCCCAGCAGCCGACGGGACCCGCGTACCAGGCGGAGAGCTGCTCGATCCACTGGTGCAAGAGCACTCGGGTGGGGACCAAGCACAAAACGCTGGCCGACGGCACACTGTGCATGGCAGCGATCGCCAGCCGCGTCTTGCCGGCGCCGGTCGGAAGCACGACCAGGCCCCGATGGTCCGCGAGGTGCCAGGCGCCGAGGGCAGCTTGCTGATAGGGTCGCAGCTCGGGGGGCTTCCATGCCGCGAGAGCGGCGCGCTTCGCGCGCGACACCCGATCGTCTACTGGGCAAGCAAGGTCGCGCAGAGCGCCCAGCAGATCGCGGTAGCGCCAGGCGGGGGCTCGATATTGCTGCGTCCTGCCGTCCCAGAGCACTCCGGGCAGCGCGCTGGCCCGGGCCCGATCCAGGCCATCGACGAGCAGCGTCCCTCGATCGAACGAGAGCCGAACGGAGGAAGCGGGCGCGAGAGGCATGGCAGTATGGGTATCGACCGGGGAGGCCGCCGGTTGCTTGCCGAAGGGGGGTGGCGATGGCATTTTCTCGCGATCGGCGGGCCTCCCGTCGGCGGCTCCGCACCCGGCCCCGGCAAGCAGCGTCAGCAAGGCGCGGCTCGAGGGAACGGCACATCGGCGCGGCGCGGACGCGGAGCTGCCCGGTACCCGACCGACGGGGCCAGCCCGGGAGTCGGGGCGCCACCGTCCGATGCTTCGCGACTCCGTTGATGAACGGTCCTCTGCTTCAGGCTGTCGCGGTCCCAGCCGAGGCTCTCGCCCATGTTGGCCGCCGGATGCAACGAGGCGATCCGGATCGCGTCCTTCAGGTCACGGGCTTCGACGACCATGAAGCTACCCACGACATCGCGCGTCTCCACGCGTCGACGGCCTCGAGGCGTGCGCTGTGCCCCGGGGCGGGCTACTGACGCGGCATCGCGGCGATCCAGCGACGCACCAGGGCAGAGCCCGCCTCGTCCCAGTGCTCCGTGCCCAGGCTCGGCATGCGCGGGCGGAACACGCTGGCCTGCGTCATGCGCTGCAGCAGCAAGCTCTCGTCGGGCTCACCGGCAGCGAGCCAATTCGGCTGGGTGGTGACTTGGGCGGGGAACTCCGCCTGCCCGGACAATGCCGCCAGCGTCACCGACAGGTCGAAGGTCTTCTCCGGATCGTAGCAGCGCGGACCATCACCGGGAGGACGCCCCTGGTTGTGACAGTGGGCGCAGTTGGCGTGCAGGTAGCCGAGGGCCGCTTCCTCCCGCTCCGTGCCCGGGAAGTCGAACTTCGCCAATGCATGAGTGAAGAGCCCTTCGAGATCCTTGCTCAGACCAGAGCCTGGGTCGGAGACCAGTCCCAGTTGCACCGCCGAGAGTCCCAGCACGCGGCTCTTCCTTCCGCCGTGGCAGCCCATGCACTCGGCTGCGCTGGGCACGTCGTGGTCGGTGCCCAGCACGTTGGATGCGCCCATCGGCGCCGCAATCGCGTCGCTGCCCTCCGCGTTCCAGACGTAGGCGAGCGCCGTCCAGTCGGACGCGCTGGGGCCCGTCTTGTGCAGCAGCCGCGTCTCGAGCCTGCGCCCCCCTCGCGAGAACTCCTTCCAGAGCTTGGTATCCACCGGGAAGACCCACTCGTCTGGCTCGGAGTTGTCGATCTTGGCGCCGGGCGGAACGGACACCCAGCGGCGCTTCTCGGCGCCGTCCGCCCACAGCTCGAAGCGTGGCCGGTAGGGGTGGCCGTTCCGCAGAGCCAGCGTCAGCTCCGCGCGCGAAAGCAGAGCCGGCTCGCTTTCGATTTGTTCGGCCTCGGGCGCCCGGCATCGACGGTAGCCTCCATGGAAGCACGAGGCGGATGCGGCACATGCCATTCCCAGGAGGGTCTGCAGGCGAGATCTCTTCACTGTTGCTCGTCGGCGCTCTGCTTCGCCCAGTCGACAATGCGCGCATCCATCCAAAAGAAGCCGCCCGGAACCAGCGACATCAGCAGCAGAAGCGTCCAGCGAGAGTGGCTCCAGCCGTGGTCGACGTGCGCCTGGTACAGGCTCAGGCCCAGACCCAGGAAGAGCAGCCCGTGCAGCCCGCCTGCAACTCGGGCCACCAGCGGCAGGTCGAGCAGGTGCTTCAGCGGCATCGCCACGAACAGCAACACCAAAAAGGAGATCCCTTCCAGGAAGGTGGCGACGCGCAGGGCGGCTACGTCCTTCATTGCCTCAGGCCTTTCACCAGGTTGGACGAAACGTCATGAACACCAGAGTCAGCGTCAGGCTCGCGGCAACCCAGGCGCGCTGCGCCGCCGAGACTGTCTCCGTGCCAGTGGTTCGGATCAACGACACGTGGCAGGCGAGCGAGGCGCAAAAACCGCCGACGATCCACGCTTCGGACAGCGCGACGCCGCGGACCAGCGTCAGCAAGTACCCCATCGCCCAGGTCAGCATCAGGACTGGGGAGGCGAAACGATGCACGACTCGCCGCCGAGCCCGACGTCCGCTGGCCCACAGCCCGATGCCCGTTCCGGCGCCGTACGCCACCACGCAGGCAAATTTCACAAACCGGACGAGCATCGTCATTACGTCGTGGTTCATCCGCTCTCAGTATGGGCCGAAAGTCGTTCCCACCCAGGTAGCTGAACTGCCAATCAGCAGCCGATTTCTGCCAACGCCTGCCGCTCCCGTTCTCTCGCAATCTGCTCCGAGGCAGCGAATCTCGTTGAAGGCGGGACGCTCCTTTCTGGCAGAAATCAACCTCCATGTCAGAATTACGCCATGCACAACGTTGCTGTCCTAGCCTTCGATGGCCTCGTCGCGGTGGACCTCATCATCCCAGCGGACACCTTCGGCCACGCCCGCCTGCTCGATGGGCGCCCGGCGTATCGGGTCAAGGTGTGTGGCGTCTCTCGCTGGGTGCAGAGCACGGTGTCGAGGATAGAGGTCCCGCACGGGCTGTCGGCGCTGCGCACGGCGGACACCGTCATCGTACCTGGCGTGGACGGCCCGCAGCGTCAGGTGGACGAAGCCATCTTGAGGGCGATTCGTCGCGCGGCTCAGCGGGGAGCACGCATTGCGTCCGTGTGCTCGGGTGCCCTCGTGCTGGCCAGGACCGGACTGCTGGACGGCATGCGGGCGACGACTCACTGGTTCGCCGCTGCAGATCTGGCCGCCTCGCACCCCGCCATCCAGGTCGATCCGGCGGTGCTGTATGTGGATAACGGGCAGATCCTGACCTCCGCCGGTGGCATGGCAAGCCTGGATCTGTGCCTTCATTTGATCCGTCGCGACTGCGGGGGCGCCGTTGCGGCGTCGTCCGCGCGCTTTGCCGTCATGCCGCTCGAACGAAGCGGGGGCCAGGCGCAGTTCATCCCGCACGAGCTACCGGGACCGGACAGTCGCGATGCACTGGCCGACACCATCGAATGGATGCGTCGGAGCTTGGCTTCGGATCTCGGCGTGGAAGCGCTCGCCCGGCGCGCGGCGATGAGCAGCCGCTCCTTCGCGCGTCACTTCAAGCAGCAGACGGGCATTACCCCCGCGCGCTGGGTCACCCGGGCGCGCGTCGCCGAGGCGCAGACCTTGTTGGAGACCACTGGGATCTCCGTGGAACGTATCGCCGATGCGGTGGGCTTCGGCTCACCCACCACCTTTCGCGCCCGGTTTCGCGAGATCCTGGGGGTCACGCCGCAGCACTATCGGAAAACGTTTCGGCGCTGAGAAAGCGCTGGGTAGCGCCCACAGTGAGTCGGGACGCCACCGTCCGATGCTTCGCGACTTCGTTGATGAACGACCCTCTGCTTCAGCTGTCGCGGGGCATCGATGTTTCCACGGGGCAACGAGCCATGAGGCGCCGGACTCCCTTGGGCCTCCCCCGGCCTCGTCGCCCCAGCGGCTGACTCTTCTCGACCTCGTCCGGCGGACCACGGCCGAATGGGCCGCTTCCTCTCGATTCCGAGCTCGCCTCAGGATTGTAAGGCGCTGACTCGTAGGCACCCGACCGGACGGACCCGCGGGCGCTGCTATCCCATCGACGCCCGAGCAACGGCCTGGATCTCATCCTCGGAGAGCTGCTTCGTTTCCATCAGCGACCGGTGGGCCTTGAAGGCTGTGACACGGCCCTGCTCGAGCAGGAAGAACTCACCCATACCTGCGTTGCCGAGCTTGCCTTGCAAGTCGGAGCGGGCCTCCGAGAGCAGCGCGCGCATTTTTCGGATGTCGTTCTGTTGGGAGACGCGCCCCAGGAACCAGGAGTTGAGATTTCCGCGGGCTTTGTAGTCGAAGTCGCCAGGGTTCTGCGTTGCGAGCAGCACGCCGAGGCCGGCAGAGCGCCCGCGCTTGAGCAGGTCGAGCAGAGCATCCTTGGTCGCCGGTTTTCTGGTCGCGGGCAGGTACATGTCGGCTTCGTCTGCGAAGAGGACGACTCGGAGGGGCGAGCCGGATTGCGCTCCGGCCCAGGTGGCGATTTCCGAGAAGAAGCGGGCGCACCACGACTCGACGGCTTCGTCGGACCCGAGGGCACGCGTGCTGACGATGGTCATTCGCGCACGGTCGCCGCCGCCGACCAGCTCGTCCGCCCGCAATTCTTCTCCCGATCCCTCCAATAGATGGCCGTTGATGCAGCGATACGTCTCGAGCTCTTCCGCTAGGTTGTCGAAATGGCTCTCTCGATAGGAGGGTACCTGCGCCACGAGCGACTCGTCCTTGCTGCCGATCAGGGCCGCGAGCGCAGGCAGCGTTACCGGCTGGTCGAGCTCGACCAGCAGTGCGATGGCTTTGCTCAGGATGACGGCGCGCTCCTTCTTGGAAGTGACGCCGAGGGCCTCTGCGGCGCGCAGCGCGAGCGGCGCGCGTTCGGCGGCTGAGACGGTCCCAATGCCGGAGGGCACGAGTGGAAGGCGCAGCGGTCGGCCGGCGCTTGCGCCCGGCGTGTACACGCGGAGCTCGGCCCGCTGACGCAGGGCCTCCTTGCGCCGCTGCCGCTCCGCGGTCGGTTCGGTTTTCTCCCAGAACTTGGAGTCCGCGTAGGTGCACAGGTCGCCCTTTCGATCGAGCATCACGACCGATATACCGGCGAGCAGCAGGTGCTCGATCAGGTTCAGGGCGAGGGTGGTCTTGCCACTTCCCGTCGCACCGACGACCGCCGCGTGCTTGGCGAGCAACCTCCCATCGAACCCGAGCGGCTCGCCGCGTAGACCCATGGTGATTCCGAGCGGGATGGTCGAGGAGCCTTCGGGTGGCGCGGCGGTGGGTGGTGCGGCCACCCCCTCCTCGGTCGCCCGAGGCGGTTTGGCCTCCACTGCGCCTGCAGCTGCCTTCGCCGCCTCTTTCGGCCCTGTCGCCGGGGGAACGTCCGCCTCGCCCGGCGCCTGCGTCGGCTCGGAGGGGGCTTCGCCGCCCGCCTCGACGACGTTCGTGGCCGCCCAGCGCTCAATCAGCGGTGCAAGCACGGCCAGATCGCTCAAGGGCCGGCGTTGTCGCGCCCACGCTTCGAAGCTCGCCTGGCTCTGGTGGGCGTCTACGAAGCCCGAATAGGCGCCGATTGCGCGCAGCTCGTCTTGGGTCACGACGAGCTTCTTTCCGCCAGACTTGAGGACCTCCCCCAGAACTTTCACTATCTTGGTACGCGGGTTGGACGGATACTCGCCGCTGCGCACGAGCACCAGCGCCGCGTTCGACTCCCGCGCATTGCGCTGAAGGTCCTCGAGCTGCCGAGCGAGGTGCCCCCCCTGGGGGCCGCGATTGTTGACGGCCAGTAGCACACGCTCCTCCGCCGCACCGGCTCCGAGCCTCACGAGGGCGGCCGCGGGCTCGGCGGCCTCTGCCTGCGCCCGGCCGCCGAGCTCTACCGGCAACATCAACGCCCCCTGAATCAGCCGGTCGCGGAGCTCTTGGTCTGCGAGCGTGTCAGAACCCGTCCAGTCGGCGAGAAACGCGTCCCACCGGGTATCCCAATCGACTTCCTGCTCTGGGTCAGCGGAGGGTTGCGGCTCGCGTGGAGGAAGGGAGTCACTGGGAACCTCGAAGGCCACGAGCGCCCCCGCCTGGCGACAGCGCTCCTGATAGTCGCGGCAGCGCTGCAGCACGTCGCGCCCTCGAAGCCCTTCCAAGCGAGCGATCGCTTCGCGCGGAAATGGAAAAAGTGGCTCCGCTTCATCGAACTGTGCGCCGGCTTCCTCGTAGAGCGTGCGCAGGCGACGAACGATCATCGTCTCGACGTTTTCGGCCGACATTCGCCCCCGAATTCGATGGGGCGGCGGATCGCACTCCAGGCGGTCTCTCACGGCCATGGTCACGCCGCCCAAGAACTCCTGATACGCGTCGTCGACGCAGGCGAGCACGGAGAGGCTGCGCGGGAGCGCATCGCTGAGCCACCGCAGGGTGTCCGCCAGCTCGAGAAACCGCTGTTTGGGGTCGTCTTGATGCTGCAGATCCTCGACTTGATCGACCAGAAAGACCAACACGCCGCCCGCGGCGTCTCGAATCAGGCGACCCAGCTCGAGCAGCATCTTCTGGGGCGCACCGGCGTCTACCCACGACGTCACGTGACCCAGGTCTTCTTCCTCGTACGGAGAGAGGCGCTCGCAGCGTAGGAACTTGAGAACGCGCTGCTTGAGCGCTGGGTCCCGCCGCTGCAAGAGGAGTAGTGCCCGAATCACGTCGGGATGCACCGAACCGAGCTGCCCATGAAGCAACTTGGTGGCCAGACCGTGGGTCAATCGACCGAGCTGGTTGCTGGTGAGCTCGGCCTCTCGCAGCTCCTCTCGCTCCTCCGAGGTGATGGTCGGGCTGCAGCCGAGCACGGCCTCGGAAAGACAGGTGATCGAGCTGTCACTCACCATCGGCTCGGCATAGGCATGATCGAGCGAATCCACCAGGCAGCGAAGGAGCACACGAGCGTAGTCCCGCGACCGGGTGGAGAGCTGCGCGTAGGCGCAATAGCCCCGCGCTGGCGCGTGCACGCTGTGGCGAAAGGCTCGGACGAGGTGTGTCTTGCCGGCGCCCGACTCACCGAGCACGACCAGGATGCTTCCGTAGGCGGAGTCGTTTGCCTCGCAGCGCTCCAGCTCTCGCTCGAACGCCTCGCGAGCGCCCGAGTGAATCGACTCCGCATCGAACGGATCGGGCTTCCAGATTTCGGTCGCGTGTGTGATGGCGTGAAATACGCGGGCGCCTTCTGCACCACGGAAAGCATCGATGCGGGCGTCCTTGGTGCTTTCGGCGCGGTCGATGCTTTCGTGAATCCGAGTTTGCTCGAGCACCAGAATCCTGAGCGCGTCGGCCTCTTGGAGCTCGGGAGCGGCGCGGCTGATGGCCGAGAGATCGTCGATGAGCCCGCTCGCGATGCTCTCGTACTGGCGAAGCAAGCTCGCTCCGTCGCGGGTTTGGGCCGCGCTTCGACAGACGAAAAAGCCGGCCCACTCCGTACGAGTACACGCGCCCCCGAACGGCTGCCTGTCCGCGGCGTGCATTTGCAGGAAGGTTTGAGAGGACTGCACCGACGGCGACACGAAGTCTTGATAGGTGTGCCGCAAACGCCCCAGAAGCGGAGCGACGCGAGCAACCAGGGGGTGCAAGTAGGCGAGCTCTTCGTCGGAACAGCGCCGATCCGCCAGCGCAATGCGTTCCGCGATTCGGATGCAATCGCTGAGAAGAGAGAGGTGCACGAGCGCCAAATGTGGCAGGCCACGGTCTCGTACGAGCGCCAACATGGGCACCAGATCGGGAGGCAGGAGGGATTCGGCGCCGCGCGGCTCCAGATCTGCAACCAACCGAGAAATTCTGCTGACGATTAGCTCACTCATGGCCGGCCCTCCTCGAGCGTCAGAAAATGAAAGCGCGCCCCCTCGTAGAGAACCTCTGAGCTCTCGACGACTTTGGGATCCATGACCGAGACCAAATCGGCTCGTGTCAAGGTGACTCGATCCTGCAAGTGGGCTTGAAGAAGCAGACGCACGAACTGGGGCCAGGGCAGAGCAGCGTCGCCACGCCGCCCTCGGTACGCCTCGTATACCGACGACAGGAAACGCTTGTGGTCGCCATGGCCAGCGACATCATTTTCCCGAGCAGCATCCAAGATTTCGGGAAGGTGGCTCTCGAGCAGGTTCGAATCCAGAGCATCGACATCTTCTCGCGAAAGCGCCTGCGGCGCGATGGCGCCGCCCCGCGAGGAGGTCTGGCCATTTGCTGATTCGGCAGCGGGCGCTCCGAGTGGCGGCGAGGAGTCACGGGCCTGCTCCGTGCTCTCGTCGAGCCAGCGGTGGATCAGAGCCTCGTCCACGCCCGAGGACGTTACCCGGGGCAGCCCCAACTTACGAGCGAGCAAGGCCTGTGCTGCTTTGTCCTCGGGCAAGGGACGGTTGCTCCCCAGCATTTGGTTGAGCACGAGCTCGCGAAGTTTCTTCCAGGTCGGCGGCACTCCCTCGGCCCCCCCCAGGTGCTTCCAGACGAGCTCCTCGACAGCGCGGGTCGGACCCTTGGTGGAGGCCCCCGCGACGCCCGAGAGGTGGGCAAGGGCTCGCTTTTGAAGATCGATCGGCTTGCTCGGCTTCGCTCCCGGCCGAAGCGGCACGCCGAGCGCCTTCGACGCGATCAATCGCTTGAGCGAGCCCCAACTCTTGCTGACGGGGGCGCGCAGCCCGAAGGCCGAATACAACCGCTCGCTCCCTTCCGCCGTCACGGCCCACCCGCTTCGACCGACGGCCTCGATGTGACCGGCCTCCGCCAAGGCCTCGACGGCGCCACGAAGCGGTGCAGACGGAGCGAACGTCGAAAGCGATTTCTCCACGACCGCGGTCGTAGGTGCCTGCTTGCGCTTGACGCTCAAGTAGAGCAGCACAACGTCAGCCAGTCTACTTTGGCTAGTGCTCATGGACAGCTTCCTTTCGACCGATCGCCATCGGCCAGCATTCGCTCCCGAAGCGCACCGAGGACCAGGGAGAGGACGAAGTCAGCTCGATAGACGACATCCTGCGCCAGCACACGAATCACCCAGATCCGCTGCTGCTGAAGTAGAAGGTCTTTGCGGCGGTCCCGGCGATAGGCTTCCGGCCCATTGTAGTGCAGAGGTCCGTCGACCTCGACGCAGAGAGCCGCGCTCGCGCAATACAAGTCGAGCTCCGCCGCCGAGCGCCCGAACTCGAATGGCATCCGCACGTTGAGCCGAAAGGCTCCACGCGAGCCCGGATGCGCCTCGAGCATTTCGTAGAGCAGCTTCTCCGCCAGGCTGCGGGCCTCGCCCAGATCTCGATCGCGCTTCTTGGTGCTGTCCGTTTCTTCGCGCTCGGCCCCAACCGGGCTGGATTCGGGTTGCCGCACGTCGCCGCTCTCGTCCGGCCCGAATCCAAGCGCTTCGAGCGCGGCCCGGGCTCGCTCTTTCAGCGCTTGCCCTTCGGACGGCCTGGGCTCCTCGGGCGCCGAGTTGCTCAGGGGGGCCGCGGCTCCCTGGGCCGCGATGATGTGGGACGCGGAACGGGGTACCGGGTCATCCGGTTGGATCGCCGACGACGCCGACGCGCCCTGCTCGCTCGAGCCCGCCAGGAGAAAGGCTCGAAAATGGGACCGCGGACTGTTGCGCAGCGCCTCCATCCAGCGGGGGGAAACCCACAGCGAAATCTCCACGTGCGGCAGCTGCTCCGCCGTCGCCGTGAGCTCGGCGGCCAAGCGCGGCGCGAATGGACCCGGGACCTCGAGAACGAGCGGCGGGCACGCGCTCAGCATGCGGGTGGCGTCCGCCAACCAGCGCAACTCGTGAAACTCCGCCGCGCTTCGAGCGTCCACGTCCTCCGTGGCCCTTCCGGACTGGGCCAGCAGCGCTCGCCAGGCGGCCTGGCACGTGCCGACGGCCGAAATCCTCCGCTCCCAGTTCGAGAGCTCCAAGGGTGAAGCCAACCGGAGGCGATCGGTCAGCTCGCCGGGCGCCAACTCGAATGAATCCTCGAGCCGCGAGAGCTCGGCCGAGGCGAGCTGGGGAACGATGTCTCGCTGCCACCAACGTCGAACCGCCGCTCCGAGAGAGGTCTCCACCACGATGACCTCCGGAGGCGGTTTCCCTCCCTCCTCCGTGCGAGAGACGCAAAGCCGCACGAACGGCGTGCGGCGCTCAGACGTATTGCGATGCACGGTCGCCTCGTGTTGCCGTTCCTTCACTGCGCTCTCCCGTCGCCGCACGGCGGCCAAGTCCTCGAGGGTCCCACGTGAAGCTGGTTGATGCTACGCCGTTCCTCGGGCAGGGATTACGCTTGACGCCGCGTGCCAAGCCCAAACGAGCAGGTGACAGCCGCACCCACCTGAACAAGGCGTGTGGGGCCTGGCGTGCGGGGTCAGGCGCACCAGCCAAACGTCGAACCCGAAAGACGAGTGCAATCCGAGCGACTCAGTCGCCGAGGCCGCCGACGTCGCCGCCGATGCGGGCCATCGACGCGGGCGCACTGCGCGGCGGAGCGTCGAAGGTCGCTCCCCCCCGGGCGAAGCTCATTCGTAACGTGCTTCGTGCTTCTCGAGAACGGATTCGGCGCGGGCAACGGCACCCGCCACCAGAGCGGAGACCGATTCGCCCTCGAAGGCTTGCGGGGGCAGCTGTTTCATGTGCGCCGTGCACAAATGTCGAACGCTGTGGCAGCGCTCGACGAGCTCCTCTGCCCAGCGCCGAAACTCGGCAGCGGCGCCCGCCCGGCGCTCGAGCACGCGCCCCAGGGTGGGGTGGAAGCGCAGCCCCTTCAGGAGTGGAAGCGAAGACCAGACGAGCGTGTCGTCGACGTGGAGGGTACTGGAGGCCTGGTGGAAGGCGAGCACCGAAGCGAAGTGCAGATTCTCATTTGCGGGAATGAGCTCCACGCCCGGCGGAACGCTGAACGACAGGTCGGGTGCGAACAGCTCGTTCAGTCGCGGGTCCTCCGAACGCACTGGCTGCCACTTCAGCTCTGGCATGAGCTGCGCGTGTCGCCGCGTTCCAAACAGCCGAGCCTGCGGAAACATCTGGGCGACCGAGCGAACGTGCAGCGTGTGGAATGGGTGCAGGTTCACGATGGCCGTGACCCTCTTGCCGCCCTCGGTGCGAGACAAGATTTCCTCTCTCACGCTCCCGCGGAGGCGGTAGCAATCGAGCAGAATGAACTCCCCGGTGGACCGGCGCACCAGCGACATCTGCGTCCCGATGTCGAGCACGCCCAGGACCGCGTGCTTGCCGCGTACGTTCCAGAAGTCGTCGCTCAGCTTGATGATGATGTCGTCAGCCATGGCTCCCTCGGCAGGTTCGCAGTCTCCCCCCCGAGAAGGCTCTGCGGGTGCATTTTCGAGGGAAACGACACGGCCCGTGTCGCGTCCTCACCCGCGGCGGAGACCCGGACCGAAGGGGCATCGTCGAGCTGGACCCGGTCAAGCTGCACCACGGTCGAGCTGCACCACATCAAGCGGCACCACGTCAAGCTGCACCACACGGTGGCGCGATGGTCGTCGAGCCCGCCCAGGACGGCATGAAATACCAAGGTTGCCTTTGGCACGCTCGCTGCATTCCCCTTCCCCATCGGGGTACCATGCCACTGAAGACCCTGTCGGCGAAGTCGAATCATGCGAGCCCGGAGAACACCTCTAGACAGAGCGGCCGAAGGCTCACAGGCAGAGTCGGCTACCGAGTCAGCCGGACGACCCCGCTCTGAGCGCCCTTGTGAACCGGCCGCTGCTTCTGCTGTCGGGCGAAGGCTCCGCGTCCGAGGCGCTGGCTCGGGCGGCTCGTGAAGGCTTTCATCATCTCCCGATCACCAAGCAGGGCCGGCTCGTGGGCATTACCCGTGCGTGTGACCTCGCTGAGGCGCCCCCGTCTGCGCTCGTGAGCGGCATCAGGCATCGCCGAGTCGTCGTCGCAACTCCGTCGACGACTGCCGCGCAGGCCGCCCAGCTCTTGCGCGACACCGATGTTGCCGGAAGAGTCGTCGTGAGCGACGAAGCCAGCGGGGAGGCTGTGCCTCTGGCCGACGCGGTGGTGGCAGTGGTCGACGATTGCGGCGCCGGCGCCGCTCTCACCGCGGCGGACGGCACCTACCGCCTGCCGATCAACGGTGGGGGGCGCCACCGGCTGCGTTTCAACGCCGACGCATCTGGCGGTGCAGCCACAGATGGCGATGGAACCCAGCGTGGGGGCTTCTACTCTTGCCATAGCACTCCGCGCAGCTCATCCGCCAAGCGCAGCCGCAAGTCTCATATTTGTGTCCTTGTGTTGGCATCTCAGATCCTCCGCAGCAGCGTCATGCTCGCGCGGATTACCATCGTCGCACTGATGCCCTGGGGGCTATTCTCCGTTTGGGTGATGAGCCACGCGTTTCGATTCCAGGCTGACGTGAATCCCGAGCTGCCTGCCCCCGACCCCAGTCGAGTTGCTGCCGAAACGGCCCGGGAGGTTCGAGACGCCGCCAACCGCGTGGCGAGAGGTGTGCGCCTTCATCCAGGCCGGTCGCAGCCCGGAGGAAGGCAGTGCTATCAGCGACGCATCGCCTGGCGACGTGCCGGCGCCGCCAACGGTCTTTCTCCCCCATCCGCGCGCAGGCCCTCGGGGGCCGAGCACGGATTTGGGGGAGAACGCGCGGCTCGAGCCGCTGCGTGATACAGTGAGCGCGGCGTGGCCCTTCGCCTTGCAGAGCCGCCCGCGCGAGTGGGGGCATCAAAGGAGCGGAAGCCTTCGGATCGCAGCCGAGCTCGACGGCGCCGGCAACGTCACCAGCCGGTTCATCTACGGCAACGCGACCAACGTGCCCGACCTGATCGTGCGCGTCGATGGATCCGGCAACCCCCTCTACCGCGTCATCACCGACCACCTCGGCTCGCCCCTCTACATCGTCAACCTGGCCGATCCGGCCGATGTGCTGCTCGACGCCAGCTACGACGAGTGGGGCAACATCACCGCGTTCACGTCACCGGACGGACAGTGGCCGGACAGTGGCCGGTGCCCTTCGGCTTCGCCGGGGGCCTATTCGACGAAGACACGGGGCTCGTACGCTTCGGTGCGCGCGACGACGACCCTCGGATTGGGCGCTGGACAGCGAAGGATCCGATTCGGTGGGAGGGCCTTCACCGCCGATGGGAGCGCGTCGTCCCTCGTGGTGGAGGCTCGCGACGCTCCGGTCGAGGAAGTCGACAGTGGAAACGACCACGAAACGACGACCGTGACGATTTTGCTCGACCGCTACCAGACGCGAGGGCTCGACGTCCGGGACGACCAAGCGGTCCTGAGAGCCGTGCTGCCCGCTATGGCACCCATGCGACGCTCCCCGCGTTCGTCGTCCACTCATCTCCCGGCTGAGTCTGCGTCGTGCCGTTTGGAAGCGTGCCGGGCGCCTGCGCGCCCTCGGCGCGACCGACGATGTTTCATCGGAAGAGGAGGCTCAGCACGCTCGGCCGCGCTCCCGTGCCCTCCGCATGTTGACTTGTCCGCGCGCTGAAAGCAAAGTTTGGGCGAATGCTCGAATCGCCCCCGAGAGCCACCCAACGCGCACCGCGACGGCAAACGCGGGGTCGATTCGCGGCTGCGGCGACCTCACTGGTCGCGGGGGCTCTGGTCTGGGCCGGGCTGCCCACCGCAACGCAGGCTGCCGAGGAGCTGCACGAGCGACGTCTGCTGCTGGGGTCGGAGATTCTGCAGCGGCGCGTGGGCGGGGCAGATGCCGCCCGGGCCTGGGAGGTCGGCACACCGCACGGCATCGCCGATCTCGAGGATGGAGCCACGCTGACGGTGCACCCGGCGGTGCAGTGGTCGGGAGCGGAGAGCCCCTCGGGGGCTCCGCTGACCTTTCCGGTGTTTCTGTTCTGCAGCTACGAGCCCCTGCGTTTCCTCGCCGCTCCCTGGCTGGCCGTAGGCGTCGGGGGCTACCTGAGCCTGGGCCGCGCCGCAGAGCTCAGCAGCGGCGGGGGGGTGAGCTGGTTGTGGGCCTCCCGGCTGCGCGCGGGGCTCCGGTGGCGCCTGCCGGAGGCGCTCGGTGTGCCCGCGGAGCTGAGGCCGTTTGCGCAGCTCGAGTGGGCGCAACCTCCCCTGCCCGCGGCCCGCGAAAACGTGTTCTCGAGCTGGGGGGTAGGGCTGCAGCTGGAGTTGGAGCTGCCGGTGCCACCATGGCCGCTCCTGCGCATGGTCACGCACGGAGAGGGGGCGCCGGAAGGATGGTGACGAAACGTCTTCCCCCGGGCGGAGCGCGGAGCCTGGCTCGCCGAGTCGGGAGATGGGTGCCACGACTGTGGCTCGGCGTAGCGAGCCTGGCTCAGGGGCAAACCGGAACGCAAAGAACACCCGACGTGGCGCAAGCTCCCGAGCCCCCGGCGGAGGCGGCGGCCGCGTGCCCGACGAAGGCGCCCGAACCCTCGGACGCCGAGCAGCTGCTGGAGTTCACGTTCGGCAGCGCGCAGGTGTTCTTCCGGCAATCGCTCGTCACACCGAGCTCGGAGATTGGCGACGAAGCCATCCCCGTCAGCTCGGCGCTGCTGATGGGAGAGTGGCTGGCGAGCGAGCGCTGGGCCGCGCTGCTGCTGTTCAACCTGCCACTCGAGGCGCAGAGCACGCTGCGCGACGGGCAGCTCACCCAGGAGTTCGTGGCCCCTTCCCTGGCGCTGGGTGCGCGTTTCAGCGTTTTTGGCCTGAAGCTGCTCGGCAGCTCGCGCGTCGAGCTCCAGCTCGCAGCGATGGCCGGGCGCACTCTCGGCTCGCCTTCGGGGGACCGCTTCTTTCCCCTCGGGGCGGCTCGCATCCATTTTCACACTCGCGCCGGATTCACTCTCTACGTGGGATCGGCGAGCGCCTTCAGTGAGAATACGACGGCCATCATCTACGGTATCGGGCACCGTTTCTAGCTCGTGCGGGGCGAGACGCCGGCGCCCGGGGTCGTGCAGATCCAGCGGCAGGAGAGCCTGCGATTCGTGGTGATGGCGCCCATCGGGGGGCGCTCGACCGGCGCTACAGCTGGCGAGCGATGCCCGTCACATCGGCGATATATCCTTCGATGGTGTGAGCATTCAAGTGGGGGGTGGGCGACGTGTCCGTGACTCGGCCCCCACTCGGGCCGGCGGTTCTATCCTGGTGGGACAGCTCGTGAATGATCGTGTAGGCGCGCTGAGTGGCGTTCAGTTCCAATCCGTAGGGACACCAACGAATCCTGGTTCCAGTGAACGTCGTGGCGGCTTTCAACCCCCTCAGCTCGTCACAGGTCTTTTGCTCGCCCCGCGAGGCCGTCACCAGCTGGTCGCCATCGTGGCAGCTGTTTCGGTTGTCGAAGACGACCTCGGAGACCGCTTTCAGCTTCTCGCGCACCTCCGTGTAGCTCTGCAGCGCGGGACCGAACTTGTTGACGAAACGCGCCCTCTCGGGAGAGGGAGTCGGGCCGGGAAAAATCATCTCCACGAAAATGCCTGCCAGCTCGTCGTCCACGGCTTGCAGGATGTCCGCGGCGCGGTCTTGCCCGGACTGGATACGGCTTCCCTGCTGGGCCGTGCAGGTTACGTTCTGTCCCTCGTAGGCTTCGTTCCCAATCGTGAAGGCCAGCTCCGCCGCCCCGATTTCGGTGGCGTCGGGGGTTGTCTCGATACTCTCCCCGGGCCCCCCCATGGGCTCTTCGCTGCCGCTGCACGAGCTCGAAAGGGTGGCGGGTAGCCACACGACCAAGGCAATTCGGCTCCAATTCATGAAAACTCCCTCCGCGTTTGCCAGGGCCGACGGAAGGGGCGCCTCCGTAGCCGTCTGGTCGACTTTCGGAGAACCTAGCAGCGTCGCGAAGGCGCGCTAGCGACGACCCGGTCGGGACGACCAATTGGCGTCCATTGCTCGTTTCGAGCGGAGTGCGCCCCCTCGATGAGAGGACTACGAGCGGTGCGATCTCGCCGCATCGAATCGGCAGCGGCGCCGCTCGGCGACGAAGCGCTCCTCGGAAGTCTGAAGAGCTTCGCCGCCCGTCCGAATCAGATCACCGCCGTGCTGCTCGCCCACCTCGTCGACGCGCGGGGCGCCTATCGCCTGGGGGCAGCGCCGACGCTCGAGGCAGATTGCGTCTACGAACTTCGCTTCTCCGAGGACGAAGCCCAGCACCGCCGTCGCGCCGCTCGCAAGCCCCGGAGATCTCTGTCGCCGCGCCGGAGCGCTCACCCGCAACGTCGGGGGGCAACCGCGCCGCCCCTCCCGTTCCACGGGGCGACGTCATCTGAGCGCCTCTCTTCGCCGGGCCGTGTGGCAGCGGGACGGCGGTCGCCGCACCTCCGTAGACGCGCGCGGGGCGCGTTGTCCGTCGACGGCGACCCTGGAGTTTCACCACGCGCCAGGCACGGAGTGAGGACCGGGGAGCGAGCGGGCGGCGCCGCGCCCTCACGCCTGCTCGAGCCTGCCGTTCACCCAGCCAATCGCCAGGCCCACCAGCACGAATTGAAGCAACTGAAAGGCCGTCCCCAGGAGCACGAACTCGCCGACAGGCTCGATCAGGAACTTGGCGGCGGTGGCGAAGACCATCACGGTGTACACGGTGAGGCCGAGCAGCAGACTGAACTGCACGCCTCGCAACAGGGGGTGTCCCCCGCCCCGATGGCGGTAATAGAGGGGATAGAAGTACGCAAAGACGATGCCCTGAACGCTCACCGCCAGCATGCCGAAGGGCATGATGGGATCGCCCCGAGTGAAGGCGCCGAGCGCAACGTAGTGCTCGTGAAAAAGCAGGATGTGCCACGGATAGGCCACCGCCATGGTGACGACGAAGTAGGAGAGGACGGAGAGAACGAACTTTCGGTTCATGGGGCAAAAACCTCCTTGGGGGCAACGGTCCGGAAACGAGCCGGCCCGGCGGGCGCCCCCGAGGGTGACGCTCGCGCGGTGCTGGTGAGATGCGACGCGCGAGGAGGCTCGTTTTCGACGGCCTCGATGGACAAAAAGTAGCCCTGAGACCGCGTGACACGCGCGAGGACAGCCGTGTCGCCCGCTGTCGCGCAAAAGCCCCGTCGCGTCGCAAGGCGACGGCGCGTGGCGCGAGATGTGCGCCTTCATCCAGGCCGGTCCACAGCCCGGAGAAGGGCAGCGCTGTCGGCGACGCGGCGCCTGGCGACGTGCCGGCGCCGCCAATGGTCTTTCTCCCCCATCCGCGCGCAGGCCCTCTGGGGCCGAGCACGGGTTTGGGGGAGAACGCGCGGCTCGAGCCGCTGCGTGATTCAATGAATGCGGTGTGGCCCCTCGCCTTGCAGCACCGCCCGCGCGAGTGGGGGCATCACAACCAACGCCTCGGCCACGAAGGCCTCGATAGCTTCACCCACGACGCCCTCGGGGGCCTCACCCAAGTCGAGCGAGACGGCAAAGCCACCATCCCGTGCAGCGGATGGCCACTGAGCGTCCCCGCTCTGGTGCCCGCCCGCAAAGGGAGTCATCTATCACCCTCCGACATACGCGATCACCCTCTGCCCATGGCGCACCGCGAGCATTCCCTCGAGCCTTCGGAGCTCCTCGACCTGCGCGCTCGACGCCGCGCGGAAGGCAAACGAGCTCGGACCGCGATACTGAAAGAAGCTCAACCCATGGTCGAGGCGGATGTGCGCGGTGTGGCCCTCCTCGAAGCGCAGGCGTAGCTCGCGCATGTGGTCGAGGCTCTGGCGGGAGGCCATGTCGACGCGAACCTGCGCGGCGGTGGCGCGCTGCAAGAGGAGCTCGAGGGTTTGCTTCTGCGCGGCGGGGTCGCTCCAGTTGTCGAAGAGGCGGCTCGGGAAGCGGTCGGCTTTGCCTCACATGTGCCTGACGCAGGGGCAAAGTACTGGCCGGCGCAAGATGGCTTGATGCGATTCCCCTGATGGACCGCGAACGGACGCGAGTCGCGTCGCTACCCGAGCGTCGGCTGCGCGGCTCTCTAGGCGCCCGCTGAGTCGTCGGTGACTGCTACGGGCCGCGTCGTCACCCTGGACCAACGCAAACGAGCAGCAGCTGCTCACCAAACAGGGGGATGCCGCAAGCAGCCCTCCCACCCCGGCCGCTCGAAGGGGCGCACCGGGCGCCTACGGACCGAAAGCACTCTCGATGACGTCGACTTCACGGCGGGGAGCCCCAGCCTTCTTCGCCACGCTTCGCCACGTCCCAACGGCAGCTTCCACCTCCCGGCAGATCGCCTTCGCCCCCGCCTCGTCGAGGTTGAACAGCTCCGCACTCTCGATGGCCAACTCCGTGCTCGCCTCGAAGTTGCCCGGCACGATCGCCGTGCTGAGCTGAGGAGCCTTTTCGAACCTGCTGATCGGGTTGACGTCGTAGGCGGGGGAGAGCTCCCAGCCGCGGCCCGAGCGAAGAAAGCCGTGATCGCGCAAGTGGTCGTCCACGTTGTTGATCTGTGCCATCGCCGAGGTGCGCACCCCCAACGATGGGGCCACCTCGGTGCCGACGAACACTCGGCTCTGGTGCGGTCCAGGCGCGGACGCCATCCCGCAGCCCCCGCGACTGACGACTGGCTTGGGAAGCAACGTTCCGGACCCCACGGGGAGCGCGCGTCAAGACGTGCCGACCGAGGTGTCGACCCTCTTCGCTGGCGACGACGTGTTCTTCGTTCTGACGCCGCTGCAAGAGCTCGAGCCCGGACAGACCTACTTTTTCAGCTGCGGCGCCCGCGACTCGCGCTTCGAGACCGGGACGGAGCGCCTCACCACGCCACCCAGCGTCCCGGACGCCGAGTTCGAGCCCTACGCAGAGGACGACGACGAGCTCGCGGAGGCCTGGGGCCCGAGCTACGGCGCGAGATTTCCCCGCGCAGCCGGCAACCAGAGCCTCATCGTCGTGCGGCGGGACTCAGAGGGTGATTTCGACCCGTCGAGCCCATCTGGCCAGGTGAGCGTCCTCTTCGACTTTCCCGGTCCATTCGACCGAGTGATTCTCGGTAGCGGTCCATGCCTGCACACCTGGCCCGACGCGGAGCCGGGAGCTCTACCGACTTTTCAAAGCTCAGTTCCGGCGGCGGGTTTTCGAGCGCCGGCGACCTGTGCAATTTCGTGTTGGCGGAGCGTGACCAAACGTCGGCGGCGTCCAGGGACGCAACCGACGAGAGCTCGTCCCACCGGCAGCGGTGGATGGCGATGGCGCTCTGCGCGCTCCAGATCGGGCTCATGCGGTCGGCGGAGCGCAGCGGCCCACGACGACCGTTGCGCTGGGCTCCGAGGCGCGCACGCTGCGCGCCAACTGCTCGAGGAGTGCGGTCTTGCCGACGCCCGCCTCGCCGCTCAGCAGCACGGGCGGGTTCCTCGATTGCGAGCCCCCGCCTCTCCAGCGGGTCAGCAAATGACTCAGCTCGCGCTCGCGCCCGATCCGTGCCGGAGGCGGCCGGCGAAGCGGCGTGGGCAGGCGCCGCCCAGCGGTAGCCCCGCTTGGGGACGGTTTGGATGAACGCGTGAGCGCGCGGCTCCTTACCTTCCAAGGCCTTGCGGAGCGCGCTGACGGTCACGGCGAGGTTGTTGTCGTGCACGGACGCGCCGGGCCAGAGCTCTCGGCGCAACGCCTCCTTCTCCACCAAGTGCGGCGCCCGCGAGAGCAGCAGCGTCAAGAGCTCGAACGGCTTCTCCCGCAGACGGAGCGGGCGATCGCGGTGCAGCAGCGTGCGTTCAGCGGAGTCGACCTGGAAATTTCCGAATTGCCACCGCGTAGCAGCTCCGTTTGCCGCTCCCCCGCGGCCCTCGTTCCTCATCGCTCTCGGAGAGGGATTGAACTGCCCGAGACTCGCTTTTGCAAGATCTCCCGGCCCCGGGCCGGCCCCGCGCCGCTCGGGCGCGAGACCAGTCCCCCAACCCCGGGCTCGTGCCGCGGGCGCGCCCCCTGCGACACCGAGGCGTGAGCCGAGCGAAAGGACGGAAGAAGCTCCTGCGTTGGGTCCCGACGGCGTACGTCTGCGCCGCTCTCCCGGTGGCGCTGGTCAACGTCGCCGCCCCGACCCTGCTCGAGGACTTGGGTCATACCGATGGCTCGCTCACCGTGGCGGTGGCGGCAATGGCCGGTTTCTTGGAGATGTTCGGGACGCCGCGCAACTGGATCGTTCGGTGCCAGGGCGCGGCGGGCGCGTTGTCGGGAAGCGCCCGAGCTCGAGCCGCAGCGGCTCTCGGCGCTGCCGTGAGGGAGCGAGGGAGCCGCCCCCACACGGAGCCGAGAGCCCCTCGATTTAGCGGAATTTTAGTAGAGGCGCAGGCTGCCGAGCGGCACACTCGAACCGAGTCACGGGGCGTCGGCGCGGGCGGTTGCGCTCCCGTTTGGCGGAGTGATGCGACCCAGAGGAGAGAAAACGATGACGAACTACACTCTCGAGCGGATGCTTGGCGGCGCAAGGCCCGGTGACCCCCGTGGCAGCGGGGCCGCACCCCGAAAGGTCCACGCGCGGCGGGCACCCCTGCAGCCAGCACCAGCAGGGCGGGTTGCCCGACCCGCGCGGCGCCGTCCGTTCGGGCCCCCTGGCCAGGGCCCCCCTCCGTGCCAGCGCTCGCTCAGCCACCGGCGAGCTGGCTCTCGCCTGGGCTGGGTATCGCTGCTGAGCACGATCCCCTTTGCGGGCGCGACGCTGGCCTGGGCGCTTCCCTCCGAGGCGCTTGCGCAGGCCCCGCCAGTTGCGCAGGCGCCCCGGGCTGCGGCGGAAACGCCCACGGCTGCGACCGCCGGCTTTTCCGAGGAGGACGCCGCTGCGCTCGACCGCTACGTGCGCGACGTGCTCGAGGTCTTCGAAGTGCCCGGCGCCGCGGTGGCCGTGATCGAAGACGGCGAGGTCGTCTACCGGGGCAGCTTCGGCGTGCGCGGGCAGGAGCACCCCGAGCCCATCGACCGCCGGACGCGCTTCATGATTGGTTCGGTCACCAAATCGATGACCGCCACGCTCGTCGGCACGCTGGTCGATGACGGCCTTCTCGACTGGGACAGCCCGGTGGTGACGTGGTTCCCGTCCTTCAGCCTGCTCAATGCGGAGGATCCGGCGGACGTGACCCTGCGCATGCTGCTCTCTCACAGCACGGGCACGGCGCTGAACGACATCACGATGTTCTTCAACCCGCCCGCCCCGCTCGCGCTGCTCGACGAGGTAGCCACCCTGCCGACGGTGGGGGTGCCTTTGGGTGAGGGTTTCGACTACCACAACCAGCTCTTTGCGCTGGCGGGCTACGCCGCCGCGTGCGCCGCGGGGGCGCCGTTGACCGACGCGGGGCTGCTCCGCGGCTACGCCCAGCTGCTCGAAGAGGGACTGTTCGAGCCGGCGGGGATGACGCGTGCGACCGTGGATCTGCGTGCCGTGCGGCGCTCTGGCAACCACGCCTACCCCCACAGCGGCCGGGTCTTGGACCTGACCATCGCGCCCGTTCCCGTGCGCCAGGAGGGCTTCGTCACGCAGGTTGCGCCCGCGGGCGGCGTCTGGGCGAGCCTCGACGACCTGGCGCGCTACGCGCTGCTGCTGGTGCGCGAAGGCGTGGCGGAGAGCGGCGCGCAGGTGATCTCGGCCGAGTCCCTGGCGACGACGCAGACGGTGCAGGCGGCGTTCTCTCCGTTCGTTGGCTACGGCCTGGGTTGGTTCATTCGCACCTTTGGCGAGGCGCCCGTGGTCGAGCACGGCGGAGGCACCGCGGGCTTCGGAGCCTCGCTGTGGACCGTGCCCACGCAAGGGCGCGCACGGGTCGTGCTCACCAACAGCAAGGACAGCGCTCAATTCCGAGCCGCCGTCTTGCGCCATGTCGACGAGCTCGTCTTCGACCGACCGCACGAAGGCCACGACGACCTGGTCGCGGAGTTCGAGGAAAGCTCCCAGTGGGCGGCAGACCTGCTGGCGTCGGTGCGTCCTGTCACGGCCCGCGAGGCGCGGGAGCTCGCGGGGCGCTACGAGCGGGAGGTGCGCGTCTTCGAGCACGACGGCGACCTGATGGTGCGCACCCTCTACGGCACTCACCAGTTCCGCGCTGCGGTCGACGCCGAAGACCTCTACCTGTGCCTCGACAACGCGGGCAACGGCATGCGCCTCAGCCCCGAGCGCGACCCGGACAGTGGCCGCGTCGCGGCCCTGCTGCTGCGCTCCGCCGAGGTCGCCAGGTCCGGTGAGCTGCAAACGACGCTGACCCTCCAGCGGCTGCCCCCGCGCCGCGGCGGCCGCTTCGATGACCCGAAGGACTGTGGGGCGCCGTCAGCTCGGAGATGAAGTCGCTCGCGGCAAGCGCGTCGCCGTCTGTCATCACGAGGATCACCTTCGCGGCGCCCGGGCGCAACCAAGCAGACCATCCCTCGGGCGCGTCGTCGACCTCCCGTCGCCGCCCCCGGCGCCCGACGGGAAACCCTCGGCGCGCGGCCGCGAGCCAGCAACATCCGGAGCTTCCGAAGCCTCCCACGGCCGGTACTCGAACGCATTGCGCAGCACCTCAGCCCCCTGCTCGCCAGCGACGCAGCGAAACGCTGCCACCCCGGCCATGCCCGACCAACCTGCCTTTGTGTTCGGTGCTACTGACCAAGGCGAGGGCTCGACGGCCCCGCGAATCCATCTCGAGCGGACTGTCTTGCGGTCCCTTTCCCGTTTGGCTCGCTTTCGCCGCAGCCCCGAGCCCCCAATACCGAGATCCCGACGCAGGGTCGAGACCGCGCGCTGCGGCGACGACCCTCTCCCGAGCGCCGCGGCGGGGGGGGAGCCTGCTTCCGCCCTTCGCGCAAGAACAGCGGCGGGGGCCGGGCGGTTGCCGAGGGGCAGGCAGACCCAAAAAGCGGCAATCAGGTTGATTGCCGCGACGAATCGAGAGGATGGATCACCCATCCGGCAGCATGCCGCTTGCAGGCGCCCCGGAGAGCGCCTCCTCACCCTCGCTGGGGAGCGTTTTCCTGGGCGCCGTGGACCCTGGCAACCCAAGTGAGCCTGCAACCGCCGGTCCGGCTCGGCTTGCTCGGTGACCTCGGGCTTCCCCCCGCCCGAAGAGGCCGCGATCGTGGCGGGACCGCTTTGGTCGGGGGCGACATCGGCGCCCGTCACGTCTAGAGTCGTGGCATGAAGTACACATCACCCCGTGCCGCCCTGTGGATCGTCGTCTGCTGCAGCGCCTGCAAGAGCGACCTGCCAGCGTCCTCCAGCGCAGCGGAGCAACCCGCAACGCCCGCCGCCGACGCTCCCGCCGCGCCGCCCCCCGCCGGCGCAGCCCCTGCCGCGGGCCCCCACGGCTCCACGCCGGGCGCGGTCGCGCCCCAGACGCTCGAGAAGCTGCCCGACGGGCGGCGGGCGCTCGGTCCATTCTCGATCGACGTTCCCGCCGATTGGGTGGAGAAGCCGAGCACCTCGAACATGCGCGCGGCGCAGTTCCAGCTGCCCGCGGCGAGCGGCGAAGCCGAGCTGATCGTGTACTATTTCGGCGAGGCGGGGGCCGGCAGCGTCGAGGCCAACATCGACCGCTGGCTGTCGCAGTTCCAGCAACCCGACGGCAAGCCGTCGCGCGAGGTCGCGAAGATCGAAAAGGCGCAGCTCGCCGGGCAGGAAGCGACGCTCGTCTCGCTCTCCGGGCGTTACGTGGCGGCGCCCCCGGGCGGCGGCACGCCGGTGGACAAGCCCGACCAGGGCTTGCAGGCGGCCATCGTGCCGAGCCCCAAAGGGCCGTACTACTTCCGGATGATGGGCCCGGAGAGTGCCGTTCAGGCGCAGGCCCCGCAGTTTCGGGCCGCGCTCGACTCGCTGAAGCTCGAGTAGAAATCGCGAGCCGTCAGACCCAACCGAGCGCGGCGCCACCCCCGACGCCCACTGCGAGTCGCGCCGGCTCCAGGTCCGTCCGGGCCGCAGCCTCGCGACGGTCGCCACCCGTCTCGACGACACGTCTCTCCTGCCTACGCCGGCCATGTGTCGCAGAGCGGTCTCGAAGTACTCTTTCAGGGGCCTGACGGACGTGCGGCACCCCGTCGCAATTCGATGACGAAACAGGCGCGAAGTACGTGCTCTTCTCGGCGTCGTCGCGGCGGCACAGACGTGAGGGCGCCGGAGTCGATTCTCGGTGAGACACCGTCGAGCAAGCTCGAGGCCGGCGTCGTTCGTCGGTTTGGGCTCGTCGTCGACGAACCGCGCCAGAGAGCGGCACGCGGGTCGATCGCATGACCAAGCTTGCGAGAGGGCGCCAAGGCTGCACCGGGAGGAGGTTCGTGGAGGGTTCGTATGCGCCCACTTCGACCAGTGCGGGCAGGCCCCCATGGCGTTGGGCACGTCCACGCGCCGCGCTCACGGAGAGCGCGGCGGAGTCGCTCTTGCAAAACGCCTCGATCGAATCGGTGGTTCGACCGCGATCGAGGCTAGCAGTGGGGCGCCCGATCCGGGCTAGGGCAGCCAGCTGGGCATGCTCAGCTCCGCGTCGCACAGCTCGCGCATGTCCGACGTGAAGGTCTGGGCGCCCCAGTCGAAGTCGTCGTCGACGCACTGGTCCAGGGCGTCGTCGTTTTGCAGGAGCCGCATGAGTGCCTGGGCGGCTTGCACTCCGGGCACCTCGGGGATCGTGATGGGCTGCATCAGGTGTGGCGCGCGGCTCGGCGGCGGGCCCTGCAGCTCGGGATTGAGCGACAGGAGCGTTTCGACGCTGGTGGACGCGGCCCGCGCCACCAAGCCGAGGCGTGCTCCGGTAGGCACGTTCAGCACGCGAAGCCTCGGCGCCTGCGGCGAGCGAAGGTGTTGCACGACGGTCACGGCGGGCCGCGGGGCGCTCGTCGCCGGCGGCGCCGGCTCGGGCATGCCCGGCGTATCCCGCAGGTCGCGCTCTTCGGTGACTTGGCAGCCTGCGAGCAGCGCCGCAGTGACCAGGCAAAACGTTGGGACCCCCGCAGCACCGCGGGCGACGGGCATGCCCGCCGCACCCCGGAGCGACTTTCGCTTCCGCATCATGGCCTCCCCCCTTTTGCTCGAAGCATCGCGCTAGCCCATTTTACTGTCAACACCAAACTGCCACGAGGATGGAACGCGCGAGGCGCGCTCGGATGGTGCGAGCGGGGATGCGCTGCTTGGCGGGGCCGAGACTCGAGCGATTCTCCCGCGGTGGAGCTGTCGAGCGCGCGGCGGCGCGTTCGAGAAACTGGGCGCCCACTTGCCGAGCTCCGACGCGCCGCCGGCCTCCGGTCTCAGGGAAGCTGGTGGCTCGGCGATCCCCACTGCGCCGGCGCGCCGCTCCGCTCGTCGAGCCCCGCAGGGGTCACCCCCGCGCGTGGCTCCCGCTCGGGCACGCCGCGACCGGCGGCGCGGAGAAGCCATCCGCGTCGGCGGACCGATGGCTTCTCCGCGGCTGCCCGGAGGGGGGCTCCCTCAGTGGCCGTGCTCGGTCGCGATCTGGCCGCCCAGCGTGCGCACGGTCTGGCTCGCGGCGAGCCGCGTCGCGCCGGGGCGGGGCGCCTCGGCGGGCACGGCCGCATCCGCCTCGCCGGGCTGTTCGATGGGGGGAACCCCGGGACCGGGATCGGGCGGAGTCGGCATGGGTGTGCCGCCGCAGCTGGCGTCGCGCGAAAGCAGCTCGCTCATCACCCGGGCGCGATGCGGGAGGAACTCCCGGGTCAGCGCGCTCGACAGCGAGAAGCAC
The DNA here is from genome assembly GCA_050299315.1 of Polyangiaceae bacterium. Taxonomy (GTDB): domain Bacteria; phylum Myxococcota_A; class Polyangia; order Polyangiales; family Polyangiaceae; genus SZUA-265. The sequence goes on from JBNKVS010000059.1 coordinate 31,633, forward strand.
TGCCCGACGCCATTTTCGCACCGGGTAGTGAACTCGCTGATGTGCACGAAGTCCTCTCGGGGCGGCGCGGTCAGGCCTTGACCCAGCGGGAGGCCGCTGGACTCGATGTGGCAACCCATGCAGGAGCCGGCGAAGCGCGCGCGGGCGGCGATGTCTTGCGGCGTGAGGCCGAACGGCTCGGCCGCGATCGCGAGCTGCTCCTCGAACTGACCCGAGCCGTTGGCTAGTTGATTCGGGTAGTTCTCCGAGCCATCGTTGAGGCTCTCGGAGTTCTTGCAGGCCTCCGGCACCGGGAAGGACATGGCCCCCAGCTCGTCGCCCACGAGGCCTTCGAGGGCCGAGGTGAAGCTCTGCCGGCACTCCTCGCCCTGGGGCAAACCGGAGAGATCGTTCCAGAGCGCGCCGTTCGGCGACTCGGCGACGGGCGCGGGCAGCGGCGCGGAATCCACGTCGGGAAAGTGGAACTCTCTCAGCGTCCAGATGAAGTCGTTGAAATTGTTGGTGCGGATCTGCCCGCCATCGGGGCCGAGGTGGGTGGCATCGATGAAGGGGTCGAAACCTTGTTCGAGCAGCGCCGGGTCGCCCGAGAGGAAGGCTTGGCTCAGGCGACTTCCCCGCTCCACGGGGTCGCCGATCTGGGAGATCTCGCTCCAGAACTCCGCGATCGGCCGACACGCGTCGACGCCGCACTCCGGACTCGGGTTGGGCACCTCGGCCTCCACGATCACGAACATGCGCCCTGCCCCGACGAAGTTGTTGGTCGAGAGCACCAGGCGCTGCTGGCCACAGTTCGACCCATCTTCGGGGGCCAAGTCCAGACGATTGACCGCCGCCGTGACGAACCAGGAGTCGAGGGCATTGAACTGCTCCGCCTCCAGCCGCGGGCACATCAGCGGGTATCCGTTCAGGCTCGGGGCTCCGTTCGTCAGCTCGTCGTCGCAGTGCGGGGCGTCGGGGTCGCGACCGCCGTCGGCCGTGGCGTAGCTGTCGATGATCGAGTGGTAGGCCGCCTCCGGGTCGAGGCTGGAGCCGGCGTTGGAAAGCGCCCCCTCGAGCACCTGACGCAGACCGCCCGGGAAACCCACGGTCATGGCCGTGTCCTGGTGCTCGAGCAGGCCGCCGTTGGCGGCGCCCTCACCACCGCCGGGCTGATCGACTTCGTCGACGACGATGTCCACGACCAAGCGCCCCTCCGCGAACTCGATGATCTCCCCGCCCGTCTCGAATCGATAAACGACGAGGGTCTCTTCGTTCGAAGCGATGTCGAAGAACTGAAAGTCCGGAGAGACGAGCCGTGCGTCCACGGCGACCGGCTCCCCGTCGACGATCTTTTCGAGGAACCACCCGCCGAACAGCGAGATCTGGAAGGAGCCGACCGGCAGCGTAGCCTCCAGCGTGGACGCCAGGGGATCATCCTCGCTCGACAGCAACCTGCCGAAAGAAGGAGGGTCGATCGGAGGGAACGGATCGATCGGGGGAGGCTCGATGGGCGGGGGACCGATGGGCGGGGGAGGTTCGGTGACGCCTCCCATCCCCCCCATCTCGCCCGGGGCCCCACCGACGGCCGGGTCGTCGGGGCCGGCCCCTCCGGCGCCGCCGGAGGCCGCCCCCGCCGTTCCAGTGACGGGGCCGGTGGTTGGGCGTGGCGGGTTCGGGATCGGGATCGGGATCTGCCCGGGGGGCAGCGGGCTCCCGATCGGGGGCACGTCGATGATCCCTCCCCCCCCGGAGACTTGGAAGACCTCGAACAGAGCCTGCCGCAGCCGATACGTCGCGCCCGAGGGCCCGCGCGTGGTGAGTGAGAGACGCACGCTGCCCAGCTCGGTTTGCGGTGTTTGCACGTCCTCGTCGCCCCGGAGGGACTCTTTTCCGCCGTTGCACGCACCGGCTACGCCGGCCAGCAGCATACAGAGGCCAAAACCCAGTTGCGGTCGAAGTGTGTGTGTACGTGTGTGTGTACGGAACGTTCGTCGCTTCATCTCGTTCTCCTGTCGTATCCACGAAGGGTGGGAGCTTTTCACCAGCAATCCGTAGGCCAAGTGTCGCCACGGCTCCGATCCGTCGCGGCGGCGTTGCGTTTTCCAATGTTTCATCAGTGGGACTTGGTTCTGGAGCACTGCACCATGTGCCAAGCGAGGCCTCTCGGTTGGCGCAATTTGGGCCAGTCGAGTGCTCCGCGATCACACCCCGGGTCGCCCACGACGGGGCACCCCCTTCAGGAACGAACCCCCGAATCGCGCGACGCGTGCGGCGTGATGCGCGGGATCTCAGCGGGCGCACACAACCGCACGAGCACCGCGGACGCCCACTGCGTCGAACCCCTCCGACTGGCTGCTTCGCTGGAGAGTCGGAATCGCACGGCGCCTCGTTCGACGCCGTGCTCGACGGAGGGATTCGGTGATCCAGCCCGCCGCGAGGGCTCCGCGAGCCATGCCTGGAAGCGCTCATCGCGCGTACGGGCGCGCGGGTTCGGTCGCTTGCCCACCCACGGGGCGTGGGTAGACGGACCAGCCCGGATTTCTCACGACCGAAGGACCGGGTGTCGGAACGCCCGTGCCGCTCGCAAGCCCCTCCGGGCGGTGCGAAGCAGACAGCCTGAGGAGCTCGGAGTCGCTCCGTTTCGCCGTGGTGCCCCCATCCGGCGGTAGCCGGATCGGGGGGCACCCGGCGCGGTGCGCCGGGCCGTGCGGGGGCTTCGAGCGCGGGGGGCATCTCTTGGAGCGCCCCCCCGCCTCTGGCTGCGGGCGCTGCCCGAGAATGGACGCAACTGCGCCACCGCTGGGGTCGATAGAGACAGGACCCTCGGTGGAAGGCCCGGAGATGGACGCGAAGAGAGATCTGATACGCGAGCTGCGCGACAACGAGACCGTGCTGCAGGTGTTTCCTGCCGAGGAGCTCGAGAAATTGGGGAATGGCAGCGCCAGCTCGCGGGGCGACGGGGGTCGTTTGGCTACTGAGCGAGCCGAAGACGCGCCGTGAATGAACCCCCGGCTGGCCTTTGCGATGTTCGTGCTCTTCGAGCTGCTCTCCGTGATCCTGGGCATCGTGCTGGTGAACAATGCCCTCACCCTGCTCGCGGATGTGCAGGCGGGGCGTGAGCCGATCGATTTCGACAGCGGAAGCCATGGCGGCGCCCTGATGCTCGTATGCCCCGGGGGGCAAGTCTGCGGCATTCTGCAGAGCCGCGGGAGGATTACCCCGAATCGCGCCAGTCAATTGGTCGTCGGTCTCTTTCTGACGTTGGCTGTCGCCGCCTGGAGCTCGGCTCATTGGCTCCGAGCGCGGGTCGAAGACGCGGGCTACCATGAGTGCCCCGGGCCGCGTCGGCATCGCGTCTCGCCGGGTTCGCACTATGTGTACGCGCGCAGCGCCGCTCGATGTCCGCGCCTGGAGTGAGCGCGTCCCCTGATCGTCGAGCGGAACCTGGAGCGCGATCCGCTCCGCCGATATCGAGCTTCGGGACCGCCTTGCCAGGCAGGCCCCCCCTTCGCGGGCACACGAGGCCGGCAGAAGCCGACAGGGCTCGACGACGGCGACGGCTTGGCTAGCTTACTTGGGCTAGCCATGATGTCTGGTACGCGGCCGACTCTCTCACCCGCTTTCGCGGCCCCGTCGCTGGTGCCTGGAGGGCGTTGCAGCGAAGGGACACGGAGCGAGCTCGCCCGAAGTCGAACGAATCACCAACCTTTGGGTGGAGCAACCAAACTTGCGCAGCCGACGGCGGCCGGAGGGTTCGGTGTTTCAGCCGGAGCGCCGTCTGCAGCATTGACGGGCGCGGGGGCTCGGCGCTCGGCGCCGCGACCACTTCGCTTTCACTTCCCCCAACAAGGATCACGAGATGACTCGGGCCATCTGTGTCTCGATCGGCGGGCTGTATCCTCACCTCTCGGACGAAGGAAGTCGACGGGAGGCCGCAGGCCTGCACCAGATCACGCAAGCGTGGTGGAGAATCGACCCGGAGGCGGCTCGAGACTGCGAGTATCTGTTGGGCGTAGCGGAGGAGCGGGTCGTTTCGGCGTACCAGATTACCAATGCCGTGAAGGATTGGCCGACGATGCCCGCGGGCCACGAGCTCGAAGGGCTGCGCGCCATTCCGTCAACACACCTTTCGGAGGGCAATTGGCGGCGGGCTTGCAGCTGGCGAGTCGCCCTGTGCGGGCCGATTCGCTACGTGGCGCTGGAGCTGGACGAGGCCGAGGCCTTCGTGGGCTTGCAGCTCGAGGGGTGCGAGGCGCGAGCGCTCGCGGGGCCGCGGTGAGCCGAGGCCTTGCCCGCGGAGATTCGGCTACGGGGTTCTCGACGCGGCGAGCCGAACCGCTCCTTGCGTCGCCGGGCGATCGAGGGCGTGGTCGGCCCGGTGGGGCGGGCGTTGCTGGAGGGGGCGCGGAGGGGGCGCGCGAGCGCCGAGTCGCCCGCAGTGGTCGAGTCCGCTCGCGCTCGAGGGATTCGTCGGACGGCTCGGCGTCGAGCTCGCGTTCGAGCGCGTGAGTGCACGCTCCGCGCGCACCGGCGGCTCCCTTCGGCACCGGAGGGGCCACACCCACGGGGAGCCGCTGTAGGGCGATGCAACCCCGCCTTCGCGGCCCCGCCGCGGCCCCCCGCTTCGAGTGCACGGCGCCGCAATCCGCGCTTGGCTGGGAAGCTCAGCGCGGGGATTTTCGTAACCTCGAAGAACGCCGCTACTGTCTAGCGTGCCCAAGGATTCGAACATGCCGCGCCTATCTTACTTCTTGCTTCTTCCACTGCTTTCGACGGCCTGTACCGAAACCGTCGATTCGCAGGACATTCGGACATCGGGGATCTACCCCCACTTTGCCGTCAGCACGGACGGGTCGGGCAGCAGCGTGGCGAGCGCTCGGCTGCGGGTGGGAGGAGACGACTCCAACACCTACGTCGATCTACAGAGCGGCGACCACATCGAGGTGACGGCCGGGGAGCAGACCCAGCGGCTGCGGGCGCAGGGGGACCACGTGTACGCGGCGACGTTCGCGACGGACGATCCGAGCGTGGATTTCGTGTTCGCCCTGGTGCGCGGGACACAGGACGACAGCGCCCCGAATTCGGTGGTGCGGCTACCGCAGCCGTTCGACGTGGCGATGGGCAGCACGAGCGCTTCGCGTGCGACCGACGAGGTGGTCTTCTCGTGGGACGGCACCTCGTCGGCGGACCTGGAGTGGGAAGTGGATGGGGACTGCCTCTTCGTCGAGAGCGGGTCGACGCCGGACGACGGCAACCACTCGCTCGGGAGCCAGGACGTGCGGGCACTGGGCACCAAGGCGGAGGAGAGCTGCACGGCTTCTCTGACGCTGGAGCGGCGCGCCTCCGGGACGCTGGATCCGGCCTTCGTCGAGGGCGGGAGGATCCTGGGCATTCAGTCGCGGGAGAGTAGCTTCACTTCGACGCCCTGAGCGCTTGCGCACCGGGCCGCGAGGACCGTCGCCGAACGGGTGCGGGCGCACGGCGCCAAGGGCCGCGTCACCGTCGGGGACGTCGGAGGGCGCTCGCCCCCCTCGTGGTACTCGACTCGGACGAGCCGGCGGGCTTCATCACTTCGTCCCCGACGGTGCTGACCACGCTGCGGGCGGGGCGGCTCACCCACCAGCGGGCCCTTCCCCCCGGTGCACGGGCTCGAGGCGGGTCACTGACCCACCCCGTTGGCGTTCGCGCGTCCGCCCGGTTCGACGGGCTTCGGGAGTCGGCAGCTGTCCAATTTCTTCGACACTGGTCGCCGCGCCGCGACTTCGCCGGCCTCTCCTGTTCGGCCATGCAACGCGGTGCGACGCGTTGCACTCGAATCTCGAAACGTTTTGGACGGGCCCGCTGGGACGCTGAACCTTCGGGTCGCTTCGCCCTTCCCGATGGAGTTGCACGATAGGAAACCAACCAGGCCACGAAGCCCGCGCCGCGCAAACGACGGGCGAGGGGTTCGGTGCAACTGGCAGGCGGCCGTCTTCAGCCCTGTGAAGCCGAGGGGGCGTTGCCAGAGGCCCCGGCGACACCTCCCCCACCAGAAAGGACGACGCGATGGCTCGAGCGATCTGTGTCTCGATTGGAAACCTCTACCCCCAGCTCTCGGATGTGGGGCTCCAGCGAGAGGCGGCCGGCCTCCACAACATCACGCACGCGTGGTGGCAAATCGACCCCGAGACGGCCAGAGGCAGCGACTACGTGCTGGGGGTCGTCAGCGGGCAGGTCGTCTCGGCCTACCGCATCACGAGCCCCATCGAGCAGTGGCCGACCATGCCGTTCGGCACCATCCTCAGCGGACGACGAGCGATCCCCTCGACCCACGTCTCGAAGCTTTCCTGGCAGCGCGCCTGCGGCTGGCGCGTGCCCATGTACGGGCCGCTCCGCTACGTAGCCATCGCGCTGGATGACGAGGGAGAGCTCGCCCAGCTCGAGCTCGACGCGTGCGAGCGCCAGTCGAGCTTGGCGCCGGTGTGAGCGAACGCGCGCGAAAGCGGCTCGGGGCGCACGAACGAAGATGGCCCGCGAATCGCTTCGCGGGCCACCCGGTACCGATAGTCTGCCTCCGCGGGTGTGGGCGCGGCCGAGAGCATCGAGCTCCGGCCGGAGCGCCCCGGCTGTTGTCGCCGCCTTGGGCGTTCGGAGGAGTTTTACCGGTCACGAGTAGCTTAACTTCGCTTTCCACTGCGGCAAGGGCCGAGGAGAAAGATTCTTCGTTTCTGCCTTCACTGCAAGGAGGGTGAGCCCCGCCCAACCCGGGGTCGGCCAGGGCTCGAGCGCTCACGGGTCCTGGGAGCCTCGAGTGGCCTGCTGCTGGCGGGTTGGCGGCGGCTGCTGCCGCAGCCGGGCCTCCGCGCGTTCGGCTTCTTCGAGCAAGGCGGACAGGTAGTCGTGAAAGATGACGAAGGACTCGTTCGCCGCCAGCTGCTCCTGCCGGAGCGCGCTGAAGGCCCTGAGCCGAATGTCTTGCAGGTGCGTGCGGACCTGCGCAACGTCGCCTTGCCCTCGGTGGAGCTGGTTCGCGATGCCGTCGAGCTCCTCGTAGTACTGGTCGATGCGGTCTTTGCGGCGTTGAGTCCAGAATGCGCCCGCGGAGAGGATGGCGGGGATCAGGAGGGCGCCGAATCCCAGAAGGAAGCTGAGCGTCTCGGCGTACTTGACCAGCAGCGGAGGCTCCGATCGAAGGTAGTAGTCCACGGCGCCCTCGTGAAACGGGATCTGTACGGCGCGCGGCTCGAAGGATTCTCGGAAGCGCAGTGCCACGGGCTCCCGCCTGGCGAGAAAGGCACGCCCCTGGTAGAGAGCTTTCGTGAGCTCTCGAACGAGCGCGTCGGGGACGCCCGAGTGGGTGGCCAAGAGCGCCGTGACGGAGACGGTGCGGACCGGGACGGTGGGCTGCAACCCGTAGGTTCCGACGGGCATGGTCGTCGCTTCGTAGAAGGGCTGTACGGCCTGCAGGGCATCGGCCTCGGCGGTGCCCTCGGGGCCCGAGCCGAGCGAGAGAAAGGCCACGGCACCTCGGTCGCAAGCGCGTCGGACTTGCTCGTTGCCGTAGGCAGAGAGGAGCAAGGCCGCGTCCAAGGATCCGTCCTCCAGCTTGGACAGCGCGACCCCCAGAGGGCCCGCGTGTGGCTGAAAGGTGCCTGCGGTGAGCCCGAAGTGGGCGAGCACTTTGCCGGCCACGCTGGACGTGCCGCTGCCTTCCGGGCCCAGGGAAACGCGAAGCCCCGCGAGGTCGCGGAGGTGGCGCACCTGGCCGGCGATCTCGCGGCGGATCAACACGTGCAAGACTTCTTCGTAGAGCACGGCGGCGGTTCGCACTCGATTGGTGTCGAGCGTGTCGTTTTGCACGAAGCCGAGCTCGGCGTCGCCGCGTTCGAGCAGGGCGGCATTTTCGTTGCTGCCGGATGTCGGCACGATCGTCACGGCGGTCACGCTCGGGGCGGAGGCGAGATACAGATCCCCGAGCGCTCGGGCGAGGTTGTCGTAGGTGCCGTGCGGCTGCCCGGCGGCAATGCGCAGGGTGACTTCCTCCTGTCGACCGAGCCACGCCCAGGCGCCGACCACCGAGAGCCCCGCGGCGGTGAGCAGGCCAATCCAGGCGACCGCGTGGCGTGGCGCAATGCTCGCCAGAAAGGCTCGTATCGTCATGCCGGCCCGCGCGCTCGGGGCCGAGCGTGGGAGGGAAAGTCGAGCGCGCGGCCACTGGCCCCACCGAGGGTCAACCGGTCGGAATCGGGAAGACGTGGGGGATTTTCCGCGCGTTTTCGGGAGTTCGCTGCCGGCATCGGGGCAGTGTAACCAGCGGGTGGTGGCGAGCCTAGCGTGTCCGGTTCGACCCCGAGCGGGTGGAAAGCGAGGCTCGGCGGTGTGGCGGCGCGTTCGGGGCGCTACGGTGGCGGTGGATGCCGATCGGGCGGAGCTGCGAATGCGCGTGGCTCGAGCCATTTTCCGGGGGCCCGCCTCGTGTGACTCGGACCCTCGCCGTGAGCCCGGTCGAAACGAGTGCTCGCCGAGGGCCGGCTGCGGGAGCCCGACGGCTCAGGGGCTCGGCAGCCCGCGGCGCGAGGTGCCCGTGGACCGCAGCAGGCAGCGAAGGTCTCGAAAGAGGTCCCGGGTCGATACCTGCGCTTGAACGCGCCCGACCAGCTCGCACAGGCGCTGCTCCTGGGCGGGCGAATCCGGAGGCTTCGCCGCCAGGCCCAAGCGCATGGGCGCCGTGCAGAGCTCGAGCGCTCGACCCCCCTGTTGGCCGCCGAGCGGATCGGCCACGTGCACGACCAGCATGTCGAAGAAGGCCCCGAGGTCGGAGGCCCACCGCTGCCAATCTTCGAAGGTGGCCACGGTGATGGCTTCGGGCCGGCATTCGTCGCCGTCGAAGCGACCGATGGCGCCACCGTAGCAAGGGGACAATTCGGCGACCCACTGCTCGAGCGCCGCCAAGCTCGGGACCAAGCACAGGGCTTTCGCGGGCGCCACCGACCGGATCGCCGCCATCGCCAGGCGGGCCTTGCCGGCGCCCCGCGGCAGCACCACCGTGCCCCTGTGGCCCCCGAGGTGCCAGGCGCTGAGGGCCGACCGCTGATAGGCGCGCAGCTTGGGCATTCTCCAGGAAGCGGGCACGACGCGCGGCGCCCGCAGCACCTCGTCCCGAACGCGACAGCGCAGCGCCCGGAGCGCAGCGACGAGCTCCCGATAGCGGAAGGCGGGCGCTCGGTACCCTTGCATGGCTTCGTCCCAAACGACGCCAGGCACGCCCCCGGCCCGCGGGCGGCCCAAACTCTCGCTCTGGCGCGGCTTCCTTTCGGGCTCGAGCAGCGTTTCGATCAGCTGCCGTTCGAACGGTTGCCCTGCGACCGACTGCTCTGCGACCGACTGCTCTGCCACCGACTGCTCTGCCACCGACTGCCCTGCGACCGACTGCTCTGCCACCGATCGCTCCGCGACCGACTGCTCTGCGAGCACTGGCCTTTCCAGCACCGGCCCCTCGAGCAGCAGCGCGCCGTGGTGAAAGGAAATTCGAATGCGAGGCGATGGGGACAAAGACATCGGCGGGGGTATCGGCCGCAACCGTACCCGGTTGCGCGGTGCGAACCAACCGAATGCCGAACGGGTGGGGCTCGTCCACATGCTTTCGAGAGCTGCCCGGCCGAGGCTCCGCCGGCCCGAGCGCTCGGGCGGGGTCGAACGCCACCCATCGTCGGGCGTTCGTGTGGGGCTCGCCGGCGGCCGACGCGCGCCACGCGAACCGGCCGTAAGCCTCGCGCGGCGCGGGCCGCGGCCTCGCGGGCAGAGGGCGGCCTCGCGCGGCGCGGGCCGCGGCCATCACGCCACCCGGGCCGCGGCCTCGCGGGCAGAGGGCGGCCTCGAGCTCACGCCGCGCCGGCTTGGGCGAGGCAGTGCTCGCTGCGCTCCAGCTCGAGGTAGCGCGCCCGAAACTCTTCCAACCACGAGCCCGGTCCTGCGTGAAGCAACCAGGCATCGACCAGCTCGTCGAGGGAGTGCGATGCCAAGGTCTCGTCGCTTTGGAGCAGCTGGCGATAACCCGAGAGCACGGCCCGGCAGCGCTCGTCGATCGGGTGGTGGATGACGACGAGCTTCCCCTCCCGGTAGTAGCACCGAGGGTGGCGAAGCATGGCCCAAGCGAGCAGGTGATCTCGCCAGAGCTGGTTGTGCTCGACGACATCCACGCGATCGTGGGCCTCCGCTCGCCAAGGGCAATCCTCGCCCATCCACCGACGATAGCTCGGCTTGTCCGTGTGCTGTTGAGAAAAGGGCTCGGTGAGCTTCGTTTCGATTCCCACGAAGCCGAGGCCGCCGTCGAGCCGCTCGTACTCGATGAAAGCGTCGAACGCCGTCCGATCATCCAGGTACTCCTCCCTCGGGGTTGGCGCCCACTCGATCTCGACTCGGATCACTCGAGCGATGTGCTTGCCCCACAGAGCGCGAGCCACCACCGTGGCCAGCTCCCGGTCCTCACGCAGCGGCGCGAAGAGATTGAAGCACATGGGCTGACTCGAGAGCATGTTGTGAAGCAACCGATAGGGCTCCACGGCCCCTCCCCCGGCGGCGATGCGGCTCTTGACGTATGCGTAGATGCCGGGAGTGAGGAAATTCTTGCCTTCTTGCGCGTCGGCCTCGGTGAGCATGTTGCCGAAGTGATCGCTGGACGACTGGTTGGGGCCAACGCCGCAGGAAAGCCCCAGTACCTCGGCACGATACCAGCTCTGATGGAGCCGAATGCGTTTGGTGAAGGCGTCATCTTGGGGATGCTGCGGGCCAAGCGAAGGGGAGTGTGTGGCAACCATGGGAGCCTCCTATCTCATCGGGTTGTCGGCAGTACGACGCGACGCGCTGCCTCGATCAGCTGCGCACCCTCACGACATCCGCCACCCAGGGGGACCCTAGGGGCTCCCACACGACATCGGACGACTCGAAGCGCGCTACCCTTTAGTGTGCCCTCCCCGCGCCCGAGATGCCGGTGGCGCCGGCCGGCGACGCGCTCGGGTTTTTCCGGGTCGCCGTGTGGGAGCATGTGCCCCCCGAGAGGTGCCTCGGAGGCGGGGGGCCTACGGGGTAGTCGATGTCCCCCCCTGGGGGTGCTGGACGCGTCCCGGGGCGCTGGCTCGGCGGGCCCGCTCGACACACTCCCGGGCGGCGCTCGCCACGGGACGCGACTCGGTAGGCCCGGGGGCGGCGGCTCGGCAGGCCTCGCGGCGGCGCTCGGCGCCCCTGCGGCCGGGCGCTCAGGGCCCTTCGGGCGTCTGCCCCGGCGCCCCGCCGGGTCGTGCCCTTTTGGACGGCTCCAGCGGCGTTTTCTTGGGTGAATGCCCCGACCTGGCACTGCGTCGCGCCCCGGGCGCGCTCGGAAGGCCGATGATCCGCCCCGCCCGTGAGTACCCGCGGCCACGGCGGGTCCCTTCGAGCCCGATCCCCGCGCTCGGCGAGCTCGAGTTGGCCTGCGCCGGCGCGGCCGCGCAAGCGGCGAGCCGGCTCGAGCCCAAGCCCCAGCGGCACTCCGCGCTGGGAGACACGCTCGCTGCGGAGCATCGATTCGCACTGGCCTTGGGGGAGGCCTCACTCGGGACGTACGGGGCGGCGCTCGAAGGCGAGGACTAACGAAGTCATGCGCTCGCCCCGGGGCGGGATGCCTCGCCGCGAACCGTGGAGGCCAACATCTCGGTCACCTTGGCGATCAGCTCGCCGCGCGTGAAGGGCTTGGGGAGGAAGGCGCTTTCGCCATTCGCTGCGTCGGGGATGGCGTAGTCACGGCGGTAGCCGGAAATGAACAGGGTCCGAAGGCCGGGACGCGCTTCGGTCAGGCGCTGGGCGAGCGAAGGCCCGTCGAGCCCGGCCATCACCACATCGGTCACCAGCAGATCGATCGCGGCAGCATGCCGCGCGGCCACGGAGAGAGCTTCTGCGCCATTGCTGGCGGCGATCACTTCGTGACCGGCGCCCGCGAGCATCCGGTGCGTGACGGAGCGCACGCTGGGGTCGTCTTCCACGAGCAGGATGGTCGCCGGCCCCGGGGGCGTCGGGCTTCGGCCGGCGGCCGATGCCACGCCGGACCGTGAGGGCCTGCTGGGTGGGGGCACCTCGCCGGGCTGCGATCCTTTTCTCGGCGCCGCGCCCGGGCTCCGCGGTGCCCCCCCGCTCGGCTCGGACGCTCCGCTTGGCTCGGGTACTCCGGACGGGGCGCGCCCGGCGCGCGAGGCCAGCGGGTAGGTCGCCGAACGGTGTAGGGTCGACCGGCGAGAGGAGGGGGCGAGGCTCGCCGCGGCGAGCTCCTCCGCCGGGGCGGAGGGAAGGTAGACGCGGAAGCAGCTCCCCCGCCCGACTTCGGAGCTGACCTCCAAGCGACCCCCTCCGTGCTGAACGATGCCGTACGCGGTGGCGAGCCCCAGGCCGGTGCCTTTGCCAACCTCCTTGGTCGTGAAGAAGGGCTCGAAGATACGGCGGCGCGTCTCGACGTCCATGCCGACGCCGGTGTCGCGCACCGACAGCACGGCGTAGCTTGCAGGCTCGAGGCTTTCCGCTTCCTTATCTCCGACCTCCGCGGTGCCCGTTTCAATCCGCACGATCCCGCCGTGCGGCATCGCGTCGCGGGCGTTCGTGACGAGGTTCATGACGACCTGCTCGACTTCCGTCGGATCGGCGTGCACGCGCAAGGGCCGCGGGTGCAACGCAACCTGCAGGGTCAGGCGCTCGCCAATCAAGCGCCTGAGCAGCCGCTCCATCCCGCGGACCGCGGCGTTGAGGTCGAAGGTCTCGGGCACGGTGTGTTGCCGGCGGCTGAAGGTGAGCAGCTGGCGCACGAGGTCGGTGCCTTTCGCCGCGGCCTCGCCCGCCTCCCCGAGGAAGGCTCGAGCGGTGGCATCGAGCGATCGCGAACGCGACACATCGCTGAGGTTGCCGACGATCACGGTGAGCAGGTTGTTGAAATCGTGCGCAACCCCCCCGGCGAGGCGACCCACGGCCTCGAGGCGGCGAGCATCGCGCAACGCCTCGGCCTGCGTCTGCAGCGCCTTGGTTCGCTCGGCGACGCGCTGCTCGAGGGTTCGGTTGGACTCCTCCAGGCTCGCTCGAGTGCGCGAAAGCCTCGCGAGCAGCTCGCCGTTTTCGAATCGCAACACGAACGCCGCGGTGACGGCGCGGTGACTGTTGCGAGCAATGAACGCGAGCGCGACGCCGTAGACGGCGATCAGCGCCGAGAGGGTGAGCAGCGACGAGCCGAGCAGAGCGGTACGCACGAGCAGCGCGCCGAGCGCAGGGACGATGAAGCACAGACACGCGGGGAAGTAGCTCGCCAGGGTTCCGGCGGCAGCCGCGCACATGCCTCCCACGGTGAAGCTGAGCAGCAGCTGGATGGTCGGGCCGGCGCCGGCGAAGAACCGCGCGGCGAGGGCACCCCACAGGGCTCCGGTCAGAGCGGACCCGCACGCAAAGCGCACCCCCCACCGCTGCGCCTCCGCCGCAGCCACCTCCGCCCGCCCGAAGCGAGCCGCCAGCAGAGCCCGCCCGGCGAGCACGGTCGCCATGACGAAGCCCCAAGCGACCAGGATTCCCGCGGCCCCGCGGGCTCCGAGAGCGGCCGTGTCCCCGAGGGCTCCGTCCCCTCGAAGGGCCGCAGGGGCTCCCGCGCCGCGGCCGACACCCGACGACCACAGCGCGGCTACGACGATGAAGGAGTTGCAGGCGTTCGCCAACAGGATGGGCTTCGTCTGGCGATACAGCGCGCGAACTTGCTCGAGCCGAACATCGTCACTGATCACGACTGCGGGAGAAGGCATGGACCTCGTCGGTAACCGAAGTGTCGAGGGGCGTGAAGTCGATGGCCACGGAACTCATGGCCGGCGAGTCGATGGCTGGACCTGGTGGAACGCATCACGAGAATTTGGTTGGAGTTTACCCGACCTCGTTTCTCTCACGGTGCAAATCGTCCACGGGCCCCCCGGGCGTGGTGGGAGCAGCGCGCCGGAGCCCCGCGCAGCGCCATGGCACAGTGGGGCCATGGGCTTCCGCCGGTGGGAAACGAAGTGCGCGGGCCGATGGTCGATGCGACGAATCCCGAGCGATCGGAATCCTGGACAACGGCCCCTGCGGGCAAGGACCGCCTGCCGACATTCGCGGCTCAGCCGCCACGAGCAACGAGCCGAAGGCCAGCGCCGAGCCGGTAGAGCGGCTGCAGGCGCGCGGCCATCCTTCGAGGCGGGCCCCGTGCTCCCACCGCCGCCCGCGTTTGCGCTTGGCGAGCGCGCGAGACCGGTCTACCTTCTCGCGGTGGTGCATCGGTCGATCACCCTGGGGGTGGCGCTGCTCTCGGCGGCGTGTGGCAGCCCGGATTCTTCGGGCAGCGGGGCTGCGGAGGCCCCGCCCCGCTCGGAGGGCGGGCTGCAGTGGCGGCCGTGCGGGGAAATGGACTGCGCGGAGGTGATGGTCCCGCTCGATCGAAACGAGCCCGCCGGCGAACGGATCGCCATTGCGCTCAACCGCGTGCGGCGCATTCGGGGGCTGCAATCGGTCGGTCCCCTGTTGTTCAACCCCGGCGGGCCGGGGGGCTCGGGAAAACGCTTCGTCGAAGCGCTGCGCGAGCCCCTGGCCACGTTTCCGTTCGACGTGATCGGCTTCGACCCGCGAGGCGTCGGCGATAGCGCCGCGTTGGATTGCCTGCCACCGGCCAATCCCGTGGCGGCTCATCTCGACGGCGGGATTCCGGCCGTGCTCGCCGCATTTCGCGAGGAGCACCAGCGCTGCCAGGCGGCGGGAGGCCGCTTGTTCGAGCATCTGAGCACCAACGCCGTCGTCGCGGACATCGAGAGCATTCGCCTGGCGCTCGGGGCGGAGCAGCTGAACTTCTACGGTATCTCCTACGGTACGCGGCTGGGTGCGCAGTACGCGCAGACGCACCCCGGCCGGGTGCGGGCCCTGGTACTGGACTCGCCCATGCCGCCCGTGGCCAATCTGCAGCAGTTGACCCGGGCACAGCTCGACGAAACGCAGGTGCAACACGAAGCGTTGCTCGCCGGCTGTGCAGCGGGAGAGCTGGATTGCCCGCCGAACGCGAGGGAGCTTTTCGACGAGTTGCTCGATGGCGCGGCCAGCTCCTTGGAGCGGGCTGCGCTAGAGCACCGATCATATTGAAACTCCCGAAAAGTATTGCGATTTATGATCTTCCGGCAGTCTGCCAATGGCGACCCCGATGCCATACGTGGCCACGCGTGATCACGTGTTGCCCTACGCGAAAGGGGATCGCCAGGTCGT
>JBNKVS010000060.1:0-3019 GCA_050299315.1 Polyangiaceae bacterium
GGCCCAGTTCTCGCTCACGTAGCGTGATGGCTCTGGCGCGACGGCAGACCGATGCCCATCGCCGATTTCTTGGACGCGCGGGGGGCCAGGGAGTAGCTCGACGCCATGGAGGCGGAGCATCGGCAAGGGGCCGGCCAGCACAAAAAGGGTGACGGGGACCCTACGCCAATAGTCGCCCCCGTCGTGCTCCGAGCCATATCGATAAGAAGCGGAGCCCCCACCGGATCGCCTATTTCGACGTTCCCGTCAAACTTTGGGCGCGAGGCGCCCCGCCGATCGCGGCAGTCCGTCCCGCGCGCTGTCCGTGCTGCGGCGAGCCGTCTGCGACCCTGGGCCGACGGCTGACCCTGGTTGGGCACGGACTGCGTGAGCGACAACTGGTGGGGCCGCTGGAGCTCGGAGACCCGCCCGGGTCGTACACGCTGAAGCTGCGGCGGTTTCGCTGCCGGGCCTGCGAAGCGATCGTGGTCTCCGCGCCCCGGGGCGTGCTCAGAAACCTGCTCTACGGCGCCGTGGCCGTTGCATTGGCCCTGTCGTTGTGGGCCGCGGAGGACTGGTCCGGCGAGCGGGTGCAGCAGGTAGTCAGCCCGTGGCCGAGCGCCGGCTCGGAGCGATTCCACGGCTGGCGTTCGCTGGGGCGCTGGGCGAGTGGGGCCGCTCAGCTGTGGTCCGGGCTGCGCGTGGCGGACCTGCCGCCCCGGCAGAGAGCGCGCGCCGCGGTTTGTCAACTCGCCGCTCGCAGCCCCGAGCCGAGCGGCCCGGTCGCTCACCTGGCGTGCACGGGAGCACTGCGGCCCTGATGCCCATCGAGCGTGCTTTTCCTTCCGGTTGCGATCCACCAGAGCCGTGTGTGGGCACGGCGTGCGACGGCAGCCGAGCCTCGCTTCCAGGCCTCCCCAACCGCGGGGGGCCGGGAAAGGAAGAAATCGTGAGCGAAACTCTCAAACCCAAAGACTTCGTCGAAGAAATCGCCGTGTTCCGAGCGCAGGTCATCGGACCGCTGCTGTGCAGGCATCAGCCCGACCACGGCGACCTCGCAACCGCCTTGCGGGAGCTGTCGGAGCAGCCCCTCAAACCGCCTGGCCAAGAGCGGACTCGCTGCTATTCCGTGCCAACGCTGCAGCGCTGGTACTACGCCTTCAAGGCGGAAGGGCTCGAGGGGCTGAAGCCAAAGGCACGTGCCGCAGGCTTCGCGCTCGGCCTCGACCCCGCTGCGCGCGAGCTTTTGCTCAGCATCCGCCGCGAGCACCCACGGGTGAGCACGGCGCTGATCCTGCGCACGCTCGAGCGCGACGGCAGACTCAGCAAGGGTCTGGTCAGCGCCCCAACGCTTCGCCGGCTCTACCTCTCGCATGGGCTGGACCGAAAGCGGCTCGCCGCCGAGGACCGTCCGCGGCGACGCTGGGAGACCGCAGCTCCGGACTTGCTCTGGCACACGGACGTGTGCCACGGACCCACGTTGCGAGTCGGGGGGCGCGCGCTGCCGCTACGGATCCACGCGCTGCTCGACGATCACAGCCGCCACGTGGTGGCGATTCAGGCCTGCTCGACCGAGCGAGAGACCGAAATGCTCGCCCTCATGGTCAAAGCTCTGCGCCAACATGGCGCTCCCGACGCCGTCTACGCCGACAACGGCCCGACCTACATCGGCGAGGCCCTTTCGACGTTGTGTGCTCGTCTCGGCATCGGACTCATCCACGCCCAGCCCTATGACCCGCAAGCTCGCGGAAAAATGGAACGATTCTGGAGGACACTTCGAGAGCAATGCCTCGATCTCGTCGACAACTGCACCTCGCTGCACGAGGTGCAGGTCCGCTTGCTCGCCTGGCTCGACCGCCACTACCACGTTACCCCCCACTCCTCGCTGATGGGCAGGACCCCCGCGGAGGTGTACGGCACGAGCGAGCGAAAGCCGGTCAGCGACGTGATGCTGCGCGAGGCGCTCATCGTACGCGGCAAGCGGCGCGTGCGGCGCGATGCCACCGTGTCCGTGGCGGGCACGGACTTCGAGCTCGAGCAGTCGTTTCTCGCGGGTCAGCTCGTCACCGTCGCTCGCTCTCTGCTCGACCCGCGCGAGCTGCCGTGGGTCGAGCATGAGGACCAGCGTCATGTCCTGCAGCACGTGGCCCCACAGAAGAATGCCACGCGCAAACGGCCCAAACGGCGCCAAGGCATCGATGCCGTCCCGTTTGATCCGCCTGGAGCCCTGCTCGACGAGGCGCTGGGAAGGACGGGGACACGATGACTGCGCAGTGGCTCTCGCACTTCGGCCTTCGACGGCCGCCGTTTTCGAAGGAGCTCGATTCCGGCGAGCTCTGGGCTCCCTCGACCCGCCAGCGCATCGTCGACGAGCTGGTCGATGCCTGCTCCGAGCGCGGTCATGCCCTGCTGACGGGCGAGCCCGGCGTGGGCAAGACCTGCGTCCTGCGAGCCCTCAAACAAAGGTTGCCCGAAGCAGGCTTTCGACTGACCTACTGCCACAACGCCACCCTCGGCCGCCGAGATTTCTACCGGCAGCTCTGCCTCGCCCTAGGACTCTCGCCCAAGGCCACCGCGGCGGCCGTCTTCTACGAAGTCTCCAGCCACGTCCAGCAGCTGGGCGAGCAGCGGGTCCATCCCGTTTTCCTGCTCGACGAGGCACACCTGCTCCACCAAGACGTGCTCGACCACCTCCACATTTTGGCCAATTACGAATGGGACAGCCGCGCGCTGCTCTCACTCGTCCTCGTCGGTCTGCCCGAAATGCACGACCGGCTGCAGCTGCGAAAGAACCGCTCCCTCTGGTCACGCATCCACACACGGCTGCACCTCGGCGAGGCGGCGGTCGACGATACCGCCGAGTACCTCGCCCACCGTCTGGAAGGGGTTGGCGGCAAGCCGACCGCCTTCTCCTCAGACGCCATCGCCATGCTGCACGAAGCCTCCAGCGGCCGACTGCGTGATGTCGATCGCCTCGCCACCGAGACCTTGCGACGGGCCGCTCAGCGCAAGCTCAAGGCCATCGACCGAACTCTCGTCC
>JBNKVS010000061.1:0-192232 GCA_050299315.1 Polyangiaceae bacterium
GGCCTTCGCGATGCGAGGCCTCGCCGGGGCCCAAGGCATCAGTTCAAGAGGGTGATGCTGAAGCTGGCGCCGACGCCCGGGGTCGCATCCAGTGTGAACGCCGTCAAGGAGTTGTTGCGCAAGGTGAGCACGTCCCCGGCCGAAAGCGTCAGCGTCACTTGGCGGCTGACGGTGATGTTGATTTCCGGAATGGTGGTGTTGGTGGACGCGTCCACGGCTCCGTTGACGGCAACGGCCACCGACGGGGTGGCGCTCGCCGCCGTAATGGTGACGAAGAAGTCGATCTGATAGGTCCCCGACGTCGGAACGGTGATGGTGGACGTCCCGGCCGTGTGTGTCACGCCCGAGAGGGGGCCGTTGTTGGAGAAGATCACATCGGCGCCGCCGGCGATCGTGTCGTTGCCGAAGTTGTAGACCTCGCCGAACGTCGTGAGGCCCGCGCCTGCTGGGCCGGTATCCCCCGTGGGACCGGTGGGACCGGTGGGTCCAGTGGGACCGGTCGGGCCCGTGTCTCCGGTCGGTCCGGTATCGCCGGTGGGTCCGGTGGGGCCCGTCGGCCCGGTCGGCCCCGTGTCCCCCGTGGGACCGGTATCGCCGGTGGCTCCCGGGTCGCCTGCGGGGCCCGTGGGGCCGGTGACGCCTGCGGCACCCGTGGGACCGGTATCGCCGGTGGGTCCGGTGGGTCCGGGGTCGCCTGCGGGGCCCGTGGGTCCGGTGACGCCTGCGGCACCCGTCGGTCCGGTATCGCCGGTCGGCCCGGGATCCCCCGCGGGTCCGGTCGGTCCGGTGACGCCCGGGTCGCCGGTGGGACCGGTGTCGCCCGCCGGACCCGTCGCGCCCGCGGGGCCCTCGGGCCCCGCCGCGCCGTTGCAGACGAGCACGGCGTCCTCGTCGACCTCGCCGTCGCTCAGGATGCCGTCGCGCGCCGTGCCGTCGCCGTCGCCGTCGTCGAGGCCCACGAAGACCTCGAGGCCGCCGTCGCTACAGGCGCCCGTCGGACCGCTGAACGACTCGATGCGAACGAGAGAGTTGAACCCGGCGGGGCCGACGCCTCCGTCCAGGCCTTGCGGGCCAGGGGGCCCTGCGGGGCCCGCGTCGCCGGCGGGACCCTGCTCCCCGTGGCACACGAAGTACGTGCCTTGCTCCTCGTCGGGGTCGAGCTCCTCGTCGCCGTCGAGGTCGACGCCGTAATCGATGCGCATCCCGCCCGTCGCGCACTGCTCTCCGGGCGCTTCCAGGGAGGCGACCGAAATGGCATGGGCGCCGCCCTCCCCGGCGCCAGCCGGTCCCGTGGGCCCCGTCGCACCATCGGCCCCTGCAGGGCCCGCTTCGCCGTCCACGCCGGCAGGCCCTGTCGGCCCGTCGTCGCCCGCGGGTCCCGTGGGCCCTTCCGCGCCGTGGCAAATGTACGCGGTCATGCGCACTTCGCTCGCGTCGAGTCGGTTGTTGCCGTTGTCGTCGAAGCCGGTGTCGATTCGCTCCCCACCGTTCGGGCAGTTTTCCCCGGCGGGCTCGGGGGAGGACTGGGCCAAGGTGCTCAGGCCCAGGTCGCCGCCGATGTTGAAGCATTGCTCGACGGAGCTGCCGTCCTCCAGCGTCGTCGGCTCGCAGTAGAGTTCCCGGTCTTCGCAGCCGAAGAGGAAGGGCGCGAGGAGAGTTCCGAGCGTCGTGTAGTGGCGAAGGGATATCTTGCGCATGTCGTCGTTACCCGCGGTGTGCTTTCGAATGGTGGTGAGGGCAGGAGCTCATCCGCATGCGCTTCTGCGCGCGACGTCCCCCGAGTTCCATCAAGCGGGTGACGACGAACGCTTCTTAAGAACGACGTCGAAACTTTCACCGAGGGACTCGTGGGCAGAGCGACGAGCCGCCGCGCGTCGCCGCGGCTCTCGGGTGCGCCCACACGCACGGCGTCGCCGCGGGGCCGCGAGCTGCGATGGCCCCTTCGACCGGGCGCGGCGCGGACCCTCTGCCTTCGAGCGTGACCGAGAGCGCTGGGAGAAGACCGTTCGACGCCGCTCGGCGTGCGCGCGCTCCGAGCGTTCGAGCGCCGCCGCGCCCTGGGGGCGCCTACCGCGCCGCGCCCGCGCGCCTCACTGGACGCCGTAGAACTGCTTGTCTCGGAGGATCCGCGGGTTGGTCGGATCCAGCTCGAGCGCCTTGAGAAAATGTCGCCGGCTGGCGGCTTTGTCACCGACGTGCCACTTCGCCCAGTACAGCAGCTCGTGTGGGTAGGCCCCGTAGTGCGCCGCGTTGTTGGAGTAGTAGCTGGAGGGTCCGATCTCGAGGGCCGCCGAGGCGAAGATCGCGGCCAAGCGGGCGTTCTTCTTTCGGAAGTGGTATTCCGCCAGGCGGATCAGCGGCTCCCGGCGCCCCGGCTCGGTGAGCAGGGACTTGAAGTACCAGGAAAGCCCCTCCTCCTCGCGCCCCAACCGAATCAGGCACTCCCCGATGAAATTCATCGACTGGGCACGCTCCGTCGCCCACTTGTTCATGGCGATGTGGCGCTTCAGCTCTCGAATCGCGCTTCGCCACTTGCCTTTGTAGTACAGCTCGCGGCCGAAGTAGTGGGAGTTCCGGTCGTTGTCCGGGTTGAGGTAGCAATCCAGAGCGAGGCCCCGGAGGTAGCCGCTGCGGTCCGTTTCCCTGTTCTGGAAGTGTTCGAGCTTGATCGTCTCGGGCGGAAGCGTGACCGAAGCGCCGCTGCCGCGGAGCACCTCGTGGATGATCCCCACCCATTCGAACTTCTTGCGGTTGTAGAACTTCGAGTGCGTGAACTGGATTTGGGGCCGCCCGCTTTCGTCGTGGGCGAACACGAAATCGTAGTGGAATTGCTCCGCCCCTGCGTCGATGCGGCGAGCGACTTCGTCGACATTCAGGCGTGTGTAGACCTCGTCGCAGTCCGGCATGGCGATCATGTCCGTGGGGCTCAGCTGGGCGACGTGGTTTCGGGCGCTGGCGTAGTCGAAGAGCCGCTCCCCGGCCGATACGATCGGACCTTCGTCACCCACCGCGAATCGTTCGTTGATCTCGCCCGCCAGCTTCTCGTCGAGGTGGCGCACGAACTTTTCGCCGACGGCCACCACCTCGCAGCCAGCCGCCTTCGCCACCTCCACGGTTGCGTCGCGGGAGCCCGTGTCGAGCACGAGGACCTGGCCGCCTCGCTCGCGAAACTCCGCAAGCGAGCCCAACAGCCTGGGCAAGGTCTTCGATTCATTCTTGGCGATCAGCGCAACGGTGAAGTTCATGGAGATCCCGCCCGTTCGAGGAAAACGTCAATCTGCTGACACGGCAATGGAAGGCCGGTGTTTAGGCCTCGTCGTCGAAAAAAGAGGCAGGCGCGGCCCGGGGTTCCGACCGGCGGCGGGGAACCACGGGGGGGGAGCGACGAACGTCCCGTCAGCCCGAGGGAGCTTGCTTTGCGACGCGTGCGCGCATGGCCTCCCGCTGCTTGCGAACGGCCCACGCCAGGTTGTTCTTCGCGAGCTGAAAGGAGGGCTCCAGCTGGACGGCGCGCGTGGCCGCCGCGATCGCCGCCTCCCAGCGGCGCTCGCCCGAGTACGCCGCGGCGAGGTTGTTCCAGGCGGCCGCGCTGGTCGGCTGCAGCGCAGTGGCGCGGCGCGCCACCTGCAGTCCGGCTGCGTTCATTCCGCGCCGCAACAGCCACGAGGAGAGGTCGATGTAGTTGCGGCCCCGCTGCCCCGCGTCGCGCTCGGAACGAACCGCGTGAATCACGGTCCTTTCGCGCGCCATCGGCAGGGCCGCGGAGGCCGCCAGCAACGCCGCGGCGGCGACGGCCCAAGCTCCCCGGGTCCGCGGCAGCGCCGCGCGCCAAGCGCCGATCCAGGCCGCGCCGCGCGACCCGCCGTGTGCGCTCACGGCCAGGGCCAGCAGCGAGCCGCAACACAGCAGCTGGTAGGCCTCCGCGGGGCCGCGGGCGCCGTTCGGCGCGCGGGCGGCGACGGCGAGCCACGACCCACCTTCCGCCCAGGCCGCGCCGTACACCCGGAGCACCAGGGCCGTGCTGCACAGGGCGAAGAAGGCCCCGGCGCGCGGCCCCGCGGCGAGCGCGAGGGGGGCCAGCAGAGCCAGGTCCGTCAACTGGAACGAGGGGGTGGCCACCGCCACGAGGCACGCCGTCACGCTGACCCGCGCCAGCAGCGAAGGAGGATCGACGCGCCGCGCCCAGCGCAGGGCGAGAGCGACAGAGCCGGCGAAGAGAAGATGGGGCGCGCACGATGCGAACGCAGAAAGCACCGCACTGTCGGCGCCGAACCAGAGCGAGATCAGCCAGGCGGGGCCCCACGAACCCGGGGTGCCTCGCCGGTGGACCAGGCGCGCGATGATGTCGCCGGGGGCGGGCGGCCAGCACCAAACCCAGCACGCAGCGAGCACGCAGGCCGCCGCGGTCAGGAAGATCAGCCGAGCGCGCCGCGATGTCCGCGCGAGGCACATCGAAGGCAGCGCGTACGCGGGCGCGAGCGTCACACACAGGGCGAGACCGCAGGCAGCGCCAGAGAGTGCGTCGCGACCTCGCTCGGCCCAGTAGATCGAGAGCAGCACGAACAGCCCCGCGACTGCGATCGGACCGCCCTGAAGACCGGTCAGGGCGATGCCCGCGGGCCACGCGGCGAGGGCGAGCAGCTGCCAGAGGCGAGGCCCGGCGGAGGGTCGATCGAGCAGGCGGTAGAGCAGCAGCAGCGCGGCCGCCTCGGCGAGAGCAGCGGCCCCGCGCCACCAGGACGCTTCCGGAATGCCCGTCGCCTCCGCCAGGCGGCATACCCAAGCGAGCGCCGCCACCATCGGCGGCGGGAGATCGAACCCGGGCTGAGCGACGTACACGTGCGAGCCGGCGTAGCGCGCCCACGCTGCCAGTCGCTGCAGCTCGCGGACCTCGCTTCCCCCCAGAGAGGACCACGCGAGCGCGATCTTGATCGAGCACGCGAGGGCCGCGCTGACGGCGAGGACCCGGACGAGCGCGGGCACCCCACCCGCGCCCCGCGCGGCCTCGTCCGGGGCGGCCGCGGCCGCCGCGGGGGGGCGTACAGGCTCTTCGGCGGCTGCGGCCGCGCGGGGCTCGACACGTTCGGCCAACTCGACGCACGCGGGCAGAAGGGCGCGAATCGCCTGCGTCGGAATGCACGGGGGGGTCCCGAAATCGACAACGATGGCTACACCCCGGGGCTCGACGCGCACGGCCAGGATGTTGCGCGCGAACGGACCGCGGAACGCCTCGAGCCAGTCGCTGCGAGCCGCTTCCGCCAGAGCCCGCGCGAGGGCCGGGGCCGCTCGCCGAACCTTCCAGAAGGTGTTGAACCGCTCGTCTCGCGCGCGCAGCTCGACCGTGCCCTCGGGCAAGGCACCGCCGGGAGCGTGACTGAGCAGCGCCACCGCGGGCGCGTGCTCGAAACGGACGAGGATCGTGCGAGTGTCGTCCGGGTCGATCTCGACGCGGCGGTTTCGGTATGTGCCCTCGAGGCTGCCCTGCCCGCGGTGGAACCGAGAGGGAGAGTGTTGCAGGCCGAGTTCGGCCCCAAGCGAGGGGAGCTCGGCGGCGGCGCGCCGTAGCCGACCCCGAGCCGAGTAGTGCTTGAGCAAGTGGGCTACCACCAGGCAGAAGCCCATCAAGCCCATCACCTGCGTCCAGACGGGGCTGGCTCCCATCAGGGCGAGCCTTTCCGGCCCACCTGCACCGTGCGCGGCGGCGCGTGGCGGGGCTCCTGCTCACAATCCCACATGCTTCGAGGCATGCGGCGCACGGCCGCCGCCGCTGAAGGGCCGTCGCGAAGCTCGAGCGCCGGCGGAGAGGCTGCGTGCTCCGCTCGCGGTGCCGTCGAGCCGCTCCAAGCGCCGGCGTTCTCTCCGCAGCCGGCGTCGGCTCTGCCGCGTCGCCGAGGCGGGCCCGACCGTCGAAGGCAACCCGCGCGGCGCCCGGCGCAGGATCGTCCGGGAAGCTCCCCGAGGCGAGGCAAGTGCCCGGGCTGGAGAAGGAAACGCCCAGCGCCCGGCGCGCGAGCGAACGGGACTACGGCCTGCGGGCACGGGGGATGCGGCACGGCGATTGCACGTTGCCTCTTTGCTCGTCTCTCCACCGCGCTCGGCGGCGGGAGCCCGGACTGCCACGTCCCTCCTTGGGTTTCCTCGCCCGGCGCGCCCTCGTGAGGGGCGCCAAGACGCCAGAAGGGCCCCGCTAACTCATGCACGCAGAATTGTTCTCACTGGCCGGATTGATCGTCGGGGCGCTCGCGCGCCTCACGATTCCAGGACCTGACTCCGGCGGATTGCTCGCGTCGATGTTGGTGGGGGTGGCCGGGTCGCTCGCCGGCGGCTACCTCGGGCGGTTCTTGGGCCTGTACGGGAACGGGCGCCCCGGCGGCTTTCTGATGGCCCTGACCGGGGCCGTCGGTCTGCTCGTGGCGTACCGCATGTACGGGAGTCGCCGTGGGTCGGCCTGAAGCGGCCGCGAGTCGGTCGTACGCGTGCTCGTCGGGCTTTCGCCCGGCGCACGCGGTGCCCCCGCCTCGTCGATTTCCCCTCGGTTGGCCCGCAAGGGCTCGAGGGCTGGCCGAGGGCAAGACGTGCCGGATCGGCGTGGCCGAGGGCCGGGCGGCTTCCCCCATTGGCTGGTGCGAGCCGACACGGCGCGCCGCCACCGGTTGCCCGCGCGCGGAGCCGGACGAAAATGATGGAGTCGGGTCGTCGTTTTGACCGACATGCGCGGCTCGGCCGGTGGGTGTCGCCGGGGCAACACCGAGCCGCCGCTTCGCTTCCGTCTGCTTCGATCGGCCGAGTCGTGTCTTTCGAGACACCGGCGGGGCCACCTGGCCGGGCTCACGAATCGGCGCGGGGTTCGTCGTGGGGGGCGAGCGGAGGCGCGCAAACCGCTCGCGCGTCTCGGTCGTTGGCCGCTCGCAGACAGGCCTCGTTCCGGCGCGTGCTGTGCGCAGCCAGCCATGCTCCCCGACGGCTTGCCCGTGGACCCCTGGGTCGAGATGACATCCCGCGAACCTGCATTGTGATACACCGTGGGGAGTGCGAATCGAAGATCTCAACCTCCGGGAGCTCCTGGAACTGGACCCCTCGGGCGGCGTGATTCGGTTTGCTGGGCAACGAGCCCTGCTCGTAGATGCGGTGGCCATGGGGCTGCAGCGCAAGTACCTCGTCGACAGTCTGGGGCTCATGGCGACCCGAACGTTGCTCACCCAGTTTGGGTTCTCGCTTGGCTGGCGGATGGCCGAAGCCGTTCGGGCTCGATTTCGCTGGGCCAGCGACGAAGACTGGGGGCGCGCCGGCCCTCACCTGCAGGCCCTGGAAGGGCTTTGTCGATTCGCGCCCGGCGGACGAGACGCACGCTCGAAGGAGGGCGCCGTGCTGGTCGAATCCTACGAGGCGGAGCAGCACCTACTGCACTTCGGTCGTTCCGAGGAGCCTGCCTGTTGGATGATCAGCGGCCTCATCAGCGGCTACCTCACTCGCACGAGTGGGAGCGAGGTCCGTGCCGTCGAGGATCGATGCGTCGCTCGCGGCGACGCCGCATGCCACCTCGTCGCCCGCTCGCGGGCGGAGTGGGACCGCGACGGCGTCGGATCTTCGCCATTTCGACTCCATCAAGGTCGTGGACATTCACGTTCCCGCGCTTCGGGACCGGCGGGCGGACGTCTTGGCGCTGGCCCGTGTCTTTCTCGACGAGTCGGCAGCTCGGATGAACCGCACGATTTCCGGGCTGAGCCCCGCGGTCGCGGACCATCTGCTCCGCTACGACTGGCCAGGCAACGTCCGCGAGCTGGAGAACACCATGGAGCGCGCTGCGGCGTTGGCTAGCTCCAGCCGCATCGAAGCCGAAGATCTCTCGGAGGAGATCCGGGCGGTAGCCCCGGCCCCGAGCCTCGGCGGAGCGGGCAGCACGTTGCTCGAGCATGTGGTCAAGGCCCACATCATGTCGACCCTCGACCGAAACGATGGAAACCAAGTCCACACGGCCAGGCAGCTCGGGATTGGCTCGGCCACCTTGTACCGCAAGCTGAAGAGCTACGGCTGGAGCAGGCACGCGGGGCCGGCGGAGCGCTTGGTCGACCCAGAGGGCTGAGCCCCGGCTCTGGGCCTCGGCCCCGGCTGTTTCACGACCTCGGGCATTTCACGACCTCGGGCCTGCGGGCTCGAGCCCCTGCGCTTCCCCCCGGCCATGGCCGCCCGTCCCGGCACTCTCTGCCTCGTTTCGACTGGCTCGGCCCCATTCGTCGCGGAGCCGACCCCCCGCTCGCCGTCGCACCTCCACGTGCCGGGAACGCTGGGAACCGCGGGGACCCAGCACGCATTCTCCTTTCCGGCGCGGGCCTCGCGCCGGGCTCGCCAGAGTTGGCGTGAATGTTGCTGGAGTGGCTGGAGTGGCTGGAGTGAGCGGTGTCGTGAGCGCTGCGTTCGTCCGTGCACGTCAGCTCACTTCCCGAGGATTTCGCAGAGCGTCCACATTTCCGAGATCGCCTCCCATGCCACCGACATCGACCCGTCCACCACTCACGCCCTCGCGCTCCAGCAGGCCGAGCCGATTGCCCGGTGCTTCGTGGCCCCGGACATCGGGTGCCGGGCGGACACTCGCCGGGGCGGCGGCACGAATCGCGCGGCTCATTCGCCGCTTCGGCTCGTCGAATCGAGGCGAAAGTCCGCCTGTTTGCTCCTCCGGAGCCTTCGGGTCTCCGCCGAAGCCTGGCGGGCCCGTCGCTTCTGGCCATCTCCAGAAAGCCTCCGTCGCCGCGGCGTCGCCGCCCGGAGCGAGATGATCGTCATCGACAAGAGGGTGGAGGTCGACGTGCAGTCGGGGCGGCGAGAGCATCTGGAATGGCGAACGTCGTTTCCGCAGGGCAGCTCGGGGCAGCTCGCAGGGGCCTTCGGCGCCATCGAGTCGTTCAAGGAAGAGCGCGTGCCCCCGCGGGCCGTGATGGAGCAGTCCACCCAAGGCGAGGAGACCATCACCTACCTGCGCGAGGGCACGCTCGAATACCAAGATTCGACGGGCCGGGCCGGGCTGATCCACGCAGGTGAGTTTCAGCGCACCACCGCGGGTCGGGGATTTCGCTACAGTGAGATCAATCCGTCGCCCACCCAGAGTGCGCAGGTGTTTCGCGTGATACTGCGCTGTGTGTCCAGCCTTGCTCCGGGCCACGAGTGGCGGCGCTTTACCGTCGCCGAGCGTCGGGGGGTCCTGTGCGTGGTGGCGTCGCCGGACGCACGGCGAGGCTCGCTCAAGGTGAGCGAAGACACGGTTCTGTACTCCGTCATTCTTCGGCGCGGGCAGCACGTCCTGCACGAGCTCGCAGGGCACCGCCGGGTGTGGCTTCACGTCGTGCAGGGGTCCGTGCGGCTGGCTGAGTTCACCTTGAACGCCGGGGACGGTGCTGGCATCGCCGACGAGCGCGCCGTCTCCGTCACAGCCCACCGGGAGTCGGAAGTGCTGCTCGTCGACGTCTGCCTGCCCACGCGGCGGCCGTCGCCTTCGCCGCTCGATCCCGCGGCCCCGCCGCCCCCGTTCAGCGCGGGTGACGACGCGCCCCGATCGCGCGCCCGGAGAGTCCACCATTGACGATTGCATACGGTGCGTGTGGCGAATGCCGCTGCCTCCCAGACATGGATTTCCCGTCGGGTTCGCCGGAAAAGGCAGCAGGCGTCCGAGTCCAACCGGTGCCGTGGGGCTTCGCTCCGAGGGAGCGGGGCACCCGGCGGCTGGCGATACGAAACGCACATCCTCGGCGTGTGCCAGCTCGCGGCGATGTCGTGCAACGAGTTCACTCCGCGGCGGAGTCAATCGGAGACCGGGCCCCATGAAGACCGAACCAGACACGCAACCAGGGGCCCACGCGAATCCCTCGAAGAAACCCGAGCGACCCAAGGGTTGGGCACCGCTCGTGATGAAGTGGCTTCCGCTCGGCTTCGTCGCGGCCTTCCTGCTCGTCCAGCAGTGCTCTGCGGGAGGCGGGCCCGTGGACTCGAGTATCAGCTATTCGGATCTCTACCGGTTGGCGACCCAGGGGCAGGTCGACAGCGTGGTGCTGTCCGGGGCGCGGTTGACCGGGATCCTCGTGGCGCCGCAACAGATCGACGGGCGCGCCGTCACGAGCTTCTCCAGCCAGCTCCCGAGTCCGGGGGAACCCGAGCTCTTGTCTGCGCTGCGCGAGGGAGGCGCGAACATCACCGTTCGCCACGACGAGCCTTCGCTGCTCGCCCAGGCCGCTTGGAGCATTCTGCCCTGGGTGGCCCTATTCTTTGGGTGGCAATGGTATTCGCGGCGCGGCTCGACGATGTTGAGCAAGAGCCCGCTCGCCGGTATGCTTCGCAGTCGAACGCGCCGCTACGAGAAGGAGGCCCAGGTGGAGGCCACCTTCGAGGACGTGGCGGGTCTGATGGGGGCGAAGCGAGATCTCCGAGAGATCGTGGATTTCTTGCGAGAGCCCGCCAGATTTCGCGGGCTGGGCGGCAAGGTCCCGCGGGGCGTATTGCTCGTCGGGCCTCCTGGAACCGGCAAGACGCTGTTGGCGCGGGCCGTCGCGGGCGAGGCGGGAGTGCCTTTCTTCTCCATCAGCGGCTCGGAGTTCATCGAGATGTTCGTTGGGGTAGGGGCCTCGCGCGTTCGCTCGCTCTTCGAAGAGGCGAAGAGCGTGGCGCCTTCGATCGTCTTCATCGACGAAATCGACGCGGTGGGTCGTTCGCGGGGCACCGGCATGGGGGGCGGCAACGATGAGCGCGAGCAAACGCTCAATCAGCTGCTTTCCGAGATGGACGGTTTCACTCGAAACGACTTGACCATCGTGATGGCTGCCACGAACCGACCCGACGTGCTGGATTCGGCGCTG
The DNA here is from genome assembly GCA_050299315.1 of Polyangiaceae bacterium. Classification (GTDB taxonomy): domain Bacteria; phylum Myxococcota_A; class Polyangia; order Polyangiales; family Polyangiaceae; genus SZUA-265. The sequence goes on from JBNKVS010000061.1 coordinate 10,842, forward strand.
CTCCGCCCGGGGCGCTTCGACCGCCAGGTCATGGTGGACCGGCCGGAGCGCGCCGCGCGCCGAGAAATCTTGGGCGTCCACACGCGCGACAAGCCGCTGGGCGAGGACGTGAGCCTCGACACGGTCGCCATCAGCACGCCCGGCTTCTCGGGAGCCGATTTGGCGAATCTAGCCAACGAAGCGGCACTGGCTGCGACGCGGCGCGCTGCGACGCAGATCGAGGCCGAGGACTTCTCGGGCGCCTATGACCGGATCGTGCTGGGTGACGTCCGGGAGACTCGACTCGATCCCGAGGAGAAACACCGGGTTGCGGTACACGAGTCCGGTCACGCAACGCTCGCTCACTTCACGAAGCACTCCGGGCCGCTCGAGCGCGTCAGCATCATTCCCCGCGGCATGGCGCTGGGAGTGACTCGCCAGTCGCCCGGAAGCGACAAGCACATCCTGACGCGGGACGAGCTCGAGTCGCGGCTGCTCGTGCTGATGGGCGGGTACGCGGCCGAGGACATCGTGTTGGGCGCTTGTTCTTCGGGCGCCGAAAATGACCTGGAACAAGCCACGAAGCTGGCATTCAAGATGGTCTCCCACTTTGGCATGAGCGATCGCATCGGGCCCATCCACTACCAGCACCGGTCCGAGCACATGTTCTTGGGTCAATCGATCGCCGCGGAAGGCACGACGAGCGACGCCACCGTCCACCTCATCGAGCAGGAAGCTCGTGAGCTATTGGTGACGGCCCTCGACGGTGCGCGGGCCGTGGTAGTGCGCGAGCGAGCGTTGGTCGACGAGCTGGCAGCCGCGTTGCTGGACAGGGAGACACTCGGAGCCGTCGAGCTCGAGGAGCTGTTCGGCACTTCGAGCCGCTCTTGCCAGGGGGAGCCGAAGGCGGAACGTGGTCCCGGTCCGAGCGGCGCCACGCAATGAATGATCTCCGCGCCCGTTCGAAAGCTCCGTCGAGGTGGCCTCGCGCCGAGTCGAGCGCCGTCGCCGCCGTGCGTTCGCCGCGGGACTTGCCTTGCGCCTCGTATGCGCGCGCGACCCGGGGCGCTTGGCCACCGCCCGGAGCGGAGCGCGCCGCGCGAGAAGTCATCGGGGGGACCGCCCCCCGGATACCCGAGAACCAGAAAGCCCCAAATGTCTGCCAAACAGATTCTATTCGCCGTCAGTGCCCGCCAACAGATTGCCGATGGGCTCAACGCACTCGCCAACGTCGTGAAGGTGACGCTGGGGCCACGCGGCCGCACCGTGCTCCTGGACAAGCCATGGGGCGCCCCGACCATCACCAAGGACGGGGTGACCGTTGCAAAAGAGATTGAGCTCGGCAACCGCTTGGCGAACATCGGAGCGCAGATGGTCATGGAGGTCGCTTCCAAGACATCCGATGCCACGGGGGACGGCACCACGACCGCTACCGTCCTCGCCCAGATCATCTTCTCCGAGGGGGCAAAGCTGGTTGCTGCGGGCGCCAATCCGATGGAGGTCAAACGGGGGATCGATGCCGCTGTCGCCGTGGTCGTTGCCGAGCTGAAGAAACAGTCCAAGCCGACTCACGGAAAGACCGAGATCACTCAGGTCGGGATCATCAGCGCCAACGGGGACGAAACGATCGGCAATCTGCTGGCCGAGGCCATGGAGCGGGTCGGGAAAGAGGGCGTCATCACCATCGAAGAGGCCACGTCGATGGAGACGACGCTCGAGCTGGTGGAGGGCATGCAGTTCGACCGCGGCTATCTTTCGCCCTACTTCATCACGGACGCCGAGCGCTCGGAGGTGGTCCTGCGTGACGCCTACGTTCTTCTGCTCGACAAACGGCTCTCGAGCATGCAGGAGCTGTTGCCGGTGCTGGAGCAGGTGGCGAAATCTGGCAAGCCGCTGCTCGCCATCGCCGAGGAGGTCGACGGCGAAGCACTCGCAACGCTGGTCGTCAACAAGTTGCGGGGCACGCTTTCCGTTTGCGCCGTGAAGGCCCCCGGCTTCGGCGACCGACGCAAGGAGATGCTGCAGGACATCGCCGTCGTCACCGGTGGCCGCTCGGTCGCAGAAGAGTTGGGGATCAAGCTCGAGAATGTGACGTTGGACGACCTCGGACGAGCCAAGACCGTCCTCGTGAACAAGGACGACACGACGATCGTGCAGGGCGCCGGCGAGAAGGCGGCGGTGCAGAGGCGAGTGAGCGAAATCCGCGCTCGAATCGAACAGACCGACTCGGATTACGACCGAGAGAAGCTGCAGGAGCGGATTGCCAAGCTCGTGGGCGGCGTCGCGGTGATTCGCGTCGGCGCGGCCACCGAAACGGAGATGAAGGAGAAGAAGGCTCGCGTCGAGGACGCTCTCGGTGCGACTCGAGCGGCAATCGAGGAAGGCGTTCTCCCGGGTGGAGGGGTCGCCTTGGTGAGGGCGCTGCCCGCGCTCTCGGCGCTGGTGCTGCCAGGCGACCAGCAGTTCGGGGTCGACATCATCCGGCGCGCGCTCGAAGAGCCGCTGAGACAGATGGCGCGCAATGCCGGGGAGGAGGGGGCGGTCATCGTAAACAACGTGCGAGCCGGCGCGGGTGTGTATGGCTACAACGTCGCCTCGGGGGTCTACGAGGACCTGGTCGTCGCGGGCGTGATCGACCCGACCAAGGTGGTGCGGATCGCATTGCAGAACGCCGCGTCCGTCGCTTCCCTCATGCTGACGACGGAGGTGCTCATCGCAGAACGACCCGCGCGCCAGGAAGAAGGCGCGGGCGGCGGGCGGGCGTAGACGCGCGCCACGCGTCGCTGGCGGCGACAATCCGTTGGCGTGCCGGCGGCGTCGGGCGAGGACCGAGGGCTTTTCTGTCCACCGCGGCAGCTTTCGCTCGGCACGCTGTCGCGCCGCCGGACTGAGCAGTCCGGGGCCGTGGCCGACGCTCCTCGTGCCTGGGCACGACCGCTTCGAGCCGAGGCCCGCCAGCGCGTGCGGCGCAGACAGCCTGCGCGCGCCCGACGGGCATCCGGACCGAAAATCCGCTTCCTCCTCGCACCCTCCGTCCTGCAGTCGTGAGAAATCCGGGCTAGCAACGCTCCGCAGAGCCTCGTGGAACAAACGACTTTTGGAGCCGGCGCCATCGCCGCGCGAGTCGAGAAGCAGCCGACGCCCTCTGGTGGACTACGTTGCCCGTGCCGCCTGGTGCTCCTTCCCCCTGAGCCCGCGTAGGCGGGCGATTGGGGGGAAGCCACCGCCCGCAGCGCGAAGCGCGAGGACGGATGGGATGGGGGCATCCACCGGAAAATCGGATCGAAAAGTTGGCGCAACACGAGGCTCGTGCACGGCGAAAAAAGGGGGTCGACTCGCCCGCGGCGCCCCCGAGCCGGGCCGCCGACGAGCGCCTCTTGCGGCATTTCTTGCGCGCGACCTTCCTCTTCGTTGGCTCCCGTCCCCTCTCGTGGGGAGGAACTGACCAGGGCAAGGCTCGTCGAATGCACGCTCCGCCACGGAGCCGGCGCGCACGGGGCGCGCATTGCCCGACCCTGTATGGCTGGGCTGGGTGAGGGTCGAGCGCGAACCGCCGCCTCGGCGACGCCTGGAGTCGGGCGCCCGGCGGCGCAGAGATCGCCGCGCCCACAATGTGCTAGGGTGGCGACACTCGATGCGCAGGCCAGAAGAAGCGGGGGACGGCACCGGCAACGTCGCTCCGATTCGGGCGCGAGGAGCCCCCGTCATGACGTCCGAAGCCACGAGCCGCTTCGCCCGCGACGAGTCCCCGGCCGTCGCCGCGGCCGGCTCACCGAGAATGCATCGCGGGGCAATGGGCCCGCTTCGAGAGCCGGGGATCTTTCTCTGCTTCGGGGGTCCGAATCGACGGCGCTCGCTCCCTGGTTTGGCCGGGCGCCGCGGCGGAAGCGCTTCGCGCGAGAGCCGAGGGCACGTTCAGCGCCTGGATAGCTCGCTTCCCTCGTTTTCGGCTCGACGCTCGAGGAAGGGGAGCAGGCCTGGCAAGCTTCCCGTCACCCAGCCGGGCCGGCGTCGCTCGCACAGCCGGACCGCTTCAGGATCCACGTCGGTCGCCCCCCCCGCGCCGCAGAAGTCGGCACGGGGGAAGGAGCGGCGGGCTGCCGCCCCCTCAGCGGGGGGGCGCCTCCGGGGCAGGCACCTTCACCTTTTTGGCCGCGTCCTTCTGTTTCTTCGCCTTGAGCTTGGACTTTGGAGATTTGTCTCCCATTCCGACCTCCTTCGAGTATCCAGCCGGATAGCGTACCACGATTGTGGGGTAGCGTCGCCGACTTGCTCGAGGGAAGGCGTCATCTCTTGCTGCGCCGCTTTTCTTTGCCGCGCCGCTTTTCATTGTCGCGCCGCTTTTCATTGTCGCGCCGCTTCTCTTTGCCGCGTCGCTTGCGACCCGCGCGGACGCTCGGTTTCGTCACCTGCCTTCGTGTCGGAGAGGCTGCGTCCGGGCGCGCCCCGAATGAAGGACCCGGTGGGCCACTCCCATTGGGGGCCTGGGAGCTCTATGAATACCCGCAACGGTGACCCAGGGCTTGGCAGTCGGGAGGCGGCCACCATTGTCCTCGCCCTGGGGAGTCGGCGTATCGAGCTCCGACGTGAGCGCTGCCCAGGCCGCTCTCTCCGTCATTTTCCTCCCCTGAGAGGAACCCTCTGGAGCGATTGCGCAGGCAACGTTCGCCGACTCATGCGCCCGCAGGACGTGCGGGAGAAGGAACTGAATTGAACCGACCCGATGATAACGAGGAAGTCTCACGAGACGAGGTAGTCGAACAACTGATGAAGCGCGTGGAAAGCGCCCTGGGTGGGCGCGGACCGGGCGGAGTGCTCGCGCTGGCTGGCGTTTCGCTGGCCTGCTTGTTCGCCGTTTGGTCTGCGTACTTCACCGTCCCGAGCGATTCGGTCGCCGTGGTTCAGCGCTTCGGCCGGTACGTGGAAGACGTGCCGCCGGGGCTCCACCTGAAGCTTCCCTTCGGCATCGACCGGGTCACCGTCGTTCCCGTGAAGCGACAGCTGAAGCAAGAGTTCGGCTTTTCGACGCCGGGGGCCATGGACCCCTACCAGGGCTCGAACCCGCGAAACCAGAGTCGCGAAACACAGATGGTTACCGGGGATCTCAACGCTGCATTGGTGGAATGGGTGATCCAATACCGAATTTCCGACCCGTCGAAATTTCTTTTCGAAGTTCGCCGGCCCGCGGAAACACTTCGTTCCGTATCCGAATCCGTGATGCGCGAAGTGGTCGGCGATCGAACGGTGGATGAAGTCATCACCATCGGCCGGCAAGAGATCGAGAGCGAAGCGCTCGTGAAGATGCAGGCGCTCGCCACCAAGTACTCGATGGGACTCAGTATCGATCAAGTGCAACTCAAGAACATCAATCCGCCAGAGCCCGTGCAGGATTCCTTCAACGAAGTGAATCAAGCGCAGCAGGAGAAGGAGAAACTCATCAACGAGGCGCGCAGAGACTACAACAAGGTAATTCCGCTGGCCGAAGGAGAAAAGGATCAGCGCATTCGCGAGGCCGACGGCTACCGCCTCAAGCGAGTCAACGAAGCGCAGGGAGACGCCCTCCGGTTCACCGCGCTCTTCGAAGAGTACGAAAAGGCTCCGGAGGTGACGCGCAGGCGCATGTACGTAGAAACGATGAAGCGAGTCCTTCCAGGCCTCCAGGCGAAGGTCATCCTCGATGAAAAGGCGCGGGGGTTGCTGCCACTGCTGAACCTGGACACGAAGCAGGGAGCCAACAACTGATGCGGAACTTCAATTGGGTCGTGGGGGCGGCCGTCGGTCTGCTCGGCCTATACCTACTCGGCGGATCCATCTACGTCGTGAGCGAGGTGGAGCAAGTCATTCTGACCGAATTCGGCAAGCCCGTGGGCGCGCCCGTCGTCACCGCGGGTTTGAAGATGAAGGTGCCGTTCATCCAGGAGGTCCATCCGATCGATCGCCGAGTGCTGGAGTGGGACGGCGCGTCCTCTGACATGCCCACGAAAGACAAACTCTACATTTCAGTGGACTTGTTTGCGCGCTGGCGCATCGTCGAGCCTCTGCAGTATTTTCTGCGGCTTCGCGATGAGCGCAGCGCTCAATCTCGGCTGGATGACATCCTGGGCAGCGAAACCCGCAACGCCGTGGCGAAACACGAGCTCATCGAGCTCATCCGAACGACGAAGAATCGTTCCCCGTTGGGGCAGGCCAGCACGGTCACGCCGCAGGGAGACACCACGACCGGGCAGCTGGTTCCCATCGAGAAGGGGCGAAAGCTCGTCGAGGAGGAGATCTTCCACGCCGCGGCCGAGAAGGTGCGCGTCTTCGGCATCGAGTTGCTCGACATTCGGTTCAAGCGCATCAACTACAACGAAAGCGTGCGGCCCAAGATCTACGACCGAATGATCAGCGAGCGCCGCCAGATCGCGGAGCGCTTCCTCTCGGAGGGCAAAGGCGAGGCCGCGCGAATCCGCGGAAACCGCGTGCGTGATCTGAACAAGATTCAATCCGAGGCGTATCGGGCGGTCGAGGAAATTCGGGGCCTGGCCGATGCGAAGGCGACGGAAATCTACTCGGCGGCGTACGATCGGAACCCCCGTTCCGTCGCATTTCACGAGTTTTCCAGAACCATCGAAGCATACGAGACGATGGTCGCCAAAAGCACCACGCTGGTGCTTTCGACGGATAGTGACCTGTTCAAGTTCTTCGAGCGCATGAGCCCCGACGGCAAGTGATCCGTCAGCGGCGTCTCGGAGGCCGACTCGGGGCCTCCGGGAGGTCGGCAGGCTCTGCACGCGACAAGCTCGTCCCGCTTCGAGGCGCCTCGCCGCCGGACCCGGGTGGCCTGGCACCCGTGAGCCCATGAGGGCGGGGGACCCGGCAGGCGGCGACCCGCGCGCGGCCATCGGAGGGGGCGCGGAAAGTCCGCGGCCGGTGCGCGTACGAGATCCGCGGGTCAACCGGGCAAGCGACCCGTCGGGTTGCCGCTCGTCGAGGGGGACGAGCTCGCGACCGTGGCCCCGGTCGTCAACATCGAGCAAGCCCCCGAAGCGGCGGTTTCGAGCGCCACGCGAAGGACCTTCACGGGATCGACGACGCCAGCCAGGGTCAGGTCCTCGAAGCAGGAGGAGGCCAAGTTGTAGCCGTACCCGCCGGCGCCGGCTCGCACCGCGATAGCGATTGCTGCCGCGTCGATTCCGGCGTTGTGAGCCATCTGCCGAAGGGGCGCCTCCAGCGCGTACGCCACGACCCCCACGCCGAGCTGCTCGTCGGCGCCGAGCTCCAGCATTTCCAGCGCGGGGAGGGCGCGCAGCAAGGCGACTCCGCCCCCTGGCACGATCCCTTCTTCGGTGGCGGCGCGGGTGGCCCTCGAGGCCCGGTCCAAGCGCCACCTTTTTTCCTTCCTTGCGGCTTCCGTCTCGCCGCCGACGCGGATCAGCGCGACGCCACTCGACAAGTTCGCGATTCGCTGGCGGAGCTCGAATCGCCGCGGGTCCGCCGTCGCGTCCTCGAGTTGGCTCCGGATGTGATTCAGCCGTGCGGCGACTTCGGCGGAGTTTCCCCCCCCGTCGATGATGGTGGTGGTACCCTGCTGGAAGGTGATCCTGCGCGCGCGCCCCAGGTCTCTCAGGTCGAAACGTGCGAAGTTTCGGTCGATCTCGTCGCTTCCCGCCAGGGCCCCACAGAAGGCGGCGAGGTCACGCAAGGCCTCCTTCTGGTGAACCCCGGAGCCAGCAGCTCGGACGGCGCGGAGTTTCAGCGTGCCTCGAAGCTCGCCGAGGACGAACGATGCGAGCGACTCGGTGTCCAGGTCCGCGGAAACGATCAGCAGCGGCCTGCCGGACTCCGCCACCAACTCGAGCAAGTGCTGGATGTCGACGAGGTTGAACGGCTCGCAGTCGTGAATCAGCACGTACGCGTCCTCGAGAACCGACTCGGCGTCGTCGGGGCGCGTCGCGAAACACGGTGACGGATAGCCTTGGTCGAGCTGCATTCCGTCGACGATCTCCAGCGTGGAGTCGGTCGTGCTCGCTTCCTCCACCACGACTTGGCGGGTGGTGCCGAGATTGTCGAGGGCTCTCGTGACGAGCGCGGCGATCTTGGCGTCGCCATTCGCGCTGATGGTGGCAACCTGCCGGAGCTCTTCCTCGCTGCGTGGGGGGCGAGCCTGCCGGCGGAGCTGGCCGACGACCGTTTGCACGGACGCCTCGATGCCACGCTCGAGGGCGCTCGGGTCGGCGCCCGCGGCGAGCTGCGCGAGCGCTGCATTGTAGATCGCCTGGGCGATCACGGTTGCCGTCTTCGTTCCGTCTCCCGCGGCGGCGGCCGTGCGTGATACGACTTCCTTCACCATCCGTGCTCCCAGGTCGAACAGGTCACCTTCGGAGCGTTCGTCTTCGGGTTCCACGTTTTCGGCCTCGACGTTCTCGGTTGCGGAGGCGCCGGGCGTGGTGGTGGCGAGGGGCGCCGCGCGGCGACCGCGGGGGCCGAGCGTCGACTTGGCTCGGTTGGCGAGCAGGTCGATGCCTCGGCCGATCTGTCTGTGAGCGAGGGAGCCGAAGCGTGCTTCGTTGTTGGCCATGGCTTGAATGTCCTGTCGTAGGGGAGGCGCTGCAGCATCGTGCCGCGGGGGGGGGGCGGGCGTGGCTGCAGCCGGGGGGCTCGGGAACCGCTCGTCCGCCGCGACCCCAACGCCGGTAGCGCTGCGGCCGGTTTTGCTCCCGGCACGCTCGATGCCAATCTCACCGGCTGGTGGGCGATCCATCCGGCCCACGGCCGAACCTTCGCGTCAACCCAGCGCCTTTTCGGGCTCGGTGGTCTCGATCGGGTTCGAGTCTGCGGGCGGCCAGGCCTCGCGGGCCAACGCCTGCTCGTCGGCGCGCGGCATGACCTTCGCGAATGCCAGACGCGAGGACGCCGACCGGCCGAGAATGCGCCGCGCGACCGCAGAGCCCGGGCGCTCGCGGTGCCCCTCCAGCATGTCCTTCGCAAGCCGAAGATCCGCTTCCGATAGCCTTTCGATCTCCGCGAGCTCGCGATCTCGCCGTTGTGGGCCATCCGCCGAAACGGGTGGGCCAGCCGCTAGCTGGGAGACGTGTTCGTCGAAAACCCGGAATGGACCAAGGCCAGGGCGGACTCGAAGCGCGGGTCGAGCAAATCGGGAAAGCAGGGGTCGAGCAGCGAAGCCGTGAGCGGGCCCTCGTAGCTGATGGTTCGCGCCGAGCAACTCGGGACGGTGAGCTCCTCGCCCGGGGCAATTTCGGCGGACCGGCGAACGACGTGCAGGCGTCGCTCGAAGGCCTTCGTGCCTGCGATGCCCTCGGAAGCCGCGATGAAGAGCCGACCGATGACCGGCGCGGAGTCGCGCGCGGCTGGGCCGGCGTGGCGCGCGTCGAAGGGGACGTCTCGGTAGCCGAGGATGCTCTGCCCTTCGGCTCGTGCGCGCGGCTGCAGCACGCGCCGCAGCCGCGTGTGATGCGAGGAAGGAACGCGACGAGCACGCCGTAGCGGCCGAGCGAGGGCAGGCCGAACCCGAGGCGGCTGGAGAGAATCCGTCGGGCACTTGAACGGCGATGCCGGCGCCGCCTCCGGTGTCGGCATCGGCTCCCTCGGCCCCTCGATGCTCGAGGTTTCGAAGCGATTCGAGAGCTCGAACCACGACCTCGCGCCGAGGCACGCCACCGAGGCGCGCTACCAGAGCCACACCGCAGCCGTCGTGATCGTTGGCTGCGTCGTACAGGCCGCCTGACGGCATGGGAGAACTCCTGACTGCCAGCGTGGGCTCGAGAGTCGCCGTCAGGCGCGGCCAGCGGCTCGGGGGGCACCCCGATTGAGTGCTTTGGTGCGTATAGCACTTTGGCGGCCAGCGCGGAGCAAGTTTCCCCGGCGCCGTCCGCCGCGCCGCTGGATCCCGGCGCGGGGTGGCGTCACCGCGACGAAACGGTCTCGCGCATTCCGCGCCGCGCCCAGGGAAGAGGCGAAGACGAGCTGCGTCGAGTCGTTTCGTGAGGGGCGCGACCCGCGGCGCAAGGCTCTCGGTCGCGCGCGACCGTCCACGAGCTCGACGTCGTAGACGGGGCGCGCCGACGCTCCTCGGTCTTCCGCCGGTTCCGGTCGGCAGCGCGCCCGCTCCTCATGGAGCTCATCGAATTCGAAGAGCGACCCGCCCCCCGCCTGCGCAAAGTTGAGCTCGAGCTGGTCGAGGCGGAGCGGTTGCTCCGGCGCGTGCTCGCAAACCTCGAGCTCCTGCTGGCCGCGGGCTGGGTACACGGCCGGCTGTCGCCCGACGAGATCCTCTACCGCCCGGGGCGCCTCACGCTGCTCGGTTTCGCCGAGGCCGTCGAGGCACGAAGCCATCTCGGAGCGAGGGAGCTGCTCGAGCGCGATGTCGACCGCGTCGTCGGCTACTTCGAAGAGGCGGGCGCGCGCTGCAGCCCTCGGGAGGTCCTCCGCGGGCTTTGGGATCGGCATGTCGGCGACCCCGAGGGGCGGGCGGGAAGCACGGATCGAGCCACGCGGTGCGCGGCCGGAGGTGGAGCGGCCGGCACGCGCCTTGCGAGGCCCGCCCCGAGTTGATAGCCTGCTCTGGGGGCCTGGAGGAAGGCGTGAAAAAGGTGGGCTGGTGGTCGTTCGGCTTCGGCGCGCTCTCGGCCGCTGCGCTGCAGCAAGGCGCCATCCGGTTGGCAGGTGCTGGGGGGGAGGCCGCGGCCGATGCGCCGCCGGGGTGGCCCGAGCTCCGCCTGGCCGTGCCGGCGCCGCCGCCGGCTTCTGGGGCGCCCCGCGAGGCCGAGGCATTGCGCCAGCAGGTGCGCGCTTTGCAGCCCGCCGCGCGCGCGGGGCAGCGGGCAGTGCAGCCCGACCCGGGCGGCCGCGATCCCATCGGCCGCGCGAAGGTCGAGAGCCGGCTCGAGGATCTGCGCCGGGAGAAGCGGGATCTCGAGCAGCAGCTGGTGACGCTCGAGGGCGAGCTGGATCGCCAGAAGCGAGCCGACCCCAGGGCTGCGGAGGAGTTCGAGCTGAGCGCGGAGGATTGGGCGGCGCTGGCCGAGGAGAGCCGGCTCGAGTATCGCATTCCCTGCTTGATTGCGCCCGAGCAGCTGCGGAGCCTGCGCTTCGAGGAGCTGTCCGAGCTGGGCTTGAGCTCGGAAGATCGAAGCGCTGTGGCGGATGCGCACGTCGGCTCCTACGAGCGCGTCTGGGCCGTGCTCCGGCCGCTGTGCTCGAGCTTCGTCGGGGAGAGCGTCGCCGATCGCATGGGAGCCCGGCAGTGCCTGTCGCTCGTCGAGAGCGAATCGCTGCGCGCAGACCAAACGCAGCATTGGTCTACTCGGCGATTGGTCGCGGAGATCCGAGCGGGGAAAGCCGCGGCGCCGCTCCCGCGCGACGCCCCGCCCCTGTTCGATCTGTACTGGCTGCTCACCGGGGAGGCGGAGCGCTTCGAGCGCGATTTGGCGACTGCCTTCGGCCCGCGGCAGGCGCACGAGATCTGGGCGAGCATGCGCTGCGTCCAGGCGTACGGGGTTCCGGCGCCGGGCTGATGCGCCACTGCACCGGCGCCCGCGCCGGCCGTGTGTCAGGGGGCCGAGGCGGCTTGGCGAGCCCCCGGCGGGTGCGAGCGGGTCGCGTTTTCCGCATTCGAGGGCCCCCGCGCGGCGGTGCCCCCAGCCGGCGCGAGCCGGATCGGGGGGCACCCGGCGCCCCGATCGGGGCGCCGGGCCGCTGAAGCGCCGCGCCGGCGTGGGGGGCAACCCCAAGCCTACCGGGCCTCGATCCGTCGACCTTGACGCAGGCCGCGATTGCGCGCATTTCGGCTTTCGATGGTTTACTGGTTGGCCGCCGAGCACGCCCTGGCCGTGCTCACCCTGGCCATGACGCTGCTGCTGGTCGCTTCCGTTCTGCGCAAGCGGCAGCCCGCCAGCAGCGCCGTGGCGTGGCTGCTGGCCATCGTGTTGATCCCCTACGTGGGCATCCCGCTGTACCTCTCCCTCGGGCGGCGCAAGGTCGAGCGCTCGCGCTCGCGGCTCGATTCGGACCGGGGCTCGGCCTGCGGCGAGGTCGGCCGCGTCGGCGAAAGGCTACCCGGCCCCGTCGGCTACCACGACCTGAGCTGGCTCGAAGACGGCGTGCAGGCCTACCGCGCGCTGCGACGAGCGATCGAGTCGGCTCGGCACTCCATCCGCATCTCGACGTTCGTGATCGGGGGCGACGAGGTCGGCGTTGCGCTGGTGACGGCGCTCGCGGGCGCCGCGGCTCGGGGGGTCGCGGTTCACCTGCTCGTGGACGACTTTCTTTGGCGCCAGGCTCCCCGGGAGCAAATCCGAACCCTATCGGAAGCAGGCGGTTCGGTGGCGCGCTTCGCGCGCATCTGGCACCTGCCGTTTCGAAGGCGGACGGACCTGCGCAACCATCGCAAGATCGCGCTCTTCGACGCGTCGAGCGCGGTCGTGGGGGGGATGAATCTGGCATCGGAGTACATGGGGCCGACGCCCTCGTCGGAGCGCTGGCGCGACTGCTGCGTGGGCCTTGGCGGGCCGGTTGCCGGCGAGCTCGACGCCGTGTTTCGCCGGGACTGGGCGATGGCGACCGGAGAGGATCCGGGCGCTGCGAGAGGGCTCGGGCCGCCCGACGCGGCGCCGTGCGACTTTCGGGGACAGGTGCGAGTCATCGCCAGCGGCCCGGACTCCGCCAGCGACCCGCTCTACGACGAGCTGCTGACCTTGCTGTTTCGAGCGCGCGAGCGGATCTGGCTCGCGACGCCCTACTTCGTGCCCGACGAGCCGATTTGCCGAGCGCTCGAGATTGCCGTGCGGCGCGGCGTACACGTCCTCGTGCTGGTGCCGCTGCGCTCCAACCACCCGCTGGCAGACTTGGTCGGCGCCTCCAACCTGCGAGCCCTGGCCGAGGCGGGGGTGGACGTTCGCTTCTACCGGCCGACGATGCTGCACGCCAAGGCGGCACTGTTCGATCGAGAGCTCGTGGTGGTCGGGTCCGCCAACATCGACATGCGCAGCCTGTTCCTCGACTACGAGATCAGCCTGCTGTTTTCCGAAGCCGCGTTGGCCGATTCGGTCGAGCGCTGGTTTCGAACGTCGCTGCTCGACTCCCGCTCGGGCATGGCGCCGGCCGGGGCGGTGCGGCGGGGCGCGGAAGCCGTGGCGCGCCTGCTGGCTCCGCTGATGTGAGGGAATGCGCTCGGGTCGCTTCGCTTCGTCGCTCAGGGCTCGATCTCGATCGTCAGCACGTACGGGAAAGAGGCGGGCGTGGCTCCTGCGGCGACCCGAACCACGGCGTAATAGGTCCCTGCCGTGAGCGAGGGGAGGGTGATCCGCGAGCAGCGGCCATCGCCGCCGTCGTCGTTCGTTGCCAGCACGGTTTCGGTTGTGCCCTGACCTTGCACGAGGCTGAGTACGGTGTCCGCTCGCCCCTGCGAGCACGAGCCGTCGCCGAAGTCGGACGTCTGCACGCGGATCTCGGAAGCGCCGCTGGGCAGATCGAGCTCGACGTAGTCCACGTCCGTTCCCGAGCCCATTTGCGCGTAGTGATAAGGTGCCGAGAAGGGGTCGGCCTGGGCTCGGGTGTCGTTGGGCTCCGCCTCGTCGGGCTCGAGCGCGCAGTCCAGGCTGCACCCGTCTCCGCTTTCCGTGTTGCCGTCGTCGCACTCTTCGCCCGTGTCGCGATGGAAATCGCCGCACTCGATCGTGCGCTCGGTGGCCGTCAGCTGAAACGACCCGGTGTCGATCGACTCCAGGCCGTCGACGACGAGGAACAGCTGCTGGCCCGGGCTGACCGGCACGACGCTGCGGCCGCCGAGCCTGCAGGCTTGCTCGGTGGCCACTTCGGTGCACGTATCGCGCACGGAAAGGGTCAGCAGCTGCGTGGAGGTGACGGACACGTCGAGCACGCCGCTGACCGAGGCGGTCACCGCGTAGACCACCTCGGGGCCGCTGTCCGAAGAGGAGCACGAGGCCGCGAGCTGGGAGGGCTTGCCGAAGTTGCTTCCGCTGACCGAAGCGGGCACGGCAATGGCAATCGGGTCGGAGCAGACGTCGCTGCAGAAGGCGCTGCATTCGTCGTCGGCGCAGTCCGCGGCGCCGTCGCCGTCGTTGTCCCGCCCATCGGCGCAGGTTTCCACCCCCGCGCAACCCGAGGTGTCGATCACGCACCCGGCGCTGCAGCTCAGGGCCCCGGTGTCGAAGCCGAAGCTCGGGCAGGTGCGTCCGCCGAATTCGTCGCCGTCGCACTCCTCGCCGAGATTGAGCTCGCCGTCTCCGCAGTCACCGGGAGGAAGCGGCGGGGTGGGGGGGTCGTCGTCGGGGGCGCCGGCATCGGCCGAGCCGCCCGAGCCGCCCGAGCCGCCTTCGGGAGGTGTGCCATCGCCGCCGCCGCCACTGCCACCCGAAGACGTGGGGCTGAAGGGCCCGCCGGCGTCTACGCCGCCGCTGGGGTCGGGGGTCGCGCCGCGCGGCCGATCTTCTTTCGAGCACGCGGCCAGCGCGCATGCCGTGAGCAGAAAGGCCGTTAGAGGTTTGGCAGACACGAGTATGTGACCTCCCAAGAGTCGAGCGCGGGCCGCTCCGTGGCAGTTTTGGGGTCGATGGCGATCTCGAGCTCGAGCCGCTGGCGAGTGACGCTGGGTGTGCCGAGCAGCCCGTACAGGTCGATTGGGCAGGGCGCTGGGCCGTACATCGGGCAGCTCTGCGTATCCGGGCTCGAGGTGGCGGTGGCTACGTCGATGAAATCCGCGGCCTGCAGCTCTTCGGGGGTGTCTCCGACCCGAACGCGGAAAGTGATGCTCGAGTCGCCGGGGGTGACCGATTCGTAGCTGAGGAATCCCCACTGGGGGCCGGTGTCGACGGGGCAGGCGGCCTCGTAGGTCTGGTAGCGCACGGCCGGGGCGAAGCCGCCTGCCGGGTCCGGGCACCCGAGCTCGACCTCGATGCGAGCGCCGCGGTCCGCCTGCACTTCGGTGCACGTCAGCGGGCAGAGGGTCATGCTCGCCGGGTCGCCCGGGTCGTCGTAGTACCAGCCCTCGCCGCAGGCGTTCACGTCGTCGACTTGCGTCAGCTCGTGGGCCGTGTCGTCGCTGGCCGCGGCCGCGGGGTCCGGCCCGCGACACACGTAGGGCAGCGAGTCGCTGCACGAGCGGTCCTCCCACTGCCCGTTGGCCAACATGGCTACGCAGTCGTCGCCGCTCGGCTCCCCACTGCTCCAATTCGAGAGCGTGTCATTGCCGCCCTCCGTCCAGGTGAAGCTGCCCTCGGTCGCGGCATCGGTCAGTCCGATCCACCCCGGAGCGCAGGCAATCAGGGAGGCGACCAGGCCGTTTTCCGTGGAATCGGAGACGCCGGCGAGGTGCCAGCCGCTGCCGCGGCTCTGGCAATCGGCCTCGGCCGCGGCGAAGTTGGCGGTCGAGCTCGAGGCGTAGTAGCAGCGATCCCCCGGCCCCTGAATCTCCGAGGCGCCGCAGGCGCCCTGCGTGAAGGCCGGGCCCTCACACAGCGCCGGGCGCGCGAAGCCGTCGCAGGTGCCGATCTCCCACTGGTGGTCGGATTCGTCCCGGAGCGAGACGCAATCCTCGGTGCTTCCGTTCGGGTAGAAGTCGCTGTAGCCGAAGCACGAGCCGTCGGTCCAGGTGAAGGTTCCCTCCGTCGCGAGGTCGGAGGTGCCGATCCAGTGGTTGCGGGTCAGACCCAGCCCCACCGCGAAGTCGGATTCCTCTTCGGACGTGAGCGACGCGAGCGACCAACCCGCGCCCTTGGCCTCGCAGGTGGCCAGCCCGGCAGACCAGGTCTGAAGAGCGGAGTCCAGCTCGTAGCACCTGCCCTGGAAGTAGGACTGCCCCGCCGCGCAGGAGCCGGAAGAGCCGGAGCTCGGGCCTTCGCCCTCCACGTAGGTGACGGTGGCCTTGTCGGGGTCGAAGCTGCCGGCGTTCGGCAAATCGAGGTTGCAGGAGACGGCGTCGCCGGCGATTGCTTGGAGCGCCTCGATCAGTTGCTGCTCCACGCTGTTGGAGTTCGTGCCCGAGATGAAGATCGCTTCGCCCGTGCCGCCCTGGCTGGCGATCTTGTTGAGCGCGCTCTCGTTCGAGCCCTCCAGGCCAATCGCGTAGGTGCGCACGCCCGCCGCGTAGGCGCTGCCCGCCAGCGCCGCGATGTCGTCGTCGTCCGTGTTGCAGCGCGTGGGAGCGCCGTCGGTGACGAGGATGACGACCCACTCGGAGGTCGGATCGGAGGTCTTGCCGGCGATGCCCCACTGGGTGGCGCCCTCGAGGGCCGCGTAGGTGGGTGTGTAGCCGCCCGGGTAGGTGGAGTTGACGAGGTTGACGAGCGCCGTCTCCTGCGGGTCGGAGGCGAGCGGCTGGCTGCTGAGGGCGCCGAGGGCTACGTCCGCCTCGGCGCAGGCGCTCGCGTCGCAGGCGTCGCCACAGTCCCCGCTGGGATAGAAGCGCAGCGCCACGCCGATGCCGTCGGAGCCCTCGTCGGCGAAGAAGGCCTTGAGCGCCGAGGTCGACGCGGTCCACTTGTCGCCGTCCATGGAGCCGGACTTGTCCCACTGGATGAACATGTTGACCGGCTTGACCGTCGCCTGGGAGGCGTTGCCGGAGCAGGAGGGCGCGCCGCAGGCGGCGTTGTCGTAGATCGCCCAGTTGTTGTCGCAGTGGCACTCGGCCACCTCCGAACCGTTCGCCGGGTTGACGACGATCTCGCGGCCCTGCTCGAGGCCGGTGCAGCCCGTCAGGTTGATGCAGAAGCCCGGCGGGATCGCCTCGGTGGTCGTGCAGAGCACCGCGCTCGGGTCGGAGAGGTCGGGCGCGCACGAGCCGAAATCCCCGGAATCCTCCGGGAGGTGGGCGACGACGAGGCCTGCCGGTGCCGTGGTCTGGCCGTGGTTGCAGATCGGGATGGTTCCGTCGCAGGGGACGCCGACCCCGAGGTCGATGCCGCTGCAGTTCGGGTCCGTTTGCCCCGGGAACCAGGGCTCGCAGACGCCCGTGCGCCGGGCTGGCTCCTCGCAGGTCACGCCGCACAGCTGCCCGGCGAGCTCAGTGCAGCTTTCCCCCCAGGTGCGGGGCGTCGCGAGGTCGTCGACGATGACCTTGGAGCACAGCGAGGGCCGCAGCTCGCCGCAATCCCGCATGTTCCACTGACCCTCCTCGTTGCGCTTGGCGCCGCAATCGTCCGAATCGGGGCTGCCGCCGTTCCAGTTGGTGTACGCGCCGAGCGCGGTGCCATCCGCCCAGACGAGGTCCCCCTCGGAGGCGGTGTCGCTCAGGCCGATCCAGTTGTCGATGCTGTAGGAGAACGTCGAGTAGAGAAAGGCGTCTTGGCCGGCGTCGAGCACGGTGGCGAGGTGCCAGTCGCTGCCGCGGCTCTGGCACTCGGCCTCGGCGTCGCTCCACGAGCGCTGCGTCGTGTCCTGATAGAAGCAGGTCTGGTCGGCGGCGTAGTAGACGCCTCCCGGGCCGCAGCGCTCCAGCGTTCCGGCGGGGCCTTCGCAGATCGAGTCGCGCGTCTCCCAACAGTAGCGCGCGGCCCAGTCTCCGTCCTCGTCTCGAATGGAGAGGCAATCGTCCCAGCCCGGTTCGCCGTAGTTCCAGCTGGAGAAGCTGAAGCTCTCGCCGGTCACCCAGCTCCAGTTGCTTTCCAGCGCCGCGTCGGTGCCGCCGATCCAGCTGTCTTGGGTCAACCCGAGGCCCGCGACGAAGTCGTTCTCCGTCTGGGAGGTAATGGTCGCGAGGTGCCAGCCATCCCCGCGCCCATCGCACGCCGAGTAGGCATCCGACCAGCTCTTGCCGCCCGAGTCGCGGACGTAGCAGCTGCCGTCCGGGCCCGTCTCCTCGCCGGCGCCGCAGCCGCAGGTCAGGTTGCAGACGCTGGCCACCTTCGCGGTGCAGCTCGAAGTCCAGGCCACGCTGCAGCAGCTCGGCTCGTCGGCGCAGATGGCCGCGACGCACGTGTCGCAGCTCTCCTTGAGCGCCGTGCCGCGCTGGCAGGGGTCGTGCTCACACGCATCCGGAATTTCTTCTGCGCAGCAGGTTGGATCCTGGGCGCACACCTGATCGGCGCACGAATCGCAGCCCTCGGTGAGCGCGGCGCCCGATTCACAGACACTGTGGGCACAGGTGCCGCTTTGGGGATCCACGCACGCGTAGTTGTACTGGCAATCGCCCGAATCGGAGCAGGGCTCGCTCAGCCCCTTGTCGATCAGCGTCTGCGGCGTGTTGCGAAAGCTCCCGCCCTGCCAGGTGTAAGGGCTAGTGCCGCTTCCGCTTCCCTCCGCGCCCACGCCGGCATCGGGCGCCAGCGGGAAGGTGTTGCAGTACGGATCACAAGGGTTCGTTTCGCAGCTCTGGGGGCTGCCGAGCGCGAGGAAATGCGTGGAGAGCCCGCCCACGCTGCGCTCGACACCGGTGCCCTCGAAGCTCTGCACCGAGCCGTCCCCACATTTCGACCAGGTCCCGTCCCCGCAGGTTTGGGTGCCCACGTAGCAGCTCAACACCCCGTTGTGCTCGCCGAGCGTAACGCGGCAATCGCGACTCTCGCCGCTCGAGCACGGGGTGGCGGACGCGGCGGGGCCCACTGCCGGCACGGACCCGCTGGAGTCCGCGCCGCCCGGGCGGCGCTCCGAGGAGCAGGCAAACGTCAGCGGGACGGCAACGGCCAGCAGGGCAGCCAATCCCTGCACACCGAGGCGCCGGCGATTTCGCCGGAGCGTGTTATCGATTCTGTCGAACTCGCGCTCGTCTCTTTCTGACACTTCCCTTGCTCTTTCGGCCACCGCTGACTGCACCAGGCCCCGCGCAGGGAACGGCACGGGAGGCTACGCCTGGACTGAATTCGAGTGGGGAAGGGAAAAAACTCCGCGCCTGTGGTCGTCGGTGGGCGGCGGCCGCCGGGGCTGCGCGCTTCGCGGCAGGCCTGCGATGGGCGGCTGGGCGAGCGGGCAGCTCCAGGATTCGAAGCCCGGGAGCAGACCCCGCCCCGTGGGCAGGGCCGCGCTGGGTGCGGCTCGCGGGGGCCGGTGTCACACCTCGAGGCCCAGCCGATAGAAGCGGTTGGCGTTGCCCGCGAACATCGCGTGCCGCTCTGGCTCGGTGAACGCGGCAACGGCCTCGGCGAGCGCGTTCATGGTGGCGTCGAAGCTGGCGAACATGCGGTCGGTGGGAAAGTTGCTAGCGAGCAGGCAGCGGTCGGGGCCGAACAGGTCGACCGTCTCCCGGGCCCTATCGCGCGCGCGTCGCTCCTGCCAGGGGCGCAGTGAGAGACCCACGCCCGAGATCTTGACACAAACGTTGGGCAGCGTCGCCAGCCCTTTCATGGCGCGGCGCCAGTCGCTCGCACCGGCATCGACTCCGCCATCCACTCCCACCGCGCTGACTGGCATTCCACAGTGGTCCACGATGACGCGCGTCGCCGGATGTGCCTCGATGAGGCGCGAGAGTGCGGCGAACTGGTGCGGGTAGGCCTGCAGATCGAAAGACAGGTCGAAGCGCTCGAGCAGCCCGAAGCCCCGCGCCCAGGCCGCGTCCCCCGTGAGGTCGCGCTCGGTGAACGTCAGCGCCGGGTTGCGGTGCCAGTTGACCATGTGGCGCACACCGACGACGCTCCGGCGCTGGGCTTGTGCCGCCAGGTGGGCCTCCACGCGTGGGTCGTCGAGCCGCGCGAACGCCACCAGGCCACTCGGAAGCCCGCGCTCGGCCACCGTTCGCTGCAGCCAATCGGTTTCCTCCAGAGCCTGGCTCGGGGCGGCCCCGGCTTCGACGTGCACGGTGCCGACCACGTTCCAGCTCGCCGCCTCGGCCAGGTAATCGTCGAGGCGATAGGTGCTCGCGATGCGGGCCACGTCGTCGCGAGCGTTCGCAGGGAAGGGCGGGGTGAGCCACGGGTAATGGATGTGGGAGAGGTCCCACAGGTGCATGTGCGCGTCGATGAACGGAAGCTCACTCATGATTTCGCTGCTTGCGCAGCTTCGCGACGAGAGGTCAACGGGGGCTGCGCGGTCGCCTCGCGCGACCTCGCGGGAGGGAGCGCCGTCCCCCCGGGGGGGGCGAGCGCGGGGAATCGACGGCCCTCGTCGGCAGCCCTCGGCGCCGTGCGCTTGCGCGGCGAGCGCCCCGACGAAGCCGAGCCGGGGTAGGCCGGCCGGCGAGGCACGGCAGCCGGGTGACGGCGGAGGGGCCAGCGGACAGGCTCTTGCGTGGAACGACCCGTTTCACTACGACACCAGGAGTCAACCCCGCTCGGAAGGTCCCGATGAACCTCGCTCATGCACGCAAGCTGGCCTGCTGCTGCACGGTTGCCGCCCTGGGCGGTGCCTGCGCTACGTCGGCAACGGGTCGAAAGCAACTCCAGCTCCTGTCGGCCGCGGACGCCGCGCAGATGGGCACGCAGGCCTTCGATCAGATGAAGGCCGAGCAAAAGATCGAGGACGACCCGCAGGTCAACAGCTACGTGCGCTGCGTTGCCTCGACCGTCGCCAAGCAAGTGAAAGACGGTCCGAAGCAGTGGGAAGTGGTGGTTTTCCAGGAGCCGAGCGCCAATGCGTTCGCCCTGCCCGGCGGCAAGATCGGGGTGCACACGGGCTTGCTTCAGGTGGCGAAGACCCCCGCCCAGCTCGCCGCGGTGCTCGGGCACGAGGTCGCCCACGTGACGCAAGGGCACGGCAACGAGCGCGTTTCCCAGTCGATGGTGGCCCAGGGTGGGATCGTGGCCATCGGCGCGGCGCTCGGCGAAAAAACGGGGGAGTCTCACGACTTGGTGATGGCGGCGCTGGGCCTGGGCGCGCAGTTCGGGGTGCTGATGCCGTTCGGGCGCAAGCAGGAATCGGAAGCGGACATCGTCGGGCTCCAGTACATGGCCAAGGCCGGCTTCGACCCCAAAGCCTCCGTCGAGCTGTGGAAGAACATGGCCGCCGCGACGGGGGGAGGGCCGCCCGAGTTTCTTTCGACGCACCCCTCGCACGAGACCCGCATCAGTCAGCTCGAGGCGGAGATGGACGAAGCGGCTTCGCTCTTCGAGGCGGCGACGCGAGACGGCAACGTGCCTGCCTGCAAAGTCGATTTCTGAGCCCCAGCGCCGAGCCGATGGAGCCGTGCGCGGCGCGGCGAGGCTCAGAGCGTCTCTTCGAAGCCCAGGTCGCACACGCGCTGTACGCTTCGGCAAGTCTCGGGCAGAGCGGAAGGCAACGCGTCGAAACCTTCACGCAGCGCGCGGGAGTTGCCCGCCTGCGAACACTGTGCGACCTCGTAGACGCGCACCATGCGATCGGCGGCGTCCGCAAAGCAATCGACGATGGCGTCGCGGCTCGCCCGGCACGACGCGGGTACGATGCTGCCTGGATTGCTGCAGCTGAGCGCCGCGAGCGCGGGGGGCGATCGCAACCCAACGTCCACCGGGCGCTTCTCCTCGTTGCATTCGGCGACCTGCCGCTCGCAGGCCTCTTCCGATCGCGTCGCGATGACGGCGCCCAGGCGGCAGTTGAACTCGTCGATGCGCGATTGAGACAGCGCCTCGGAGAGCAAGCCCTCGACCTCCTCGCAGAGCGACACCTTCTCGCCTTCCGAGAGGCTGTTTGCAGGCGCATTCGCGTCCTCGCTCTTGCCGCCACAGCGGCTGAGCAGGCAGCCCGCCAGCAGGCAACCCGCAAGCCACGAACGCTGCGCTCCCGGGCGCCACGGCGAGCACGGCATACGCCGCCCTAGGGAGGGAAGAGGGAAGAGGTCGCCTTCGGACACCCGCCTCTTATACACCTACACCCGCAAGTCGAGCGCGCCGCAGCACGTTCGACTTACCGGTGGGACAGTCGACGATAACGCGTAGCGTTAAGCGAAAGAAAGCCGCCAGCGCATGGCCTCGGGCCGAGGCCTCGAGCCCGACCGAGCGTCGCGGGCTCGCTAGGCCCGGTGCCCGGCTCCGATTGACCCCACTCGAATCCGCTTCGAACGGAAGGCGGCGAAACGGGCGGTGGTCGCAACCCCCCACAAGCGCCGGGCTCGCTGCGGGACCTCGGCTCGAATCCCGGGGAGACCATCGACCAGGCACCAGAGCCCGCCCGATCGCCGGGTGAAGGATGATCCTTGGCTCTGTGTTTCGGCGAAGCGGGCGAGCCCGAACCCACCTCGGGCGGTTCGACGGCGCGGCGATTCACCCCGTTGCAAGAACCCCGAGCGCTCCCCCCGCCGGGCTGCGTGGGGTGACCTTGGCGAGCTTCGGGCACCGCGGAGCCGGGAGCGCCCGGGGGCTCGGGCTTTCTCGAGGGATCGGGAAGGCGCGCGGGGCCCGGGACGCGGAGCTTGCCTCACTCGGGTAGGGCGGACTCGCCGGGGCCAATCGAAGGGGCGGATCCGTCCGGGCCGTCGTCGCGGGGGGTGAAGCTGCGGGTGGAGCCATCTCGATGCACCCGAAATCGCACGCCGACGGCGCCCAAGGCGTGTCCCTCGGTGTCGTGCACGAGCCACGCCAGATCGAGCTTGCCCCTTCCCTTCACGAAGCTGGGGAAGTACACGAAGCCAGCCCTCGTCTCGCCCGGCTTCAGCTCCCCCTCCCCGAGGGCGAGTCGCATCATGTCCCAGCTCGGGCGGGGGCCGCCGGCGATGTACAGCGTCGTGGAGCGACCGTAGGGAAACCAGTAGGGCGAGTGCCTGCGCGGCGGCCGCGAGCCGTCGCTTCGCCCATACACCTGCAGGGCCGACCGCCGCGCGACGGGCGGGCGATAGCCCGTCGGGGCGAGCCAGCTTCTGTCGACGAAGCCGGTGCGGCCCGGGGCAGGGAAGCGGTGCCCGGGGTGCAGGTCAATCGCGTGAACGGGGCGAGCCTCGCCCGGCAACACGACCCAATCCGAGTAGCGGACCCGCACGGCCTCGTCGCTGCGATTCGACACCTCCACCCAGATCGGGATCGAGTGTTCGCTGGTGGTGCCGCTGCCCGACCACGAATCGCCGTCCGCCTGGAGCGTCACTCCCGCGCCGACTGCCCGCGCCAGCGGTGCACCCGAAGCCGGCTCCAGCCGGTAGGGGGCCAGGCACCCCGTGAAAAGAATACCCGAGAGCGCGAACGAGAGTAGCGGGCGCAGGCTCGAAGCAAACCGATCGGGCCGGACTGCGGAGCGGAGGCTCGTGCTACCTCCGGAGGCCCTCTTCACTGGCACGCCGCCGATCTCCCACTTCCCGTTGCTGAGCCCGGCGACGCCCCCGTCGGCGCAGCCGCTGATGATCCAGTAGCACGATGCGTCGCTCCGGGAGCGCTTGCCCGGTGGGGAGCGCTCGGGTCCGCCGACAATCGGCTCGATGCCCGGACTGGCCTGGCTGAATCGGTCCAGTGCCGACGGACGCGCCTCGGCCGCTGTCGGGCCCCGACGGTGGAGTCGTGCGCCGAGCGAGGGATTCTGGCTCTCCTGTCGAGCGCTGGCGCGGCGGCGGGAGCGCCCGCCGCGCAATCGTCACGCGCCCGTGGGACCGAGCGGCGTCTACCAGGCACCCGGGCGCTCCTCGAGGGGCGGTGTCGTCCCGGCGGAGGAGGCCGGGCGCTTGCCTGGACGGCGGGAGCGCGGGGGAGGCGCGCAGCGCACCCGCAGGGAGGGCGAGATCTTGCTGACCATCGCGGGCTTCAACGTGGAAAACCTCGGCGACCCGGCGGACGAGAGGGATCCGCCGCTCGCGGAGCGCGCGCCCGTGCTGCGAGGCGCTCTGGAGCGATTGGGCGCCGACATCCGAGGCCGGGCGCACACCTCAGGCGGAGGAGCGAGAGCGAGCGACGACGCGCTTGGATGCGGAGACGAGCAGCAAGGCGAGCGCCCCGACGATCAGGGCGACGACCACGTTGGCCAGTGCAGACAGCAGCAGCGCTCCGCCCGGCACCGCGCGGATCGGCCCGGCAGCGGCGTGCACCCAGTGCTCCAGGAAGCTCAGGCCGTGAGTGAGAATACCGCCTCCCACCAGGAACATGGCGGCCGTGCCCGCGAGCGACAGCAGCTTCATCAACCAGGGCGCCACCTTCAAAATGGCCTCACCGACGGACCGGAGGCTGCTGCCGCCCTCCGCTGCTCGCCCGCGCTCCGTGAGGTACAAGCCGAGGTCGTCGAGCTTGACGATGCATGCGACGAGCCCGTAGACGCCGGCCGTCATCAGCACGCTCATGCCCGACAGAACGCCGAGCCGGGTCAGCAGCGGCGCGTCGGCGACCGTACCGAGCGCAATGGCGACGATCTCGGCCGAAAGCACGAAATCCGTGCGCACTGCGCCCTTGATCTTCTCTTTCTCGACCTGAGCCACGTCCACCTCGGGGTTGGCGACCGCGGCCAACCTCCGGGCGTGACCCCGCGCTTCCTCGTGCTCGTCCTGCAGCCACTTGTGTAGGAGCTTTTCGACCCCCTCGAAGCTGAGAAAGGCGCCCCCAACCATGAGCAACGGCGTAACGGCCCAGGGCGCGACGGCGCTGACCCCGAGCGCCACCGGAACGAGGATTGCCTTGTTCACGAGGGATCCTTTGGCGACCCCCCAGACGACGGGCAGCTCCCGGTTGGGGCGCACGCCGGTGACCTGCTCGGCATTGAGCGCCAGGTCGTCGCCGAGCACTCCGGCCGTCTTCTTCGCCGCGACCTTGGTCAACACCGCGACGTCGTCCAGCAGGGTGGCGATGTCGTCCAATACTGCGAGCAATCCGGCGGCGGGCATGATCTTCGCTCTCTCCCAGGCAGCGCGCGCAGTCAATCAGTCCGGGGCCCCCGTCGGCGGGGGGGGCCCGGCGCCAAGCCCAGACCCCTGCCGCGCAACCGGTCGCCGCGGTTCGAGGCTCCGAACGCGCGGGCCTTCGCGCGGGCCTTCGCGCGGGGCGGCGGCGCGGAAGCGCGCGTCGCGCGGATCCGAAGCAGGGAGCTCGCGAGCCGCGGCCGCGAGAGCGCGGGGCCGAGGCGCCAGCGGCTGGCCCGGTGCCTCTCACAGCGAAGCTTGCGGCGCGCGAGCCTCGCCGAGAGGGCTGCGCGGGGTCGGATCTGCACGGGCGACGCTCGGTCGAGCCGGCGTCCGAACCTGCCCCGGCGGACGAACGGCTCCGCTGGGCCGTGGAGGTGCGGTGCGGGAGCGCGCGGAAGGCCGCTGATCTCGATGCCCGCGACGCGGGAGGAGCCAAGCGCCGACCGACCATTTGACCGACCATGTGACCGAACAAGGAGCCGATTCGGTTGACGGGGGCCTAGGCCGTCGGGCGGCTTGGCCGCGCGCCGCGCCCCCGCGCCGCGTGTCGGGCGGGGCACCCGAGGCGCTCGAGACGCGAAAACTCTTCGAGCCAGGGCGCTCGCTTGGGGCTTCGAGGAAGCGCAACCTTTCTCTCCTGTCGGGGCACGAAGCCACAGAAGCCGCGGTGGACATCGCGACGAGGCCGCCTGGTGGCGACCAATGAAACTCCATGAGTACCGAGAAGCAATCGGCGCTGCCACACCGACTCATCTGGGTCACGTGCGCTTTGGTCTGGGCGAGCGCGTGTGGTGGCACCGAGGTCGTCTGGCTCAAGCCGCTCGGGGATTCGGAAGACTCGCCCGCCGGGGTCGCCCCGCCGCAGGGCGACGCGGCCCGTGAGGAACTTCCCGCCGAGGCGTTCGAGCCCGGGGGGAGCGCGGAGCTGGACGATCGGGCTCGTCCGGACGCCGGTACTTGGACCGTTGGCGAAAGCTTCGAGACGACTCCCTCGGTGCACGTCAGCCCCCCCGAGCTGGGAGTGCCTCCGGTGGATTCGCTCGATCCTCCGGTGGAGCCTCGGGCGGTGAGCGACCCGTGTGCGCTCCTCGACGTGCTTTTCGTCGTCGACAACTCCTCCTCGATGGCCGAAGAGCAAGAACGACTCGCGCGTGGAATGCCGGCGTTGGTCGAGGTGCTGGAAAGCCTCGAGGGGATCTCGCAGGTCCATGCCGCGATCGTGGACACCGACGGGCTCCCCGGATTCTTCGACTGCGATCACCGCCTGGGCGCGGGTCGTCGCGAGGACGCCGAGGGCAACGACTGCGGCTTGCGCGCCGAGAGTCGCTACCTCGAGCTCGGGCGAGACCCCCTCGGAGAAGGCGTCTCCTGTCTGACCCGAGTCGGAACCAACGGGGCCGCCAACGAGGCACCCGCGTGGGCGATGCTGGAAGCGCTCAGAGACCCAACCAGCCCCGGCGCGTGCAACTCCGGTTTCCTCAGGGAGGAGGGGGTCCTGCTGGTCACGATCATCACGGATAGTGATGATTTGACGACCCCCGGGCTCCCAGCGACTTGGCGGGACGAGGTGCTCTCGATGCGCGACCCCGACCGAGTCGTCATGCTCGGGCTGTTGGGAACCAGCCTCGAGCTCGATGTGACCGATTCCGAAACCAGCGCGCCCGGTGTGCGTATCGGCTCATTCATTCGCGGTTTCCGCCACCACCGGATCGGAGACATCTCCGCGCCGAGCTACGCTCCCTTCCTAGCCGGCGCCGTAACTCAGGTGTCCGCCCTCTGCAGCGAGCTGAAGCGCCCTCTATGAGCCCGCCCAAGAAGCTCGCCGGTTCTTCCACGCAGCGCCGAGGGCGGCGCGAACGCCGGCAGCCACCCGGCCCCCGAAGCAAATCGAGCCGTTGCCCGGAGAGCTCGCGAGCGTCGTCGTCCGAATCGCTCGGAAGCCGAGGCCCATGATGAGGTGCTTTCGACGTGGGTGCGCTTGGGGCGACCTTCGTCGCCGGGCTCGGGACGCTCCTCACCGCGGTACGGATGCACGCCGTAGCGGCCGCTGACGGTCAGGACGCCGTCCGCGACGAGGTTGTCCGCTCCTCCTTGGCTCACCCGGATGGCGGATTTGGCGTTGAACGCTGCCAGGTTGCTCTGCACCAGCGTGCGGGAGCTGGCGAACGCGGCGAGCCCGCGAAGGGGCGAGCCGCCGAGCGCTTCGAATCCCGGCTGCAATCGGTTCTGGTCGAGCAGCCCACCCGGCGCCAACGCCGGGTGGGCTGCTCGGCGGCGGTCGCCGCCGCGAGCGCAGACGCGTCGCCCTCACCGCGCGTGGGGGCGCGGGCCCCCGCGAGCTTGCCGGCCGTCGAGCACCCCGTTGCCATCGCGGTCGACCCCGCTTCGCCGGCCTTCGCCGGGGGGCACCGCGGTGAAGGTGGTGGGTTTGGCGGCGCGGCTCATTCGGGAGGCGAGAATCCGGCGCCCGTCGTCGCGGACGAACATCCCTTCCCGGTACACGTAGCCGTGGCGGGCGTCGTGGGCGACCAGGTCGCAGCGGCCCCTATCCGCTTGACTCAGCAGTAGGGCCAGGCGCTGCGACGCTCGCGCGCCGGCACCTCGACCAACCGTCACCTGCTGCCCGACGATGGGCTTGAGGTTGCTGTCGAACGCCATCATCAGCGATTCCATGTCGGCCTTGTCGGCAATGCCCGCCGCTTGGCACGCAATCGTCTCACTGTGAAACTGCTGTTCGAGCGTGGCCCCCCAAAGCGAACAGCCACGGATGGTGTCGATCAGAGTTTCACAACCAGCACCGGGGCTGAGCTCGAAGCACCCGAGGCCCTGCAGAGCGGCGTGATTCGGCAGCTGGGAGCAGGCGAGGAGCGGCAGAGCCAACTGCCCCACCGCTCGATCGATGGGCAAACGCTGAAAGAGAGCGCCGGGGTTTTCCGGCGGCAGGCTGAGGAGGAACCCGGCGAGGCGCTGCGCCGCCGCGGCCTGGTCGGCCGGGTCGGTGCCCGGGTTCGTGAGGATGAGCAGATCGGCGACGATCGCTTCCAGCTGCGCTGGCGCTGCCAGCTCCGAGAGGAAGCGCGCGTTCAGCGTCGGCAGCTGCTCGTCGAAGCAAGCGCGGGAATCCTCGGGCAGCACCGGTTCGAAGCCGGCCCGGTTGTCGTTCACGAAGGGGCCGCCCGGAGAGGGAGAGCGCGTGAAGCCGCTCAGGCTGAAAAACCGAAACAAGGTGTCTTCCTCGCCGGCGTGAGTGAAACCAAACCCGCGAATCTGGTCTCCTTGGTGAGCGTTTTGGACGCTGAACAGCCCCCCCCGGCGGGGGCCGAATATGGAATCCGGCAAGGCGTTGAGACCGATCCCTCGCGGCGTGACGAGCGAACCGAACATGCCGACCTTTTGATACATGTTGCGTAGGTGAGGCACTTTCAGGATGTGGGCGACCGCGTCGTTCGTATACAGACCGCTCGTTCCGAAGAAGCCGGGCCGATCGACGCCGAACTGTCGGTTGGCCTCCGGATCCAGGGAGTGGCAACCGTTGCAGGTGTTTTGGAAATCGCTGATGTCCAGCGTGCAGCGCGGCTCGGCCGGACAGGAATCAGGTCGCTCTTCGAGCCCGAGCACGAAGCGGGGCGGGTTGAGGCAATTGCACTGGCGCGTCTCTTCCGCGATGTTGCGGCCGTCGACGCATTCGCCGCGAGCCATCGATTCGTCGTCGATTTCGCAGCCGAAATAGCGGCTGCGTGCTCGTTTTTGGGCGTCCGTCAGCGAGTTGTCCAGCGCGCGGATCGGGTTGGGCGGGTAGGTCAGCTGGAGCGTGAAGTCCGTGAAGCGATCCATCACCGAAGGAGGCAATTGGGAGGCGCGCCCGTTGAGCCCGGCGAACGCCACGTTGAAGGCGGTGAACGCCGCTCGCTCGTCGTAGGCACCAGTATCCGGCTGTTCGTGAACCGTGCTGTCGAGCCCGCCGCGTCGGTCTCCGCGCCAGTGCATGGCACCGTGATTGGCCATGCCCCGCAGCGATTGCGTCGTCATCGGCCCCTTGACGGGCAGGAAGTGAGAGGTGAGGGGAGCGCTCGTCGTCTCCGGGATTGCGAAAAAGGGCCCGAGGTTGGCGAACTCGGCCTCGTCGGGCGCGCCGAGGTCCCAGGACAAGCCGTCCATGTCGCCAAATAGGTGGCAGCTGAAGCACGCGGAGTCCCCGTGGCTCGAGGTTCGCCGCGCGTCGTACAATACACGCCTACCGGCAACTACGTTTTCCGGCTCGGGGCTGTGCATCGGGAGCCGTTGCACGGTGCTTCGGCTCTCCGTATCGATTACGACCAGCTCGTTGTCGAAGCGTGCGTACACGTACAGCAGCCCTCGCCCTTCGTCCAGGGAGAGCCCCACGGGGCCTCCGGGCACTTCGATGTGGTCGGCTCGATCCTGCACGATCTCGCCGGGGCCAGCGGCCTCCAGCCGCTCCGTGCTCAGCACGGCCACCTTGTCCGACCCGAGCGCGGCCACGTATAAATCTTGATCGCGCCTCGGCTCGCCGCGGCGGTTGCGCTTGTTGGTGATCGCGAGGCTCGTGGGAAACGCCAGGCTATTTTCGGTTTCGTCGTTCGGTGCCTGCGCGCAGCACCGGGAGAAATCGATATGGGCATTGAGGTGAACCGGGTCGACCGCTCCGCTGTGGGGATCCAAGATGGAGATGCGGCTCTCGGTCACGTGCCCTCGCACGGTCGTGTTGGCGAAGCGATCGCGCTGGGCGATCCCACCGCCGGGGCCTTCGAAGCGCATGTGGTTGCGGGCCTCGGTATTGGAAACGAACACCTTGCCGGTCTTGGGGTGCACCGCCATGTTGAACAGTGTGGTGCCGACGCCGCGGAACTCGGCGCCCGTCGCGAGCGCGGGCGGAGACTTCGACAGGTCGATGGTAAAGACATCCCGGTCGGGCAGGCTCAGCGCCACCTGGCGATTCCACTGCTGCGCGAGGATTGGCTCGCTGAGCTCGTCCTGCTGGGGTGGCTCGAGCCAGCAGCCCCCCAGCGAGGCTTCGAAGCTGGCCCCGCACAGCGCGGGAGAATCGTAGAATTTGACGATCAGGGGCGGCGTTCGCTGCAGCTCACCCAGCGCGTTGGTGCACGAGCAGTCCGGTGTGACGATCCCGGGCGTCTGCGGTACGATCTCCAGCGCCAAGTCTGGGGCCGTGGCGTCCGTACGAACGCACACGTCCATGATGAAGTCGTTGGCGCGCAGCTCCGGAGGCGCGATGGTTCCCGCCGAAATGCATCGCCCGTTGCCTCGAATGGCCGGGTATCCTCCCTCGATGCGGCGCTCACTCGCGTCGAGCCCCGGGTCGATGCGCAGGTCGCGGTCGGCGTCGATGGCGTCCAGGCTCTGTCGGCCACGGTCTATCACCATTTGGTAGCGCACCAGAGAAGTGCGGTTGCCCGACAGGAACCCGGCCGCGTACACCTTGCCGTTCGCCGCGGCCAGGGCGCGAGGGGAGTCGGTGAAGAGAGTTAGGATCTCGAGCGGCTCTTCTTCGCCGAGCTGCCCCAACGCGTCGGCATCGTAGACGTACACGTCAGCTCGGCCAATGCCAGGAGTCGTCAGCCCCGGGTCGCGATACTCGCCGCTCTTCGTGCGAACGTTTTGCCCACGGTGTGCGGCCGTAACGAACGCGAACAGCTCGCCGCGTGAGCCTGTCGCAGAAACGATGTCCCGGGGCTCGTCGCCCACGAGGAGAGTGCGCTCGACGCGGCCGCTGCAGCGGCCGGCATCGATGGCCACCACGCTCACGCTATCCGACAAGTGGTTGACGACCCACAGCTCGGCGCCGACGGCCGCCGCCGCGACGGGGCGCAGGCCAACGGGAATCGAGCCACACGGCCTCAGGCCCGCGTCGTGCGGACGAAATAGCTCCACGCGATCGTCGGGCGTGTTCGTGACCGCGACGAGCCCGCCGGGTAGCAGAGCGATCGGGCGAACCGGTCCGGCCTCGAAGAGGGTGTAGCCGGCAGCGGACGGCGCGGAGGGGTGGCGGGGCTCAGCCTCCGAGGGGGCCCCGGCGTGACGGTCGGTCGCGGGCGGGCGCGCCCACGCCGCGCCGCTTGCCGACAGCGATGTCACAAACAGCGCTGCGCCTACCCAATGGCGCCACGCTCGGCGGGCGTTCGCGTCCTGGGCGCGGCGCGCCCATCTGTTAGCCTTCGAACCAATCATGAAGAAAATCCCTTCGCTGGTGGTGATATCCCGCGGTGCAACAGCGGCTGCCGCGCAGCACGGCTTGGGCGAGGTGGTGAGGAGGGCGAGCCTACCAAAGCGGAGCCGGTTTGGGCGTACGGCGACGTGCCCCTGTCGTGTCATCCGGCAGCCTACGGTTCTGCTGGCGCGAGGTCGGGTGATCCGGCGGGGGCTGGCCGAGGGGTTCGCCGCGGCCGGCGCCGCTGGATGCGCTCCGAGGGGCCCGTGAAGACGGCCGCGAGGAGGCGATCGGTTCGCGGTGGCTCCCTGCGTGTCCTGAATTTCAGACAGAGTAGCCCCGCGGCAGACTCCTCGCGCGAGCTGCCCCGCGCGAGCGGGGTTCGGCGCTCGCGACGAGCCCGCCCTCGAGGTGGCCCGCGTGACGTTCGCTCGCTCTGGAGAGTGGGACGTCGCGCGCGCGAGACCCCGCCAGCTGGCCATCGATCGAGCCGCTACGCGCTGCCCCCACTGCCCCTCGCAGCTCCAGGTTGCAGCGACGCGAGCGGGGGCGCCCGAAGTCGCCAGAGGCCCGGCTTCCACCCGACTCCGGCGACTTGGCCCGGTCGGGTCACGACTGAACGCCCAGCCCCTCGTCGAGCCTGCCGCGCTGGCGAAGCTGCTTCTGCTCGCTGAATCGAACGGCCAACGCATCGCGGCGATCTCGCAGCAGAACGGTGAAGCGAAAAAGCTCCTCGCACACGTCCACCACGCGGTCGCGGTAGGGCGAGGGCCTCATTCTGCCCTCGGCGTCGAACTCCTGCCACGCCTTGGGGACCGAGGATTGGTTCGGGATCACCACCATGCGCATCCAGCGACCGAGAATGCGCAGCTGGTTGACGGCGTTGAAGGATTGCGAGCCTCCCGAGACTTCCATCACGGCGACCGTGCGACCTTGCGTCGGCCTCACTGCTCCGTCGGAGAGCGGAAGCCAATCGATCTGGTTCTTGAACGCCGCCGTCATGCTGCCGTGCTGCTCCGGGGAAATCCAGACGTGGCCGTCCGACCAGAGCGACCACGTTCTCAAGCGAACGACCTCGGGGTGGTCGTTGGAGGTGCGGTCGAAAACAGGCAGCCCGTGGGCGTGAAACACGCGAGTTTCAGCGCCGAAGTGGCTCAGTACGCGCTGCGCTTCCGCCGCCAACAGGCGACTGTAACTCTGTTCGCGAAGCGACCCGTACAGAATCAGCAGCTTGGGGGGAGCGACCCGCGGGGGAATGCCCAACTCCCTACAGACGCTCTCGACGCTGTGCGCCGGCAAATCGGACTCGATGGTGGCGAGGCGTTCGCCCCCTGCTTCAACCTCGGACACGGCGCCCCTCGGCGTCGATGATCACCTGGCCGTCTTCCTTGGAAATCGGGCCCGGCGGGAGCCGGTCGAGCAAATCCAGCACCGCCTCGCTCGGGCGGCACAGCTTGACGCCCTTCGCGGTGCAGACGATGGGACGATTCACCAAAATGGGATGGGCGACCATCGCGCTCAGCAGAGCCTCGTCCGTCACCGCGGCGTCCAGCAAGCCGAGCTCCTCCGCGGGGGATTTGGTCTCGCGAAGCGCCGAGCGCGGCGTGAGACCGGCCGCGGCGAACAAGCCGAGCAGCTGGGCGCGAGTCCAGCCCTCCTGGAGGTATTCAATCACGCGCGGCTGGTAGCCGGCCTCCGTAACGAGAGACAGAACGTTGCGCGAGGTTCCGCAGGCTGGGTTGTGATAGACGACGACGTTCATGAGGATCTCCGCGGCGCCGCCAATCGGAGCCCGCGGCGGAGACTAAACCACACTTTGAGCCGCCTCGCGCGGGCCAAAACCAGCCGGCCTCGCGCCGAGCCCCCCGGCGGCGGGGAGCGGGCTCGCTGCTCGGCTCGTCGATGCGCTACTGGCGCAGCGTGGGCTGCGCCGCCGCCTTGCGCTTCGGGTTCCCCACGTCTTCGCTGCGCTCGCCATCGTCGAGCGTGGTGACTTGACTCTCACGGCGCCTTCGGCACTCGCCGGACTGCTCGGGCTCCGCTCGAAGGTGACGGTGCCGCCCGCGCCCTCGGCACGCCCTTGCAACTGCTCTGGCACGAGCGCTCTACCAGCGATTCAGACCACGTCTGGGTTCGCGACGCGCTCGAGGGCGTCGCGAGGCAGGTCGCCTCTCGAGCTCGCGCCGTCCGCCCTTCGCCTGGGGGGGGGCGGCGCGGGCAAAGGAACACCCGGCGCCGGTGCCGTCCCGGTCCCGCCATGCGGAAGCATGACGCGTTGCCTCAATTCGGACCAACGTACGCACATTCGCGAACGTGGCTTGCACATGCCGCGCACGACGTGCGGGCACGGTGATCGGTACGTCCCCACCGGGGGGATGGCGGCGCCCAGGAATGCACTCGATGAAGCGATCCAACCGACCCGTCATAATCCTTATACCTTTCCTCGCCGCGGGCTGCGGCGCCGCGGGCGACGTCGATGAAGCGGCCTCTTCGCCGCTGTTCGACGGCCCCGAGGCCGCTCCCATGACCCAACCGCCCGGCGGCGGCTCCGCGGCGATGCCGCCCGCTCCGCCCTCGACGGACGAAGCGGGTCGACCCGCAGACGACCCAGGGGCTGCAAGCCCCGGCAACGAGGCCCCCGAGGAAGTCCCCCTCGCTCCGAGTGAGGAGCCTCCACCCGCGGCGGCTCCGCCGGTCGAGCCCGGCGAGGACCCGGCTACGACCGACGAAGAGGCCAGCCCCGAAGTGCCCGGCGCGGAGGAGCCTGTCCCCGCGGAGGAAGACCCGGTCGACGTCGCGTCGAGCGTGGTGGAGTGCCCCTCGTACGAAACGGGCTTTCTCCCCTTGGTGCATGATCCGGTCTGCTCGAATTGCCACGAGAGAGGCGGTCTGCCGAGGTTCGAGCCGTTCGACGCGGCGCTGGGGCGCTGCGGGCAGATTGGGCGAGAGGTGGGTTCCGGAAGCATGCCCCCGGGCGGCGGATTGAGCGGCGAGCAGCGAACGCTCGTGGCGAATTGGGTGGCGCTCGGCTGCCCGGAGACGGCGGGCGAAGCGGAAGCCCTGTGCCTCGACCCCGATTCGGCGCCGCCTCCACCCGTCATTCCGCCGGATGATGACGATGATGACGATGATGACGATGATGACGATGATGACGATGATGACGACGATGACTGATTGATCCGGGCCGCGCGGCGCGCCTTCGCGGCAGTGGCCGGAGGCGCGCCGAGCGGCCTCTGCCGGCGCCTGTTGGGCAAAGCCAGACCGGAGCCTTTGCGGGCTGCGGCAAGGCCGCAGAAAATTGCGCTCGGTTGCAGGGTTCGGGCCGAGGTCTGGCCGTCCCCCGTCGGCGGAGAGAGGCGTGGGTGGGTTCGGCGTCTGGGCGTTCGGCGCCTGCGCGTCCTCCGGGGCCGGGAAGTGGGTAGGCCGAGCGCGGCCTGAGCCGCATTCGCAGGCTTCAGCGGGCCGTGGAACCGGGAATCGTGCCGGACCTCGGCGAGGGCCCCCGAGCCCACCCTGGCCCGCGGCGCCTTCAGCGACCGCCCTCGGCCCGCCCCTCTTCGGTGTCGACGAGCTGTTGCCAGGCGTCGGTGTGCTGAAACACGAAGCCCGGGCGACGCGCCCCAGGGGGCTTTCCGATGACCTTCAGGAGGGCGAGAGCATCGAGCCTCTTCTGGTCGACGGCGCCCCTTTCCAGCCACGCTTGAAACCCATCGAGCGCTCTCGAGCCAACTCGTTTGCGCGCGTCCGCCAGGAGGGCGGGGCAACTCCGCTCGGGATAGAAGCGGCTTTTCGCGCAGTCCACCAGGCACTGATGAGGCTGCGCGTCGAGCAGCCCTTCGCGGCGTGCCGCCTCGAGCGTGGCTCGAATGTTGACCATCGATTCGGAAAGCCTGCGGTAGCCCGTGTCTCGTTCGGCGTGTGCGACGGCGACCTCGTCGTCGTCCTGCAGCCGCCCCGAACGGTATGCCTCGAATATCTCGCCGACGCCCAGCATCCCGAAATCGTGCAGCTCTGCGGCTCGAAGCGCGCCCATGCTCGCGGCCCCATCTTCACCCGAGGGGAGGTCGACCCCCTCGATCCACAGCAGCGGCCGGTGCTCGTCGTAGTTGCTGACCGCCAACCGAGGCAGCTCCAGCACGTTCGCCAGGCGTGCGCCCGGCGCCTCGCGTACACCACTTTGACGCGGCAGGGGCGGGCGACGGGTCGGCAGCATGCCGCTTGCTTGGGGCGCGAGTGGGCTCTCTGGTTGCTGCGTAGCGCCCTTGGACTTCGTCATGTTCCCTGTGAAGCGTCCTCCAGCGCCGCGGCGATCGCGCGTGGCCAGTGGCGGCGATCATCGCTCCCTCCGGGGACGAGGCGCAGAGGCGTTGTTGCGCTTTTTTTTTGCTGGGAGACGCTCCTGACGGCGCGGACGAGCCCGGGGCGCGTCGCGACGCCTCCGGGGGGGCGGGAGCTCGCCGAAATCGCCCGAAATTGTGCCCCTTCCGGAGCCCGGCTATCACACCTGGAACGCGGCGACGCTCGAGGTGAGCCCGCCGCTCCGACCAAAAGGAGCTCGTGATGACCTTGCAGGTTTTGGAAGCTTTCCCCCGAGCGCGCACGGGGCTACCGCCCCGGGCCAGACCTCGAGCCGATCAGTGTGTGGCAGGGCGCTGGCGGGCGTTTCGCGAGGGGTGCCGGAAATGGCCGACCGTGTCGCTCTCGTTCCGCGATTTCTCTCGCCATCTCGACGGGCTCGGACTTTTCGAGGCAGTGCCGCGCTACGCGGCAGACCTCTACCTCTGCGCGGCTTGCACGCTGGGCTCCGAAGTCGCTTGCCGCGCAATCCAGGCCACCTATTTCCCGATGCTTCGGGGGCCGATCGTCCGCTTCGGCCGCAGCTCCGATTTCGTCGAGGACGTACTTCAGGCAGTGGGGGAGCGGCTCTTCGTTCAGCCGCGACTGCGTATCGCGACATATCGCGGAAATGGCGCGCTCGGCCCGTGGCTTCGAACCGTGGCGCTGCGCGCTGCCCTGGATCGACGCCGATCGCTGCGACTCGCTCACCGCCTCGAGCAGCGCGTGGAACAGGAAGCGCTGGATCGGTTGGCCCCGCAACACCCCGCCACGGACCCGGCCGGTTTCCCTGCCGACTGGATTGGCGTCGTACGGCAGGCATTCGATGAGGCGGCGCACGCTTTGTCGGCCGAGGACCGCTGGCTGCTGCGCAGCTTCTATTTCGAAAGCGGACGCGTCGAGGCGTTGTGCCGCCAGCTGGAGCTCGACCGGTCGAGCGTATACCGCCGGCTGCGTCGCTGCGAGGGTTGCCTGCGAGACAGGGTCGTGAAGCAGACACGCACGAAGCTGGGAATCGCCGACAAGGAGGAGCTCGTGGGCGTGCTGCGCGCCAGCGGAGAGTCGGTCGACCTCGTCAACGCGTTGCGGGCGGCCCTCGAGGTCTGAGGGCGTCCCCTCGCGGCGAGGGGACGGGCTTACGGAGCTGGCGGGTGCGAGACCTCGGCAGTCGCAACGGCACCATGGTCGATGGCGACCCGCTGCAGGCGGGCATCGAGCTCGAGCTGGGGGGTGGTAGCCGAGTCTGCTTCGACCACGCGGACCAGACGTGGCAGCTGCTCGACGATACCGCCCCCGGGGCTCTGCTCATTCCAGAGGACGAGGCGGGGAGCGCGCTGATCGTCGTCTCCGGGGTCACGGCGTTGCCGACGCCCCACCAGCCCTGGGCGACGGTGTTCTCGTTGCAGGACGACTGCTGGCGGCTCGAGACCGAGGACGGAGTCGTGCCCCTGCGGAGCGGCCAGACCTTCGAGGTTCGGGGGCGGCGCTGGCGTTTCTCCTGCCCGCGGGTCCTGCCGCGCACTTCCACCTCGGATTGGTCCGAGCTGGCGGGCCGAGAGGACCCGATCGGCGGGCTCAGCTTTCGCGTCTCCGCGGACGAAGAGCACGTCCAACTGTGGCTCGAGCGCTCCGGGGACCGAGTCGACCTAGGCAGCCGTGCGCACAACTATTTGCTGCTCTGCTTGGCGCGCTCGCGGCTCTCCGACGCCGAGCTCGGGCTCGGTGCCGACGCCGCCGGGTGGGTGTATCGCGACGAGCTGCCGACCGCCCTGCGCATCGATCGGGAGAATCTCAACCTGATGATCTTCAGAATCCGCAAGCAATTCGAGGTCGCCGGGATCTCCGACCCTGCCCGGGTGATCGAACGCCGCCCCGACAGCCATCAGTTGCGCATCGGCGTGGCCCGCCTCGCGGTGTCGCGCGTCTGAGCCCCCCCCGGGCGGCGGCAAGCCCTCGAAGGTCGTCGGCCCGTCGCGGGCCGAACCCGCCCGCCGCCGCTACGGCGACGGCGGTGGCTCCAGGCGGAACATCACGATACTCTTCGCCGGCAGCTCGACCCTCAGCGTACGACCGCAGAACTCGAAGCGTGCCGGGTCGAGGGTTTGGCTGTTGACGAGCTCTGGCTCCCCGAAGGGGTTGAAGCTGTCTTTCTCGGGCCCTGTGAGGATTCGCGCGCTCGAGAGGGTGAGGGGAGCCGTGCCCCCTCCCAGCGAGACGCTGAGGGTGCGCGCGTTCTGCAGGTCGACGTTGACCAGGCTGACGTTGACGCCTCCCGCTTCGTCCACTGTCACGCCCGCGGAGAGCACGGGGAAGCTCGTGTTGCCCGCCTGGATGTTCTCGCTGACGAGCTCGCTCGGCGCCCAGCGAGCACCGGCTGTGTGGTGCGGCCGAAACATCTCGAAGACGTAGAAGGTCGGGGTCTTGACCAACACGCCGTCGGAGGGCCGCGTGAGGAAGAGCGAATGGATCACGTTGATGGGCTGCGCGAGCGCTGCCATCTGAACGCGGTCGGCGTTCTCCATGAAAACGTGCAAGGTCTCGCTGGCCGAGATCGCGTCCATGAGCGTGCCCTGCTGCAGCCAAGTATCCTGGTTCTCGTTGAAACCGACGAGCCAATCGCCCCACTCGTCTTCCATGATCTTGATGCGACCCTCGGGATCGTACTCGTCGAGAATGGATCGAATGTCCGCGATGCGGGGAGCCATCTGCCCTTGGTTGGCCCGGTTGACGATGTCGTAGTACTGGGCTTCCGAGAAACCGACGTTCGGTACGGGTGAGCCGGCGGCTTCGGGAAAGTAGAGGTAGTCGTGAATCTCGATACCGTCCACTACGTCGGCGAGCCGCTGCGGCGCCATCATCAGGGTGAGCCAGTTGTCCGTATTCGGGTTGACCGTCCAGATGCCGGCCGTTGCGCCGACGAGAAAGAGCGCCTTCCCGTTCACTGGCTCACGCAGTAGGGCACGATTGGCATCGTACCAAGTTTCGTAGGTAGAGAGGGCCTGGTTGTCGTGGCCGAGGTTCCCCCCGCAACCCCACACCTCGTTCCCTATCTTGAAATACTTGAGGTTCCACTCCGGGTGCTCGGGGTTGTTGTTGACGTACTCCACCCACTCGCGGTTGCTCTGCGCGAAGGCCGGGTTGGGCCGCCCCGTGAGGTAGGGCTCGGCGCCGACGGCCTCGCAGAACTCCATGAACGAATCGGTGCCCATGGTGTTCGCCGGGTTGACGTTTTGCTCCCAGTTGTAGTTGTTCGCGGCGCAACCGCCGGGCCATTGAACGATGCCCACGCCCGCGTCGATGAAGCCCTGGATGATATCGTTGCGAAGCCCGTTCGTGTTCGGAATGCTCGAGTTGGTGCCCACGTAGAGGCCGCCGTTTACGTCTCTGCCGAGGGTTTCCATCAGCACGCCGAAGATTTCCTTGTGAACGACCTGCGCGGCCGCCTGCAAGTCGACCGTCAGCGTGCTGGGCGTGTCCGTCGAGATGGTGCTCTCGTCGCAACTCGGGGCTGGTGCGGACTCGCTGGGCCCCTCTCCTGCCTCGCCTTCGCCGGGGGCGCTCTCCGGGCTCGGTGGGGCCGTTACGCCGCCGGGATCCGCGGGCGCCTCGCCCGCGCGGCTGCCGCTCGCGCTCGGAGGCGCCGGCGCCTCGCTGGCCTCCTGCGAAGGAGGCTCTGAAGGAGCGCAACCCCCGCCGGGCGCCCCCGCACAATCGGAGGGCTGATCCGGCGCGGGGTTCGCTGGGCTCTCGTCGGCACGCGGAGGCGAGCCGGTCTCCTCCGAGCATGATACGGCCGCCGCAATGGCGGCGGCGCTGGTGACCGACGCCAGCACTATGGAGGTTTTCCTCATTCTTGTTCTCCTGCCCGTGTTGGTGTGGTCGCGTCCAGCGCGCCCCGCTTCACGCTCGGCACGACCAGACGCGCGGCTCGCCGCCGCCCTTCCGCTGGCCGAGAGTCGCACCCGGCGCCGACTGGGACAAGAGTGGAAAGCGCTTCGAGCATCGGGAGGAGAAAAAGGGCCGACGTTGCTCAGGCAGGGACGGCAAGGACGAGGCACGTGGAGCACGCGGACGCTTCATCAAAACGGGAACGGCCGCCGCCGAGAAGCACTCTCGCTCTGGGGGTTCGCATTCCAGCCCGGGAAACTTCGCGTTTGAACCTGACCGGGGACTCCTCCCTCGCCGGGCTGGGGCCGTGTCGAGGCGGTGGCCATCGGACGAGCGCCCCGAGCCGCTGCCAGGTTTTGCTCAGGCTCGACCGCCATGGGTTCTGGGCGCGCCCGCTCACGAACGCGTGGCTCGCGCAGCGCTCGGGGAGGGCCGTCTCGACGACGCCTTGTCGGTAGGCCTGGCAATAGGCGGGCACCGAGTCGTCGAAGGAAAGCAGGCGGGGCGTCGGACTCGGGATCGCGCGCGCAAGCCCCCAACGGGTCGGGTCGACGCGGGAGAGCTCGCCCGGCGACCGGACTCGCTCGTCGCTCGCTTGGGTCGCCTCGACCGGCGCGCCCCCGAGCGCGGCGAGGTCGCGGCCCAAGCGGGCCCACCTCTCGCAACGAGAGGCGAGGTATGCCGAGAGCGGTTGGCCACACGCCGTCGGAGGGCGCCGCGACCTCGACCTTGCCAGATGAAATCAGACGGAATTCGCGCCCCACTTGGCCTTCGCGAGCGATGAGTTCGCCGGGCTCGTGCTGGCGTACGGCGAGCCGCTTGTCGCGAAATACCCGCATTGGGGTGATGTCGCGAGGAAACGGCAGGTCCGAGGGGTCGCGACCGCTGCATCGGAGAGCACTCGTCGACGTGGCGTTGTCGGGCCGCCGCGGCGGTGGGCGGAGCGCGGCGGAACAAGGGGCGCCGAGGGCCGTCGAGCAGAGGAGGGGCTCCGCGATCAGCCGCTTCGCAAACCGTAGCGCCGCATCATTCGGTACACGGTGCTGCGCGCCACGCCCAGGCGCTTGGCCGCCCGCGTGACGTTTCCGGCCGCCTCGGCCAGAACCAGTTGGACCTCGTGCGACTGCAGTTCGGCCAGCGACGCGCCCCGTGGCTCGGTGCACTCGCGCGGCTCCGTGCCCTCGCTCGCCCGCCGTGCGAGGCTCGCGCGCGGAGGGGGCCCCGGCTCGTCCGCGACCCTCGGGGCATCGGGCGCCTCGCCCGCGGCGGGGTCGGCCGCGCCCGGAAAATCCGGGGGAAGGTGCCCGAGCTCGATACGGGTGGCGTCGCCGACCACGACGAGCGCCACATCCAGCACGCTCTGAAGCTCCCGAACGTTCCCTGGCCAGGGGTAGGTGGACAACGAGCGCTGGACCTCGGGTGACAGGGCCGGAGGACGCGACCTGCCGCGTCTCCGGGCGGCGACGCACAGGAGGTGGCTCGCGAGCGAGAGCACGTCCGTGCGGCGGCGCAGCGGTGGTAGCGTCACGAGGGTGCCCTTCAGGCGAAAGTACAGATCGCTGCGGAAATGCCCGCGGGCGACCAGCTCGGGCAATGGCCGACAGGTGGCGCACACGACACGAACGTCGGCCCGCCTCGCGCGAGGATCGCCGACGCGCTGGAAGGAGCCGTCTTCGAGCACGCGCAACAGGGCCGCCTGCATGCCGAGCGGCATGTCGGCCACTTCGTCGAGAAACAGCGTGCCCCCGGAGGCCGCCTCCAAGTATCCGTGGCGTCCGCGCCGGTCGGCGCCACTGAACGCACCGGGGGCGTAGCCGAACAGCTCGCTCTCGAGCAGCCCCGAAGCGAGTGACCCGCAGTTGAGCGTGACGAAGGGGCCCTTGGCTCGATGGCTCGCGCGGTGAATGCCCTGGGCCATCAGCTCCTTCCCCGAGCCGGTCTCGGCCAGGAGGATGATGGGGACGTCACTCGGGGCAATCCGCTGCACCCAGTCGATCGACGCTCGGGTGGCTCGGTCCTCCGCGAACAGCTCGGCAAACGCCCCCCGGGAGGGCTCGGGCTGGACGGTTGCGGCCACTGCGCGAGGCTTCGGCGTGCGGACGGGCTCGAGGAAGGCCAACAGGGCGATGCGCCGACCCTCGCTCTCGAGCGGCTCGACGACGACCCGATAGCGGCCGCCGCGGACCATCACCTCCGGCTCTCGCTCGCTGCCCTGGGCTGCCCGGGTGAGCTCGGCGAAGCTCAGGCCCAGGCAGGCGTTCAGGTCGCCCGGTGCACCTCCGAGCAGCTCGCGCCCAGCCCGGTTCAGCCGCGCGACCCGCCCGGGGGGCTCGATGAGTGCGCTCGGGCACTCGATGCGGTCCAGCGCGTGGACCAGCGCCCGAGCCACCGATGCCCCGGCTCGCGAGTATGCCCGGGCCCGCAACAGCTCTTCGATGGCTCGGGCGGCGTCGACGACGGCCACGCCGACCGAGGCATCGGCGCACTGCACGTGCGAGGTCGCGTCGACGACGGCGATCAGCTCGCCGTCCACCCCGACGATGGGTGCGGCGTAGCAAACGAGGCGCTGGTACGGCCGCGCGTAGTGCGCCCCGCCGCAAACGAACACGGGACGCCGCTCCGCAATCGCCGTGCCGATGGCGTTGGTGCCTCGCACCGCTTCGTGCCAGTTCGCCCCTTCCATCAGCCGGACCTGGCGCGCGGACTCGGCGAAGGCCCCGCCCCCGGCGGACTGGACGATCACGCCCTCCGCATCGGAGAGCAAAAGCGAAAAATCGCGCTTCGCCGCCCTGCCCGTCACGTGTTCGAACACGCGTTGCCCGCACCAGAGCAGAGGCTCGAGCCGCTGGATGCGCAAGCGCAGCTCTTCGCCGCGAAGCAGCACGTCCTCCGGACGTGGACCCGCCTCGGACGCGCCCAGCGCGCGAGCACGCCGCCAGCACCCGACGATGTCGGGTGCCGTCGCCGGCAATTCCCGCTGAGCCTGAAAGTCGGCCCAGAGGGAGGGGGACGCCGGCTCCAAGACGAGTGGCTGAAGAGGCATCGACGTCGGTAGGGTAGCACCGATCGCCCGCGACCGAGAGCGCGTCGACTCGTTTCGCTCCGATCGCGTGAGACGGTGGGGCTGCCCGGTGTTGCAGATCGAGTCGACTTCACCGCCGAATGCGCCGAGGGGGGGCGAAAATGGGGTTGGTACGGGATGTGCGAGGGAAGGGAAGAGAAGAGCCCTCGGGCTCCCTGCGACAGGAGACTCCCCATGCGCTACGAGCGTCCAAATCAACCAGGATCGAAGCTGCGATACCAGTCGCGCTACGACAACTTCATCGGCGGCGAGTTCGTCAAGCCCCGCAAGGGCAACTACTACGAAAACCTTTCGCCGGTCACCGGCAAGCCGTTCTGCGACATCCCTCGCTCCACCAGCGAAGACGTGGAGCTCGCGCTCGACGCGGCCCACGGCGCCAGGCGGGCCTGGGCGAAGACCTCGGTGGCCGATCGGGCGCTCGCGCTCTCGCGGATTGCCGACGTGCTGGAGGAAAACCTCGAATTGCTCGCCGTTTCCGAGACCTGGGACAACGGCAAGCCGATCCGCGAGTCTCTGGCTGCCGATCTGCCCTTGGCCGTGGACCACTTCCGCTATTTCGCGGGTTGCCTGCGAGCCGAGGAGGGCGGCATGGCGGAGCTCGACGAGCACACGGTGTCCTACCACCTCAAGGAGCCGCTGGGCGTCGTGGGGCTGATTATTCCATGGAATTTTCCATTGTTGATGGCCGCGTGGAAGCTGGCGCCTGCGCTGGCTGCGGGCAACGCGGTGGTGCTCAAGCCGGCGGAGCAAACGCCGGCGACGATTCTCCTTTTTGCCGAGCTCGTGGGGAAGATTCTCCCTCCCGGGGTGCTGAACGTGGTCAACGGTTTCGGCGTGGAGGCGGGCAAGCCGCTCGCCCAGAGCCCACGCGTGGCCAAGGTGGCATTCACGGGGGAAACGACGACGGGTCGGCTCATCATGCAGTACGCCTCGGAGAACTTGATTCCCGTGACCCTCGAGCTCGGCGGCAAGTCCCCCAACGTGTTTTTCGCCGACGTCTGGCAACACGACGACGCGTTCCGCCAGAAATGCTTGGAGGGCTTCACCCTGTTCGCCCTCAACCAGGGTGAGGTGTGCACCTGCCCATCTCGGGCGCTCATCGAAAAGTCCATCTACCCGGCCTTTCTCGATAGCGCGCTGACCCGAGTCGCCAACACGCGGCCCGGCACTCCACTGGATACGGATACCAAGGTGGGCGCGCAAGCCTCGAGCGATCAGTTGGAGAAGATCCTTTCCTACATCGACCTCGGCAAGAAGGAGGGGGCCAAGGTGCTCGCCGGCGGCGAGCGGGCGCGGCTCGAAGGAGATCTGGCGGAGGGCTACTACGTGACGCCCACGGTGTTCGAAG
This sequence comes from Polyangiaceae bacterium, assembly GCA_050299315.1. Taxonomy (GTDB): domain Bacteria; phylum Myxococcota_A; class Polyangia; order Polyangiales; family Polyangiaceae; genus SZUA-265. The sequence goes on from JBNKVS010000061.1 coordinate 54,325, forward strand.
GCCACAACGCGATGCGGGTCTTTCAGGAGGAAATTTTCGGGCCCGTCGTTTCGGTGACTTCCTTCGAGGGCCTCGACGACGCCATCCAGATCGCCAACGACACGCTCTACGGCCTCGGGGCGGGCGTCTGGACGCGCAACGTGCAGACGGCCTACCGCGCCGCGCGTGCGATCGAGGCCGGTCGCGTCTGGACGAACTGCTACCACCTGTATCCGGCGCACGCGGCATTCGGAGGCTACAAGCATTCGGGAATCGGGCGTGAAACGCACCGGATGATGTTGGACCACTACCAGCAGACCAAGAACGTCCTGGTCAGCTACGACGAGAATCCGATGGGATTCTTTTGAGCATGGAGCCCCCGCGGATCGCCGCCACGGAGCGAGCCGTGGCCCTCATCGAGGCGCTGGTCAGTCGCCACGGCCCGTTGATGTTCCACCAATCCGGAGGCTGCTGCGACGGCAGCTCCCCAATGTGCTACCCGCAGGGCGAGTTCCAGCTCGGAGCCCGCGACGTGCTGCTCGGGCGCGTCGCGGGCGCTCCTTTCTACATGGGAGGCGACCAGTTCGAGCGCTGGAAGCACACCCGCCTGACGCTCGATGTCGTGCCGGGGCGAGGCGGTGGGTTTTCTCTCGAAGCGCCCGAGGGCGTGCGCTTCCTGATCCGTTCGGACGTGTGCCGAATCTGAGCGCGAATCGCCTCCGACGTCCGCGCGTGCGCTCTGCCAGCGCCTCAGACGACGAGCCGCTCGCTCAGCCAGTCCAGTAGGAGTCGGACCCGTGCGGTGCGGCCCGCCGCCTCCACCGTGAGGAGGTGGATCGGGCGCGGGGCTGGCTCGCACTCGGGCAGCACGACCCGGAGTTGCCCCGCCTCGATCCACGGGCGGACCTGATACTCGAGAAAGTTGCCGTAGCCGATGCCGTCGACCACCGCGTCGACGGCGGCGGCAATCTGGTTGAGCCGCAGGCGCGGCTCGACCTTGACCCGCACGGGGCGGCGCCCCACCCGCATCGGCCAGGGCTCGAGGCGGCCGCCGCGGGTGATTCCCACGCACGGAAGAGAGCGCAAATCCGCCGGCACCCGGGGGGCGCCCACGGCCGCGATCAGCTCCGGGCTGGCGCAGACCACGCGGCGCATCTTGCCCACCCTTCGGGCAATCATCGACGAATCGTCGAGCTTGCCGATGCGCACGGCCAGGTCGATGCCCTCCTCCACCAGGCCGACGGGGCGATCGAGCAAGAGCAGTTCGGCGCCCACACGTGGGTAGCGACGCAGGAAGCCCCGCACCGCGGGCGCGACGTGCAGGCGGCCGAACTCCACGGGCGCCGTGATCCGGACCTCGCCTCGCGGCTCGACTCCCCCCTCGGCGACGAGGCGGTCGGCTTCGTCGAGGTCCACCAGCACCCGCCGGGCGCGCTCCAAGTACAGTCGGCCTTCCTCCGTGAGAGAGCAGCGTCTCGTCGTGCGGTGCAGCAGCCGCGTGCCGAGCTCCTGCTCGAGCGCTGCCAGCACACGGACCATGGTGGGCGGCGACTTCCCCAGCGCTTCGCCAGCTTTCGTCAGGCTGCCGAGGTGGGCCACCTCGACGAAGGCCCGCAGGGCCACGAGCTTATCCACTGTCGCACTATTCCAAAATTCGGAATTGTTAAGTGCGTTTTCTCCCATTGGTTCGATTGATCCCCCGTCCCAGACTGTCCGAGAGGCGGCACCGGCTCTTCCAGGCCGGCGGCGGCGCCTCGCTCCACGACCCCAAGACCCACCCGGACGAGGAATTCTTCCCATGAGCCAGTCAACCGAAAGCGACTCGACCTCCCCGACTCGGGGGGTGCACCACGTCGGCTTGAGCGTGCGCGACCTGCAGCGCTCGGCCCGCTTCTTCATCGAAACCCTCGGGTTTCGAAAGGTGGGCGAGAGACCGGAGTACCCGGCCCTGTTCGTCAGCGACGGCAGCGTGATGCTGACGCTCTGGCAGGTCGAGAGCGCCGAGTCGGCGGCGCCCCCGAACCGGCGCCGCAACGTGGGCTTGCACCATTTGGCGCTGAGAGTCGCCGACGGCCAGCTGCCGCGGGTGTTCGAAGCGATCTGCCGCTCGCCCGACGCGGACGTGGAGTTCGCGCCACAGCCGGTGGGGAGGGCTGGCATGCAGCACCTGATGTGCCTGGTAGCGGGCAGCACGCGGCTGGAGCTGATCGCCGCCGCGGCTCGGCACGATGCATCCGAGCCGGAGCTTCGGAGGCCGGCGTGAGCGGGTGCGATCCCCGGGAGACGCGGGGCGAGAGACCCCCTCAGTGCGCGTTCCACGAGGGGGAGCGCCGCGTCCAGGAGCGCCTGGGCGTGGAGAATCCGCACGCCTTTGCCAAGCTGGTGCGGCCCTTTCTGACCGAGCAACACCGCGCGTTTCATGCGGGCATCTCCTTGTTGGTGGTCGCAGCGAGGGACGACCGGGGCTTTCCCCGGGCACACGTCCTGACGGGAGAGCCGGGCTTCGTGCGTTCCCCCGACGACCGAACCCTGCACGTGTCGTATGAGACGAAAGACCGTCCGGCCCTCGGCGTCGGGCGGGCCATCGGGATGCTGGGTATCGAGCTTGCGACTCGGCGGCGCAATCGAGCCAACGGTCGAGTCGTCCGCGTCGACCCCGAAGGCTTCGAAGTCGCGGTGGACCAGAGCTTTGGCAATTGCCCCAAACACATTCGCCCGCGCCGGCTGCGACCCACGCCGCAGCGGGGCGCTCGGACCCCGCGTGTGGCCTCGAAGCTCTCCCCGGAGCAACTCGGGCTGGTTCGACGCGCCGAGACCCTGTTCGCGGCCACGGGCCATCCGACGGCTGCGGGGGACTGGCGGGGTGGCATGGACGCCTCGCACCGCGGAGGCCCGCCAGGCTTCGTGCAGGCCGCGGAGCGCTGGCTACGCCTCGTCGATTTGCCGGGGAACAACCACTACTCGACGCTCGGCAACCTCGAGCTCGATTCCCGAATCGGCCTGACCTTCGCCGACTTCCAGGGGGGAGACGTGCTGCAGATCACGGGTCGGGCGTGCGTCGACTACGGGGCGGTGCGGCGCATCCGGCAAGGTTCGGCCGGCCGCGCCCGGTGGGCAGTACCGATTGAGATCCGCATCGAGGAGGTGGCCGAGCTGCCGCGCGCGCTACGGCTGCTCGAAGTCACTCCGTGACGGTTGGCAGGGCCCCGCGAGCGGGGCGGCGGCGGTGAGCGAGCGCGGGCGTGGGCACCGAAGGGGAGCCACGAGTGGAAGCGGTGAAACACCTGGGTCTACGCTCGTTTGCTCGCGCGCCAATTCTTTCGCAACTCGTCCGGCTGCGGGCCGATGAATGTCGTGATGACGACGTTGACAGTCCCACCAGCTCTCGCCGAAGCGTTCGAAGAGGACGCCACCTTGCCGTCGGTGGGCGCCCCCTTGCTCGAAGGCGGCCCCGCGGCAGTCCGCACGAGTGTCCCTCCTCCGAGTCGCCCACTCACGATCGACGTGGGGTATGCGGCACCTCGCGAGGAGGTGATTCCCCTCGGCTCCGTGCAGGCCACTCTCGTGCTCAGCGGGGTTCCAAGGGTCGGGAGCGCGCGGGCGCGCGGGCCGCGGCCGGACGCGCCGGCGGATCCCGTGGCGCGTCCGGCGCAGGCGCCGGCCAGTCGTCTGGGGCCTCCTGCGGAGGGCGCCTCCTCTGGGATCGCCATCACCCGCTGTGTCAGCCTGGTGGGAAAACGCGGTGCGGCGCTGCGCCGGTTGATCTCGCAGGATGAGCGAGGTCAGCCATGCCAGCCCACGGGCTCACGCGTTGGGCCCCGGGGAGAAGAGTCGAATCGGCTTGCATCGGAGCGAGCCGACGCGCCAGCCGCCGCCGCGCCAGGGTGCGACGAGCGAGCGCAGCGTGCATTGCCTTCGCGGTTGCGGCTCGCTCCCTCGAGTGCGAACCCCGCGCGTCCCGTGGCGATTTCCGAGGAGTGGGCGGCCTCTCCGCCCACCGAGCGCCTGGCCACGCCGGGCTGCCCCCCCGCGTCCGTCGCCCCCTCGTTGCTTTCCCAGGTGCTGCGGGTGCAGCTCGCGCGCGGGCGCGGGGTCTCGCTGCGAGACACGGCCGCTGGCTATTGCGGCCCGGTGGAGTCCGCCTCGCTGCGCGGCGGCGGGGGGCCGTCGGGGCCGGAGCGGGCCCCGGGCGAATGCGAGGCGCGCCCACACGCTCGGCACGTCGGGCGGCAGTCCCCGTCGTCTCGCGACGGTGCGACTCTGGGTGGTGCGGTCGCGTGGGCGAGCCCAGGGCGCGCCGGGGGCGCCCCTCTTGCCGTTGGCGTCCCCCGCCACTCGGCCCGGCTGCGCGGGCAAGTCGCCTCGGCGCGGCGGGGGCGGCGGCCTCGGCGCGGTGCGGTCCCGGCGTCGGCGGCGTTCGCTCCGGCGCTCGCCCGCACGCAGCGCCTGGAGCCGCCCGGGGTCGGGTCGAAGCGGCGCTGGGCGCTGCTGGTCGGCTTCGCATTACTCGGCGCGCTGGCGGTCGGCGCCCGTTTGGCCCCGCAGCTCTTCTCTCTTGCGTCGAGCGGGAGTCCGCTGCGCAGCGCCGTCGCCCCGCACTCCCTGGTGCGCCGCGCGGAGCCGGCGGCGCCCCGGGGCGATGTCCCGAGCCTCCCGGGCGGGCCCTTCCGGGTCTCGTCGAGCCGCTTGTAGTGGCACGCCGTTGCGCCCGAGTACGCGTGGCGAGCAGAGGCAGTGTGTCGGCGCCCTTTCTCGCGGGGACTCCTGGTAAAGTGGCCCGTGGCTCTTCGGCCGGTTCGCTGTCGCACGTTCGCAGCGAAGTGGCCGGGGAGCGCGCGCCGCCGCTTTTCGTTCCCGGGCCCCCACCGGCCCCCGTCCACGGAGTCAACCATGAGTTTGCTGATTGAGTATCGTCGCCTGCCCCGTCCCGGGGCGCTGATTGCGTGGGCCGTAGCCGTCGGCGCGCCCGCCGTCGCGGGCTGCGGCGAGGACGGCGACGTGGGCAGCGGTGCGCTGCCTCCCCAGGCCGCCGGTGTCCAGTCGAGTCCTGCTGGCGGTGAGCCTCCCGCGCCGCCGCCTCCCGACTCTTCCGCCACCCCACCCGCGGGCGACGAGGGGGCGGCCGAAACCCCTCCGGGGGACGCACCGCTGTCCGAAACGGAGGACGAGCCCGCTGCGGGCACCGGCACGGAGCCGATGAGCGAGGATACACCCGTCGAGGAGGCCCCCGTCGAGGAGCCCGAGCCGCCCGTCGAATGCATCGTCTTCGAAAACCCGGGCAACCCCGGCGATGGGGACGTGAACGTCGACCTCTCGGTGGAGTTTCAAACCATTACGGGCTTCGGGGGCATCTCGATGGTTCCGTTCTTCAGCGGCACCGTGCTCACCCCGGGCCAGGTCGACATCGCCTTCGGCGTGGGCCCAGGCCAGCTAGGCCTCTCGATCCTGCGCTATCCGCTCTCGGACGATCCCACCGAGTGGGACGACGAGGTTCCCGCCGCGCAGCGCGCCGTGGAGCTCGGGGCGATCGTGGTGGCCTCTCCGTGGACGCCCCCGGCGAACTTGAAGACGAACAACAGCACCGTGGGGGGGCGGTTGGCGCCCGCGAACTACGGCGCCTACGCCGACCACTTGCTCGGCTTCCGCGACTTCATGCAGAGCCAAGGCGTACCGATCGAGGCCATCTCCATTCAGAACGAGCCCGACATCGGCGTCTCCTACGACTCCTGTTTCTGGTCGCCCCAGGAAATGTCGAACTTCCTGATTCAGCAGGGACCGCGCTTCGGAGAGACGCGCATCATCGCCTCGGAGTCGTTCAACTTCGACCGGGCGGAGACGGACCCCATCTTGCAGAACCCGGCGGCCTCCGCCCAGCTCGACATCGTCGCCGGTCACCTCTACGGCACGCCCGGCGGACCCTTCGACTACGTGCTGGCGCGCGAGCAGGGCAAGGAGATCTGGATGACCGAGCACTACACCGACAGCGGCGACGAGCCCGACCGCGCCAACTTCTGGCCGTTGGCTCTGGACGTGGCGGACGAGATGACCGCCTCGATGAAGGCGAACTACAACGCCTACATCTGGTGGTACATCCGGCGCGGCTACGGCTTGATCTTCGACAGTGAGCAGGTGAGCAAGCGGGGCTGGCTCTTCTCGCAGTTTTCCCGCTTCGTTCGGCCGGGGTACGTGCGCGTTGCGGCGAGCGATTCGCAGGGCGTGGAGGTGACGGCCTTCAAGGACGGCCCGGAGAATTTGGTGGTCGTGGCGCTGAACGGTTCCAATCAGCCGCAGACCGTGAGCCTCGACGTCTTCGGCAGCTGCGTCACCAGCTTCGACCAGTTCACCACCTCGCAGGCCAAGAACCGGCAGAACGACGGCGTGATCAGCCTGCAACAGGGTCGCGCCCAGGTTACCCTCGACCCCCAGAGCTTGACGAGCTTCGTCAGTCGGCCGCTCGAGAGCGCAGCCGAGTAGCCCCGGACGCGGAGGGCACGCCGCGGCGCAGCGGCGACACGTACGTGTGCGCGCTCCGTCGTCGACTGCGCCGACGGAGCCGGTCTCTCACTTCCGGAGGATCGCGCCTGCTCGTCGCTCGGGGGGGGGCTACATGCTCTGCGATCGGTCGATGAGTAGAAGCACCGTCGGCGGGCTGGAGGTGTAGCGGCGCACGATGTCGACGCAGCCCGTGGGCAGCGCGGTCGAGAAGGACGCGGAGGGCATCGCCCCGACGTCGGCCGGGGGGCTCCTCTGCTCGCGCTCGCCCCGCGGGCCCCCGTCGGAGAGCCCCGATCTCGACCCGCAACCGAGGGCCGGGGCGCCCAGCCCGAGCCGAGCCCAGCTCGAGCTGCCGGCTCGCGCAGGAATCCACACCGCGGATCTCGCGAGCCGTCGCACGGCGGCGAGAGCCCTCGCTGAGGCCCCCAGCCCAGGGCTCCGACGCAAGCCCCCCCACTCCCGCCACGTCCGGACACCAGGCGTCGAGGCCAACACGTTCGCCGTCCGCGTCGTCTCCCCGCGGCTGCCGAGCTGCCCCGCAGCGCGGGCGTCGCACCGGAGGCGCTCGACCGGCCACGCTCGCGCGACGGGTCGAGCATCCCGCGCTCGACGCGCGGGGCGCAGCCTACCGCGCACGTCCTCGGGGCCGAACGGGGGGTCCCCGGGAGGCGTCGGTCCGCCCACCCCCGCGCCCGCGGCCCTTCCGCGCGGGCGTGGCCGCTGCCCCGTGCCGCTCGAGACCCGCCGCTGCGGGCGCTTTTGGCCGTTCGCCTCTCTCGATCGGGCCGGGCGCCGTGGTACCGTCGCCAGGTCATGATCGCCGTGCCCCCGCCCCCGCCCCCGTCCTCGCCCCCGGGGCGCGTCGTGCGAACGACCCGTTTCGGGCTCGCTTCCGCGCTGTGGCTGTTCGCCTGCTCGAGCTCCGAAGGCGGCGCGGCGCCGCCGGGGGAGGGGAGCGAGGGCGAGCCCGCGAGGATGGCCCCCGAGGCGTCCGAATCGGGGCCGGCAAGCGACCCGGAGCCTGCCCGAGGGTCCGGCGCCGGCGACGTGGCTCCTGCCGCGGGCTCGGCGGGCAGCGAGGAGCCGCGCCCCGCGGCCGATCTGTCGCTCGCGCCCGACGGCGCGGGGGACTCGACCCCGCAGGCCCCCGCGGCCGGCGGAGAGGCGCCGGCCGATCCAGCCGAGCGGGCGCTGCCGGACTTGCCGGCGGTGCGCCAGGAGCACTCCGTGGTCGCCCTGAATGGCGAAGTCTACGCAATCGGTGGCTTCACGCCCACCGTCACGGCGAGCGTCCAAGCATTCGACCCGGGGGCGGAGAGCTGGCGCAATGTGGCCAATTTTCCCGCGCCCTTGCACCACGCCAACGCCGCTGCGCTCGGCGGCAGGCTGTACGTCGCAGGCTTTTACGCCGGCGGGAGCTTCGGCAACGCCGACGGGAGGGTGTTCGAATACGATCCGGACGAGGACGATTGGGCGTTGGTGGGGCAGATGCCGGAAGGGACTCAGCGCGCCTCGTCGTGCGTCGCCAGCCTGGGAGCTCGGATCTACTTGTTCGGCGGAGCTCGCGTCGACTCGGTGGACGACGCGTCGGCCTACGATCCCGAGAGCAACACCTGGCAGGAGCTTCCTCCGCTCCCGGAGAGTCGCGAGCACTGCCTGGCTGCCGCCATCCAAGGAACGCTGTACATAGCAGCCGGTCGCACCGACTCCATCGGAGGCTTCGTCGCCGATACCTGGGCGTTCGACCCCGAAACCCAAACCTATTCGCCGCGCGCCCCGATCCCGACCCCCCGCGGGGGCGCGGCGGGGTCCGTGTTGAACGGCAAGCTCTACGTCTTCGGCGGCGAAGGCAATGGCGCCGATCCGAGCGGGGTGTTTCCTCAGGTCGAGGCGTACGACGCCGCGGCCGATAGCTGGCAGAGCCTGGAGAACATGTTGGTCCCGCGCCACGGTCTCGGGGGCGCGACCGTGGGGTCGAGCATCTACCTGCCCGGGGGCGCCACCGCCCAGGGCTTCGGGGCCGCCGCCGACAGCAGCGTGTTGACCTTCGAATCCCTCTGAGCGAAGCGTCCCCGACGGGGCCAAAGGATCTCATCCGATTTCGCCACTTCCGAAGCCCGCGAGGGGCTCCGGGCGCACGCGCCCGGGGGCGCGGACCCAACCGAGGCCGAGCGCGGGACCGGGCTGCGGGCATCTCGCGAGTCCCGCGGGCTGGCCACCAGAGCGCCGAGGCCCTAGAGGCAACCGGAGCGGCGTCCGTTCGAAGTGGCGACCTCTGATTGCAGCCACCGACGCGAACGCACGAAATGGCCCCCGCCGACGCGAAGTCGTAGAACACCGTTCGAATGCTTGTCTTGTTGCTCTGGAAGCCGAATCACGGCTCTGTTTTCGCTCGCCTGCCCCCGAGAGAATCGGAGCGGCGCTTCGCAGCGGCGACGCGGCGCGGGCGGCCTGGGCGGGAGTGGCCTGGGGCGAGCCGAATCGGAGCCGATTGGGTGAGGACAGGGTCGGCCCATTGGCGGAAGCGTCGCGCGAGCTTGGCAGGAGGCTTGCTCAGCACGTGCGGGACGAGTGCGGAAGCCAGCCTGTGCGCGTCGGGAAAGCGGCTGCCTGGGGCGCGCGCCGACGCTCGGCAATCAGCTGGCTCTCGCAGCCGGCCTTGGCCTTCGCCGCGTAGCGCTCCGGTTCCCCGGCGGGCCGTGGCAAACCTGCGCCTCGCGCGGCAAAACGCCCCGGCGCGGCCACCCGGCGCGGCGAGCGAGCGCCGGCACGCCGCCCGCGAGCCCGGGCTGCCGAGGGAGGCGGGCCGGTGAGCGCGCTCGAGCGGGAGCTGCGAGAGTGCCCCGAGTGCGGCCTGCTGCAGCGCTTGGAGTCGCCCTCGGGTCGCGCCGTGTCGTGCTGCGCTCGCTGCGGGGCGCACCTGCGTCGTCACGAACCGGCGAGCGTCGCGCTCTCGTTCAGCATCGCGGGGCTCGGGTTGTGTTTGATTTCGCTGGGTCTGGCCTTGCCGATGGCCACCGTTTCGATGAGCGGCGGTCGCTTTGCGACGGCCAGTCTGCTGAAGGGGCCCGCGATGCTGCGGGAGGGCGGCACGGTCCTGCTCAGCGGGGTCGTCATGCTCACGTTGTTGATCCTGCCCATCGCGAAGTTCGCCACCGTGGGCGCCACTGCGCTGGGCATTTGGCGCGGCCGGGTGCCGGGCTGGCTGCGGCGCGCCTTCGCCGAGAGCCAGGTCCTGTCGGGTTGGTCGATGGTGGACGTTTACCTGCTCGGAGCCGTCATCGCTCTGGTGCGTCTGGGGGGCTGGATGGCGGTGGACCTGGGTCCCGCCTTCGTGGCGTGGGTCGGTGTGGCGCTGTGCGAGCTGGCCCTCGAGAGGGCCGTCGACCCGCCGGTATTCTGGCATGCGATGCCGGCGGCGCGAGCGCGCCCCCCGGCTCCTGGGCCCTCGTCGGCCTGCAGGGCGTGTGCCGCGCTCGCAACGGCCGGTAGCCCTTGCCCGCGCTGCGGGGCGCGGGTCGTTGCACGCAAGCGGGGCAGCTCGGAGCGCACGTGGGCCCTCGTCGTCGCCGCGGCCCTGCTGGCGATCCCGGCCAACACCTTGCCCGTCATGACGATTTCCCAGGCGGGGTCGGGCGGTCCGAAGACGATCCTCGGGGGGACGGCGGAGTTGGTGGAGCACGGCTTTTGGGGGCTCGCCGTGTTGGTCTTCGTGGCCAGCATTCTGGTTCCGCTCGCCAAGCTGCTCGTGCTCTCGGCCCTGCTCGTGGCGACCCGCCGCCGGTTGACCACGCACCTCGTGCTGCGAGCCCGATTGTTTCGTTTCGTCGCCATCATCGGTCGGTGGTCGATGTTGGACATTTTCGCCACCATGACGCTGGTGGCCATGGCGCGCTTTGGGTGGGTCGGAAGCGTCGTTCCGGGTGCGGGCGCGACGGCATTCTGCGCCGTGGTGATCGTGACGATGCTGGCCGTGGAGACCTTCGATCCGCGCGAGATGTGGGACGCCGCCGGTCTCAATCGCAAGGACCTCGAAGTCGTCTGGGCGAGCCCCGACCTCGCCGGGGAGTCGACGTGAATCAGCCCGCACCCCGCCGCTTGGCTCCGGCTTCACGCCCCGAGCCTCCCCGCGCGCGCCTGGAAGCCAGCCCCCGGGTTTCCTGGTTGTGGCTGGTTCCACTCGGCGCCCTGTTGCTCGTGGGCTACCTCGTCTCTGCTTTCTTGACGCAGCGCGGGCCGCTCATCACGATCACGTTCGATACGGCAGATGGGCTCGCCGCAGGCCAGACTCCCGTCAAGTACCGTGCCGTGTCCCTGGGCACGGTCGAGAGCATCGAGTTGGGCCGCGATCTGGAGCACGTCATCGCCAACGTGCGGATGACCGGGGACGCAGAGCCGCTGCTCACGTCGGAGGCGCGTTTCTGGATCGTACGGCCGCGACTCGGGGGGAGGCTCGGCGCGATGCGCGCAGGGCTCGAGACGCTCGTCTCCGGCACGTATGTGGCCATCGACCCGGGCCGGCAACGGGGTCCATCGCGGCGAAGCTTCGAGGGTTCGAGCGAGCCTCCCGCCGTGCGCTCCGACGAGCCCGGGAAGGTCTACTATCTCGAGGGCGAGAGTTTGGGAGGCATCACGACGGGTGCCCCGGTGATCTGCCGAGACGTCGAGGTCGGGGAGGTTCTCGGCTACGAGCTGCCCAACCGTCGCGAGGTCCGCATCCGCATTTTCGTGCGGGAGCCTTACGACACCTGGGTGACCGACGAAACGCGGTTCTGGAACGCTTCGGGCGTGCGCGTGCACACGGGCTCGGAGGGCCTGAAGATCGAGCTGCTGTCGGCGCAATCACTGCTGTCGGGAGGCATCGCCTTTGGGGCGCCCCACGGGCGTCAGGTCGCTCCGAGCCCGAGCGAAGCGACCTTCCACCTGCACCCGACGCGCGCGGAGGCCGAGATCGATTTCTTCGGGGAAACCATCGAATACGTGAGCTACTTCCAGAGCGACCTGCGCGGGCTCGCGCGCGGGGCGGGGGTACACGTGCTCGGTCACCGTCTGGGCACGGTCACCTCCGTCGAACTGGCCAGCGACCCGCAGCGAGGGGGGGAGCTCGCCGCACGCGTCGCTTATGTCTTGCAGCCCGGGCGAGGCCTACCCGAGGAGCAACGGTCTCGGCTGGGCCACGCGGGCATCGGAGCCTGGGTCGCCGAAGGGATGCGCGTAGTCCTCGAGACGGAGAGCCTGCTGACGGGGCAAAAGGGGCTTTCGCTCGAGCGGCTCCCCGGGCGTGCGGGCGACTCCGTGGCTCTGGTGCGCGAAGGCGAGGCGCTCGTGTTGCCGGGCACGGTGCGGGGCTTCGACCAGCTCTCCAAATCGCTTTCCGACGCGGCGACCTCGCTGGGCCAAATCCCGTTCGAGCGGATCGGCAAGAGTGTGAGCAGCGCGCTCGCCTCCGTCGACCAGCTCGTCAGCGGGTCCGATCTGCGAAAAACGCTGCTGTCTGCCCAGGAGGCTTTGTCGGAGGTCCGCGATTTGGCTCGCAAGGCCGACAGCGGTCTCACGCCGCTGTTCGAGCGCCTGCCCAAGACCGCCGAGCGCCTGGACCGGGCCCTGGCGAGCGCCGAAGAGCTGCTGGGGCAAAATGGTTTCGGGGCGAGCTCCAACGTGTCGAGAAGCTTAGGGGAAACGATGCAGCAGCTGGGAGATGCGGCGCGCAGCATTCGCCTGCTCGCCGACTACTTGAGGCAGCACCCCGAGTCGCTTCTGCGCGGCCGAGGAGAGGCCGACTGACCATGAGAATCCCGCAGGTGCACACCGCTCGAGCCTTCGGGGGGGTTCTGCTCGCGCTCGGCCTCGGGTGCGGCAGCTCCCCTCCGCCGAATCTCCACACCATCCCAGTGCCCGCGGCAGAGCCCGAATCGCGAGCGGTCACGCTCGCCGTCGAGGTGAGGCGTCCCGGCTTGCCTCGCTTCCTCGATCGGCCGGAGATGGTCACGAGGACGGCGAGCGGTCGATTGCGGCTCGCACGCGACAATCAGTGGGCGGGGCCGCTCGACGAGCTGTTCCAGCGGGCGCTCGCCGAGAACTTGTCGGCGCGTCTGCCGAACGCGTTGGTGTTCGGCTCCGGGGGGGGGCTCTCGGTGACTCCGGACGTTTCGGTCGAAACGGACATTCGAGGCTTCGGCCCCTCTCCCCGCGGCGTCGAGCTCTCCGTGCAGGTGGTGCTGCTCTGGGCCGAGCCGCGTGCGCGCCAGGTCCAGCAGCATCGCATCCGGCAGTCGCTCGATTCACCGGTCCCCGAAGCCGCCGTCTCTGCGATGGCGACTTTGGTGGGCCAGGTATCGGCGGAGATCGCTCGGACGCTCGCCCAACGGCCTCGCTGAGCGACGCCGCCATCACGGCGCGCGGGGGCTCGCAGGTCCGCGGGCCGCTGCCAGGCCGCTGTCTCCTCGGTAGCCTTCGGGGGCGCGCGACGAGCCGACGCCGCTCGGCGCGCGGGGGCCTCTTCGACCGCGCGCCCTGGGGCGCGGGGCGCGCGGCGGGCACGAGCGCGCGAGGCTCCTCTCTGCGCTGGACAATGTGTAACATATTGGTTACTCATTGCCGAGTGGACGCCGTTGCCCGTGCTCTGGCGGATCCGATCCGCCGCGATATCTTGCGAATGTTGCGAAATCGGCGCGAAAACGCCGGGGCCATCGCCGGCGCCTTCGCGATCAGCCGCCCCGCGATCAGTCGTCACCTGCGCGTGCTGCGCGAGGCCGGCCTGGTCGACCAGGAGTCGCTCGGCCGCGAACGGACGTATCGCCTGCAGCTGGGACCGCTCACCGAGCTCGAGGCCTTTCTGGCGGAGTTGCGCGCTGCAAGCGAGTGGGAGCGGCGGCTTTCCGCGCTCGAAACCGAAGTGCATCGCGTCAAGCGCGAGCGGCGCGACGCGCGCAGCGCGCCGCAGGCCGCGACCGAGAAAGAGAAGAACACGGCATGATCCCCAAACCAACAGGTTTCCTTCGCGGCAACGACTTGATCCTCACCCGCACCTTCCGAGCGCCCATCGAAGACGTGTGGGCGAGCGTGACGGAGCCGGAGAGCACCGCCCGCTGGTTCGGGCGCTGGGAGGGCGAAGGGCGAGTGGGCAGCAGCGTGCGGCTCCAGATGCTGTTCGAAGAGGGTCAGCCGTGGACGAACGTGACCATCGAGCTCTGCGAAGCACCTCGGCACCTCGTCGTGACCACGAAGGACGATTCCGGCGACTGGCGAATCGAGCTGACGCTCACGCAGCGAGGCGAATCGACCGAGCTGTGTTTCGTGCACCACCTCACGGATCCCAAGCTCGCCGAGCACGCCGGGCCCGGCTGGGAGTACTACCTCGACATGCTGGTGGCCGCCCGCGCCGGCGAGCCGCTGCCCGCTTTCGGGGACTACTACCCCGCGCTGCGGGCGCACTACCGCGAAGGCACCTGAGGTCGCTGCTTCGACCGCGCGGCGCGGACCGAGAGGTCTGCGCTCGAAGGCCCTCCCGCGGAGTCCCCCGCGCCGTGGGCGCACGCACGGCTCCGGGGGGCGCCGCACGCGCCCCACTGCATCTCCCAGCCCGATCCGTTCCAGGTTCTCCCAGGGGACAATCGCGCGGGACGTGGACGAGCCGCTGGTGAGCCGAATGGTGGCCTTTCTGCGCTCACCCGACGCGAAGCCCGAATGAACCCGCGGCGCGCGGTGGGGTCGCCGAGGCTCACCCCGAAACAGCTCTTGCGGCTCCCGGGGGACGAGCACGGCCCCCCGCGTGTTGCATGTGTGCGCCGCTGGCTGAGCTGGGGACGTGGAAAGCGCTCTGCTTCATCCCTTCGAGTCGAATCGCAGCCGAAATCGCGCTCGGTGGCAGCGGCGGGCATCACGGACCGAGGACGGGCGCCAGCGCCTCGAAAACGAAGCGGGCGGCGGCGCCCTGCCGACCTCACTGAGAGCGAGCCGGGGCGCGGCGGATCCCGCGATCGGAGAGCACCACCAAGCGCTGCCGATACAGGCTCCCCAGAGCCTTCTTGAAGGCCTTCTTGCTCATCGAGAGCGCGCGGGCGATGTCGTCGGGCGAGCTGTCGTCGTGCAGCGGGAGCGCGCCTCCAGCCGCATCGAGGGCCGCGAGCAGGGCCTGGGCATCTTCGTCTCGAGCCGCTCGGCCAGGAGGCTTCAACGCCACGTCGATCTTTCCGTCGTCGCGCACCCGCTGCACGTACCCGCTCACTTCGGCGCCTACGGCGAGCGGTTGCGGCAGGGCGGAGCGATGGATCAAGCCCTCGTAGCGGTCATCGACCACGACGTGCGCCCCCAGCAGGCTTCGATGGAAAACCAACAGGGCGACGCCGCGGCCCGGCTCGAGCGAGTCCGGAGCCGGGTCGAGGTAGCGCTCGACACGAGTGGTGGCGATCAGCCTCGACGTGCGCTCGTCGAGCCGAGCGATCACGACGTGACGCTCGCCCCGGCGCATGCGCGAGCGCTGCAGCGCGTGGGGAGCGAACAGGTCCTTGTCGAGCCCCCAATCCAGGAAGGCTCCGTGCGGACCCACGTCGACGACCGTCAAACAGGCAATATCCCCGTCGGCGACGAGGGGAGTCCGCCTCGTCGCGACGGGTCGATCCTCGGAATCCGTATAGACGAACACCTCGAGGGGGTCGCCCACCGCGAGGTCGGGCGGCACCTGGCTGTTGGGCAACAGCACCTCATCCCGCCCGTCGCTCATGTACATGCCGGGAGGCGCGCGCCGCGCGGCGCGGAGAACCTGAAACTGCCCAATCTCGATCACGTTTGGCGGCTCGACCTGCGGACTCGCGGAAAGCGCCAGCAGGGGGCGCACCGTACTGCTTCTTCACCGCTCGCGCCCGATCAACCGAGTCACCACCCCCCCGAAGGTCCCCCGCCAGCTCGATTTTTGGCAGGCCAACTGGCCTTTCGTGCTCATCGCACGGAACGATCGCCCGCACGAGTGCATCCTATCGACCGACCCGATATCTCCGCGGGTCGGTCCCGGCGACTGGAGGTCGACTCGCGGGGCTCTTCCCCGTCGAGCTGCCTCTCGGGCCGCAATCGGGACCGAGTCTCACGAACGCGCCACAGGCTGGCCGCCTTCGCCGGGAGCCTGCGCGTGAGCGACCGACCCACGTCGCCGACCGTGGCCGGTGCGAGCCGCGTTCGAAACAGAGCCAGGCGCTGGCGCATCGCGCTTTCGCCCTCGATCTCGGTGAGCCGACCCTCCTCGGCCACACTCATCTCGGACGCTCTCGTCGGGGCCCGACCGTTTCGACCTTCGGGCGCGGAAGCCTCGCTCGCGCGAGGCTCAGACGGGGGAGGGGGCCTGGGCTTCGGCCTCGCAGTGCTCGGCGAGCAGCTGGTAGGAGCGCTGCCGCGCACGGGGGTCGAAAATCATCGAGCTGACCATCAGCTCGTCCGCGCCGGTGCTGGCAAGCAGGCCCTCGAGGCCTTGGCGGACGCCCTCGGGCGTGCCGACGAAGCTGCACCGCAGCACATCTTGCAGTGCGGCGCGCTCCCCCGGCTCGAGCTGCTCTTCGAATCCCTCCACCGGCGGGGGCAAGGGGACCGGGCTGCCGTGCCGCAAAGCCAGAAATGCCTGCTTCACCGAGCTCGATAGCCACCGTGCCTCCGAATCGGAATCGGCGACGAACGCGTTCACGCCCAGCATCACGTGGGGCTGAGGCAGGTTGTTCGAAGGGCGAAAGCTCCGTCGATACAGCTCGATCGCCGCGAAAAGCTGCGCCGGGGCGAAGTGTGAGGCAAACGCGTAGGGCATGCCGAGTGCCGCAGCCAGCTGGGCCCCGAACTGACTCGAGCCCAGGATCCAGATCGGCACGCAGGTCCCCGCACCCGGCACCGCCTGGACACGCTGGCCGATGCGAGCCGGGGCCAGGTAAGATTGCAGCTCGACCACGTCGTCTGCGAACGTGTCCGCGTCGCCGGCGAGGCGGCGGCGCAGGGCGCGGGCGGCGAGGGGGTCACCGCCCGGAGCGCGCCCGACCCCGAGGTCGATTCGGCCCGGAAACAGCGAAGCGAGTGTGCCGAACTGCTCGGCGATCACCAAGGGCGCGTGATTGGGTAGCATGATGCCCCCCGCCCCGACGCGCAGCTCCTGCGTCGTGGCAGCGACTTGGCCGATCAATACGGCGGTGGCCGCGCTCGCGACGCCCGGCAAGTTGTGGTGCTCGGCCAACCAATACCGTCGATAGCCACTACGCTCGGCGACAGGCGCCAGCTCGAGCGTGGCGCGCAGCGCCGCCGCCGCGTCACCCCCTTGCCGGATGGGGGCCAGATCGAGCAAGGAGAGAGGAACCATCGACGAGCGGCGTAGCTCGATTCCGCGGGTCGAACAAGCTCGGCCACTGCAAGCGTTCCGCCAACGTTTCAATCGGCCCCGGCAGAGGATGTCTTCTCCGCGGCGCTTGGCGCGAGCCTCGCCAGCCTCGTCGCAGCGCGCCGTACCGGCTCGAGCTTGCCGGTGGGCGGGCTCAGGGCCCCGCCCAGAGATCCTGCCAGAGCTCACAGTGGTGCCGTTCGCGAGCGTCGGTTCGGACCGCGACGCCGTTCGGCTCCAGGTACGACATACGCCGGCTCGCCGAATCATAGCCGGGGCACTCGGTGGTAGTGGACGAAAGCGATGTCGGGCACGCGGCGCGGGCCGCGACAACTGGTGGACCCCGTCCGGCCGCCGACGTGCGGACCGCGCGACGCACGGGAGCTTCGTGCTATACGGCGACGCCCGCGTGGCTCGCGCTCGAGCCGGCGCTCGCAATGGTCATCGTGTCGAAATCCGTGAAATCCCAGTACCGCCGTCAATTTCTGCAAGCCGGACCGGCTCTGCTCGCCAGCTCGAGCCTGGCCTGCGCCGGCCCCCGAAGCACACCGATCTCCAGCGGGCGCCCCGGAGCCCGTTCGCCCAACGATGTCGTGCGCGTCGGAGCCATCGGCTTGGGGATCATGGGAACGCGCAACTGCGAAGCCGCGATGCAAGTGCCCGGCGTCGAGCTGGCCAAGGTCTGCGACCTGTACGAGGGGAGGCTCGCGCACGCGCGGCAAGCGTATGGCGCGGCAATCGCCACGACGCGCGACTACCAAGAGGTGTTGGACGACCCGAAGATCGATGCCGTCCTAATCTCCTCGACGGATCACTGGCACAAGACGATGGCGATCGAGGCCATGCGCAAGCGCAAAGCCGTCTATTGTGAAAAGCCGATGGTGCACCGCATCGACGAGGGGCTTCCTTTCGTGGCGGCCCAGCGCGAAACGGGGAGCGTCTGTCAGATCGGCTCGCAGCGGGTCAGCTCCGCGGTCTACGCGAAAGCGCGGGAGCTCTACGCCAGCGGCGCCATCGGCCAGTTGGTGGTTGCCGAAGCGTACTGGGACCGCCAATCCGCGATGGGAGCGTGGCAGTACTCGATTCCCCGAGATGCGTCGGCGAAGACGGTGGATTGGGACCGCTTTCTGGGCGGCGCCCCGCGGGTGGAGTTCGACCCGGTGCGCTTCTTTCGCTGGCGCAACTACCGAGACTACGGCACCGGCATCGCGGGGGATCTCTTCGTGCACTTGTTTTCCGGGCTCCACCTGGTGACGGGTTCCCTCGGGCCGACCCGTATCTACGCCTCCGGCGGCCTTCGGTACTGGAAGGACGGAAGGGATGTGCCGGATCTGATGGTGGGGATCTACGACTACCCGGAGACGAAACAGCATGCGGCCTTCAACCTGCAGGTGCGCGTCAACTTCATCGATGGGGGGGGCGGCGGCCAGCAGGTAGCCCTGGTCGGGACGGAGGGCAAGATGGTGATCTCCGACAGCCGTGTGAAGCTGTTCCGGAGCAAGCTCGCGGAGGCGCCGGGTTACGGCGGCTGGGACAGCTTCGGGACCTTCGACGAAAAGAACCAGCGCGAATACGCAGCCTGGTACGAGCAGCACTACGCGGGCAAGCTGGACAAGGCGCAGAAGAGCGAGGAAGAGTTCGCGGCGGAGCCTGGCTACAGCGACCACCTCGACCATCACCGCAATTTCTTCGACTCCGTGCGGGGCCAGCGCGAGGTCGTGGAGGGGCCACAGTTCGGTCTGCGCGCGGCGGCGGTCGCGCTGGCTTCGAATCGGAGCTTGATCGAGCAGCGCCCCATCACCTGGAATCCGGCCGAGATGCGACTCGCCTGAGCGGCGGGCCCGGAGCGTCGCCCGTACGCCGACGGGCGGTGCGGCCGCGCCGCGGTCAGATTTCTCACCCGCTGGGCGTGGTAGGGTCCGCACATGGTCACCACCGGGTTTTGTCGCTACCTGCTTCGCACGACCGATACCCGAGCCGCCGCCGGTTTCTACGAGGAGGTGCTGGGCAGGGTGGGTGACGGCATCGTCGAGCTGCCCGAGGCGGCCATCGTGCGCGGCGCCAAGCCCCACTGGCTCGGTCACGTCGCGGTGGGCGGGCCCGGCGAGCCAGAAACGTCCGCCGCCTGGTTCGTCGAGCGCGGCGCCGCGCGCCTGGGTCCGCTTGCCGGCGCGGGCGGCGTCGTCGTCTTGCGCGATCCGGGCGGCGCGGTCGTCGCTCTGAGCCCAGGCGGCGGCGCGTCGCAGGCGGGAGTCGCCTGGCACCAGCTCAACACGCGCGAGCCCGAGCGCGCGGCGCGGCACTACTCGACGGCGTTCGGCTGGCTCCTCGGCGAGCGGCTCGATCGGGGGCAGCCGTAGATGTCGCCTCGCTCGAGCCTCGAGTCGAGACCCGATAGGACGTCGACCGCCCCGTAGTACTTCTCGACACGCGACAGCTCCATCACGGGCTGGCGTTGTTCTCCCATGCCCGCATCAAAGCATCTCCAGCGCGCTGCGGACAGCGCATCTCGCGCCCCGCGGAGCGCCTCGGCACGGCCTTGCGGCTGCAGAGAGCCTCCGGGCAGGCGCCCGGTGGGGAGGCGTCGACCGTTGGCGCTCCCCGCGCTCTCGGAACGCCGCCAACTCGACCCGGTCGAGCTCGCGACCGCGCCGGTCGGCGAGCGCCCGCGGCGCGCTCGGCCAACTGCGTCCGAGGCGTCGACGGCGGCGCTCGGCCACGCGCGTGGACGCTTCTGAGCCGCCGCGCGTTACAGGGTGAGCAGGCTCAACACGATCTCGGCGATGATCAGGACCACGATGTACCACTCGACCCGGAGCGTCTGGGAGTGCTGCACGAGATCCAGGGCCGTCTCGGCGGTGTCGGAGAGCACCCCCAGCTTGTCGGTGATGGCGACGCTGCGGGCGCGGATCTCGAACTCCACCATCAGCTGGTGAAACAGCCTCTCCAGCTCGGGCCGCTCCCACAAGAGATCGGGCGACTCCGTGACCTCGGCGCGGCTGACCAGGGCCAAGCGGATGCTCAGCGCCGTGCCGATCTGCTTGAGCAAGGCACGCGAGGGGTGACGACTGACGCCGAGCGAGGCGAGCTGCTGCGCGAGGGGATCGACGAGCTGGTGGGTGTCTCTCAGGGTTTCCTCGTAGCTTGCCAGCAGCACGCTGCGCGCCAGCACCTCGGAGGCCAGTGTCAGCCGATCGATGGTCGGCTGGCTCAGCCAGAGCTCGCCGGAAGAGCACCGATCCCGGCTCCTTTCGTCCACGAAGACTTCCAGCATCTCGGACTCCACGGTGCCCGCCCGGCGTGGATTGCCCTGCGACTCGAGCCACTTCAGCAACGAGCCTCTCTGCTCCTCATCGCCGCCGAAGAAGACGACCACTCCGTAGCGCAGGCAAGCGACGGTGAGCCCCCTCGGATGGCGCAGCATGGCGGGAGCCGATCCCAACCACTCGTACCCCGCTTCTCGCGCGGCCCGCTCGTTGAGCTTGCGCGCGTCGATCCGCTCGAAGGCGTGCACCGCCTCCAGCTCGGTGCCGGAGACCACCTCCAGCCGCGGATCCTCCTCGGCCGGAGCACCCCTCCCCCGCTCCTCTTCGTGCACCGCCGATGGTGTGTTCGTCACAGCCCGGTCAGTCTGCCGAAAACCCAGGCGGATGGTAAAACAAAGCTCGGCGCGGGCTCGAGAGGAGCGGAGTGGGGAGCCCCCGCGGTGCCGCGCTTCGAGGCCCGAGGGTGGGAGCACAGCAGCGAGCCGAGCGCCGTGGCCCGTACCTCGTCCCACATCGACCACCACGGTCGAGGCCGACGGGGTGCGGACGAGACGAGGGGGGCCGCCGAGGTCGCGAGCCGTCGAGGTTGGCTGCCGCCTGCTGCGGACGGAGGAACATTTCGCGTCCGCCGAGCGTAGGCAGGAGGAAGCATGAGACGGGTTCGCTCACGAGTCGTCGCGGCCCGGTCCGCGCGGGTTTCTTCACGCGCATCGGCGGGGGCGCCCGCGGGCGAGGCGCGCGCCGCTCCTCCGAGGCGGCAGGCCAGGCCTGGCCGCCGCGATGAACGGTACTACCCTTCTTCCATGCGAGGACGACTGGGGCCATCCCAGGCGGGGCGCGCCGCTGCGCCCGGCCACCGCGACGAGATGGCGTGCGAGCGCTGCCGCCCGGCGGCCGGCGGCAGGCTCGCGGCCCGGCCCCCGTCGCGGCCGCTCGGCGGGGGGTTGGCAGCCCGCGCGTTTCGCGCCCTGGCGCTTTGCGCGCTGGTCGCTTGCGGCCCGGCTGCTACCCGTGCGCCGGCCGAGGCCCTGCAGGCCCGTGCTGCGGCGCGCGGGGCAGCGGCCAATCCACTGCTCGGCTTGCCGCCCCCGGCCACGGCGGATCGCGAGTCCTTCGAGGCCAAGGTGCAGCTGCTCGGCGTCCCGCTCGGGTCGATGAAGAGCACGGCGTGCCCTGCCACGCAGAGCGCTCCGGCGCTGCAACGCACCGAAGTCACCACGTCGCAACTGGTGGCGCTGCTGAAGCGCAGCGGCGGTCAGGCCGTCACGAGGCTGCCCGACGCCGATCGCTCGCGCCACCATAGCCGCTACCACTTCGAAGGCCGCGTCGACCGTGACTACGAGGTGCACTACGCGCCCGGCCGCTACAGCTACACCTACGATCGGGCAGGCGGAAATCGCATTCGGGGGCGACGACGAGTGCCCGAGGGCGGTTACCCGCACGACCTGCACTCCGCGCTGGCGGCCCTGCGCGCGTGGCGGGCCGGCGCGGGCGAGCGCGCGCATTTCTACACGGTGATGGGGCGTCGCCTGTGGCGGGTCGACGTGCAGCTGGTCGGCAGCGAAATGCTGCGTCAGGGGAGAGGCTCCCGCCCTGCGCTGCGGCTCACGGGGGAGGCGACCGCCTTGTTTCGGACGAAATCGGGCAGGCCGAAGAACAAGCGCTTCGACTTGTGGCTGTCCGACGATCGGCGGCGCGTGCCTCTGCGGCTGACTGCGGACGCCGACCTGGGCGAGGTCACCTTGGATTTGACCAGCTGGCAGCAAGCGCCCGGGCCGTGCTTCGAGCCGGGCATCGCGCGCAAGCGGGTGATGGCCGCGCGCTGAGTCAACCGCTCTGCGCGGCCTGCCGCGGGGCGGAGCCCGCAGCGCGCGGGGCCTGGCCACGAGGTAGCGAGCAACCGTTGGTCACGGCCGGCGGCTCTGGCGCCGCGGCGCGGGGCGTGATATCTGCCCCCCCATGCAGCGCTGCGTGTCCGGCGGGTGTCTTTGCCAGGCTTGCCGGTGGGAGGCTCGCGGCGAGCCGGTGCACCGACTGATCTGCCACTGCCACAGCTGTCGTCGAGCCGTCGGCGCCAACGCCGTGCCGTGGGTGACGTACCACGCGACCGACGTTTGCCTGCAAGGTGAGCCCCTCGCCCGCTACGAATCCTCACCCGGTGTGACGCGCACCTTCTGCGGGCGCTGCGGGACCTCGCTGTCGTACGAGTCGAGCGCGCGCCCCGGACAGATCGACCTCACGCAAGGCTCCCTCGACGAGCCGAGTCGCCTGGGCGTGACGGGGCGCATCTGGACCCAGGACGCGGCGGCGTGGGAGCACACGGCGCACGCCCTTCCGAGCGCGCGGAAGCAGGAGCGCGTCGAGGGGCCTCCTCTGGCTCGCCCGGTGCGCACCTGGGTCACGCCCAAGGCCGACAAGGGCCGGGCAAGCGCCATCGAGGGGCGGGGCGTGTTCGCTCGCGAGCCGATCGCCGCGGACGAGGTGGTGGAGGTCAAAGGCGGCCACGTCGTCGATCGCGCGGCGCTCGAGGCGCTGCCCGCTCGCCTGCAAAATAGCGAGATCGGCATCGCCCAAGGGTTGCACCTCGTCGCCCTGGACGAGACCGAGTACGAAGCGGTGATGCTCTTTCTCAACCACAGCTGCGAGCCGAACGTGGGCGTGCGGGGCAACGTCGTCTTCGTCGCCATGCGCGACATCGCACCCGGCGAAGAGCTCACCATCGATTACGCGATGATCGACGACCACGAAGACGAGCCCATGGCCTGCAACTGCGGCACGCCGAGCTGCCGCGGCGTGGTTCGCGGCCAAGATTTTCGGCTGCCCGAGCTGCAGCGCCGCTACGGCGGTTATCTTTCGACGTATCTGCTCGACCAAATCGCTGGCGGCGGCAAAGCGCGCTAGCGCGGGGAAGCTCGACGAACCGCGACCCGAAACCGCCACCCGAAACGGACCGTTCAACGCGGCTCGAGCAGCCCCAGGCGTTGCATGCTCTCGGCGCTCGCGACGAGCGCGTCCTCGCTCGAGCGCGGTGCCCAGCCGAGCACGCGGCGGGCCTTTGCGCTGGTGGCATTCTTCGGTCTGCCGAGCTCCGGTAGAATTTGCTTCACCGCGGGATCGTACAGCGCCGCCATCCGCACCATCCAGTTGGGCAGCTCTCGCGCCGGCACACGGCGGGCGGCGTCCCCCAGGCGGCGCCGAAGCGCCTCGGCAATCTGCCGCACCGACAAAAAATCTCCGGCCACGGCCAGAAACCGCTCCCCGGCTGCCGAGTCGTGCGTCATGGCGCGCAGGTGCAAGTCGGCCACGTCGCGCACGTCCACGACGCCGAAGCGGAACTGTGGACAACCGGGCAGCGCCCCCCGCATCAGGCGCTGCACGAGTAGCAGCGAGGTGGACAGGCTCTTTCCGAGCGCGGGCCCGAAGATCCCCACCGGATTGACCACCGACAGCTCCAGATCGGGCGCCTGGTTTCGCACGAAGTCCCAGGCGACGCGTTCCGCCAAGGTCTTCGACCTGACGTAGGGCATCACACCCTCGCCGTCTGGGTTCGTCCAACATTCCTCGTCGTACGGCGTGGGTCGGGGCCCCTGGCCGTAGCCGATGGCCGCAAAGGAGGACGTGACGACCACGCGCTGGACCCGCGCGTCTCGAGCCGCCCGCAAGACTCGCAGCGTGCCCTCCCTGGCAGGGCGGATCAGCTCGTCCTCGTCCTTGGGCAGACGCTCGGGAAATGGGGAGGCCACGTGCAGCACGAACTGGCACCCGGCCAGTGCTTCTTCCCAGCCCGCGTCCGCCTCCAGATCGGCGACGGCGAACGAGAGCCGATCCGCCTCGTCCAAGCCGCCCTGCCGCAGCAGGGCTCGCACGGCCGCTTCCTTCTCGGGCTTTCGTACGGTCGTGCGTACCTCGTGGCCGGCGGCGAGTAGCTGCAAGATGCAGTGGCTGCCAACGAACCCCGAGCCCCCCGTAACCAAGACTTTGCTCACGGGCGCAGTGTCGCGCCGGCCGCCCGCGGTTGGCAAGACGACGGCGCTGGCGACGGGCCCCGCGCTGCGTTCGTCGGCACTCGGTCTCGAAGCGAGGCCCCGGGCGGCCGCGAGGCAGGCTCGGAGCCCGGCCCTGGGGGGTCCCCAGGGGCCGCAGGCTGGGCAGCTCGGTTCCTTTGCTCACTGCGGGCTGGTGCCCTCGAGTCGAGCTCACGCACGGTCTTCGTCCGGCCCGGGTGGTCGACGGGCATCCCCCTTTCGACCGTGGGGCGCTCTCCGCCGAGGCTTGCCCCGACCGGAGCGCGTCGACGGCCCCGCGCGGGGCCCGCGCTGCGACCGACTCGCGCACCGGCTGGCATCGCGGCCGCGTTTCGGCGCGAGCCTGACGAGCGCGGCCGGGGGCCGCGGCAATGCGACGCGCGACCGCGTCAGGTGCGGCGAATCGAAGGCCCCGCGCCGACGGGAGCCGCATCCGTGATCAGGGAGCGCCGCAGAGAATTGAGCCAATCGATGCGCGTGATGAGCCCCGCGAACCGCCCCTCGTGGCACACGAGAGCCACCAGATCCTGTTGGAATACGGCTTGCAGTTCCTCTTGGCTCGCGGTCGAGGGAAGAATCTTCAGATCGCGCGTCATCGTGCTGGCCACGCTGTGGTGGAAAGCCGACGCGTCCCGATGCACTTGGCGAAGCAGATCCGATTCGTCCACGATTCCGACGACCTGCTCTCCGTCCAGCACCGGCAGCTGGGAGACATCGTACAGCCGCATGCGGTTGTACGCCACGAGCAACGAATCTCCCGGGGAGACGGAGACGATCGAATGTTGCTCCGGGCTGCGAGCGATCAGGTCCCGCAGATCCCCGTGCCGCTGACCCCGGAGAAATCCCTGGTCCCGCATCCACTGGTCGCTGAACATTTTCGAGAGGTATTTGCCCCCGCTGTCGCACACGAACGTCACCACCCGCTTGGGCGATTTCTGAGCGCGGCAGTACCGAAGCGCCGCCGCGACCAACAGACCCGTGGAGGAGCCCCCGAAGATGCCCTCGTCCCGCAGCAGCGCGCGCGCCGTCGAGAAGCTCTCCTCGTCGGAGATCGCGTAGGCCCTTTGGACGCGCGACAAGTCGCAGATGGAGGGGACGAAATCTTCCCCCACTCCCTCCACGAGCCACGAGCCGGCTTGCCCCACCTTCCCGCTCTCGACGTAGTCGGCGAGGATCGAGCCCACGGGATCGGCGAGGACGATTTCCACCTGCGGAGCGACCTTCGCGAAGTAGCGACTGATCCCGGTGATGGTGCCGCCCGAGCCGACGCCGCAGACGATCGCGTCCACGGCCCCGCCCATCTGCGCGTGGATCTCCGGGGCCGTCGTCTGTTCGTGTGCGTCGGGGTTGTGGGGATTGGCGAACTGGTTGATGTAGTAGCCGCCCAGCTCGCGAGCCAGGCGCTCCGCCACGGCGTGGTAATACTCGGGGTGCCCTTTCGGCACGTCCGAGCGGGTCACGCGGACATCGGCTCCCAGGGCCCGCAGGTGCGACACCTTCTCCTGGCTCATCTTGTCCGGTAGGACCAAGAGCAAACGGTACCCTTTGCGGGCGGCCACCATGGCCAGCGCCAGCCCGGTGTTGCCGGCCGTGGCTTCTACCAGCAGCGAGCCGGGAGCCGTGGCCGTCGCCGGGGTCAAGTGACCTGCCTGCTCGGCGGCTGAGATCATCGAGAGCCCGATGCGGTCTTTGATGGATCCGCCCGGATTGTGGCTCTCCAACTTGAGGAAGAGCTCACAGCACCCCGTGTCCGTCGCGCTGACGCGGACGAGGGGTGTGTTGCCGATCAGAGCGAGGAGGTCGCGCGGCGGCGAAGAGAGGGGCCGGCAGTCGGCGGCAGAAGCGCCGGTGCCGGGTTTTGGGGCCTGCATTCGTTGAGCTTGAAGTCAGCCTCGTATCTGGGCCAGCGCTTGCTCGACATCGGCCCACAGGTCGTCCAGATGCTCCAGCCCGACGGAAAGCCGGACCAGCCCATCGCGGATGCCGAGAGCTTCTCGCTGGGGCTGGGGTATGGAAGCGTGGGTCATCAGTGCCGGGTGCTCGGCGAGCGATTCCACGCCGCCCAAGCTCTCGGCCAGGGCGAACCAGCGCAGCGCCATCAGCATTTGGCGCGCTGCGGCTTTCCCCCCTTTCAGCTCCACCGAGACGATGCCTCCGGGCCCTCGCATTTGTCGTTTCATCAGATCGTGTTGCGGGTGCTCGGGCAGGCCCGGGTAGTGCACGCGCGCCACTCGGGGGTGTCGAGCGAGGCGCTCGGCCAGCGATTGGGCGCTCTCCACGTGGCGCTTCATGCGAACGGGCAGCGTTTTGACTCCGCGCAGCACCAAGTAGCAATCGAACGGGCTCGGGACGGCCCCCATGGCATTTTGCAGGAACGCCACCCGCTCGGCGAGCGCTTCGTCGCTCGTGACGAGCGCGCCGCCGACCACGTCGGAGTGCCCGTTGATGTACTTCGTCGTCGAATGCAGGACCACGTCGGCCCCCAGCGCCAGCGGGGATTGCAGAGCGGGCGAGGCGAACGTGTTGTCCACGAGCAGGCGAATGCCACGGGCGCGCGTCGCCGTCGCCACCTGCGCGATGTCCGCCAGCTTCAACAGAGGGTTGGTGGGAGACTCGAGCCAGACGAGCTTGGTGGCCGGCTTGCAGGCCGCCGCCAGGGCCTCTGGGCTGGCGGTGTCGGCGAAAGTCGTCGCGATGCCGAGGCCTTTCATGACCTTGTCGAGCAAGCGAAAGGTGCCGCCGTAGACGTCGTCTCCACACACGACGTGGTCGCCCGGCGAGAGCGTGTGCAGCAACGTGGTGCCGGCGGCACAACCACTGGCGAAGGCGAAGCCGAAGTTTCCGCCCTCGAGAGCCGCGAGGCAGCTCTCCAGCGCCGCGCGCGTCGGGTTGCCGCTGCGCGAGTAGTCGAACCGCAGAGGCTTGGCGGGCTCGGGCTGAGCGAAGGTGGTCGAGAGCACGACCGGCTGCATCACGGCCCCGTGCACGGGATCGGGCTCTTGCCCGGCGTGGATTGCGAGGGTTTCGAACGCGGGCCGAGGGCTACTGGACGTGGTCATGGTGGTGAACGCAAGCGTAGCCGGACCGTCTCGTTTTGCCACCTACCGGGCTGGGTTGGGCCCGGGGTCGCCGGCGCGAGCCGACTCGGGGCCGCGCGCGGCGGCTCCGACTCGGTTGGCTCAGGCCGACGCGTCGCTGCGGCGCGCGGGGCGGCCAGCGCGCCTTCGACACTCTCCGACGAGGGCCTGGAAGGCGGGGATCAGGGCCTGGTGTACGGTCTGCTCGTGCACACGCCGCTGCTCGGCCACGCTCAGCCGCCCGTGTGCGTGCAGCACCCCCTCGCTCAGGCCCCCGTCGCCGGTGCACTGCAGGCCGGCCTCGATGGTGGCCTCGAAAGCTCGCTGCGCCTGCGCGATCAGGGCCTCGTCGGAGCCGACGAGGGCCCAGGCGACGAAGCGCCAAGCCAGCTCGGCGTGGCGCGCTTCGTCTTCCGCGATCTGCTCGAGGGCCGCCCGAATCGTCGGATCTTTGCACGACTCTGCCTGCCGCTGGGCCACCGCTGCCGAGATTGTCTCGCCGACGCAGCCTTCCGCGATGACCGCCGCCACCACCTCGACCAGACGGGTGGGGACGGCGGCGCCCGCCTGCGGCAGCGACGAGGGCGCCCGCGCGCGCCCGCCCAATCGATGCGCGATGGTGAACGCCACCCGCGCATGCCGCACCTCGTCGGCGCCCGCCGCCTGCGCGGCCTCCACCAAGGGCGCGGGCGCGCCCAGGGCGAGGAGCTGCAGGCAGAACCGGGCGAAGCTCGCGATCGAAGCGTGCTCCATCTGCGCGTCGGCCTCCCAGGCACGCGCCAGCGCCTCGCGCGCCGAGCCAGCCGCGGCCGCGGCCTGCGGCGGTGGAACCTGCCCGAGCAGCCATTCCCGGCCGTTGCGCAGCGCGGCGACGTGCGCGACCCCGTCGATTCGAAGCGGGCGACCGCAGCAAGCGCCCCCGCAAGAACGGTAGCAGCACAGCTCCCCGCGCGGCTCGCCAGGGCCCACTGCCGGGTTGCAACAGTCGTCACCAACCCAGTCGTGACGAAGGCAGCCGCTTTCGTCGAAGCCGCCCTGAACCTCTTGTTCGGACCGTAGTGGAACGCGCCCGACTTGCCCATAGCCGCGCGCCGCCATCGCCTCCATGGCCTCTCGCCCGAGGCAAAACTCGTTGACGCGAGACGGGCCCCAGGGAGTCGACGCGCATGCGTCGGCCGCGGCCTGCTCCGGGCTGCTGCCGCCCCCCGCCGCCCCCTGGCCATCCGCGCTCGAGCCACCGATGGGGCCTGAAGCGGGGTCGGGCTGCACCTCACCTCCGCAGCCTGCCAGCGTGGACGTGACACCGATGGCGCCCAGCAAGCGGGGCAGAATCATGCTTTGACGAAACGTTCCTTGCACGGGGGAGCTCCTCGGGTTCGGCGGAGACCCGGAAACCGGGCGCAGGCCTCGACGTCCCGCAGCGATGCAGTATCCATGCCAGTTGCTCTAGATCCCGCGACGGCCGAGAATCGTCGTCGAGAACCAAGAGAGCCGACGCATCCGGGCGCGATGCCGAGGGCGGTTGGCGCACGTTCTCCGGCACACCTCGGGCAACGGTGCCGCGGATCTCGTTCCGGCTCGAGCTGGCAGCATCGCGCGGCTGCGCTCCGCGCTTTCCTCGGGGGACGGGTGCCGACATCCTCCCGTATGGCGGCCGGCGGGCACACCTGGCCGAGGCAGGGCTCGCGCGCTACGCTTGGCGGCGTGGCAAGCGCAGACTCGAATCTGGTGTTCGAAGTCTTGCCCAATTCGTCGCTCGTGATCTCGTGCCAAACGAGATTCAACCCCTTGGATGCAGAGTGGGAAGCCTGGTTGACGGCGGCCCACGCGCTCTCGATGCGGCGCGGGGACCTGCGGCTGCTCATCGTCACCGAAGGTGGGCACCCGACCCGCGAGCAGCTCGACCGGCTTCGCGAGCTGAAGCGAATCGACCCGCCTTCCGCGATCGTCTCTCCGTCGCGGGCTCTTCGGTTGTTGGGTGCCGCCCTGCATTTCGTCAACCCGACCATTCGCTGCTTTACCCCCGAGGAGCTGCCCGCCGCGTACGGGCACCTGCACCTGAAAGCGTCGACGGCTGCCGAGGCGGACCAGGCGCTCGAGAGGCTTCGCAAGATGCTGCCGGGCGCAGGCAACGCGTCGCGGTCGGCCTGAGGCCGGGGCAAGGGCGCCGGGCAGCGGAGCAACCCCGAGCCGTGCGCAGCCTCCACCCCGCACAACCAGGGCACCTCGGTGGGCGAGGGGCCGTGACCCGCCCGAGCGGCGAGGGGAGCCGGGCCGCCGTGGGGCCGCCGCGACCCGCGGGGGGATTCGTCGCCCCCATCGCCTTTCGCCACCCAGTCGAGTGTCCGTTCGGCATCGGCATGTCGCAGCAGCCTGGACCGCCGCTCAATCCGTGCGGGCTTCGAAGGGGTCCATTGCCTCGACCGGGGCGTACGGCGAGATTCCGCGAATGTTCTCGTCGATCGTGAGGGGCTTCTGCATGGGCGGAAACGCCCGCTGTTCGCAAAGCGGGCGGTCGCAAAGACGACAGCTGACCCCCACCGGAACGGCGGCACCGAGCTGGCTCAGGTCCAAACCGTCTGCGTAGACGAGCTCCCGAGCGCGCTCCGCGGCGCACCCCAGAGCGACGGCGTGCACACGGGGCGGCGTGTGATAGCCGTGATTGTCGGCCATGACGGTGCGGGCCACGCAAAAATATGCCGTGCTGTCGGGCATCCGCGAAAACTGAATCCGTATCATCCCCGGAGTCGAGAAGGCCGCGAAGACGTTCCAGCGGGGGCAGGCTCCGCTGAAGCGGGCGATTGCAATGCCAGAGGCGCTGAAACGCTTGGAGATGTTTCCCGCCACGTCCATGCGAACCATGTGAAATGGAATCCCCTCGGCTTTCGGTCTGCGAAGGGTCGTCAGGCGGTGGCAAACCTGCTCGAAGCTGGCTCCGAAGCGCCGACCGATCACCTCGATGTCGTAGCGAACTTCGCGCGCGGCACGCAGCAGCGCCTCGTACGGCATCAGCACGGCCGCCGCGAAGTAGTTCGCCAGCGCCGCGCGAGCCAGGGGCCTGCTCTCCTGCGAGGCGAGGAGCGGGTCGTCCGTCAGCTGATCCAGCACTTCGCGCTGCGAGAGCAAGCCGATTTGATAGGCCAACTGCATCTTTCGCGAGCGGTTCGGCAGAAGCTCCGAAAAGGAGAGGACGCGCCGTGCGGGGTCGAAATGCCTGAGCAGGCCGTGCTCGGCCCCCGCGCGAAGGAGCCGAACTTCGACGCCGTGGGCGCTCCTGAGGTACTGCACCAGCCCACCATACAAATCGTCGCCGCGCAGCGCCGCGTCGCCCCACAGCCGCTCGGCGCCCGCCTCCAGCGCCGGAAAGTAGTTCATGTGGCGCTGAATCAGATCGTTGACCTCCTCCGAGGAGAAGTGGCTGAGGTTCAGCGTTCCCTCGCGTTCGCCCTCGTCGACCCGGGCCGAGAGGGACTCGACCGAATCCTGGGCTTTTCGGTAGCCACGGTACAGTGCCACGATCGCCCGGGACAAAGCCGGGCTCGCGGCAACCACTTCCCGAACCTCGCTGGCCAGCACGTCTTGCCCCTCGAGCAACGGGTCGGAGAGCGCCTCGAAGAGCGAGGCGGTCAGCTCCGCATCCTCGCGAGCGGAGAAGGTATGTAGCTCCACCTCGAACAATTGGGCCAGACGGATGAGCAGGGCTGCGGGCAGCGGCCGCCGATTGTTCTCGATCAAGTTCAAGTAGCTCGTCGAGATTCCGAGGCGTGCCGCCAGATCACTCTGGCTGAGTTTCTGCCGCCGTCGCAGCGCGCGCACTCTGCCTCCCAGCTGGGGCCCGTTCGCTCCGCGATTGCTCACCCTCGACCCCTCATGCGGTGTGCGCGATCGGCCATCCAATCCTGCCCGCTCGCGGCAGCGGCACGAACGGCGGCGAAACGCCTTGGAAGGTGGGGGTGGCAGGCTCGGCCGCGCCCGGGTTTACAATGTTTACAAAGAAGCATCGTGCTCTGTAATTCACCGTACAAACATCACCGTAGCGCAGATCTACTCGTTTGACGATTCGAGTCACCTTGCCATAGTGAATGGTGACTAACGGGTGATGCGACGGACGGCGCAGCGGCGCCGAACGCCCCCCGCGTCGAGTCGCCTCGAACCAGGGGCGCCCCGAAGCCATTCCGCACCACCAAACACCAGAATTGCTCGCGAGTGGCCCCCACGGGGCACCGAAACGAGCCACGGGAGAACTATGTCCGCCATTGCCCTCGATCGAAACGAAGACACGCAAACCGAAAGCCGAGGCCCCATCCCTGCGCGCTTCGACGGGATCGTGCGCCCCTACACTCGGGCCAGCGTCGAGCGCCTGCGCGGCTCGCTCGACGTGCGCCACTCCTTCGCCGAGCACGGGGCCAAACGCCTGTGGCGGCTGCTTCACCAAGAGGAGCCGGTCGCCGCCCTCGGGGCGCTCAGCGGCAATCAAGCCGTCCAGATGGTGCGCGCCGGCCTCCGCGCCATCTACGTCAGCGGGTGGCAGGTTGCGGCAGACGCGAACTCGGCGGGACAGATGTACCCCGACCAGAGCCTTTACCCCGCCGACAGCGTGCCTCGGTTGGTGCGCAGAATCAACGCGGCGCTCGCCCGGGCCGACCAAATCGAGCATGCGGAGGGCGAAGCGAGTCGGCATTGGTACGCCCCGTTGATCGCGGACGCGGAGGCGGGATTCGGAGGCCCCTTGAACGCCTTCGAGCTGATGAAGTCGATGATCGAGGCGGGTGCCGCGGGCGTACACTTCGAAGATCAGCTCGCCGCCGAGAAGAAGTGTGGGCACCTGGGCGGAAAGGTCCTCGTCCCGACGGGGCAATTCATTCGGACCCTCACCGCGGCGCGGCTGGCGGCCGACGTGCTCGACGTTCCCACGCTTCTCATCGCCAGAACGGACGCCAACAGCGCGCGATTGATCACCTCGGACGTGGACGAGCGAGATCGGGAGTTCCTCGACCGCAGCGAACGCACTCCGGAGGGCTTCTTCGCGCTGCGAGGGGGGCTCGACTGCGCGATTGCGCGGGCCCTGGCCTATGCGCCCTACGCGGACTTGTTGTGGTGTGAGACGTCCACCCCGGATCTGTCCGAGGCGCGACGCTTTGCCGAACGTGTGCACGAGAGATTCCCGAACAAGCTCCTGGCCTACAACTGCTCCCCCTCCTTCAATTGGAAGCGCAACCTCGACGACGCCACACTGCGGAAGTTCCGCAGCGAGCTCGGGAGCATGGGCTACCGTTTTCAGTTCATTACACTGGCGGGTTTCCACTCGCTGAACTTCTCGATGTTCGAACTGGCACGAAACTACGTGGAGGGTGGCATGGCCGCGTACTCCGAGCTGCAGCAGGCCGAGCTGGCCGCCGAGAGCGCCGGGTACACGGCGACCCGGCATCAGCGCGAGGTCGGCACCGGCTACTTCGATCAAGTCGCCCAGGTGATCGCGGGCGGCCAGGCCTCCACCCTGGCATTGGAAGCCTCCACCGAGGCAGCGCAGTTCTAGTCCCGGGAGCTTGCCATGAGCAGCACGCAGTCAACGAAGCGGCCCACCGCTCCCCGCCCCGCCGCGGCTCGCGGCGATTTCGAGTGGACGGATCCCAGCCTCACCGATCTCTCACGCCTCGCGATCTCCAGCGGGCAGTGCGCCGCGACTCCCGATGGCGCGTTGGTCCTCGGCACGGGTGAGCTCACCGGTCGTGCTCCAAGCGACCGGTACATCGTGCGCGACTCTTTGACGGCCCACCGCGTCGACTGGGGCCCGCACAATCAGCCGGTCGACCCTCGCTACTTCGAGTTGCTCGAGGGGCACCTGCAAAAGCACCTGGCCTCACGGGCTAGATTCACCATCCACCGGCACGCGGGGGGGCCGGAGGGTACGCCGGTGGTCGTACAGACGAGCTCCGCGGCCCACGCGATCTTCTGCCATCACCTCCTGCAGGCTCAGGGCTCCGAGGATCCTTCGGAAGAGCCCCTGCGCATCTTGCACAGTCCCGACTGCTTCGCCATCCCCAGCGTCCACGGAACGCGGGCGGGTACTTTCATCGCGATCAGCCTACAGCGGCGGACGATCTTGATTGGAGGCACCGGCTACGCCGGGGAGATCAAGAAGTCCGTGTTTTCGTATCTCAACTTCGTGCTGCCGGCGCGAGGCATTCTCACCATGCACGCCGCCGTGAACGTCGACTCCGCAGGCGAGAGCGCGGTGTTCTTCGGCCTCTCCGGCACGGGCAAGACGACGCTCTCGGCGGACCCGCAGCGCTACCTACTGGGAGATGACGAGCACGGCTGGTCCGACGCGGGCCTCTTCAACCTGGAAGGTGGCTGCTACGCGAAGACGATTCACCTCTCGCAGGAGCACGAGCCGGACATATGGCAGGCGGTGCACTCGCGGCATGCGCTGCTCGAGAACGTGGTGATCGATCCCCGCACGGGTGACGTCGATTTCGACGACGACCGCATCACCGAGAACACGCGAGGCGCCTATTCGCTCGAAGCGTTGCCCCGCACGTGGAGCGGCAGCGTCGTCCGCCCGCCCCGACACATCTTGTTTCTCACCGCCGACGCGTTCGGAGTGCTTCCCGCCGTGGCCAAGCTTTCGCCGGAGCAGGCGCTGCGCTACTTTCTCGCCGGGTACACCGCCAAGGTCGCGGGAACCGAGGCGGGCCAAAAGTTGCCCCAGCCCACCTTCAGCGCTTGCTTCGGCGCGCCGTTCATGCCGCTCCCTCCGCTCACCTACGCGCGGCTGCTGCAGCGTCGAGCTCAGGAGGTCGGGCCAGCGTGTGGTTGGTCAATACGGGCTGGTTCGGGGGCCCCGTCGGTCGAGGGCAGCGAATCCCGATCGCCGAAACGCGTCGCATCGTTTCGGCCATCCTCACCGGAGCGCTGACCCAGGCCGAGTATCGGCGCGACCCCCATTTCGACCTCGCGATTCCGCGCGGCATCGCCTCGGTGCGCGGTTCGATCCTCGATCCGCGCGGCAGCTACGGCGACACCGAGGCGTATGACCGGCAAGCTCGGGCTCTACGCCAAAGCTTCGAGAAGAGCCTCGCCCCGTTCTCGCTGGGTTCGGAGCCTCCAAAGCGATGAGCGCCCCCCGCGT
This sequence comes from Polyangiaceae bacterium, assembly GCA_050299315.1. Lineage (GTDB taxonomy): Bacteria > Myxococcota_A > Polyangia > Polyangiales > Polyangiaceae > SZUA-265. The sequence continues at coordinate 88,644 of JBNKVS010000061.1, forward strand.
GGCGTTCGGCGCGGCCGCCTCTTTGCACCCGGGTCGGATATCTCGTCGGGTGCTGCGTCCCGGCGTGACCGCGCTGACCCCGGGGGGCCAATGCTCGACTCACCACGTCTGCGCGAGCGCTCCGCGCTCGTGGTATCGAAAGCGTCCAACCAGTCGATGCGAGCGCCGCTCGCCACCACGGGAGATCCGCCTGTCATGACGAACCAATCCCTTCGAGTCACGGGGCCAGCGCTCGCCGAAGCCCCTTTCGTGCTGACCCAGGAGGCTCTGGCCTTCGTTGCCCGCCTGGTCGAGCGTTTCGAGGGCGCGCGCGCCGAGGTGCTCGATCAGCGCCGGGAGCGGGCCGCGCGGGTGGCCTCGGGGCAGGCCTCGCTATCGAGCCCCGGCGGCGAAGGCCCGGGCAGTTGGCAAGTCGCTCCCGCTCCCGCCGATCTGAACCGCAGGCACGTGGAGATCACGGGCCCGGTCGAGCGCAAGATGATGATCAACGCCCTCAACTCCGGGGCGGACGTTTTCATGGCCGACCTGGAAGACTCCCTCGCGCCTACCTGGCAAAACGTGGTGCGGGGGCACCACGACCTGATGGCGGCCGCTCGAAGGACGTTGGAGTTCTCTTCCCCCGAAGGCAAGGCGTACCGGCTCGGCTCCGAGCTTGCGACCTTGGTGGTACGCCCTCGGGGGTGGCACCTGTTCGAGAGCCACGTGCGCTGGGGCCAAGAGCCGATCGCTGCCAGCCTGTTCGATTTCGGGTTGTACTTCTTTCACAACGCCCGCGCCCTCGTGGAGCGCGGCAGTGGGCCCTATTTCTACCTGCCCAAGCTCGAGGGCGCGTCGGAGGCGCGGCTGTGGAACGAAGTGTTCGTCGCGGCGCAGGAGATGTTGGGCCTGCCGCAGGGGACCATCCGCGCGACGGTGCTAATCGAAACGCTGCCCGCCGCTTTCGAAATGGATCAGATCCTCTACGAGCTGCGCGCGCACGCCAGCGGCCTGAATGCGGGACGCTGGGATTACCTGTTCAGCACCCTCAAAGTCCTTCGCGACGACCCGAAGTTGGAGGTGCCGGACAGGGCGCAGCTCACCATGACGGTGCCTTTCATGCGCGCCTACGCCCAGCTGTTGGTGAAGACCTGCCATCAGCGCGGGGCGCATGCGATTGGAGGAATGTCCCCGTTCATTCCCAGCCGAAAGAACCCGGAGGTCAACGCGCAAGCGCTCACTCGGGTTCGACAGGACAAGCAGAGGGAGGTGGGGGACGGATTCGATGGCACCTGGGTCGCCCACCCCGGTCTCGTTCCGGTCGCGCGCGAGGTGTTCGATGGCGCGCTGGGCGCGCTACCCCATCAAAAGCACGTGCGGCGCTCGGACCTGGCCGTGAGCGCGGCCGACCTGGCGAGGATCGAGGTGGCCGGTGGGGCCGTCACGGAAGCCGGGGTCCGCAACAACATCAGCGTGGCGCTTCAATATTGGGCCGCTTGGCTCTCAGGGACCGGCGCGGTGGCGATCTACGATCTGATGGAAGACGCGGCCACGGCGGAGATCTGCAGGGCGCAGCTCTGGTTCTGGGTGCACCGCGGTGCCCCGCTCGAAGACGGCCGCCCGGTGACGGCTGAGCTCTACCGCGCCCTGTGCGCGGAGGAGCGCGCAGCCCTGCCGGCTTCCCAGGGCGCACTCGGCCCGGCGAATGCTTTGCTCGATCGGCTGGTTTTGTCCGAGGCGTTCGTCGAATTCTCCACCTTGCCGGCCTATGCCCAGCTGAGCGCACTGCCTGCGGAGTGAGCGGGCCCCCGCAGCGTCGAACGCGTTGCCTGCAGCCTCGGCGCCCGAAACAGCGCCCGCTGGACGATGAGAGAGAGAGTCCTCCGGGCGCCGGCTCGCGGCGGACGGCTTCTTCCGCGGCGCCGGACAGCCGTCGCGGCAAGCGACCGGGTCACCCATCGAACCGCGCAGCGCGCGGCTGGTCGGGCGCACGCGGGGCGAGGCGCGCATGAGCCGGCCACGGGCGACGGGTCGCTCGGGCTAGCGCTGCCGCTTGCCGCCGCTCGAACGGATCCGTCCGTCGGCAGGTGAGAATCGGCCCTGTGTCGACGACCTCGAGATCGCTCGCCGCGATCGCTTTCAAGTCGCCCAACGCGTCATCGTTCCAGCGTGGATCGGGAGCACCGGAGAGGTACCAAGGCGAGCCATCGTCCGCGAGCCAGTGCACTGGACGAGAGGGTCGATTCGAGGCGGCGAGCCAGCGCCGAGTCGAGCGCGCTCTTCCACCGGGGTCATGCAGAACGAGAACCACCAAAGCGCCCTTTCATTCACGCGAAAGCGCCTGGTCGCCGGTGAGCGCCGCCCGCCCCCCCGGCTCCGGCGGCTGCGGCAATTCGACTGGCCAACGGACGCGAAACCGGGCACGCTCGCGCCGTGCGCACTCGACCTTTTTGGCCCGGCTTCGTCGCATTTCTCTCGCTTTGCTGCCGCTCGGCTTCCCCCGCAGGCGAGCCGGCGGTCGCTCCCCCGCCGGGCGCCGTCGAACCTTCCGGGGCCCTGAGCGCGGCCCAGCGGACCGCGTCGTCTGCTGCCCACGGCGCCCCCCTGGTCGCCGACCCGCCCAAGCAATGCGACGCCTGCGAGGCGTGGAACCAGCTGCGCGAGCCGTTTCGCGTCTACGGCAACACCTATTTCGTCGGCACGGGCGGGCTCTCCGCGGTGCTCGTCGTCGGGACGGGTGGCAGCGTGCTGCTCGATGGGGGGCTCAGCCAGTCGGCGCCGCTCATCGCATCGAACATCGAAAAGCTCGGGTTTCGGCTCGACGAGGTGCGGCTAATCGTGAACTCACACACCCACTACGACCACGCCGGCGGAATCGCCGCCCTCCAGCGCGCGAGCGGCGCGAAGGTCTACGCGAGCCCTGCCAGCCAGCGGGCGCTCGCTCGCGGAGAACCCACACCGGACGACCCACAGTTCGGCTTCGGGCACGAAAGCAATGCGTTTCCTCCCATCGGCGACGTGCAGGTCGTCCGCGACGGACAGACCCTTCACGCCGGCGGTGTCGCGATCACGGCGCGCTTCACGCCGGGCCACACCCCCGGTGGCACCTCCTGGGTATGGCGCTCGTGCGAAGGGCAAACGTGCTTGGACATCGTGTACGCCGACAGTCTGACGGCCATTTCCGCACCCGGATACCGCTACTCGGAGAGCGACGCCGAAGGTCTCCGGGTGGTGACGTTTCGCGAATCCATTGCGCGGGTCGCCTCGTTTCCCTGTGATATCTTGCTCGCTCCGCACCCGGGCTTCCTCGACCTCGACGCCAAGCTCGAAGCGCAGCAGAGAGAGCCGAGCACCAATCCGTTCATCGACCGCGGGGCGTGCCAAGCCTATGCCGCGGGAGCGCTGGAGCGGCTGCAGCAGCGCCTCGCCGAGGAGCGCAGCGGCGGCTAGTGCCCCGTCCCATGAGTCGTAATCACTGATTGTCGGTCGCCGCGGGAAGAGAGTCGCCTTGCCTCGAGCGGCGGACGGGGCACGTCGGCGCCAAAGGCGCCGCAGAGAAATAGGGGTGCCGTGTCCAAGACGAGCCCCCAGCGCAAACCACCGCGGGCCGGCGCGGGCGGACCGGCCCGCGTTGGTTTGTGATTGCGACTTGGCGGACACTCCCACTCGGGAGCAAAAGAAGCGGCCACCGGACGCAACGACCGCCTGGACGCTGGCCTCCCATTGCCGGGGAACTCAATTCGCACCCCTGGCGCGCTCGCGGTCGAGCACGTTTCTGACCTCCCGGAGCAGGTCCACCGGTCTGAACGGCTTGAGGAGTAGCGCCGGCCTGCGACCGAGGCCGCGGTGTTGCATGGCATCTTCGCTCGCGTAGCCCGTGGTGAAGAGGATGGGCAGGTGGGGGCGAACGGCGGAAAGCTGTGCCGCCACCTCGGGGCCGCCCATTTGGGGCATCACGATGTCCGTCACCAAGAGGTGCACCGGGCCCGCATGGCTGGCGAGCTTGCGAAGGGCCACGTCCCCGTTCTCGGCTTCGATCACTCGGTAGCCGTGGCGCTGCAAGGTCGCGCAGATGGTGGTCCGCACCGACGGGTCGTCTTCCGCCACCAGGATGGTCTCTCGACCACTCAGAGTGCCATCGCGCCTGACGGACGAGTCGAGGCCAGCGCTCGCCGGCGCCGCCGCGCGCGGAGCGCTTGGAAGCCGTGCGGAGAAGGTCGTGCCAACGCCCAAGCGGCTACTGACGGAAATGTCACCTCCCGCCTGACGGCAAATGGCGTAGCAGGTCGCCAGGCCCAAGCCCGTCCCGCTGCCGAACGCCTTCGTGGTGTAGAACGGGTCGAAGACCCGGGGCAGGACGGCCGCCGGAATTCCCACGCCGGTATCCGACACGCGCAGCGCGACGTACGGTCCAGCCGCCAGCGCCCCCTGCGCTGCGCCCAGATGCTCGTTGGCCAGCTCGATGCTGAGGCGCCCGCCGTTCGGCATGGCATCCCTACCATTGAGGGCCAGGTTCATCAGGAGCTGATCGAACTGCACCGGGTCCATGTAGACGGGCCACAGGTCCTCTTCGACCAGGACGGCCACCTCGATCGTGGTGGGAAGCGTTCGGCGCAGCATCTGGTGGGTCCCGAAGACCGCGTCTGCCGCGCTCAGCACCCGCGGACACAGCGGCTGGCGCCGCGAAAAGGTCAGCAACTGGGCCGTCAACGCGCGCGCGCGCTCGGCCGCCGCCAAGAGATCTCGTACGCTCTCGAGGTCGTCGTCTTCCCCGACCTCGCCGGAGCGCTGCCCGAAGCTCTCGCTCAGGAGGCTGGCGTGGCTCAGGATCACGGTGAGCAGATTGTTGAAGTCGTGTGCGATGCCTCCGGCGAGGCGCCCCAGGGCCTCCATTTTCTGAGACTGGCGGAGGGCCGCTTCGGCACGACGTTGCTCGGACAGATCTCTGGAAATCACGGACAAGCCGACCACCGCGGAGCCTTCTCCCCGCACCGGGGACACGGTCATCTCGACGGTGAGCTGGACGCCTCCGCGAGCGCGTACCATCATTTCCGCGCGCTGGGAGGCACCCCCCAGCCGAGCCGCGGCGAGCAACTCCTCGAGGCGTTCACGCTGATCCGCTACCGCCCACTGGGCGAAATTCTGCCCCAAGGCTTGGTCCGCCGAGCGCCCGTACAGGCGCTCGGCAGCGGGATTCTGTGCGGTGATCTCGCCGTCGAGCGAGGTCGTGAGGATCGCATCGTCCGACGACTCGACCGCGACGGCGAACAGCTCTGCCTTGGTCTGGAACTTGCGCGTTCTCGCGGCGCTGGCCTTCGAATGAGCACTCTCCAACTCGACGACCGTGGCGTGGAGAAAGGCCTCCATCCCGCGCAGCACCGCCTCGATGTGGCGCTCCTCTCCGCGCTCGGCGAAAACCCCGGGCGCGAGCAGCCGCTCGGTGAAACGACGGCGGAAATGATGAGCGACGACGAGCCAGGGCGCGAACCCCAGCCCCGCTTCCGCGTGGGCGCGGCCGACCTCCCCGACCTCGCTCGTGTAGCCCTCGCGGCGCCCGGCCGCAAAATCCGCCTCGAGCTGCTCCGGATTCAACGAACCCGACGCCTCGATCGTTCGCAGCGGCCACCGAGCCAAATTCAGATCGGAAGTGTCGGCGAAGACCTGCCGCGTCAAGTCTCCGCCGACCTTCCGATACAGCTCGAAGAAACGCTTCACGAAGGCGGCTTCCCCGACAGGATCGAGAGCAGCCTCGGGGTCAGCCGCCGGGGGGCGGGGCTGCGGTGAGAAGGCTTGGCTCGGAGGGCGAGGCGGCGGCCAATCCCGCTCGAGAAGCGTGTCGACCACACCCACGGACTCGGCGACGACACGGTGCACGCTCTGCAGGACACGCCGATTCCCGTTGCGCAGGTCGCAGCGTCGAACGGCTCTGCGCAGCGCTTCCGCGACGACCTCCGGAGTCTCGGCTGCCACCAGCTCCGTGGTGAGGGGAATGGTGGGGGTGATCGCGAGCAACTCGGTCAACCGCTCCAAGTCGGACGAACGAGCGGTGATCAGCACGCCGATTCCCGGGTACGCCTTGGCGGCACGCTGCGCGGAGATCGTCGGACGGGGGCTGCCAGGTCCAATCACGACCAGATCGGGCGCGGGCGAGCTGGGTGCATCCGCTCGTGAATCCTCGGGCAAGGCCCGCGCTCCCTCGGGCAAAGCACTCGGGTAGCTGTCGGGGCAATCGACGAACAGCACCACCGCCATGCTCATTCTCCGAGCAGTGGCAAATCGAGCAAGGCTCGCCCCATCCAGGTGTACAGAATGTCGGTGGTGGGGGACATGATGTCCGCGGCCCGGGCATCCCTGAGCAGGCGCTGGAGCACGCCGCCGTCCCGGTAGGCGATGCCGCCCACCATCGTCATGCAATCGTTCGTCAGCGTCACGACCGCCCGCGCGGCCTCCGCCTTGCCGGCGCACAGAGCGAGCAGCGAGGACTTTTCCTTGGCGTCTGCATCGCGAGCGGCCCCGTGGCACAGCTGCCGCGTGCGCTCGAGTACGGCCCAGGACTGCCCCAGCTTGTGCTGCAGCACCGTGACTTCGGCGAGCGCCTTGCCGGAGTGGGCATGCACCCTGCGCTTGAGGTGCCCGCGGGCCTCCTCGAGCGCTCGAGTGGCCACTCCGAGGTACGTTCCGGCCATCGCCACGAGGAAATGCGGCGCGACGACGCTGAACACGTACCAGATCTGATCGCCCTCGTGCCCCAGGCGATCTTCCACACCCAGCGTGACCCCCTTCATCTCGAGGCCGCGGGAGGAATTGGCGCGCATTCCCCAACCTGCCCAAGGCTGCTGCCAGTGCAGGCCGGTTGCCGCCGCGGGGACGACGAACAGCGAGAAGTCACCGGCGGGACCCGCTTCTTCGCTCGCCGTGGCGGAAACGACGTACGAATCCGCGTGGCCTCCGTTCGTCACGAAAGATTTGGAACCGTCGAGCACGTAGCCTCCGCTGGATGGGCGGCGAACGGTGGCCTGAGGAAGAAAGAAATGGCTCCCGGTACCCGGCTCGGACAACGCCAGCGTCGTGACGTGTTGCCCGGCGGCGATCGGCTGCAAGAGGCGCTTGGATTGATCGTCCGTTCGTTTGGCGGCGATGCAGGCCGCCCCGACGCAATGCATTCCGAAGCACAACGCCGCTGACGCGTCGGCGTGCCCCAGGGTCTCGCAGACTCTCGTCAACGCCAGCAGGCCGAGCCCGCGCCCCCCGAGCTCCTCCGGGAGCACGAGCCCCCCGAGCCCCCTCGAGAGCAGCGCCCGGATGGCGGCCTCCGGCCAAACCGCGTCCCGGTCCCAGCGCTCCGAGCTCGGTCGGATGATCTCCTCGACCACCCCGCGTGCAATCTGCACCTCCGCCTCGCCGCGGAGCGGCTCGCGACTGCCGGCCGCGGTCGCGCTGCCACTCGACGCGCTGCCACTCGACCTGCCAAGGTCCGGCTCAGCCCGGCCTCCGGCGCTCCAATCCCCCCGCATTGCTCGCACAATAGGTACCCGTATGGGCGAGGGCGAGGGTTTTCTTCGCGGGTCGTGCGCCCCCCGGAACGGGGCAGTCGCGCGGGCCGAGGGGCCACGCTGCAGTCCGGAGCGCCGCGCCGCACAGCCGCTTCCCTCCCGCGGTCGCGCGCGCAACGTGTGCGCCTGCCGATTGGGGCGCCCCCGCGCGAACGAGCGCGGCCGGCGCGAGCGCCGGGACGCACGATATCATGCCTCCTCGCCGAGCAAACGCTGGGGGGTCGGAGCTGTTCGAGGGGTCGCCGCGGTCGACGCGCAAATGATGCGCCGCGATCGCTTCTCGGCGACGGTGGGGCTCGCCCGCTGCCAGCGGCCTGAGACGGGCGTCGCCCCGGTCGATGTGGAGCGATTGCGGCGCCGGGGGATGCGCGCGTTTGCCCAATGGCGCCCCGGCAGCACCGAGCGCCCCTCCGAAGCACCGAGCGCGCCACCGGCCCGCCTGCGAGGTCGACTGCGGAGCGGCTCGCCCCGCTCGGCGGGGCCGCGGCCCGAGACCCCGCGCGCGCGGCCTGCGGCGCGGGCGTCAGGCGATGGCATTACCTACACGTCGAATACGAGCAACTTCAATCATTGCCAATTCCGAGCGTGCCACTACTGCAGCAGAACCTGCGGCGGTTCCTGCTGGGCTCGGGCGACGCCCAAACCGTTCCGATCGATCCGGCAGGCAGCGTGGCCGGCGGCGTCGCGCGGAGCATCGACTGGGAGACGCCCCAGCTGCAGCAGATTCGAAGGGGCACGAGTCCCGCTGCGGCAGCGGGACGGCGCGGGGCTCGGCGCGGCCCCGCGTCGCCCGCTGGTCGGGCGGCTCAGCCCACAGCGGGCCCACGGCGTGCCGGCGTCGTCGCGGGACAGGTAGAGCCGTGCTACGCTACCGCTCGCAGAGGTTCCGCGCGATGAGTTCGACCAAGCCTTCTCCCAGCCCAGGCCGCGTGCGGCTGGTCGAAGGGGAAATCGCCGAAATCTGGCTCGTCCGTCCGGAGCAAGCCAACGCCCTGGACTTCTCCATGGGGGAATCGCTGAAGCGGGCGGTCGAAGCGCTCAACGAAAGCGCCTCCGTGCGGGCGGTCTTGCTGCGGGGGGAGGGCAAGCACTTCTGCGCGGGCGGTGACTTCGCGTTTCTCGAGGAAAACACCCGGCGCCCCAGGACCGAGGTGCGAGCGGCGATGCTGCGCTTCTATGGGCTGTACCTCAGCATCCTGCAGCTGAAGGCGCCCAGCATCGCGGTCGTGCAGGGCAGCGCCATCGGCGCCGGCCTTTGCCTGGCGCTGGCGTGTGACCTGCGCATTGGGGCCATTTCCTGTCGGCTCGGAGCGAACTTCGTGGGGCTTGGTCTACATCCCGGCATGGGAGCTACCTGCCTGGTGCCCGCGGCCGTGGGAGAGGCCCATGCAGCGAGCTTGCTTCTGAGCGGGCGAGTCGTCGGGGGCGACGAGGCGGCTGCATTGGGGCTGCTCACCGAAGCCGTGGTGGCCGAACGCTTGCCAAGCGCGGCTCGGCGCCGCGCCGAGGAAATCGCGCGCCGAGCCCCTCTGGCCGTGGCCGGCACCGTTGATACGCTGCGGAGCCGCAAAGTCGCCGCGCTGCCCGCTGCGCTGGAGCGAGAAGCCGACTGCCAGGCAGTAAATTTCGGCTCTCTCGACGTGCAGCGAGCCATCGAGGCGTTCCGCACGCGCACCGAACCTCGCTTCGCGGGGGACTGAGCCCCGCAAGCACCGCGGGGCGCCGCCGGGGCGCAAGCCGCTCGAGCGGGGCAGGCCCCCTCGATTCGAGGGCCGATGCGGACCCTGGGGTCGACAAGGAGCCGCGAAAGCGGACGAGCGGGCTGTGGGAAGGCTCGGGAGATGATAGGCCCAGGCGAGGCGGCACCGCCTCGCCTGGCAACCATGTTGGAAACTTCCTACTCGAGTTCTCCTCGCTGGGTCTTGCTTTCGAGCGCCCCCGTGGCGGCTCTCGTTCTCGCGTGCTCGCCCGGCCCGGCGACGAGCTCGGGCCCAGCCACCGCTCCCCACGATTCTCCCATGTCCACATCTCAAAAACCACTCGGCGCCTTCGAGCATCACCGGAGCTCGGGGGGAGCCGCCGCAGTCTACGACCCGGCCGAGCAGACCTACACCCTGAGCACCGAAGGTGCGGCAGCGATAGCCTCGCAGCGCTCGCTGCCACTGGCCTGGAGCCAAATCCGTGGCGACTTCATCGTCCAGGCGACGGTGCGCTGGGCGGGCGTGGGCAGCGGGGCTCGCGGGAAGGTCGGCATCGTGGCGCGTCAAACGCTCGGCGCCGAGGCCCCGTATGCCGCCGGCTGCGTCGAGGCGTCGCCGCGTACCACGCTCGAGTACCGCAGAGGCGACGGCGCCGCGGTGGAGCAGGTCGACGTCTCTTCGTTTCACCCCACCGAAATCCAGCTGGCGCGCTCCGGCAACCGGTTCACGTTCTCTTCGGCGGTGTTCGGCGAAGGCTACAAGTCGGTCAGCGTCGAGCTCGACCTCGACCCGCAGAGCTACGTAGGGCTCTTTCTCGGGCCTGCCGAGGGCGGCACCGCGCAGAAGGCGCTCTTCACCAACGTGCGAGTGATCATCCCCGCGCCTGCCGATTTTCGACCCTATCGCGACTATCTGGGGAGCCACCTCGAGGTCATGGATGTATCGACAGGCTGGCGCAAAATTCTCCACAGCGAGCCCGGTTCGATACAGGCTCCCAACTGGACGCGCGACGACAAGCTCATCTACAACAGTTCCAGCGGCGTAATGTACACCTACGATCTGGCGACTGGTGGTATCGCCGAGCTCGACACCGGCTCTCGCCGGCAGAACAACAACGACCACGTCCTGTCGTTCGACGGCAAGATGCTCGCGCTGAGCAACTACGCCGGAGAGCCGCGGCGCTCGGTGGCCTTCATCCTACCGGTGGAGGGCTCGGGCGATCCGGTGCAGATCACCTCGCCCGATCGCGGGCACACCTACCTCCACGGGTGGTCGCCGGACGGCAAGAAGCTCGTGTTCACGGGAGGCCGCAACGGGGAAACGGGCGACTATCGCAACCTCTGGTCCGTCGATATCGACACCAAGGTGGAGACGGCCCTGACCCCGCCCGGCACGCTGGACGATGGCCCCGAGTACACCCCCGACGGGCAATACATCTACTTCAATTCCGTGCGCACGGGCACCATGCAGATCTGGCGCATGCACCCGGACGGCAGCGATCCCGAGCAGGTCACGTTCGACGAATACAACAACTGGTTTCCCCACGTATCGCCCGATGGGGAGTGGATCGTCTACATCGCCTTCCCGAAGGGAATCGACCCCTGGTCTCACCCCTTCTACCAGCAGTGCTACATCCGATCGATGCCCGCCTCCGGCGGAGCCCCGAAGACGATTGGGTACCTCTACGGCGGCCAGGGGTCGATGAACACTCCCAACTGGTCGCCGGACAGCCGCCGGATCGCGTTCGTCAGCAACTCGAAGCTCTAGCCGCACGCCGCGGCGAGCTCCCGGACCGGGCGAGGCCCGCCACGCGAGACGTGCGGCAAGTCGTGGCGCTGCAGCAGGGAGAGGCAAAGTCGACAATCGTCCGGCAAATCCGGGCTAGTGCCCCGTCCGATGAGTCGCAATCACCGATTGTCGGTCGCCGCGGGAAGAGAGTCGTCTTGCCTCGAGCGGCGGTCGGGGCACGTCGGCGCCGAAGGCGCCGCAGAGAAAGAGGGGTGCCGTGTCCAGGACGAGCCCCCGACTCAGCGGACACGGCACTAGGGAACGACGAGGGCGTGGCGCTGATCGAAAAGCGCACTGGCCACTGGGAATAGGTTCGAAGTGCCCATTGCCCGCGTGACGGTGAGCGTCAGCAGGTCGGGAAACTCGAAGCTGAAGCTATCGCCTGCGCCGATGGCCACGGTCCAGTCGTAGCCCAACGTGGCGGCGGTCACGCCGTCTCGGCGCGCCTCCACCTGACCCGCATTCCCGCTCGCCGAGAAAAACGTGTACGTGCCGCTGGGCGCCGACGCGTCGAGCTCCACGGCTTCGACGAGGATGCCTCCGTAGACCTGCCCCGATTCGATGGAGGTCGTACCCGTGACGACGATCCGATGGCATCCATCGAAAATCGACTCCGCGAGGCCAGCCAAGGTCGTTTGCGACTGTGAGCGGACGTCCAGCTCGAATAGGCCGTCGAGAATCACGGTCTGTTGGGTGTTGTCGGCCACCGAAGCCTCTCGATCGTAGGCGAGCTCCGCGACGACGGTGCCGTCTTCGAGATACACCTTCACAGTGCCTGCTTCTCCGGCTCGCAGCGTATAGGAGCCCTCGACCAGATCTTCGTCGACGCGGATCGCAGTCAGCGAGTAGTCGCCGTAGTTTCTGCCCGCCTGCAGGTTCGTCATCGTCGAGCAGGAAGGCTCGCTCGGCGTGGTCGCGTCGCGCTGCATTCGGCAGCCTGCGTCGCCCGGATTGGTGTGCTCGGCTTGCTGGGGTGCCGAGGCGTCGCTCCAGCGGCCAGCGGCACCCGCGCGAGCGGAGGCGCTCGAGCCGCTCCCGCCGGCGCCGGAAAGGCCCTCGCCGGAGCGGCCTCTCGAGCCCCCAGGCTCGGAGCAGCAAACCGCGGAAAACAGCCCGGCGACGAGCAGGCGTGAGTTGACCAATGCTTGCGCCATCTTTCTTGGTTTCACTACGTCCGATCCGCCACTAGCTCTAGCGCCTGCGACGCTCCGCCCCCGTGCGGGCGACCCGGCCGGGGCAGGGCGAAAGCACTGCCTCACCGGGCCCCAGAGCCCACCCGGGCGTCTCCCCAGGCCCGTTCGCCGGAATCCCGTGGACGCACCTCTCCGACGTTCGACCCGGGCAGCTCCGTACGGGGCCGAGCGCCGTCGCTTTGCGAGGAGCCCCGACCCACCAGCACACCGGTTGGCGCTTCCGTGGGCCCATGGCTCGTTCCGCGCTCGGACTGCCGGGCGCGCGGCGCCGACGGGCGCCGCGGGTGGCTCGCCGCCGCGCCCGGCTGCCACGATTGACTGGCCCGGAGGGCCTCGCGCGGCCGCCCGAGCCGCGCGGCCTGCGCGGCCGCTGCGCGCGCCCGGAGCGCTCGGGTCGGACTCGAATCAGCTATCTCTCCGCTCCGCCGCAAGAGCGAATACCCTTCGCGCGGCAGAGGCGAGCCGACGCCTACGCGCCGATCGTCTCGTCTGCGCGCTGCCGGCGCTCGACCGAGCTTCGAGCCAGCCGCTTCTCGAAGCTCTCGCGGCTCCCGTGTGCGGGCACGAGCTGCTTGAAGCGGCCCATCCCGAAACGCGGCATGTTCGTGTACACGCTCTCGTATTCGCCCGCTCGCACGAAGAAGGTCTCGTGCCAGACGCCGGCAGCGGCGTTCTTGAACAGCTTCTTCATGAAAAGCGTCCAGGCCGACCGGTGCTGCCTTTCGCGAGCGTTGGCGTAGCGCTGGAGGTCCTCCAAACTTCTCCAGTATTGCACGGTGCCCCCCATGCCCAGCGGCTGCACCCCGAGCAACCCCGAGCTTTCGTCTGCCTGCAGCTCCTCGAGCATGGCCCCCATGCGAGCCAGAACGGGGAGGCTCAGCGGCAGGAGCCACCACTTGTTGATGCGCGCACCGACCAAGAAAACGACGATGTCTTGGCTGCTTTCGACCGTCATTCTGCCCTTCTCAATCATCTTCTCGGCTCTCCTCTATCTGTTAACGTCGTTAACTGCCATGGCGAAAAAGAAGCCGGAGCGCGGGAGGCGCTGCCGGCCGATCGCGTTTCAGCTCTCGCGCCGCGCCAGCGCGTCGACGATGAGATCCAGCTGGCGCTGCACCAGCCGAGCGTACTCGGCGCTCGCGACACCCAGGCGCCCGGACAGGCGAACACTGGCCAGTCCGTGGATCGAAGTCCAAATGAAGACGGCGTGCTCCACCGCGGGTCCTTCGCGCATCCACCCCTCGGCCAGGCATTCCGCAACCCGGTCCACCAGCATCTGAAAGCTGCGGCTCTGGGCGCCGCGCGCGCGCTCATCGACGCGATCCATGCCGGTTCTCTCGCAGTCCAGCATGAAAAGCAGGTGATAGTCGCCGGCGTGCGCCTCGGCAAACTCGAAGTAGCGCTCGGCCATGCGTCGCAAGCGGCTGCGCGCGTCGGGCTCGCTCAGAGCGCTCGCGAGGTATGCGATGAACGTCTGGGCACCGGCGACGACCGCCGCGCTGAGCAATGCATCTTTGCCATCGAAGTGCCGATAGATCGCCGGGGCGGAGATACCCACGCGAGCTGCGACCTTGCGCATCGACAGGCCTTCGACCCCGCCGGCGACGATCAAATCTCGCGCGGCCGCGACGATTCGCTCCCGCGTCTCAGGCTCTTCCGCCATCACATCGACGATGTTAACACCGTTCACGTCGACGGCAAGGGCCAAAACCTCGGGGCGCGCGGAAAGCGGGCGCGGAGGGGGGCCTCCCCGTGCCATTCGGGGAGGCCTCGAGGCGGCAGCCCGCTCTCGGGCGAAACGTCGCGAAGTCGACCCGTGGGACGAGGCGCTCGGGAAAGGCTCGGGACGGGGCAACGGCTCGGCCGGCGACGGTCTGGGCGCGCGCCTGTTGGCGCTGCAGGGTGCCGACGGCAATGGGAGGGAGCCCGTGGAATCAGGGCTGGAGCTCCGCCCCGCCAGCGCTGGATTCCCTGCGCAGCGCCGAGGATGTTCCCGCCGAGCGGCTCACGGAGGCGTTCACCCTCGTCGCGTCGAAGCATGGCGGAGACGGCCGACGGCCCCTGGACGTGCAACACCCAGGCGTCGCGCCCGTCCCGATCCGTGACCAGGAGGGGGGCACCCAGCCGTTGGAACACGCGGCGGGCGCAGCGCGTGCGAAGTGTTTACGACGCCGCCCCGAACGTCGCGCTCGATTCGTAGGCGGAGCGCACCGGCTTGGAGCGCTCCCGACGAGCTCTAATCGGCGGAACAGCTCAGCGTGTAGTCGTCCACACCGGCCGGCGCCACGTCGACCGCGTAGACCACCACGTCGATTGTTTCCCCGGCTGGAACCGTGACTCCCATGGTCTGAGGCGATGCGAGAGCGTCGCCCACATCCGCCAGGTACTCGAGCGATATCTCCGCCGGGAAAAAGGTACCGTACGCCAGCATGTACTTCGCGGTCCCGGGATCGACGGGTGGCGCCGCCCCGCTGGCGTCGAGGAGCGAGGCGTCCACGCTGGCGTCGAGCCGATCCGGCGCGGGCGCGGCGTCGGGAGCGCCCGCGTCGAGCTCGTCGGCGACGCTCGCGTCCACCGAGAGCGCCCCGCCATACGTCAGCGTGAAGTTGAAGCACGCTGGCGAGTCGCCCGAGTTTTCGAAGCGGTACACGTCGAACAGGTGCGGATTGTTCGGGTCGGCGCCGTTGCCGGGATAGCCCTTGGACATGCCGCACGCCGACGCGCTGCCAAAGCGAGAGTGGCGACCCGTCTGTGTGCCGTCGGTCGCCTCGAGCGCCGCTTGGATCAGGGTGGGACAGCTCAGCGTGGCCGCGTCGGCGGGCAAGGCGGGATCGGGTGGCATCGTGGAGGGCATGCCACCGCGGCCGCCGGCGCCGCTCGTACCGGCGCCCCCTGTGCCGGCGCCCCCTGTGCCGCCGGCACCCGCGCCGGCCGTGACCCCACCGGAGCCAGCCGGGACGACGTTGCTGCCATCGTCATCCGAACATCCAATGGTCGCCCCCGAGGCAAGCACCGCAAAGATCCAAACCGCTCGATCTCTTCTCACTGCCGAAACCTCCGGGATCCCCCGCACGCTGCCCACTATGGAGCCCCTCTCGGCGCGGCGCAAGCGAAACCCCCGCCGAGCGCGGTGCGCGCCCGGCGAAACGCGGAGAGCCCGCCCTCCTGGCGCGACGACCACCACCGACGAAGCCCCCGTGTGGAGCGTGCGGTTGGGCCTCGGTATTCCGCCAGCGCTGCGCCCGCGGCTGCGCCCTTGGGTAGAAGAGTGACCGTCACAATCCGGCGAAAAATGCTGCGGCCCGTTGGCGATTCGAAGCGGTGCGCCCCCGCGGCGTCGCACCCCCCGGGGGGGGCACCGCCACCCGAGGGTCCGCGCCGGCTCGCGCTCGGGGCGGGGCTGCTCGGGAAACGTGTTGATCGATCAGCACGGGGTTGCCGTCGGGATCGATCAAGGTGAGATGCGCGGGGCCGGACCCGGATTCGTCGGCTCGCTCAATCGGCCTCGAGCCGGCGGCCTCGAGCTTGCGCTGCAACGAGCGGATGTCCTCGAAGGACTCGAGCGGGTTCGCCTCGGTGCCCCAACCGGGATTGAACGTGAGGCAATTCTTCTCGAACATCCCCTGGAACAGCCCGATGGTCGTCGACTCATTGCGAAGGATGAGCCAATTCTGGGCTTCGTCGCCGCCGACGGCCACGAAGCCCAGCTTCTGATAGAAATCGCGCGAAGCGGCCGGATCCTTGACCGCGAGGCTGATCGAGAAAGCTCCGAGCTGCATGACCGAGATCGTAGCGTCGGGCCGAGGCGAGGTCGACCCGGAAGGGCCCCCCAGCTTCCGAGAAACGCTGCGCCGCTCGCTCGAAGAACGGGCGGGCGCGGGGCGCTGTCGAGGGTGCGTTTCGAGCGCTCGTCCCAGTACGGCGCCGAGCCAACACTGCTGCTGGTCCCTCACGACAATCCGAACCTGACCGAGCCCGACAAGCTGCGTCTCAGCGTGTGCCTCGCCATTGCCGAAACGCAGGCCGTCGATGGCGAGGTCGGAAAGATGACCATCTCCGGGGGCCAGTTCGCGGTGGGGCGCTTCGACATTCTGCCCGAGCAGGTCTCGCAGGCCTGGACGATGCTGGTGGGGAAGTGGCTCGTGGGCAGCGGGTACCAGCCGGACGATCGGCGCTGCTACGAACGCATCGTCAAGAGCCCGGAGACGCCCCCCGTAGGCCGAATCGTGCTGGAAATCTGCGTGCCGGTTCGTCCGCTGTAGCGCGCCCGGAGGCAGTGCGCGGCGCGGGACGCACCGCGCAGGGGGCGGCAAAGGCGCGCTCCCTTCGCGCTCCGAAGCGCTCCTCGGCGTCGGCGGCCCTGCTGCGAATCGCCCGCGGGAGCCAACGCCTCGCCGCGAGCTCCGGCGCACGAATTGGACGCCTCTTCTTCGGTCGCCGCGCTCACGAGTCAATCGACGAGTGGCGCCAAGTCCGCTCGACGACGCGCGAAGCGGGCCACGAGGGGCGCCCTCCCGGGGCGACAGCAGCCGGGTTCTCCTTGCCGCCATCTGCTGCAACGATGCAACTCTGCCTGCTCGAAAAGCTCTCCCGCGCCCCGAGGCGCGGAGCCAGAGCCGAGAGGCCCCGAAAGGGCCCCCTGCGCGTCGTCTGCGAACTCCGCGCGGGTTGTCCTTGCGCGGCCCTTCGCGCCGCGCTACCGCGTCACTGGCGAAAGTAAGCGGCGAGGCGATCCAGCCGCGCCACGAGGGAATGAGCATGGGTAGTGGGATCCAGCGGGCATGGTGTTTGGTCGGTCTGGCAGGGGCTCTCGTCGCCCACTCGGCCTCGGCCTCTTCAGAGCGGGGAAGCGAGTCGGCGTCGCACCGCCGCGGGCCTGCGGCGAATCGGCCGGCGCAAGCGACCTCGACGGTCTTCATCGACCGGCATACTCGACTTCAGACCATCGAGGGCTTCGGCTTTTTCGGGGCGCACGACGTTTGGTGGGGAGCTCCGGAGGATTTGGTGGACCTCGAGTGGATTCGCCTGGTGGTAGACGACCTCGGGCTCACGCTGTGGCGCAACGAGTACTTTCCCCCAGCCACCGAGAGTGACCCGCAGGATGCGGATTGGGACAAGCAGCGGCCGTTCGTCGAGGCCCTGCGCGATGCGGCCGCGGCCAGTCACGTTCCGCTGGAGATGCTGCTCACCGTGTGGTCGGCCCCGGCGACACTCAAGTGCTCCTCGGATTTCGAGCAGATTCACGACGGGGTACCGCACCCCGAGGGAAGCCTCTGGGGTGGTGCCGTGTGCCCCAGCAAGAGGGACGATTTTGCCGGCTGGCTCGTCGAGGGGCTCGAGCGGTACGCGAGCATCGGAGTGGACGTCTACGGGCTGAGCTTGCAGAACGAGCCCCTGTTCGCCCAACCCTTCGGCTCCGGCTTCTATCCGCGAGCTGCCTACGCGGAGACGCTGGCCGAAGTGGGGTCGCTCGTGCACGCCCGCTTTCCCGACGTGAAGCTCTTCGGTCCGGAAAATCTGCTCGAGATCGAGGCCGACGCGGAAGGGCAAGTGTTCGACAGCTTCTGGTACACGCAGTTTCTGCTCGACGATCCGGCCGCCCGGGCCGAGCTCGGAGCCTTCGCCTTACACCGGGATGGCGCCGACGTATTTCCGACCACCACCACGGCCCGGCGCTGGAGCAGCTTTCACGATGCCGTGGCACCGACGGGTTTGCCCACCTGGATGACGGAGACCTCCGGCTATGTCGACGCCTGGGAAGGAGGGGCGAACGAGGCGGGCGATCCGCGGCCCGGCGCGTTCGATTTGGCCCTGGCCATCGGCACCGCGCTCGCTTACGGCCAAGCCTCCGCGTGGCTGTGGTGGCAGGGTAGCGCTCTGGGAGAGCCCAACGAATACGCGCTCATGCAGGGAACCAGCGTGGGCAAACGGTACCACGTCTGCAAGCATTTCTTTCGCTTCGTCCGCCCGGGCGCTCGCATGCTGGCCGCCGCGAGCGAGGACCCGGAGCTGCTCGCACTAGCCTTCGAGCATCGCCGCATCGGCAACTTCGTCACCGTGCTCGTCAACCAAGGCACTACGGAAAAGGTCATCGTGCTCGAGGGCGACGCGCTGCCCAGGGCTCTGGACCTGTACGTCACGTCCGAAGGGGTCGATCTCGGGCCGCCGCGGCGAGTGCGCCGCCGGGGCTTTCGAGTCCCCGCTCGGAGTGTGGCAACGCTCGTACAGGGGAGCTTCCACGACGCGCCTTCGTGTTCGTCTTCGCCGTCGTCCGCGGTCGCCGGTCGCCGTCACCAGCGGCCCCCCCATTGAGGGGCCCTCTCGCTGCTTCGACGGGCCGAGCCGGCCGCACTGGCCGTGGCGGTGCTGGGGTGGCCCCCGCCGAGCGGGGAAGCCTCACGGCCGCCCTATGCAACGACGATGGCGAGAGCGCTTCTGCGAGGAGCCCGCCTGCGAACGCGGTGCACTCGGCCCCGACGAGCACAACGGGCGAGATCGGCCAGCGCGGGCGCCCACGCCGGGTGCGATTGGCCGGCGGCCGTGTTACAGGCAGGGCCGTGAACGACGCGACCCGCGGCTCCCGCGCCGTGCCCCTCCGCCCCCCTGCGCCTGCGCCGTGGGCGCTCCTCGCGCTGCTTGGTGCCTGCGCGCCAGCGCATTCCCCGCCCTCTGCGGCCCCGCCGGCGTCAGCCGTCGCAGCCGCCCCCTCCGCTTCCACGCCGGCCGAGCCCTCCGCTCAGCAGTCGCCTTCGGAGCGAGGTGGTCCGGCCGCCACGGCGTCCCCCAGCACGGGGTGCGCCCTCGGCGCCGGCGCGGAGCCGGGCGAGGGAATCATCCGCGCGGGCGGCCGGGAGTCACCGTACCTCGTCACGCTGCCCAAGAGTTACGACGGTAAGCAACCGATGCCGCTCGTCTTCGCCTTCCACGGGCGCGGGCGCAGCCACCTCACCATGCGCGAAGCAGACGCCCAGGGGTTCCACGAGGCAGTGGGCTCGCGAGCGATCGTCGCGTACTTGAAGAGCGTGGGGGCCGGCTGGGACAAAAGCAGCGTAGCCCCGTTCGAGGCTCTGTACGACCGCGTGCTCTCGAGCTTCTGCGTGGATACCGAGCGGGTTTTCGCCGCCGGGCACAGCTCGGGCGCGCACTTTGCCCACCGTCTCGCCTGCACGCACTCCGAGCGCTTGCGGGGCATCGCCGCCATCGCGGGCGGCCTCGAGCAACCGGTGTGCGCAGGCAGAACGGCGGCTTTGCTCGTACACGGTCGGCGCGATGCGGTCGTCTCCGTCTCGCGCGGGCGGCGAGCGCTCGAGCGAGTCTTGCGGCGCAACGGCTGCAGCGCGAGCACCGACCCCTTCGGAATGGAAGGCTGCCATCGCCATCGAGGGTGCGACCCCGGCTTGCCCGTCGTGTGGTGCGACCACGAGGAGCCCACCTATCAGAACACCAACCACGGTTGGCCTTCGTTTGCCAGCGCCGCCGTGGCATCTTTCTTCTCCTCGCTCGAGCCCGAGCCGTGGCCCGCGGGGGACAATCTCCTGGCCAGCACGAGCAGCGAGGCGTGGGAGGGAAATTTCGCCCGCAGCGATCTCGGCCACGTGGAGCGCCCGGCGGGAGCGCTGTGCGCCAACCTCGTCGAAGCCGGCGAGAATCCCTGGGACGTTCAGCTCGCCCACCACGACCTGACCATGAAAGGCGGCGGCCAACGCTACCGCGTCGATCTGCGCGTCCGCGCCTCGTCGCCCACCCGTGTTCGGATGAAGGTGGGGGTGCAGAACCCGCCCTACGGCGAGGTCTGGGTGCAGACGCGCGCCGTCGGCCGGGAGACGCTGCGGGTGACCGACGAGTTCGAGCTCATCGAGGCCCCCGCGGCGGGTACCATGGCCTTTGCCATCCAGGTCGCGGGCCCGCTGGCAGAGACATTGCCCCTCCGCGTGTGCGTCGAAGACGTCTGGCTGAGCCCCGTCGCCGTGCCCTGAGCCTGCCTGCCGACTCACGCGAGCGAAGCAAGCGCCCGGAGGAGCGCAGCCCCGGGCAAAGGTCCCGAGCGACACGCAGGTCTCGCTGTCCCCCGTCGTCACCGTGGGGCTGGCCCGCTCGCTGTGACGCTGGCCATGGAAGCGACCGCCGTGGCCATGAGCCCGCCGACGCCCGCGTTTTTGCGACGGCGCGCCGCTGCGGGCACGCGGCTCAGCGTAGCTCCAGCAACGGCGCCGCGTAGAGCACCACGCACTGCGCCGGCGCCGAGTCTGCAATGATGCCCACCATTTCGCGATAGTATGCCCGCTGCCGCTGCTCGAGGCGCTGCAGGTCCGCTTGCGACACGGCGCTCAGGTTGTACGAGAGGAGCCCGGGGGCGCCCGCGCGTAGCCTTTCCACGCCAACCGCTGCCCAGCCGGCGCGCAGCCTGTACTCCTCGTCGCGACCGCCGGGCTGCAGAGCCTGGCGACGCAGGCGGGCCCGGCGGAGTCGGCGGGCGAGCCCAGCCGATGACCAGGACGCAACGGTCCCCGCCTCGGGCACCCCGCCTCGCACTTCCCCGCCGGGTCACCTCGCCCGCGAGGGCGGTCCCTCCGCGCTTCCATCGCGTATCCCGACCGGTCGGGCAAATGCTTGGCTGAACTCGGCGCCAACGGTGAACCCATTCGAGTTCCTCTGGCTCTCACCGAAAGAGGCGGCGTCGCTTCCAGGCTTCGGCCACGGTTGGCACGCGGTTGCGGCTCCGGCGCCGCCGGAGCCGTGCGGCTTTTCTTGACTCAGGCGCCCGCGGGCAGACCATCATGGAGGCCGGCCGCCAACGACGACGGAATTGCTTCCAGCCGCACACCGCTGCCCTGGCCGACGCGGCGACGACCAACGCCAGAAAGACGAATCATGGGACTCCGCATCAACGACACCGCTCCGAACTTCACGACCGATTCCACTGCCGGCACGCTCACCTTGCACGACTGGATGGGGGACAGCTACGCCATCCTCTTCTCGCACCCCAAAGACTTCACGCCCGTCTGCACGACCGAGTTCGGCGCCGTCGCCCAGCTGGCGTCCGAATTCGCCAAGCGCAACACCAAAGTGATGGGGGTGTCGGTGGATAGCGTGGACGACCACGAGAAGTGGAAACGCGACATCGAGGCATTCGCGGGGGCGCCCGCCGACTTCCCGATCATCGACGATACGTCGCTGCAGGTTGCCAAGCTCTACGACATGCTGCCCGCCGACGCCTACTTGCCGGATGGCCGCACGCCCGCTCACAGCGCCACCGTACGAACGGTGTTCATCATCGGCCCCGACAAGAAGATCCGCCTCACCATGACCTATCCGATGTCGGTCGGAAGGAACTTCGCCGAGGTGCTGCGCGCTCTGGACGCAGTCCAGGCCACCGACGGGGTGCCGCTCGCGACCCCCGCCAACTGGGCTCCAGGGCAAGACGTGATCGTGGGCTTGGGGCTCAGCGACGAGCAGGCCAAGGAGAAATACGGCCCGCTCGACATCAAGCTGCCCTATCTCCGCTTCGCGAAGTCGCCGCAATAGCGGCTTGGGACCGCGCGGCGGCGAGGAGAGCCGATTCGGGCCCGGGGGGGCGCTCGGGTGCCGACCCGGGCCCGAGCGCCGCTCCGAAGTGCGACGGCCGCCTCCCGCGGCGGGAGCAAACGCCCGGACCCGCTACTCTCGTTGGGAGAGCGACGCCGCCCGCGTTCCGTTCCGATTCGAAGCGGTCGCGAGGCGCGGCTCTCCCGGGGAGGCCGAGACCACCTTATGGAGATGCGAGCCGTCGCCGTCGCACCCACGGGATGAGCGATTTGGTGGATCTGAGCTACGTGAGCGCCGCCTCACGCCGTTTCGATGAGGGGGATCTGAAAGCTCTTCTGGTCGCCACGCGGGCTCGCAACGCGCGGCGCTCGCTGACCGGGATGTTGCTCTACCACGAAGGGTCGTTCTTGCAGGTCCTCGAAGGGCCCGCGGCCACCGTGGACGAGGCCTTCGAACGGATCGCGCGCGACCCGCGCCATGAGCGGGTCACGGTGCTGCGCCGACGATCCATCGACGAGAGGAGCTTCGCCGAGTGGCACATGGCGTTCGTCAACGCCGAGGCGCTGGCCCTGGAGGGCTTTTCGGACTTTCTCGTGAGCGGTCGGTTGCCCTCGGGAGTTTCCGCCCGTGGCCGGCTCGAGCGGATCCTCGACGGCTTTCGGCAGGGCGGTTGGCGTCAACACATCGGTAGCTCCACGAGGTGAGCCCGCCGAGCCGACGGCCTTTCGCGGAGGGTCGGTCCGCGGGCCCTCGAACGCACCGCCGTAGCGGGCCTGGGCCTCCGATCGTTGGCGCCGCTCGGGCCGCTCGTCGTCGACATCTCGTTGCTCCGGTCCCCCGAGGCGCCTGGTCGCGGGCCCGACCCGGTGGGGCGCGCCTGTCGTTTCGAGTAGGGCGAGGTAGTCGCCGCGGCCGGGTCGAAACCAGAAGAGAATGCGACCGTGCGGACCGCAGGGGCGCTCAAAAAGAAACGTCGGCTTCTTTCCCCGAGCGCCTCCTGGAGTATATCTACGTTCCCGACAGCCGCTGCGACCCGCTTTGCCGCAGCCGTCGTGGGCGATCGGCAAACGGCGTCGCCCGCGAGGACGAGGCGCAATCGCCACTGGACCCGGAGGGCAACGTGAAGAGTGACACCCATCGTGCTTCCATCGAGAAGGCCATTCATCGCAGGGCGTACGAGCTCTGGCAGCAGCGAGGTTGCCCGGAAGGGTCCCCAGAGGTCGATTGGCTCGCAGCAGAGGCGGAGCTCGCGCGCTCCACGCAGGGTTCCAAGCGGCGCTCGAAGACGCGAGCGCGGCGGATCCGCGCCTCGAGCAGCCACGCCCCCCACCTGTTGGCCGCGCTGGTCTCCGCGCGCGCCACCGGTTGAGGCGCCCCTCGCCATCGCGTCGAGCGGCAGAGGAGTGGGGCGACGAGCCGCGCTCTGCCCCGGTCCAGGCACCTGGGGTGCGGAGCTTTCCCGGGGACGGGGAAAGGGGGGTACGCCTGCGCGACGGCCGCTTGGCGCCGCTGCCCTCGTTTCCACCCCGCCTCGCCCACGGCACGCGCATCACGCTTTCGCGGCGCGCTGGCTGGGCTCGAGCTTCTCCCCATGCCCCGAGTGGTCTCCGCTCGTCGCGAGGCGGCGGCCCGGGCTCGCGGCTCGAGCCGTAGGCGGGATCTCGATAGGGCGGGGTCGCCGGACCTACGCCTCGCCGGGCGCTTCGCTGGTATCGACGAGCTCGTGCTCGAAGGGCGGCGGCCCCGGATCGACGCCGAGAGCCGCGTAGCGCTCCCAGTCCTGCAGCTTGCTCGTATCCCGCACGTTGCTCCGGAGCACCAGCCGCCGCCGCCGCTCCTCGTCGTTGCAGCGGACGACCACGATCCGCACGGGGGCTCCGAGGCGCTCCCGCAAGCGGCAGGGCCAGCTCGCGCATCGCCGCTCACGAGTGAACGGGCCGACAATCACGCAGGGGAGGTGAGGCAGGTTCTCGGCGGCGATGTCGAACAACGTTTCGTAGATCGGATCTCGCAGTCGCTGCTTGAACTGCGGCGAGTCGCGATTGTTCGGATCCAGGCCACTCGATGCCATCGCCACACGCGCCAGCCGCTCGCTGCAGGTGTCGATGTCGAGCAGAGCGGCGCCCATTCGAGCCGCCAGCCGTCGGCCGTACGTGCTCTTGCCGACCCCCGCGTTGCCGCACACGACAATCGCCGGATGGGCTCCCTCTCGCTGGACGTGGTTTCCTGGAGACAAGGTGGCAATTGGTTATCACAGGGGAGGCGGCGGCGGTCGGCCATGGCGGCGAAAAGGGACCCGGGTTGGGCGGGCCGCAGCGGTGGCCGAGGCGGAGGTAGACCGCGCGAGGGGGCCTCGGACCTCTCCGCGTCGCCTCGTCGATTCGCGGCGCGCCGGCGGGCTCCCCCGCTCTGTCGGGGTGCCGATCGAGCTCGAACGGCGAGGTGGAGCGGTCTCGCCGGCTCCGACCCAGGGCCTCACCGGCGACGTCCTCGAGCCGCCGTGGCTCGACAGGCCGATCGGCTGGAGCAACGACAGCGTCGATTCTTCCGTCGACGAGCAAAAGCGAACCGTGAATGCTGCAGCCGCCCGCCCTCGCGTGCGCCCAACGCAAAAAGGACGCTCGATGAACCAAAGTCGACCTCGCCTTGCCGAGTGGCTGCGTCTGGCCGCCTCGTGCGCGCCGCCGCACGCCTCCCAGGCCCCGCCCGCTCCGAGTAAGCCGGGCTGGCAGCTCACCGCCCACGGGGTATTGGTCACCCCGGCCAACGGAGCCGCCCGGACGCTGCGCCTCGTGGTGATGAGCCCCAGCGTCGTGCGGGTCACGGCCTGGCCCCACCACAGTCTGTTGCTGCCAGATAGCTTGATGGTGGTCGCCTCGCCCGAGGCCACGGCGTTCACCGTCTCGCAGAGCGCGCGAATCCTCAGGGTGAGCACCGCCAAGCTGCGCGCCGAGATTTCTCTCGACCACGGCACGGTTCGAGTGTTCGACGCAGCCGGCGAGCTTCGGCTCTCCGCCGTCGATTCGGGGCATTTCGACCCGGCCGGGGCCGACAGACCCGAGTATTTTCACGTTCGCCAGCAGTTCAATCGCGGCACGAGCGAAGGCTTGTACGGCCTCGGTGCGCACCAGACTGGGCAGTTCGACTACCAGGGAGCGGACGTGGAGCTGGCTCAGCACAACGTCGTTGCGGCCGTGCCCTTTCTGGTTTCGACGGGCAACTACGGAATCCTCTGGGACAACAACGGGCTTTCTCGGTTCGGAGTGCCCCACGCGTATCGGCCTCTCGCCGAACGGCTCGAAATGTTCGATGCCGAGGGCAAGCCCGGGGGCCTGACGGGGCGATACTATCGCGGCACCAGCGAGGTGCTGGTGCGCACCGAGTCCGATCCCGACTACCAGTACCTTCCCGCGGATCAGTTCTTGCGTGAGCCACCCTCCCGCGGCGCGTGGCCCGCCGAGCTCGACCTGCAGCCGCCGAGCCGCGTCACCTGGCGTGGAACGCTCGAAGCCCGCGTGGCGGGCCTGCACCAATTCCAGCTCTATGCGAGTGGATACTACAAAGTCTGGCTCGACGGCGAGCTCGTGCTCGACCGTTGGCGGCAGAGCTGGAACCCGTGGTACCACGCCTTGCAGCTGCAGATGCGCCCGGGCGAGCGTCACTCGATAGCGGTCGAGTGGCACCCTCGGGATGGCTACTTTCGCCTGCTGCACCGGGACCCGTTGCCCGAGGCGCAACGCCGCGAGATCCAGCTCTCTTCGGAGGCCGCGCGCGCCATCGACTACTATGTCGTCATCGGCGGGAGCTTGGACGAGGTGATCGCTGGATACCGCCACCTGACGGGACCAGCCGTTCTCCTGCCCCGCTGGGCATACGGCTTTTGGCAAAGCCGGCAGCGCTACGAAACGCAGGAGGAGCTGCTGCAGGTCGTAGGCGAGTACCGCCGCCGGCGCATCCCGTTCGACAACATCGTGCTGGACTGGTGCTACTGGCCGCAGGAGGCCTGGGGCTCGCACGAGTTCGACTCTGCCCGCTTTCCCGACCCTGCCGGCATGGTGCAGCAGGTGCACGATAGCCAGGCTCAGATCATGATCTCGGTTTGGCCGAAATTCTACCCGAGCACGGCGAACTACCAGGAGCTCGACGCGGCCGGCCACATCTACCGCCGCCAAATCGAGATGCGCAGCCGCGACTGGGTGGGGCCCGGCTACCCGAACGCTTTCTACGATTCCTACTCGGCCGACGCGCGACGCATCTACTGGCGGCAAATCCAAGAAAAGCTCGGTGTGCTCGGCTTCGACGCATGGTGGACGGACGCCAGCGAGCCGGACTCCCACGGCAACCTCGACACCATGGAGCGCGCGCTGCGAATGAGCCCCAATGCGCTGGGTTCCGGCGCCGAATACTTCAACAGCTACGTGCTGCAGCACGCTCGAGCCATCTTCGAGGGAGAGCGCTCCTGCAAACCCGACGTCCGCACGTTCCAACTCACCAGGTCGGCCTGGGGAGGGATGCAGCGCTACGGCGCCGCGAACTGGAGCGGAGACGTGACCGCACGCTGGGACGATTTGGCGCTGCAGATTCCTGCGGGCCTCAACTTTTCCCTTTCGGGTCTGCCGAACTGGACCCACGACATCGGCGGCTTCTCCCTCGACCCGCGCTTCTCCAGTGCAGACCCGGCCGACCGAGCACAGTGGCAAGAGCTGTACCTGCGCTGGTTTCAGTTCGGCACCTTCTCCCCCATCTTTCGCGCCCACGGGGAGTTTCCCCACCGTGAGACCTACGAGGTGGCGGAAGAGGGCTCCGAGATCTACGAGAGCCTGCTCTACCATCACCACCTGCGCTACCGCCTGCTGCCGTACATCTACACGCTCGCAGCTGGGACCTACCACGAGGGCGGAACGATCATGCGCGCTCTGGTCATGGATTTTCCAGGCGACCCCCGCGTTCGGAACATCGGGGACGAGTATTCGTTCGGCCCTTCGCTACTGGTCGCCCCCGTCACCACCTACGGTGCTCGGACGCGGTCCGTCTACCTCCCGCGCGGGGCCACCTGGTACGATTTCCGGACGGGCGCGGTGTTCGAAGGGGGCCAGTCGATCGAAGCGGAGGCCCCGCTTTCCCACCTTCCGCTCTTCGTCCGAGCAGGCGCGATCCTCCCGCTCGGTCCCGAGGTTCAGTTTGCTTCGGAGAACCTCGCCGGGCCGGTCACGCTCGTCGTGTTCACGGGGAGCGACGGAGCCTTCTCCCTCTACGAGGACGACGGCGTCACGTACGCTCACCAACGGGGAGATTTCTCGCGAATCCCGCTTCGGTATGAGGAGGCCAACGGCACGCTCACGATCGACGCGCGCCGCGGAAGCTTCGACGGGATGCCGCGCGAGCGCACGTTTCACGTGCGCTTCGTGTCCGGTCCGGGCGCGGGGGTCGGCAAGCTCGACGCAGAGCCCGACCACAGCCTGCGATACACCGGAGAGAAGCTCTCGGTGCTCCGGCAGTAGCAAAGGGCAGGGCGGTGCTCCGGGCCGCCGCGGCAATCGAGTCCGCCCGGGACGCGGCGCCGCCTCGAGGACCGCCCGCGAGACTCAGCGCCG
Source organism: Polyangiaceae bacterium (assembly GCA_050299315.1). Classification (GTDB taxonomy): domain Bacteria; phylum Myxococcota_A; class Polyangia; order Polyangiales; family Polyangiaceae; genus SZUA-265. Next base: position 115,973 of record JBNKVS010000061.1, read on the forward strand.
AGCGCCGCTGCCTTTCGCCAACACCTCTTGCAGGATCTCCCGCGCGCGGTCCGCCGCCCCCTGCTCGCCCCCCACTGGGACCGCTTCCGCAGGGCGCAGGTCGCGCTGCGTGCGTTCCGCGCCGACGCTCCGACCCCTGCCGTCCCCCGCATCCGCACCGACCTCCCGGGCGACGAACTGGGCGACGTCACTCCACAAGGCCTCGAAGGTGACTCGATCGAATCCCGACTGGCTGGGAATCCAATCAGCGCTCCGGCGGTGGTGAGCGGCAGACGAGCCGAAGTGACCGATGACGTCGAGGTGATCGCCGCGGGCGCCGTGAATCACCTCACCCCAGATCTGGGAGACGGTCGGGACCACGCCATCGGAGTCGCGCGCGACGGGCACTTCGCCGAATGCTCGGTCGAGGGCTTCCCGCTGCGAAGCGACGGGCTCGGGGAAAGCAACCTTCGAGCTCGAGCCGGCGATCCTGTGAAGCACCGCGTAGAGGGCGTGCATCCACTGGGCGTACGGATCTCTTCGAAGCTCCCACACGTTGCCGAGCCGCGGGGGCCGGGCACGACATACGACGGATGCATACCGGACGTGAATCGGATCGGCGGTGCCGGCGTTGATCAGATCGCAGCCCGCGGGCGTCAGCTGGAAAATCAGAGATTGGTCGCTCGAGATGCCCTCGACGAACGCGATCAATTCGGCTCGACGGGCAGGGGTGAAGTCTGCGATGACGTCGTCGAGAAAGCGGTCGGCGACGGAGTTGTCGATCCCGAGGAGATCATCCGCCCGAACGGCGACGCGCGCCAGCCGGAACCCCAACCCGAGCGGAAGGTGGCCGCGCCGCAGCGCCAGGATCAGCGCGGCCGCCGCGTACCGAAGCAGCGGCCGCCCCGCGGTGCTGCCAAAGAACGAAGCCAGTGGCGTTCCAAAGTGAGGGGTCGCCACCGTGACGAGGGTTTTCAACCGATCGAACGCCTCGAACCGCGTCTTCGTGGGCAGAGAAGCCGTCGGGGCAATCGCGAGGCGAGCGTCCAGCCCTCCGGTGGAATGCCCCACGACGTGAATCGGCCCGGGAGACCGCGCCGACGTCTGCGCGAGCCACTCCCGTACGCGCGCGGCTCGTTGGCGAATGGAAGCCGTGGGGAGCGTGGGAACCTCGCTGATTTCCACCTCGAGGCCCATGCGCCCGAAGGCGGCGAGCAACGCTTCCCGCACGCCGATGAAGTAGTTCAGATCCCCGAGGCTGCCGAAACCGAAGAAACCCGGGACCAGGACGATCTGGTGTTGAATCACGCCCCAAGACCCTAGCGCGAAGCATGCCCTCGGCGAAAGGCTCGGGCCGCCCTTCGCGGCTCGAGCTCGAACGACCCGAGGTTTTAGGCTCCAGCCGGCGCGGCGTTCGGAGCGCTTTCATCCCCTCGCCAGAGCGGAGCCCGCCGCACCGCGAGCCAAGGCTCCTGGCGAGTCATCCGTGATGGGCGCGCCATCGACCTGGATTCGCTCCGCCCGGGCGCGCTGGCGGAGGCGAAGCCGCGGGGGCCCCCGCGGGGCTCGCTGGCGGTGTTCGTCGTCGCGGGGGCGCTCGAGGCAGCGGGGCGGTAGGTCCTCCCGCTCATCCTCGGGGCGGTCCGCGTGCCGCGGGCCGACTCGCGCTCCGGGCGCCCGCTCGTCGCCTACCGAAACGCGGGGGAGGCCGAAGCCGCATCTGCGCTCGTGGCGAGCCCACACTCGGGTCACGGCAAGATTGTGCCGCGGAGGGAACGTCGCGCGTTGCGCGAGCTGCCGGGGGGTGCGGTGTGACCAGAATCTGTAGAAACGCCCGGGCTTCCTGAAAGACGCCGCCGTCGATACCGGCGCCTGCTGCGGGTTCGGAGCTCGTCCATGAAGAAACACCGTTCACGAACCACCACTTGCCCCAAGACCCCCTCCCCGAGGATCCTGCCGCTGCTCGCGGCGCTGATGCTCCACTGCGGCAGCGACGCGGAGGAAGGAGACCTACCCGACCCCGATCGGCTCGCTGCGCTGCCGACCGTCGCCGCCTGGGCCACCGCACCGCAGGACGCGTCGGAGGGCTTCCTCGGGATGCCCGCGCCCGTGCCTTCGCTCCGGGATCAGACGATTCGGCAGCTGCTGCGCGTCAGCAGCGGGGGCGAAGGGCTGCGCGTGCGCTTTTCGAATCTGTACGGGGCCGAGCCGGTGACGATTCAGGCGGCTGCGGTGGCGCCCAGCGCGGGCTCGGGCGCCATCGACTCGGCTGCGTCGGTGGCGCTTTCCTTCGGCGGGGCCCCGGTGGCCATGGTGCCGCCGGGCGAGCAGCTGTGGAGTGACTTTGCGCCGCTGTCGGTCCGTGCCGGCCAGGAGCTCGCCGTTTCCCTGTACGTCGACGGGGAAATGCCGGTGCGCACGATCCACAGCGTCGGGTTGCAAACAGCCTACGTCGCCCCCGGCGACGCGCTCGAGGCGGCTTCCCTTCCCATTGCGTACGCGACGCCAGGGTCGGAGACCATCACGTTGGAGGGGTTGGAGCAGGAGCCGGAGCCCGCACCAGAAGGAGAGTCGCAATCCACACCCCTCGCCTCGTACTACTGGATTACCGGAGTGGACGTGGCGGGAGCGGATGTGGCGCCGCGCGTGGTGGTTGCGTTCGGCGACTCAATCACGGATGGCGTCGGCTCCACCGTCGACGCGTACCAATCCTATCCCGACCTTCTGGCTGAGCAACTCGACGCGGACGGCCCCCGGCGCTTCGCGGTGGTGAACGTCGGCATCTCGGCCAACCGCGTCTTGAACGACGGCATCGGTCAGCGCGGTGTGGAGCGTTTTGGCCGGGACGTGCTCGGGCAGACGGGCGTGAGCGACGTGATCATTCTGCTCGGGATCAACGACATCGGGTTCGGGGGATTCAACCCCGACCAGAGCGTCGAGCCCAGCGAGATCACGGCGGGCTTGGCCGCGATGATCGCCGAGGCGAACGCGGCGGGGGTGCAGGTGCGACTGGGAACGCTCACCCCCCTCGAAGGAACGAACGCGCCCTACTACTCGGAAGAATCGGAGACCAAGCGCGGCGCCGTGAACGAGTGGATCCGCGCCAATCCCGACGTGGCATCCGTCGTCGACTTCGATCGCGTGATTCAGGACCCCGAGCGACCGTTGGCGATGCTTCCCAGCTACGACAGCGGGGACAACCTGCACCCCGGGGACGAAGGGTACCGCGCCATGGCCGCCGCGGTGGCCGCGGACCTCGCTCCCTGAGACGCGCGCGGGGCACGGCATCGTCCCGGGGCCCGCGGTGCGGGCGCGGCCCCGCTCCGGGCGAGAGCCAAAGTGCGGGCGCTGCGCTCCGATCGGTCCGGCGGGGTGGCTTGCCGACGACTCACCGGAGCGCCAGGAGCGGAACTTTCGCAGTCCATTCGGCCCTGTCGAGAGTCGCCACAAGCCGGCCGGTCGTACCGCCGCCGTTGTCTGCTGGACTCGACGAGCGCTGCGCGCGAGCCCGGCAAGGGGCAGCTTTCCCCCCAGAGAGCTCGCGATGTGTCCGTTTGAACCGCGAGCGGCGCGACGCACGTGCGGGCCTGTACGGGTGCTTCTCCACACACCGGTCCAGGAAAGGTCGTCCGGGATCGCCCGAACGGTTGCGATTGCCACTGAGCCGGCCCACGTTTTGCGCTACGTACGCAGGCGACGACTCGCCGTGGCCTTTGATTTGGCAGCGTTGCGGCAGAAGCTTCGAGCGATCTAGTGAAACATCGACCAGCCACTCACAGAGATCCGTCGGCGCGCGGCGCGCTGCGCGGGCGCGCAACCCGTTGCCCCGCACATCGCTCACGCCGGGTTCGGCGAGCCCCCCTGCGGGGGCCCCTGGCGGCTCTGGCCCTCGTTTCCGTCGCGTCCATCGCCACCTCGTCCTGTGGCTCGAGCCTCGACGACCGTGGGCTGGGGCTCGGATCGGGGGCGGGCGACGACATGTCCGAAAGTGGCGGCAGCAGCATGGCGAGTGCCGGCGCCGCGGGCCTCGGCGCAGGGGGAGCTGCGGGGAGCTCGATGGGCTCTGGCGGCTCGGGCGTCGACGCCGTTGGCCAAGGCGGCAGCTCGATCGCCGAAGGCGGAAGCTCCCTGGGCGGGGGCGGCTCCGCTTCGATGGGCGCGGGGGGCTCCTCCATGGCGGAGCCGAGCCCCAGCATGGACCAAGAGCCCCCCTGTGACGCGGTCACCGAGGTCTTCGAAATCAGCTGTGCGACGGGCGGCGGGTGCCACAACGCGATCGGCGTCGGCAACTTCGCCCTCGGCCCCGAGCAGGCCGCTGCGTATCTTGGCGAAGGTCCCACGTTCAACGTCGATTCGTGCGGCTTGATGATCGATCCCGTGCGGCCGGACCGCAGCATGATCCTCACCAAGGTGACGCTCGATCCGCCCTACGACGAAGATGACTGCGGGTTGCCCATGCCTTCCAACGGCACCGTCACGCCGGACCAGGTCGAGTGCCTGCGCAGCTGGGTCGAGCAGTTCCGGGGGCAATAGAAGCGCCCCACGCCGCCTCGCAGAGGCCGCGTCGCAGGGGCGCGCCGCGCCCACTCCCGACCCCTCATCGGGAGCTGGCGGAGCCCGCGCCGGGGCGCTTGGCCCCACGGATCCGCTCGAGGCGCAGCCTCGAGAGCCGCCCGCGCGGCGCGACGCGGTAGCGAACGCCTGGCGGCACGTGCACCTCGACCTGCAAGCGATCGCCGGCGATGCGCCAGTCGACTTCGACGAGCCCGCGCGGGTGAACGACGGCGCCACGCGCCCAGTCGAGCGTCTCCGCTCGCGGTGCGATCAGGATTTCGTCGTCGGGGGCCGCCTCGGGGTAGCCGAGCTGCACGCCGAGCACCTCGGTCGAGAGGTAGTAGGTGGGGGCGGCGCTCCAGGCGTGGCTCGAGCTGCCCCCTGCGCGGTCCAGCCCCTCCCACAGAGTCCCCTCCGGGTCGGCGAGCATCGGCGCCCAGAGGCCGCGCATCAAGTGCTCCGCCAGAGCGGCGTGGTCGTGGCGATACAGCGCGCCGAGCAGAAAGAAGGCCCCGTACGGTGAAATGCGGGGAGGCAGAGGCGCGGCGGGGCCGACCTCCCGCTCCCAGAGCGCCTGCAGCTCGCGCTCCTGCGCCGCGCTGGTCAAGCCCCAGAAGGAAGGCCACGCGCTTGAGATGACCGAGTGCGAGCTGCTGAGGAGTCCGCCCCGCACACCGTCGGCGAAGGCGCCAGCGCGCGGGTCCCAGAAGCGCTCGCCGAGCACGCGGCTGAGGCGGCGGCTGGCCGCCTCGTAGCGGGCGCCCGAGTCCGCCTCGCCGAGGCGGCGAGCGACCCCGGCGAGGCTCGATAGCGACCGCGCGAGCAGCGCATGGTATGCCGTGTTTTCCGCGCCGTGACGCTGCTCGTCGGGCAAGACCCAGGAGATGAACACGCTTTCGTTGCGCAGAGCGCCGCCTGCGCCGAGGCGGGCGAGCCGCCCGTCGAGCAAGTGCCGATACCCGTCGAAGAGCTCGCGGGCAAAGTCCAGGTCGCCCGTTGAACCCACGAGCCACGCGTACGCTTCGAGCGAAAGCAGCGGGTAGTCTTCGAGCAGCTCGCGCTGGTCCGGGTGGCGCTCGGCGCCGGCGACGAACAAATCGCGATACATGTCCGCGAGCAAGCGCAGCGAGCGCTTCGCCAGACGCAAGTCGCCGTTCGCGACTTGGGTCACCGCGATCTCGACGAGCAGATCTCCCGCGTACAGAGCTCGCTCTCGAAATGGCGTGTCGATGTACGCGTCTTCCGCGCACACCCGCAGCGTGCGCCAACCCATGGCCCACAGCGCATCGAGCGCGGCGTCCGAGCTGTGAAAGCGGCCCCGCTGCGCGAACGGGTACACCTCCTCGACCACCCCGATGCGACGGATCTCGACCTGCGCAGTGTGGCCGGCGACATTGAGCTGCAGGTAGCGCATGCCGTAGGGCTGGATGGTCTGGAAGGTCGATGCGCCCCCGGCGGACACGTGGTGCGCACCGCTGAACAAACCGTGCTGCCGCAGCACCGCGGGCCGCTCACCGGATAGCTCTTCGGCCCACGCGAGGTCGAGGCTCGTTCCGGCAGGTGCCTCGTAGTCGACCTTCACGCGGCCGAGCACCGTCCCCCCCATGTCGAACACCAGCGCCGTATCTCGACCCGCGGCGATCGAGACGTCGCGGACCGCGGACGCGAGAAGCGGCAGGGCAGGCCCCAGCTTGCGCCAGCTCACCTCGACGGCCGGGTTCACGCGGCGCTCGCCAGCCATGACCGGCCGCCAGTGGACCTCCGCGCCGATCGAGCCGGGAGGCGCCGCGCGAGGCAGCGGCATCGGGAGCGATTGCAGCCGGCGCTCGAGGTCGGGTGGAAAGGGTCCCGCGCTCTCGAACTGGACCGGATCGTCGCGGCGCCCGTGTGCCGACAGCTCGAGCCCGCTGCCGCGCGGCACCGCGAGGTAGAAATCCCACGGTCCGAACACGGACTCGTAGCGAACGAAGAAGTCGTTGTAGCCCGCGCGCAGCGGCGCCCAGACCAGATTCCGGTTGTACTGTCCGGGGCTGACGCCCGCGCTCTCGAGCGGCCCCTCGCCATTGACGTAATAGCTCCCCCACCACAGGCCCAAGGGCACCCGCTGGGCGCGCGGGGAAAAGATTCGGGTTCGCGCATACAGCAAGCGGCTCTGCTCGTACTGTGCCCGGGTCGCGTCCGGCACCGGGACGCGAAACGACAGCAGCTGCTCACTCGCGTCCAGCGCGAAGGCGCCGTGCAACCGGGTGGGCTCCGTCCAGGTGGCGGTGAGCGGGGGAATCGAGCGCGGTCCGAGGGAGCTCCACGCGGGCGGGTCGGCGAGGGGCACCGGAGAGCCCCAGCCGTCGCCGCCGCCCGCGGTCGCTCCGCGTGCACCGAGGCGCGCGTCGTGGATCTCGATCGGCGGCAGCGCAAATGACATGCGCGGAGCCGTGGCGTCGTAGCCGAGGTCGCGCTTGGCGCGCCACTCGCCGGGCGTGGCCAAGTCGTGCACGCGCGCGCGCCCCTGCACCTGCCCCCACGCCACGAACGCGCCCGGCTGACGCCGCAGCTGGAAGCTCTCGGTGCCGAAGGAAAGCACCTGCACGGCCAGGATGTTCCGGCCGACGGCGAGGTGCGGCCGGAGATCGAAGCCGTCGACTTCGGGGTGCTCCGGATAGGCGCGTGCCGGTCCCGAGCCGACGACGCGACCGTTGACGAACAGCAGGTAGCGAGAGCGGGCGAACAGGCTCAGCCGAGCCGTCGAGGGCAGCGCATCGAGCTCGAGCTCGCGCCGGAACCACACCACCTGCGCGCGCCCCCCACCGGAGGCGTCGACCCAGACGAAGCTCGGCGGCGACCCGCCCGGCCGCCGGAGCGCGTCGGGCTTCTTCGCCGGCTCGGCTCGACCGGGCCCGGGGGCTCGGGGCAGCGCGGCTGCCGCGGGCACCTCCTGCGCTTGGCCGGCGGGTGTCGGAGCGCCGCCCGGCTCGCACGCGAAAAGCAGCACGGCGAGCAGCACCGCCGAGTCGGGCCGCGGCTCGCAGAGCGACCTGCGGAGCAATGCGAGCATCGATGGCAACCTATGCTCGCGCAGACCCCCCGACAAGCGAGGCCTCCGGATGGCCGTGGTTTCCTGCGAAGGCGTAGGAGCGAGCGCCCTCGAGTCGCTCGGTCCGCCTCGCCCGGCGAGCCATGGCACGGCCCCGGGCCGTGTGGCACGCCGCGGGCGGCGCCATGGCCGGCAGACGCGAAGGTGCCGGGAAGTACCTCGCCGAGCGGCTGCCGGCCCGGGGCGGACTCCCGCGACCCCGAGAATGCGGCAGCGGCCCGGGCGACGGGGCCTGCCATGCCGCCGCGTGGGACCCGAGCGAGAGGCCCCGGCCGGGCGAGACCGTTCGGGGCGGCGTTTTTGGATGTCGGCACCGCGGCGCCGACGTGCCCCGTCCGCCGCTCGACGCAAGACGACTCTCTTCCCGCGGCGACCGACAATCAGTGATTGCGACTCGTCGCACCCTCGAGACCAGGTCGTGAGAAGTCCAGGCTAGCCACGGCGTGGGAAGCGCGACACAGTAGCCACTGGGAACGGTCGACGTGGCATCGAAATACGGCGCGGCGCTCACGGGGCAAGATTGGCGCGGGTGGCCGCTCCGATTCGGTCGGTTTCCCGAGCACGGCCGGCTGGAAGCGCTCGTGGCCGACCACGACGCGCTGCTCGTGTGGACCGGCGGCAGAAGCGAGGTCACGCTGCGGGGGCCTGGCGGAGAGCTTCGCTTCGTCCGTCACGGTGGGTCGATGGACGTGCTGCCTCGCGGCACCGCGCTGCCGCGCGTTCAGTGGCAGGGTGCCCGCACCGAGTGCATTTCCGTGGCCTTCGACGACGGAGCGCTCCGCCAACCGCTCGGCAGCGCCGCGCTGTCGCCGGGTGCGCTGCGCGTCGGGGTAGGGGATCCGCACGTCGTCGACCTGGTGCTGCGTCTCGAGCAGGAGGCCAGCGCGGGTCAGCCCCTCGGAGCCCTGTACGTCGAGGGGATTTCCCTGGCGCTCGCCAGCTATGCCTACGCCACGTATTGCGCGGGTGCGCCGCGCCGCGTGCAAACGCTGTCGCCTCGCCAAGCCCGACGAGTGGTCGAGTACATCGAGGGCAATCTCGATCAAAACATCGGGATCGCAGAGCTCGCGAGGCTGGTCGACTACAGCCCGGATCACTTCGCGCGGCTGTTCAAACGCAGCTTCGGTCGATCGCCGTACCGGTACGTGCTCGAACGTCGCGTGGAACGGGCGAAGCTGCTGCTCCGCGACCGGTCGATTCCGGTCGTCGAAGTAGCGCTTCGCTGCGGGTACTCGAGCCAGTCGCATTTGAGCTCCGCGTTCAAGAGCCAGACGGGTGCGACCCCGGGCCAGTTCCGGCGCAGTTGAACGCAGCGTCGTAGACGCTCTCTGCGGGACGAACAATCTCTACCAGGGCCTCCCGAGCCATCCCCGGCTGCCCTGATCGTTTGCCGAACGGGCGGGCGAGCGACCGACTGGCGGGTCCGTGGTTCGGCGCGCCCGTCCCCCCGTTGGTGGAGCCGCGAGGCCCGCACCGCCGCCGCGCGATTGCCAGAACGCCATTCGTCCCGCAGGGTGGGAAGCACACGCGGGCGGACGCCCCCCCGCCGTAGCCCGTCGTCCGCCCCGCTCTCCCCCCGCGGCCCGTCGAATCAAATCCGCGGGCCGCCCCGCATCTCAGGAAGGGAACCAATCATGACGAAGCCTCGTCCCCGCCCACCGTCCCAGGCCCGCCGCTCGCCGGAGACTCGACCAGCGCTCGGCGGGTCCCTCCCCAGTCCCCAGTCCACCGTGTCCCGGCGCGCGTTCGGGCGGGTCGTGGCGGGCACGGGAGCGGCGCTCTGGGGGGCCTGCTCGGCGGCAGACGAGAGGGAGCCGGGGGAGTTGCTGGGTGAGCCCGACGGGCCCGGCTTGCCGGGCGCGTCGCCCGAGCGTGCTGCCGCCCCCGAAGCCCCCTCGGGCATGAGCGATGCGCTGGCACCCGTCCAGTTGGGTGGCACGGGCCTGCGGGTGCCGCGGCTCGCGATGGGCACCGGGACCGACGGTTGGGGCGGCTCTTCGGAGCAGACGCGGCTCGGTCGCGAAGCGTTCGTGCGGCTCATCCGGCACGGCGCGGAGCGCGGCGCTCGCTTCCTCGACGCGGCCGATTCCTACGGCTCGCACCCCTTCGCCCGCGCGGCGCTCTCCGAGCTGCCGCGCGACTCGATGACGGTGCTGACGAAAATCTGGTTCCAGCCGGGCTCTCCACTGCCCCCGACGGAGACGGCCCGGCCCGAAGTGGAGCGTTTTCTGCGCGAGCTGGGCACAGACTACCTCGACATCGTGCTGCTGCATTTGGTGACGGACCCCGCCTGGCCCGACCGCCAGGCGCGCATGTTGGACGAGCTGAGCGAGCTGAAGGAAGCGGGCCTCGTGCGGGCGGTGGGCTGCTCGTGCCACTCTCACGCGGCGCTGCGCGTGGCCGCCGAGCACCCGTGGACGGACGTGGTTCTCGCCCGCATCAACCCCGGCCATCGCCGTATGGATGAAGATGCCACCGTGGAGCAGGTAGCCGATACGCTGCGGCTGGCCCGCCATCACGGCAAAGGCGTCATCGGCATGAAGATCTACGGCGCTGGACAGTGGCGAACGGCAGAGCAGCGTAGAGCTTCGCTCGAGTACGCCCTCGGGGAGCCGCTGGTCGATGCGATGACGATCGGGCATCTGAGCGAGGCCGAGCTGAGCGATAGCATCGACAATATCGGCTCGGTGCTTGCTTCTCGCGGCGGCTGACGGCGCGAGAGCGCTTTGGAGGCCGCTCGGGCCGCGGCCAGGGAAGCGCGGAAGAGCTGCCCATCGCCCCGCGGAGCGGGCGGGCGCGATGCGCCGGCCGAGTTGCTCACGGTGACGCGCGACCGTCGCGAGATCCGAAGGAGCGCTAGCGCAATGCCCGCAACACCGTCGCGTGGACGTCGCCGAGGCCCGGCGTGCTCGGCCCCGGCGAAAGCGCTCCGGCCGCGTCGATGCCGAAGGCGCGCAGGTTGCCGCTCTCGCCTCCGATCAGCAGGAAGCGACCGCCGGGTTCGACGGCGAAAGAGCGAACCACGCCGTCCAGCGCCGTGCTCTCGCGACGTTGGAGCACACCTCTCTCCCCGACCGTGAAGTGCACGAGCTCGGGAGGTCTGCGGTTGACGGCGTACACGTGCTCGCCATTCGGGGTGACGTGAATGTCACTGCTCCAGTGATATTGCGAGTCTGCGGAGGTGTACCGGGACTCGCCCGGGCGAGCCACCAACGAACCCGAGTCATCCACGTCGAACACGTGCACCTGGCTGCTGTTCTCGGCGAGCACGTAGGCGATCCGACCGCTCGGGTGCAGCGCCATGTGGCGCGGGCCGCCGGGCGCCGCCACGGTGGGCGGGCTCGCCGGGACCAGCGCGGCGCCGGCGGGGTCCAGATCGTACTGAGCCACGTAGTCGCTTCCGAGGCACGGCACGTACACGCGGGTGCCGGCCGTGCCGAACAAGACCTGGTGAGCGTTCTGCCCAGGCGAGATCACTCGGGCGGCCCCGAAACCGCTCGATTTCGAGAACTCGAGCAGCGAAAGCGCTCCCTCCTGGTAGGATGCGACCAGCACCCGGGCTCCGGTCGGCGCCGCGGCGACGTGCGTCCCGCGGCCTCCGGTGCTCTGCTGCCCTAGGGGGGCAAAGGCATCTGCCTCTGGATCGTAGCGGAACGCCGCGACCCACTGATTGCGGCTGACGAACACCGTGCGATCGTCGGGGCCAACCGCCAAAAAATCGAGGTCGTCCCCGGCGCTCGCGCTCCCGGCAGGCTCGAGCTCGCCGTTGCCGTCCACGTTGAACGCGCGCAGCGTTCCGTCCGTCGACCCGACGAAGGCGTGAAGCGCTCCGGCACCTTCAGGACCCGAGCCACCGAGGCGGCCTGCGGCCGGCTCGTTCGCAGCCACCCCGGCTGGGGGAGCGCTCGCCGTGCGAGGCGCGCCTCCGGCGGGCGCACATGCCAGGGAACACACGATTGCACAGGCCGCGACCGCTGCGCCGCCGGCGGAGTCGGACGATGCGGGGGGCAGACGGTTCAGCAAGGCTTGCGGCGCTCTCATCGCGGGCGACCCTACCATGTGCCGGGGGGCAAGCGACGGGGGCAAGGCCCGCGGGAACCGACGAGGCGCCAGGCGATCCATGCGCGGCCGAGCCCACCGGCCGTACGAGCGGGCCGAACCCGTCCCGGGCGCCCCCGAGCTCCCGCGCGGCGGCCCCAGCGCCGCTTCGGGCTCTGCGCCGCGGGCGTTCGTCACCCCGACGGAGACGACCCCGGACGACGGCGCCGCAGCATGCGGCGGCTCTCACCGGCGACACACCCCCGCGCCACGCGGGCAGAGACCCACCTGCGCGGCAACCTTGGGTCGTACACGCGGCGGGATGGTGCCGATCGCTTTGCCGCGGTCGGCAGGGACGCCGTCCCGCAAGCGCTGCGAGCTTTGGCGATGGCCCCTGCATACGCCCTGCTCCCGGGGCTTGGATGGGCTCATGCGCCCCGATTGCTGAAGCGCCTCAGGCGCCGGCGAGCGTTCGTTCCCGCTTTCTGTGCCGCGCTCGCCGTTGGCAGCCTGATACACCTGCACGCCTATTTCTCGCTGTACCCGAGGTACGCCGCCACGCACTGGCAATGCGGCTTCAAGCGGGCCTTCGAGCTCGCCGCCGCGCGACCCGAACCGTGCCTCGTCATGAGCGACCGGCCGGTCACCTACGTGTTTGCGCAATTTTTTCGGCGTACGTGTAGGCGGGCCGCCGGCACCGCTTGCGTCGAGCCCCGCCCAGCGCGTCCGAGGCGGCGCCGCGCGACCTTGCGCGGGCGCCGCAGCTCGATCGCGACGGATGCGAGCGCGCAGACCCGCATCGCCGGCGGGGCGCGCTCAGGGCTCCGCGTGGTCGCAGTTGACCATCCACGCGACGCCGAAACGATCCCTCAGCATCCCGAAGCCTGCCGCCCAGAACGTCTTGGCGAAAGGCATCGTCACTGTGCCACCCTGCGCGAGAGCGTCGAAAATCTTGCGAGCCTCCTCCACGTCCTTGAACTGGAGCGAGAGGGTGCAGCTGCGCATTGGCCCTTCGAAGGGGGCCCAGGGCCCCGCGTCCGAGGCCATCAACGGGCCTTGGGGAAGCTGCAGAGTCGCGTGCATGACGCGGTCGTGATACTCGGCCGGAATGTCACCCTTCATCGGAGACTCGCCGAAGGACTGGCAGAACACGATCTTCCCACCGAGCACGTCTGCGTAGAAGGCGAACGCGTCGCGGGTCGTGCCGTCGAGGGTCAGGTACGGAGCGGGCATGTGCTTTATTCCTTTCCTTTTCGGATGGAGTGCGGGTTCCAACGGCGCCATACCACAGCGCCCCGAGGAGCGCGTGGTGCGCTGGGCGGGGGTCCGAGCGATGCCCCGCAGCGCCGACCCGCGGCGCGCCCCGCCGCCCGCCGTGCGGTCGACCTCGACAGCCTGGCGTTGGTCGTTTTGCGATAGGCGCGGCGCCGCCCGGCTGGGCGTCCACGCCGCGCGCCCTGTCGGGGGCGGCGCCGGGGTGCCCAATTCCGCCTCACCCGTGACAGGCGGGCGCCCGCCGAGCCTTTTGAGGCGCGCTCGCCCCTGCGTTGGAGGCTGGCGCCGCCGCTGCCCGAGGGCCCGGCGGAATCGCCGCCTGCGCGCTCTCGGGGATTCGAGCCCTGGGCAATCGGGAGCCACGTCGTTTCCAGCTCGTGCTCGACGATGGCGAGATCGAGCGAGAAGCCGCGCCGGTGATCGTCGCCAACTCCACGGGCACGGGGATTCGCGCCGACATCGCCAGCGAGGTCGGCGACCGAGACCGGCGGCTGGACGTTTTTCTCGCCCCGAGCTTCGCGTTGGCTCACTCGAGTGCTGGCCAAGGCGGCCCTGGGGGAAGGGCTGATCGACGGTTGCCCGCGAGCCCAGGCCCAGCGCGTCCGCGTGTGCTGCGACGACCCCGTGGACGTGCATCTCGACGGTGAGTCCGTCGGCCATGCGCCGGTGCAGCTACGGATTCGACCGGCGGCGCTGCCTCTCATCGACTTCGAATCGACCTGACGCGGCCCCGTTGCAGAAGGCGGAGCCCGCGCCGCGCATGGCGCAGGCTGCGCAGCCCTCAGATGCCGATTTCGCTCTCGGCCCCGCTCGTGGCGTAGTCGAGCAACTCCGCCGTTTGCGAAGATCCCTCGGCCTTGCTGCTCACCATGCCGCTCAGGGGAACCGCAGGGTGGAACCAAGCGTCCGAGACGTGCGACTTGCCCATGAAATCGACGCTGACTTTGGCTCGATAGCACGCCTCGAAGCGCCCGGCCGGCGCGGCGCGATCCTCCTGCGCAGCGCCCTCCCAGCGCACGACGACGTTTTGCAGGATCGGCTTCCAGATTCCGCTCATCATCGATACGACAGAGGGCGGGATCTCGGAAACCGAGCCGTCCCCGACCTTCTGCTTGATCGCCTTGACCTCGACGCTTTCGGGCGAGCGGCGATCGCCGAAGTCGGCGAGCATCAGCAGGACGTTGCGACCGTAGTAGGTCTCGCTGACGCTCTCCAGCCAGAACGCGCCGCTCTCTTCTCCAACCACCTTGTAGGTCATCACGCTGGGCTCGCCCTTGTCGTCGACGACTTCGTACCGGCTCCACTGCCCCACGGCCAGCGGCATTGGGTCGGCCGCCGAGGGCGGCTCGACCGTGCGTGCGGAGCTCTGACGAGCCTGCTGAAGCTGTTGGTCGACGCTCGCCTTCATGGCGGGGTCGACGCTGCGGCTGCAGCCGACGAATAGGAGGGCACCGATGAGCATCGTTCCGAGCTTGCGCATGGGCGCGATGATATTCGAGCCGCGCCGGCAGGCAAGCGTGGTCTTCCCGAGGCGGGTTCTCGGGTTCGCGAGCCCGCCCGGGGGGCGCCCCGGGGCCAGAACCTCGCTGGGCCGCCTCGAGCGGATCCCGTTTCGCTGCCGACACGACCGCGCCGCGAGCCCGCGGGCGCCGGAACGACGCGAGATTCGCCCGAGGCGGTGCGTCGATTCGGTGGGACATGCCTGAACCTCGGCGGATCCTTTCCCTTCCCGAGGCTCGCATGTCCATTGCTGAGTGCATGCTCGTCGCCACGGAAGGCGACCAACGATCAGCCCACAAGAAGCGAGGGAATCCACCGTGTATCACTCCAAGAAGATCAGCGCCGCCGCGCTCACCGTCTTGTTCATCGCCGCCTGCGGGGGCGCCAGCACCACGATCCGTACTTCAGAGGATGGCCACGAAGTGCGGGAGATGGTCCTCGGCGACGCGAGCGGGGAGCGCGCGTTCGAGGTTCAGGTCCATTCGGACCGCTCCGTCGCAGAAGACCAAGTCGAGGAGCTGATGGATCGGCTGGAGCTCGTCCCCTTCGCCGAAGCCTTCCCGGGGGCAGAGGCGCTGCAGCCGCCGGAGCTCGCCGCGCTGAACGCCGAGCAGGAGATTGGCGAGCGAGAAATCCGCGTAGTCCTTTTCCCCCCTCGACGCGGACGTGCAACAGGGACAGTACGCCTGGCGCGTTTCATTGGGGGAAGCGCCCGCGGAGGCGACGAGCACTCGCCTGGAGGGTAATCGGGGCCAGAGCCGACAGCCCTGGGGGGATCCACGTTCGCGCGGACGGCGGGCGCCACGAGAGCGACGAGCAGCCTCCGCTGCAACGTCGTTTCCCTGCGCTTCCTCGCCCTGGCGGGGAGGGGCTCGATGAGCCTGCAGCGGCGGAACGTCAACGACAGCCATACCGCACTCCAGAGCACCACGCTCCAGCCGCTGCTGCCGAAGCTCCCGCGCGTCCCACCGGGGCCGTTTCCGAGGCCGCTTCGTCGCCTCGAGCGACGGGCTCACCCGCAACGGGGATCGGAGCTGCCCGTGAGAAGCGCGGCCGCGTACGCTGGCTCGCGGCGAAGAGCGCGTCGGGCCGCGGTCGGCGCCGTCGGGAGCTGGGCTGGCGGAAGGCTCGGCGGCCTCGCAGGAGAGCGAACCAACCGGGGCAGGGCTCCTGTCCGACGGCTCGGCGCGCGGCCTCGAGCGGAACGGGGGGCCGCGCGACGCGCGGCACGCGGACTCCTGGCTTCCGGCCGATTGCCGGATCAGGGGGCCGGCGCGCTGTCCTCTCCGAATCCGGCGGGCCCGGCAGGACGTTCAACGAATCCCAGGGGGCGCTGAAGGTCGAGGACGCACCGAAGGAGGTCGCCACCGCGCCGACCGCGAAGCCCTCCCGGGGGCACGCCCGCCGTTTCCCCCAACCCACGAGCCATCGACAGGAGCTCACGGGTGAGGCGGCTGCGCCGGGGAGCGTCCCCCTGTCGCGGGCGGAAAGTTCCAGGATTGTGGGGCTTGTGGCGGCGAGGCGCACGGGTATCGTACGTCCCAGTCATGAAGGTCGCAGCATCTACGAGGGGCGGGCGAGCCATCGCCGTGGCCCTACTATCTACCGCCGTATCACTCACCGCGTGCAGCGGCGCCTCCCGCGGCGCTCCCGCGCAGGCGCCCGAGCCGCCCGCGCTCGCCAGCAGCTCGAGCGGCAGCGACACGAATGGGGGCGGGGCCGCGTCGATCGACCGCGCAGCCATCGATACGGCGCTGCAGGGTTTCGTCGACCGCGGACAAATCGCCGGGGCAGAAGCGATCGTCTTCCAGGGCGGCCAGGAGGTGTACTTCGGTACGTTCGGCTACGCCGACCGCGAAGCCAAACGGCCGATGACTCGTGACGCGCTCATCCAGATCTATTCGATGAGCAAGCCCGTCACGGGAGTCGCGCTGATGCAGCTCTACGAGCAAGGTCTCTTCCAGCTCGACGACCCGCTGGCGAAGTACCTTCCGGAGTACGAGCACATGAAGGTGTACGTGGGGGAGGACGCGAGCGGTCAGCCCATCTTGGAGGATGCTCGGCGGCCGATCACGGTGCGGGACATCACGCGGCACACGGCCGGCTTCGGCGATGGAGGCCACAGCGGCCTCGCGAAAATGATCGAGGCCGTGGACCCGAGGTCTTGGGAAAACACCTTGCCCGAGATGTCGCGCCGCCTCGCCAGCCTGCCGCTGGGCTATCACCCCGGTGAAAAATGGCTGTACAGCGCGGCGGTGGATGTCCAGGCCTACCTCGTTCAGAAGCTCTCCGGCGTCCCGTACCAGCAGTACGCCCAAGAGCACGTCCTGCGCCCACTCGGCATGGTGGACACGTCGTTCTACGTCGAGCCCGCCCGCCAGGGGCGACGCGCCGCCGAGTATCGGCTCGGCGAGACCGGTGAGCTCACGCGCACGCCGGACGAAGAAGCCTTCCGGTTCAGCTCGGCGGAGTGGCCGCTGGATCCGGGCGGGTTCGGCTGGACCTCCACCATCGACGACTATTCGAAGTTCGCGCGAATGCTGCTCGGGGAAGGCCAACTCGGCGAAACGCGCATCCTTCGGCCCGAGACGGTGCGGCTGATGGCGACCAACCATTTGAGTGAGGAAATCACCGATCGCTCCTGGCTACCGAGCAAGGGCCAGGTCGGCTTCGGGATCGACTTTGCCGTGCGGCTGCGCCCCCCCGCAGACGAAGACGAGAAGTACGGGGAGGTCGGCGAGTTCTTCTGGGACGGGCGCGACAGCACCCTGTTCTGGGTGGATCCCAAGAGCCAGCTGACGGCGGTGCTGATGGTTCAGTTGCTACCGTTCGACCGCATCGGCCTGCACAAGAGCTTCCGCCGCGCCGTGTACGACGCGATCGCGCCCGGCTGAGCGGCAGCCGCTGCCGCGCGGCGGCCCGCCCCGACCGGGGGCTCCATCGCCTGCTCGCGCTCCGAGGCGGCCGGCGCCCGTCGCGAGAGGGCTCAACCCGCGTCTTCCCCGGCCGTTTCCTCGCCGGAGGGGGGAGGCGGGGGCGGCAGATCGCTGCCGAGCTCTCTCAGACAGTCCCCCACGCCGGTCGCTGCATCGGCGGCCGGACCCAGACTGGGGTCGGCCTCGTCCGGTGCGCGGGCGCCGGGCGCCATCTCGATCACGGCACGGCATGGCCCGGGCGTTTGGCACTCGGCATCGAGGCAATAACAGCCCATGCCCGAGCAGGTGTTTCGAGCCGCGCACGCCAAGATCTGATCGCATCCGGTGGTCTCCGCGCACAGGTCGAACGCCGCCCCACAAGCCACCTGCAGCTGATCGGCGGCCATGCCGATGGCATTGGTCAAGGCCTCGAACGCTTCTACGGCTTCTGGCGGCACCTCGAACGGCGGCGGCGCCTCCGGCTCCGCGGGTGAGGTCGACGGCGCCGCGCTGCTGGCCGGCGGGGAAGCGGCATCGCGTTCCGGTTCTCCGCCGCCGCATCCCGCCGCAGCCAGCAGCAGCGCCAAGCAACGGCCCGGGCTCGGTCGAGCCATGTCAGTCAGGTTCACTCTCTCGCTCCTAACCCCGGAGCCATCGCTCGATCGGGCGACGACTCCGGGCAATGAAGAATCACCGTCGGCTTTGCAAGACGCCGCGTTCGCCCGCCGAGCCCCCACCCGAGGGGCTGTCTCACTGGCGAATCCGGGGCTCGCAGCCGAACTGCGGCGTCGAAAACCTCGAATGGGAATCACGCCCTTATCAGTGGGTACGGGGGCCCGAGAAAGTTGCGATTCGCCAACGCCGCCGACGCGTCGCAGGCGACCGGGAAGGGTCAGCGCCCACCGGGTGCGACCCCGAGGCTCGCATCCGCTGCGTCGAAGGTTCCGGCGTCCGGAGCCCCGGCGTCCGGAGCCCCGCCATCGAAAGAGCCCCCCGGGTCGGCGGGAAGCGCCCCCAGGTACTCCCGAAGGAGATCGAAGATCGCCGCCCACAGCGCCTCATCGAGCCCGCCTCCACCAGCCGCGGGGCCATCCCCTGGGCCGACCCCCGACGTGCCGCCGTCCCCCGAGGAAGGCCCCGCGCCGCTCGGGCTGCCCCCCGTGGCCTGCTGCCCCGGGGGGCCACAGCCCAGCGGCGGCGTGCCGCCGGCGGGGGTGAGCCATGGGGATGCGGAGGCCTCCACCTCCGCAGCGGTCAGGCAGGTGAGCGGCACGTCCAGGCCGGGCAACGCCAGGGCCCCGCCGGAGGCGAGCGGTCGAGTGCTGACGCCGCAGACGCCCGTCGGGTCGCAACATCCGGCGAGTTCCACCCCCAGAACGCTTCGCCCCGGACAGGCGGGATCGATCACCACTTCTTCGGACCGTGGGGACCCAACCAGGCCGCCCGAAGCGGCGCCGAGCCTATCGCCCCCGGGCGACTCCGGGCCCGTGGTGGCCGCGGGCAGCCCGAGGCCCGCAGGGACACACAGCGAGGTCCCCAGCGCCGAGAATAGAACGCCGCAGGCCCCATCCTCTGCGCAGCAGCCAGCCATCGAGACGCCGAGAAACTCCCCTCCGGGACAGTCCTCGGCCAGGCATTCGCACGGGCCAGGGCCCGCGCAGGCCGAAGCCGTCGAACCGTCGGAAGAGGGTCGGGGCGTCGAGGTCGACTCGTTTTGGTACTCCCCCGTGGCCGGCGCCTGCTGCACGATCAGCACCACGTAGGGTCGGTCGTCATCGGCGCATCCGCCCGCCAGCGCGGCGCTGACCAGCGCGAGCGGGCCCGCGCGACCCGAGCGCCGAACCGCCGCGAGGGCGGCGCGGTAGAAAGCTGAGCGTTGCACTCCCGTTTGGTGCAAAACACTGCGGATACGGTTGCGTCCGAGCGGCGGACCGGAGGCCCCGGAGGCCGGCTGCGTCCGGACCAAGCTCGACAATCCCCCCTCACCAAACAAGCCGGTGCAACCTGGCACAAGACCCCTGCCTCACCTACCATCCGGCGCCCGATGAGCCACTTCCAAGGCGCGTTGATCGGACCCTTCTTTGCATTCCTCGCGGTGATGAGCCCCCTCGCCAACGCGCCCGTCTTCGTCGGGCTCACGGCGCCCTTCTCCTCCGCCGAGCGGCACTCGATCGCGCTGCGCGGCGTCCTGGTCGCGCTGTGCACCGTGGCGGCCTCCACTCTCGGAGGCATGCTGGTGCCGCAGACCTTCGGCATCACCGTCGCGGCGGTTCGCGCCTTCGGGAGCCTGCTCGCCACATTCTCGCCTTGGCCCTGCCAGCAGCGACGAGGGCGTGCTCGTCAGGGGACGAGGGCGTCGCCTCCCCGGGGGATCACGTACTCGTGCTGGACGATGCCGTTGTTGCCCGCGCCCGGCGGCATCGACCGCACGTACTGCACCCGGACCTCCTCTTCGGCCACCCGGACCCGCAAGTAGCCGGAGTTGTCTTCCATGTGGGCCGTGCTGTAGTTGACCGCGTTTCCGGCGAACCCACGAACGAATGCCGGGTTGGAGCTCGCCGCGTGCGGCAGCAACTGGTAGATGATGCCATCGAGCTCCTCGACCGCGTAGACGTGATCGTGGCCGTGGAAGAAGATCGTGACGTTGGCTTCGCGAAACAGATTGTGAATGGGCTGCTCCCAGCCCGGCCGGTGAACAGCGAATCCATAGCTGACTCCATCGACCTCGTAGCCGCCCCATTCGGCGAACGGCGCGCCGTTCTTCCCGCCCCGCGAATAGTTCTGGGTTCCCCCGACGAGGTGGTGCGCAAACACGAACTTGAACGGTCGGTCGCTGCTGCGCAGCGTCTCGGCGAGCCAGTCGTATTGCTGCTTGCCCAACGTCCACGACCAGCGGTCGCCGATTTGCGCCTCGTCGTTCTTCTCCCCGCCCACCGCCCCTCGGTAGGGCTTGACCGTGGTGTACCAAAAAGGGTCCAGCATCACGAAGAGGGCGTCTCCCCACTCGTATGCGTAATAGTCTTCCTTGAGGTGGTCGCCCTCGATCTCGACGACGGTGTCGTCCGCGTTGCCCGTGAAGAACTCGCCGGGCAAAGGGTTGACGAAGTAGTGCTTGCGCGCGTTGGTGCCCAGCACGGGCAGCGAACGGCTGCGCCCCTCGGGCCCGAAATCGTCCAGATTCCAGCCCTCCTCGTTCTCGTGGTTGCCCATCACGAGGAACAGGGGCGAGGAGTGGCCAACCAACCCGAGGTAGTCCCGCTGGGCGAGGTACTTGGCGCTCACCGTCTCGACGGTCTCCACGGGTGCATCGAGGCTGAACGTGTCCCCGAGGTCGACGATGAAATCGGGCGCGTCCGCCGCCATGTTCTCAACCGCGACGCGGTAGAGATCGGCGTTGTGGAATGCGGCGAACCCCTGGTGCGAATCGCTCTGAATGTCGAAGGTGAACGCGCTCCCCCCGCCACGCTGCGTGTGAAACGAGTGGATTCCGCGCTCCACCCAGGACTCCGTACCGGGCCGCCGGTAGCGCATCCGGTAGTAGTAGCGCGTGTTGGGGCTGAGCCCCGGCAAGACCGCTTCGACGTAGCCCGTCGGGTAGGTCCCGAAGCGACTCTCGGAAAGGGCCTCGGGTGCCACCCCATAGTCGAACGCGACCTCCAGCGCCTCGGCCGCGATGACGTTCACCGTGACGGACGAATCCGTCGGTCGCCCCAGCAGCTCGCTGGCGATGAAGGCGACGGGTTCCACGCCCGCGCCTGCGTCGACCTCCGGCGAGAGCGTGCCTTCCGGCGCGGCGGGCTCCGGGGGCCGCGGGGGCGCCGTCGAGCCGGAACCCTCGGGGGGCGCGACCGGACCACCGCTGGGCTCGGCGGGACCTTCCACGGGCAAGGAGGGAGCCTCCGGAGGGGGTGGTGGCATGGAGGCCGGGGGCGCCTCCGAGCCATCGAGCTCGCTCCGCCCACCGGGCTCGGCAGCGCCCCCAGGCGGATCCGAGGCCCGAGCGCCCCCGCTCTGCTCGGGCGCGGATGGCTCCGCGCCGGGAAGCAGGACCGTTTCGTCGGCGTCCAACACACTGCCACAGGCCCAGCCTTGCGCGCAAAGCCACGCCGCGGCGAGCCCTCGCAAGGAGGCCTCGCCTCCACGCAGGTGCTGCCGTACAAATTTCACGCTGAACTCCTGCACGATCGAAAATCCTTGCCTCGGCCTCCGGCGGGCGCGGGAGGCGGCTGCCCTCCGCGAGCTCCTCGAGCCTGGAGGAGCCCCCCGCTCGACGTGCCTCGAGCGCCGAACCGGTCGCTTGACGCCTCGGAGCTCCGAAACCGTTCACCCAACGAGCCGAGCGGGCGCCTTCCGAGGCGCGTGCCTGGCGCGGGCTGCCCTGTCGACGCGCTCGCTGTTTGATTCGCCGCGGCAATCAACCTGATTGCCGCTCTAGCAAGATTGGTGCCAATCCGCGATCCCTCGACCCGCGCGGCGAGAGACTCGCGCCCACGCCTTGGCGCGCTCGGCCACGCGGGCCGGGGTGAGCCCTCAACACGGGGAGAAGGCTCGCGTGCAAGCCGTCGCCGCAGCGCGCGGCGCGGCGCGCCGCGGGGCCAGACCGAACGCTCGGGGGCCGCCCGCGTTCCGTTCGCATTACGGTGCGATCGAGGGTCGCTCGAGCCACGCGGTGCAGGCGACGAGCAGCCTGCCGGCCGGGCACGCTGGGCGAAGGACGGGCACCCCGCTGTCCGGGTCCGCGCCCGCTCCCGGCCCGCCGCAGGGCCCCGCGGGGCGGGGCGCGCCATCCAAGCGCCGGGCGGCGGGCGCCCGCGCGCCGAGACGCGTCCACAGGTGCCCGCCGCGAGGCGCTCGCAGTCGCGGCGCCTCGCCCCGCCGCGCTCGTGGGGTCGGGCGCTCGCCGGAGCGAGCCTCGCGACGAGTCGCGCGGTCCGTCCGCTCCGAAGAGGCTCGACGGCTCCGGACGGCTCCGCCCGCGACGGCCGCCCGCGTCCCTTGGTCCCCGAAGGACGCAGGCGCCTCCCGAGCGGGGGCGTTCCAGGTCCAGGGCGCGGTCCGAACCGTCTCGACCGGCGCCGCGCGCCGCGGCCAGGGACGGGCGCGAACCGACCGCCGGACAACGAGCAAGCGTCCAGCGCTTGGAGCAGCACGCGCCCAGAAGCCGCCCATTTCGCCAGCGATCCCTCCAGGCCCTCCGGTGCCAATCCGCCCCCCGCTCATCGCTTGCACGCGCGCCGAGTCGAGCGCCGCCGCGGGATCCATGCGGCTCGCGGTCGCCCGCGGCGTTCGCCGGCCCACCGCACGCGCCCCGCGCCCCGCGCCGCGAGACGGGGCGAGCTCGCACGCAGGCGGCGGACCGCCGCGCTTGCGGCGCGGCCTCGAACCCGCAACGATCCGTTCGTGTTGCGATGCCTGCGGCCCAGCGGATGCGGCCCCCAGCCGACTGTCACGGCAGAGCAAGGACGAGCCAAAAAGATCTCGATCGGGATGCCCTTCGGCCGCGCTGCGAAGCGCTCCGACGAAATCAGAAACACCCGCGCTTTCGAACTCGGCGAGCGCCTGCGCTCTAGCGCCCGGCCCTTTCCAGCAGAAGGCATGCCGTCGCCACCGCGCGATCGTCTGCCGTTGCGATCCCTGTTGGGGGGCCGCGGCGGGGGACGAGGCGAGCGACATCACCGCGACACGGCCTTCCTCCGATTGGGTTGGAATGGTCGCGGCTCGAGGCCTCGAGCGTGGGGTTGACACCCAGAATGTGAACGTTCACACTCGCAAGAGTTGGCGGTCTCGGAAGTGTTCGTGGGCTCACCCCGATCGCGGCACCACGCGCCGCCTGGATTCGTCCAGCGCGCCACGCGAGCGGGGATCATCCACGGCGCGCACCTCGTTCGAGGTACGCCGAGCCGCTCGCGCGAAGGGGTGAAGGCAATCGCTGCGCCACCCCGCCCACCACTGCGCAACGGAGAGAGCCGTCGCCTCTTCGAAGGCGAGGCGACGCCGCGAGCACCGCTCACTCGGAGCCAGACCCACCAAAAACGAAGCGACGCAGCTTACCCATCGATAACGAACGAGGTGGCCCCATGACCAACAAGATCAAACGCACTCTCGGCCTTTCTCCCATACCCTCGACCGCGAGCGCCGCCCATCCGTCGCGTCCTTCCCCAGGGCAGGCGGGTCGCTGGGCGGTCGCCGCCGCGGCTCTTCCGGAGCAGCACGAGCACCGCCGAGTACCCGCCAAACGACGAAACGCCTCGGCCCCTGCGGGCCGGGTTTTGCGGGCTGGCCCGCTGCTGGTCACGATGGGCCTGTCCATGACGCTCCCCGGCTGCTCCGAGGAGGACGACGCGGAGCCCGAAGTGGCCGTGGCGCCCGAAGTGGCCGTGGCGCCCGAAGGCGCGGCGGGCTCGGGCGACATGATGACGATGGAGGAGCCTGCGGAGCCGGAGCCCGAAGGGCGCCCCGACGAGCCCTGCGACATCTACGCCGCCGCGGACGTTCCCTGCGTCGGGGCGTACAGCCTCGTTCGAGGCCTCGCCAGCACCTACGAAGGTCCCCTGTACCAGGTGCGTCGCGGCGCTCCGAACCCGCTGCAGAATACGGGCATGGGCGGCGAAACCCTGGACATCGGGATGCTGCCGAGCGGCTTCGCCGACGCGGCCGCACAAGACGCGTTCTGCGGGGAAGAGCCCTGCACCGTGTCCGTCCTGTACGACCAATCCGGGCAAGGCAACGATCTGACGGTCGCCAAGGCCGGCTGCTACGAGGGAACTGCCTCGGAAGACGACTACGAGTCGGACGCCAAGGAGCTCCCTCTGACGGTCGGCGGCAATTCCGTCTACGGCCTCTACATGAGGCCGCACCAGGGCTATCGCAACAACGCAGCCGTCAATACGCCGGAGGGGGAAGAGCCGATGAGCGTGTACATGGTGACGGCCGGCAGCGGGACGCGCCCGAACCCGCCTCCGGCGTGTTGCTGGAACTTCGGAATTGCCTCGCGAGACAACTGCTTCGGACCCACCGGCATGATGAGCGCGCTCCTGTTCGGGCGAGCCTTTTGGGGAGAGGGAGCCGGCAATGGGCCCTGGTTCATGGGCGATTTCGAGGCAGGCGTGTGGGCCGGCGGAGTGAACGGGGGCATCGGTCGCCCCGACCTCGGCACGTTCGACGTGAACGAGAGAAACCCGTCGATGACGATGGACTACGCCTTCGGCATTCTCAAGGCTGCGCCGAACAACTACGCGCTCCGCATGGCGAATGCCCAAGAGGGTAGTCTGACGACCGCGTGGAACGGGCCGACCCCCAACGCGATGGAGCGCTGGCAGATGGAAGGGGGCATCATCTTGGGCATCGGGGGCGACAACAGCAACTCGTCCCAGGGCACGTTCTTCGAGGGAGTCATCACCGCGGGAAGGCCTACCGACGAAACGGACGCGGCCGTGCTGCGCAACGTGCAGGCGGCGGGCTACGGGATGTGACGGGCGGCAGCCCGTGGGGGCCCAGCGGGTGGCGACCGTTCACAGAGCGGATCGCCCCCCCCCGAGCTGGGCCTGCTGCCTTGGGGCTGGTCCCTGCGCCGAAGGCGCGCGCGTGGTCGGCGAACCCGGATCGAGTTGCTCGCGAGCGGGCGCACGAAAGGCGACGATGATCCCCGCTCTGCCAAGTCTGCCTGCGCGCGCCCAGGCGGGCATCTGGACTGAAAATTCACTTCCTCTTCGCACCCTCGGTCCTGCGGTCGTGAGAAATCCGGGCTAGTGCCCCGTCCGATGAGTCGTAATCACTGATTGTCGGTCGCCGCGGGAAGAGAGTCGTCTTGCCTCGAGCGGCGGGCGGGGCACCACCGCGGGCCGCCACAGGCGGACCGGCCCGCGGTGGTTTGTGATGGCGACTCAGCGGACACAGCACTAGGACCCCGCCGTTCGGCTGCCCGCGGGAACTCGAGCTTCCATCGGGTGGTGCCCCACGCCGACCTCGACGAATGGGCCGCCGCAGATGCGGAAGCCCATGCGCTCGTAGAACGCGATCGCGCCGTCGCGGGCGTGGCAGAATACGACGGAGATGTCCGCGCGCCGGGCTTCGGCCATCAGCGCGTGGATCAGGCGTGCCCCGTAGCCGCGACGCTGCCGCTCGGTCGCCACGGCCATCTGCAGCAGCTGCGCGCGGCCTTTCTCCGCGGGGCGCAGCAGGGCCACTGCCACCACGCGCTTTCCGTCCAGCAGGACGATGTGCCGCGAGGCGGTATCGTGCATCTCCCACGCGCCATCCGGCAGGCCGAGGGGGCGCAGGAGCACTTCGTCTCGCAGCTGGCGCCCCTGCTCGTACAGCGGGTCGTCGACGGTGATGACCTTCGTGGTCAAGCGGATGTCACGCACCAGGAACCGATCGCACCCGTAGTGTCCGGTGTTGCCCATCGCGCTGCTCAACTCCTCGAACCCCGCCGCGCGGTAGAGGCGCTCCGCTAGTTTCATTCGAGCGACGCTCTCGAGGTACATCTGCTCGAATCCGTGGGCCCGGGCTCGCTCCAGAAGGTGCTCGAGCAGCCGGCGCCCGAAGCCGCGCCCACGGAAGGGGGGAAGGGAGTACATCTTTCGGAGCTCGCAAACCGGCGCCGCGCCCCGCTGGAGCGGCGCGATCCCGCCGCCCCCCACCACGCGGCCGCCGGCTTCCAACACCCAGTACTCGCTGCGGGGCCGAGCATAGGCCCCGGACATGGCGACCACCTCCGGATCGTGAACGGAGTAGCCCGCGCCGGTGGCTTCGAACTCGCCCATCACGGTTCGGATCAGCTCGGCCACCCTCTCGTCGTCGCTCGCCTGGATGGGCCGCAGCACGACCCCTTCGCTCAGTTGCACCCTCATCGGGCCATCCATTGCTCGCGCCTGGCCTTCGCGCAAGCCGTCCCGTCGGTTTGACGGAAGCGCGCGACGCTGGCCGACTCCCGAGAGGCGCCGGGCAGAGCGGCTCCTGCTCCGCGCGTCGACCCGTCGACTCGTCGGCAGCGGCGGCCGCGCGGCTCGTGCGAATCCCGCCGCGAGGGCAGGGCGCTCCTCCGGGAGCCGCCGAGCGGACCGAGCAGGGCGACCGGTCGCGGCTCCATCCGAACCGCAAGTCGCCGCGGTTGCCCAGTGGCGGCTCCGCCGAGTGAGTCGCGGCGTCCTGCGCGACGCGAAGCCCAGCCCCTGACCGAACGCGCCCTGGACCACGAGCGAGCCCCCAAGGGGTCACTGGCCGCGCTATCGGCTCACCCATCACGGGAGATCGTGCGGCACGCGCGGGGCGGCCACGCCCCACGGGGGGCCCTTCCCCGGGCTCGCAGCCGTGCTCGACGCCCGCCGACCCTCTCGGTCGACGGCGCGCTCGGCACTGGGCCGCCGTCGACTCCTTCTCGAGCTTCCTGCTCATCGAGAAAGTGAATCATGTCGCCCCGCAAGCGGTGGTAGCCACGGAGGTCTCGTGCCGTGCGCCGGGGTGCCATGAAGGGGCGCTGGCGGTGGGGCCGTCGCCAAGGGCGGACGACATCGCAGCTGGGGCGGACAGATCCTCCCGAGGCGGGCGGTTTCGCGAGCGCCGCGAGGTGGACTCCCCCCCCCGCGAGCCGCTGTCGAAAAGCGCCACACGGCATCGCTTCCCGCCGGCGCTTCCGCTCGTCGAGCCCTGCGTCGCCCCGAGGACCGCGGCTCGCGCGAAGCGTGCGACAAAGCATACGAATTGCGCAACCCATGATCGATATTGACTCCGTTTGTGGGGTGCAGGTGCCGCAGAACAAGCGTGCTGGCCCTGGCCCAAGCCCTGTCAACTCCCGGGCGCGCCATCGATCGCGCCAGGCTTGACCGTCGAGCGCGGGTAGGCGATCGACGGTCATGCTCATCAAGCCGCTGCCCTCGAGTCGCAAGCCAGCCCTCGCTCGTCGGACCCTCTCTCGGTTCTCGTACGGCCACCCGCGTCGGGGAATCGGCGCTTCGCTACTGCTCGCCTGGGGAGCCCTGCTGCTGCCCGGTTGTGGCGGTGACGAGCCGGAAGAGCCCGGAGACGGATTGGCAGGCGCTCCTCCGGGCGCCGAGGGAAGAGCCGACGACGAACGGGCTCCGCTCACGCCGGAGCCTCAGTGGCTGCCTTCGTGGGCTACGACCATTCAACAGACGGAAGAGAGAAACCTGCCTCCTCCGCTCGAGGGGACGACGCTGCGCCAGTTCGTGTGGCCCACGTTCCCGGGTGATCAGGTCCGGGTCAGGCTCAGCAACGAGAAGGGCACGAGCCCGGTCGAGCTCGCGAAGGTGCACCTCGCGATGGCTCGAACCATGGAAGACCCGGGCAACAGCAACGGGGAGATCGACACGGCAACGGATACGCCGCTCACCTTCGCAGGCGCCGCCGACGTCACGATTGCAGCGGGCGAGACGGTGTGGTCGGACCCGGTCGCCTTCGAGTTGCGGGAACGCGAGCTGACGGCCATCACGATGCAGTTCACCGAGATGGTGCCCGAGGAGATCACGGGGCACCCGGGCTCGCGCACGACTTCGTACATCGCTGCTGGGGACCAGGTGGCAAGCGAGGCGATCACGGGCAGCGAAACGCGGGACCGCTGGTACTTCATCGACGACATCGAGGTGATGGCTCCGGCAGACGCCTACTCCATCGCGGTGCTGGGGGACTCCATCACCGACGGCTACGGGATCTTGAACGACTTTGCGCGCTGGCCCGACTTTCTGACGCTCGCCGTGGAAGACGACCCGCGGCTCGCCGACTCGCGTTCGGTGCTCAACTTCGGGATGGGTGCGAACTTCCTCGCACGCGACACGGACGGGCAGGACGCCGGGGTGGTTCGCTTCGAGCGAGACGTGCTCGGGCGCGACAAGGTCAAGTGGTTGATCGTGATGGAGGGCGTCAACGACTTGAACGCCGGCGAAGCCGCCCAGCCCTTGATCGACGCATTCCAGAGCATCATCGATCGCGCGCACGAGAAGGGCATCTTCGTCTACGGCTCCCCCATCACTCCCTGCGCCGGCTGCGGGGCACGCCTCGAGGTCAACGAATGGATTCGCAACAGTGGAGCGTTCGACGCGATCGTGGACTTGGCCGGACCCGTTTCCAACGGGGAGGATTGGAACCCGACGTTCCAGAACGACGGCCTGCATCCGAACCGAGCAGGGTACGAAGCGATGGGAAGGTCGATCGACCTTTCGCTATTCTACGAGCTGATGGAGCCGTAGGCTGGAACCAAAGGAGCGACGCCGCCAGCGCCCCCGAGCCCTCGTCGGCCGTCGGTTCACCGGAGCCTCTCGGCCGCGCCGCCGCCGAGCCGGGGGGGCCACTACGGCGTGGCCGCCCTGCGCTTCCACTTTTTTGCCCGCAGGGGTGGCTCCTGGGAGGAAGCCTGAGTCGCCCGCCGCCCCTTTGCCGGTGCACGCTGCTCGCGTGGAGCCTTTCTTCGATCGGCAGCGCTCCTACGGGACGCTTCATAGCGCTCGATCCAATCCGCCGGCGTGAGCTTCGCGGCGAGCTCTCCGATCAGGTGGTAAGGAATTTGATCGACCTGGCGCATCCTCGAGCGGCATCGCCCCAGGTCCAGCTTCGCCGCGGTGTGCTCGGGCCAAGCGCGCCGCAGCCAAGCCAGCAGCTCGGAGTCGTACCGGGCCATGTGGTGAAGGGCGATACACTGCTTTTGTGAGGCCAGGTTGATGAAGGGCAGGGGTTGCTCGGGTTGGCAGTGGTAGCCCGCCGGGTAGAGGCGGTGCGCGCCGCCACCGAAGGCCGCGGGTCGAGTCGTGCCCCTTCGAGCGCGGCCCGTGGCAGCGATGCGCGGCGGCCAGCCCCCCCCCGGGGCAGCGGGTCTGGGGTGGAAAGGCATCTGGCGTAGGCTTTGCAACCAGTGTGGCCGAGCCCCTCGCGAGAGCCCTCCCGGGTCGATCCTCGGGGCGTCGCATGGGCAGGAGGCCATCATGAGTGATCCAATCTACAAGCTGCTGAACCGCCGAATCGAAGCCTGGGGCAACGTGGGCTCGAGCCGTCCACCCCTGCCAAAGCCGCGAGCCCCTTCGGTGACCCTTTCGGGGCAGGTGGGCGCGGGGCGCAGCGCCTTGGGGCGGCTCCTGGCGGAGCGGCTCGGCTTCGACTTGTGGGATCACGAGCTGTTGCATCGCGTGGCCTGTGAGGTCCACGCGCCGGAACGGATGCTGGCGTCGCTCGACGAGCACGCGCTCAGCGTGTTGGAGGAGCTGTGGAAGGGCCTGGCCATCCGCTACGAGCCGGACAGCTACGATTACATGCACCAATTGCTCGAGGTTCTGCACACAATCGGGCACCACGGCGCCGCCATCATCGTCGGCAGAGGGGCCCAGTTCGTCCTCGACCAGAGTCGAACCCTTCGAGTTCGAGTGGTGGGGCTGCTCGCCGACCGCGTACGGCGAATCATGAAGGAGGACCGGAAGGAACGGCAGGACGCCGAACGCCTGGTGGCGCGGGTAGACGACGAGCGAGCGCGATTCGTGCGCATGAGCTACGCGGAAAACATCGAAGCGGCGGCGGGCTACGATTTGATCGTCAACACCACGACCGTGAAGCTACCGGCTGCCGTGGAGGTGATCTTGGCAGCATACCGCGCCCGGTTTGGCGAGCTACCGGCCGCGCGCTGAGCAAGTCGAAAAGAGGCTCGTCGCGCCGCCGGTGCCGCGCACGAGGTCGAGCTCGTTCGACGCCCGCCCCTCGGTCGGGCGGGTCCGTTCTCGGGCAGGCCTCTCGCCGAACACGGGGAGGCGAACCGGCGGCGCCCCGACTCCGGCACCGCGGTGCCGCGACGAAGGCTGGCTCGACTGCGGCGCAGGCGCCCACGTCCCCTGGGCGAGCGGGGCAACCGGCGTCACGATGTGAACCCTCGGGCGAGCGATCCTCTCGAGGGGGCCATCTCCCTCGCGAAGTTTCCCCGAAGGGGCGCTGCCAGCTTCCCCCTGCTGGCGATGCTTTCGAACAGGAGACGCCGTACGGCGGGATCCCGCGCTGCGCGGATCGCCAAGCACCGAGCGCGGGCGCAGCGACCTTGCTCTCGCCACCGAGATGGCCGCAGCCTTTTCGGCACGCGCGCAGAAGCTGCGGCAACGCCCAGCCGTGCACCCGGGAAGCGGCATCGCGTTTCGGTTCTCCGCCGCCGCGGTTCCCAGAACCGGGCGTGGCCCCTCTCGCCTGCCTCGACCGTGCCGCGCAAAAGCCCGCTCGCTCGAACGAAAGCTCGCCGATCGAGCTCCGCCCGAGCGCGGCGACGGCTCATTGCGGAGAGCTGGGATGGACCGGATGCAACCCCCGAAGAGCGCCGGAGATGCGGATGCGCTACCGACGGCCCCGCGTGCCGGATGTCGAGTGCTCCGGCGAAGCCTCTCCGCGGCACATCGCTTGCACCCCGCTTCCCCCATGAAGCTCGTGCAGCAATGAGCCCCGTGCCCGCTCGGCGCGCACGAATCGGCGCCGTGACCGCCGCGACGCCTTCGCCGCGGCGGACCCGACGTCACGGCTCCACCCGGCGCGGCCGGCGCAAGCCCGCACATCGGGCTCGAGCGGCTCCACCGGACCGACCCTGGGGCGAAGGGGTGCCTCCTCCAAACAGCGTGCCTCGCGCTCTCGCAACCCAACGACGGGAGACGTGCTCGAAATGAAGACCCACGACCAAGCTTCGATGGCTCGGGCAACGGCTACCGAGCCCAGCCCCGACTCGAGATCCGAATTCGCCTCCCTGTCGATGCCTCGGCTCGAGAAAGCGCTCGCGAGCTCCGCCAATGGCCTGACCACGGACGAGGCACGGGCCCGCCTGGTGCGCTTTGGACCCAACGAAATCGTCGAGGAACGAAGAAGCGCTTTCTTGACGTTTCTGGGCTACTTCTGGGGGCCCATCCCGTGGATGATTGAAGCAGCCGTGCTTCTTTCCGCGGTGGCTCACCACTGGGCCGACCTCGGCATCATCCTGGTTCTGCTGGTCGCCAACGCCGTGGTCGGGTTCTGGGAGGAACATCACGCCGGCAACGCGATCGCCGCGCTGAAAGCGGAGCTTGCGGTCAAGGCTCGCGTGCGGCGGGACGGGGATTGGATCACCGAGGACTCGCGACGGCTCGTGCCTGGCGACGTAATTCGACTGCGACTCGGAGACATCGCACCGGCAGATGCGCGGCTGCTCGAGGGGGACCCGATCGAGGTGGACCAGGCGGCGTTGACGGGCGAATCCCTGCCCGTGACGCGCGAACCCGGCGCTGCGGTGTTCTCGGGCTCCACCATTCGGCAGGGGGAGATCGACGCGCTCGTGTATGCGACCGGCGACAAGACCTATTTCGGCAAGACGGCGCACCTACTACGAGAGGTTCGCACGACCAGCCACTTCCAGCGCGCCGTCTTGAAAATCGGCAACACCCTGATCGCAATCGCCTTGGCGCTGGTGGCGGCAATCCTCGCGGTCGCCATCTGGCGCGGCGATCCCCTCGTCACGACGCTTCAATTTGCACTGGTGCTGACCGTGGCGGCGATCCCCGTGGCCCTGCCAACGGTCCTGTCGGTGACGATGGCCGTCGGCGCGCGTCGACTCGCCAAGAAGCAGGCCATCGTCACTCGCCTGGCGGCCATCGAAGAGCTGGCCGGCGTCGACGTGCTTTGCTCGGACAAGACGGGCACGCTGACCGAGAACCGCTTGACGCTCGGCCACCCGGTGGGCGTCGGCAAAATCCCGCCCGAGCGGGTGATCCTCGCGGCCGCCCTGGCTTCACGACCCGGCAACGCCGACAGCATCGACCAAGCCGTTCTCGCCGCGCAGAACCCACTCTCGCTTTCGAAGTTCCGCCCCGTGCACTTCCAACCCTTCGACCCGCTTCGCAAGCGCACCGAGGCCACGGTGCGGCGCGAGGACGGCAGCGAGCTCCGGGTGACCAAGGGCGCACCGCAGGTGATCCTCGCGCTCTCGGCCAATGCGACCGCGGTGCGGTCGGCTACCGAGGAGGCGATCGACGGCTTTGCGGCGCGGGGCTTTCGTGCGCTGGGTGTCGCGTCCGCAGAAGCGGCGGGGCCGTGGCAGTTTCTCGGCATCCTGCCGCTCTTCGACCCCCCACGAGAGGAAGCCAAGGCCACCATCGCCGAGGCGCGGCGAATGGGCGTGAGGTTGAAGATGATCACGGGTGACCAGCTGGCGATCGCGAGAGAGACTGCGAGAAAGCTCGGACTCGGCACCGACATCGTGGATGCCAGTGGGCTGTCCGAGATGCCCGTCGGGGCGCAGAAGCCGTCACCCGTCGAAAAGGCCGACGGCTTCGCGCAGGTGCTGCCCGAGCACAAGTTCCGGATCGTCGATGTGCTGCAGCGCCAAGGCCACATCGTGGGCATGACGGGTGACGGAGTCAACGACGCGCCCGCGCTGAAGAAGGCCGACTGCGGCATCGCCGTATCGGGTGCCACGGACGCGGCCCGCGCGGCCGCGTCCATCGTGCTCTTGACTCCCGGCTTGCACGTGATCGTGGAGGCCATCGAAGAGAGCCGCAAGATCTTCCAGCGCATGAACAGCTACGCCATCTATCGTATCGCGGAAACACTGCGTATCCTGCTGTTCATTGCCTCCTCCATCGTATTCTTCGATTTCTATCCGATGACGGCCGTGATGATCGTGATGCTCGCGCTGCTCAACGACGGTGCCATCCTTTCCATCGCCTACGACCGAGTTCGCTACCAGAACGAACCCGAGGCGTGGAGGATGCGCAGCGTGCTTGGCGTCGCCGCGGTGCTGGGGGTCGTGGGCCCCATCGCCTCGTTCGGCTTGCTCTACCTCGGCGAGCGCATCTACCACCTCGACCGTGATCACGTTCAGACGCTGATGTATCTGATGCTTTCCGTGGCTGGACATTTGACGATTTTTGCAGCGCGCACGCGTGGACCGTTCTGGTCGATTCGCCCCGCGCGGGCGCTGTGGCTGGCCGTGCTGAGCACTCAGGCGCTGGCGACGTTGATCGCGGTGTACGGGCTCTTCATGACGCCGCTCGGGTGGGGCTGGGCGGCGGTCGTGTGGGGCTACGCCCTGGCGTGGTTTCTGCTGACGGACCGCGTGAAGCGGTTCGCCTATCGAATCCTGCGTGCGGGCGGGACCCCACACCCGCCGACGCCAGCCCTTCGCGTCGGCTCCCGAGTCCCCACCTGAATTCCCCGGGGAGCGAGACCCCGGGCGGCCGGGGGAACCCGGCGGCTCGGGGCCGCGTTGGCTCGGGGTCGCGCCGTGGCCGCACCCGGGCGGCGGACGCGGCGCGCGGCCGCTGGGCATCGGCCCCACGGGTCCGCATGGCGTGGCCCGCGCCCCGGCGTGCGGGCAGGGAAGGGCCGCTCCGCGTCGACCCCGATCGGGGGGCTCTCGCTCGCGACGCGTGAGTCGGTCGCCTCGCCGGTCCGTCCAGCCGACGGCGCAGGCCCGGGGGCAGCGAGACCGGTCCCGGATCCCTGCCGGGAGCGGCGCGCGAGAGGCCTTGCGAGGCCCGAACGGGACGGTGAGGTCGCTTGCGACGCGGGCGGGACCTGCCGCCGGCGGCAAGCGCCCCCGTGCGCCTGCCGGCGACCGATTCCAGTATGCTTGCCGCGTGCGGCACGGCGGCACGGCGGCGCTAGAGCGCACCCATGACGGCAACCTCCGAAAAGGCACCCCACCGCTGGGGGTATCGGGACACCGAGTTCATCGCCCACGGCGACAGGACGGTCGAGCTGACGGGCTCCCGTTACGAAATCTGCGGAGCGGCCACGGAGGTGCGCGCCCAAAGAGCCCACCTGAAGGAGGTAGCGGCCAAGCACCAGGGCTTTTTCGCCGGAGCCTCGAACGGAAAGCGCGGCTACAACCTGACGTTCGCGATTGCCTACATTCGCGACTTCATGAGCAAGTTGTACGTGCTCGGGGAAACGCTGGAGACGACCCTTCCCTGGGACGAGATCCACTCTGCGGTCGAGGCCGTGCGCCGCGAGGCCGATCGCATCCACCGCGATCACGCCCTGGCGGGCAAGCTCTTCCTTTCCTACCGCATCACGCAGCTGTACGCCTCGGGCGCTTGCGTCCATTTCACGTACGCGGCCTCGCTGCGGGGCGCCGAGAATGCCACCGCGGTCGCCGGCCGCGCCGAGCACCGATTGCGGCGCGCGATCATGCAGAGCGGGGGCGCCGCATCCAACCACCACGGCGTGGGCAAGCTTTGCGGCCAGGCGCTTGCCTCGGTCTTGCCGCCGATGAACGCCGACGTCATTCGAGGGATGAAACAAGTGGTCGACCCCGGCAACGTTTTTGGAGCCCGCAACGGTGTGTTCTGCCAGGGATTCCTCGCGGGGCACCGCGACGAGGTCACCGACGGGCGACCACGGGCGCGCTTCGGGCTTGGCACCCCCAGCGAGGCCATGGGTGCGGAGCCGCGGCGCCAAGCGTAGTGACCCGACCCGAAAGGAAACACCGCGAGCGCGCCGGGGCACCGTCGCTCGCCCGCGTCCGCGAGGACCGCGGGCTGACCGGCGAGGCTGACGGGTTGCCGCCTCGGCGCCTCCGGTGGTAAGCGGTGGCCGCGCGGCGCCCGAGCGCCGTGCCGGATCGGATGGAGGAGCCCGTGAACGAACCAAGACTGCTGGTCAGCGGTGCTACCGGTTTTCTCGGGCGCCAGATCCTCCGAGCGGCCCACGGCCGCCGAATTCCCGCCGCGGCGCTCGTGCGCAATCGACAGCAATGGGAGTCGCTGCCCTGGCGAGGCGAGGTCGGGGAGGTGGCGGTGCTCGAAGCGCCCCTCGAGGCGGCCACCTCCTTGCAGCCGGCCCTGCGCGGCATCCAGACCATCGTCCACTCTGCGGGCATCGTGCAGCACACTCGGCGATCCCCCGAGGCCATGCTCGAGTTCAACGTCGGCAGCACACTGCAGATGGTGCGCTCGGCGCAGCGGCTCGGCGCTCGGCTCGTCTTCGTGTCGAGTTCGGGCACCGTGGGGTGTTTTCGGCGGCCCGAGGCCACCGCAAACGAGGACGCACCCTACGCCGAGTCGATCGTCTCTCGGTGGCCCTACTACCTTTCCAAGATTCGTGCCGAGGTCGAAGCGCGGCAGCTGGCCGAGCAGTTGGGGGTAGAGCTCGTGATCGTTCGCCCGCCCGTCTTGCTGGGCCCGCACGACCACCGCCGCCGCTCCACGGGCTACGTGCAGAAGGTTCTCGACCGCAAGATCCCGATGGTCCCCTCCGGGGGGATGCATTTCACCGACGTGAGGGATGTCGCGTCCGCTCTCGTATCCTTGTGCGAACTGCCGGCGCCCAAACCCACCTACCACCTGCCGGGTCGCGCTTCCTCGCTGGGACAGTTCATCCGAGACGTCGCCGACGTCTCGGGGGTTTCTCTCACGCAGCGGCCACTGCCGCGGCGCGCCGCTCTGTGTCTGGCGAGAGTCGCCAGCGCCGCGCCGCGGCGCCCCCACTGGTTGCCGGACCCGGTCGTTCTGGAGATGTCGACACACTACTGGGGCCTCTCCTCGCGCTTCGCCCACGAGCTCGGCTACGCGGCGCGCCCCCCGCGACAAACCCTGACCGACACGGTCGCGTGGCTGCGCTCCGACGCGCCATAGCGGCCCGCGACCTCGCGAGCCAAGACCCCGAACGCCCTCGAGGAATCGGCGAGGAGCGACGCCGCGTGATGCTCGGGCCGCCGCCGCGCGAGCAGGGCCCGAGAAGAAATTCTACCCAGAACTTGGCCCCGCTCTCGGGGGTGAGCTAGCTGCGTCCTGGAGCCCTCATGAACACTGCCGAACTCTTTGAGCCCGAGCCCGTTCTCCAGATTCAGGACCTCGGAGGCCTGTTGGAAGAGCTCTCGAAACAAGTCACGCCCCCCCGGGGTGGCCTGCTGCGCGGCGAGGTGCTCGCCACCTTCGACGGTGGATCGAGAGTCCAGCTGCGGGATGCCAATCGCGCGACGGTGGAGCTGCGGCTGGAGCAGCCGCTGCGCGCTGCGCGGGGCGATTGGGTCGAAGTGCTGGGAGCGCCCGAGCTCGTCGCCGAAACGGCCCCCCTCGGGATGCGCGTGGTGTGGCGGGGCGAAACGGCGAAGCATCTCGGAGAGGCTCCGAGGTTCCGAGAGCGGCGCGCGTTCGCCGGCCGGCTCGCCTCGAGCCTTCCCTTCGAGACCCCCCGAATCAGCGCTCGTTTGCGGGGTGGCGGCCGCCTGCGGGTGGTGACCGTCCGGGACTCCAAATCCTGGGATATCGTGGATGAGGCCGCCCGCCAGTACCGCTGGCTGAAGCCCGACATCCACTATTGTGACGAAGCCCGCAGCGCCGTGTCGTTGGCGACCGTGCTCACTTCACTCACGAGCGTCATTCGCAGGGGCGACGCGGTGCTGATCGCGCGCGACACGGTCGGGATGGAGGAGATCCTCGATCTGTTCGAAGATCAGCGAGTCGTCGAGGCCCTCGCCAAGCTCACCGAACGCTGTGCCACCATCCTGGCCGTGGGCCACACCGGTGACGAGCTCCTCGCGAACAAGGTCGTGACCTACCCGGTGGAAAGCGCCGCCGCAGCGATTCATCTGATTTTGCGCGAGAGTGGGGCACGTTCGATCGAGATCCCCGCGGCCGCACCGGTGGCTTCTGTCGAAGAAGAAACCGAGCGCAGCGCCGCCGCCGTGGGCTCTGGCAGTGCGCCGCGCATCCCGTGGATGCGCTGGGTGTTGGTCGGAGCCGCCGCGTACCTGGGCTGGTGGGCGCGAGGGTGGCAATCCGGCGAGCCGCATCCGCCTCCGGATCACCCGGCGATGTCTCCGGGCGCGGCCGCAGCCTCCTCGCCGGGCTGAGTGAGCACCGAGGCCCTCTCCCGCCGAAGCGAGGCGGGCGGCGTCGTCGCCGGAGATCCCGGAGACCTCGAACACGAGCCGCCCAGGGGAACGTTTATCAACATCTTCTCCGAGAGTCGATCGGAGCCGCCCCCCCCAAAAGCCCTCCCGGCACCCGAGCGCACGGCCCCGCGGCGAGCGCGCGCGCCCGCCCGCGACCCGAATCCGGAGGGGGCGGGCCGGCCGCGCGAGGGCTCTGCCGCGGCGGCGGCTCCTCCCGGCGCCTCCAAGGAGCGCCAGCGGCGCCCCACCTCCGCGCCAGCGCCAGCGGCGCCGCGGTCGAGGTGGAGGACGACCGACCGCGCAAGGGTAGGGAACGGGGCGAAATGAAGCCGCAACGGGCGTGGTGCGGAGGGGCGGAGGGGTTTCGCCGAACGAAGCGGCCCGCTCGAAGGGTGTTCGCCGCGGTGCGCCACAATGCCGCGCTCGAGCTCGTTTCGTCTCCGTTTCCGCGGCGCCGATGCGCTCTCGTGCACTCCACCGTTGCTGCAAAGGAATCCGCACCGCTACGGTGGCGACTGCGGAACTAGAATGAATCTGCCGTTTTCAGACGCGTCACCCCTGCTCGTGCTGGCGGTAGTATTGGTCGTGGGGGTCGCGGCGGGCAGCGCGGCGCGCTCGATTCGCCTGCCGAGCATCACGGGCCAAATCGTGGCGGGTGTGGGGCTCGGATCCATCGGGCTCAACGTCTTCGAGCACGAGGCCGTGGCCGGGCTCGCCCCCCTGACGCAGTTCGCGCTGGGGTTGATCGCCGTCACCGTCGGCGCGCATCTGGACTTTCGCCGCCTGCGCAACGCGGCGCCGCGCCTGCTGTGGCTCCTGGCGTGTGAAGCCGTGGTGGTGCCCCTCGCCGTCATCGCGGGGCTCTCGACCTTCGAAGAAGTGGACGCCAGCCTCCTGCTGCTGTTTGGCGCCGTCGCCGTCGCGACGGCGCCGGCGACCATCGTCGCAATCGTCCGCGAGAGTCAGGCCCGAGGCGTTTTCGTCAAGACTCTCGTGGCGGCGGTCGCGCTGAACAATCTGGCCTGCATCTTTCTGTTCGAGCTCGCTCGCCTTTCGTCCCACGAGCTATTGGGAGCCGGCAGCCTGACGGCGTTGGATCTCGTCACCAGCGCGCTGTATCAGCTGCTCAACGCGGCGCTCGTTGGCTCCTTGGCAGCGTTGGGAATGGCCGCCGTCACCCGATTCGTCCCGATCGTGGAGCAGGTGGCGACGGCCGGCTTCATCACGCTCCTGTTCACGGCGGGGCTGGCCAACTACCTGGGGTACTCGTCTCTCATGGCGTGCATGTTTCTCGGGCTGACGCAGACGAACGTGCTGCGCCGCCGGGACATGGTGGTCGACACGGTGTTCGCCCATTTCGAGCCGGCGATACTCGCCGTATTCTTCACGCTGGCTGGCATGGATCTCACTTTGGATCACGCCGGCATCGCGGGGGCGCTGGCCGTCGTTTTCTTCGCGGCTCGCGCCCTCGGGAAGATCGCCGCGGGAAGCCTGGCGATGCGCCTTGCCGGCGCGACGAACGCATTGCGCCGAAACATCGGAATGGCCCTCGTGCCTCAGGCCGGTGTCGCCGTCGGCCTCGTGGTGATGCTGGACGAAGATCCCGTGTTTCATGCCCAGGCGCCCGTGGCCCTCGAGCTCTTCGGCGGCGTCGTCGTCACGGCGGTGGTATTCAACGAGCTGGTGGGTCCGATCCTCACCCGCTGGGCGGTGGCTCGCTCCGGCGAGGCCCACAAGGATCGTGAGCGCCTGCTGGACTGCATCCACGAGGAGAACATCTTTCTCGACGTGCGGGCAGAGACCCTGGCGGAAGCAGTAGCTCAGCTGGTGGATCGGACCATCGTGTCCCATCGGCTCGACGAGGCTTGCCGAAAGCCACTGCTCGAGTCCGTCTTGGCCGAAGAAACGGAAGCCTCTTCATGCCTCGGCGGCGGGCTATCGGTTCCACACGGCGTGCTCGAGACGGAGGAGGGGGGAGCCGATACGGTCGGCGTGATGGCGGTGAACGCCAAAGGGTTCCCTTTTTCGGGGCCCGACGGAGAACCCGTGCGCTGCATCGTGCTCTTGGCCTCTCGCGCACACCACGAAGAGCGCCGCCTGCAGATTCTGGCGATGCTGACTCGCACCGTGGGGGCCGATCCGAAGATTCAGATGCAACTCTATCGTGCGAATACGCCGGCGCACGTCTACGACCTGCTGCATCAGCACGACGACGCCGAGGCCTTCAACTACTTTCTGCAGGATATCGACTGAGCGCGGCAGCTCTTGCAGGGTCGCCGACCGCCCTGGTGCAGCCCGTTCCGCCCAGCGGGGGGCAGGGGCACCCGCGCTCGAACGCCCAGGGTTCGGCGCCGACGCGCGGCAGCGGCTCGGCGAGCTGCGCTTCGCACAGCTCGCGCCTGGCCATCCCCGCGATCGCTCCCACCCGCCGCGGCTCCCCGCTCGGGGCCAAAAGCGCCCAGGCGGCGCGTTTTCCCGCCGGGAAATCACGGCCATGCCTCTGCATCAGGTAGCCCTCACCCCATCGGGCGCGTTTTCTCTACCGAGAGGCTCCTACCGAGAGGCTGGTAGCCCGTGGATCACCAACGGTCGGGGCGACGACGGCCCTTGTTGCCGCCTGACGACCCTCGCCCGCCGCCGCCAAACCCCCCGCCGCCGCCGCCGCCGCCACCGCCACCGCCACCGAAGCCACCCCCGCCGCCGTAGCCACCGCTCGGTGGACCGTCGAAACGACGCGGCTGCCGCTCGCGGGCCACGTTCACGTTGATCGAGCGGCCATCGAGCACGCTGCCATCCAACTGCTCGATCGCCTTTTGGGCCTCGTCTTCTGCTTCGAACTCGACGAATCCGAAGCCCCGCGGCTGCCCGGTGATGCGGTCGGTCACGATAGCTGTCGATTTGAGCTGGCCGAACTGCGAAAACACGTCTCGGAGCTGCTGCTCCCCCGTCGAAAAGCTCAGGTTTCCGACAAAAAGTTTACTGCTCAATGCTGTTCTTCCTCACTGCGCGGGTTCATTTCGATGCATGTACTCCGCGCATGAGCCGTGCTGTCAGCGGGCGACAAGCGCCCTGGGAAATTCGCCCTTTAGCCTGAAAAACGCCGGGTAGCCAGAACTTCCGCACGAAATCCGCACGGCTCCCGCGCGATCTCGTCGGTGCCTTGGCGACGCTCGAGCGCCAAGTTCTCTCACCAGATCTTGCGGGTCGTGCCGGGCGAGCCCGAGCGATCGATCCGGTGCCGGTGGCCGAGGCCCCGTCGCCGCGCGGCCACTCTCGTGGGCGCGGACGCCTCGAGGGAACGCCGCTTTCGCGCTTCTGCACCGCGCGGAGCAGCGGACTGCGGCCGAGTCTCGGATGGGCCCGCGCTCCACGCCAAAGCCGCACACGGTTCGGACCCCGGGAGTGCTCGCCAGGGCTCGGCTCGCTCGGCGGGGAACCGGTGGTAGCCCGCACGCGGTTCCGACCGCGGCCCCGTTGCGCGCACTGCGCACCGCCTGCGGCCCAGCGCGCGGGCGGGGATTTCTCATGCGACGGCAGTGAAGCGAACCGAAAGCGACCGCGGCCCCTGGCCGCCTCCGGCCCTCGGCGCCAGCATCTCACCGCGGCGCACTCGCCCGCTGCTCGCGGGCGAGCCGCTCGCGGGCTCGGCTACGAGACCACTCGAACGTTCTCGGCCTGCGGCCCGCTCCTGCCCTCGCCCTCGGTGTAGGAAACGAGCTGCCCCTCGCGCAGATCCTCGAACTGAACTCCCTCGAGCGCGGACATATGAAAGAACAAGTCCTTCCCGCGCTCCGTACGAATGAACCCAAACCCCCGGTCCGTTTTCTTCTTGATCGTGCCTTCACTCATCTTCTTCTTCTCCGCAATGTATTGACGAACGCCACGACTGGTCGGGCCTGGAAGCTGTCAGCCCCCACCCGAGCCCCCGGGGCGATGACCCCAGCGGCTCGTTCTCCTTCGCTCGACACGTCGCGGAACCTCACTCGGAGGTCCGCGCCGAACCGTGCCAGCCCGTGCTCGAGCGCAGACCGACGGAGGCCGAGAGGCGCCCGCGCACCCGCTCACACCGCCCGCCGGCTTCACGAAGCGGCTTCGGCTCCGTGCTCCCCACTCCAGTCGCTTTCTAAAGTGCGTTGCCTCGCTACGGCATGTTGCCGCCATGGCATGCGCCGCTGCGGCGCTGCCGCATTCTCGCCCGCTTCCTCCGCGCCGAGACAATCCTCTGGCACGGACATAGGCCGGCGGAAAACGGATAGCACGTTCGTGCCCGGAAGTTCAATGAGTTCCTTCGAAAGGATCGCGGCCGGCCCCGCACGGGAAGGCCTCGGGGGGCCCGGGCGGTCACCGCCCGGGCGAAGCGGCCAGACCGCGGCCCGGGCCGAGCGAGCCATCGCGGCCGCGGCGGAGCCATCGCCGGGCGGCGCCGGGCGCCGACGGCCCCAGACGCAATCTCCACCGGGCGAAACGCGCGCCAACGCCGCGATCCGCTCGCGCCGCACCTCCGGGCGGGCCTCGGCCGGGCTCCAGCCGGCCCATCCGACTCGATTCTTCGCGACGGGCCTTGCCACGCCTCGGGCGAGGAGGTGCAACACAACGCTTTCGGAGCGAAAGAATCTGGTGAAAGTGCTAAGGTGCTGGGGCCAATTCGGGTTGGCCTCTTCCAACGCCTCTCGCCGGTCGAGTCGCTGAAGCCGGGCCGGTGGGCTTGCGGTTTCGCGCCCATCGGTGCGGTCGCCTGCGAGCAGTCATGGACCCGACAATCGAAAGGACGAGGCCGCAGCCAATGAGTATCAACCAGCAATCCGAGGGTGGCGCCCGCCGAAGGAGAGCGGCCAGCGCGGGCAGGCCACCGACCGCAGTGCCCGAGAGCGAGTTGTCGCCCACCCTGGCAGGCCAACTCAAGGTGGAGGGGGAGCGTTGGGGGGACGAAGTGCTGCGAGACGTTCGAAGCCAACAGCGCCGGGTGCGCGGCGGGTGGCCGGGCACCATGGGTCAGGCGCGGGAGAGGCTCTGGTTCTACGTTCTCCGCGGCCGCGAGAGCCTCGAATTCGCCACGGAGCAGGCGCTCGCGGCGCGCTACCTCTACCGAATCGCTCGCGCCCGCTGGAATGCCGCCCAAGATCACGACCTCTCGGACGACGACGAGTAGGCACCCGCGAACGAGCCAAAGCCGGGAACCAGGCCGAGAAGCGGGCGGCCTGCAAGGGACGTCGAGGGGAAGCGGACCGCGAGCTACCGAGGCGTATCCAGCGCGTGCGACCGGGCGAGGCAGTTTGCGAGCTCCCAGCATCGGCCGCGCGATCGTGCGGGCCGTCGTTCGGCGCCCGCGAGCGATCGCCCGCCATGGGCTTTCGTCGTTCTCCTCGGGGCCGTCGGCGCTGCACGGCCCCGTGCCACGTGGACCGCGGGGTCGGGGGGCAAGCTCGGCTGGAGCGGGCGGCGCGGGACCCGCCGCCCGACGCTCGCGGGGCAGGGCAGGGCAGGGCAACGCTGCCGTCGCCCGGCTCCGGGTAATCTCCGGTGACCTTCGTGAGGACGAGGCTCTCGAACGGGTCGTCGGGGTCGATCATCATGCCGCGCTGCGAGCTGTTCAGGTTTCGAGCCTTGCCCACCATCGCGGCCGCCTGGACATCCCCCACCGCGAAGTCCCCGATGCTCGTTCCGGTGTGGCAGTCACCGCTGCGGTCGCGGCTCACTTGAAAGACCGCCTTCGCCGCGTCACACGGCGGACCCTCGCGCCCCACGCTCTGCATCTAGCCCGGAGGGCTGCTTTGATGCGTGCCTATAGATCTCTTTAGAGGGGCTCGAGCGCTGCGCGCACGCGTGATTCGGACTCCTGACTTCGAGGCCGCGAGCCGCGGCGCTCGGGTCCAGGGTGCGCACGCTCACCGCCTCATCGTGCGGGCAAGGCCCTTCCCCCGCCATGCGACGCCTACGATTCCCCGCACTTGGCAGCGCCGAGAGGCTGGAATCGGCGAGCCGCGGTTGCGCGCCGAGCGCAGCATTCTCCTTGGCGAGCAACCTCCGAAAGGGGGAGCAACCGCGTCAATTCTCGTGCGCGCTCGAATGGCCGGAACACAGCGGCGCCAAGCACCGCTACAATGCCGCGCGCCGACTTAGCCAAGAGGGGTAGGGGGCGCCATTCGCGAACCAAGGAGTGCGAAGATGACGATTGAAAGCTTAGAGTCGATTTGTTCACGTCGGATCCACCGGGTCGGAGCCGTGGTTTCCGTGGCCTGCGTGGCGCTGCTGGGAGCCGCCAGCTGCTCCGACGATGAAGAAGACGAGGCGCCGGCGGGCGGCGGCTCCGGCGGCACCACGATGACCGGCGGCGGCTCCGGCGGCACCATGATGACCGGCGGCGGACCGGAGGCGTCGGCGCTGGGTGTGGAGTTCCCGGCAGGCTTCGAGGATTGGGCGACGATCGGCATGGCCCGGCGCCTCGACGCCAACCAGATCCGCGTCGTGGTGGGCAACTCGGTCGCCGTCGACGCCGCCCGCGCGGCTCTGCCGGGGCGCCCCACCGACTGGCCCGAAGGGTCGATCTTGGTCGACGTCGTGCGGCCCGAGGTGGACAACCCCGAGTGGACGGGAAGAATGTTCGGTCCGGGGGACTTCGCCGCCATCGCCGTGATGGAGAAAGACTCCACGCGCTTCGCGGACACGGGCAACTGGGGCTACGGCTTCTGGAACGCCACGCTCGAGTCCGGCGGCAACCTCGGGGATTCCACCACGGGCGCGGACACGATGACCTGCTACGGCTGCCACAACACGCGCGTGCCCGAGCAGGACTACGTGTTCACCCAGCCGCTGCCATTCCCCTCCGACGCCCTGGTCGCCGGCGCGATGGACGCGCCGAACGGCAGCGAGCTGCCCGCCGATGTCACGCGCTGGCGCGTCTTGAGCGTGCACCACCGCACGGACAACGATCAAATGCGGCTCGTGCTCGGCAACGACACGGCCGTCGACGCGTGGCGTGCGGGGACGGTCGACCCCGATTGGCCCGACGGCGCGATGCTGGCCGACGTGCTCTTCGCGTCGGAGACGCAGGCCGCGACGGATACGCCGAATCTGACCGACCTGGTGGCGCCGACGGATTGGTTGGCGATCGCCTTGATGGAGAAGGATCCGCAGCGGCATGCGGACACGGCGGAGTGGGGCTATACGGCCTTCAGTGAAGACGGCGGGGTCATCACCGGGCAATCTTCGACGGCCGACGACGCCGACGACACGATGACCTGCTACGGTTGCCACAACACCGAGGTCTCAGACCGGGATTTCGTCTTCACCGCGCCCGGCGGGCTCCCCGCCGGCCTTCCCTGAAAGGCGGGCTCGAACGCCACAAACCCCGGCTCGCCACCTCGGAGGAGGGTGGCGGGCCGCGGGGGCGGGCGCTCGGAGGCGCCTCGGCCCTGGCCGGCGGGCGACTCGTCGCCCCCCCAGGCCCCCCTCCGCCGCGGCTAGAGAAGCTTGGCGTCGTACGAGATCCGGTATACCGCGCCGGCCTCGTCGTCGGAAACGAGCAAGGCGCCGTCGGGCATCTGCAAG
This sequence comes from Polyangiaceae bacterium, assembly GCA_050299315.1. Taxonomy (GTDB): domain Bacteria; phylum Myxococcota_A; class Polyangia; order Polyangiales; family Polyangiaceae; genus SZUA-265. The sequence continues at coordinate 160,710 of JBNKVS010000061.1, forward strand.
ATGTCCACGGGGCGCCCCCAAACCGACTCGTCGGGCTGCAGCCAGCCTTGGGCGAAGACCTCGTAGCCCAACACGCTCTGCCCATCCGTGCGAACACGCATCACGCGGTAGCCGATCTTCTTGGAGCGATTCCACGAGCCGTGCTGGGCCACGAAGAGATCGTTGCGGTACTCCTGTGGAAACTGAGCCCCAGTGTAGAAGCGGACGCCGAGCGCCGCCACGTGGGCTTCGAAGAGCTGGGCGGGCGCGCGATACGATGAGCAGGGCCGGTCGGAGCGGTGCTCGGGGTCACTGAGCCCCGCCCCGTGACAGTAGGGAAAGCCAAAGTGCAGCCCGGCCTGAGGCGCGTGGTTGAGCTCGCCGGGCGGGAGGTCGTCTCCCAATAGGTCGCGGCCGTTGTCCGTGAACCACAGCTCGTCCGTCAGCGGATGGAAGTCGAACCCGACGCTGTTGCGAACGCCGCTGGCGAAGACCTTCGGGGCTCCTCCGGGTAGCTTGACCCGAAGAATGGAGGCGTACCGCTCGTCCTCCCGCTCACAGACATTGCACGGAGCCCCGATCGCGAAATAGAGATCTCCATCGGGAGCGAAGCGCAGGTACCTCCACCCATGGTGCTTGTCCTCCGGCAGCCCATCGAGAACGACCGTCGGCTGGGGCGGGTCGCCGAGGTGCTCGTCGATTGCGTCGAAACGGAGGATTCGATTGACTTCCGCCACGTACAAGGCCCCGTCTCGCACGGCGACGCCGTTGGGCATATTCAACCCTTCGGCAATCACATGGCGGGTCTCGGCGCGATGATCGCCGTCGGCGTCGACCAGGGCGTAGACTTTGTCTTGGGCGCGATTGCCTACGAACACGGTGCCTTTGCTCGACAAGGCGAGAGAGCGAGCGTTCGGAACGTCGCTGGCATACAGGTCGATCCGAAAGCCCGGTGGCAAGCGGAGCAACTGCAGCGGCGGCCCGTCCTTCACCGCGGGGGAGGCGGCCTTGGACTCTGCCGATTGGGTTTGTGCGGGCTTCGCTTCTGCGGTGGCCGCGGCAGCCTTGCTCTCCGGTTCGTCTCGAGAGCAGCCCAGCGCGGCGACCCCCCATGAGACCGCCGCGAGCAAGCTGACGAAGCGCCCACCGCGGGCGAACGCGGCTCGCGAGGTGGCACGGGAACGGGCTGGGGAGCGGGGCGCGTCGAGTCGACGGCAATCACGGGCATTCATGGGTTCTTCCAATGTCTAGTGCAGGCCCACACGTCAAGCACCTCGCCACTGGCTGCGGAGTCGCATCCCTCGCGCGGCCTGACCGGGTCGCTCCTGCGCCGCATCGCCCGCGCGACGGATACGGCCCCCGCATCCGCCCTCGCGTCCGCCTCGTTCGAAGTTTTCGAAGCACACGGTGGGCACGCTGCCCGGGCTGACGCCCATCATTTCCGGGTTCCCGCACTTCTACATCCGTGGCTCGCCCCCCGGCAACGTGGGCTACCGATACGACGGGGCGGATGTCCCCACGCTGTTTCTGACGCGTCGCGCCGGCTCGTACCGCTTGCGGGCGCCTGGATTCATCCTCACATCGCAGCGGCGAGCGGGTAGCTCACGACCTTCGGCCCGGAGCGCAGCGGCGGGAAGACGACGCCCCGTAGCACGTCGCGCAGGCAATCGATGATTGGGGGCGAGGGGTTTGCCTCGTCGTGAACGCTCACCTCGAGCACACGCCCGTCCGCCGCGATGACCAGCCGAACCCGAGCGTTCGCTGCGGGGCGTCGCCGCGCCGCCTCGCCCCCCCGCGCCACCGACGGGCCCGCCCCCTCCCGAGCGAAGCCTAGCTGCCCGATGTCGCGGCGATTGATCCCGAGCGGCTCCGGCGCCGCGGCGCGGTAGCAGCCGCCCAGCTTGCGCGCATGCGGCTCGAGAAACCCGACGATGGCCTGCTCCGCTCCGGCGCCGCGCCCCGAAGGGTCGGGGCGCGGCCGGCGGTCGGGAAGGCGGGCCAGCCGCGGGTCCGCTGCCACCACCCGCGCGAGACTTTCCCCGGGGTCGCGCTCGAGGGAGGGAATGCCTTCTTGGTCGGCCCCTTCGCCCCGGCCTCCTCCCCCGAGGCCGGCTCCGCTCGGCGCCAGGCCCCCCGCCACGTAGTCTCCCACGCCGTTGCGAAAGATTTCCTTCATCGAGGCAACCTCTCGACGGCTCAGCTCTCGACCGAACCGGATGGCCTCTGCGAAGCGGCCGTCTCCTCGCTCGAGCAACTGGACGCCGAAGGCTCTGGCCCGGGCCTTGGCGAGCTCGCGCGGTCGCTCTTCGCTCGCGCGGCGCGCGGGTACGTTCGCAGCCGCGTTGCTCTCGATCCGCAGAGCCTTCTCCAGGTTCGTTTCGATGCCGTCGCCCGACGCGGTCGGCTCCACCTCGGCGCGCCCGCCGCCGCCCGCGGCCCGCTCGCGCCCCTGCAGGGGGGTCACAGCTCGAGTGCGGCGTGCCAGCTCGGCGTCTCGCGCGGCGGCGGCGGCGATATATTGTTTCATCCGTGCCACTCTTTGGGAGTGGCTCTCTTCGAAATCCAGCCGCCGGGGAGGGCTCGTCATCGAAAGGGCGATCAAGAGCCCTCCGACGAACACGATGGCCCCCGCGAGGTAGGTTGTGCTCCGCGAGGCCAGAGCGCTCAGGGGACGCCTGTCCGACGGCTTGCCTGGTCGAACCGGGGCGATTCGCACGCCCAAGCTCCCGAAGCAGAAATACACTCGGCAGCCCAGGGAAAGAGCCACGCGCCGCCCGCCGGGGCTCGGCAGCGCGCCGCCCGCGGCGCCGCCTCTCGCAGGACTGGCCGCCTCGGGCCCCGGCACGCGCACCGGGTCGGCAGTGCCGGGCCGCGCCAGCCAGGCTTCGACATCCGGGGCGATGATGGCCCAAACGCGCGTGCGAGTGGCACTGGCGATGTGGACGCGAGGCGCGGGCAAGTGAGCGTCGGGCCAAGCGCCGCGGGCAACGCAGCGCTCTCCACCGAGCGAGAAGTCCCCGGGCAGCCGTTCGTGGGCAATGCTCAGCGTCTCTCCGCCCCAAAGAATCGCGATCTCCAACACGAGCCCCGCCGCGAGCTCCACCTCGCCGGGGGGCGGTGGGGGATCGCTGGCCAACAGGGCGAAGCGCAGAGGCGGGCGTAGCAGCTCTTCGGGGGGGCGCTGTGGCGACGGATCCATCTTCGGAACAGGGTGACAGCGGGTGCTGTGCTGTCCAGCGTGCGAAGCGGCCCAGCCCGCGGCACGCACGCGGATTCGGAGGCCCTCCGGGGCGCGACTCGCCGCCGTCCGTGGGAGGGGAGCCCAACGACGTCGAGCCACGCCCGGCGGGTGATCAGCCCATCTCCGCCTCGTCCGGGAAAAACGCGCGACGCGAGACGGCGTTCGTCGCCGGGAAGGCCCACACGAACGCGAGCCGGCGCACCCCCGGGCAGTCAGGCAGCAAGCTCGCTGGCGCCACGAGTGGATCCAGCGAGCTTGCAACCCTTCGTTTCATCCCAGGAAGGGGGGCGTTTCATCCAATGGGCGGCCGGCCCTCGCCGGCGCGCGGCTTCTGTAACCTCGAAGAACGAAGAAGCCAAAACGGGGCCGAGAATGGAAAGCGAGGGCTTTCGAGGGGGCGTTCCGGCTGGCGCTGGTGTTACCCTGCGGCCCGTGACCTACCTCTACGGAGACTCGACGCGATTTCCCCACGCGGTAAACTACATCGGGCTGTGCGAAGGCGCCGTGGAGTGCGCGGTGACGCTCCTCTCGCTTCAACACGATATCACCACGACGCTCGATCGAGCCAAACGGAGTGCCGAGAGTCGGCAACTCGAGCAGGTGTGCGTGGCCTCGATGGTCGAGGCCGTGAGCGACACATTGAGCCGATACCGCCAACAGAAAACGGCTCGCACCGCCGAGGCCGCAGAGCGCATCATCGAGCAGGCCTCTCGCGCGTCCGACGAGTGGCTCGGGGCCGTGGAAAGGGAGGCGCAGCGCGAGGCGTCTCGCGTGAAGGCAGCTCTCGATCGGATGCACGCCTCGGGGCAAAGCGCGCTCGAGCGCTTCGTGCTGCGGCACGACCTTCCGGGGACGACCCGATCAATCCGTCTCGAGGCAAGGGGCCGGGGCTGCATGGGCCGCCTCGCTCTCGACACGCCGCTGGGCGTCCGCGCGGACGTGGAGCTGGAGATCCCGCCCGGCTCCCCCTGGAGCGCTCCGCTGCGCGTCGGCGATCTCCTCGGTCGGATGGAAGTGAGGTTCCCGAGGAAGGGAGCCTCGCCCTCGAAAGGGACGGCGGTCGGCCCCGTTCGTGTGGATCGGCTCTTCGTGGCTCGGCTCCTCCTCGGCGAAAGCCACCTGCTGGTCGACCTGCGCAAGGGGCCGACGTCGGGCCCCGGGTTTCAGTTGCACTTCGAGCGCAGTGCCGACGAGCAGATCACCGTGCAGCAGCTGGACCCGTCACTCCCCGGGCCGCTCGGCGCCGCCCCGGTGGAGGCGGAGTTTCGAGTCCCGCTGATGTCACTGTATCGCTCGCTGGTCCAGGCCTCGAGTGGCCTGTTCACGCGGCGGCGAGCCGTCGCCTCCGCAACGCTGGATGGAGCACCGCTCGATCCCGCCAGCTGGCTCGGCACCGTGGCGCGCCGGCTGATCGACATCGTGTCCCCGGTCGTCGCGGAAATCGCGGCCCGGTCGGGAGCGGCCGGTGAGCTCGTGTTGCGGCGGGACACTGGCGAGAGGAAGCGTGAGGAGCTCTACGTGACCACCGCTGCGCTCGAGGAGAAGGTGCTCACCTTGCCCCCGGAGTGTCGCAGCACCTTCGCGCCGCTCGGATTGATGACGAGCCTCCCGCCGGAAGCGGTGGCGGCGCCGTCGCTGTGACGAGCGCCCGCCGCCGCGCCGCAGTCGGCTTGGCCGGGGCGGCGCCGGCCCGCGGTTAGAGCAAGGTACTGGGGCTCGAGCCGCTGGCTTGTGCCTTGCAGGCTTGGGTGGCACAACCGCCCGCGAAATGGACACCTTCCCAGGCGATCCGGCACGGGCTGCCCGCTCGGCGCACCCGCTGAAGCGGCTCTTCTCGCACGCGCGCGCCTACCGGCGGCCAGCTCTGCTGGCCAGCCTGTACTCCGTGCTCAACAAGCTGTTCGACGTGCTGCCCGAGGTGTTGATCGGCGTCGCGGTCGACGTGGTGGTCAACCGCAAGGAGTCATTCGTTTCACGGTTCGGCTTCGTGGACCCAAAGGAGCAGCTGGTACTGCTGGCCGGGGCGACCGTGCTGGTGTGGGTGTTCGAGTCGTCGTTCGAGTATCTGTACGCGGTGCGCTGGCGCAACCTGGCCCAAGACGTCCAACACGACCTGCGAATGGAAGCGTACGCGCACGTTCAGCGACTGGAGCTCGCCTGGTTCGAGCGGCGCCGCACGGGCAACCTGATGAGCATTTTGGGCGAGGACATCAACCAGATGGAGCGCTTCCTCAATGGCGGCGCCAACGACCTGATCCAGGTCATCACCGGCTCCGTCGTCGTCGGAGCCGTGTTCTTTGCGCTCACCAGCACCATCGCGGTGTTGGCGCTGCTGCCGGTGCCCTTGATCGTCTACGGCGCATTTTGGTTTCAATCGCGGCTCGCGCCGCGTTACGCGAGCGTCCGCGAGGCGGCCGGCGCGCTCAGCGCACGGCTCAACAACAACCTGCTCGGGGTCGCCACCATCAAGGCGTGCGCTGCCGAGGAGTATGAGGTGGCGCACGTTCGGGAGGGCTCCAACGCCTACCGCTCGGCGAACGCCTCGGCGATCCGCTTCTCCGCGGCGATTACCCCCATCATTCGCATGGCGGTGTTGGCCGGCTTCACGGTAACCCTGCTGTATGGTGGGTTTCTGGCCCTCTCGGAGGAGCTCGGCGTAGGCAGTTATTCAGTGCTGGTGTATCTCACCCAGCGGTTGCTCTGGCCGATGACGCGCCTGGCGGACATGACGGATCTGTACCAGCGCTCGATGGCCTCCGTGGAGCGAGTGATGAACCTGCTCGATACACCGCTACAGATTCCATACACCGGGGCGTCCGTCCCGGCAGAGAGCATGCGCGGCCACCTCGAGCTCGATCACGTCCACTTCGCGTACGACCAGCAGCCCACGCTCAGCGACATCTGCCTGGAGGTACCCGCGGGTTCCTCCGTCGCGCTGGTAGGTAGCACGGGCAGCGGCAAGAGCAGCTTGGTGAAGCTCCTTCTGCGCTTTTACGAGCCCCAGTCGGGCGAGATTCGGCTGGACGGCGTGCCGATTCAGAAGTTCGGTCTGCAGGAGCTACGGCGCCTGATCGGGTACGTGGCGCAGGATAGCTTTCTGTCGGACGCGAGCGTCGCGGACAACATTGCCTATGGCCTCGGGGAAGTCTCACGCGAAGCGGTTCGCGCCGCAGCGGTTGCTGCCGAAGCGCACGAGTTCGTCGAGGCGCTTCCCAGAGGGTACGACACGCAAGTGGGCGAGCGGGGCCAAAAGCTCTCCGGCGGGCAACGGCAGCGCATCGCCCTGGCGCGGGCCATCGTGCGAGATCCGCTCATCCTGATTCTGGACGAAGCCACGAGCGCGGTGGACAACGAGACGGAGGCGGCCATCCAGCGGTCGCTTTCACGGCTGGTCGTCGGCAGAACCTCCCTCATCATCGCCCACCGTCTCTCCACCGTGCGCCACGTGGATCGCATCGTCGTACTGGAATCCGGTCGCATCGCGGAGGTCGGCACGCACGAATCGCTGGTAGCGGCCGACGGCCAGTACGCCCGGCTCTGGCGCATCCAGACGGGGGACGCGCCGGGGGCTGCGGCGGACTAGCGCTGGCCGACGAGGCGAGCGTCCCTCGCCGAGCATTCGGGCGCATCGCCCGCGGCGCGGAGAAAGCCCGAGCCAGCGGCTGGCCCCAAAGAGGGGCCTCCCCCTCTGCTCGGTGCCCGTGAGGCACGGCCCGCCGTCGCCTGCGCGAGGTGCCGACAGCCGGGGGGGCGCGTTCGTCGGCGCTTTCGTGGGCCGCGGCGCCGGACCGCGGTGCCGGCGGGAGGCGGCGAAGGCCGAACCGGGGGATTTCATCCCGAGCTCGCGGGCTCGCGCCTGGCCTCGCCCCCGCGGCGCAGCGCCGGGCTTTGTCCTTGCGCAACGGCAAACGTCGAGGATATTCCTGCGCCCCCCCCCCGCGAGCGAAGGAAAACGCGCCATGCCGTCATTCACCGCCTACTCTAGTCTCAAAGCAAAACCCATCGTCGTGACCGGCGGAGCCTCGGGCATCGGAGAGGCAACGGTACGCGCGTTCGCGGCTCAGGGCGCCCGCACCGGGCTCATCGATCTGGACTCGGAGCGAGGCGAAGCGTTGGCCGACGAGCTCCGCGCCGCGGGAGCAGACGTCCGCTTCGAACGCGCGGATTTGCGGGAAACCAGCGAGCTCGCCGCTGCCATCGCCTCGCTCGCTCAGACCCACGGCCCCGCCCGAGTGCTGGTCAACAACGCCGCGCGAGACGATCGCCACGACTGGCGGGCGGTCGACCCGGCGTACTGGGACGAGCGGGTCGCGACAAACCTCCGCCACATGTTCTTCGCCATCCAAGCCGTTGCGCCCTCGATGATCGCAGCGGGCGGTGGGTCCATCGTCAACTTGGGCTCGGACAGCTGGCACCGCGCCATCGCCGGCTTGCCCATCTACGCCACCTGCAAGGCCGCCGTGCACGGGTTGACTCGATCCTTCGCCCGCGAGCTGGGGCCACACCGGATTCGAGTCAACACCGTCGTGCCCGGGTGGACGATGACGGAGCGGCAGAAGCAGCTTTGGGTCAGCGAAGAAGGCGTGGCGGCCCACAAAGCGCAGCAGTGTTTGCCCGACATGGTCCAGCCCGAGGACGTGGCTCGCATGATTACTTTCTTGGCCTCGGACGACGCCGCAATGTGCACCGCTCACAATTTCATGGTCGACGCGGGCGTCATCTGACGCGGGGCGGAGAGAGCGAGAGCGAGCGAGCGGGAGCCGCCGGGGGCACGGCGAGCTGCCACCCACGGGCTGTGCGCAGGGCGCGCGGCGGCGAGCCAAAACGGGGGGACCGCGCGCAGGGCGTGCGGAAGGGCCGACAAAGTGGGGCGAATACATGATGCGCAGCGCCGAGGTCCCGCCCCCGTTGCCTCCCGGCGGCGCCGGGGGGTGAACCCGTGTCTTCAGTCGGAGTGTCGACTTACAGCCAGACTCGTTTCGCACACGGCTCCCCATCACCGGTGCGAACATGCGAAGCTCCTCGGCGAACCATGAGAGCTTGCCACCTCTTCGCATCACTGCTCGCGCTCGCAGCAAGCGCCATGACGCGGGCCTCCGCCTCGGAGCCGCGCCCGAGCACGGCGCTCGTCGCCTATCAGAACATCGCCTTGTGGGAAGCCGGGCAGGTCCCCGGCGCGGTGGGCGATGGCCCGCTCGACGCGCCCTTTCTGACCCCTTTCCTCCCTCGCGACGGGCTGGCGAACGGCGGGGCCGTGGTGATCGCCCCGGGCGGTGGAAACATCATGCTCATGTACGGCGCCGAAGGTGCCGACGTGGCCGAAGCTTTCAACGAGTGGGGCGTCACCGCCTTCGTGCTCACCTACCGCCTCTCGCCGCGCTACGGCGACGAAGCGCGCATTCGCGACGGCAAGCGTGCCCTCCAGCTCGTCCGCGCCCACGCCGCCGAGTGGCAGCTCGACCCGCGGCGCATCGGCTTCGTCGGGTTCTCCGCAGGTGGCCACCTGGGTCGCTCGGTGGTCGCCGCCTCGGCGGTCGGGGACCCGAGCGCCACCGACCCCATCGACCGAGCGAGCTCGCGCCCCAACTACGCGGCGTTGATCTACGGCGCCGGCCACGCCACCCCGAGCGAGTCACTGAAGGATTTTCCGCCGATGTTTCTCGTCTCCGCGGCCGCGGATCGCGGCCCGTCTCTCGCCAACGCCCAGCTGTTCATGGATCTGACTCAGGCAGGCGCCATCGCCGAAATCCACGTGTATCAAGGGGGGCGGCATGGTTTCGGCAGCGGCTATGGAAGCCCCGAGTTCGGGAGCTGGATGCCCAGTCTGGCCCACTTTCTTCGGGTTGGCGGCTTGTTGCCGCCGAGCGTGACCCCCGCCCCAGGCAAGGCCCCATGAGAGGCAATCGCCCCACGACGCGCCTCACGGCTCCCTTGGTCCTCGCGGCCGCCGCCGTGCCCCTCGGGTGCGCGACCCAAGCGACCACGGCCGCCGAGCCCGCGAGCTCGGTGGCAAGCAAGCCGGGCGAGACGGTCGACGATGGCTACGGCGATTACGTCTACGTTCCCGCCGGTGCCTTCGAAATGGGCGACTCGGAGGGCGACGGTTGGAGCCGTGAGCGCCCCGCGCACCGCGTCGAGCTCGCGGCCTACTACATCGGCAAGCACGAGGTCACCAACCGCGAGTGGAAGAAGTTTCGCGATGATCCCGGCTACGACGACGCGCGCTTCTGGCCCAAGGGCCGCGTCGTCCCGCGCAACCAGATCCCCTACTGGACGCAGCCCAACAACCATGGCGGCGGCACGCCCGGTAGTGACGACTACCCCGCCCTCGGCGTCAATTGGGACGCCGCCACCGCCTACTGCAACTGGCTCACGGCGCGCACCGGCAAGCGCTATCGACTCCCGACCGAGGCCGAGTGGGAGAAGGCCGCTCGCGGCGCGGACAGCCGCCGCTACCCGTGGGGAGAGAGCATCGATCACAGCTACGCCAACTTCGTCGGCGCGCAGCGCTTCGATACCGTGCAGCCCGTCGGCTTCTACGACGGCAGCGCGCGCGGCGAGCTCCAAACCCACGACAACGCCTCCCCCTACGGAGCCCTGGACATGGCCGGGAATGTCATGGAGTGGTGCCAGGATTGGTACGCTCGTGACTACTACGCCACCTCCCCGGGCCGCGACCCGAAGGGGCCCGAGCGCGGCGCGTACCGCGTGGTGCGCGGCGGCAGCTTCTTCGTCGAAGCCTTCGACCTGCGCAGCGCCAGCCGCTCGGCGGCGTGGCCGTCCTTCCAAGGCCACCGCATGATCGGCTTTCGCGCGGTGCGGGAGCCGTGAGCTCGCGCCGACTCCTCGCGTTCGGCGCCTCGAGGAGGACCCCGCCGGACTAACCCTTCGAAGCGAGCCGAGCGTCTCGCTCCGCCCTCCGCCGCCTGGGTCGCCATTCCCCGAGCGCCCCCCCGATGAGCCGCCGCGATGGCTGAAATGTTGCGCGATGTTTGGGTCGACCCGGGCGTCGAAAGGGGCCGTCTACGGAGCGCGTCGCCGGCGTTGCCCAGCCCGGGGCCGAGTCCGGCGTCCGGGAGCAGAAAGCCTTTGCGAGGCCGCGTGGATCTCGACGCGCGCGAGCGCTCGACGCCGGTGCCCCCGCGGCCGCTCGAAACAACGACCGCCTCGCCCCCGGACACTCGAGCTGCGCCGCGGCTTGCCCGCCTGAACCGGCGTGAAGCACGCGGCGCAACTGCTCTCGAAAGGGCAGGGGTGGGGGAAACGGGTTGACTGATTCGCGACGAAAAGCGCACCCATCGCCAAAACTGGACAATCGATGGGTGCCGCAGCGGGCTCGGAGATATCGCCTCGACATGCTACGACCGAGCGCGCGGGGTTCAGCGCATGCCGCCCGCTGCAACGGAGACCCAATGCTGCCGAACGATTCCCGCTACGACTGCTCTCGATCCCTTCCGTGGCTCACGGTCGCGTTGGTCTTCTCAGCCTGTCATGGCGCCGAATCGGACTCCACCGCCCCAGGCGACACGGTCGGCCTCGGCGGCGGCGAGGTCGAACGAGTCAGTCGCACGCCTGCAGCAACGAATGTCAGCCGCGGCGAAGCCGCGGCCGTCGCCGAGGCGGCTCGGGGAGATTCTGCCCGCGAGCGACCGGATCGAGCAGCGTCGGCCGATCTCGGCGACCCGGCGGAACGCGGTACTTCGGCGGCCGATGGCGCTGCGGCGGAGGCCAATGGTGAAGAAGACGCGAAAGGCGACCCGGCGGGCGAGGTCGTCGTCGAGCGGCCCGCTTGCAGCCTCGCTCATCCAGGGGGCATCGCCAACCACCAGCTGGTGTCCGGTGGCCGAGAGCGCGAGTATCGGCTCTTCGTACCGGCCTCGTATGACGGCGAGACCCGCTTGCCGTTGATGCTCAACCTCCATGGTACGGGCGGCGACGCGGCCGGGCAGGCCCGAGACAGCGGTCTGGAGAGCTTGGCGCAGGAGGAAGGCTTCATCGTGGTCGGGCTTCAGGGTTCTCAGAATCGCTGGAACGTCTTGATGAGCGACCCCGACGAACCAAACGACGTCGAATACGCAAGCCAAGTGTTGGACGACGTGTCTGAAAAGGTGTGCGTGGATGAACGCAGGGTGTACGCCACGGGTTTTTCCGGTGGCGCCCGCATGACGTCGCGCCTCGCCTGCAATCTCGCTGGGCGAATCACGGCCATTGCTCCAGTCAGCGGCATCCGCTGGACAGCCCCGTGCAGCGGTCGAGCCGTTCCGGTCGTGACCTTTCACGGCCTGGCGGACCCTCAGAACCCCTACGCCGGCATGGCGAGAGAGGATTGGGTCGAAAGCGTCGAGGATGCCCTCGAAGGCTGGGCGCGCCACAACGGCTGCAGTGAAGCGCGCAACGAAACGCCCGAGGTCGACGGCGTCTCCATTTACTCCTATGGCAACTGCGAGGGCGACGCGGCCGTGGTGCTCTACCGCATCGCCGGCTTGGGCCACACCTGGGCGAAAAACGAAATCGACGCCACGCGCGAGATGTGGACGTTCCTCGAATCACGCACGATGCCCTGACCTCCAGCGAGCGACCGGCCGAGGGAGATCCCGGCGATCTCTCCCGACGCGTGGCCGGCGTACCCTTCATCCCCACGATCTTCACCATCCGAGCGGGGCTTCTCACGACCACGCGCCCCGGCGATGTCCATCCGGCGCGCGTCGCTTGGTCGCAAGTGCCGGCCGGCCCGATCTCCTGCTTCCAAGGGCAAAACCTCGCAAGCGGGGGCGAGAACAGTCACCGAAGCCCGGCGGCGCCTCGCACCGGAGTTGGCCAGCGTTGCCTCACATGGCCGAGCGGCTCCCGAGCGAGCGAAACGCTTTCTGAGCGACGCGGTCGAGCGTTTGCGGCTAGAGTTCTGCGTATGAAGTCTCGCCTTTGGACAAGCTCTCTCGCGCTCGCCACCGTCTTTTCAGCAGGTTGCTCGGAGGACTCGGGCACGCAAGGTCCGCCGGCGGGCGCGGCCTCCGGTTTCGAAGTGCCCTCTGCCGGGGGCTCGTCGTCGATGAGGGAAGAGGAGCCCGGTGGCGATTCCGAGTCGCAGGCGCCGGCGGGCGAGGAAACGCCCGTGGCGTCGGACGGTGCGCCCAGTAGCGCCGAGCAAGTCGAAGTGGGCGGGCTGGACCCGAGCGAGGGGAGTGACGGCGCGGGCGAGGGGGCGGGTGAACCGAGCGAGCCGGAGCCAGAGGGCGCCACCGAGCCCCCAGAGGTCGTGGCTAGTGCGGGTTGCGGTCAGTCGGAGGGCGTCCCGGAGAATCTCGCCATCGATGGGATCATTTTGGCCTTTCCACCCGACTACGACGGCAGCACGCCATTCCCTCTCGCCTTCGGCTTTCACGGGGCCGGGCGCACGAACGAGGAGATGCGCTCGATCGACGCGCGCACGGTGGGCACCGCCCTGGAGGAAAATTACGTGCTCGCCTTCATGAAGAGCGCCGGCAACGCATGGAACCTCGGCGCGGACCTGCCGCGATTCAACGCGGCCCTCGCCCAAATCCACTCGCAGGTCTGCGTCGAGCAAGAGCGACTCTTTGCCTTCGGGCACAGCTCCGGAGCACAGTTCATCCAGCAACTGCTGGGCGACGAGCGAGCCCGCGAAACTCGGTTCACCGGCGTGGTTCCAGTGGCTTCCTCGCGCGGCAACGACCCAGCCTGGTCGCCCGTGCCCACGCTGGTGATCCACGGCCTGAACGACAATCAGCGCGGGGGCGACGAAAACGGTGCTCTGGACCTCGTCCAGTACACGCAGAGCAACCAGTGCGAGAGCACAGCGACGCCGCTCGACGTTCCCAGCTGCGCCTCATTCCAGGGCGGCGCCGCCGTCGACCCCGGCTGCGTGCAGTTCGAAGGCTGTGCGGCACCCACCCAATTCTGTAACCACGACGACCCCAATTACCAGAACACGAACCACGGTTGGCCCTGCTTCGCCAATCAGCAAATTTTCAACTTCTTCGAGAGCCTGCGTTAAGCGAACCGGCCCGGGGTCGATCGCGCTCGCGTCGAGCGAGTCGAGGGCCACACGCGCGCGCCCCCGCGCTCGGCGCCCGCGACCATCACGCTCGCCGTCGCGGTATTGCGCTGGCATCCGGTCGAACGTCGGCAAGTCGGGCCGCTGCGCCTCCATTTTCGTGGCCAGAGGCTGCTGCACGTCCCAGTTCGGGCTGTCGTAGAGATGGGTCGTCACGCCGTAGCGTTCGGGGTCGCTCCACGACAGGATGCGTGACGTCCCCGCACCCCAGAGCCTCCACGTCATCTGGTAGCGCTGGGAGTCGCGCGGAAAATCAGCGCAACCGTGCCGGCGATTGTGCTGGTCGGGCGGGTTGAGCCACCGGGTGGGGTCGAGGGCCCGAGTCCTGCGCGCCCGCCAACGTCGAGCCGCAAGGAGGAAGTCGTGGGCGCCAGGAGCCCTCCACGGCCTCTGCAACATCCTGCCACCATGGAGGGCTTCACACCTCGCTGGCTCTGGCGCCTCGCACATCCGAGGGCCCCGAGAGCTCAACTGCGCGTCCGCGTGCGGGCCGCGCGTTGGTCGTGGGTTCGTCGGGCGAAAACATCGCTGTACGACCAAGGGGCGCTTTGGCGCCCCGCCAGGACTGCGACGGCGCACCCCGGCTCGGGCGCGGAAGGCCCTCCCTGCCGAGCCGGCGCGCGGCTGGGTCGGAAGCGCCCCTTTTCCGGGCTGACTTTGCGCCGCGCCGCGGCGGTCGAAGAAACCCTGCCATGGGAGCCGACGGCTCGAGCCGCGAGGACGGGCGCACTGGCTCGCGCGCGGCTTTTTGCTATGCTGTGCCGCGATGTCCAACGCCCGCTTCGAGCCCCGTGGCCACGCCGAAGAGGCGCCGGCCTACGGCTGTGCAATGGCGACGCGCCAAAAGGAGGAGCCCTCGAACGCGGCTCGAGGTCAGCAAGAAATTCAGCGGCACCGACCCGGAGCGCCAGTTGCCGAGCGGTGCCATCGCGCGGAGCGCTCTCGAGCTACTGGTGCACGGCTTCGCCGCCGCGTGCGCGAGAGCCTCGTCCTGCTACTCGTCGTGGGCTGCGGAGGCGGCGATTCCAACGGCGATGGCCCCGGCGACGGCTCGCAAGGCTCGACGGCCACTTCGCCGGACTGCGAGACGTCCGTCGCCGTCGGAGGGGGCTGGGAAATTTGTGACGGAGAAGTCTTCCACCGCCCGAGCGCCGGGGCTTGCCCTGGGCCCCTGCCGCAAAGGAGCACCACGATGAGCCCCGGCGCCGCTGCGGCCGGCACCTGTGTGGTCGACAACGATTGCTCCGACCTTCCCACCGGCTACTGCCTGAATGCGCGCTGCGTATACCGCTGCCTTCAGGACTCCGACTGTGCCGACAATCAGGTCTGTTTCTGCGTCGGTGCGTTCGACAACCTGTGCATCGAAGCCTCTTGCAGGACGAACGTGGATTGCCCCGGCGAGGCCGGCTGCGTCGCGTCCCAACGGGGAGCCGACACGGTGGCAGCCTGCCAGGAGTCGAACGACGCCTGTGAGCGCGACTCCGAGTGCGCCGTTGGCCAAGCCTGCCTGCTGCTCGCCTCCGGGGCTCGCAGCTGCCAGGCACCACCGGCCCGCTGAGGGCGCCCCGCCACGCTCCCCGCACGTCGTCGCCTGAGCTCTGATCCCCGGTTGCTCGGCCGTCGAAAGGCGACGCGCGCAGCCGCCGAAGCGGGCCGCAAGTTGCCCCATCCGCTAGCGCCCGTCGTCACCAGCGCCGGGCGGCGGCGCCCTGACGGGCGGCGACGGTGTCACACTCCCGTGAGCAGGAAGGCGGCGGCCAGGGGGGAAAGCGCGACGAGCAGGAAGCCCGCGAGCCACCAGTGCGTGGTCGGCCCCGCCAGGCGCACGGCTCGGTTGAGCGGGCGATTGAAGAGCCCGGTCATGATGCAGAAATTTCGATCGTACGGATCCCTGTGGTGTGAATCGTGCTCGGGCTTCGCGAGCAAGATTCCGGCGCGCTGCAGCGCCCGCGCAAGCCGCGGCACGTTCTGCGGAGGCAGGTGCGCCCACAGGTGGGCCATCTGCATCAAGTGCAGCCCCGCCACCATGCTCAGAAAAGCCACGTGCATCCCCGGGTTTTGCAGGGGCGCGACGACCAGAAACGTAATCGTGAGCGGCATGTGCATGACGTACAGGTGCTGGTAGAGCGGCATCTCGTAGATCTTGGCTGGGTTCTTGTGGTGCCGCTGAAAGCCCTCGGCGAGGCCAGCGATCGGCCGGAGCGCGAGCGAGCGCGGGTTGTCGAGCACCACGTGCAGTAGGCCGCTGATGAGATCGGTCACCACTAGGGTGAACACGACCGTCGAGCACGCGGCGAGTGCACTGGGCGGCGACTGCACGAGGAACCACGCGGAATACGCCATGCCGGCGGCCATCGTGTAAGTGAAGATCTTGCTGTAGCCGAGCGAAATCATGGCTATCTGGCCGTAACAAATGGTGGGCTCCGTGTCGACGCCGCGATGCGACGAGGCGAACCCGCGCCAGCGGAATGGCTTCGCGGCCAGCCCGGCGGATCATGTTGCAATGCGTCGGAGGCGGCTTGCGACAGCAGTCGCCCAAGCGCGGTTGCCCTATCCCCTGACCCGGAAAGCTCGGCGAGCCGCCAGGCGGGTTCGCTCGGGCCCCCACCGAGACTCGGCCCCGAGAGCGCAGCCAGCAATTCGCCGCGCGGTTTGCCCGGGGGGCTAGTCGGCGTGCTGCTCGATCGGCGGGGCGTCGCGCCGCCCGGCGTGTTGCCCCGCCGCGTGCTGGTCGGGCCGCCCCAGCTCGAACGAGGGCGCCGGCCGCCTGGCAACGGCGGCGATGGCCTTCTCGAGCGCGTCGCCGCGACGCAGGCATTTGTAGCAATCTCCCAAGCCGAGAAAGCCGCAGCCCCTGGTGGTGCGGTAGCGGCGAAGCGGCGACAGGGAGCGCTCGTCGCCCTGCTCCGTGAGGCGCGGCAAGAGGTCGCGCACCGCGCCGCAGGTGCGCGCCGCTCGGATCTCCAGGGCGAGGACCGCGGCGGGATGAGCCCGCGTACGGGTTTCGGGCTCGTCCAGCCACTTGCGTGCCGCGCGGGTGGCCGGCGTCTTGCGGCTGGTGCACGCCCAAACGTCGTAGAGCAGGTCGACGCCGGCTGCGCCCAGCCGCCTGGCGCTGAGCTCGATGGCGCGGTCCCGGGTGACGGGATCGTCGACGGCCTTGCGCACGGCGGCGAGCAGGCCGGCATCGCGCCCCAGGTTCGGCTGGATATCGAGGGCTTGCTCGAGCTCATCGAGCGCTCCGCCGCTGTCCCCGGCGACGAGGAGCTGCTTCGCACGGGTGAGCGCTGCGCTTGCATCGGGGGCGGGTCGGACCGGCGGCTCGGAAACGACACCGAGCGTCGGGCCTTCAGACCCCGCGAGCCACAAGAGGCCCGCGGTGGTCAGAGCGGCGAGGCACACCCCCGCAGCGAGCAGTCGGCGCGCGCCCCCGCGAGCGAGCCGACCCGTGAGCGTGTTCGCTGGGGTCGCCGGCACGGCGAGCTTGCGCAGGGCTTTGCTCACGCGCCGAGCGCTCTTTGGGCGGCGCCCGGGATCCTTCTGCAGCAACGCGAGAATGAAGCGAGCGACCGGCTCGGGGACATGGTCCGGTAGGGCGGGGGGCGACTCTCGAATGTGCTGCATGAGCAGGACCAAGAGGTCCGAGGCATCGAAGGGAGGGCGGCCCGCGCACAGCTCGTAAAGGATCACGCCCAGGGCGTACAGGTCGGCACGCTCGTCGACTTGGTCGCCGCGCGCCTGCTCCGGAGCCATGTATTGGGGCGTGCCGAAGATCCGGCCGGCACGGGTGAGCGCTTCGCCCGACACCGTGGCCCCCTGCTGTCGGGCGAGGCCGAAATCGAGGACTTTCACGAACTCGCTCGTCCCCTCGCGAGTGAGCAACATGACGTTGCTCGGTTTCAGATCTCGATGCACGACCCCCGCACCGTGGGCAGCATCGAGGGCATCGGCAATTTGCGCCGCGATGGCCAGCGCCCGCGGAGCCGGCAGCTTGCCCTCACTCTTCGACAGATCGCGCAGGCTGCGCCCCTCGACGAGCTCGAGCACGAGGTAGAGCGAGCCATCGGCGAGGCGCCCCGAGTCGCTGGCGCTGACGACGTTGGGGTGCTGGATCTTTCCGGACACGAGCGCCTCGCGCTCGAAGCGCAGCATCGCCTCGCGGTGCCCGGCCATCTCGGCGTTGAGCACCTTGAGAGCCACGGGCCTGCCGAGCAGCAGGTGATCGGCGCGGTAGACGGCCGACATTCCCCCCTCACCGATCCGCGAGACCACCCGATAGCGACCGTTCAGCGTCTGCCCGATGAGCTTGTCCTCGGTATTCGCCGGATCGGTCATGCGCGGGGAGTCGGGCTCGAAGACAGGCAGAAAAGCGGGCAGCGCGATGGCAGCCGCGGGCGAGGCGACGCGGCCCAAGAAGCGGCCCGCGCGGGAGGGGGGCGGTCGCACCCACCCGGGACCACGGCGCGCGAAAAATGTAGCACGGAGCGGCCTCGCCGCTCGCCACGACCAGAGCTTTGCGCCGTGGGCTGTGGGCAGCCGACGAGCCCGCCGTCCATCACTCGTAAGCCATGCCCGCGACGGTAGAGAGCTCGGTGTTGGGTCAGTGCCCCCAGTGTGGGCGTCTGGTGACTTTGCCGGGGGAGGTGGGCAAGCGCACTGTCGCGTGTCCAGTGTGCCGGCACGAGGACCGTGGCTCGGCGTTCGGCAGCTTGGAGCCCCCCCTGCCGGTCACCGTCGCGGCCCATGGCGCCACGAGACCTACCCCGTCGTCCGCGCCGCCGCCGCGGCCGCGCCAAGGCGAGGACGAGAACGACGCTCGGACGCATCTGCTGCTCGACGTGCCGATGGACGACGAACGGTCGCCCGGATCCGAGCCGCCGGCGTGCGCCCCCGACCGCGCCATGGAGGAAGAGCGCACGCATCTGCTGCTCGACGTGCCGTGCCTCGACGACGAGGACCGGGCAGCGGGTGAAGCGCGCCAGGCTCGTCGACGAAGCACGGGGGCGAAGCCCACGCAGACGGGCGACGCCGCCGCCACTGCGGGCGACGCCGCCGAAGCTCGCACGCACCTGCTGCTGGACCCCTCCGATCTGGTCGACGCCGACGAATCGATCGCCGCCCTGCCTACCCCGAGCAGCCACGGGATGTCCGCACGCGGCCAGGCTGCGCCCGCGGCCGGCGCGGCGCCAGGCGACGGCACTCCCACTCGCCGGATGCCGGGGGCGGCTTCCGTGCCCTCGCGCAGCGAGCCGCGCGCGGTGGCGCGAGCCGGTGCGAGCCCCCTGACCCCAGCGCTCGTTCGCCTCGCCACCCAGCTCGACGAAGCGCTGCACGGGCGAGCGCGCTGGGCTCTGCTCGCGCTTGCGGGGATGGTCGGATTCGGGGCTCCAGCGCTCGACTACCTGGCGAGTGGTGGCCACTCGACGTTGGGCACCTTCAACCTCCTCGCGGTACTGCTCGGCTTGCTGGGGCTCGGCGGGGCACGCGGCCGTGAGCTCATCGGTGACGAGGAGCCCCGCGGCCTGCCGCTGATCGTCCCCCGGCTGGCTGCCGAGCTCTCCCTGCTGCGCGACAGCTTCGATCGATTCGCGCAGTCCCCCCCCCACCTGAAGCTCGCCGTGTCCGCTCACGCGCTCGGCGGCGTCGCGCTCGGCACGCTCGTCTGGTCCGCCATCCTTTCTGCAGCACGGCTGGCGCTCGGCTTCCACTGGCTGACGGCGCTCCCCACGGTGGGCGGCGGGCTACTCGCCGTCGCCGTCGCCGTCGCCGCCCGTGCCGCGCGGCTCGCGCCTAGGCCGTCCTTCTCTCTCGCGGAATCCGGCGACTCGCTGGAGGCGGCCGCGGAGCTCTTTCCGATCGTCGACCTCTCGGAGCCACTCGGCGAGCGCTTCACGGGTGGCACGACCGCATTGCACCGGACCGTCCTCGCGCTCTCGCACTGGCCCGAGCGACGCTGGCCCGACCGGGCCACGTACACAGCCGCGCTACAGCGGCACCTGCAGCGCAGCCTACCCACCAGCAGGATCGAGCGTGAGCGTTGGCTGGGTCGAGCGCGGAAGGACGGCGTCATCGACCTCGTCGTCGACGGCGTGATCGCCATCGCCATCCAGCGCGGCTTCCGCGGCGCCGAGGCGGATGCGGCGATCGCGCGCGTGCAGCGCTACGCTCAAATCTGGTCGAGCAAGCCGATGATGCTGGTGGTCTTCGAGACCTCGTTCAGCGCTTTGATGGACAGCCCGAAGGCCGACGCGCTAGCGGCACTACACGACGAGATCGGCATGCTCACCGTGCGCATGCCCAGCGGATCGTCGATCCAAACCGGCTGAGCCGACGCTGGGCGGCTACCTCGCCGGGACGAGGGGACGAAGGCACTCACCGCATTCCCCGCCTTGGCACCTTCGGTCAGTCGTCGGCGGGCCGCTCCGAAGCGTTTGCGCGTCCCAGGGGCCCCTGGCGCGAAACTGTCGGGGCTTCGTCTCGAGAGCACCCATGGCTACGGCTCGAACGAGCGTCGACGGTTCGGGCACGCCAATTGCACGCCAAGCGGCATGACCGTCCGCAGCGACACCCGCAAGCGTCACCTGTTGATCGTCGGAGGTGGCCTGACGGGCCTCTCCGCCGGCTGCTATGCCCAGCGATCGGGGTACCGAGTCACCATCGTGGAGCACAATCTGGCTCTCGGCGGCGTCTGCACCGCCTGGCAGCGGGGGCCATACACCATCGATGGCTGCATTCATTGGCTCACGGGGGGGCCGTTCGACGCAGTCTATCGGGAGCTCGGCATCTTCCCGAGAGTAGCGGTCCGGAGCCTCGATACGTGGATGGTCTACCGCGACGTGCGCAGCGGCCTGGAGCTTTCGGTCACGCCGGATCTCGACGCTCTCGTCAGACGACTGAGCGACATCTCTCCCGAGGATTTCGCGGAGCTGGAGAAAATGCGCGACGGGGCACGGCAGATCGCCGATTTCGAGCCTTCCATGCGGCCTCCCCAGCTTGCCAGCTGGCGCGAATCCCTCAAAGAAATCTGGGAGGCGCGCGGGTCGTTCGCGACGCTGGCGCACTTCCGGGGCTCCCTGCAGTCGTGGACCGACGCCAAGCTCGAGAGTCCCGTCTTGCGCCGGGTCTTCACACACCTGTTGCCGGAGGCGGCGCCGGCGTTGTTCTTGCTGATGGTGCTCGGCTACCTCGAGCGGGGCTGGCTGTCGCGGCCGGTCGGGGGTACCGCCGCGTTCCGCGAAGCGCTCGAGGCGAGCTATCGTGCCTCGGGCGGGCAAGCTCTGCTGCATTCGACGGTGGACGAGGTGCTGGTCGAGGGAGGCCACGTCACCGGGGTGCGGCTCAGCGATGGCAGTGAGATTGCGGCCGACGTCGTGGTGTCCACGTCGAGCGTTCCGGAGACCGTGCTGCGTCTACTCGGAGGCGGCCACGACGCAGGGCCAACTCGCAAGCGACTCGAAACCTGGGAGCTCATCGGACCGATCGTCCTTTTGAGCTTTGGGCTGAATGCGAGCTACGAGGGCCAGCCGGGCCTGCTCACTCTCGACGGGATCGAGCCTTTGGACACGGGCGGCCGGAGAGTGGATTCGCTGTACCTGCGCATCTGCAACGACGACCCGTCGTACGCTCCGCCAGGGCACACCGTGCTGCAAGCCATGTTGCCGACGGATTACGATTGGTGGGCCACGCGCGGCACGCAGTACCAACTCGAAAAAGACCGGCTGGTCGAGCGCCTCACGGGCGTGCTCTCCAGCTGCTTTGCCGGTTTCGCAGACCAAGTGCGGCTCTGCGACGTGGCGACGCCGCTCACCTATTGGCGCTCGACGCGCTCCTGGCGCGGAGCCTTCGAAGGCTGGATGCCGAAGGACGCATCACTGTTCGCTCGCGTCGAGAAAACGCTGTCCGGGCTGCGCGGGATGTACATGGCAGGTCAATGGGTCGAGCCAGGTGGCGGGGTGCCCACCACCGTCCTGAGCGGGCGCCACGTCGTACAGCTGATCTGCGCAGACGACGGGCGCCCCTTCGTCGCGGTGTGAGCGAGGCGCCGCGCGCGCGAGCGGCAGATGGGCGGAGCGGAAGCGTCTCGACTTGACCTTCGAGCCATGCAAGGGCAAGGCAGGGCTATGTCGAGTGCCGCGCGCCGCTTGCTCTGGTTCGGGAAGGCCGTGGTGTTCGTCTATTGGGCGTGGCTTTGGAAGGTCGCTCTGTGGCCCAGCGGCTCGGATTTCGAAGGCCTGCTCGCGATGACGGGCCCGCTGGTCGTTGCCGCCCACGCCCTGCAGCTGCTGCTGGTGACTCGCAGGCTCCCACCGCGCGGGCCATTTTTGCGAGAGGCGGCCCTCATTCTCGTTTTCGGGGCCTTCCGAGTGGCAGAGCTGACGCTCGGGTCCCGCGCGGAGGTCGCGCGGTCCGGGCGCTGAGAGGAGCTACTCTCCGAGCCAGTGCTGGCTCGGCAACGCGGCGCTGCGCGCCCGTATACGCCAACCCCGCAGGCGAGCGACGCTTCTGCATGAATCGACGGCAGCTCGCATGGGCCGCTCACGCCCAGCGGCTCAGCCCTTGCGCGCCTTCCAGACGTGCTCGGCCGGCCACTGGTGCGCCCATCCCCCCGGAGTACCAAAGCGGTCGGCCGCGTCGGCTGGGGCGCGCAGCTCCTGATAATCCACGACCTGGAAGCCCGTGTCCCGCAAGAGGCGGAACCACCCCGAGGTCGAGAGGTTGAACTCGATTCCCCCGGGCTCGACCTCGGCTTGCCGCCAGTCGATGCGCTGCAGATCGAAATAGCTGCGGTGCAGCCGAGGCTCGGCGGGCTCCCCGGAAAGCGGCGTGCAAACCGACACCCACAGGGTGTTGCCCATGAACACGAGTGTTCCACCGGGGCGCAGCAAGCGGTACGCCTCCGGTATCCAGCGCCGCGGATCGCACCAGACGGCGGCCCCGTATTCCGAGAGAGCGAAGTCGAAGGAGGCGTCCGGATACGGAACGCACTCCGCGTTGCCGTGAATCAACGTCAGAGGGACGGCGTGCTCGGCCGCCAGCCTCCGCGCCGTCGCCAGCTGGCGCTCGGAGTTGTCGATCCCCACCACGCGGGCTCCACGCCGCGCCATCCACGCCGAGCAATAGGCCGTTCCGCACCCGAGCTCGACGGCGTCGAGCCCCGACATGTCGGCGGGCAGAAGCTCGAGAGATTGCTCCGGCGCCATCCAACAACCCCAGGCAGGCTCCGCGCGCCACTGGGCCTCACCGAACTCCGCAGAACGCTCGGCCAAGGAATCCCAATGACGGCGATTCTCCCGCACATGCTCGTCAAGCTCCGGCTCTTCCATGGCGAGGTTCGTAGCACGGATTCCGCGCTCCGCACGACCACCACACACGATGTCGCGGCTCGCCGAAACCGAACGGCCTCGACAGGCAGCTGGCGGAGCCCGATCCGTCGCCCATCGACGGCCGCCGCGACCGAGATCGCGTCCGTCCCGCGCTCCCGGCAACGGATGTGCCCGGCTGAATTCTCTCTTCGAGGCAGTGCAAGCGTCGCGACGACCCTGGATGCACCCTTCGGCAGGGTGGACGAGCCAGTCGACGGCGACCAAGGGCTGCCGTGTCGGATCCGACAAGCGAGTGCAACTCCACGTCGACCAAGCCCGTGCTCGCTGAGCCGATAGCGGCGCACGCGCCGGCTGGATGCCTGCGTCCGCACGCGCCGCCTGAAGGACTCGGCACGGCCTCTCGCTCGGGCGCCCCAGCCCCTCGGGCACCGCCGACGGGGCGCGTCGCACGACGGCTCGTGGGGCTACGGGCTTGCGTCAGCGGGCGCTCTGCGCCGAGGGCTCTCGCGGCTTCGAGCAGGCGGAACGGCGAGGGGACTCGCCGCGGAACCTGGACCGACGTCTTTTCTTCGATTCCGGCCCACCCGGGGGAGGCTCGAGCGCGATCGTGTTCACGCACGCCGCGATCGACCCGTCGCGGCGTGCTCGGCGCTCGGTCGCGACGGCGAGCCCAGCCTTCCGGCTCGGCCAACTCCTTCGACGCCGTGCGGCTTGGCGCCGCGGAATCGTTTCGCGGGGGCCGCACGCAAGTGGCTACGGGCGGCACCAGTGAATCCGCCGACCGCGAGGCGGACCCGGGCCGGGCCGAGCCTCGCGGCGAGCCCGACGCCACCTCGAGCGTGCAGCCGCGCTCCCGAACCCCGCTGCCCGCGCGGCCGCCCAGAGAACGGCGAGAGCGGTTCGTGGGCGAGGAAAGGCGGGCGCTCCCCGGCGCGCAAGCCGCCGCGCTTCCCGGTCTCGGATCAACGCAGCGCTCGAACCCTCCACTCGGCCAGCTGGCCAACTGGGCGTGAACCCATGAGGTTTCTCGTCGATGGCCGAACGAGGGCGCCGTCGTCCCCGTGCACGACTGCGCTCACGACCGCGACGCGGGACTCGCTGGGCGCCGAAGGGCGGCGCCCGTCGGCGGCGCCGAGATGCCTCGCGACACGTGCTCGACCTTCTGCGCGGCCCGCGAAGCCACGGCTTCGCCGCCGTTCGCCAAGCGTGAGGACCAGGCCCTTGGGAGCCGAGCGACATCGAGAATCGGTCGGGGGATGCGCCCACCAGCTCCTCGATCGCTCACGCGGCCTGCTCCGCGCCGAACGACACACGCGCCCGCCCGCCGCCAACGGCCCCGCAAGAATCGTCCACGGATCGGGGCGCCGGGCGAACGCCAGCTCGCGAGCGTGGGTCTCGCTTTCCCCGTGGACGAGCGCGAGTCCGTACGGGAGATACGCTCCGAGCCGGTCCTCCGAGACTGCCAGGTCCCCGAGCGGCGGCCTCACTTCGATGGCTGAGCCGTGCGCGGGGACGGGCCGAAGCCCGCTAGCCCGGATTTCTCACGACCGCGGGACCGAGGGGGTGGATGCGAAGTGGATTTTTGCGCGGCTGCGCCCCGGGCGCGCGCAGGCAGACTTGCGGTCTGTCGAGCACGACCGGGGCGCAGCCGCGCGAAAAGACGCGAGCAGCCGCCCCCTCGGGACAAGGTCGTGAGAAATCCGGGCTAGGCAAGCTCACGGTCGAGGCCGAAGCGGAGTACTCGCCGCTCCGCGTCTGAAGAAACCCTCGCGGAGAGCGTGCGTCACCTCGTGCAGGACGATGGCATCGAGCGTTTCGAGTGACGCTTCCTCCCGAGGGACCAGACTGATCGACTGCGGCGCCAGCCGGCGGCGCCGAGTCGAGCTACGGACAATAGGGCCGCCCCGGGTGGGGCCGCTCGATCCAGCGTTTTCGGCGCTGCAAGAACTGCGTAACGGCAGGATCGAAAGAGCCGGAGACTTTCCTGGCTCGAGCTTCGGCTCGGGCGTGGCTCGTCACGGGCGGAGGGGGCTTCTGGGGTTTTCCCGCAATCCGGACGACAACTCCGGCTTTCGCCAACGACTCGCGGTGCCAGGGGTAGATCGGCGGGGTATCTTCGCAGCCCGCGGCAATGTCGTCGACGGCGCAGAACCACCTCAAGTGAGCGTGGTCGTCGTGAGGAAAGCCCGGTTGGCACGCGAGGTCGGAAAATCGGGAGATGGCGAGCGCCGGCGCGCCGGACGACCTGGCGTGCTCGAGCAACATTGCACGCACGTGCTCCACCACGAAGATCCGCCCGATTGCGTTGTGGGGGTCGGTGAGCAGGGCCTCGAACAAAGTCCAGGTGCGGGGCAGATCGATGTGCACCGGGATGTCGTCCGCCGCATCGGAGAGGTCCTGGTAGTCGACGCCGGTGCCGTCGGGCTCGATCGGAATCGCCTTGGCGGGGAACGGTTCTTCTTTCGCGTCGAGCAGGTAGAAGAGAAGGTCGACGTCGCGACCGCTGCGGTGCGACACGTGCCCGACGATGTCACCGCCGGCACGTTGCGAAAGGTCACCCACCACGAGCTCGCCACCCGGGTGGCGCTCCTGGACCTGCGCGGCGGCCCGCACGATGCCCTGCACCATCTCGACACTGCCGTATCGATGCGCGGGGTCTTTGGCGGGGTTGAATCGGAAACCAGGCCCCGCGAGCGGTAGGGGAACGCCGTGGTCGAGCCTTCCCTCCACCGGCGTCCCCAGCGAAGTCGATGCCTCGGGGCCCATCGCCAGCAGGGCTCGCAGCTCCGAGGGCAATTCGGCCGGCTCCGCCGGGGCGTCGACCGCAGCCGGCTCGGGTCGAGGAGGCCGGTGCGACGTCGCCACGGGGGCAGACGGGGAGGCGGTATGCTCGGCGGGCGGCGTGGCGGACTCGATCGTGGGGCTCGTGAGGCAGCCGCACACGAGAGGAAGCGGCACGAAAAGCCGGCGCAGCCCCGGCGAGCCGAGTCCGGCGCCCATCACGTGCATGAATCGATGTTCAATCGAGCGGCCGCCACAGGGCGCCGCCCGACGCCGTGGAGCGAGCGGCGGGGGCTCCCGGCTGGCTCGAACACGGCACGTTGGATTTGGGATAGCCGCGCGGCGAGATCGCCGTCGAGGCGGTGTACGTTTTCGGACCAGGAGCGCGTGATGTTCTTCAGGTGCCGAACGGCACCCCGGTAAGCCTGCCGGCTCACCCGGCGCCGAGCGTGCTCCAGCTTCTCGCCGGCCATCTCGGTGGCCTCGAGAAGTAGACGATCCTCTCGGGAACAGGCGACGTAGGGCACGACCCGCGGCCGCTCGTCAGAGAAGGCCCGCCCGGGCCGCGAGTAGATGAAGCCAATTCGGGAGCGGGCGTGACACAGCAGCGGCACGTCGAAGCCCGTCTCGTCGAAGTTCTGCCAGGCGATCCGCCGAGACAGCGCCCAGCCGACCTTGATCAGCGCCCCGTACCGACGCGTCAGGGCCAGGGCATCGGCGGCCTGCAGTGCGCAGTAGCCGCTGCCGTCGGCGGGCAGCAGGGCTCGAGCCTCGGCCAGCGCGGCGCCGTACTCCGGGGAAGCGGCCAGCTCGTGGGAGCGAACGACCTGAATCGGGCCGAGGTCCATCGCGACCGTGAGCCGGCGCAACACGTCGAGCCACTCGGCCACCCAGGCCTCGACCTGGCGGGGACACGCCCCGCTTTGCAGGGCCTGCGCGTCGCCGAGCACCACCACCAACGGAATGCTGGGCCAGCCGCTGCGCACCCGCCGCGCAGTCAGTAGCAGTCCGATGACATCGAACGGGATCCCTCGCGTCATGCCTCGTCGGGCCCGCAGCCCCAAACCCACCATGATCGCCCCCGGACGATGAGCGAGCTCACGGACCCCCTCGGCGCTGGGACCCTTCACCACGAGCGGCTCCTGGATGAGCTGCGGAGCCAAACGATCGAGGGCCTCCATCGATCCTGCATCGTAGCAAGTGCGCGCCAATTTTCTACACCGCGGAAATGACCGACGAATCCGCCGCGTCGCGCTTCCTGCCGTGTCGATATGAGATGGGTCCGCCGGCTGGCCTACAAAAGGGGGCGCCGATAGTTTGAACACGAAGCATCGGGCGGCAATAACAGTTCTCATGGTTGTGCGCGGGTCGATTTCACTTCTGGGCCTCTCCGCGGGCGCGGTGGCGTTCGGTTGTTTCGCCTCTGCGATGGCGACACACATCGGCGCACCCCGGGTCGAGCCAGGGCCGGATACGGAGCCGATAGACACCGAGCTCCCGCGCACCGATCGGGAATCGGGCGCCGAACCTGCCCGTTCGGGGGCTCTCGTCCGACGGGCGGGAGCGCTGCGGCCCGCGCCTTGGACCGAGGCGTTGCCCCCCACCCTGGCAAGCTGGCGGCCTGCCTTCCCCGCGGGGCCGCTGGAGCCCCCCTTGCGAGGCAAATGGGGAGCCCTGTTCGAACACCACCTGCGGCCGGTCTACGACGAGGATCACCGAGGTCGCGTCATCGGCCGGGTGCGCAAGGGTGTGGCTTTGCCCGGGAGCCGGTCGAGCGTCACCTGCCGCTACGGCCGCGACGTCGGGCACTTCTTCGACCTGAGCGGCGGTGGGCGAGTGTGCGACGCCACGGGCGTGCAGATCGTGCCCCTCGACGAGCCCATGCAGCGACCTCTGCGCGGTACGCCGAGCCTCGATCGACCGCTGCCGCATCGCTACGCAAAGGTCGGCACACCGGGCCTGCCCCTGTTGCGCGAGTTGCCCGAGCAGGGCGCACAAGACCCGCCGAAGGATCTGGTCGAGGAGCGCGCCGACGGGGCCTACTGGCTGGCCCTGGACGAGCGGATCACCGCGGCCGATGGCCGCCCCTACTGGCGAACTCTCGCGGGGGCCTTCGTGGAAGACGGCCACTTCGAGGACCGAGAGATGCCGAGCTTCTTCGGGGAGGCGCTGGAGGGGCCGCAGAGCCTGCCCCTGGCCTTCACGCATCTCGAAGAGGGGGCCAGCGTGCAGTGCGAACAGAGCAGTGTCTGGAGCGCCTGCGGCGCGCTGCCCCGCCACGCCCGCTTCCACGTGGCTCGGGAGCGCGAGGGGTACGTCTACAGCGACCAGGGGTGGCGCGTCGCGCGAGACGCGGTGCGCGTGGCCGCGGCGCGCGGCTTGCCCAGATCCAGCTTCGAGGACGAACGCTGGGTGCATTTCGACCTCGACCAGCAGGCCATGGTCGCCTACGAGGGGCGGCGCCCCGTCTACACCACCCTATTTTCATCGGGCAAGGGCGAAGATCACCAGACTCCCGAGGGCACCTGGCGGATCACCCGAAAGTACCTCACCAAGACCATGATCGGTCCGGACGAGGACGTGGGGCGCTACCACATCGAGGACATCCCCTGGACCATGTACTACAAGGGTGGGTACGCGGTGCACGGCGCCTACTGGCATCACGAGTTCGGCAACGTCCGCAGCCACGGGTGCACGAACCTCGCTCCCGCCGACGCCCGCTGGCTGTTCTACTGGTCGAGCCCCAACTTGCAGGTGGGGTGGCACGCGGAGTTTCGCATGGACGACGCAACCTGGTTTCACTTCACCCGGGGCGAGGAGAGCAGCCCGGGTCAATGAGCGCCTTCGATTTTCTCGGGGACCTGCCGCGGACCGGGCGTTTCCTTTTGCAGCGCCGCAGGCTCGCAGCGCGCGACGACGACGTCTTCGTCGCCTCCTATCCCCGTTCGGGCACGACCTGGCTTTCCTACGCGACGTGGCTGCTGTTTCACCCCGAAGCGGCGGCCGCCAAAGCCGATGCGCCGCCTCCCTTCGCCCACCTGGGCGAAGCGGTGCCGTGGTACGAGCGCTCGCTGGCGCGAGGCTACCGAACGGCCGAGGACCTCGATGCTCTGCCGGGGCCCCGTGTGATGAAGACCCACTTGCACCCGGCTTGGCTCCCGCGCCGCGGGCGGGTCCTCTACGCCGTACGCCAGGTGGAGGACGTGGTGCTCTCCTATTGGAAGCTGTACCGATCGCACCTCGGCTATCGAGGGGACCTCGACGCGTTCGTGGATCGCTTCGTGGCCGGGCGCGTGCAATACCGCCGCTGGAGCGACCACGTGGCGGCCTGGTCTCGCTCTGGGCGCAATCCCCTGCTGCTCGTGCGCTACGAGGCCCTGCGCCAGGATCCGGAGGCCCAGCTCGCCGAGATCGCCAGGTTCCTTCACGTCTGCGTGGGCCCCGACGAGATCACCTCGATCGCCCGACGCAGCTCCCTGTCCGCGATGAAACGCTTCGAGGACCGCTTCGATCACGCGACGGATCCGCACGGGCGCCCTCGGGCGAGACGCAACCGATTCTTCGGAGCGGGCGAGGTCGGAGCGGGCAGCGGCCAGCTGAGCACGCGCAGCCGCCAGAAGCTCTCGGCGCTCGAGCCGCACCGCCTCGCTGGCTTCGAGCCTCGCGTCTGGGCGTACCTTCGCTGAGGGGCGTCGCCATCCCTTTCTCGCTCGTGCCTGCCGCCGAGGAAGCGACGCGCTCGGGGGCGGAGGCGCGAGCTCCCCCTCGCGTCGGCGAGCGGATGAGGCACCTTGCCCCCGGCGCCCGAGTCCATCATACTCCGGCGGCTTCGGAGGCCTGCCGACCAGAAGCTCCTCCTCTCGGCCGCTGGCCCCCCATTCTCTTGCACGGCGATCGACACCCCCAACGCTTGGCTCTTCGAGAGCGGCGGGAAGCCGTGCTCGAGCGGCTCTCCGAGGGCTTCGCGCGCGACGAGCTGTCGATGGAGGAGTTCGAGGTTCGCGTCGATCGGGCGCACTCGGCGGCGTCTCTCGACGAGCTCGCCACCTTGCTCGAAGATCTGGCTCCCGAGGGCGAGGCCGCACTCGCGATTGCCAGCCCCGAGCGGCTCGCTGCGCGACCCTCCGAGTCCGCCCCCCGAGAGCGGCTCGCCGTGGCAATCCTGGGCAGCGTCGAGCGCCGCACCGTCGGCCCTCTTCCTGCCCGGCCGGTGGTGCTCTCCGTTCTCGGCAACGTCGAGCTCGACCTGCGGGATATCGAGCTTCCTCCTGGGGTGACCGAGCTCCACGTGAGGTCGGTCTTCGGCAACGTCGAGCTGACGGTGCCGACGCACGTTTGCGTGCGGTGCCGTGGAACTCCGATCCTCGGCTCGTTCGCGCAACTGCAGCGCGCAGCCGCGGACCCCTCCGGGCAAGCGGAGCTTCGAGTGACGGGCGTGGCGATCTTCGGCAACGTCGAGGTGCGCGCACGACCCTCCCGCGCCCTGGTGCCCGCCGCCGGGGGTCCCCGCCGCGCTAGGTGAAGGCCGGCCGCAACCGATCCGAGTGGCGGCCATCGCCCCACGTCGTCGTGGCGTGACCGGGCGCGCGCGGCGATCCCGCCGAGGCCCCCCGTCGGGCGAGCGCCGAGGCGGGGAGCTGCGGGTTCGTGCGGCCGCGAACGCGGGCGGGCACCCAGCGCCCCAGGCCCGCCCCAACCGACAAGCTCCGCCGGGGTGCGGCAGCCAGCGCCGAGCGGCCCGGCACGCGGGCGGCGACGTCTCGCGACCCGGAGCGCTCGCGCCCGCTCGATTCCTGGGGAACGAATCCGCGGCGCGCTCCCGCTCGGCCACGCGAGCGCTCGCCCTCGTTGCAGAGCACCTTCCCGTGCACGGCTGGCTTCGATCCGGTCAAGGTCGGTCGCGCGCCCACGTCCCACAACGGCGAGCTGCGGCCCGCGAAGTGGCGCGAGACCCAAACGTTCGTGAAACACAAAAGCAACACAAGGCAGTAGAAATTGTCGAAGCGTCTCCAAGCGGTTGCGGCTGCTCTGGCGGGGGCGTGCTACGTTGATGGATCTTGTATCGCGATGCATTGCCAAGGGCAGTGCTTCTGCGAGCCATGGCGGGGGCGCTGATTGTCTCAGGCTGTATGCGAGTGGGCTACGAATCCGCGGAGGGCGGGGTAGGGAATACGCTCACGGTCTCGAACATTGGCGGTGCCTCGGCAGGTGACTCGCCGGCAGCACGTGACGCCGACGGACGCGCTGGAGGCTTCGCCGGTTCCCGGGGCGACGCCTCTGCAGCGCTGGACGCAGGCGGGCTCGATGCGTCGTGGGGCGGGAACTCGGACGGCGCCAGCGCAGGGGCGGCGGGCGCGGGCAGTGGGGGCGCGGGAGGCGACGGGGGCGCGGGCGGAGCTTCGAGCGGCGGTAGCGCGGGCGCCGCGGGCGGGGGTGGCAGCGCCGGTGAAGGCGGAAGTGGCGGCTCGTCCGCAGGGGGTGGCGACCCTGGGCCCACCTGCAGCGACGGGGTGGCGAACGGACTCGAAACGGACACGGATTGCGGTGGCCCGACCTGTCCTAGCTGCGGGGTGGGCGCAGCCTGCGTGGCGGGCAGCGATTGTGCAACGGGCGACTGTCAAGCGAACCTGTGCGCCGAGCCCAGCTCTTGCACGGAAGCAACCGCGGTGGACCTCGGCAGCGACGGCGACGCCCACATCGTACCGAACGACGGATGCGCGATGGTGCGCGATGGCTACGCCACCTGGTGGGGGGTCCGCAACATGCGGCTCAACACCATGGACTCCGGCGTGTATCCCGTCCCCGTGGTGTGGCACAACGTGTGCAGCGAAGGAGCCGGCAGCTTCACCTTCGGCTCCGACTGGCAGTTCGAGGAGTTCGGCCCCACCGATGACCGATGCGCGACGCTGATCGATCTTCTGGGCGACGGCGACGGCACGGTGAAGTTGCAGTATTTCTCGCTGTGATGGGCCACCCTTCGCCGGCTCAGCGCCGCGGCGCTCCCTTCCTCCGGCTCGGGCGCGGGACCCTCGGGCCCAGGATCCTCGGGATCCAAGCCACCCGGTGCCTCGCGGGCGGGCAGGGCTTCGTTCGGCGGCTCGGCGAGCCCATCCATCGCGGCGGCCTC